>NZ_JBMDKN010000022.1:0-301 GCF_057809735.1 Novosphingobium sp. FG137 | reverse complement strand
ACTTCTTGAGCAAGAGCGGCTTCTGATTTACCGTCCAAAGCTTCGATAGCATCTTTACGGTCCTGAACCTCTTGAGCAATAGCATTGGGTAATGTCTCATCCAGATTAACTTTATCTTGGGCGGTCATTACACCAGCTTTCTCTGTAGTAGCTGCTGGGATATAAGTAGTCTTATAATCTTCAGGCTCATGAGTATAAATACCCTCTTCTTTTTTAGAAGAGAAATTATGGGTTAAAGTAACATGACTGCTTTGTTGACCTACCTCAACTGGTTTATCACCAGATAAGATAATAATATTAC
>NZ_JBMDKN010000021.1:0-540 GCF_057809735.1 Novosphingobium sp. FG137 | reverse complement strand
AGCGCTGGCCGCGATGCAAGTCTCGTAACGGGCAATGCGAGCGGCTCGATCGGCCTGCTGGCAGGCGCAACCGTCACCGGCGGCGCGCTCAACGCCGGTGTCGATATTGCCGCGCTGGCCGGCACGGGTGTGAGCATCACGTCCGGTACGGCTGGGGATGATATCGACCTGAAGGCAACGACAGGCAATGTCAGCCTGACGACCGGCCGTTCGACCAACGCCGAAGGCGCGCGGGGGACTTCGGTTACCTTCGGTACGCCCGGAGCGGCTGGGTCAGTCGCGGTCGCAAGCGGCGAGGACGCGCAACTCACCGCCTCAACAATCCGGATGCGTTCGGTGGCGGGCGACGTGACTTCGACCGCGAACCTTTCGACAGCAGAGGGCGATATCATCGCCACCGCGTTCCGCGACGTGTCGATCACCAGAGGTTCTGCCACCGGCGGCAATATCTTCGGCAGCGCTGGCCGCGATGCAAGTCTCGTAACGGGCAATGCGAGCGGCTCGATCGGCCTGCTGGCAGGCGCAACCGTCACCGGCGGC
>NZ_JBMDKN010000002.1:0-824786 GCF_057809735.1 Novosphingobium sp. FG137 | reverse complement strand
CAACGCGCTCGCCACTGCCTCGATCACTTGCACCCAAGGTGGGCCAAGCTAGAAGCAGGGCGACCATCATACAGACCAAGTTGAACCGCCCGAGGCGACCCTGCTTGGCCAGCTTGTCTCCGCAACCACACATACCATTACCCCCGATCAGCATAGCAGCTTTTTGGCGGCGTCAAGCCCTTGTGCGGCGCTCCGCTCCACCCGAGACTTTTGTTCGGAGGTCGTCTGGCAGGCCGCAATATGCGGGATACCGACCTCGCCAGTCTCAGCCGGGGCGTGCGGGCGTCCCGCTCGGCCAGGGCCGACAACCAGAGTTGCCGAACCCTCGACGTGCCACGCGATGCCAGAGGCAACGCGCTCGCCACTGCCTCGATCACTTGCACCCAAGGTGGGCCAAGCTAGAAGGGAGTCGCTAGGAAGCAGAAGAACAATATACGAACCTGCCCGCTGGGAAAAGGTTTAGTCGCGTAGCTGTGCACGCTTTCCACACGAATCTGCTCGACCTGAAATCGACATGCCGTCGCGAGGGCCAACCTGCCATTATTCAAGCGGAAATAACCCCCATACCCCTTAAGGTTTGCTATGGTTACCCATCTGCTGCGTTTCGGTCGCATGAAGAGCAGTAGTCAATCCCGCAGTTGTCCTCATAGGCTTGCTTAACCGCGTCGGTTACGTCCGTTTGAGACAAGTCGCCATAAGCGCCTGCTTTGGTGTTTCGGGCCGCCAACTTGTAGGCCTCCACGACATCCTCTTGCCCTTCATAGAACGAGCCGGGGTGAAACTCGCACTCTTCGATAGCCCCAGCTTCAACACAGATGTTAAGGCCAAGACCGTACATGGCCTCCTGCTCTTCCATATCGCGCTTAGCTCCACCCATGACCGCTCCTTTGTCCTGCAGTGGTCGTACCGGCTCAACTGGCTGGCCGTCGACGACAGAGTAGACCTTACGCGGTTATTTTTGCCCAATGGAAGAGGATTCGTGGGCGCTCGAATCCGTAGGAAAGCCGTATGGTCCAAATCTTGTAAGTCCTGAGCCACGGCAAAACCGGCGTATTCGATTGGCTCAAAATATACCTTGCGCATATGATCCATGTGGCTCACAAGGTGCAGGTAAGTTGTGATCTAATGTGGAGCCTGCCATGAGCCGAGTTGCCTACTACCGCGTCAGCACCCGCGACCAGAGCATTGAGGCGCAGCGTGCTGCACTCGGTGGGGACTTTGCCAAGGAGTTTGCGGACGAGGGGGTAAGTGGTGCCACTCTTGCAGCCAACCGCCCCGGCTTTGCCCAGCTTCGCGCCTATGTCCGCGAAGGTGACGAGGTTTGTGTCTATGCCATTGACCGACTTGGCCGCGATGCACTCGACGTTCAGGCGACAGTGCGGGACTTGATCAATGCTGGGGTGGTCGTGAACGTCCACGGGCTTGGGCCGATTGGTCGAGGGGTGGGTGAGCTTATCGTTGCCGTCCTCGCCCAAGTCGCCAACATGGAGCGAGACCGCATTACAGAGCGATGCGAGAATGGCCGCAGGACCGCGAGGGAGGCGCTGGAGCGCACAGGCAAGACGCACCGGGGCAAGGCCAAGTTTGGTCGTGACTTTGCCGCTGATGCGGGCGCTGTGCGGAAATGGCGATATGACAACAAAGCGAGCATCGCCAAGACAGCGGCGCAGTTCAATATCTCGACCAGTACGGTCAAGCGGTACTGCATCGACCCACTGACCCTCGACTAGCTAGCGGGCTCCACCGCAACCTTGTTGGTGTAGCTGGTGAAGGCGCGGGGTATCTGTCTCATTTCTGCCCCGTTGGCAGGGATGCCCCGAGGCTGTCAAAGCGAGCGGGAGGTCCCCTGTGGTACCATGGGGGTTACAGGGATAACCGGGGGACTGCCCGGCCCGGTCGGGACAAAGCTAAGCGATTTGATACCGTCTAGAAAATGGAAGCTCCGGCTAAGGTGTATCTGTCTTAGAAAGGATATTATCCGAAGGATAGGGTACCCCTAGGGAAAGCAATGGAACCCAGAAACAGTGTAACAGTGGAATGATAACTATTCAGTAATAGGACGGTGAAACCATATGGATTGTTCGTGTATAGTGACTTGTATAATATAGACCATCATAACATAGATACCCGATCAATCATATGATGCATAACCTAGGGAAATATAAATGATCTATCATACCGCCGACACCCAAGGGTAACTAGGGGTAACCATGGGGTGTCCGTCGCTGCTCATCGCAGAGAACTAACTTTGGGCAGAGGATGCAGCTCTGTATGCAGCACGCGCCTTGTCACGCTCCTCTTCAGTCAGATTCCAACCCATTGCAGGATAGGAGTGCTTGTGTTTAAGCGTGGTGGTGCGGGTCTTGTTGGCTTGAGGATCGAAGTACAGTAGCTCGACAATCAACTCTGCGCGCATCGCGTCTAATGATTGATCGCGAAAAGGTAGTTCTACTTCAAAGCGGAGACTCTCGTTCGGCCCTAGCACTGTCTCAGTCTTGCGTATTAGAATATTACCACTCACAAAGTCTTCGAAAGGTCCGTAAAAGCTTTCGTCAACCAACTTGACGCCGATTGCGCGGACAATAAGGGCACGCAGGCTCAGGGGATACTTGCGGCGATTCCAGAACTCGATTCCGAGGCTAAGAAACTGATCACCGGACTGGACTGCACAGCCCATGCCATTCTTACTAACGAGTGCCACTGGCTCCCAGCCAATATTCTGTCGATAGCTGAAAATAAGTGCGACCACGGCTAAGACAGTCGACATCACGGTAGACGCGACGGAGGAGATTATCTCCAATGTCAGTTTGCTATCCACTGGCCAGTCCTCCTAGCAGGATGAGTGGGGTAAGCTGAGGAGCAGAGCAATAGGTTTTCGTGATCCCGTTGAGCGGGAACTGCGGGCAAATCCTTCGGGGCGCTGCACTCGAACGTCAGCTAAGCGACAATCCTTTGCCAGAAGCGGACGGTCTCTTACCCACCATTCCCTGCCGTCCGCGCATACCTGCCATGTCCGCTTTCCACGACTTTCCTGCCATTCAGCGCCTCCGCCATCCTCGCTGAAAGCTGCCGTTGGTTCATGCAAGGGCATGGGATCGGGTGGCGGCTCCTGCCGTGCTCAGCCAGCGCCCTCTCAGGGCGTTGAGCGTCGGTCTGGTGCGATGGGCCTGAGTGTCTCCGTCGCGCTCCTGACGGCCTCTCCGGGGCTGTGATGGCATTACGTCGCTGGCGGCCTGATCCAGTATCGAGGCAGGCGCTCGATTGCATCTTTCAGTGCCGAAACGGGCTGGCCGCCATATTTTTCTCCCTCGGTGCGAGGAGCATGGCCTTGGATGGCATCACGCAATTCCGCCGGGATGCCGACCGAGCGCGCTACCGTCTTGAACCGGTGCCGCCAGCCGTGGTTTGGTGACGCCACCTCCGTGATGCCTAAACTGCGTACCCACATTGCCAGCTTGCTACCCATTTGCTGTGGCTGCTTCTGCACGGTGTCCAGCCTGCGTGAAGCGGCAATGTCGTAGAAGAGTGGTATCTCAGCTCCGCCCTCTCCCAGTGCAAGCACACCCTGTTCTATCAGGTGTGAGTGGATTGGGACGAGCCGGAGCGAGCCATTCTTAATCGACCCCGCCTCCGGGGTAAGCCGGAATACCCAAGTCCCCTCTTCTTTGCGGATGTCGCAAACGCGCATCTGCATAACTTCTGTAATCCTGGCACCCGTGTAAGCGCAAATCCAAGGACCCCAGCGCCGCGCTAAAGCGTGGTGAGTGTTGATCCCGCCGCTCTGCGGACCAAGAGCAGCATTGAGGATCACCGCCGCCTCATCATCGGAAATGTCATCCCGCTTCGTCTTGGTTGCCTTTGGCCCTCTTACCTCAATCCCCGCGGCGACGTTTTCCCCCAGCTGCCCGTCCCCATGTGCAAGGCTGAGGACACGGGCCACGGCTGCCCGGTACGTCCCCTTGACCGTGCGCACCGATAGCCCAGAAGCGACTAAAGCCTTTAGCCAGTCGGAAACATCCGCTCGCGTAATCAACTTGGCGTCATCATGCCCTAGGTGCTTCACAAAGGCGCTTACCGCCGCACGCCACTTTGCGACAGTGTGGGCCGTAGCTGCGCCGCTTGCGGCATAGTCGTCAAACAATGCGGTAAGGCTCAAGACTGGGCTTGCCCCAATGCGCCCCTCGGGCGCTATCGTACCACTCGGCACCTTTGCGAGCGGCCTCGGTATGCCCAGCCGGTCATTCCCCGCCTGCATAACCTCCACAGCCCTGCGCAGCTCCGCAAGTTCAACGTCTTTCTCTCTGATAAGGTCGATAGCAGCCGCTTGCTCTGGAAGCAGTTCTTCCGTTCGCATCCGTCGCCGCCGATGCCAAAGAGTACGCAGTTCAGACCGCGCTAACCGCCGCTCCTTGCTTTCAGCATCCAACGCGGCCTGTGCCGCTTGCTCCTCCTGCGCACGATCTTTGGCTTCAAGCACGGCTGAGGCTGGCTTGGGGGCAATCCTCAGGGCATCACGGGCGTCGTCGATGAGATTGTCTGTCTGGCTCACATGAGGCCGCAGTAGACGCTTGGCCTCTTCCTTGTCCTTTGTGCGGAGGCTGAACTTCCATTCCGTCCGGGCCTTGCCCGTGGCGGTTGTGAAGCATCCGATCAGGTCGTCTGGAACGGTGCGGCGGAAATAGTATGTTGAGCCGGTCTTATCGAGGTGAGTGCACATGCGCTTCTCCGTTACGGATGTAACAGCCAGCCGTCAAAACCCTCGATTTTCAGCCAAATTGGCGGATTTCCGCCGGGGAAATGGTGCTGCTGGGGAGGATTGAACTCCCGACCTCAGCCTTACCAAGGATGCGCTCTACCACTGAGCTACAGCAGCACACCATTTCCGCATGCCTTACGCCGGGCAACGCCGGGGCGGGCAGGCGGGCGCTTTGGCGGCGGGGCTTGCGTTTGTCAAGGACAGGCTTGCAGGCTTTGCGCCCGCGCGGCAGAGACGGCCGCGATGACTGACAAGACCACCGCATCCGAAGACAAACCTGCGCCGACCCGCGAGGAGCGCCTGGCGCAGCGGCTGCGCGAAAACTTGCGCCGCCGGAAAGCGCAGGCTCGGGCCATGGGCACCACGGAGGAAGTAGCCGACGGGGGTGATGAGCCTTCGCAGGCCTAGCGCGCGCCGCTGCTCCCTCCTTCGACAAGCTCAAGATGAGGTGAAGGGACTGGGGCTTTCCATAGCGCCCCTTTCCAAAAGCGCGGGCGGGCGCTAGGTCCGCGCCCTTGTTTCATCCGCAGCTTGCGAAGGACGACGATGCCCCGCCTGATCCTGATCCGCCACGGCCAGTCGCAGTGGAACCTCGAAAACCGCTTCACCGGCTGGTGGGATGTAGACGTGACCGAGAAAGGCGCGGCCGAGGCGTTTGCTGCGGGCGAGCTGCTGAAAGCCAAGGGCATCCTGCCGACCACCGCGTTCACCTCGCTCCAGAAGCGCGCGATCAAGACGCTGCATCTGGCGCTGGAAGCGGCGGGCCGTATCTGGATTCCCGAAGACAAGGACTGGCGGCTCAACGAACGGCACTATGGCGGGCTGACCGGGCTCGACAAGGCAGAGACGGCGGCGAAGCACGGCGACGAACAGGTAAAGATCTGGCGCCGCAGCTTCGACATTCCGCCGCCGCCGCTGGAAGCGGGCAGCGAGTTCGATCTGGCGAGCGACCCGCGCTATGCCGGGATCGATGTGCCGAACACCGAGAGCCTCAAGGACACCATCGCACGCGTGCTGCCCTGCTGGGACGAGAAGATCGCCCCCGCGCTGCGTAGCGGTGAGACGGTGCTGGTTTCCGCACACGGCAATTCGCTGCGCGCGCTGGTGAAGCACCTTTCGGGCATTTCGGACGCCGATATCACCGGGCTCGAGATTCCAACCGGGCAGCCGATTGTCTATGAACTGGACGACGATCTGGGCGAGATCGAGCGCTACTACCTGTCGGAGCGCTGAGGCGCACCGTCTGCGAGGGGATGCATGGGGATGACTGACGGCGCGGCAAAGGTCGCTATCGTGATGGGCAGCCAGTCTGACTGGGAGACCATGCAGAACGGCGCGGCCGTGCTGGAAAAGCTGGGCGTGGCGCATGAGTGCCGGATCGTTTCGGCGCATCGCACGCCGGACCGGCTGGTGACCTTCGCCAAGGGCGCCGCGGCGACAGGCATCCAGGTCATCATCGCAGGCGCAGGCGGCGCAGCGCACTTGCCGGGGATGATCGCTTCGATGACGTATCTGCCGGTGCTGGGCGTGCCGGTGCAGTCCAAGGCGCTCAAGGGGCTCGATAGCCTGCTCTCCATCGTGCAGATGCCGGGCGGCATTCCCGTCGGCACGCTGGCCATTGGCGCGGCGGGAGCCACCAATGCGGCGCTGCTGGCGGCTTCGATCCTCGCGCTCTCCGATCCGGCGCTGAGCGAGCGGCTGGTGGCGTGGCGCGCGGCGCAGACCGATTCGGTCGCCGAGTTTCCGGTGTGACGGCATGATCGCTCCTGGCGAGACCATCGGCATTCTGGGCGGCGGGCAGCTTGGCCGGATGATCGCGCTTGCCGCTGCGAACCTTGGCTATCGCTGCCATGTCTATGCGCCCGAGGCGGATTCGATCGCGGCGGATGTCTGCGCGGGGTTCACTTGTGCGGGCTGGTATGATGCCGATGCGCTGGCCGCATTCGGCAAGGCCTGCGCGGTGGTGACCTACGAGTTCGAGAACGTGCCGGTCGCGCCGCTCGCCGCGCTGGGCGATGCGGCGTTGCATCCGGGCACGCGTTCGCTGGAAGTGGCGCAGGACCGCGCGGCGGAAAAGAGCTTCGTCGAAGCGCTGGGCGGACGGCCCGCGCCCTGGGCCACGGTCGACAGCGCCGCCGATCTGGCGGCAGCGATTGCGAAGATCGGCACCCCGGGAATCCTCAAGACCCGGCGCGACGGCTATGACGGCAAGGGCCAGTGGCGGATCATGACGCCGGAGGATGCCGCCGGGCTGGACCTGCCGCAGGTTCCGCTCGTCTATGAAGGCTTCGTGCAGTTTGATGCCGAGTTTTCGGTGATCCTCGTGCGCGGGGCGGATGGTGACGTGCGCTTCTGGGATTCGGCGCAGAATGCGCACAAGGCTGGCATCCTGAGCCAGTCGGTGGTGCCGGCAGGCGATGCGGTGCGTGCGCTAGTGGATGCTGCAAGGGCGCTGGCGAAGCAGGTGGCGGATGCGCTCGGCCATGTCGGCGTGCTGACGCTGGAGTTCTTCGCCACGGCAGACGGCCCGGTGTTCAACGAAATGGCGCCGCGCGTGCACAATTCCGGGCACTGGACGATCGAGGGCGCGCTCACCTCGCAATTCGAGAACCACGTTCGCGCGATTTGCGGACTGCCGCTGGGTTCGACCGAGCTTTGCGCGGCGGGCGTGGTGATGGACAACCTGATCGGTGACGAGGCGCACGACTGGCCTGCGATCCTGTCCGATCCGGCCAACCACTTGCATCTTTATGGCAAGGCGGCGGTGCGGCCCGGGCGCAAGATGGGCCATGTGACGCGGCTGGTGCTCTGAATGGCACAGACCGTCATGCTGATTGTTGCGCGCGCCGATGATGGTACGATTGGCGACAAGGGTGCCCTTCCGTGGCGCTTGCCCGCAGACCTCAAGCGCTTCAAGGCGCTGACCATGGGGAAGCCGATGATCATGGGGCGCAAGACATTTGCCTCGCTGCCGGGGCTGCTGCCGGGGCGGCGGCATATCGTGCTGACGCGTGATGCCGGCTGGTCGGCCCCCGGTGCGGAGGTCGTGCACGATGTTGCGGGCGCGCTGGCGCTGGCCGGGGACGGCGAGGTGGCGGTGATCGGCGGCGCGGATGTGTTTGCGCAGTTCGAGGGGCTGGCGCACCGGTTCGAGCTGACCGAAGTGCAGGGCGACTATGCCGGAGATACGCGGATGCCCTATCCGGCGGCGCCCTGGCGGGAAACCGCACGAGCAAGCTTTGCAGCCGAGGGCAGCTATCCGGCGCATGATTTCGTGACCTTTGTCCGGGGCGCGGCCTGATGCGCGTCCATGCCAGCGAGCCCATGCCCGAAGCCTTGCGCGGCGGCGTCATCGCGCTAGGCAATTTCGATGGGTTTCATCTCGGCCACCAAGCCGTGGCGGGCGAAGCGGTGCGCTGGGCACGCGAGCAAGGTCGGCCCGCGATCATCGCCACCTTCGATCCGCATCCGGTGCGCCACTTCAAGCCCGATGCGCCGCCGTTCCGCCTGACCACGCTGGATCAGCGCGAGGCGCTGTTTACCGAGGCCGGGGCGGATGCGATGCTGGTGTTCGGATTCGACGGCGCGATGGCGGCGATGCCGGCGGAGGCCTTCGTGCGCGATCTGCTGTCAGACCGGCTCGGCGCGGCGGCGGTGGTGACGGGCGAGGACTTCACCTTCGGCCGGGCGCGGGGCGGGAATGTCGGCGTCCTGCGCGATGTCGGCGCTGCGGTGGGGCTGGAAACGCGCGCGGTTGGCCCGGTGCTGCTGGACGGCGAGGTCGTTTCCTCCAGCCGCATCCGCGAGGCGCTGGTGGCGGGCGATCCGCAGGAGGCCGCGCGGCTGCTGACGCGGCCTTTCGCGATCCGCGGCCCGGTGCAGCATGGCGACAAGGTGGGGCGGACGATCAACTTCCCGACGGCCAACCTTGATATCGGCAGCTATCTGCGGCCGCGCTACGGTATCTATGCGGTGACGGGGCATCTTCCTGACGGCCGCGTGCTCAAGGGCGCGGCGAATATCGGCATCCGTCCTACGTTCGATCCGCCCAAGGAATTGCTCGAGCCGCATTTCTTCGACTTCAGCGGCGATCTCTACGGGCAGGAGATCGAAGTGGCATTCCACCACTTCCTGCGCGGTGAGGCGAAATTCGATAGCCTTGATGCGCTCGTTGCGCAGATGGGGCGCGATTGCGATGAAGCGCGGCGGCTGCTCGATCAGGCCGACGGGTAGGCAATCATCACGCTGAGCACGTAGCCGCCCCAGAAGGCGGTGGGGACAAGCAGCCACGGTGCGCGCGCATCGCCCCGGCGCAGCACGAACATCACTGCTACGGCCGCGATCAGGGTGGCGACAGTGCCCCAGAACGCCGCATCATTGCGCTGCAATCCGCCGGTGTAGAACGGATAGGCGATGCACAGCGCAGCAAGCATGTACGGCGTCCACGAACGCCAGCCGCTATCGCCGCTGCCGCGCACATAGGACCAGCGCGCCGCGCCCATCAGGCCAAGCAAAACGGTCCAGATCAGGCCGACCACGGCACCCGGCGGGATCATTGGCATCTGACGGCCGCTCGGCCGCGCCCAGCCGATGGCGAAGAGAAAGCCGTTGATCGCAATGGTGGCGGCGATGAGCAGGCCGACATTGGCGGCGAGCGCCCATCGCCCCTCGGCACGGAGGAGCGGACTGCGGTGCGCGTGGTGCTGGGAGGCCATGCAGGGCAGTCTAGCGCAAGGCGCGATGATGCGCCATCCGCAGCGCCGCGAGGAAGCGTTTGACTTGGTGCCAAGGCTGCGCGAGCAATGCTTTTCAAATCCAACGCAGTCTTGGGGGCGCGTTTTTCAGTGATCTGGCTTCGTGGTCTGGCGTTTTTGGGCGCTCTCGGCTTTCTGGCACTCACGTTTGTCAATGCGAGTTGGCTGGCGGACAATCCGAGGGGGCACCTGAGATTGATCGCAAATGGCGGTATTTCGCAGCAATACACACCGTCCGGGCGTACAAGCTCATGCCCGGCGCAGGCGATCCTCCCGCCACTGCATGATTACATCGCCGATACCGCGCGATCGGTGCAGATGGCGCGGCGCATGGGGGCGGACCTCGTGACGCTTGATGTGGTGCGTACCGCCGACGATGCGCTGGTGCTCTATCCCGATGCCGCGCTCGATTGCCGCAGCAACGGGAAGGGGTCGTTTTCGGCCCAGTCGCTTGCCGCGATTCAGGCGCTCGATCCGGGCTATGGCTACACCGCGGACGGAGGCAAGACCTTCCCCCTGCGCGGCAACGCGCGCAACACGATCCCGACACTGGACGAGGTGATCGAGGCCGATCCCAGAGGCCGCTATTTCTTCCGCCTCGTGGCCGATGATGCGCAGGGCGCGAGGGTGCTGGTGGCGAAGCTCAAGGCGATGGGGCGCGATCCGGTGGCCACGGAGGACGGCTTCAGCGCAGGGCCAGCCGCGCTTGCGGTGATCCGCGCGGCCTGGCCGAAGAGCTGGGCGTTCGATCCGGCGCAGGCGGCGGCCTGCACATCGGCCTACCGCATGAGCGGCTGGACCGGCCTGTTGCCTGCCAGCTGCAAGGGCACCACGATGATCGCGCCGCTCGATGCGACGTTCACGCTGTGGGGCTGGCCCAATCTGACCGTGAACCGCATCACGGCGACCGGCGGGCAGGTCCTCGCGGTGCGCAGCAGCACCGGCGCGGGGCTGCTCCATGCGCGCGATCTGCCGTCTGTGCCGATCACCTTTCGGGGCCATGTCATGGTCGATGATTACTGGACGGTGGGGCCAGCGCTGCGCCCCGCGCTCGACAAGCGCACCAATGCCGAGGCGCTGGCGGCGCAGGAGCGCGATGATGCTTCGACCGACTGACGCGCGAGTGTTTGCAGGAATCCCGGCGCTTCGCTAAGGCCCGCCGATCATGACCGAAGCTCCAGACTACCGTTCGACCGTCTTCCTGCCGAAGACCGATTTCCCGATGAAGGCCGGCCTCCCCCAGAAGGAGCCGGGCATTCTTTCGCGCTGGCAGGATGAGGGGCTCTACCAGCAGCTGCGCGAGGCGCGTGCGGGCGCGGAGAAGTTCATTCTTCATGACGGCCCGCCTTATGCCAATGGCGACATGCATATCGGCCATGCGCTCAACCATATCCTCAAGGACATGGTCTGCCGCACGCAGAGCCTGCTCGGCAAGGACGCGCCCTATGTGCCCGGCTGGGATTGCCACGGCCTGCCCATCGAGTGGAAGGTCGAGGAAGAGTACCGCAAGAAGAAGAAGAACAAGGACGAAGTTCCGCCGGTCGAATTCCGCGCCGAATGCCGCGCCTATGCCCAGAAGTGGGTGGACGTGCAGCGCGAGCAGCTCAAGCGGCTCGGCATCCAGGGCGATTGGGACCACCCGTACCTGACGATGGACCCGGAAGCGGAAGGCACCATCGTCGGCGAACTGCTCAAGTTTGCCGAGAGCGGGCAGCTCTATCGCGGCGCGAAGCCGGTGATGTGGTCGCCGGTTGAGAAGACCGCGCTGGCCGAGGCGGAGATCGAGTACGAGGATATCGTCTCGACCCAGATCGACGTGGCGTTCGAGATTGTGGAGTCGCCCAACGAACCATCTTTGGCCGGCGCATTCGTGGTGATCTGGACGACCACGCCGTGGACGATCCCGGTTAACCAGGCAATCGCCTATGGGCCAGAGGTTGACTACGTAGTCTCTGAAGTTGGTGGCCGCCGTTTTGTCTATGCGCTCGATCTTGAGTCGGCATTCCTCGGGCGCTTGGGCGTTAGCTCTGTCGATCGCGGGTATGGGCCTCTTAAGGCTGGTGCCTTGGCAGACGCCATCGTCCGCCACCCGATGCACGCGCTCGGTGGGTTTTTCGCCAAGCCGCGCCCCATGCTCCCCGGCGATTTCGTCACGACTGACAGCGGCACCGGCCTTGTCCATATGGCGCCGGACCATGGCGAGGACGACTTTGCGCTGTGCAAGGCACACGGGATCGAGCCGGTCTTCGCGGTCGAGGGGGATGGCAAGTACCGCGCGGACTGGGGCTGGCTCGGCGGACAAGGCTCTGTCATCAATCCCAAGTTCAATGCGCCCGATGGCCCGATCTGCGAGGCGCTGCGCGAGGCGGGCGGGCTGGTGGCGGCTTCGGCGGATTACAAGCATTCCTACCCGCATTCGTGGCGTTCGAAGGCCAAGGTGATCTATCGCTGCACGCCGCAGTGGTTTGTGCCGATGGACCGCGAAAGCACCGGCGGCACGCTGCGCGAGAAGGCGACGAAGGCCATTTCCGATACCCGCTGGGTTCCGGAAAAGGGTGAGAACCGCATTCGCGCGATGGTCGAGGGTCGGCCGGACTGGGTGCTCTCGCGCCAGCGCGCGTGGGGCGTGCCGATCACGCTGTTTGTGGATCGCAAGACCGGCCAGTACCTCAATGATCCCGCCGTCAATGCGCGGATCGTGGCGGCGGTGCGGGCCGGCGGCGTCGATGCGTGGAGCGAGGAGCGCGCGCAGGAGTATCTTGGCGCGGACTACAAGCTTGAGGACTACGAGCGCGTCACCGACATTCTGGACGTGTGGTTCGATAGCGGCAGCACGCATGCCTTCGTGCTCGAATCGGGCAAGTGGCCCGATCTGCTGCGCCCCGAAGGCTACACCGGCCCCCATGCCGATCTCTATCTCGAAGGCTCTGACCAGCATCGCGGCTGGTTCCAGTCCTCGCTGCTCGAAGCCTGCGCCACGCGCGGCCATGCGCCCTACAAGGCGGTGCTGACGCACGGCTTCACCATGGACCAGAAGGGCATGAAAATGTCCAAGTCCTTGGGCAACACGATCTCGCCCATCGACCTGATGAAGGAATATGGCGCGGATATCCTGCGGCTTTGGGCGCTTTCGGTCGATTTCACCGAGGACCACCGGATCGGGAAGGAAATCCTTGGCGGCGTGGCGGACCAGTATCGCAAGCTGCGCAACACCTTCCGCTATCTGCTGGGCGCGCTCGAAGGGTTCGATTGGGAAACCGAGGGCGTGGAAGCGGCGGATATGCCGGAGCTGGAGCGCTATATGCTGCACCGGCTGAGCGAGCTTGATGTGACGCTGCGGCAGGCCATCGCGGATTTCGATTTCAACACCTACACCCGCGTGCTGATCGATTTCTGCAACGAGGATTTGTCCGCGTTCTACTTCGATATCCGCAAGGACTGCCTCTATTGCGATGCGTCTGCGGACCCGAAGCGGCGCGCCTATCGGTCGGTGCTCGATGTGCTGTTCCACGCGCTGGTGCGCTATGCCGCGCCGGTGCTGGTGTTCACGGCGGAAGAAGTGTGGACGACGCGGTTCCCGGACCGGGGCAGCGTGCATTTGTTGACTCTGTCGAAGAGAATGCACGTAAAGCTAGACAAGAAGAAATATGAACTTTGGCATCTCGCGCGTCAGGTCCGCTCAACAGCGCTGCATGCGATCGAAGAGAAACGGCGAGACAAAGAGCTTGGATCGAGCCTTGAAGCCAGCATCTCGCTAACTGTATCTAGAGATTTTGAGGAAATTGAGATCGACTGGGCCGAATTTCTGATTACCAGCGACGTCCTAGTAAGATCGACCGAAACAAAGGCTCGATCCGAGGTCGATCTCATATTAGATGGAAAGCCAATTAAGGCATGGCTTGGGCCTGGGGCTAGTGTTGGCGTGTCGCGTACTTCCCACCACAAGTGCGGCCGCTGCTGGCGGCACCTGCCCGAAGTGACCGAGGACGGCGCGCTCTGCGCCCGGTGCGACGACGTGGTGGCGGGGCTGCCGGCATGAGGAGCCCTGCGGTCCGTCTCGCAAATGGGCGCGCTACCGGGTTTGGTCTGGCGCTGGGCGTCTTCGCGCTGGACCGGGGGATCAAGGCGTTCGTGGCGGGGCCGCTCGATCTGCAGGCGGTCGGCCTCATCAAGCTGCTGCCGTTCTTCGATCTGCGCTGGACCGAGAACTACGGCGTTTCCTACGGCATGTTCACGGCGGATTCGAGCGAGACCAAGCTCGTGCTGCTGGCGATGACCGGTCTGATTGCCTGCGGCGTCGCGGTGTGGATGCTCCGCGAGAAGGTGCTGGGCGAGATTGCCGCGCTGGCGCTGGTGCTGGGCGGGGCGCTTGGCAATATCTACGACCGGTCTACGCGCGGCTATGTGATCGACTATGCCGATCTCCACATCGGCCAGTGGCGTCCGTTCCTGATCTTCAACCTCGCGGATGCCGCGATCACCTGCGGCGTGCTGATACTGCTTGCCCGGTCGCTGCTTTCGCGCGAAAAGCCCGCCGAAGCGGCGGATGCTGACAATGATACCGCCACGGAGACTGTTTGATGCGTAAGTCCCTCACCATCCTGATGCTTGCCGGTGGCGCAACGCTGCTTGGCGCGTGCTCGCAGGGGGGCTCGCTGTTCAACCGCATCCGGCCTGACGAATTCGCGGTGAGCCGGCAGGCGCCGCTGGTGGTGCCGCCCGATTTCGCGCTGATGCCGCCTAACCCCGGCGCACCGCGCCCGCAGGATGTCGATAGCTCGAAGCAGGCGCTCGATGCCCTGTTCGGCGGCACGGCCCCGCGCAGCGCGGTGGAAACCGATGCGCTGGGCAAGGCGGGGGCTTCGGCCGTGGGCATCCGTAACGTGGTCGGCGATCCCAAGACCAAGACCGTGGCCAAGGGCGCCGCGGTGCGCGATATCCTGGCCGCGCCGGAAGGCGACGGGCGCGAGGCGCGGGCGCAGATTCCGGGCTGATTTCCCGTACTTCGTCATTGCTAGCGTAGCGAAGCAATCCAGGGCGTCAGTGCATGGTGCTCTGGATTGCTTCGCTACGCTCGCAATGACGAAGGGTTGGTCACGAGTTCCCGGCCTCAGCCGTCCAGCACCGGCGCGGTGTGGGCGGGCTTGACCTTGCTGGCCAGCAGCTTGTCGATCTTGCGGCCGTCCATATCGACCACTTCGAAACGCCACCCCTGATCGTGGAAATGCTCGCCTTCGCTCGGCAGGCGCTTGAGCACCGAGAGCGCGAAGCCGGCGGCGGTGGCGAAATCCCGGTCTTCGGGGAGTTCGATGGAGAGCCGGTCCGCCAGCGCATCGGCGGGGAGCGCGCCCGATAGCAGCAACGAGCCATCCTCGCGCTCCACGATCATCGGCCCGTCGCCTTCGTCGCCATGCCCGACGAAATTGCCGACGATCGCATCGAGCAGGTCCGCCGGAGTGATGATCCCTTCGAGATGGCCGTACTCGTCGTGGACGAGCGCGATGGCGATTTCGGCGTGCTGGATCACCCGCAGAGCGTCCATCGTATCGAGCTGGTCGGGCACGATGGCAGGCTTCTTCATCAGCCGCGCGAGCATGACCTTGCGGCCGCGCAGGAGCACAGAGAGCACATCGCGCACCTTGACCACGCCGACCACGTTATCGACCGAGCCATCGGCGACGAGGAGCAGCGAATGCGGGCTATCGGCGATGGCGGCGCGCAATTCGGTTTCCGGCGCACGGCGCTCGATCCAGTGCAACTCGGTGCGCGGGGTCATCACTTCGCGAACGGGGCGATCGGCGAGGCGCATGATGCCGGTCATCAGCGCGCGCTCGTCTTCCTCGATCACGCCGGAGCGGGTCGCTTCGGCGAAGATCATGTGGAGTTCCTCGGCCGTCACGTCCTGCTCGGCGGTGCGGTTCACGCCGAAGAGGCGCAGCAGCAGCGAGGAGGAACTGTCGAGCGTCCACACGAAGGGGGCCGTGGCGCGGGCCATCAACCGCATCGGCGCGGCGGCGACGATGGCGATCGGCTCGGCCGCGCGCAGGGCGAGCTGCTTGGGCACCAGTTCGCCGACGACGAGGCTGAGGTAGGTGGTGATCGCAATGACCAGCACGAAGCCGACGATGGGGGCCCATTCACCGGGCAGGCCGAGCGCAGCGAGGCGTTCGCCGGTCGGTCCGCCAAGGCTTGCGCCGGAGTAGGCACCCGCGATGATGCCGATCAAGGTGATGCCGATCTGGGCGGTGGAGAGCAGCTTGCCGGGATCTGCCGCGAGTTCGAGCGCCAGTTTTGCGCCCTTGCTGCCGCCCTCTGCCGCGACCTTCAGCCGGGCGGGGCGTGCCGAGACGATCGCCAGTTCCGTCATGGAAAACAGGGCGTTGAGAAGGACCAGCCCGAGGATGATGAAGGCGTCTGGCCAAGGATAAGGGGTCACGCGGGAAGCGCTAGCAGATTTGCGCCGCCGCATGAAGGGCTGCTATTCGGCTAGCGTTCAGGATGATAGGGCGAATAAGCACGCTGGAACCGCAAGAGGCGGCAGTCGTTCAATTACAGGGACACTCTCGGGAGAGTCCGTTCACAGGGGAAGTACCATGAAAATCCGGCGCGTTCTTGTATCCAGCCTTTGCGCTGTTTCGCTCGTCAGCCTCTCGGCCTGCGTGACCGATCCCAACACCGGCCAGCAGAAGGTTTCTCGCACTGCGATCGGTGCAGGCGGCGGCGCGCTGGCGGGTCTGCTGCTGGGCGGCCTCATTGGCGGCGGCACCGGCCGCATCATCGGCGCGGGCATCGGCGGCGTGGCGGGCGCGGCGGTGGGCTACACCTATGACAAGCAGATCAAGCAGCTGCGCGAGCAGACCGCCGGCACCGGCGTGGACGTCAGCCCGGTCGATGGCGGCAAGGCGATCCTCGTCAATCTGCCCAACGGCGTGACGTTCGATACCGACAGCACGGTGATCAAGCCCGGCTTCCGCGACACGCTCGACAAGGTGGCGCAGAGCCTGGTGCAGTATCCGGATTCGCTGATCGACGTGACCGGTCACACCGATTCGACCGGTTCGGATGCCTACAACCAGCGCCTTTCGGAAAACCGCGCCAGAGCGGTGGCGGACTATCTCACCTCGCGCGGGGTTTCGGCGCCGCGCATCCGCAGCCAGGGCCTTGGCGAGAGCCAGCCAATTGCCTCAAACGCCACCGAGGAAGGCCGTTCGGCCAACCGCCGCGTGGAAATCAAGATCGTGCCGGTGACGCAGGATGATGTCGCCCGCGCGCGCCAGGGGCAGTAACTGGTGAAATAGCCTAGTCCAGCCGGGTTGACGTCGTGTCGGCCCGGCTGGCATCGCTCCTTGCGAAAAGGAGCGCTGCCATGACCTTTACCCGCCGCACGATTGCCGGTCGCGAGACCAACCCCATCGGCCTTGGCTGCATGTCGCTGAGCTGGGCCTATGGCACTCCGCCGAGCGACGAGGACGGCAAGAGCCTCCTCACCCGCGCGCTTGATCTGGGTTACGATCACCTCGATACCGCGCGGATCTATGGCGACGGCCACAACGAGACGCTGATCGGCGAGGCCCTGTCCGGCCATCGCAACCGCTTCTTCCTCGCCAGCAAGACCGGGATCATCGTCGACGGCAAGGCGCGGCGGATCGATTGCAAGCCCGAGACGATCCGGGGTGCGCTCGAGACTTCGCTGCGGCTGCTCAAGACCGATCACATCGATCTCTACTACCTCCATCGCCGCGATTTCACCGTGCCGATCGAGGAATCGGTCGGCGCGCTGGGCGATCTGGTGCGCGAGGGCAAGATCGGCGGGATCGGCCTTTCGGAAATGTCGTCCGAAACCGTGCGCCGCGCCCATGCCGAGCATCCTATTGCCGCGCTGCAGACCGAATACTCGCCGATGACGCGCAATCCCGAAATCGCGGTGCTGGAGACCTGCCGCGAGCTGGGCATCACCTTCGTGGCGTTCTCGCCTGTCTGCCGCGGGCTGCTTGTGGATGAGCGGCCCGATCCCGCCGCGATGCCCAAGGGTGATATCCGGCCGAACATGCCGCGCTTTCAGGGCGAGAACTGGGCGCACAACCTCACGCTTGCGGAAGCTTTCGCCGCGCTGGCAGCGCGCGAAGGCGTAACGGCGGCACAGCTGGCGCTGGGCTGGGTGCTGGCGCGGGGGCCGCATGTCGTGGCGATTCCGGGCACTTCGCGGCAGGATCACCTCGCCGAGAACATCGCGCGGTGGGACTGGGAGCCTTCGGCGGCGCTGGTTGCCGAGGTCGACGCGCTGATCAATCACCAGACCGTGGCCGGCCACCGCTATGGTCCGGTGATGCAGGCGACGATCGATACGGAAGAGTTCGAGGCGGCTTGAACACAGCCCCTGGGACCGCGAGGGCGATGGCCCTCGCGGTTTCCCTGGTTCTTCAATCTTCCAATTGCCGCAGCAAGGTCCGCACATCGCCGTCCATATCGGCGTCGCGTGTGCGCAGTTCCTCGATCAGGCGCACCGCGTGGATCACGGTCGAGTGATCGCGCCCGCCGAACTTGCGGCCGATTTCCGGATATGAGCGCGGCGTCAGCACCTTGGCGAGGTACATCGCGACCTGCCGCGGGCGCACGACTGCGCGGGCACGGCGCTTGCTGGCCATTTCGGTGCGGTCGACGCGGTAGAACTGGCAGACCATCCGCTGGATCTCATCGATCGTGATGCGGCGGCGGTTGGCCGAGAGGATATCGGTGAGCTGTTCCTCGGCGAGCTGGAGCGAGACCGGCTGACCGGTAAGCTGCGCATAGGCGATCAGCTTGTTGAGCCCGCCTACGAGTTCGCGCACGTTGCGATTGATCGTGCGGGCGAGGAACTCGATCACGTCTGCCGGCACCTGCGTGCTGGTAAAGCGCGCGAGGCGGTGTTCGAGGATCTTGCGGCGCAGGTCGATGTCGGCCGGCTGGATATCCGCGACGAGGCCCATCGAGAGGCGCGAGAGCAAGCGTTGCTCGACCCCGTCCAAGGCTTGCGGCGCACGATCGGCAGCGACGACGAGGCGCTTGCCTGCGCTCATCAGTGCATCGATCGTGTGGAGGAATTCCTCCTGCGTGGAGGCCTTGCCGATGATGAACTGGATGTCGTCGACCAGCAGCAGGTCGAACCCGCGCAGGCGGGCCTTGAATTCCAGCATCTCGTTCGAGCGCATGGCCTGCACGAACTCGATCATGAAGCGCTCGGCCGAGCAGTAGAAGATGCGCGCGCCCGGGCGGGCGGCGGCATAGGCGTGGCCGATGGCGTGGAGCAGGTGTGTCTTGCCCTGTCCCGTCGCGCCCTTGAGGTAGAGCGGCGAGAACTGCGGCGTTTCCAGCGCGGCCATACGCTGTGCGGCGTTGACTGCCAGGACGTTGGCCGAGCCCGAAACGAATTCGGCGAAGGTCAGCGAGGGATCCAGCCCCGTCACGGCGGCATCGGCGCTGAGCGGCATCGCCGGCTGGCGCTGCACCGGCGTGATCGGCCCGGTATCGTTGGCGGGCATGCCACCCATGCGCAGTTCCGGCATCGCACGGCGGCGCGGGTGAACGGTGATGCGCACTTGGCGCACTTCCGAACGCGCGATCTTCCATGCCAGCGAAAGCCGGTCGGCAAAGCGGTCGGCCACCCAGTTCGCGGAAAACTCGGTCGGCAGGAACAGGTCGAGCGTCCCGGTTTCCTTGCAGAACGTGCCGACCTGAATCGGCTTGATCCACTGGCTGTGAAGTTGCGGGCCGAGGTCCTTCTTCAGGCCCTGGCTGATATCGGCCCAATCTGCCGCAAGATCGAGCGCTTCCTGGTCCTCGATCATCGCGTTGTCCCGTCCTTTTCTGCTTGGTGCGGCGTCAGCCGCTTGGGCTGCGGTGCCCCGTCCACCGCCGCCTGCAAATTCATCCATTTTCACGCGCCGCTACCCTCACCCAGATCGCCTGCTTCAGCACCCCCTGCCGCAGGCATAGTCCTACCCCGTACCGGGAAAGCACCCCTGCTCCCGGTCATGAAACTTGCGAATGTCGTGACCCCGAATTGGCTACCAAACCTGCTGAGGCAGAGTCCGCGTCGCATCGGGAAGAACTGTCTATTGGCCTTGGGGAGGGATTCGCAAGCGCCGAGCCGCAAAAAAACTGAAATAAAGAATCTTGACTTGGCAAACATGGCGGAAATCAATCAAATAATTGATTTTATTGAATTTTGTTCAGAACCGCCTGCGAATCGGCAGAAAACTGCGACTTGTGCGTGACAAGGCCAATGCGGAGCGTGACAGCATACGCTGTAACAGGGGCGAAACAAAACGCGGCCGGTGTCACAGACACCAGCCGCGTTCCGTTTTCGTACGTAGTGCTAGCCCGTGCAGGCCCGCACGAAGCGAATCAGAGCGAAGCGACTCGCTTCGACAGGCGCGACATCTTGCGTGCCACGGTGTTCTTGTGGAGCACACCGCGCGCCACGCCGCGTGCCAGTTCCGGCTGGGCAGCGTGAAGAGCTTCGGCCGCAGCAGTCTTGTCACCACCGGCGATCGCGGCCTCCACCTTCTTCACGAAGGTGCGGATGCGCGAGAGACGGTTGCCGTTGATCTCGGCACGGTTGGCGTTGCGACGAATGCGCTTACGGGCTTGCGGCGTATTGGCCATGTCTGTCCTGTTTCAAGAGCTCTGGCAGCCCGCTTGGCACGGGCCGCAAACAATCCGGTTCACCCCGGCAAGGCGACGTGCCTCCCGGGAAAGCGCGGCCCATAACTGCGGCATGGCGAATCGTCAACCGTTTGCGCGGTGCGGACGGTCAGGCAAGTCGCGCAAATGTCACGCGCAGGCCATCTCGGGGCTTCGGGATCGGCCAGGGCTGCCATGCCGGCTCATAGCCCGGCTCCGCTTCCACCCGGTACCGCGTGAGGATGTGGTGGACGAGAAGCTTGGTCTGCATCGTCGCGAAGTGGAGGCCGAGGCACATATGCGCGCCGCCGCCATAGGGGATCCACGCATACTTGTGCCGCGCGGCGACTGCGGCGGGCGTGAAGCGCATCGGATCAAACCGTTCCGGCTCCGGCCAGTGCGCCGGATCGGCGTGGACCGCAGCGGCACTCACACCGACATTGGTGCCGGCGGGAATGCGATATCCTCCGAAGGTGAAATCGCGCATCGCCCGGCGCGGTGTCGAAGGAACCGGCGGCATGATCCGCAGGGCTTCCTTCATCGCCATTTCGGCAAGCTCCATCTTGCCGAGCGAATCGAAGGCAAGCGCCACGCCGTCCCCGCCCGCCGCCGCACGTGCCTCGGCGCGCAGCTTCTCCTGCCATTCGGGATTCTTCGCGAGGTGCCAGATCAGCGTGGTGAACGAGCTCGTGATGGTGTCGTGAGCTGCCATCATCAGGAAGATCATGTGATCGACGACAACGTCCTCGGGCAGCAGGTCGGCAGACGGATCATCATCACGCCGCGCCATGGCAAACTGGCTGAACATGTCCTGCCCGGGCTTTGCGCGCCGCTCGCGCACGAGGCGGGTGAAGTACTCCACCATCAGCTTGCGCCCGGCATAGCCCTTGCCCATCGCCGTGAACGGCAGCGGCCGGCGCACCGGCGCGACCGAGGCCTGCACCATGTCGACGAAAGCCTTGTTGAGCATGTCCGCTTCCGGCCCCAGCGGCAGGCCGAGGAAGCTGGTCGCCGCCGTTTCCAGCGTCAGCGCCTTGATCGCGCGATAGAACTTGCGCTCCCCTTCGCCCCAGGCCTCCACCCCACGCGCGATATCGGCGTTGAGCGCGGCGCAGTAATGGCGCATCGGCTCCGGCTTGAAGGCGATCGAGAGCGCGCGGCGATCAGCACGGTGCGCGGCGAAATCCAGCAGCATCAGCCCGCGCGGGAACAGCAGGTTGAGCACCGGGCCCCAGCCCTGTTCGGACGAGAAGATCTTGTCGCGGTCGAACAGCACGAGTTCGTTGGCCTCAGGCCCGATCAGCGTGACCTGCCGCCGCCCGAAGCTGCGCGTGCGGTAGACGTCGCCGTACTTCGCGCGCATGCGGTTGCCGTAGCCGATCGGATCGGCCAGCAACTGGAACGTGGTGCCCAGCACCGGCCAGCCATCCTCACCCGGAATCGAATCGAGCTCGCGCTCGTCCTTCAGCCGGACCCAATGGGGATTGCCGCGCTCGCTCTGCACGTCCTGCGGACGGATCGGTTGCGGATGGTTAGCTGCGAGACTGGCCATGCCTTGCTCCTGATTGCGCCCTTAACCGATCGGTTAATGACACGCCTGTAAGCAAAGTCAATTTCCGCAAGCTCAAATCCAGCCTGCAAGTTCCCTGCGCACCAGCGCCTCGAGCATGTCCATGCCGGCCTCGGTGGTGTTGAGGCAGGTGAGCGCGGCGAAATGCGTGCCGCCCGCCGCTTCGAAATCCTCGCGCCCGCGGATGCCGAGTTCCTCGATCGTCTCGAGGCAATCGGACGAGAAGCCCGGCGCGGCGACGGCCATGCGGCGAATGCCGTTGCTGGCCTGCACCTTGATCACGTCGTCCGTCGCAGGTTCCAGCCACTTGGCGCGGCCGAAGCGCGACTGGAAGCTGGTCGCGACCATCAGGTCGGGGTGCGAGCTGGCAAAAGTCTCACTCAGGAGGCGCGCGGTCTTCTGGCAGTGGCAGTGATAGGGATCGCCGAGCCGCAAGGTGCGCTCGGGCATGCCGTGGAAGCTCAGGACGAGCAACTCGGGCTCGAAATCGAGCGCGGCGATCTGGGCGGAAAGGTCTGTGTGCAGGGCCGTGATCGCCAGCGGATCGTCGAAATAGGGCGGCAGTGTGCGCAGGGCGGGCAGGCGGCGGCGATCCTTGATCCAGTTCGCCACGGCATCGAGCGCACTTGCCGTCGTCGCGCCCGAATACTGCGGATAGAGCGGCGCGACGAGAATGCGCTCGCAGCCATCGGCCAGCAGCTTGTCGAGTTCCACCGCCATCGCGGGCTTCTGGTAGCGCATGGCGTAGCGCACGATGGCCGCGTCTCCGAGCCGCGCCTGCAGCGCGCGTGCCTGCGCCGCGGTATGGTAGGCAAGCGGCGAGCCGTCCTCGGTCCAGACCTGGCTATAGGCATGGGCCGACTTCCTCGGCCGCGTGCGAAGGACGAGCCCGCGCAGTATCGGCTGCCAGAAAATCTGCGGGATCTCCACCACGCGGCGGTCCGAAAGGAACTCGGCGAGATAGCGCCGCACCGCGCCTTCGTCGGGCGCGTCGGGCGTGCCGAGGTTGACCAGGAGCACCCCGATCTTGCCGGTGATAACCCGGGGATGGTCGGCAGGTTTATCCATTGGGCTGATCAAAGGCCTTCAGAAAGCAGGGGCAGGCGGCGAAAGCGCAGTCCTGTGGCAGAAAACAGCGCGTTGGCAATGGCCGGTGCGACTGCGGTTGTCGCAAGCTCGCCCGGGTCGAACGGTTGCTCGTCCGACTCGGCAAACGCAATATCAACCTTCGGGCAATCAGCAAGCAGCGGCAGGCCCAATTGCGAAAGTCGGCCCGCTGTCGGCAGGCCCGCCGCATAGGCCGTGCTGCCGCCGATTGCCTGCGCCAGCGCAAACAGCATCCCCCCCTCGACCTGTTGGCGCGCGATATCGACGTTGACGATCCGCCCGATATCGAGCCAGGCACTGAGCTGGTCGACCCGGATCGCGCCTTCTTCCTGCCGTGCGGTGGCGACTACGGCGATGAACCCGCTGCGCAGGCCCTCGGGCGCGGCGAGATCCATGCGGTGGCACGCAATCCCTTGCCCCGATGCATCCGCCCCGCCGCCCCACATCGCCATCCGCGCGGCACCGACGAGGCAGGCGGCAAGGCGCGGCTGCCCGGTGAGCATGCCGATGCGGTAGGACAGCGGCTCGGCCCCGCCGAAATGCGCGCATTCATCAATGAAGCTCTCGGTGAAGAACGCGCTGTAGCCATGGGCATTCCCGCGATAGCGCGCGGTCGGCAGCGGCAGCGAAACCGGCACGTGATCCACCGCGCGCTCCGGGATCGCATAGAGTGGCATCGCGCCTTCGCAGGCCAGCGGATCGGCGCGGCCTCTGGCGGCGGCCTGTGCGCCTAAGGCATCCGCCCCGTCCAGCAGCCGCGCGCCTGCCTCGATCGCGGTGGCGGGCAACGCCATGCGCGTGCGCCAGCCGAGCAACTGCCGCTTGTCCGGCCCGATCGAAGCGGACAGCAGCGCGGAGACCGGTGTGCGCGGATAACCGGCGAGCGCTTCCTCCCAGCGCGACCATACGAGCTGGACCGGGCGCCCGAGTGCCTTGGCGATCTCCACCGCCTCGACCGCGATGCGCGCATCAAGCCGGGCATCGAAACTGCCGCCGGCGTGCATCGCATAGACCACGACATTGCGGCGCGGCACGCCCGCAGCCCGCGCTGCCTGTCGCCGCACCAGTTCGGGCGCCTGCGTGGCGAGCCAGAGTTCAAGCTTCTCGCCAGTCAGCCGCGCGGTGGCGGTGGCGGTTTCTAGCGGGGCGTGCGGCGCGGGCTCTACATCATAACGTGCGGTGAGGCTGGGCTTGGCAAGCAAGGCATCGGGATCGCCTTCCGCCTCGAGCCGGGTCGCCGCTCCCTTGCGCAAGGCGCTATCGATGCGGGCATCGAGCGCAGAGGAATCGGCAATCCGGCCCGCGGCATGAAAGCGCGGCTCCATCGCCAGCACTGCCTTGTGCGCGGCGTGCCAGGTCTTCGCCGCTGCTGCGACCCAGCGCTTCGACTGGACCACGCCTACGACGCCGGGGATGCCTTCGGCTGCCTTGCGATCGATGCTTGAAAGCACCGTGTCGCCCTGCGGTCCATGCACGATCGCCGCGTGAACCATGCCCGGCACGCGCACGTCTCCGGCAAAGACGAAGCTGCCATCGGCCTTGGCGGGCAAGTCGAGCCGGGGGTAGCGCGGGCGGGCACCATCGGGGAACTGGCCGGGCCGCTCCTTCGGCGGCTCCGCGCGCAGGGCCGGCGGATCGGGCGGATCATAAGCCACCGCATCCGAAACCAGCGCGGCGAAGGCCAGTTTCTGATCATTGGGCCGCTGCTTGCCGTTCACGACGAAATGCCCCGCCGTGTCGAGCGTCTCCCACCGGGCGGACCACTTGGCCGCCGCCGCCTGCATCAGCATGGCGCGCAGCCCCGCTGCCGCGCCGCGCAAGGGCGCTTCGAACGCTGCCAGCGCGGTGCCCTCGGCGGTGATCATCAGCGGCTCGCGCTCGGCGTGGGTGCGCGCCAGCCAGTCGTCGGGCGTATCCGCCAGCGCGGGCAGCATGCGTGGCTGCCACAGCGGCGCCCAGCGCGCGGCCAGCACCGCATCGCCGTAGACCGGGCTCGGTGGTGCAGGCTCCACGCCCACCCGTTTCCAGTCCGCGCCGAGTTCGACCGCGACGATCTGCGCCATCAAGGTGGAAATGCCTTGCCCCATCTCGCAGACCGGCACGGCCACGCTCACCGCGCCATCGGCGGCAAGGCGGATGAAGCTGTCGAACACATGCTCGCCCGGCCCCGCCACAAGGGCGCTGGCATAGCGGCGCGGCGAGAGCGCGAAGGCCACGAGCAGCGCACCTGCGCCGCCCGCGCCGATCAGCAGCCCGCGCCTGGTGAGCCTCATGCCTTGAGCCTCATCCCTTCTGCGCGTCCAGCCAGGCGAGCACGCGCTGCGCGATCCCGGCAAAGATCGCCGCTTCGGGGCTATCGCCCGCCGCCATCGGCTCGCCCGCGTCGCTCGATTGGCGGATCGCGAGGTTCAGCGGCACGCGGCCAAGGAAGGGCAGGCCCATGGTCTTGGCCGCAGCTTCAGCGCCGCCCGAACCGAACGGATCGCTCGTCTCGCCGCAGTGCGGGCAGACGTAACCAGCCATGTTCTCGACCATGCCGATCAGCGGCACATCGCCCTGTTCGAACAGGCGGATCGCGCGCGCGGCGTCCATCAGAGCAAGGTCCTGCGGGGTGGAGACGATTACCGCGCCTGCCGGCTTGTGCTTCTGCAGCATGGTGAGCTGCACGTCGCCGGTGCCCGGAGGCAGGTCGACGACAAGAATCTCCGCATCGCCCCAGTGCGCATCGATCAGCTGGCCCAGCGCATTGCCCGCCATCGGCCCGCGCCACGCGATGGCCTGGCCCGGCTGGACGAGATGCCCCATCGAGAGCATCGGCACGCCCCACGGGCTCGGCACCGGGTGGATCTTCTGGTTCTCTGCCTCGGGCTTGCGGCCTTCGGTCGCCAGCAGGCGCGGCTGCGAGGGACCATAGATATCAGCATCGACGAGGCCGACCTTGCGCCCCATCTTGGCCATGGCCACAGCAAGGTTGGCCGAAAGCGTCGATTTGCCCACGCCGCCCTTGCCCGAACCGACTGCGATGATGCGCCGGGTGACGCGTTCGGCGGTCATCCCCACGCGCACATCGGCGGCCCCGGTGGCACGCGCCGCCTCGCGCACTTTGGCTTCCAGCGCATCGCGGCCCGCGCGGTCGAGCCCGCTTACTTCAAGGATGATCGAGGCGGTTTCGCCTTCCGCCCGCGCGGTCTGCAGCCGCGCGCCGGCGGCCATGCGGACCGCCTGCTCCAGTGCCGTCTGATCAAGGCTCAATGCCAACATCCCATGTCTAGAGGGCGTATGCCCTAACGGACGCCCCCTAGCAGAGGAATTTTGGCAGGGAGACACTGTTTTTAACCGCAGAGCGTACCTATAGTCCTCCTCATGATTTCTTTCGGTGGACGTATGTCGAAGATCGGCCTGGCAATGGCCGGCAAGAAGAGCCCTTGGGGCGCGGGCGATGCGGGGAGCGGGGAGCCTTCGGGCGAAGCTGTCGGCGATGGCGGCGAGAGCGGCGACGCCGCTCCGGAAAGCCCGCCGTCTCCCCCGCGCGGCAGCGGTCCGCGCAATCCCTGGCTGCCGCCTGCCTCGGGCGATGGACGCCGCGGGCAGACCCTCGAGGATCTGTTCAAGCGCCGCAGCGGCGGTGGCGGCGGCGGTGGAGGCCCCGGCTTCCGCCTGCCCCAGCGCCCCGGCGGCGGCTCGTGGGTGCCGGTTGCGATCGGCCTTGTCCTGCTCGTCTGGCTCGGCGCCACGATGGTCCACCGCGTTTCCCCGCAGGAAAAGGGTATCGTCACAACTTTCGGTGCCTACAGCCACACCATCGATTCCGGTGTCTCGTTCACGCTGCCCTGGCCGATTCAGGCCGTCACGGTCGAGGATGTCACCTCGATCCGCCGCGATTCCATCCCTGAAGGCGATAGCGAGCGGCTGATGCTGACGGGCGACCAGAACCTCGTCGACCTGACCTATCTCGTCCGCTGGAACATCAAGGACCTCAAGCTCTACACCTTCCAGCTCGCCGAACCCGATGCCACGGTGAAGGAAGTGGCCGAGGCGGCGATGCGTCAGTCGATCGCCGAAGTCTCGCTCAACGATGCGATGGGCTCCGGCCGCGCATCGATCGAATCCAACGTGCGCGAACGCATGCAGCACATTCTCGATGCCTATCGTTCGGGCGTGAAGATCCAGGGTGTGGAAATCAAGAAGACCGACCCGCCGGCCAAGGTTGTCGATGCCTTCAAGGAAGTGCTCGCCGCCCAGCAGGATGCGCAGAGCGACATGAACCGCGCCGAAGCGCGCGCCCAGCAACTCATCCAGGGCGCGCAGGGCGAGGCGACCGCGTTCGACAAGGTCTATGCGCAGTACAAGCTGGCCCCCGAAGTGACGCGGCGGCGCATGTATTACGAGACGATGGAGCGCGTGCTCAGCCAGACCGACAAGGTCATTCTCGAATCCTCCGGAGTCATGTCCTACCTCCCGCTGCCGGGGATCAAGCAGACCCCGCCTGCCGACAACACGGAGCGCCGCTGAGATGGAACAGACCCTGATCCGCCTGTGGCAGGAACAGAAGGCAGTGCTGATTGCACTCGCCGTCGGCATCGTCGTGCTGCTCAGCTGCGTCACCGTGGTGGGCGAGCAGGAGCAGGCGGTGATCGTCCGGCTGGGCGAGCCAAACCGCGTGGTCAACCGCTTCCGTCCCCAGGTCGATTTCGGCCAGACGGGCGCGGGCATCGTGCTGCGCATTCCCTTCATCGAACAGGTGGTGCGGATCGACAAGCGCGTGCTTGATGTCGATCTCGAACGCCAGCAGGTCACATCGGCCGATCAGCGCCGGCTTGAAGTCGATGCCTATGCGCGCTTCCGCGTCATCGATCCGGTGAAGATGTACGAGACCGCCGGCACGGTCGACAAGGTGGCCGAACAGCTCCAGCCGATCCTCAACTCGGTGCTGCGCCAGGAACTCGGCAAGCGCACCTTCGGCTCGCTGCTCACCGCCGATCGCGGGCAGGCCATGGTCAATATCCGCAAGGGTCTGGACAAGGAGGCGCGCGAATATGGCGCGCAAGTGATCGATGTGCGGATCAAGCGGGCGGACCTGCCCGATGGTGCCCCGCTCGAAAGCGCCTTCACCCGGATGAGCACCGCGCGTCAGCAGGAAGCCGCCACGATCCGCGCGGGCGGGCGCAAGAATGCCCAGATCATCGAAGCCACGGCGGCGGCAGAGGCGGCGAAGATCTATGCCGACAGCTTCGGCAAGGACCCGGAGTTCTACGATTTCTACCGGGCGATGCGCAGCTACGACTACACCTTCGCGCAGAAGGGCAGCAGCACCTCGATCGTGCTTTCGCCCGACAACGCCTATCTGCGCCAGTTCAAGGGCGGCAAGTAACCGCACCCGTTTCTGGCCGAACATGTTATTCAATCCCGGTTCAGGCGCTCGGATGTGAAAGCGGCATGCGCGGAATCGGAACCGGGGACCAGGTGCGCGGGCTCCCGCCCACCCCCGCTGAGATGAAGAGGAATTGCCACGTGCGATACGCTTACGGAGTGACTACGGCGCTGCTCCTCGCTGGCAGCGCGCTGACCCTGACGACGGGTTTCCCGGCCGGAGCCCAGGTTGCGCAGAACGATTCGGCCCAGATGCAGTCGGTCGTCCCGCGCGGCGGTGCCCCGGCCAGCTTTGCCGATCTCACCCAGCAGCTCCAGCCGGCGGTGGTCAACATCTCGACCCGCCAGCGCGTGAAGGTGCAGAACAACAACCCCTTTGCCGGCACACCATTCAGCGATCTGTTCGGCGGGGGACAGGGCGGTGGCGGCGGCCAGCCGCAGACGCGCGAGGCGCAGTCGCTCGGCTCGGGCTTCCTCGTTTCGGCTGATGGCTACGTCGTCACCAACAATCACGTGATCACCGCTGAAGGGCAGGGCGAGATCGAATCGATCACTGTCACCATGACCGACGGCACCGATTATCCGGCCAAGCTCGTCGGCCGCGATGCCGCATCCGATCTGGCCGTGCTCAAGATCACCGGCACCAAGCCGTTCCCGTTCGTGAAGTTCGGCGATTCGCGCCACGCCCGCGTGGGGGACTGGATCATCGCGATCGGCAACCCGTTCGGCCTTGGCGGCACGGTCACCAGCGGCATCATCTCGGCGGTCTATCGCAACACCGGTTCGGGTTCGGCCTACGACCGCTACCTGCAGACCGACGCTTCGATCAACCGGGGCAACTCGGGCGGGCCGATGTTCGACATGGCCGGCAACGTCATCGGCATCAACAACGCGATCTTCTCGCCCACCGGTGGCAGCGTCGGCATCGGCTTCGCCATTCCGGCCGAAATCGCGGCCCCGATTGTCGAGAAGCTGCGCAATGGCCAGGCCATCGAGCGCGGCTACCTCGGCGTGCGCATCCAGCAGCTCTCCGACGACCTTGCCGCCAGCCTTGGCCTTGCCAAGAATCGCGGCGAGTTCATCCAGTCGGTCGAACCCGGACAGGGCGCGGCCAAGGCCGGCATGCAGCCCGGCGACGTGGTCGTGCGCGTTGATAGCAAGGACGTGACGCCGGACCAGACCCTGTCGTTCATCGTTGCCAACACCGCGCCCGGCAAGCGTATCCCGATCGACCTCATCCGCAACGGCCAGCGCCTGACGGTGCAGGCAATCGTCGGCAAGCGGCCGAGCGAGGAAGAGCTCGCCCAGCAGACCTTCGATCCCGATGCGCAGCAGGGCGATGATAACGGCTTCGGCGGCGGCGCCGCCAAGCCGAGCAAGCCTGCAGGCCCGGTCGTGCAGCAGGCACTGGGCATCGCGGCGATCCCGATCACGCCGCAGATCGCCCGCCAGCTTGGCGCAAGCGAGGACACCAAGGGCGTGGTCATCACGGCGGTCGACGATTCGGCGGACGCGGCGGCCAAGGGCCTGCAGCGCGGCGATATCGTGCTTTCGGCCAACTACAAGCCGGTGGCCACGGCTGCCGATCTCGAAGCCGTGGTGCGCCAGGCCAAGACCGAGAACCGCGAAGCCGTGCTGCTGCGCATCCAGCGTCGCGGCCAGCCCGCGATCTACCTGCCGATCCGCATCCGCTGACAGGCAACCTGCGCACAGAAAAGGGGCTGGCGGACAGGCGTCCACCAGCCCCTTTTCGTATCCGCGTTCAGCCGGTGGGCCACTGCGACATGATCGTCGCCGCGTCGAAATAGTCGCGCCAGTAGGTGATCTTACCCTCGTGGACTTCGTAGACGCCGGTCACCGGCAGCTCGACCCATTTGTCTGCAAGGCGGTGCCGGTCCAGCCGCTCCAGCATGACGACCGGGCCGGCGGCGAGCTCGCGCAGGATCACGAACGCGTTCTCCAGCGTCGGCGCGAAGAACGGCTCCAGCACCGCGCGCATGCCGGCAGGCCCGGTCACCGTGCCGATGGGCGGCGGGTTGGTGTATTCGCAGGTCTCGGCCACGTACTGGAGCGCCGTATCGTAATCGAGCGGCTCCATCGCCTTCATGAAGGCCTTGATTGTCTCGAGTGGGGTCATGGGTCCTCTCCTTGTCCTAGATGGGACCATGAACCGGCCAGGGAAGGCTGCCAATTACGCGGGAGGTTATTGGAGGAGGTATTCGCCCTGCGCGGGCGGCAGCGGCAGGTTGCGGAATAGCGCTTCGGTCTCGGCGTCGGCGGGAAACAGTGTCTCGATCCGCAGTTCGTCGGTCGTCACATCCTGCGCCGTGCCGAAAGTGGCGATCACCGCGAACAAAGCGATCCGCTGATCGCCCACCGCCAGCTTGAACGGCACCACGGGCAGCAGCGCGCTGTCCATCGCGGACCACAGCACCTCGGGCTCCTGAAACGGCGCAAGCTCATCGAGCACGGCCAGCATGTCCGCGCCGCCCAGCGCATGCGCCTCGCGCGTCGCGCGCTGCCACAGCAAGGGGCCGACTGCCGCCCAGTTCGTCACCAGCGAACGGATGCCCTGCGGGTGGAAGAACAGGCGCATGAGATTGCGCTCGCCCCCTGTTTCCGCGCCCGCCACACGCTCCCAGATATCGGCGCCGAGCAGCGCGGTGAGCGCATCGAACGACCGATTGGCGATCAGCACGTTCCATGCCCGGTCGAGCGCCAGCGCCGGGTAAGGCTCGTGCGCGCCGAGCATCATGCGCACCGCGCCCATGACCTGCGCCATCTGCGGATCATCCAGCGTGCGCGCGGCGTAGAGCGGCGCGAAGCCCGCCGCTGTGAGCCACAGGTTGCGTGTCCGCAGCGGAACGTCGAGCGCCTCGCTCAGTTGCAGGATCATCGCCCGGCTGGGATTGGACCGTGCGGATTCAAGGAAGCTGATATGGCGCTGCGAAACGCCCGAGGTCAGCGCGAGGTCCAGCTGCGACCAGCGCCGTTTCTGCCGCCACTCCCGCAACAGGCGCGCGAATCCATCAAGGCACATATCCATGCGCGCGAGTGTCGCAGCCCGGCGGGGCCGCTTCAATAACCCCGGAGGTAATTGATTTGCCGCTGCCACCTCTGCCACCAGACCGCCAGACACGAGGAGATCATCTGCATGAGCCCTTTCTGGCAAGCCTGGTTCCAGTTCTGGCTGGTTTCGATGGTACTGTTCGCGCTGCTTGTGGCGGGCGGCGCGCTGCCCGCAACTGATGCGCCGCTGCGCATGGGGCTGGCGCTGATCAGCATGGGGCCGCCGACCGATCTTACCCCCGCCGGCCGGTTCATGATCGGAGTCCTCGGCGGTGTGTTTCTGGGCTGGATGGTGATGCTCTGGCTGGTCATCCGGCAGGCCATCACGATGGGGCCCGCCGGGCGGCCGCTGTGGCAGGCCGCCACGATCGGCATGCTGGCATGGTATGCGCTCGACAGCACGCTTTCGGTGCTGACCGGCTTCGGCCTCAATGCCGTGCCCAACACCTTGGCGCTGGCCATGTTCCTGATCGGCGTCGCAGGGAGCAAGGCGCTCGCCCGCGATGCGAGAGGGTGATCAGTTCGGCTTGGGGGTGGCGACCGGCTTCGGCCGGGGACGCGGCGCCGGATCAGCCTGCTTGCCGGTCGCCCGGCTGAGGAAATCGTCTCCGGCAGCCGGCGGGCCTTCGGGTACCGGAACACCCTGCTCACCGCCCGGCAAGGCGCCATCGGCCGCCGGCGGCTTGGGCTGGGCTCCCGGCTCGATGATGTTGCCATCAGGATCGGCATAGAAATAGCCATCCGGATTGGCCTGCATCACTTCGTCATCGGGCTCCAGCTGCCACTGTGGCATCTTGAGATCGGTATCGAACTTCTCGGGCGGGCGCTTGGCGGTGGCGATCTTCATGTAGGCGGCAAAGGCGCGCGCGGGCGCGGTGCCGCCCTGCAGCCCGGGCACCGGATGCGCATCGTCGCGGCCCATCCACACGCCGGTGGTGATCCCGCTCGAGAAGCCGAGGAACCAGCCGTCCTTGTTCGAGCTCGTCGTGCCGGTCTTGCCTGCGACCGGGCGCCCGATCTGCGCGGCGCGGCCGGTGCCGATGCTCACGGCAGACTGCAGCAGGTCGGTGATCCCTGCCGCCACGAAGTTGGGCACCAGTTGCTGCGCCGGATCAGGCCGATGGCTGTAAAGCACTTCACCTTCGGTCGAGGTGATCTTGCGAATGCCGTAAGGCGTCACTGCCGTGCCCTTGGCCTGCACTGCGGCGAAGGCGCGCACCATGTCGATCACGCGCACGTCGGACGAGCCCAGCACCATCGAGGGCAGCGTGTTGATCGGCGTGGTGATGCCGAAGCGGCGCGCCATGTTGGCTACCGCGCCGAAGCCGACTTCGTTGCCGAGCTGCGCCGCCACGGTGTTCTTCGAATAGGCAAAGGCGCTGCGCACGTCGATTTCGCCGGCATAGGTTCCGCCCGAATTGCGCGGACTCCAGCCGTCGATCGTTACCGGCTCGTCCTTGACCTTGGCATCGGGGGTATACCCGGCCTCCAGCGCGGCGAGGTAGACGAACAGCTTCCACGCCGAACCCGGCTGGCGCACCGCGTTGACCGCGCGGTTGTAGTTCGAGGTCACGTAGTCGGTGCCGCCGACCATCGCCAGCACAGCGCCGTCACGGTCCAGGCTGACAAGCGCGCCCTGTGCGCCCTTGGGCACGTTTGCCTGGATCGAATCGGTCGCCGCATGCTGCGCGGCAGGATCGAGCGTGGTCCACACCTCGATCGGCTGGTCGTTGTCGGGCAGCAGCAGATCGAGCTGCGGCAGCACCCAGTCGGTGAAGTAGCGCGCCGAATTCTGGCCCTGCTCTTCCGCAAGCTTGACCGTGTTGAAATCGGTCGCAGCCGCTTCTGCCGGGGTGATCTTGCCGGCTTCCTGCATCGTCTGCACGACGACCTTGGCGCGGCCGACGGCTGCTGCGGCATCGGCGGTGGGCGAATAGTGCGAGGGCGCCTTGACGAGGCCGGCAATGATCGCCGCTTCGGCGAGGCTCAGCTGCTCGCCCGAGTGGCCGAAGAACTTGCGCGCGGCGGAATCGACGCCATAGGCGCCGCCGCCGAAATAGACCTTGTTGAGGTAAAGCTCGAGCACCTGATCCTTGGTGAACTTCTGCTCGATCGCCATCGCCAGCAACGCCTCGCGGATCTTGCGGTCGAATGTGCGGCTGTTGTTGAGGAAGATGTTGCGCGCCAACTGCTGCGTGATCGTCGAGCCACCCTGCCGCCAGTGTCCGCTCTGGATGCGCACCACGACCGAGCGGATGATGCCGATGGGATCGACGCCCCAGTGGTCGCGGAAGCGCCGGTCCTCGACCGAGATCATCGCGTCCTTCAGCGTCTGCGGAATGCGCTCATAAGGCACCCAGCGCCCATAGCTCGGCCCGAGCGTGACGATCTCGGACCCGTCGCTCGCGCGGACCACGATGGTCTGCCCGGTCTGGGTCGATTTCATCCGCTCGTAGCTCGGCAGCGAACGCTCGGTGACGAAGACCGCCACAGCCAGCGCCATCGCGCCCAGCAGGGTCAGTGCCGTGCCCCAGATGAGCAGGCGGCGCAGCCAGCGGTGAAGGAACGAAGGCTCCTGCGGGTCGCGCTGCCGCCGTGAGGACGAGCGCTCCGGTTCGGAGCGGCTTTGCTTCGAACGGTTGGGGGAATCCCGTCTGGCCATCAGCTTTGCGTCAGCTCCCTCATGCAGCCCGGCCCCTCATTGCGGCGGGCATGCGTCCTCGCGGCGCGTGATGCATAGGCGATTCGGAACACAGGGTTAACCCGGGAGGTGCGATTGCACCGGGGACAATCCGTATGCGGCCTTTTCAGTCTTCTGGCGTGAATTCGAGCGAGGCGCTGTTCATGCAGTAGCGCAGACCGGTCGGCCCGGGACCATCGGGGAAGACATGGCCGAGATGCCCATCGCAGCGCGCACAGCGCACTTCGGTGCGGATCATGCCGTGGCTCACGTCGCGGTGTTCGTCGACTGCCTCGGGATCGACCGGCGCGGTGAAGCTCGGCCAGCCCGAGCCGCTGTCATACTTGGTGCCGGATTCGAACAGCGGCGCACCGCAGCCGGCACAGTGATACTGGCCGGTGAGCTTGTTCTTCTCGTACTTGCCGGTGAAGGCCCGCTCGGTGCCGCCCTGGCGCAGGACCTGGTACTGCTCGGGCGAAAGCCGCGCGCGCCACTCGGCGTCGGTCAGGTTCATCTTGTCGGGCATGGATCGGATCGTCCTGTCTCGGGGAGGAAAACGGGGTTTGAAGCGAATATGGGAACCGCCTGCGCAGTCGGCAAGCGGGCCATCAAGGCATGTGCCCTGCACCGGGCACGATCAGTGCAGATGTTCGACCAGCAGCACGGTCCCGTCCGCCCCGGTCACCCGCATCCGTGTGCCGGGCTGCGCATCGGGTCCGCGCGCCAGCCATTCGGTATCCCCGTGGCGCACGCGACCGCTGCCGCCCTCGATCACATGGGTGACGACCACGCTCTGGCCGATGATCTGCCCGCCTCGGTCGTTGAGCATAGGATCTGCGCTCGTCACCGGATGGCGCAGCACCCAGCGCCGCCCTGCCGCCAGCGCAAGTGCGCAGAATACCGCGAACAGGATGATCTCGGCCTCGATCCCCACCGGCATCACCGCCGCGACCAAGCCGGTCAGGAGCGCCGCCGCTGCCAGCCAGATCAGGAAATAGCCCGGCGCCACGATCTCGGCGATGGCCAGCGCCACGCCCAGCGCCATCCAGCCCCAGTGAAGGCCGAAAAGGTCGGTCAGCGCGGCCACGGTTTCAGCCCTGCACCGGCGGCGGAGGCGGCGCGACGCGCGGCACGCGCGGTCCGGCTGGCGGTTGCGGCGGCGATCCCGGCTTGCCCACCGCATCGCTGATCAGATCGCCGATCCCGCCCAGCGCGCCGACCAGCTGCGTTGCCTCGATCGGGAACAGGATCGTCTTGGCATTGGGCGAAGTGGCGAATTCCTTCACCGCCTCGACGTATTTCTGCGCAACGAAGTAGTTGAGCGCCTGCGTGCCGGACGAGGCGATCGCGTCCGAAACCACCGCGGTCGCCCGCGCCTCAGCCTCGGCAGAGCGCTCGCGCGCTTCGGCATCGCGGAAGGCGGCTTCCTTGCGCCCCTCCGCTTCGAGGATCTGCGCCTGCTTCTGCCCCTCGGCCTTGAGGATTTCCGATGCGCGCGATCCTTCCGCCTCGAGGATCTGCGCGCGCTTCTCGCGCTCGGCCTTCATCTGGCGGGCCATCGCGTTTGAAATATCGGCCGGCGGGCGGATGTCCTTGATCTCGACCCGCGTGATCTTGAGGCCCCAGGGCGAGGTCGCATGATCCACTACGTTGAGCAGCCGCGCGTTGATCTCGTCGCGCTTCGAGAGGGTCTCGTCGAGGTCCATCGAACCCATCACCGTGCGCAGGTTCGTCGTCGTCAGTTGCATGATCGCGACGTAGAGGTTGGAAACCTCGTAAGCCGCCTTGCCCGCATCGAGCACCTGGAAGAACACGATCGCATCGACGCCGACCATCGCGTTGTCGCGGGTGATGATTTCCTGGCCCGGAATGTCGAGCACCTGCTCCATCATGTTCACCTTGTGACCGACCCGGTCGATGAACGGCACGATGAAATGCAAGCCCGGCTGGGCGGCAAGCGAATAGCGGCCCAGCCGCTCGATCGTGTAGACATGGCCCTGCCGGACCACCCGGATTCCCATGGCCAGATAGACCACCGCAAGCCCCACGATCAGGATCAGCACCGCTTCCACGCCATGTCCCCCAAGCTTGTCTGTGCTGCGCAACCTACCGCAAACGCAGCGCTTTAGTAGTGCGATTTCGCATCCGGCGCACCGAGATCGTAGCAATGCGCGATGTCGTAATTGTCCACGCCGCCAGGCCGGTCGGCGGCCTCTTGTCGGATCGCATCGCGTGCCGCCTCGATGGCCGCATCAGCGCCGTCGCCGCTTTTGCCGGCGGCGATGAAGCCATTGCGCGCGCGCGCGGTCAGCACTTGCGCCAGGGTCTGAAGATCGCGTGCCGCCGCGCTATCCGGCCCTTTGGCATGCTCTTCTTCCCACGCCAGCGTGAGGATTGCGGCGCATTGCGCAAGGTCCGGCGTCTGCAGGGGCGGCACTGCGGCATCAAGCCGGGCAAGGCAGGGCCCCACTTCGGCCGCCAGCTCGCGATCCGGATCGGCGGCGGCGCGGCGCTGCATCCCGGTCACTTCGGCCACCAGCAGATCCCGCACGGCGGCCTGCGTCATCCCGCCCCGCTCCACCGCCCGCTCCCCGACATCGGCGAAGAAGCGCTTGCCGCGCACCGCCATCGGCGGCAGCGCGAGGGCCGCCGCACTCCCGCGTGCCTGTTCGGAGGCGGCAATCGCGAAAGCCGCCGCGCAATGCAGGTCCGCCCGCAGCGCCGTGTCGGGCGCAGCCGCTGTGGTGGGCGGTGCAGCCGCCAGCGGCGCGGTGACGAGCGCGAGGATCAGCGCGGCGACGGAAAGGAAACGCAGCATCATCCGCAACATAGGGACAGGCCCGCCAGCCGTCAGCCACTAATCAGCCGGACACAAAAAAACGGCTGCGGACAGTCCAGGGAGACTGTGCCGCAGCCGTGTAAGGGGCGCGCTTCAGGGTGTGGGTAGAAGGCGCGCTGAAGAGACGGGTAATGGGTCGGTTCAGGCCTTGGGCGTGTTGCAGCGGGCCATGTCTTCCGTGGCCAGTTCGCCCTTGGGCGTGGCAAAGCGGCTGATCGTGCCGACCTTTGCGGCCAGCTTGGTGCAGACGACCACCGGGCGGGCGGTGTCCTGACCTGCCGAGCAGGTGTCACCAGCGCAGTTCCACAGCACATCGCCCAGCATGAGCTTGGCAGGCTTGGCGACCGGCGCGGCGAGAGTCACAGAGTAATAGGCATTGCCGTCGGCCGCGCGGGCCGGGGTCGCTGTCACCGCGAAGCTGGCGGCGGTGCCGACGAGCGCGAGAAAGGCCGGAAGCAGCTGGCGGACTGCGCTGTTGCGGATGGCGTTCATGTTACTTCCCCTTGGTCTGTCAGAGTCTGGTTGAACCCCCGTGATCGACAGGGGCCTGCTCGGAAACTGCTGGGGTGGTGGTCCGGACAGCCATTTGCCCAGTTCGGGCAAGGCTGATCCGGACCGCCGGGTGGAGAGGATGCGATTTCCGTTGCGAATCGATACCTACCTCAATAGGTTTCGAGTTGCAACTAGAAACTTACATTGCCCTGCAGAATGAGGTATGTCACAAAGCGTCATGGGAAAACTTCGCGAATCCCTCGCCGATCTCGCCGTCTGTGGCCTCCCCTGTGCTCTGGAGGCGATGGGCGAACGATGGTCCTTCATGATCCTGAGGGCCGCCTTTAACGGGGTGTGCCACTTCGAGGAGTTCCTCGATGCGCTCGGGATCGCCCGCAACATTCTCTCCAACCGGCTCTCCCGGCTGGTCGAAGCGGGCATCCTCAAGCGCGAGCATTGCGCGGATGACCGGCGCCGCATCGAATACCGGCTGACGCCCAAGGGCATGGACTTGCTCCCCGCCATGCTGGCGCTGCGCCAGTGGGGCGAAAAGTGGGAAATGAACGTGCCCGCCAATCCCGTGCTGTGCGATGCGCGCGACGGGATGCCGATCCTGCCCATTACCATCCGCGCGCACGATGATCGCGTGCTGGGAGGCGCCGATCTGCTGTGGCGCGAATGGTCGGAAATCGAAGCGGCCCGGATAGAGGCTGACTTGCGCCTGCGCGCCGCAACCTGATCCTAAAAAGCGGGCCGCCGCCAGAACCGGTCCCGGGGGCAGGATCCTTGGTCTGGCAGCGACCCGTAACGTCGGCAGCGGCTGGGACTGGATGCCGGCTGCATCATACGTTTGGCGGAACCGATATCGTTCAGCGTGCAGCGACCTTCACGGTGCTGAAGTGTGCGCCGCGATCCGCCATGGCGCGCTGCGCAGACTGGATCGCATTGCGATAGCAGCGGCGCGATTCCATCGCTTCGGCGAGCGGGTGCGGACCAGCGTTGTTCTCGCAGACGGCCGCGGCAGCGCGGCGCAGGCGAGCGTCGAACTTCGATTGGCCTGCCGCGGTCGAGAGATCGAGATCGGCGTATTTCACCATCCGGTGCTGCACGAGCACCTCGGGATTGGCCGAAGTCTGCGCGGGCGACTGGGCCAGAGCGGGTTGAGCCAGAGCGGGCTGGGCGGCAAGCACCAGGCCAGCAAGGCCAGTTGCGATCAAAGCGTTCTTGAACATGGCAGTTTCCTTAGCTTGGGTTGCAATGGTTGCCTTGCCGCTGCGGGCGGTTTGGCGGGGAGCGGTGGTTGGGCTGGCCGGTCCGTGTCTGGGAGCCTCGCCACCGCCGCATGACTATTCTGCTAGGTGATTCGGGTGAGCGGCGCGCGGCACGGTCGACCGAGCCTTCCATCATGCCGACAAACCGTAAGCGCGCCCGACCAACCGCCGATATCGCTCCACGAGCGACACATGCGCTGCTCCGCCGCGTGACAGGACGGTGCTGGCCGCCTATCCTGCGCTCCGAATGGCGATTCTGATTATCTTCCTGCTCGGCGTCGGCAATTTCGCATTGCACCGGGCGATCATGGACAGCGGCCATCCCCTGCTCGACCAGTTGCCCTGGTTCTATCACGCGCTCAGCAGCCGCCTGTCGCTCGTCGTGGAGTTCCTGATGCTGCTCGGCGGGCTGCTGCTGGCCTCGGAGGGACATGCGTGGGGCGCGCTGGCCTATCTTGCCTACAGCCTGCTCAATGCCATTTCAGCGTGGCTGATCCTCTCCGGCAAGGTTTAGGCGGCCATGATCCGGTTGTTCCACCTCAGCGACGTTCATTTCGGGCTGGAGGATGCGGCCGCCCTCGCCTGGGTGGCGGATTGCGTGGCGCGCGAGCGGCCCGATGCGGTCGCGATCACCGGCGATCTGACCATGCGCGCACGCCACCGCGAATTCGCCGCCGCAGCGGAATGGATTCGCGCCCTGGGCGTTCCCGTCACGGTCGAAGTGGGCAACCACGACCTGCCCTATTTCAACCTCGCCGAGCGCTTCCTCGATCCCTATCGCCGCTTTCGCGCACTGCAGGGCGCTGTGAACCACGGCATCTCGCTACCCGGTGTCGCCATCGTCCCGCTCAAGACAACCGCGCGCGCGCAGCTGCGGCTCAACTGGTCCAAGGGTCGGGTTGCCAGAAGCAGCCTTGAAGCCTGCCTCGGCGCCATCGATGCCCTGCCTTCCGGCACCCGAGCGATTGTCGCCTGCCATCACCCGCTGGTCGAGACGGGAACGCGCGGCAAGGCCCTCACCCGGGGCGGCACCAGCGCGCTTTCGGCCCTGGCGCAGCGCGGCGTGCTCGCGGTGATCTCCGGCCACGTTCACGATGCTTTCGATATCCTGCACCCCACCGCGTACGGCCCAGTGCGCATGATCGGTGCTGGCACCCTCTCGCAGCGCCTGCGCGCAACGCCCGCCGGCTTCAACGAGCTGATTATTGATGAAAGTGGTCTCACCGTGCGGGCACGCCGTGATCAGCCGGTGCGACATACGGATATAGACTTATAATTAAAGTTATAATCTAATGCATTCAGTTTGGCCGAGCTGAAACCGAGTCTCTTCATCACTATGAGGCCAGAACTTTACCAGCCTTTCCACCGTCAGCCTGAAAGTGCCTGTTTTTCCTGCACGAAACGGCATCGCAGCATTAACAAGTCGCAGGGCTGCAACAGCAACCTTGTAACGCTTACTATGAGTTCAAGCTGAGGAGCTTGCGGCCGGAGTGCTGCGCGCTGACTCAGTAACCCAGCAAAACCACCACGATCAACCCATCGCTATGGACATATATGACATCCTATAGTTCGATAGGGCCATGGCCAGCGCCCCACACTGGCCTTCCGATCGCCACACACATGCAGTTGGAGGCATCTTTGCCCAGTCTTGCCTCCCACTCCGATGATCGGCCTTTCATGCAGCTCGCCTCCTGCCAAATCCGCTACCTGACAATGAACGACCTGCATCGCGAAGTCCGCGATGCATGGTTGCAGAGCGCGTTCGATACGATCGAGCAGCACACCTTCGTCGATCTCGATACCCGCTTTCTCTCGATCGCCGAGCAGGACTATGAAACGCTGATCATCGGCGGCAACGATCCGGTGCGCGCGGCGCGGTTCCTGCGGATCAATCGCCCGATCCTTGCGCGCAAGGTCAAGATCGCGCTGATGCACGGCAGTCTTGCGGGCAAGCGCGCGAAGGCGCTCAACGCCGGCTTTGACGATGTGTTCGACAGCGCCAGGATGAGCCCGGAAGAAGCCACGGCGCGCTGTGCTGCGATCCTTTCGCGCTACCGGGCAGCGGCGCATCAGGCGCGCGCCGAGCAGGAGCTGGCGAGTTCGCTGGAGCGCATCGCGCACCTCCACCTCCTCGGCAAACGCGAACGCCAGTTGCTCACGCTCCTCGCCAATCGGCTTGGCGAGCCGGTCTCGCACTACAAGCTCCGCACCGAGCTCAGCCATGGCAACGACGAGATGTCGTACAACTATCTCAAGGTGCTCGCGTCGAACCTGCGCGCAAAGCTCAAAGCGCCCTATGTGCTCGTGCCGGGCGGGCAGGGCTCCTACAAGATCGCCAGCCTTTAGAAGACCTTGGCAAAAGCGCCGCCGGGCTGTCATTGACAATCTGGCGGCTGCAGCCCATATAGGCCTCGCTATCGTCGCCTGCGACGGATTATCACGCACCGGAACTTGCAGCCGGGCCGAATTCTCCCCTCTCACGCCACCAGCACCGGTTGCATCGTCTGTAGCCGCGTATTCTGTTTTCGTGAAAGGGGCCCTTATGCCCGCTACCAGTCCTCGTCTTTATCCCGCTGCTCCTGCTCATCAGAAGGGCAACTGAGCCATGGCGAAAGAAGACGTGATGACCCTCGACGGCCAGATCGACGAGATCCTGCCAGACGGCCGCTTCGGCGTCATGCTCGAGAACGAACACCGCATCATCGCCTATACGGCGGGGAAGATGCGCAAGTTCCGCATCCGCTCGATCGTGGGAGACCGCGTGAAGGTGGAAATGACACCCTACGACCTGACCAAGGGCCGTATCGTGTTTCGCGAGAAGGTCGCCAGCAGCGGCGGCGGCGCGTTCAAGAAGCGGCGCTGACACTCCGCTCCAGACCCGCGGCCGATCCGGCGCATTGGCGCGCGATGGCCTCGCATACTCTCAATATATCGGCGCGCCCTGCGCGCCGGGCAACCTATCGGCGCGTTCTGCGCGCCAGACAACACATCGGCGCGCCGTGCGCGCCAGGGATTTTCATGACACCGATTTTGAACACAACGCACGCCTATACGATCAGCCACAGCTTTCTGCCTGCCCACAGGGTTTCCCGGATGGACCGCAAGGCAGCGCCGACCAGGCGCACTTCGCCCGTACTGACAGCGCAGGAACTGCAGAAGCTCGTCCGCCAAATGGTCGACTGACCCCCGGCCCGACGCCGACACGAAAAAGGCCCCTCTGGCCGCGCGGGAATGCGCTGCCGGAGGGGCCTTTTTCGTTGCAGCCTGAACTTACTTGGCGGCTTCGCTCGCCTCGGGCGCAGCAGCGCTGGCGTCCGCTGCCGGAGCGCTGGCATCGCCAGCCGGTGCCGCTGCGGCTTCGGCGGCGGGAAGCGGCAGATTGCTGCCCTGCGAGTTGAGGTACAGAATCACGTCGGCACGCTGCTGCGGATCGCCGATCCCGGCGAACGACATCTTGGTGCCGGTCGCGTACTTGGCGGGCGAGGTCAGCCATTCATCGAGGCTGGCGAAGTCCCATTTGCCGCCCTTGGCCTTGAGCGCATCGGAGAAAGCATAGCCGCCGCGGCCGGCCGCCTGGGCTTCACCCACCACGCCCCAGAGATTCGGGCCGATGCCGTTGGCCCCGCCCTGCGCGATCGTGTGGCAAGCCTTGCACTTGGCAAAAGTGGCTTCGCCCTTGGCGACATCGCCCTTGGCAAGGCGGTTCGCGATCGGTTCGGCAGCCGCCGCACCAGCGCCGGCTTCGGCTTCGACGCCCTCGATCACATAGCCCATCTTTTCGGGGCGATGGTCCTTGTCGGCCAGGAAGTAGTGACCCGAAAGGCTCGAAAGCCCCAGTGCAACGATGCCGCCGAACAAGGTCCAACCGGCAATGGTATTGAAACGATCGTCCATTCCGAGCCCCATATGGAGTTTGCACGGCCCGCGTGCCGCGTGAATTTTCGCCGCCGCTCTAGTCACGCCCCCGCGCGCGCGCAAGAGCGATTGCAATAGGTTGGAACACAAGAATCGCATGCGTCCATGATCTTGGAAGCTGCAGAAGCGCCTTGCCGCGCCCATCGCGGGGCCTTAAGCGCCTCGGTCGATGGCCAGTTACCCCGCCCCCGCCGCCCGCCTCGTTGCTGAAATGACCGAGGCCGCCGCCGCCGATCCGGCGCGCACGGTTGCGTTTCAGGGCGCGCCGGGTGCCAATTCGCACCGCGCCGCGCTTGAAGCGCTGCCGCACTGCCTGCCGCTGCCGTGCTTCTCGTTCGAGGATGCGCTGGAGGCGGTGAGGGACGGCCGCGCCGGCCAGGCGATCATCCCGATCGAAAACTCGCAGCACGGTCGTGTCGCCGATATCCACTTTCTCCTGCCCGAAAGCGGCCTGTCGATCGTCGGCGAGCACTTCATGCCGATCCACGCCTGCCTGATGGGCCTCGGCACCGGGCCCTTCACCAGCGCCTACAGCCACCCGCAGGCGCTTGGCCAGTCGCGCCACTACCTGCGGACACGGGGCATCGTGCCGATGTCCCATGCCGATACAGCGGGCGCTGCCGCCTATGTCGCCGAACTCGGCGATCCCGCCATCGCCGCCATCGCCCCGCGCATCGCTGCCGAACTCTATGGCCTCACGCTCGTCGAGGAAAACATCGAGGACGCGCACGACAACATGACCCGTTTCGTCATGCTGGCGCGCGAGCCGCTTGAACTCGGCACGATCACCGGTCCCGCGATCACCACCTTCATCTTCGAAGTGCGCAACATCCCCGCCGCGCTCTATAAGGCGCTCGGCGGCTTCGCGACCAACGGCGTCAACATGACCAAGCTGGAAAGCTACCAGCGCGGCGCGAGCTTTTCCGCCACCGCCTTCTTCGCCGATATCGTTGGCGCGCCGGGCGAACCGCCGGTCGATCGTGCGCTCGAGGAACTCACCTTCTTCGCCAAGGATCTGCGCATTCTCGGCACCTATCCGCTGGAACGCGTGCGCGGCTGACGTCCCGTTCCGGGATCGAACACCAGACCGGCGCGATAATCGCTTGCTAGCGGCGGGCAGGGCATGCGACGACTTGTGCCGTGGCAGGAGCACCGGGACCGGACAGCGCCAATGCAGGCGAACGCGCCTGGGAAGCTGCACGCGCGATGCGCGAGATCCAGTACGCCCCGCTGCCGACCAACAAGATCCCCAAGAGCGAGCCGCCCGAATGGCTCGAGGCGCTCTTCCGCTTCCTCGGCAAGCTGATCGAGCCGCTGGGCCGCTGGCTTGGCGCGGGTTGGAGCGCTGTCGAGGTCGTGCTGGTGCTACTTGCCGTGATCGGCGCGGCATGGATCGGCTGGACGCTCTTCCAGCGCTGGCGGCTCACCCTTGCGCTTGCCGCACCGGTCGCCGCCAAGCCGGTGATCGACCGCGCAGCCGCGCTTGCTCTGCTCGAAGATGCCGATGCGCTGGCAGCCCAGGGCCGGTTTGACGAGGCGGTGCATCTGCTGCTCCAGCGCAGCGTTCATCACATCGCAGCCGCCCGGCCCGATTGGCTTTCCCCCTCCAGCACTGCGCGCGAGATCGGCCTGATCCCCGGCCTGCCTGCGGCCGCGCGGCAGGCCTTCACGCTCATCGCGCGCGAGGTGGAGCGCAGCCTCTACGCCCTGCGCGCGTTGGCGGCGGATGATTGGCACCGCGCCCGCGAAGCCTATGCCGCCTTCGCGTTGCAGAATCTGGAGGCAGGCCGGTGAAGGATGCCACCTTCGGCCGGGGCACCACACTGGGCGTGGTGCTGATCGGCGCTCTCGCCTTTGTCACGGTGCTCTACTGGCTCGGAACTGGCGGCGGGGCGACGAACAACGGCGGCGGGCATGCCGCGGGGCGCGGGCTGAACGGCTATGCCGGCCTTGCCGCGATGCTCGAGGCGGACGACATCACCGTCCACCGCGCGCGCAGCAAGGACGCGCTGCGGCAGCCCGGCCTGCTCGTGCTGACGCCGCCGGCCGAGGCCAAGGGCAGCGATATCACCGAGATCGTCGCCGCGCGGCGCACGATTGGCCCGACGCTTGTCGTAACGCCCAAGTGGGTGACCTACCCCGACTTCACGAGCCCGCTGACGCGGCGCGGCTGGACGCGGATCGACGGAACCCGCCCGCCCGAATGGAAGGGCTATCACGACGATGTCAGCCTCGATTTCGTGCCCGGCGCGGCACACGGGTGGACCGGCTCCGGCGCATTCTCCGCGCTGCATGGCCGCCTGCCTGATGAGCGCAAGGTGCAGTCCGGCACCGGCCCCGGCCTCGAAGCGCTGGTGGAAACGCCGGGCGGGCGCGTCCTTGCCGGCTATCTCAGCGGGGATGGCAGCAACCCCGCGCTGGAGCGCTGGATCGGCATGGAGCGTCATGCCGACGGCGATCCGGACGAAGCGGACGCCAGCAACGATTTTACTCGTAGCTTCCCGGTGGTGCTGGTGTTCGAGCCCGACCTGCTCGACAACTGGGGCCTCGCGGACAAGCAGACCGGCCTCCTTGCCCGCCGCCTGATCTTCGCCGCTGCCGGTGGCCGCCCGAACGAAGTGACCTTCGATCTCACGCTCAATGGCCTCGGCGCGAGCCGCAACCTCCTCACGCTTGCCTTCGAGCCGCCGTTTCTCGCCGCCACGCTGTGCTTCCTGATGGCGCTGCTGGCAGCCGGCTGGCGCAGCTTCAACCGTTTCGGGCCGGCACGTGTGGCCGGGCGCGAGATCCCGCTCGGCAAGACCGTGCTGGTGCGCAACACGGCTGGCCTGATTCGCCGCGCCGGACGGCTGCGCCTGATCGCCGGGCCCTATGGCGATGCCGCGCGCGAACGGCTGGTCCTTGCACTCGGCCTGCCGCGCGGCCGCCCGCCGGAGGAAACCGATGCGGCGATCGATCGCTTGCAAGCCCGCCTCGATACGACCGGACCGCGCTGGTCCGAACTTGCCGCACGCCTGCGCGCGGCCCGCCGCAGCACCGACGTGGTGCAGCGCGCGGCTGCCCTGCAACGCCTTGAAAGGGACCTGACCGAATGACTCTCGAAGACGTCCGCGCTCTGGCCGCCACTATCCGCGCCGAAGTGGCCAAGGCCGTGGTGGGGCAGGACAGCGTCGTCGATCACCTGCTGATCGCGCTGCTGGCCGGTGGCCACGTGCTGCTAGAAGGGCCGCCGGGCACCGCCAAGACCCTGCTCGCGCAGAGCTTTGCCACCACTCTGGGGCTCGATTTCGGGCGTATCCAGTTCACGCCGGATCTCATGCCCGGCGATATCCTCGGCTCCAACCTGTTCAACTTCCAGACCAGCCAGTTCACCCTCACGCGCGGCCCGATCTTCCACGAACTGCTGCTGGGCGACGAGATCAACCGCACCCCGCCCAAGACGCAGGCCGCGCTGCTCGAAGCGATGCAGGAACGCCGCGTCACGCTCGATGGCGAGACCTATGCGCTGTCAGACCGTTTCATGGTCGTCGCCACGCAGAACCCGATCGAGAGCCAGGGCGTCTATCCGCTCCCCGAAGCGCAGCTCGATCGCTTTCTGTTCAAGCTGCTCGTCGATTACCCCAGCGCCGAGGAAGAAGCCCAGATCGTCACCCGCTACGGCGCAGGGCGCGGCGCGCCGAGCCCGGCGGCGCTGGGGGTGAGCGCGGTTACCGCAGGCGATGCGATCGGTCAGGCGGTCGCCGCCGTCACCACCGTCACGATGTCGGAAACCGTGGTCGATTACATTGTCCGCCTCGTCCGGGCGACGCGCGAGAGCGCCGATCTTGCTGCCGGGGCCAGTCCGCGCGCGGCGGTGGTCCTCGCCGGCGCCTCCCGCGCCCGCGCCGCGCTCGACGGGCGCGATTATGTCATCCCCGATGACGTGAAGGCCCTCGCCATCGCCGTGCTGCGCCACCGCATGCTGCTCAGCCCCGCTGCCGAGATCGAGGGCCGCGCCGCCGAGAGCATTGTCGCAGATCTCATCCAGCGCACCGAAGCGCCGAGATAGCCCTTGGCGCTGCGCTGGCCCTTCCCGGTATTCTACCCTTCGGCGCGCACGGCGGTGCTGCTTGCGCTCGCCGCGCCGCTGGCCGTGGTGCTCGCCGCCGCCGCGCCGCAGGCATGGATCGCCGCGCCCGCGCTTGGCGGCGCGCTGCTTGTGATGGTCCTTCTCGATGCCTTGCTGGCTCCTGCGCTGGCAGACCTGCGTGTCATCGTGCCGCAGGATGGCGAAGTGGGCGAGCCGCTGCGCCTCACCGTGCTCGCCGATTTCCGCATCGACGTGCCGCGCGCCGCGCCGATGGCCGCGCTGGCGCTCGACCCCCGGCTTGCCCCCGGTGGACGGCTGGTGGCGCCGCTCCGGCGTGCCAGCGGCGTATGGAGCGCCGAGATCGAAACCACACCCACCCGGCGCGGCACCGGACGAGTCGACGCGGTGTGGCTGCGCTGGGATGGCCCGCTCGGCCTCGCCTCGCGCCAGGTCCGCCGCGAACTTGATGCCGCGATCCGCATCCGCCCCAATATCGCCCCGGTGCGCAGCCCTGCGCTGCAACTGTTCCTGCGCGATGCCCAGTTCGGCATGGTTGCTCGTCGCATCCGGGGTGAGGGCACCGAGTTCGAGGCGCTCGCCGAATACGAGGCGGGTATGGACCGCCGCCGCATCGACTGGAAGTCTTCCGCGCGCCACGCCCGGCTCTTCGCCAAGGAGTATGAGACCGAGCGCAACAACCAGATCGTTTTCGCCTTCGATTGCGGGCAAACGATGTGCGAACCCATCGCGGGCCTCCCCCGCATCGACCGCGCCGTCACCGCCGCGCTCACCACCGCCTGGATCGCGTTGGGCGCGCAGGACCGGGTCGCGGTCTATGGCTTTGCCCAACGCCCGCAAGTGCTGAGCCCCTTCGTCACCGCCCCGCGCGATTTCGCCCGGCTGCAGGAAGCCGCTGCCGCGCTCGACTATAGCGCCGAGCAGCCCAACTTCACCCTCGCGCTCTCCACGCTCGCCGCGCGGCTGCGGCGGCGCTCCCTGATCGTGGTTTTCTCCGAATTCACCGATCCCACCAGCGCCGAACTCATGATCGAATCGATGCGCCGTCTGGTCGAGCGGCACCGCGTGATCTTCGTTGTCATGGCCGATGCCGAACTGGCCGAGTTCGTCAGCGCGCCGGTCCGCAGCGCGCAGGATGCGGCAATGGCCGTCACCGCCACCACCTTGCAGCACCAGCGCACGGTAGTGCTCCAGCGCCTGCGCCGTGCGGGCATTCTCGTGGTCGAAGCGCCCCACAAGCATATCGGCAATCGCCTGCTCGATGCCTATCTCGCGGTAAAGCGCGCGGGGAGCCTCGGATGAACGAGCCCGCAAACGCCTCTCTCCTCGGCAGGCTCGGTGGCTGGTTCAGTCCCGCCGCCAGCGCGGACATCGCTGCCGCGACAAGCGCCGCGCTGCGCTCGGACCGCTTCCGGCTCGAGCGCGAGGGCGAATGGAAGCGGCTCGAAGCCATCGTCTCGCGCATCGAGCGCGGGCGGCTGCGCGGTGTCTCGGATGAAGACCTCCTCGCGCTCCCCGCGCTCTATCGCACCGCCGTCTCCAGCCTCGCCGTTGCGCGCGAAACCTCACTCGATGCCGAAACGCTGCTCTGGCTGGAAGGGTTGACCCGCCGCGCGTGGTTCATCGTCTATGGTCCGCGCGCAGGGCTGGGCGATTGGCTGCTGCGCTTCTTCGGCGGCGGCTGGGGGGCCAGCGTACGCGCGCTGCGCAGCGAAATCCTGATCGCGCTGGCGCTGATGGTGGCCGGCACGATCGTCGGCTGGCTGCTCGTCGCCAGCGATCCCGATTGGTACTACGCGCTGATCCCCGGCGGCATGGCCGATGCCCGCGTTCCGGGCGCGAGCCGCGCGGTGCTCCTGCGCACCTTGTTCGGCCAGCAGGACCAGCATGGCCTCGCCGTGTTTGCCGCCGCACTGTTTTCCAACAACGCACAAGTCGCGATCCTCGCCTTCGCGCTCGGCTTCGCGTTCGGCCTGCCCTCCGCGCTGCTGCTGATCCAGAACACCACGATGCTGGGCGCGCTGCTCTGGCTCTATCACGGGCAGGGCCTGACTCTGGAGATCATCGGCTGGCTTTCGGTCCATGGGACGACCGAGCTCTACGCGATCCTGCTGGCCGGTGCGGCGGGGCTTCATATCGGCCGCGCGATGGCCTTTCCCGGCGAAGCGTCCGTGCTCGATGCCGCCGCTGCCGCCGGGCGGCGCAGCGCACAGGTCATGGTCGGCGTGGTCCTGATGCTGATCGTCGCGGGCCTGCTCGAGGGTTTCGCCCGCCAGCTGATCGACAACACCGCCGGCCGCCTTATCGTCGGCACGTTCATGCTGGTGTTCTGGACTGTCTATTTCTTCGTCTGGCGCGGCGCGGGGAAATCGGCCTGATGGCGCGCCGCCCGCCCCGCAACCGCAATCGCACGGTGATAACGCCCGAAGGCGTTGCGCTCCCTCTCGTGCTTGCCTCCCGCGGTTCGCGGGCTGCCGCGCTGTTCATCGATCTCATCCTGATCGTCACCGCGATGACCGTCACCACGCTCACGCTGATCTGGATCGCCGGCGGCATCGGCATCAAGATCGACGAAGTCGACGCGGATGGCCCCAAAACGCGCGCCGTGCAGGCGCTGGCGATCGTGTGGATCATCGCGATGTTCCTGTTCCGCAATGCCTGGTTCCTGTTCTTCGAACTCGGCCCGCGCGGGGCGACGCCGGGCAAGCGCGTGACCGGCATCCGCATCGCCGCGCGCGGCACCGAGCGGCTGACCACCGAAGCCGTGATCGCCCGCAATATCGTGCGCGATATCGAGCTGTTCATGCCGATCGTATTTATCAGCAGCGCCATCGCGTCGGGCAGCGATACCGACGTCGCCGGCTGGGCGGGCGCCATCTGGTGCGCGATCTTCCTGCTGTTCCCGTTTTTCAACCGCGATTCCCTGCGCTGCGGCGATGTGATCGCCGGCACCTGGGTGGTCGAGGCGCAGAACCGCAAGCTGGGCCAGGCGCTGTCCGTCAGCGCACCGGCAGCCGCCGCCGATCAGGCGTTCACGTTCACCTCCGCAGAACTCGCGGTCTATGGCGAGTACGAACTCCAGACGCTCGAACGGGTGCTGCGCGAGGACAAGGGTTCGGCGCTCGACGATGTCGCCGATGCGATCAGCCGCAAGATCGGCCGCCCCTATCCCTACCGCGCCGAACGGGTCTTCCTCGAATCCTACTATATCCAGCTCCGCGCCCAGCTGGAGCAGGGCCTGCGGCTTGGCCGCCGCAAGGCGGACAAGTACGCCGCCTAGGACCTACTCTCCGCCGAAGATGCCCACTTCGCGCAGGCCCGCACTATCGGCCCGCCCGCGAAACATGCCCGGCGTGGTGAAAGCAAACCCGGTCTCGCCGCCCGGCGTGGCATAGATCACGCCGCCAACCCCGCCCATCGCGCCAACTTCGCCGAGCACGGCCTCGGTCGCCGCCTGCGGACCTTCGCCGCCGAGCCGCATCCGCGCGCAAATCTCGTGCGCCACGGCTGCGCGGATGAACTGTTCGCCCGAACCGGTGCAGCTGATTGCGGCCGCCCGGTCATCGGCATAGGTCCCTGCACCGATAAGCGGCGAATCCCCGATCCGCCCCCAGCGCTTGCCAGTGAGGCCTCCGGTCGAAGTCGCCGCCGCGACATGACCGCTCGCGTCCACCGCCACCGCGCCCACCGTGCCGTACTTGAGCCCCGCATCGAACCAGCCGAGCTTCTTCGCCTTGAGCTCCTGCAACTGCTGCCAGCGCGCCTCGGTGGCGAACCAGTCCGGATCGACCTGCGGCACGCCCTGCTCGCGCGCAAACTCTTCGGCCCCCGCGCCGCTCAGAAACACGTGCGGGCTCTTATCCATAACCGCGCGCGCCAGTTGCACCGGATTGCGCGTATGCGTCACCCCGCAGACTGCGCCCGCGCCCCGCGTAGCGCCCTCCATCACTGCAGCATCAAGCTCGTTGGTGCCGTGGTATGTGAACACCGCCCCGCGACCCGCGTTGAAGTGCGGATCATCCTCCAGCGCCGAAACCGCCGCGCAGACCGCGTCCAGCGCGGTGCCACCGGAGGCGAGCACATCGCGCCCGGCATCGAGCGCCACGCCCAGCGCTGCTTCGTGCGCGGCGACGCCTGCGGCATCCATCGTCTCGGACGTCATCGCTCCGGCCCCGCCATGGATGGCGATGGCCCAGCGGCTTTTGCCAGCCTCAGTTTTGCTTGTATCGGTCATGCCCAGCGCGATAGCAGATCAGACCGGCAAGGCCAGCGGGGGGGCGCATGATCGAAGGTCTGGAGATCACCGAAGACGACCTCTCGGGCGCGGACGTACAGGAGCTGGTGGCCTACCACCTCGGCGGGATGCACGCCGAAAGCCCCGCCTGTAAAGTCCACGCCCTGCCGCTCGACAAGCTGCGCCAGCCCGGCGTCACCTTCTTCACCGCCCGCATCCACGGCGCGCTCGCGGCCATGGGTGCGATCAAGCATCTCGACGAAACACACGGCGAACTCAAATCAATGCGCGCCGCTCCGGAATGGCGGGGGAAGGGCGTGGGTGAGGCGATGCTGGTGCACTTGCTCGGGGTGGCCAGGACGCGCGGCTATGCGCGCGTGAGCCTTGAGACGGGGCGGACCGAGGCGTTTACGCCTGCGGTGTCGCTATATCGCAAGTATGGGTTTGAGGAGTGCGAGGCCTTCGCCGACTATGTGGTGGATGAATTCAGCTGGTGCCTCAGTCTGGTTCTTTGAGAACTTCCCCAGCAAGGGGAGGGGGACCGCCCGAAGGGTGCTGGAGGGGTAGCTCCAACGAAAAAGGCCCCGCCGGAGCAGGGCCTTCTTGTACTCAACGCAAACCGTCTGCTCAGAGCTTGCCGGTCAGTTCCGGCACCAGCGTGAACAGATCGCCGACGAGGCCAATGTCCGCGACCTGGAAGATCGGGGCGTCCTCGTCCTTGTTGATGGCGATGATGGTCTTGGAATCCTTCATGCCAGCCAGATGCTGGATTGCGCCCGAGATGCCGACCGCGATGTAGACTTCCGGCGCCACGATCTTGCCGGTCTGGCCGACCTGGTAGTCGTTGGGCACATAGCCCGCGTCCACCGCCGCGCGGCTCGCGCCAACGCCCGCGCCGAGCTTGTCGGCCAGCGGGATGATCACGCTCTGGAAGGTTTCCGCATCCTTGAGGGCACGGCCGCCCGAGACGATGATCTTTGCCGAGGTCAGCTCCGGACGCTCGCTCTTGGCGATTTCCGAACCGAGGAAGCTCGACGTGCCGGCATCGCCCGCGGCGCCAACGGCTTCCACAGCCGCCGAACCGCCAGTTGCGTCCGCCTTGGCAAAGGCCGTGCCGCGCACGGTGACAACCAGCTTGGCGTCGGTCGATTCGACCGTTGCGATGGCGTTGCCGGCGTAGATCGGGCGGGTGAAGGTCTTGGGGCCTTCGACCGAGAGAATGTCCGAGACCTGCATCACATCGAGCAGCGCGGCGACGCGCGGGGCGATGTTCTTGCCGGTCGTCGTGGCGGGCGCGACGAACACGTCGTAATCGGCCATCAGGCCAGCGACGAGAGGTGCGACGTTTTCGGCGAGCGCATGGGCATAAGCCGCGTCATCCGCCTTGAGCACCTTGGTGACGCCAGCAATCTGCGCGGCAGCGGCGGCCGCGGCATCACAGCCCGAACCAGCGACCAGCGCAGTGACTTCACCGATCTGTGCGGCAGCGGTGACGACGGCGAGCGTGGCGTCCTTGACCGAGGCGTTGTCGTGTTCGACCCAAACGAGTGTCTTGGACATCAGGCGACTCCCATTTCCTTGAGCTTGGCAACCAGCGCATCGACGTCAGGCACCTTGATGCCCGCGCTGCGCACCGGCGGTTCGGTGACCTTGAGCGTCTTGAGACGCGGCGCGATATCGACACCGTAATCTTCCGGCGCCTTGCTCGCGAGCGGCTTCGACTTCGCCTTCATGATGTTGGGCAGCGAGGCGTAGCGTGGCTCGTTGAGACGCAGGTCGGTTGTGACGATGGCGGGCAGCGCCAGCTTTACCGTCTCCAGACCGCCGTCGATCTCGCGCTTCACGACGACGCTGTCGCCTTCGACCGCGATCTCGTTGGCGAACGTGCCCTGCGGACGGCCGAGCAGCGCGGCGACCATCTGGCCGACCTGATTGGCGTCGTCATCGATCGCCTGCTTGCCGGTGATGATCAGGCCCGGCTGTTCCTCGTCGGCAATCGCCTTGATGATCTTGGCCACCGCCAGCGGCTCGACTTCGGTTTCGCTGACCACCAAGATCGCGCGGTCCGCACCCATGGCGAGCGCGGTGCGCAGCGTTTCCTGCGCCTTGGCCGGTCCGACCGAAACCGCCACGATCTCGGTAACCACGCCCTTTTCCTTGAGGCGGATGGCTTCCTCGACCGCGATCTCGTCGAACGGGTTCATGCTCATTTTCACGTTGGCAAGGTCAACCCCCGTGCCATCCGCCTTCACGCGCGGCTTCACGTTGTAGTCGATCACCCGCTTTACGCAGACCAGGGCTTTCATCGTGTCAGGCCTTTCTTGAACTTGTGGCGCGCGCATAAGTGGCGCTTACGTAAACGTCAACCTCACCCCATTGCCCATGCAGGAAAGTGAGCACGGGCATCAGGTGCGCTTCTACTCCATTTCAAGGATGATGGCATCCACCGCAAGGCTTTCGCCCTGCGCCGCGTTCACCGCCTTCACCTTGCCCGATTTCTCGGCACGGAGGATGTTTTCCATCTTCATCGCCTCGACCACCGCGAGCGGCTGGCCGGCCTCGACGCTATCACCCACGCCGACATGCAGCGCCACGAGCAGACCCGGCATCGGGCAGACGAGGTACTTCGACATGTCCGGCGCCACCTTGGCGATCATGTGCTTGGTCAGCGGCGCGATTCGCGCAGGCAGCACACGCACGTCGTGGCTGCACCCGCGCGTCGTCAGGCGGAAGCCTGCCGGCCGCGTGGCAACTTTCACCGTCAGCGGTTTGCCGCCCACTTCGGCCATGACCACGCGTTCGCCGGGGGTGTATTCCAGCGCGAGCTCGACTTCCGCGCCATCGACGGTGATCGCCTCCTCGTCGACCGAAACTGCATAGTCGGTCTCGCCGATCCGCACCGCCCATTCGGACGGTGGATCGAGCGTCACCCCCAACTGCCCATCGACCTGCCGTGCCCGGTCCGACCGCGCCGTGGCGAGGAACCCCGCCAGCGCCGCGAGCGACCGCTTGGTCTCGTCAGATGTCGCTGCGCCGTGGAACCCGTCCGGATACTCCTCGGCGATGAACCCGGTGGTCAGCTCGCCCGAGCGGAAGCGCGGGTGCTGCATGATGGCCGAGACGAAATCGATGTTGTGGCCCAGCCCCTCGATCTCGAACGCATCGAGCGCCTCGATCTGCCGGTCCGCCGCCTCGTCACGCGTTTCGCCCCAGGTCACCAGCTTGGCGATCATCGGATCATAGAACATCGAGACTTCGCCGCCTTCATAGACGCCGTCGTCCACGCGCACGCCGTCCACGCCGCGCCGCCCGTTGGCCGCGCCGTCGTCGGTCCAGCCTTCCACCGGCGGATCATAGCGCACCAGCCGCCCGGTCGAGGGCAGGAAGCCGCGATAGGGATCTTCGGCATAGACGCGGTTTTCGATGGCCCAGCCGTCGATGCCGATATCGTCCTGCGTGAAGGCCAGCTTCTCGCCCGCCGCAACGCGGATCATCTGCTCGACAAGGTCGATGCCGGTGATCGCCTCGGTCACCGGGTGCTCCACCTGCAGGCGGGTGTTCATTTCAAGGAAGTAGAAGCTCTCACCGCTCGGGTCCGCGCCCGAAACGATCAGCTCCACCGTACCCGCCGAATAATACCCCACCGCACGGCTCAGCGCGACGCACTGCTCGCCCATCGCCTTGCGCATCTTGGGCGTCACGAAGGGCGAGGGCGCTTCTTCGACCACCTTCTGATGCCGCCGCTGGATCGAGCATTCGCGCTCGTTGAGGTAGAGAATATTGCCGTGCTGATCGCCGAGGATCTGGATCTCGATGTGGCGCGGGTTCAGGATGAACTTCTCGATGAACACGCGGTCGTCGCCGAACGAGTTCAGGCCTTCGCGCTTCACCGCCTCGAAGCCCTCGCGCACGTCCTTTTCGGAGTACGCCAGCCGCATGCCCTTGCCGCCGCCGCCGGCCGAAGCCTTCATCATAACCGGATAGCCGATCTCGTCCGAGATGCGCACCGCATGCTCGGTATCCTCGATCTCACCCACGAAGCCGGGCACGACGTTCACGCCCGCCGCCTTCGCCAGCTTCTTCGATTCGATCTTGTCGCCCATTGCGGCGATGGCGTTCACAGGCGGCCCGATAAACGCGATGCCTTCCGCCGCCAGCGCCTCGGCAAAGGAGGTGCGCTCGGACAGGAAGCCATAGCCCGGATGCACCGCCTCGGCGCCCGTCTGCTTGCACGCCGCGATGATCTTGTCCGCGATGAGGTAGGACTGCGCCGCAGGCGAAGGCCCGATATGCACCGCCTCATCCGCCATCTTCACAAACGGCGCGCGCGCATCGGCATCCGAATAGACCGCGACGGTCTGGATACCCATTCGGCGCGCGGTCTTGATGACGCGGCAGGCAATTTCGCCACGGTTGGCGATGAGGATTTTCTTGAACATTGGGATTACTCCGCCGCTGCCAGTTCTTCGCCCGCAGGCGGCATATTGTGACCCAGCAGGCGGAGCATATCCGCCGCTGCCTCAACCACGTTGGTGCCCGGGCCGTAGATGCCCTGCACCCCGGCCTCGCGCAGGAAGTCGTAGTCCTGCGGCGGGATCACGCCGCCCGCGACGACCTTGATGTCGCTGCGCCCCGCTTCGCGCAGATGGCGGATCAGTTCGGGGATCAGCGTCTTGTGGCCTGCCGCCAGCGACGACGCGCCGACTGCATCGACCTCGTTCTCCAGCGCCAGCTTGGCGGCTTCCTCCGGCGTCTGGAACAGCGGGCTGCTGGTCACGTCGAAGCCCATGTCGCCGAACGCGGAGGCAATCACGTTCGCGCCGCGATCATGCCCGTCCTGGCCCATCTTCGAGACGAGCATGCGCGGCGCGTGGCCCAACCGGCGCGTCACGGCTTCCACGCCGTCGAGCACCTGCTGGTAGCGCGAATCGCCTGCATAATAGGCGCTGTAGACGCCCTTCACCGGGGTCGGGTGCGTGCCATGGCGACCGAACACGATTTCCATCGCATCCGAAATCTCGCCCAGCGTCGCGCGGTGCCGTGCGGCTTCCACTGCTAGTTCGAGCAGATTGCCGCCAGTCTTCGCGCCTTCGGTCAGCGCATTGAGCGCCGCGCGGCACTTGGTTTCGTCGCGCGTCTCGCGCACCCACTTCAGCCGCGCGATCTGGCCTTCGCGCACTGCCATGTTGTCGACTTCCAGCGTATCGAGCTGGTCTTCGCTGGCGAGGCGGTACTTGTTGACGCCGACGATCACGTCATCGCCCTTGTCCACCCGCGCCTGACGGCCAGCCGCCGCTTCCTCGATCATCGCCTTGGGCCAGCCCGCCGCGACGGCCTTGGCCATGCCGCCCTCGGCTTCGACGCGCTCGATGATCTCCCACGCCTTGTCGACCAGCTCCTGCGTCAGCGCCTCGATATAGTAGGAGCCGCCGAGCGGATCGACGACCTTGGTCATCCCGGTCTCTTCCTGGATGACGATCTGCGTGTTGCGGGCGATGCGTGCGGAAAAGTCGGTCGGCAGCGCGATGGCTTCATCGAGCGCATTGGTGTGGAGCGACTGCGTGCCGCCCAGCATCGCGGCCATCGCCTCGATCGTGGTGCGGATCACGTTGTTGTAGGGATCCTGCTCCTGCAGCGAGACGCCCGAGGTCTGGCAATGCGTGCGCAGCATCTTGCTCCGCTCGTCCTGCGCGCCCAGCTGCGTCATAACCCGGTGCCACAGCACGCGCGCGGCGCGCAGCTTGGCCACTTCCATGAAGAAGTTCATGCCGATGGCGAAGAAGAAGCTGAGGCGCCCGGCAAACTTGTCGATATCAAGGCCCGAGGCGACGCCGTACTTCACGTATTCCATGCCGTCGGCGATGGTGAACGCGAGCTCCTGCACCTGCGTCGCGCCCGCTTCCTGCATGTGATAGCCGGAGATCGAGATCGAATTGAACTTCGGCATCTCGCGGCTGGTGTAGCCGAAGATGTCCGAGATGATCCGCATCGAAGGCTCGGGCGGGTAGATATAGGTGTTGCGGACCATGAACTCCTTGAGGATGTCGTTCTGGATGGTCCCGTCGAGCGCGGCGCGCGGCACGCCCTGCTCCTCGCCCGCCACGATGAAGAACGCGAGGATGGGGATCACCGCGCCGTTCATGGTCATCGAGACGGACATCTGATCGAGCGGAATTCCGTCGAACAGGATCTTCATGTCCTCGACCGAGTCGATCGCCACGCCCGCCTTGCCGACATCGCCGACCACGCGCGGGTGGTCCGAGTCATAGCCCCGGTGCGTCGCCAGATCGAAGGCAACCGAAAGCCCCTTCTGCCCCGCAGCCAGATTGCGGCGATAGAATGCGTTCGATTCCTCGGCGGTGGAGAAGCCCGCATATTGCCGGATCGTCCAGGGCCGCCCCGCATACATCGAAGCGCGCACCCCGCGCGTGAACGGCGCGAAGCCCGGCAGGCCGGGATCAACCGGCGCGTCTTCCGCCGTGTAGAGCGGCTTCACGGCAATGCCTTCAGGCGTCTGCCAGGTGAGGTCCTTGCCCTTCACTTCCTTCGAGGCGGCCTTCTGCCAGTCTTCGATATTCGCCATGCTTCACCTCTTTGCCCTCTCCCCATGAGGGGAGAGGATACGAAGGCTTGGCGCGAATGCGCCTAGCCGAAGTTGGAGAGGGGCCTCGGCGCTTGCTTCGCGCGTTCCCCCCTCCCAACCCTCCCCCCTGAAGGGGAGAGGGCTTCGAAGTTAGTGCGCCTCTTTCGGCGTCTCCATGATCTCGGTCAGCACCCCGCCCATGTCCTTGGGGTGGACGAAGAAGATCAGCGTCCCGTGCGCGCCGATGCGGGGCTCGCCCAGCACGCGCTTACCCAGTGCTTCGAACGCCGCCTTGGCAGCATGAATATCGGGCACTTCGTAGCACATGTGATGCTGCCCGCCCGCCGGGTTCTTGGCGAGAAAAGCGGCGATCCCGGCATTGCCCGGCAGCGGCTCGATCAGCTCGATCTGCGTGCCGTTCAGCGCGCCATCCGCGCCGGGCGTATCGACGAAGCACACCTTCACGCCCTGCTCGGGCAGGTCGAACGGCTCGTGGATCTTCGTCGCGCCCATCACGTCGCGCCAGAACACCACGCTGTCAGCGATGGATGGCGTCGCGACGCCGATGTGGTTCAGCCTGCCAAGCTTCATGATCAAACCCTCTCGATCACCATGGCGATGCCCTGACCGCCGCCGATGCACATCGTGATCAGGCCGTACTGCCCCCCCGTGCGCTGCAGCTCGTATGCCGCCTTGATCGTCAGGATCGCGCCCGTCGCGCCGATGGGGTGGCCGAGCGAAATGCCCGAGCCGTTGGGATTGGTCTTGGCCGGATCGAAGCCCAGCTCCTTCGCCACGCCGCAGGCCTGCGCCGCGAAGGCCTCGTTGCTCTCGATCACGTCGATCTGATCCAGCGTCAGCCCCGCGCGCTTCAGCGCCACCGGCACGGCCTTCACCGGGCCGAGACCCATTACATTCGGCTCCACGCCCGCATGGCCCCAGCTAAGGATCTTGGCGATGGGCTTCAGCCCATGCTCGGCCACGGCCTCACCGCTCGCCAGCACGACCGCACCTGCGCCGTCGTTGATGCCGCTGGCGTTGCCGGCGGTCACGGTGCCGTCCTTCTTGAACACCGGGCGCAGGCTGGCCATCGATTCAAGGCTGGCGTCGGCACGGAAATGCTCGTCAGTGTCGAACACGGTCACGCCCTTGCGGGTCTTGATCTCGACCGGGACGATCTGCTCCTTGAAGTAGCCCGCCGCCGTCGCCGCCGCCGCGCGCTTGTGGCTTTCCACCGCCAGCGCATCCTGCGTTTCGCGCGTGATCTGATGGCGCTCGGCCACGTTTTCCGCAGTCACACCCATATGGATGTTCTCGAACGGATCGTGCAGCGCGCCGAGCATGGCGTCCATCATCACCTGATCGCCCATTTTCTGCCCGTTCCGCGCCGTCAGCACCATATGCGGCGCGTTCGACATGACCTCGCAGCCCCCGCCGATGGCGATCTGCTGCTCGCCCAGCGCAATCCCCTGCGCGGCAGAGACAATCGCCTGCAGGCCCGAACCGCACAGCCGGTTCACGTTCATCGCCGGGCTTTCGATGGGCACGCCCGCGTTCACCGCCGCGACGCGGCTGACATAGGCGTCCTTCGGCTGCGTCGGCACGACAGTGCCAATCACCACGTTCTCGACCTTGTCCGCGCTGATCCCCGCGCGGGCAATCGCCTCCTTGATCACGATGGTGCCCAGATCCGCCGGGCGGAACGAGGCGAGGCTGCCGCCAAACGTGCCAATGGCCGTGCGCGCGCCGGAAACGATGAAGATGTCAGTCATGTAGAAATTTCCTCAGGCCACCGCTCACAGCGGAATATTGTCGTGCTTCTTCCAGGGGTTCTCGAGGCTCTTGTTCCGCAGCTTGCGCAGCCCCAGCGCAATGCGCCGCCGCGTCGAATGCGGGTGGATCACCTCGTCGATGAAGCCCTTGCTCGCCGCCACGAACGGGTTGGCGAAGCGGTCCTCGTATTCCTTGGTCTTTTGCGCCTGCTCTTCGGTCGAAAGCCCGCGGAAGATGATCTCCACCGCGCCTTTCGCGCCCATCACCGCGATTTCGGCGGTCGGCCAAGCGTAGTTCAAATCGCCGCGCAAGTGCTTGGATGCCATCACGTCATAGGCGCCGCCATAGGCCTTGCGCGTGATCACGGTGATCTTGGGCACGGTCGCCTCGGCATAGGCGAACAGCAACTTGGCGCCGTGCTTGATGATCCCGCCCAGTTCCTGCGCGGTGCCCGGCAGGAAGCCCGGCACATCGACGAAGGTGATGATCGGAATTTCGAACGCATCGCAGAAGCGCACGAACCGCGCGGCCTTCTTGGAGGAGTTGATATCGAGCACGCCCGCCAGCACCATCGGCTGGTTAGCCACCACGCCCACGGTCTTGCCCTCGATCCGCCCGAAGCCGCAGAGGATATTGCCCGCGTGCTTGGGCTGGATTTCGAAGAACTCGCCCTCGTCCAGCGTCTTGGCGATCACCTCGTGCATGTCATAGGGCTGGTTGGCCGAGGCCGGGATGATCGTGTCGAGGCTCGGCTCCAGCCGGTCCCACGCATCCGCCGTCGGCCGCTCGGGCACGCCGGAGCGGTTGGTCAGCGGCAGGTAATCGAAGAACTCGCGCGCCATCAGCAGCGCTTCGATATCGTTCTCGCAGGCGAGATCGGCCACCGAAGTTTTGGTCGAATGCGTCACCGCGCCGCCCAGTTCCTCCTGGGTCACGATCTCGTTGGTCACCGTCTTGACCACGTCCGGGCCGGTGACGAACATGTACGAGCTGTCCTTCACCATGAAGATGAAGTCGGTCATCGCGGGCGAATAGACCGCGCCGCCCGCGCAAGGCCCCATGATGAGGGAAAGCTGCGGCACGACGCCTGAGGCGAGCACGTTGCGCTGGAAGATCTCGGCATAGCCGCCAAGGCTCGCGACGCCTTCCTGAATGCGCGCGCCGCCGCTGTCGTTGATGCCGATCACCGGCGCGCCGACCTTCAGCGCCGTGTCCATGATCTTGCAGATCTTCATCGCGTGCCGCTCGGAAACCGCGCCGCCGAACACGGTGAAGTCCTGGCTGAACACATAGACCAGCCGCCCATTGATCGTGCCCGATCCGGTGACGACACCATCACCCGGAATGGTCTGCTCGGGCATGCCAAAATCGACGCAGTTGTGCTCGACGTAAGCATCGATCTCTTCAAAGCTGCCTTCATCGAGCAGGATATCGAGCCGCTCGCGTGCGGTCAGCTTGCCCTTGGCGTGCTGGGCATCGATGCGGCGCTGGCCGCCCCCCATGCGGGCCGCCTCGCGGCGCTTTTCCATTTCGGCGATATTGGCAGACATGCGGGAGCATTCCTCGACTGCAAGCGTTCAAGGCGCTGGCGGATGCCGCATCGCAGCGCGCCTGTCCAATGCAATTGAGCAAAGTTGCAAAGCCACACTTTGCAAACTAGGCTTGCAACTCCATGCCTCTGCCCAACCCCGCTCACCCTGAGCTTGTCGAAGGGTGCTGGCGCTACCGCTGGGCATGATGCTTCGACAGGCTCAGCATGAGCGGGTGTGGGGATGGATCGGGAGGAAAAGCAGACCCATGGCAAACCGCCGCATCTTTGCAGGACAGGCCCTGCGCACCTTGCGCCAGCGGCGCGGGTTGCGTCAGGCAGAGATGGCCACTGCGCTCGGCATCAGCGCGCCGTATCTCTCACAGCTCGAAACCGATGAGCGCCACCTCACCCCCGCGCTGGCAGAGCGTCTGCGCGCCGCCTTCCCGATCGATTGGGCCGATTTCGCGCCGCCCGATGCCGATGCCCTCGCGGAGTCGCTACGCGACGCCTTGGCCGATCCGCAACTGTCCGGCACGATCCCGGCAGAGCAGGTCGAGCGGCTGGCGCGCCAGTTCCCCGCCTTCGCGGAGAGTTTCGTCGCGCTCCACGGCCTGTTCTCCAAGGGCCGCCAGCGCCTCGAAATGCTCGACGAAGCGATCGGAGCAGACCTTGGTGGCTCCGAGATCGCGGGCGGCCGCCTGCCGTGGGAGGAAGTGCGCGACTGGTTCCACCTCGCCAACAACTACGTCGATCGCATCGACCGCGATGCCGAAGCGCTGGCCCACGAAATCGCCGGTGACGAGGCAAGTCCGCGCATCCGCACGATGCAGCAATGGCTGCGCCGTGAAGGCGTGACCATCGAATGGGCGAGCGGCGCCGCACTGCGCCGATTCGATGCGGCAAAGCGGCACCTCCAGCTCGATTCCGCGCAGCCCAACGAATCGAGCCGGTTCCAGCTGGCCTATCAGGTCGCCGCGCTGGCCCTCTCGGATCAGATCGCCGAGATCGTCGCCTCGGCCCCGCTGCAGACCGAAGCCGCGCGCCACCTCCTCACCGTCGGGCTAGGCAACTACGCGGCGGGCGCGCTGCTCATGCCCTACGAACGATTCCGCAGCGCCGCGCGCACACTCCGCCACGATATCGACCGCCTGCGCCAGCTCTTCCACGTCAGCTTTGAGCAGTGCTGCCACCGCCTTTCCACGCTCCAGCGCCCGCAGGCGCGCGGCATCCCGGTGTTCTTCGCGCGGGTGGACATGGCGGGCAACATCACCAAGCGCCACTCCGCCACCCGCCTCCAGTTCGGCCGCTTCGGCGGCGCCTGCCCGCTGTGGATCGTCCACGAAGCGGTCGCCATCCCGGACCGCATCCACGTCCAGCTTGCCGAGATGCCCGATGGCATCCGCTACGTCTCGATCGCCAAGGGCCTCGTGAAACCCAGCGGCAGCTACTACCGCCAGCCCCGCCGCTATGCCGTGGTCCTCGGCTGCGAAGCCGCCCTCTCCGACGAATTCGTCTACGCCGACGGTCTCAATCTCACCAACGAGGACGCCGTCACCCGAATCGGTATCTCCTGCCGCATCTGCCCGCGCGATACCTGCGACCAGCGCGCCTTCCCCCCAAGCGACAAGGCCATCGCGGTCGATCCCAGCCAGCGTGATCTGGTGCCCTATCGGATCGTGGAGGGGTAATTCAGATCTGCCGCCGCACCCGCACCACGATCTCGACCACCGCCCAGACCAGCGCGATGATGCCCACGTAGAACAGGAAAAACGGGATCAGGTTCGTCACAGGTGCGGCGAATTTCAGGCCGCGACTGTCCTTGAACAGCGCGTCGAACAGCGAGGCGATGGGGAAGCACCACGCTGTCAGCACCAGCATCCGCGCAATACGCCGCGCCGTGGCCAAGGGCAGGGCCATCGCCGGTTGCAGCGCCGCCACCAGCCACAGCATCAGCCCGTTGAGCACGCCTTCCATGTGGCTCATGCGCCAGGCCTTGTCGCTGCCCGGCAGTTGCACTGCGATCTTGCCCGGGATCGGCCAGAGCTCGATGCTGCCGATGAGGTAGAACACGAAGCCGAACCCCGCGACGAACCCCAGCAGCATCACATAGCCGCCCTGCACGATCAGCATGCGCTGCACGCCGCGCAGTTCCGAACCTTCCATCATCCATCCCCCTTCAGAACGGCACCGGCATCGCGGCGCTCTGCGTGTCGATCAGCGGCATCGGCGCGCCCCGATCCCCGGCCCGATCCCCGGCCCGATCCCCGGCCCGTTCCCCGGCACGCGCATGCGCCGCGATCCATTCGCGCACCCACGGATGATCCTTCATCCCGCGCGGATCATGGCCCGGCACCAGCGAGCGCAGCAACGCGGGGCCCGCGCCCAGCAGAAACCGCGCCGCCCACCACCACACCTTGAGCCGCGAGCCGGGCCGCCGCCAGCGTCCATCCGCCAGCAGCAGCGCGCGGTAGCACCGGCGGCTCCAGCGGATCACGTCGAGCGACCCATGCAGCACGCCGAACGCCCGCCGCCAGTACCCCGGCGAGACCGCCTCATAGACATCGTGCGCCACCAGCTTGTGCTCGGTTTCCTCGACCATGTGCCACAGGATGAACGAGGTGACCTGGCGGTCCGCGCCGCGAAACAGCTTCACCCGGTTGCCCACCAGCCATTCGGTCAGCCCCAGCGTCATCGCCTCGAACCCCGCCGCGTAGGCGAGCCGCACCGCCAGCGGGCGCGTCATCAGTCGCGCGTAAGCTTGCGCCATCTCCGCTTCAACATTGGCGAGGCTGGCATAGCCTTGGGCCAGGATCACATCGTTGAACCGCCGATGCGTGCGGTAGTGCTGCGTCTCCTGCATGCAGAAGTCGCGCGCCTCGCGCCGCACCGCAGGGTTTTCGATCTGCTTCGCCGCCTCGCCCAGCGTGGCCACCAGAAACGGCTCAAGATGCGGCATCACGAACGAGGCGCCGTTGATCATCTGCGCAAATTCGGGCGCATGCGGGATCCAGTGCGCCGGCGTATCCTCGGCAAAGGCAAAGGCGCCATGCCGCACCGTGATCGGTGTAATCGCGCCAGCCCGCCCGCGCGCGCCCGCATCGTTGTCGCCCATCACCCGCTCCCTTGCGCCGGATCGACTCTATAACATCGTTATAAACCCGACATACCACTGGAACTTCAAAGCGCAAGCGCCCATGCAAAACACGATGCCGAATCGGAGGACTGTCACCACGGAGCCCCCGCGCGAAGATCTCGCCGCGCGCCTGCTCGCTGAGGCCGAAGCACTCATCCGCCGTGACGGACCAGACGGCATCGCCCTGCGCGAACTCGCCCGCGCCTGCGGCTCCTCGACCATGGCGATCTACACGCTCTATGGCGGCAAGCCGGGGCTGATGCAGGCGCTCTACGCGGTCGGCTTCGCGCGGCTCCACGCTTACGCCCTCTCAGCCGAGCACCGCGATGCCCCCTTGCGCTGGATGGTCCGCCAGATGCTCGCCTATCGCCGCTTCGCGCTCGATCATACCGGGCTCTACCGGCTGATGTTCGGCGGCGAGAAACGCTTCTCCCCCACTGGCCGCCACAGCCGCTTCGCCTCGCTCGCCGTGCCGGTAGAGGATGCCTACCCCGCCTTCGCCGCGCTGGTCGATGCCGTCGGCACGTGCCTCGCCCACCACCGCGCCAAGGCGCCCGATCCTGCCGAAGTGCAGGACCTCGCCTTCCTCGTCTGGGGCCAGATGCATGGCCTCGTCAGCCTCGAAATCGCTGGCTACGCCGATCCTGACGACGCGCTGCCTCGTTACCAGTCCGCTATCCGCTTCATCTGCACGAACATGGGTGCGGATGCGGCCGCCATCGACGCCGAAATCAGCGTCGCGAATTGACCTCTCCCTTCGTCATTGCGAGCGCAGTGAAGAAGAAAAAAGCCGGAGGTTTCCCCCCGGCCTCTTCCTTAAACCAAAGTGCGAAAAGGCTCAGCCCTTCAGCACTTCCGCCAGCGTCTCACCCAAGAGCGAGGGCGACGGCGAAACGCGGATGCCGGCTTCTTCCATCGCGGCGATCTTGCTTTCCGCATCGCCCTTGCCGCCCGAAACGATCGCGCCGGCATGGCCCATGCGGCGGCCCGGAGGCGCCGAGCGGCCTGCGATGAAGCCGGCCATCGGCTTCTTGCGGCCCTTCTTCGCCTCGTCGATCAGGAACTGCGCCGCCATTTCCTCGGCGTCGCCGCCGATTTCGCCGATCATGATGATCGACTTGGTCTCGTCATCGGCCAGGAACAGCTCGAGCACGTCGATGAAGTTGGTGCCGTTCACCGGATCGCCGCCGATGCCGACAGCGGTCGTCTGGCCCAGGCCGATGTTGGTGGTCTGGAACACCGCTTCATACGTCAGTGTACCCGAACGCGAGACGACGCCGACCGAGCCCTGCTTGAAGATCGAGCCCGGCATGATGCCGATCTTGCATTCGTTCGGGGTCAGCACGCCGGGGCAGTTCGGCCCGATCAGGCGCGACTTCGAGCCCTGCAGCGCGCGCTTCACGCGCACCATGTCGAGCACCGGGATGCCCTCGGTGATGCACACGATCAGTTCCATCTGCGCGTCGATCGCTTCAAGGATCGCATCCGCAGCGCCCGGAGGCGGAACGTAGATGCAGCTGGCGGTCGCGCCGGTCGCAGCCTTGGCTTCGGCCACGGTGTCATACTGCGGCAAGCCGATGTGGCTGGTGCCGCCCTTGCCCGGGGTGACGCCCGCGACCATCTGCGTGCCGTAATCGAGCGCCGCCTGCGTGTGGAACGCGCCGGTCTTGCCGGTCATGCCCTGCGTGATGACCTTGGTGTGCTTGTTGACGAGAATCGACATGGTTCAGGAAACCTTCCGGACTGCGGCCACGATCTTCTGCGCGGCATCGCCAAGGTCGTTGGCGGGGACAATGGGGAGACCCGAATTGGCAAGGATGTCCTTGCCCTGCTGCACGTTGGTGCCTTCAAGGCGCACGACCAGCGGAACCTGCAGGTTCACTTCCTTCGCCGCGGCCACGATGCCGTCGGCGATGATGTCGCACTTCATGATGCCGCCGAAGATGTTGACGAGAATGCCCTTCACGGCCGGATCCGAAAGGATCAGCTTGAACGCCGCCGTCACCTTCTCGGTCGTCGCGCCGCCGCCCACGTCGAGGAAGTTCGCGGGGAATTCGCCGTTGAGCTTGATGATGTCCATCGTCGCCATGGCGAGGCCCGCGCCGTTGACCATGCAGCCGATGTTGCCGTCGAGCTTGATGTAGGCGAGGTCGTACTTGCTGGCCTCGATCTCGGCCGGATCTTCCTCGGTCTCGTCACGCAGCGCGACGACATCGGGGTGGCGATAGAGCGCGTTCGAATCGAAGCTCATCTTGGTGTCGAGGACGAGCAGGTTGCCGTCGTTCGTTTCCACCAGCGGGTTAATTTCGAGCATGTCGCAATCGAGCGCCATGAACGCGGTGTAGAGCTGCTTGGCGATCGTGGCGGCCTGCTTGTTGAGCTCGCCCGTCAGCTTCAGTGCATAGCCCACGGCACGGCCGTGGTGCGGCATGAAGCCCTGTGCCGGATCGATCGTGATCGTGGCGATCTTCTCAGGGGTGCTGTGCGCAACCTCTTCGATATCCATGCCGCCTTCGGTCGAGACGATCATGGCAACGCGGCCGGTGCCCCGGTCCACCACCATCGAGAGGTAGTATTCCTTGGCGATATCAACGCCGTCGGTCACGTAAAGGCGGTTCACCTGCTTGCCTGCCGCGCCGGTTTGCACCGTCACCAGCGTATTGCCGAGCATTTCCCTGGCGAACGCTTCGACTTCCTCGACCGACTTGGCCAGCCGTACGCCGCCCTTGGCATCGGGGCCGAGTTCCTTGAACTTGCCCTTGCCGCGCCCGCCCGCGTGGATTTGCGCCTTCACCACATAGAGCGGCCCGGGCAGCTGCTTCGCGGCGGCAACCGCTTCTTCCACGGTCAGGGCAGCAATGCCCGCCGGAATGCCGACGCCGAAGCGGCTCAGCAATTCCTTGGCCTGATATTCATGAACGTTCATGCGTGATCCCCGCAAAGAGAGAATGAGAGCTAGCGGTTTGAACCCGGCAGGTCGCGCTGCCTTAAGCACACGACTAAGGGCTTGAAAAGGGTTCGCACACCCCAATTGCGCCTGCACGGATGCATTCTCCGCCTGCGCGGCCTCGCCTTCGCCGAATACGAATGCACAGCCGGGTCCGCGCCCGCAGCGCCCCCTTGCGCTCGCGCCGCCAAACCCGCATCCCGAAAGCCAATGATCGACTTCGACCGCTTCCGCCACATCATGGCCGAAGCCGGACGCCTGGCGCTTGCCAGCTGGCCCGGCCACGGCCACGCGCTCGATGTGTGGGACAAGTCTCCGAACAACCCCGTCTCCGCCGCCGATCTCGCCGTTGATGGCTATCTCAAGCAGGAACTCGGGGCGCTGCTCCCCTCCGCCGGCTGGCTCTCCGAGGAAACCGTCGACGATCCGTCCCGGCTCGACAAAGGGCTGTGCTGGCTGGTCGATCCCATCGACGGTACGCGCGACTTCGTACGCGGACGGCCCGGCTGGGCTGTATCGGTCGCGCTCATTTCCGAAGGGCGCCCCCTGATCGGCGCACTCGATGCCCCCGCGCGCGGCGAATACTGGCAGGCCATCGCCGGGCAGGGCGCAACCCGCAACGAAGCGCCCCTGACCGCCAGCAATCGCCAGTCGCTTGCCGGTGCGCGCGTCCCCGCCGATGCGCTTCCCCGCGCGGACCACGACCTCATCCTCGTCGACAAGCCCAATTCGATCGCGCTGCGCATCGCGATGGTCGCCGCCGATGAGGCCGATCTCCTCGCCACGCTGCGCTGGGGCTACGAATGGGATATCGGCGCCGCCGCCCTCATCGCCCGCGAAGCCGGCGCTGCTGTCAGCGACGCATTCGGCGCCCCGCTCGCCTACAACAAGCGCGACCCACGCGCCTTCGGCCTCCTCGCCGCTGCGCCTGCGATCCACGCGGCGGCGGTGGACCGCCTCGCCGAACGCGCAAGCCGCATGGCATAGGACCCTATCTCTACCGCCACCATCGTGAGGTTCTGGCTCTGATCGGGCGGCCGCATCCATGGCCCTCGCATTTTCTCATCTTTCTCCCTAACTCCCCTCCCATGACTCCTGACCGCCTCGACCGCTTCGCCCGCCACATTGTCCTTCCCGAAGTTGGCGGCGCGGGGCAGGCGAAGCTCGTGCGGAGCCATGTCGTGCTGGTCGGGCTCGGCGGCATTGGCAGCCCCGCCTTGCAGTATCTGGCGGGGGCGGGGATCGGGCGGCTGACCCTGATCGACGACGATGTGGTCGATGCCTCGAACCTCCAGCGGCAAACGATCTTTGCGACCGGTGACATTGGCCGGCCCAAGGCCGAGGCGGCGGCGGAGTGGCTCCAGGCCTTTGACCCGGCGCTTGCGGGCACGGCGCATGTCACGCGGCTGACGCGGGGCAATGCGGCCGAGCTGATCGCGGGTGCCGACGTGGTGCTCGATGGCTGCGACAACTTCGCGACGCGGCTGGCGGTTTCGGATGCCTGTGTCGCCGCGGGTGTGCCGCTGACGAGTGCGGCCCTGGGCCGGTTCCAGGGCCAAGTGGCGAATTTTGCGGGACACCGCGCGGGCCATGCCTGCTATCGCTGCTTTGTCGGCGATGCATTCGATGCGGAGGACTGCGACACTTGCGCCGATACCGGGGTGCTGGGGGCGATGGTCGGCATGGTGGGCGCGTTTGGCGCGATGGCGGCCTTGCGGGTGCTGCTGGAGGGCGTTGCGACGCTGGGCGATCCGCAGTGGGGGCAGGTCCATGTGCTCGACGGGCTGAAGCCCACGCTGCGCACGATGCGGATTGCCAAGGACCCGGAGTGCGGGGCCTGCGGGTCAGCCGCCTAGCAGTTCCTCGACCCAGGCGGGCACGATCTCGCTGGCGGGGCCGAGGCGGGTCTCTTCAAACCACGAGGATCCGGCTGAGCGTTCGAGATTGAGTTCGAGCGTGGCGGCGCCAAGCTCGCGCGCAGTCCGCACGAAGCCGGCGGCAGGATAGACCGCGCCCGAGGTGCCGATCGAGACGAACAGATCGGCTTCGGAAAGCGCGCCGAAGATCTCGTCCATGCGATAGGGCACTTCGCCGAACCACACGACGTCCGGGCGCAGCGCGGTGACACTGCAGGCAGGGCAGGGCGGGCGGTGGATCAGCGGGCCGGTCCACGGCACGCGCGTATCGCAGGCGGTGCACCACACGGTGAGGTGCTCACCGTGCATGTGGATGACCGAGAGCGAGCCGCCGCGCTCGTGCAGATCATCGACGTTCTGGGTGACGAGCGTGACGCTGCCGCCGGGCACTTTCTTCGGCCATTCGCGCTCCAGCCGGCCCAAGGCGTGGTGGGCGGGGTTGGGCTGCTTGGTCTGGATGGCTTCGCGGCGCATGTCGTAGAAGCGCAGCACGAGATCGGGATCGCGCGCAAAGCCTTCGGGCGTAGCGACGTCCTCGACGCGGTGCTGTTCCCAAAGGCCTCCGGCTGAGCGGAACGTATCGATTCCGCTTTCGGCGGAGACGCCCGCGCCTGTCAGGATGACGATGTTGCGAATGGTCTGCATCGCGGCCATGAAGCACGCCAGACACGAGGTGAGCAATGGCTAGAGTGGGCATTATCGGCAGCGCAGGTCGCATGGGGAAAGCACTGTCCGAGGCGATCGTTGTCGCAGGGCACGAAGTCTCGGGCGGCATCGATCAGGGCGGTGATCCCGTCGCACTGGCACAGGCCTCCGACGTGCTGGTCGATTTCTCGGCACCGGCGGCGCTGGAGTTCAACCTCGATGCGGCGATCCATGCCGGGATCCCGATCGTGGTCGGCACGACCGGGCTCGCCGAGCGGCACCACTGGCTGGTCGATGCAGCGGCGGTCTCCGTGCCCGTGCTGCAGACCGGCAACACCTCGCTCGGCGTGACCCTGCTGGCGCATCTGGTGCGCGAGGCGGCGATGCGGCTGGGCGAGGACTGGGATATCGAGATCGTCGAGACGCACCACCGCATGAAAGTCGATGCGCCTTCGGGCACGGCGCTGCTGCTGGGCGAGGCGGCGGCGGCCGGGCGCGGCGTGCGGCTGCAGGAGGAAGCGGTGTCCGGGCGTGACGGGGTGACCGGCGCACGTAAGGAAGGCACGATCGGGTTTGCAGCGCTGCGCGGCGGCACTGTGGCGGGCGATCACACCGTACATTTCCTTGCCGACAACGAACGCATCGCGCTCTCGCACCTCGCCGAGAACCGCGCGATCTTCGCGCGCGGCGCGGTGCGTGCGGCGCAGTGGCTGCTTGGCAAGGAGCCGGGGCGCTATGCGATGCAGGAGGTGCTTGGGCTTTGAAGAAGGACCATGTCTTCGAGTTCTTCCGGCGGCTGGCCGAAACCAATCCCGCGCCCGAAACCGAGCTCGAATACGGCAATGTCTACCAGCTGCTCGTCGCCGTGACGCTTTCGGCGCAGGCGACCGATGTCGGCGTCAACAAGGCGACGCGCGCGCTGTTTGCCAAGGTGAAGACCCCGGCGCAGATGCTGGAGCTGGGCGAAGAGGGCCTGAAGGCGCACATCAAGACCATCGGCCTGTTCAACAGCAAGGCGAAGAACGTGATCGCCATGGCCGAGATCCTCGTGCGCGAGCATGGCGGCGAAGTGCCGAACGACCGCGACGCGCTGACCCTGCTGCCGGGCGTGGGGCGCAAGACCGCCAATGTCGTGCTCAACTGCGCCTTCGGGGCGGAGACCTTCGCGGTCGATACGCATATCTTCCGGGTCGGCAATCGCACTGGCCTTGCCAAGGGCAAGACGCCGCTGGCGGTGGAGAAGCAGCTCGAGAAAAAGGTGCCGCAGCCGTTCCGCGTGGGGGCGCATCACTGGCTGATCCTGCACGGGCGCTATGTCTGCAAGGCGCGCAGCCCCGAATGCTGGCGCTGCGAAGTGGTTGACCTTTGCGGCTTCAAGGAGAAGATTCTCGAGAAGGGGGTGAAACCTGCGACTACGCCAGCGACTCGGGGGGGCGGAGCGCGCAAGAAAGCCAAGGAGAAAAAGCCGTGAGTGCTTTGAGGACCGCCGCCTTGCTGACCCTGACCACGACAGCTGCCCTGTCGCTAAGTGCCTGTGCGCCCGGCGCCGGGGCGAAGTGGGCCGCCAACGGCCACGCCGCCGACGTCCCTGCCGCGACGCCAACCGGCAAGGCCGTCAGCTGCATCCCGATTACCGCGATCCGGGAAAGCCGGGTGCGCGACGACTGGACCATCGATTTCCGCACCGGCGGCGATACCTGGTATCGCAGCAGTCTGCCCTACCGGTGCAGCAATCTGGGCTTCGAGCGGGCGTTCTCCTATTCGACCTCGCTCTCGCAACTGTGCAACGTCGATATCATCACCGTCTTCCGCAACGGCGGTGGCCCGACCGGTCCGCTGGGCTCCTGCGGGCTGGGGATGTTCCAGCCGGTGAAGCTGGCGAAAGACACGAAGAAGTAGGCTTCACGCCTCCGGATCGAGGTGCAGCCCCCGGCGGCCGTGTTCCGGCGTGTCGTACGGGGGCACCGGCTCGGGCGCATCGGGATCCAGCGGCACTTGCAGCATGCCCTCCCACTTGGTGATCACCGAGGTCGCCACGGCATTGCCGACAACGTTGGTGGCAGTGCGGCCCATGTCGAGGAAGGTATCGACGCCGAGCAGCAGCGCGACGCCTTCCACCGGCAGGCCGAACTGGGTGAGTGTCGCCGCGATCACGACAAGGCTCGCGCGCGGAACGCTGGCGATGCCCTTGGAGGTGACCATAAGCGTGAGCAGCATGGCCACCTGTTGCCCGGCAGAGAGCGGGATGTTGTAGGCCTGCGCGATGAACAGCGTGGCGAAGCTCGTGTACATCATCGAGCCATCGAGATTGAAGCTGTAGCCCAGCGGCAGCATGAACCCCGAAATGCGGCGCGGCACGCCGAAGCGGTCGAGCTGCTCGAACAGCTTGGGCAGTGCGCTTTCCGAACTGGCGGTGGAGAAGGCGAGCAGGATCGGCTCGCGGATATAGCGCGCGAGCAGCAGCACGCGTTTGCCGAGGAAGATCCCGCCCATGCCCAGCAGCAGGGTCCACAGGATCAGCAGCCCGAAGTAGAACTCGGCGACGAAAGCACCGTAGGTCACGATGATGCCGAGCCCGCGCGTGGCGATCACCGAGGCCATCGCGCCGAACACGCCGAGCGGCGCGGCGCGCATGACATAACCGGTGATCGTGAGCATCAGCGTCGCAAGCGCCTCGCAGCCGCGCACCAGCGGCGCGCCTTCCTCGCCCATCGCTGAAAGCCCGAGTCCGGCGAAGATCGAGAAGACGAGGATCTGCAGCACGTTGTTGTTGGCCATCGCGTCGAGCGCGCTGGTCGGGAACACCGAAAGCAGGAAGTGGCGCAACGTCAGATCTGCCGTGGCGAGATCGGAGACCGGCGTCGACGAGGTGATATTGAGCCCGGCGCCCGGCTGGAACAGATTGACGAGCAGCAGGCCGAGCCCGATCGAAATGAGGCTCGCCGTGATGAACCAGGCGAGCGCCCGCCCGCCGATCCGGCCCAGCGCGGCGCTATCGCCCATGCTGGCGATGCCCGTCACCAGCGTTGCCAGGATCAGCGGCGCGATGATCATCTTGATGAGGTGGAGGAACACCTCGGGCAGCAGCTTGAGGAGATCGGCGATCTCCGCGAGGTGCTTGTCGCCCGCCGGATAGGAAACGTTGAGCGCGTAGCCCACGCCGATACCGGCGAAGAGGGCGATCAGGATGTAGAGGGTCAGGCGCGTGCCCAAGTTTTCGGCTCCCCGTGTGCTTATTTGCCGTTTGCTTTGGCGTGCGAGACTAGCGGGGTCGTGGCATTAGGCAAGGCGTTGGCCGGTCAGCCCCCGCACTGCGCCCGGTGCATCAGCTTCTGATCGGCCAGCACCAACGTCATCATCGCCTCGACTACCGGCACGCCGCGAATGCCGACGCAGGGGTCGTGCCGGCCCTTGGTGAAGAGCTCGGTCGCCTCGCCTTCCCGTGTGATCGTGGGAACGGGCGTGAGGATCGAGGAGGTGGGCTTGAAGGCGACGCGCACGTGGACCGGCTGACCGGTGGAGATGCCGCCCGCGATGCCGCCCGCGTGATTGGCGAGGAATTCGGGCGCTTCTTCTCCCGATCCGGTTTTTGGTGGCCGCATCGGATCGGCATTGCCTTCACCGGTGTTGGCCGCGGCGGCGAAACCATCGCCGATCTCGACACCCTTGACCGCATTGATGCCCATCATCGCGTGAGCCAGCTCGGCATCAAGCTTGGCATAGAGCGGCGCGCCCCAGCCTGCGGGGACGCCCGTGGCGGTGCATTCGACGACGGCGCCGAGCGAGGAACCGGCCTTGCGGGCATTGTCCACCAGGGCTTCCCAGCGTGCGGCGGCCTTGGCATCAGGGCAGAAGAACGGGTTGCGCGTGATCTCTGCCGCATCGAAGTTGGCCGGATCGATGGCATCGCCGCCGATGGCGCTGACCCAGCCGAGCACTGTCACTTCCGGAATGACGAGGCGCGCCACTGCACCCGCTGCCACGCGCGCCGCAGTCTCGCGCGCGCTGGAGCGTCCGCCGCCGCGATAGTCACGGAATCCGTACTTGGCGTCATAGGCATAGTCGGCATGGCCGGGGCGATAGGCCTTGGCGACATCGCCGTAGTCCTTCGAGCGCTGGTCCACGTTCTCGATCATCAGGCTGATCGGGGTGCCGGTGGTGCGCCCTTCGAACACGCCCGAAAGGATGCGGACCTGATCCGGCTCCTGCCGCTGCGTGGTGAAGCGCGATTGTCCGGGGCGGCGTGCATCGAGGAAGGGCTGGATCTGCGCTTCGCTGATGGCGAGGCCCGGCGGGCACCCATCGACGACCGCGCCGAGGGCAGGTCCGTGGCTTTCCCCCCAGGTGGTGAAGCGGAACATGTGGCCGAAAGTGTTGAAGCTCATGGCGCAGCGCCTTTGCTCAATTTTCCGCAAATGTCACGTTTGCGCGTGAATGGTGCTTCGACAAGCTCAGCACGAGCGGTTATTTCGCGCCAAACCCTACCCCGCTCGCCCTGAGCTTGTCGAAGGGCCAAACCCGAGCTTCGCCATGTTCCTCGTCGTCTTCCGCAACCGCAAGCGCGCCGACATTGATGCCGCTGCCTATGCCGCCGATGCCGATGCGATGGAAGTGCTCGCCGCAGCGCAGCCGGGGTACCTCTCGTTCAAGAGCTACACCGCCGACGATGGCGAAGTCGTGGCGATCAGCGAATGGGTGGACGAGGAAGCGGCGCTGGCGTGGCGGCGGGTGGCAAGCCATGCCGAAATGCAGGCCAAGGGCCGCGAGACCTACTACGAGGACTACACGCTGTTCGCGGGGACGCCCAACCGGGTGCACCGCTTTTCGAGGACCAAGGCATGACGATCACGCTCTACGGCATCCCCAATTGCGACACCGTGAAGAAGGCGCGCACCTGGCTGGACGCAAAAGGGATCGCCTACACCTTTCACGACTACAAGAAGCAGGGCGCGGACTCTGCGAAGATCGCTGGCTGGATCGCTACGGCGGGGCGCGACAAAGTGGTGAACCGTGCGGGGACGACCTTCCGCAAGCTTTCGTCCGAAGATCAGGCCGCGCTGGGCGGCGAGGGTGCGCCGGACGTGCTGGCGGCCAATACCTCGGTGATCAAGCGGCCCATTGTGGAGCATCCTGGCGGGCTGCTGGTGGGATTCAAGGAAGCGGAGTGGAGCTCCATTCTGGGCTGAATTGACATGAAAAGACACGCGGGTTGCCCTGTTCAGCTGGGCTCCCCCGTGTTATCTACATCGATGTGAATACTGCTGCACCTTTCGCCTTTGCGATCACCGTCGATCCTTCGGACATCGATTTCATGGGGCACGTCAACAACGCGTCCTACCTCAAATGGGTTCAGGATGCCGTCGTCGGCCACTGGCGCGCGTTTGCCCCGGCGCAGGCGATTGCCGACCACGTGTGGGTCGCGACCAATCACAACATCACGTACCGGCGGCCGACGTTCCTCAACGATCCGGTGATCGCGCATGTGATTCTGGAGCGGGTGCAGGGTGCGCGCGCGTTCTACGAAACGATCATCAAACGCGGCGAGGATGTGCTGGCCGAAGTGAAATCAAGCTGGTGCTGCCTCGATGCCGCCACCTTGCGTCCGGCGCGGCTGGCGCGTGAACTGGTCGAGAAGTTTCTGCCCACTTCGGCGGGGTAATTCGCACCCCACCCCGCTCATGCTGAGCTTGCCGAAGCATGCAAGCGCGGCGGTTGCGGCAACATCCTTCGACAGGCTCAGGATGAGCGGGGTGAGGGTCTGTGCACCACCCCTTAGCGCAGCTTCGCGATTTCCAGTCCGTCCTCCTTGGCGCGAATCTTGATCGATTCCTCGCTGCGGGTCAGCGCCTTGGCGAGGCCCTTCAGCGCCATGCCCTTCTTGGCGAGCATGTGCAGCTTCTGCACCTCATCGGTGGTCCAGGCCTGCTTGTGGCGTTCGAAGACTTTTCCGGTCGCCATCAGGCTTGCACCTCTTCCGTTCTGCGCGCGGTGACAATGTAGTTGAGCGAAAGGTCGTCCGAGAGGTGGAGGCCTTTCAGCGGGCTCCACGAAATGCCCTTGGGGTTGCCCATCGCAAATCCCGCTTCGGCGAGCAGATCGCTGAGCTCCAGCGGCGTGATGAAATCCTCCCAGTGGTGCGTGCCCTTGGGCACCATGCCGACCGTTTCCGCCGCACCGACCAGCAACAGGCGCGAGGCGGCGGTGCGGTTGGGGGTGGAGATGACCAGCAGGCCGTCTTCTGCGACCGTCGCCACGAGGCCCGCGATGAAGGCGGCTTTGTCTGCCACATGCTCGATCACCTCCATCGAGGTGACAAGATCGAAGCCGGTGAGCCCGAACTCCGCCAGTTCGCCGTGGCGATAGTCGATGGCAAGGCCGCTGCCCTCTGCATGGGCGCGGGCGGCGGCGATGTTTTCTTCCGCCGCGTCAACTGCCGTGACGCTTGCGCCCATCCGCGCCAGCGGTTCTGCCAGCAGCCCGGCGCCGCAGCCGACATCGAGCGCGCGGCGCCCCGCCAGCGGGCGCAGGCCCTTCGGATCGGCGGCGAAGTGCGAATCAATCGCTTCGCGCAGGAAGGCGAGCCGCACCGGGTTGAGCTTGTGCAGCATGGCCGAGCTGCCCTTGGGATCCCACCATTCGGCCGCCAGCTTGCCGAAATGGGCGGCTTCCTCGGGCCTGATGGTTGCTGCGGTGGTTGCATTGCTCATGCTGCGACTCTAAAGCGCCGCGTCCGCGCGGTCGAGGGGCCGCGGGGGAAACCTTTTTTGTTGCTGCGGGGGATAGAGCGTGGCCCGGATCGTGATGAAATTCGGCGGCACTTCGATGGCCGGGACCGAGCGCATCCGCCGCGTGGCCGGCATCGTCAAGCGCCAGCAGGAAGCGGGGCACGAAGTTGCCGTCGTCGTCTCGGCCATGGCGGGCGAGACCGACCGACTGGTGACGTTCTGCCGCGAGGCCAATGCCCTCTATGACCGCGCCGAATACGACGTGGTTGTCGCGGCGGGGGAGCAGGTCACTGCAGGCCTCCTCGCGCTCCATCTTCAGGCGCTGGGCTGCAAGGCGCGCTCGTGGCTTGGCTGGCAGCTGCCGGTGCGCACCGACGATGCCCATGCTGCCGCGCGGATCGAGGATATCGAATCGGGCGCACTGCTCGCCTCCATGGCGGCGGGTGAGATTGCGGTGATCCCGGGCTTTCAGGGCCTCGACCCCCAGGCCCGAGTGACCACGCTTGGCCGGGGCGGCTCGGATACCTCGGCGGTCGCGGTGGCGGCGGCGGTGCACGCGGACCGCTGCGACATCTACACCGACGTCGACGGCGTCTACACCACCGATCCGCGCATCGTGGCGAAGGCGCGCAAGCTGAAATACGTGACTTACGAGGAAATGCTCGAGCTCGCCTCGGTCGGCTCGAAGGTGCTGCAGACGCGCTCGGTCAGCCTTGCGATGAAGGAAGGCGTGCGCGTGCAGGTGCTCTCCTCGTTCATCGATGAAAGCGCGCCGCCAGCCGACAGCATTCCCGGCACGATGATCGTCAGCGACGAAGAATTGGCCAAGATTACGGAGGGAACCGACATGGAACGCCAGCTGATCACCGGCATCGCTGCCGACAAGAACGAGGCCAAGGTGACGCTGACCCGCGTGCCCGACCGTCCGGGTGCGGTGGCCGCGATCTTCGGCCCGCTCGCCGAGGCGAACATCAACGTCGACATGATCATCCAGAACATCGCCAAGGACAAGGGCGAGACCGACGTGACCTTCACCTGTCCGCAGGCGGACCTCGCCCGCACACAGGCGCTGATCGAGGAGCGCAAGGAAGCGATCGGCTACTACCGCATGATCGCGGACAGCAAGGTCGCGAAGGTCTCGGTGGTCGGCGTCGGCATGCGCAGCCACGCGGGCGTCGCCTCGACCATGTTCAAGGCGCTGGCGGACCGGGGCATCAACATCCAGGCGATCTCGACCAGCGAGATCAAGGTTTCGGTGCTGATCGACGCGGACGAAGTGGAACTCGCGGTGCGTGTGCTGCACACCGCTTACGAGCTCGACGCGGCGTAAAGTCCCGCCTCCCGGCGCCGTTGCGAAGCCGGAAGGCAGGGTGCGACCCGGGACCGGGCCTTGGTGGACCGGCTCTCGGCTTTCTCGAAAATGCCTGACGCCGCCTTTCTGCGTGCTGTACGGCGATCGCGCAAACGACAAACTTTGCGCACTGAAATCGAGGCGGCCGATCAGGCTGCCAACTTCCCGCCTTGTTGCCGCCACGAAGCAGCCCTAAAGGCGCTCGTTTGCAGGCTGCGCTAGACGAGACGTTCCGAATGACCGCATTTCCCAAGACCCACGCCCTCATGGCGCGCGGTGCAGAGTTTCTTGGTACCGAGCATGCCGTGCTGTGCGGCGCGATGAGCTGGGTTTCCGAGCGCAATCTCGTGGCCGCGATCAGCAATGCCGGCGGTTTCGGCGTGATTGCCTGCGGGGCGATGACCCCCGAACTCCTCGATGCCGAGATCACGGCGACAGCGGCGCTTACTGCCAAGCCCTTTGGCGTGAACCTCATCACGATGCATCCGCGCCTGTTCGATCTGATTGAGGTGTGCAGCCGCCACAAGGTGGGCCACGTCGTGCTCGCGGGCGGGATTCCGCCCAAGGGTTCGGTTGAGGCGATCAAGGCGTTCGGCGCCAAGGTCATTGTGTTCGCACCTACTTTGGCACTCGCCAAGAAGCTGTTCCGCTCGGGCGCCGATGCGCTGGTGATCGAGGGTTCCGAAGCCGGCGGGCATATCGGCCCGGTCTCGACCTCGGTGCTGGCGCAGGAATTCCTGCCCGCGCTGGCGGCTGAACATGTGGTGTTCGTGGCCGGCGGGATCGGCCGCGGCGAGATGATCGCCAGCTACCTCGAAATGGGCGCGAGCGGGGTGCAGCTTGGCACCCGCTTTGCCTGCGCCAGCGAATCCATCGCGCATCCGGCGTTCAAGGCGGCCTTCTTCCGCGCCAATGCGCGCGATGCGGTGGCCAGCGTGCAGATCGATCCGCGCCTCCCCGTCATCCCGGTGCGCGCGCTGCGCAACAAGGGCAGCGAGGAATTCAACGCCAAGCAGATCGAAGTCGCGCGGCGACTTGATGAAGGCGTGGTCGACATGGGCCAGGCGCAGCTGGAGATCGAGCATTTCTGGGCGGGCGCCCTGCGCCGCGCGGTAATCGACGGCGATGTCGAACGCGGCTCGGTCATGGCCGGGCAGTCTGTCGGCATGGTGACTAAGGAAGAGCCGGTCGCCGCGATCATGGCCGAACTGATGACGGAGTGCGAGGCGGCGCTGACGCGCGGTTGAGCGCAGATCGAAGAAGGTGAACGCTGTGCCGCCCCCTTCCGCGAACCGCGCCTCCATCGGCTTCGTCTTCGCCATTGTGCTGATCGACATGCTGGGCTTCGGCATTGCGCTGCCGGTGCTGCCCGGGCTGATCATGTCCCTCGCGCATGTGCCGATTTCCGTGGCGGCAGAATATGCCGGCTGGCTCGGTGCGGGCTATGCCGTGATGCAATTCGTGTTCGCGCCGGTGATCGGGAACCTGTCTGACCGGTTCGGGCGGCGGCCGGTGCTGCTCGCCGCGATTCTGGCGATGGGGCTGGACTACCTGCTGCAGGCCATGGCCCCGGCCTTCTGGTGGCTGATCATCGGGCGCCTCGTCGCTGGGGCGACGGGCGCGAGCTTCTCCGCCGCCTATGCCTATGTCGCCGATGTCACCCCGCCCGAAAAGCGCGCGGCGAGCTTTGGCCTGATGGGCATGGCCTTCGGGATCGGCTTCGTGGTCGGCCCGGCGCTCGGCGGGGTGCTGGGCTCGATCGATCAGCGCCTGCCGTTCGAGGCGGCGGCGGTGCTGGCGCTGGCCAACTTCGCGTTCGGCCTCGTGTTTCTGAAGGAATCGCTTCCGCCCGAAAGCCGCCGCCCGTTTGACTGGCGCCGCGCCAATGCGCTTGCCTCGCTGCGCGCATTGCGCAAGCAGAGCACGACCGTGCTGTGGTTTGTCGGCGCGCTGGCCGTGTGGCAGCTGGCCTATATCGTCTACCCTTCGACCTGGGCCTACTTCGCGATTGCGGCCTATGGCTTTTCGACGCGCGATGTCGGGCTGGCGCTGGCGATGGTGGGGATCACCAGCGCGCTGGTGCAGGGTTTCGGGCTCAGGCTGGTGATGCCGAAGCTGGGCGAGCGGCGGACGGTGATGCTGGGCGTTGCCTCGCTGGCGGCGGCGGCGGTGCTCTATACGATCGCGACCACGACCTGGGTGGTCTATCTCGCGATTGCCGTTGGTGCACTCTCCGGCATGGTCCAGCCCTCGATCGCGGCGATGAACAGCAAGGTGGTTGATGCGCGAAGCCAGGGTGAATTGCAGGGCGCGACCCAGTCGATCAATTCGATCGCGGCAATTATCGGCCCGCCGCTCTACACGCAGACTCTGGCGCACTTCAGTGGCCCGGCTGCGATCCTCAACCTGCCGGGCGTTACCATGCTGCTGGCCGCAGCCATTTCCGTGGTGGCGATGCTGCTGTTTCTCAAAGGCGCGAGCCTTCTGACGAAGACCGCTCAGCCTTCCAGTTCGACGTCCCAGTAGAGCCAGTCGCGCCAGCTATCGTGGAGGTGGCCGGGCGGGAACAGGCGGCCGCGCTCCTGCAAGTGCCATGAGGTCGGCCGGATCGGTTCGGTGATCAGGCGCATCGCCGCCTGTGCCGGGGTGCGGCCGCCTTTGCGCATGTTGCACGGCGCGCAGGCGGCGACGACGTTTTCCCAGGTCGTGCGCCCGCCAAGGCGGCGCGGCACCACATGGTCGAAAGTCAGCTGATCAGGGCAGCCGCAGTACTGGCACTGGAACTTGTCGCGCAGAAACAGGTTGAAGCGCGTGAAGGCGGGAAACTCGCTCGGCCGCACGTATTGCCGGAGCGCGATGACCGAAGGGATCTTCATGTCGAGCGAGGCGCTGTGGACTTCGCGGTCGTAGGTCGAGACGATATCGACCCGTTCGAGGAACACCGCCTTGATCGCCGTCTGCCACGGCCAGAGGCTCAGGGGATAGTAGCTGAGCGGGGTGTAGTCCGCATTGAGCACGAGCGCCGGGCAGTTTGAAAGATGGCGATCATGGCCCAATAGCGCGGTATCACCGCCGTGGGGCCTGGCTTCTGCCGCCCGCTCGATCAGCGCCCTGTGAAGCATGCTCCCAACCGGCCCTTTCGCTCCCTGGCGCCCGAAGCCTCACCCGGAGGCGAAGCAAGGCGCCTTCGGGGTGCGATGTGAGGGATGCGGATGACCGCTTCGTGACGCATGGGCAGAAAAGACCACAGCCCTCTCGCGTGCGTCAAGAGGACGCGCGCATTCCTGTCCACAGGTGCATAAGCCTGTGGACAGGATGGGGGCAATTCCCGCTAAAGCGAGCAATTACAGGGGCGTGATCCGCATGGCACCTACCCGGAAAACTCCCCGTCGCCCCGTGCTTGACACGGGGCTTGGCTAACCTTTGCTGCCAAGGAAAGCCCAGGCCCGTGTCAAGCACGGGCCGACGGAAGCCTTTTGAGAAATGAACCGAACTTCAAATCCGCGATGTTACTTGCTGTAGGCCTTCACCAGCTCATAGAGATAGGCGCGGCCGGTCATCAGCGACTTGATCTCGATCCGTTCGTTGAGGCCGTGGACGCCGTTGCCGTCCGGATTGCCCCAGCTGCCCGGCACGCCATAGGTCGGGATACCCACCGCGCCGAGGAACACCGCGTCGGTCGCGCCGGTCGACATCGTCGGCACCACCGGCACGCCAGGGAAGTACTTGGCAGCAAGCTTTTCCATCGGGCCGATGATCGCCGGATCCATCGGTGGGGTCTTGGCGATGGGCCGCAGGGGCGGAGCGAGGGTCACCGTCACCCCGGCATCGGCGACAACGGCCTGCAGTTCCTTCTGCACTTCCTCGACCGAGTGGCCGGGGAAGATGCGGCAATTGACGTTGGCCCCGGAGCGCTGCGGCAGCGCGTTGTTGGCATGGCCGCCGTCGATCAGCGTGGCGACGCAGGTGGTGCGCAGCATCGAGTGGAACGTGCGGTCGGTATTGAGCACGGCCTCGGCCGAGCCGTCTGCCGGGTTGGCGGCAATCGCCTGCATCGCCTTGCCGAGATCGTCATTCCGCGCGGCGCCCGCCTTGGCGAAGAAGGCGCGCGTCGTATCGGAAAGCTCGAGTTTGAAGTCGTAGTTCTGCAGCTTCACGAGCGCGGCGGCGAGTTCGTAGATCGCGTTGTCGCGCACCGGGATCGAGCTGTGGCCGCCCGGATTGCGGGTTTCGAAGCGGTAGTTCTGCACGCCCTTCTCGCCGACCTGGATCGATTCCACGACGAGCTTGCCGCCTTCGGAGACGCCCTTGCCATTGGTGCGCCCGCCGCCGCCTTCGTTGAGCGCGTAGGCTGCATCGATCAGATCGCGCTTGTTCTTGGCCAGCCATTCGGCGCCGTTGAACGCGTAAGTCGTCTCCTCGCCGCAGGTGAGCGCGAGCTTGAGCGTGCGCTTGGGCTTGAAGCCCTCCTGCTTGAAGCGGATCAGCGTATCGACCCAGCTGGCCGCCATCGCCTTGTCGTCGCTCGTGCCGCGCGCGTAGAGATAGCCGTTCTCTTCGATCAAGGTGAAGGGATCGCGCACCCAGTCCTCGCGCTTGGCTTCTACCACATCGAGGTGGGCGAGCAGCAGGATCGGCTTCTCGGTCTTCGAAGTGCCGGGCATGACGGCGACAAGGCCGCCTTCCTTGGGCTTTTCGGGCGTGGCAAAGAGCGTCAGCTGGTCGTCGGTGAAACCGGCGGTCTTGAGGCGCGCCGCCATGCGCTCGGCTGCCAGCGTGCAGCTGCCGGAAGAGAGTGTCGTGTTGGTTTCGACGAGCTCCTTGTAGAGGCTGCGGAACGCTTCCTCTCCGCCGTAGGGATCGGCCTTCGCGGCCGGCGCGGCCAGTGCCGGAGAGGTGAGCAGGGCGGCCGAAATGGCGCCGGTCAGCAGCTTGCGCATGGGGTGACAAGTCCTTTGTCGTGAGGGGGTTGCGGCGTGTTTCAGCACGATTGGCGCCCCGCCGCCAGTCCCCCTCGCTTCAGCGGGTGAAACAGGGCTCTCCCTTGTGCAAAACAGGGCGGATTCGCTTGGGAAATCGGCCTTTAATGCCTATGTCTGAATGATGGCCAGTACGAACGAAAACATCCCCAACGCCAACGAATATGGCGCCGATTCCATCAAGGTCCTGCGCGGGCTCGATGCAGTGCGCAAGCGCCCCGGCATGTACATCGGCGATACCGATGATGGCTCGGGCCTGCACCACATGGTGTTCGAGGTTTCGGACAACGCGATCGACGAGGCGCTGGCCGGGCATTGCGATCTCGTGCTGATCGAATTGAACCCCGATGGTTCGGTCTCGGTGGAAGACAATGGCCGCGGCATCCCGACCGGCATCCACGCCGAGGAAGGCGTTTCCGCCGCCGAAGTGATCATGACCCAGCTCCACGCGGGCGGGAAGTTCGAGAACACCAGCGACGACAACGCCTACAAGGTTTCGGGCGGGCTGCATGGCGTCGGCGTCTCGGTGGTCAACGCGCTCTCGGAATGGCTCGAGCTCACGATCTGGCGCGATGGGCAGGAGCACTGGATGCGCTTCGAACACGGCGACGCGGTCGCCCCGCTCAAGGTCACTGGCCCGGCTCCGGACGATGGCAAGGGCGGGGTCAAGAAGGGCACGCGGGTCACGTTCTCGGCCAGCCACGAAACCTTCAAGAACGTGCTCGAGTTCGATTTCGACAAGTTGCAGCACCGCTACCGCGAGCTGGCCTTCCTCAATTCCGGCGTGCGCATCCTGCTGCGCGACAAGCGGCACGAGGAAGTGGCCGAGCACGATCTCTATTATGTCGGCGGGATCGGCGCGTTCGTGCAGTACCTTGATCGCAACAAGCAGCCCCTGATGCCCGAGCCGATTGCCATTTCCGCGAGCCGCGACGGCGTGGGGATCGATGTCGCGCTCGAATGGAACGACAGTTACTACGAAAACGTCCTCGCCTTCACCAACAACATCCCCCAGCGCGATGGCGGCACGCACCTCGCTGCCTTCCGCGCGGCGTTGACGCGCACGCTCAATGGCTATGCCGACCGCTCGGGGATGCTGAAGAAGGAGAAGGTCTCGCTTACCGGCGATGACATGCGCGAGGGGCTGACCGCGATCGTTTCGGTCAAGCTGCCGGACCCCAAATTCTCCTCGCAGACCAAGGACAAGCTGGTCAGCTCCGAAGTGCGCCAGCCGCTCGAAAGCCTGATGGCTGACAAGATGAGCGAATGGCTGGAGGAAAACCCCGCCCATGCACGCGCCGTGATCCAGAAGGTGATCGACGCCGCCGCCGCGCGCGAAGCGGCCAAGAAGGCGCGCGAGCTGACCCGGCGCAAGGGCGCGATGGATATCGCCAGCCTGCCCGGCAAGCTGGCGGATTGCCAGGAGCGCGATCCCGCCAAGTGCGAACTGTTCCTCGTCGAGGGCGATTCGGCAGGCGGCTCGGCCAAGCAGGGGCGTGATCGGCACTTCCAGGCGATCCTGCCGCTCAAGGGCAAGATCCTCAACGTGGAGCGCGCGCGGTTCGACCGGATCATCGGCTCGAAGGAAGTCGGCACGCTGATCCAGGCGATGGGCACCGGCATTCGCGACGAGTTCAACCTCGCCAAGCTGCGCTATCACAAGATCGTGATCATGACCGACGCCGACGTCGACGGCGCGCATATCCGCACGCTGCTGCTCACGTTCTTCCACCGCCAGATGCCCGAGATCATCCGCGAAGGGCACCTCTTCATCGCCCAGCCGCCGCTCTACAAGGTGGCGAAGGGGCGCAGCGAGGTCTACCTCAAGGACGGCCCGGCGCTCGATCGTTACCTTGTCGAGGCAGGCCTTGCCGGCCGCATGCTGGAAACCGCCGGCGGTGCGCGCAGCGGGGCGGATCTTGCCGGCCTTGTCGAGCACGCGCTGCGCTTCCGCAACCTGATGGCCTTCGCGCCCAAGCGCTATGATCCGACGATCATCGAGGCGCTGGCGCTGGCGGGCGCGCTTGAGCCCGAGATGACCGCAGCCGAGCGCGACGCGGCGCTGGCTGCCAGCGTGCGCTGGATGGACCGGGGCGAGCACGACGCGCGCTGGGTTGCTGAAGTGGCCCCCGATGGCGGCTATCGCATCCAGCGCGTGTGGCGCGGGGTGACTGACAACCACACGATCGAACCCGGCTTCCTTTCGAGTGCCGAGGCGCGCAAGCTCGCCCGCCTCGCCGGGGAGCAGGCCGAAGTCTATGCCATGCCCGCGCGGCTGGTGCGCACCAGCGCCGCCGCTGCCGAGCCGGAGCCAGAGGCCGTGCTGGAAGGGCAGGAGGGCGAGGCCGAAGCGCCAGCGCCCGTGCGGCCTGCGACCAAGGAAAGCGCCGGGATCACCCGGCCGTCCGAACTCCTTGCGCAAGTGCTGGCGGCGGGGCGCAAGGGCCTTGCCATCTCGCGCTACAAGGGTTTGGGCGAAATGAACGCCGATCAGCTGTGGGAGACGACGCTCGATCCCACCCAGCGTTCGCTGCTGCAGGTGAAGATGGAAGACGCCGACGTGACCGACGAAATCTTCACCCGCCTGATGGGCGACGTGGTCGAACCGCGCCGTGATTTCATTCAGGAAAACGCGCTCAACGTGGCGAACCTGGACGTCTGAGGTGGCGGGCGCGACTCTGGCCGAAATCCCCTGGGATCAGGCCGCGACGATGATCGACCTCGAAGGCCGCGTGCCGATCATCGGCACGATCCGCGAATGCGCGCTGCACTTCACGCTCTACAAACCGCACGCGCGCGAGAATGCGCGTCTGCTGCTGACGGTGCCGGTCCACCGCGAGGGCCGTGCGACGCGGACCTGGCTGCTGGAGCCTGCGGAGATCGCGGTGCTGGCGGCGCGGCTGAAGGAAGAGGAATAGACGCGAGCGGCCATGGCCCCTGCATCCCGTTCGTCGCTCCTGCAACGCCAGCCGTTCACTTGACACGAACGGGACGTTGAGAACGGGAGCTTAACCGGCCCCATGCCACGCTCCCCGGGATGGAATCCTACGTCCTCATCGCCGGACAGGCATTGTGCCTCTTCAGCCTCTGGGTGCTGGCGCGCCGCGACTGGGTGCGGCTGACGCGCCCGGCCCGGCGGGTGGAGGCGGTTGTGACGGGCTATCGCTCGACCTGGAACGAGGGCAGCCGCAGCTACGCCCCGGTCTATCACTTTACCAGCGAAAGCGCGGAGCATGAGGTGGTGGAAGCAGTCTACAGCGGAGCGCAGAAGCCGCCGCTAGGGACCGTGGTTTCACTCAGGCACCCCGCAGGCCGACCCGATCTGGCCCAAGTGCCCCGCCCACTGATGTGGCTGACGGTCTATGCACTGCTGGTTTTCATGGAGGCGGTGCTGCTGGCAAAGATGATGGGGTGGTTGGAGGGTTAGACTTTGCGGCGCGCTCTGGCCCGCACGCCATATCCTCCCCTCGTCCTTCCCGCGCAGGCGGGAACGGTGAGGCGCTCAATAAATCCCCAGCCGATCCGCATAGAGCAGCCGCCCGCCCGAAAGGTGCCAGAGCGCCTCGTTGAAGTCCGCCTCGCTCATCGCGAAGCAGCCGTCGCTGCGGCCCAGCTTGCCCCATTTCTCCAGCATGTCGGGATTGGCATACCACGCCGGGTGCAGCACTATCGCACGCTCCAGCGTATTGCTGTTTTCGGGATCGATCCCGCCGAGCCGGATCGAAGTGCCGTATTTTCCCTTGTACCACTCATAGGTGATGAACGCCCCGCGCGAGGTGGCGAGGCTGCCCACGTCGTTGGAAAAGGTCTTGAGAAACCCGTCGTGCTCCGGGTCCGAGCCCTTGCCATGCGCGACGAGGAACGAGCGGACTTCGCCCTTCTCCAGATCGGCGAAATGCAGGCGCGGCATGGCCGAAGGCAGCGCGAAATCGGCAACGCCAACGATATCGGTGCGCCACAGTACCGATCTGACGCGCTCCATCTGCTCCTTCGCCACGGCAAGGATGCGGCGGTTCTGTTCGGGCACGCTGTAGGGCTGGGCAAAGACGCGCAAAGGAGCGGCCGCAGCAACAACCGTTGCCGCAGCGCCCTTGATGAGCCCGCGTCTGTTTACCAGTCCCGTCATATGTCCCGAATATACGGCCAGTTACGCCGATTTTCCAGACTGGGCGTCCGATTGGGCGCCCAAGCGGGCCAGATCTGCGCCGTCCACCCGCATCACCGTCCACTCGTCCATCAGCCGCGCGCCGAGCTTCCTGTAGAAACCGATCGCGGGCTCGTTCCAATCGAGCACCGACCATTCGAGCCGCGCGCAATCCCGCTCCACTGCCAGCGCGGCGAGCCGCGAGAGGAGCGCCTTGCCGAGCCCGCTGCCGCGCGCCTCGGGCCGCACGAACAAGTCCTCCAGATAGATCCCCGGCTTGCCCTCGAAGGTCGAAAAGTTGTGAAAGAACAAGGCGAAGCCCTGCGCCGCGCCATCAACCTCGCCGATGATCACCTCGGCATAAGGGCGCACGCCGAAGAGCTTGGCCCCCAGCACAGCTTCATCAAAGCGCACGGCGTCCGCCAGCTTCTCGTAATCGGCAAGCGCGCGGATGAGGTCGGCGATCAGCGGCAGATCGGCGGGCGTGGCAGGGCGGATGGTAACTGTCATGCGCGCGCTCTTAGCCCGCAATCAGCAGCCGGTCACCCTTCAAGGTCACACTGCCCAGCCGCCGCAGCGCCGATTGGCCGAGCAGGCTGACCGGCAGATCGGGCACCACGACCGCCTCGATCCCGGTCAGGTCGTGCCCGCCGATGGTCAGCCGCTCGATCTCCACCGGCGCGGCCATGCCGGTGCCTGAGGCCGTCTGCAGCATCGGGCGATATTCGGAAGGATCGGGCCGCAGCCCCAGCCGGTCCGCATCATCCTCGGTCAGCGCCACCACATCCGCGCCGGTATCGACGAGAAAGCGCACCGGCTCACCGCCCACATCGACATTGAGATGGAACTGCCCCTGCGCATCGCGCGCAATCTCGATCATTTCGGCAGTCCCGCCGCGCTTGGGTGGGGGCGCATCCTTGCTCCATGGCGAGACATGCTCCGGCCTTGCCGGGCGCGCATCTCCGGGCGGCTCGACAGTGAGCCGCGGCGCCAGCAGCGCGCTGCCGAAAACGACGAGGCCGGCAATGACGATGAAGCGGGTCATGACGGGGCGATTGTGCCCTCGAAGCGTTAGGAAATCACCAAGACCTGCCGCTAGAGCCAGAGGACGTTAGAGGCCCAGGCCTTCAAACTGCTTGGCGAAGAAGAAATCGATGTTGAAGTGGATGGTCATGTCCTTCCCATCGCGCGGATCGGTGACCGTCATCGCATCGAACTTCCTGTCCTTGTCGTTCAGCAAGGCCTGACTCTTGGGCTTGAACCCGATCAGCCGCAGGATCTGGTATTCCTCGTCGACGCTCACCGCGTTCCATGCGGTGTCCGGCGTCTTGCCGTTCTTGCCGCCCATCACCGATTGCAGCAGCGACATGAGCAGATTGTGCTGGCGGGCCTGCTCGTCCTTGCGGCCCAGCTTTTCGTAGGCGATCTCGCACAGGTAGTTGGCATCGATATCCAGCGGATTGACCTTGAGCCAGACCATCGCCCGCTCAAGCGCCTTGGCGGGCTCTTTGTCGAGCAGGTCATAGGCCTTGCCCCCGTCTTCCCACGATGGCGGCATGTAGCCCAGCGCGCGCGAATTCTCCTGCCGCAGCCAGAGCATGTCGGTCGAGGCGTCGTTTGCCTTGGCCTTCTCGATCATCGCCGCGATTGCCGCGGGATCGACCTTGTTCCTGGCCGCAGCCGGCACAGCGATCAGCCCGATCAGCAGCGCCGCTGCCAGAAGCCAGTTCTTCAAACCCATCGCGCCGTGTCCCCCTCGCTGGCGCGGCTTGTGCGCAGCTACTCCGCTAGCACTTCCGCCTTCCCCGCATCGGTCGTCGCCGCTTCCATCTCGGCGGCCTTCTTCTCCACCAGCGCGACGATATGCTCCAGCATCTCCTCGCTCTGCACGGTGTGGTCGGTCACGCCCGAAAGGTAGACCATGTGCTTGCCGTTGCCGCCGCCCGTCAGGCCAACGTCAGTCTCGCGCGCTTCGCCCGGGCCATTGACCACGCAGCCCAGCACCGAAAGCGAGATCGGCGTCTTGATGTGGCTGAGGCGGCTCTCCAGCGCCTCCACCGTGCGGATCACGTCAAAGCCCTGCCGCGCGCACGAGGGACACGAGACAACGCGCACGCCGCGTGTACGCAGGCCGAGCGACTTCAGGATCTCGAAGCCGACGCGCACTTCCTCTTCGGGCTCGGCCGAGAGCGAGACGCGCAGCGTATCGCCGATGCCCGCCCAGAGCAGGCTGCCAAGCCCGATCGAGGACTTGACCGTGCCGCCGATCAGCCCGCCCGCCTCGGTAATGCCCAGATGCAGCGGGCAATCGACTGCTTCGGCGAGGCCCATGTAGGCCGCGACGGCAAGGAACACGTCGGAGGCCTTCACCGCCACCTTGTATTCGTGGAAATCGTGGTCCTGCAGCAGCTTGATGTGATCGAGCGCGGATTCCACCAGCGCCTCGGGGCAAGGCTCGCCGTACTTTTCGAGGAGGTCCTTTTCGAGGCTGCCCGCGTTCACGCCGATGCGGATCGCGCAGCCATTGGCCTTGGCCGCGCGCACCACTTCGGCCACGCGGTCGCTCGATCCGATATTGCCGGGGTTGATGCGCAGGCACGCCGCGCCCGCATCGGCGGCTTCCAGCGCGCGCTTGTAGTGAAAATGGATGTCCGCCACGATCGGAATGCGCGCCGCGCGCACGATCTTGCCCAGCGCCGCAGTGCTTTCCACATCGGGGCACGAAACGCGGATGATATCCGCCCCCGCATCCTCGCAGCGGCGGATCTGGTTGATCGTGGCGACGGGATCGCTGGTCAGCGTGTTGGTCATGGTCTGCACCGTGATCGGCGCATCGCCGCCAACGGGAACGGACCCAACCATGATCTGGCGGCTCTTGCGGCGCGCGATATCGCGCCAGGGGCGTACTGAGGACATGGGTCGCCTTATACCTGCTCGGCTCCGGCATGGCCATGGGTTTCGCCGCCATGGCCTTCACGTACGAGACGGCGCGCATAAAGAAATTCGGGATCGCAGTGGCTCCCGACCCAGAACTCGATATCGGCGATCTTGGCAAAGCCGTAGCGATGGTAGAACCGCTGCGCCTCGGGATTCTCGCTATAGACGGAGAGCTGGATCTCGTCCGCGCCGACTTCTTCTGCCTGGGCCAGCGCCCAGTCCATCAGCTTTGCGCCGAATCCGCCCCCGATGCGCGCGGGATCGGTGTAGAGCTGCTTCAATTCCAGCGGCGCGCGCGCATCGCTGTGCCCGGCGGGCATCGTGCTCTGCAGCACCAGCTTGCAGAAGGCGACCAGCGCACCGTCTTCCTCGATCACCGCGATGCGCATGCCGGGATCGGCGATTTCCTTGGCCACCTTCTCCTCACTGTGCGCCTGCCCGAGGAAGGTGGCGAAGTCCTCCGGCTTGTAGAGGTGCTGGAACTTGGCGCTGACAGCGCGGCGGCCAAGATCGGCAAGCGCGGCGGTATCGGCGGGAGTGGCGTGGCGCAGAAGCGGCAGGGACGTGGCAGGCATGCCGCGCCCATACCGCCACGCGCGGCCCGAAATCAATCGGCCAGCGCGACCTTGGCCGGCCTGCTATAGGGCACGAACTGATCGAGCGACACGAATCCGCGCCAGAACAACCCGTTGCGATCGCGCAGCTGAACCACGTCGATATTGCAGAGCTGCGAGCTCACCAGCTGGGTGACGAGGATATCGTCCGAATTGAGCGACGAAGCGCCCGACTTCGGCCGCTGGACATAGAGCGTGCTGCCGCTGCCATAGACGATCGCGGTCTTGTCGATCACGCGCGAGGACTGGACGTTGGGCAGGTTGATGCAGTTGACCGGCTTGCCGGCAACGCGGCCATCAAGCAGCTTGGCCAGCTGTTCCTCACCGGTCAGGCGGGGACGGGCGTCGGCAGCCGCACCAGCCAGCAGCAGCGCGCCGGCGGCGACAACGAACCCGAGCTTTGTGGCGTTCCGGATCATGACGTGCCCTTTCTCATTCCAATTGGCGGGCAGGCTACGCCGCGCCGCCTTAACCAGCGCTGACTGTAGTTTCCCTGAGGGCACCCTAAACCAAGTCGCAGGCCCTATGCCTACTACGTAGTTCTCCTGGTGTCGCATTTCGAGACTGCTGACCCGGTCCGCACAAGGGTGTGCGGGGATTTGGCTCAGGCCGGAGCGAAAATCGTCGCTTCCGAGAACCGGCGCGCAGCGTACTTTCAGTACGTGAGCACCGGAAGCGCAGAAAGCGGCGGTTTGCAGCCCGGCATGGGCCAAATACCCGCATACCCTGGGGTCAGGCTGTGCCGCCTACCGTGAGCCCTTCGACCAGCAGGGTCGGCTGGCCGACACCTGCCGGCACGCTCTGCCCGCCCTTGCCGCAGACGCCCACGCCTTCGTCCAGCGCCATGTCATTGCCGATCCCGGTCACGCGCGTCAGCACGCTCGGCCCGTCGCCGATCAGGGTCGCGCCCTTGATCGGCGCGCCCAGCTTGCCGTTCTCGATGCGGTAGGCCTCGGTGCAGGAAAACACGAACTTGCCGCTGGTGATGTCAACCTGCCCGCCGCCGAACGACTTGGCGAAGATGCCGTTCTTCACGCGGCTGAGCAGCTCGGCCGGATCGTCGCTGCCGCCCCGCATGAAGGTGTTGGTCATACGCGGCATCGGCGCGTGGGCATAGGATTCGCGCCGCCCGTTGCCGGTGGGCGCAAGGCCCATCAGCCGCGCGCTCATCCGGTCGTGGATATAGCCCTTGAGAATGCCGTCCTCGATCAGCACGGTCTCCTCGGTCGGCGTGCCTTCGTCATCGATGGTGAGCGAGCCGCGCCGTCCGGGGATCGACCCGTCGTCGACCACGGTCACGCCCGGTGCCGCCACGCGCTCGCCGATCCGGCCCGAAAAGGCGCTGGTGCCCTTGCGGTTGAAATCGCCTTCAAGGCCGTGCCCGATGGCTTCATGCAGCAGGATGCCGGGCCAGCCGGGCCCGAGCAGCACGGTCATCTCGCCCGCCGGGGCGTCGACCGATTCGAGATTGACGAGCGCCTGCGCCAGCGCGGTATCGATCGCGCGGTTCCACGTGTCCGCCTCGAACAGATCGTCATAGAGCCGCCGCCCGCCGATGCCGAAGCTGCCCGTCTCGCGCCGCCCATTGTGCTCCGCGACAATCGACACGTTGAGCCGCACCAGCGGCCGCACATCCTGAGCGACAAAGCCGTCCGCCCGCACGATCTCGACCACCGACCAGCTCGCGGCAAGGCTCGCCGAAACCTGCGCCACGCGCGGATCGCGCGCCCGCGCTGCGGCATCGATCGTCTCGAGCAGCTTGACCTTGGCCGCGAAGGGGATCGCATCGAGCGGTGAGGCATCGGTGTAGAGATGGCGGTTGTTCTGGCGCGGCGGGACGGCGGCCGCGCCCTTTGCCGGATCGAGCAGCTTCAGCGTCTCGCCGGCGCGCGCGATGGCGGCGGCGGAAATCTCGTTGGCATGGGCAAAGCCGGTCATCTCGCCCGAAACGCCGCGCAGGCCGAACCCGGCATCGCGCGAATAGTCCGCCGTCTTCAGCCGCCCGTCGTCGAAACCGAAGCTCTCGCTGGCAATGAACTGGAGATAGAGTTCGCCATCCTCGCAGGCGCCCAGCGCCGTGGCGGTCAACGCCCGCGCCTCCTCAGGGGTCAGCAGTCCGGGACGATAGAGCAGCGAGCGGGGATCGGGCGTATGGGTCATGCGCAGGGATATAGGCAGCCCTGCCGCATCACGCCACCGTGATTACGCGCCCGCCTGATCCGCCGGTCCGCCCTTCAGCACAAAGCGACGATCACAATAGCCGCATTCCGCGTAGCCCCGCTCGTCGATCTCGATCCACACGCGGGGATGCCCCAGCGCCGCGCCGCCGCGGATGCCGTCAGCGCCGTCGCAGCGGACGCGCGAGCTTGTGGTGAGAACCGTCTCGGGTGCCTGGATCGTGGTCATGGCCGCGCGGTTAGCAAACCGGCATGCCGCCGACAAGCAGGTGGTTGCACCCGTCCTGCCTTGCCCCCTTTACGCCAAGCGCATCAAGGGGCAGGGAGAACCCCATGGAAACGACCCCCGCCATCCGCATCCGCGATCTCGTCAAGCGCTACGCCCCGGCTGGCAGCAAATCGGGAGAGGGCAAGCTCGCGCTCGGCGGCGTGAGCTTCGATGTGCCGCAGGGCCAGATCTTCGGCCTGCTCGGTCCGAACGGCGCGGGCAAGTCCACGCTGATCAACACGCTGGCCGGGCTTGTGATGAAATCGTCCGGCTCGGTCGAGATCTGGGGCTTCGACATTGATCGCGAGCCGCGCAACGCCAAGGCCTCGATCGGGATCGTGCCTCAGGAAATCGTGTTCGATCCGTTCTTCACGCCGCTCGAAGTGCTCGACATCCAGGCCGGGCTCTATGGTGTGCCGCCTGCTGCGCGCCGTTCGCTCGAACTCCTGCAGTCGGTCCATCTGGCCGACAAGGCCAATGCCTATGCCCGCTCGCTTTCGGGGGGCATGAAGCGCCGCCTGCTCATCGCCAAGGCCATGGTCCATACCCCGCCGATCCTCGTGCTCGACGAGCCGACCGCAGGCGTCGACGTGGAACTGCGGCGACTGCTTTGGGAACTGGTGGTCGATCTTAACCAGCAGGGCGTTACCATCGTCCTGACGACGCACTACCTCGAAGAGGCGGAGCAGCTGTGCGACCGCATCGCGATCATCAATCACGGACGGCTGATTACCGACCAGCCCACGCGTGAGCTGGTGGGCATGATGCGCGAGAAAATCGTGGTGCTTACACTGGATCGCCCGATCGTTGCCGCACCGCAGCACGAGGCCTTTGTAAAGAGCACGATTTCTGGCGAACGCGAGCTTCGCGTGACCTACAACAAGGACCGCATCAACGCGGGTGACGTGCTCACGCTGGTCCAGTCGCTCGGTTACGGAATCGTCGATGTCTCGACTGACGAGGCAGACCTCGAGGATGTCTTCGTCAAACTGACGAGCGCCCCTGCGGGCGCGGCCGGGTAAACCCCGCTGCGCCTCGCGAGCATTTTGCTATATTTTTGATTTTAAATCTCGTTTTGCTCTGAAAAGAGCTTCCAATAGCCCCGGCCTGACCGGCGGATCGTGCGTTTGCAGTCACGGCACCGACCGACGTGGCGGGTGCCGTTCCACCGTACGGACGCCGGATCGGAGCGATGCCTGTTGAACAGGCAGAATGGTAGACGCCATAGCATGGCATGTGATCCTGGAGTGGAGAAGCGACCGCCAGAATCCTACCAGTTCGCAGATGCGGAAACAAACACCCAAAAGGCGTAAGTACAATTATTTTACCTCGCGCCCCGCACCGCATGAGACTTTCCAAACGCCGCAGGGACAGGCAAAGAGCATGCGTGTTTGATCATCTTCCTGATGTGCCCCGGGTCTGGTCATGAGTGCCTCGGAACCCGCCAGCCCTGATGTCCTGATCATCGGCTCCGGCGCCGCCGGCCTCACGGCCGCTCTGGTGCTCGCAGAACGTTGCCGCGTCCTCGTGCTCGCCAAGGGCGCGCTGGACGGCGGCTCGACCGCGTGGGCGCAAGGCGGCATTGCCGCCGTGCTCGACGAGGGGGATACCTTCGACGATCATATCCGCGATACCATGGTCGCCGGTGCCGGCCTCAACCGCCGCGACACCGTGGAATTCGTGGTGGAGAACGCACCCGCGGCGATCCGCCGGCTCGCCGATCTCGGTGTCCCGTTCAATGCCGAATCCGGCGCCTTGCACCTCACGCGCGAGGGCGGGCACTCACACCGCCGCATCGTCCATGTCGACGACGCCACCGGCTGGGCCGTGCAGCAGGCGCTGATCGCGGCTGCCACAGCGCACCCCAACATCACCCTGCGGCCCGACATGGTCGCGATCGATCTGGTAACCGACCGCCACCGCGCCGACCGCACGGACGGCGAAAGCGGCGGTCACCGCGTCTGGGGCGTCTACGCGCTTGATACCGGAACTGGCCGCGTCGAATGCTTCGCCGCGCGCGCCACGATCCTGGCGACCGGCGGCGCGGGCCGCACCTATCTCTTCAGCACCGCCCCGCGCGGCGCGACCGGAGACGGCATCGCGATGGCTTGGCGCGCAGGCTGCCGCGTCTCCAACATGGAATTCATGCAGTTCCACCCGACTTGCCTCTACAACCTCGAGGTCAAGAACTTCCTGATCACCGAGGCGGTGCGCGGCGAAGGCGGGCACCTCAAGCTGCCGCCGGGCGTGCCGGGCGGCGGCGAGCGCTTCATGCCGCGCTTCGACCCGCGCGAAGAACTCGCCCCGCGCGATATCGTCGCCCGCGCGATCGACCACGAGATCAAGCGGCTCGGGCTCGATTACGTCCACCTCGATATCAGCCACAAGGACCCGGAATTCGTCCGCGGCCACTTTCCCAATATCTACGAGCGGCTGCTCGGCCTCGGCATCGACATGACGAAGGAGCCGATCCCGGTCGTCCCCGCGCAGCACTACACCTGCGGCGGCGTCCTCATCGATCTGGCCGGCCGCACGGATCTCGACGGGCTCTATGCCGTCGGCGAGTGCTCGGAAAGCGGGCTCCACGGTGCCAACCGCCTTGCCTCCAACAGCCTGCTCGAATGCTTCGTGTTCGGCGATGCCGCCGCGAATGACATCCTCGCCCGCTGGGAGAGCTTCCCGGCCCCGCCCGCGCTCAGCCCGTGGGACGAGAGCCGCGTCTCGGATTCCGACGAGGAAGTCGTCATCAAGCAGAACTGGACCGAACTGCGCCGCTTCATGTGGAACTACGTCGGCATCGTGCGCACCAACAAGCGCCTCGAACGCGCGGCGCACCGCATCAAGCTGCTCAATGGCGAGGTCAATGACTACTACGGCAACTTCCGTGTGACGGCAGACCTGATCGAGTTGCGCAACTTGCTCCAGACCGCCGAACTCATCGTGAAGAGCGCGCGGGCCCGGCGCGAAAGCCGGGGCCTGCACTTCACCGAAGATTACCCCCAGACCCAGCCCGCCGCGCGCGATACGGTGCTGGTGCCTGGCTGAAGGCGGGCGGAAGGCCGCAGCGCGCCCACCCCGCCTGCATCCTTTCCGCGAACCACCCCACCTTCGTCATTCCCGCGAAGGCGGGAATCCAGAGCGGTCAGGCGCAGCCCGCGTCCCTACAAATGCCGCCCGATAAAGATCAGCACCATCGCGCCCAGCACGGAGGCGATGCACCCGGCTCGGCTCACCTGGCCGCCGTCGTTGCTGCCCCAGCCTGCCGCGAGGCCCGCCACCAGCGAGCCGGCGATGCCCAGCAGGATCGTGCGGCCAAGGCCCATCGGCACCGTGCCGGGATAGAGATAGCGCGCGGCGAGACCGACGAACAAGCCGCTGAGAATGATCGAGATAAGCTTGAACACGCTGCCGCTCCGCTTTTGCAACCGCTGCGACGCATATCGCGCGCCGTGCCCAACGCGCCAGTGGATAATCGGGTGGCAAACGTGGTGAAGGGTCTGGACAGCCATATTGTCCACAAGATCGGTGGACGGTGCTGAAATATTTTCGGGAAGCTCAGATTGGGACTTGAAATGGCCGTTTCCACGCGCGTCGCTGCACTGCAGCATGACTGTCATGACGATGAAACGAATCGTACGTGCGACGAGCCGAATCCGTAATGCGGTGTTTACCCTCTTGTGTCTGATTCCGGTTGAGGCACTATGGGTAGTGGTCGGGTCCCGGGGGAACCTCTAAACCTAGTTTCAGTGGCGCAGCGGGCAGTTAGCTCGCGGCAACGGTGGCTGTATCGCCGCCGACCTTGGTCTTGACCTTGCAGCGGGCGCCCGCGCGAAGCCTTGGGAGAATGAAATATTCTCCTTTTGTTCCGCAAGGCGTATGATGGATTTCGAGGGCCCGATTCGGTTTGATCCGGGGGCCGCTCAAAGATGAACAGGGGTTGCGGCGTGGATTTCAGGACTGGTGACGGCGTCGTTGAGCAGGACGGTACGGGTCGTGAAGATTTCGGCCAGAGCGAGCTGGGCCTCACCAGCGGCCCTGCCCCGGCAGATGGAAAGGCGATTGGCATGAGTGCGGATGATAAGGGCAGCGAAGCGCTGGTGGCGGCGATGGCCGCAGGCGCTGCAGGCGCGCTCGCCGCAGCGGCGAAGCCGGCGTCCGATTCCAAGACCATCAACGCGCGCCGCTTCACGATCGCAACCGATCACGCGCGTGACGCCCTGCTGACGGATTTCGGCAAGGACACGCTCGACGACCGTTATCTGCTGCCCGGCGAACGCTATCAGGATCTCTTCGCGCGCGTGGCCGACGCCTACGCCGACGATCAGGATCACGCGCAGCGGCTCTACGACTACATCTCCAAGCTGTGGTTCATGCCCGCCACCCCCGTGCTTTCAAACGGCGGCACCGGGCGCGGCCTCCCCATCTCGTGCTACCTCAACTCGGTGTCTGATAGCCTCGAAGGCATCGTCGGCACCTGGAACGAGAACGTCTGGCTCGCCAGCCGCGGCGGCGGCATCGGCACGTATTGGGGCCAGGTGCGCGGCATCGGTGAATCTGTCGGCCTCAACGGCAAGACCAGCGGGATCATCCCCTTCGTCCGCGTGATGGACAGCCTGACGCTCGCGATCAGCCAGGGCTCGCTGCGCCGCGGTTCGGCCGCCTGCTATCTCGATGTCTCGCATCCGGAGATCGAGGAGTTCCTCGAAATCCGCAAGCCGTCGGGCGATTTCAACCGCAAGGCGCTCAATCTGCACCACGGCGTGCTGCTGACGGACGAGTTCATGGAAGCGGTGCGCGATGGCACCGAGTTCCACTTGCGCAGCCCCAAGGATGGCTCGGTGCGCGGCACCGTCGATGCGCGCTCGCTGTTCCAGAAGCTCGTCGAAACCCGCCTCGCCACGGGTGAGCCGTACATCGTGTTCAACGACACGGTGAACCGCATGATGCCCAAGCATCACCGCGATCTCGGCCTCAAGGTCTCCACCTCGAACCTGTGCTCGGAAATCACCCTCCCCACCGGGCGCGACCATCTCGGCAACGATCGCACCGCCGTCTGCTGCCTCTCCTCGCTCAACCTCGAAACCTGGGACGAGTGGAACAAGGACGACCGCTTCATCGAGGACGTCCTGCGCTTCCTCGACAACGTGCTGCAGGACTACATCGACCGCGCGCCGGACGAGATGGCCCGCGCCAAGTATTCCGCCATGCGCGAACGCTCGGTCGGCATGGGCGTGATGGGCTTCCACTCGTTCCTGCAGCTCAAGGGCATCGGTTTCGAAAGCGCCATGGCCAAGGCGTGGAACCTCAAGATGTTCAAGCACATCGCTTCGCGCGCGGATGAGGCATCGCTGCTCCTCGCGCAGGAACGCGGCGCGTGCCCCGATGCGGCGGACATGGGCGTTATGCAGCGCTTCTCGTGCAAGATGGCGATTGCCCCTACCGCGTCGATCTCGATCATCTGCGGCGGCACCTCCGCCTGCATCGAGCCAATCCCGGCGAACATCTACACCCACAAGACGCTCTCGGGCAGCTTCGTGGTCAAGAACCCCTATCTCGAAAAGCTGCTGCAATCGAAGTCGAAGGATTCGACCAACGTGTGGAACTCGATCCTCGAACGGGGCGGTTCGGTCCAGCACCTCGATTTCCTCTCGCCGGAGGAAAAGGCCGTCTACAAGACCAGCTTCGAGATCGACCAGCGCTGGCTGCTCGAATTCGCGGCAGACCGCACGCCCTATATCGATCAGGCGCAGTCGCTGAACCTCTACATCCCGGCGGATGTGGACAAGTGGGACCTCATGATGCTGCACTTCCAGGCGTGGGAGAAGGGCATCAAGTCGCTCTACTACCTCCGCTCGAAGTCGGTGCAGCGCGCGGGCTTTGCCGGCGGCGTGGAGGCGGACAACACCGCCGTCGCCCCGGTGATCGAGCTGGCGAGCCCGACCGACTACGAGGAATGCCTTGCCTGCCAGTGAGCCTCGCCAGAAGGGAACTCTCTTCGAGGGAGAGGTAGATGACGGTGCAAGACGTCCTCGCCTACATCGCCGAGTCTGCCGTGTATGGCCTTCGCTCTTTCGGCTGGTACTGGAAGGTCCCGGCCGCATTTCTGGCCCTTGGCTTCCTGTTCCTGGCGATCTCGGCAAGTCGCGTCGGCGCGACGGTTCGGGGCCTGGACAGCTTCGGCCAGCGCCTGGTCGGATGCGGCGCAGTGCTCGTGGCGATGCCGGTTGCTTTGGTCGCAGGTGCGATCGCGCTCGCCCTGCTCGCGGGCTTGGTTGGCTTCCGTGAGGGATAGGGGCATGCAGGCTGGCAACAAAACAGCTGCCTTCGGCTTCCCTGCCTGGGCATTTGCGACAATCCGCGACACGGTTCCCGCTTGCTCTTCGCATGAAGGGCAGGCTACATTTGCGAATAATTCGCAATTGCAAAAGGGGCATCGTCGTGCGCAAGTTTCATCGCTGGATTTCGGTTTTCTTCGGCGTGTTCCTGCTGTGGATCGCCATCACCGGCACACTCAGCCAGCTCGTGCCGCTCTTCGCGGGCGGCGAGGGCGGGAAGCCCAAGGCTGCGCAAGCGGAGGGCAAGCCGGCCTTCACCTGCCCGCCGGACTACACGTGCCGACCCAAGCCCAAGCCGGGCGATCCGCGCGCGCTCATCGGGCTGCTGCACCACTTGCACTCGGGCGAGAGCTTCGGGCCGGTCGGCGTGGTGATCGCGACGCTTTCGGGCTTCGCGATGATCTTCTTCAGCTTCTCGGGGCTCTGGCTCTACATTCAGATGTGGCGCAATCGGGCGGAGCGCAAGCTGACCCCGCGCTGGTTCTGGAAATAGCGCAGCACCCGGCCGCAACCTCGAACGGGGTTGCGGCCGGATCTGCTGCCTTAGTTTTCCTCTTCCATCGAGTAGGCCACGTCACCATTGGCGGAGAGGCGCACCGTGTCGCCCTCCACTTCGGCAACAAGCCCGAGCGAGAGATAGTGGTGGTGGCCCTGATGGGTTTCCCCTTCGATCCCGGCGCTACTGTCTTTCTTGGTCAGCTTGATGCGGTCGCCGTCGACATGATCGACCGTGCCGACATGCACGCCGTCTGCGCCGATGACTTCCATGTGCTCGCGGATTTGTGCGGCGATGGCATTGGACATGATGGTTCTCCGGGGCTGTGGTCAGGTCGCGCAGCCGGATGGCCGCGCGCCCTCAACCGCACAACGCGCCGCCGACCCACACGTTCCACGCGCCGCACCGCGACCTTGCGCGATTCCGCGCGTTTACCCTTTGGCGCGGCTTATCCCGCCGCACCCCGCTTCCTATATCAATCCCTTGCCCAACAGGATCCGTCCCATGCCCCTTCTTGAAGCCCGCAGCTCCTACAAGCCCTTCGAATATCCCTGGGCCTACGACTTCTGGAAGCGCCAGCAGCAGATCCACTGGATGCCCGAGGAAGTGCCCTTGGGCGAGGATTGCCGCGATTGGGCGCAGAAGATCTCGGACCACGAGCGCAACCTGCTCACCCAGATCTTCCGCTTCTTCACCCAGGCCGATGTCGAGGTGCAGGATTGCTACCACGACAAGTATGGCCGCGTGTTCAAGCCGACGGAGGTCAAGATGATGCTCGCCGCCTTCTCCAACATGGAGACGGTGCACATCGCTGCCTACTCGCACCTGCTCGACACCATCGGCATGCCCGAAAGCGAATACGCGATGTTCCTCGAATACGAGGAAATGCGCGCCAAGCACGATTACTTGCAGCAGTTCGGCGTCGATTCCGATGAGGACATCGCCCGCACGCTCGCGATGTTCGGCGGTTTCACCGAAGGCCTCCAGCTCTTCGCCAGCTTCGCCATGCTGATGAACTTCCCGCGCTTCAACAAGATGAAGGGCATGGGCCAGATCGTCTCGTGGTCGGTGCGCGATGAATCGCTCCACTGCGAAGGCATTACCAAGCTGTTCCACGCCTTCGTGCAGGAGCGCGGCTGCCTCACCAAGGCGGTGAAGGAAGACATCATCGATTGCTGCCAGAAGACCGTCCGCCTCGAGGACGCCTTCATCGACCTCGCCTTCGAACAAGGCCCGGTGCCGGGCATGAGCCCCAAGGAAATCAAGAAGTACATCCGCTACATCGCCGATTGGCGCCTCGGCCAGCTGGGCTTCCAGCCGATCTACATGATCGAGGAACACCCCCTCCCCTGGCTCACCCCGCTGCTCAACGGCGTCGAACACGCCAACTTCTTCGAAACCCGCGCCACCGAATACTCCAAGGCCGCCACCCGCGGCGATTGGAACACCGTGTGGTCGAGCTTCGACAGCCGCCGCAAGGCGAAGTCGGCAGAGCCGGCGAACGAGCTGGTGGAAGAGGCCGAGGCGGATATGTTTAAGGCTGCGGGGATCGCGGCGGAGTGATTTGACTCAGAAGGCCGAATGGACTAGAACGAAGAGAGAACAATGGCACCTCGCCGCTCTGGACCGCGTAATGTATGATGTGAGAGACATTGCGAATTTTATTCTCGAGTTTGCAGACAATCGCGGACTCAAGATTACTAATCTCGCTCTCCAAAAGCTACTGTATTTCTCACATGGCTGGTTTTACGCAATGTATGATCAGCCTCTTATAAAGAGCAAGTTTGAAGCTTGGAAGTACGGTCCAGTTCAGAGAGTGATTTATGATCAGTTTAAGTCGTTTCGAGACGGCGCTTTGCGTGACGTTCGTGCGACTTACATTGATCCACTTACTGGCGAAGCTGTTTATAGGCCAACTAAGCTTGACCCGGAGCATGCTGAGATCATCTCATCTGTTCTAGAGAAGTATGCTAGTTACACGGCCAGCCAGCTCGTTGAAGCATCACACGTTGAGGACGGGCCTTGGGAGTACGTCTGGCAGCAAGCAGATGATGCAGTTTTTCCCGGGATGAAGATTCCTGATGCTATAATTCTCGATCACTTCCGACGCATAGAGTCGGTTGTAACGCTGCATTGAGGAGAATTGTTTTGCCCCGTACGGTAGACATTATTGATGCGGCGCGGATGACGGCGCCGACTTCGCGGGAAACAACATCACGAGTGAGTGAGTACTTTTCTGACGCCGGCCCATTCAGCTATGGCAGTGTTAGGAAATTGACGCCAGTCTTGCTTGAAGGTTCAATGCCGCTCGTAGTAGCTCTGGGCGGTCTTGAGAAGATCAAGTTCGACCTTGCGCGTAAATGCAATATTGACGTTGCGAGACTTGTATCTGCGTGTGTCAGGTTTCGTGGCTGCACTTTTTATCGACTGCAGAAGATATTGTACCCCATCGATCGAGATTTTGCTCTTGGTCTTAGACCCGAGACAGTCGCAGTCGTGAACGGCGTGCCGAACCTCATTTTTCTCCAGCCTCGCAAGAATCCGACACCCTGGGCTTATAGCCCTTCATTCATGCGGCGTGTGTTGGAAGAAGTTTACATCGAGTATTTTGAGGAATTTAAGCTCTGGATAGTCGATACTGAAGCCGTTGATGGTTCGGTGCGGGGCCTGAATCTTGTTGATCTCCAAGCTGTGCCGCCGATGGCCGATAGGGAGTTTACCCGTCGTATTGCCTCCCTCCGCCAAGCGTGGCGTCTCCACCTTACAAAGCCTAAGCAAAAGCGCGATAAGGTCCATCAAATAGATGACAGGCAGGACGGGTTTGGATTCTGACATCGTTCAGTTCTTTTAGCTACCAACCCATGAAGTTGCTTGAATCTGTAATCCTGTCCCCACACCTTGACAAAACAAACCAATTAGGTTAAACGCCGCCCCGGATCGGGAGCAGGCGAGGCCAGCCTTCCCCCCGCTCTTCAGGCCTGAGGCTCACGCCAAAGGCCGACGCGGTCGGTGCGGGCTGCGGGTTCAAGGCGGGGCGTCGTCCCAAGGCCTCGGCCCGGCAGATGCCGTGCCCAGTGGATCACTGCCCACGCCTCGCCCGGCCCCAAAGCCCGGTGAAGCCGGTTGCCGGCTGGTATGCGAGCCGCCCCTGGCATCCGGGTCTGGTCCCTTTCAGGTCGAGCCGGATCGGCAACTGCCCCTTCCAGCCGTTCGCAAACGAAGCAGCACTGCGACGTCCTTCCCGCAGCGCCCTCAAACGGCGCCGCACCGGCCGCGCGATCCACCCCTGTTGCCCGCTAGCCGCGCCGCCGCGCCGCCAAATCCAACATGCGCAGGACGGCGCCGGGTGCCGCTTCCCTTCGCCATTCCCGCCTGTGCGCGAATGGCGATGGTGAGGGGCCAGATTACAGCGGATTATCCAGCTTGATGATCGCCTCGTTGCTCTTGCGCTGGTCGGTGTGGAGTTCGCGGGGCTTGGTGAAGCTGGCGATGACGGGGGCGTCGCGGTTGTAGATGTCCGGGAAGCTGCGCATCAGGCCGTTCACGTCGCGCGCGACGGTGAAGTAGGTGATGTAGACCGCCCAGGGCTTGGTCATCGGCACCTTGGTGTACTTGCCCGAGAGGTTGTACTGCACTGCCGTTTCGGGCGGCAGGTCCGCGCCGAGGATCGCCATCGTCATCGCCAGTTCGGTCGCACGTTCGGCGCGGATGCAGCCGTGGCTGAGCGCGCGCGTGGGGAGCGCGAAGAGGTTCCGGTTGGGCGTATCGTGGATGTAGATCGCGTGCTCGTTGGGCATGTCGAGCTTCACGCGGCCGAGCGAATTGGTGTCGCCCGGCTGCTGCACCACGGTGATCGTGCCGTCCGCGTTCTTGGTCGCGACATAGCCCTGCCGCTTGGCAAGCGCGGGGCTGGCGATCAGCTTCTGGCCAAGACCTTCACCCACCACGATCGACTGCGGCACGGTCCAGGTCGGGTTGAACACCACGTTCTTGACCTGCTCGGCGAGCTGCGGCGTCGCGGTCTTGCCCGGCTTGCCGACGATGGCGCGGTAGGTGCGGATGATCTTGTTGTTCACCGTGAGCCGGAGCTCCTGCTCCGGCACGTTGATGATGAGGTATTGCAGCCCCATGTCGCGCGCCAGCCAGCGCCAGCGGTCCATGTTGGCCTTGATCATGCCGATCTGGCGCGGCTCCTTGGCTTTGGCCAGCATGTCGCGCAGCAGGGCATAATCGGGGTGCGTGGGATTGAGCGAGGCGAGTACGCCCGGAATGTCGTGCGTCTCGGTCGCCTGCGCAAGGAGCTGCGAATTGGGGTGCAGATCCTGATCGGGATCGATCGCGAACCACTGCACGCGCGCGGGCATCGGCGTGCGGCCATCGCGCAGGTCTTCGGCGAGCCAGACGAAAAGGCGGCTGGCGAGCGCATCGAGATCGTCGCCTTCACCCTTGGCGATGGCGGCGGCCAGATTCGCCGGCTCGTAGTCGGCAGGGGTCAGGCCCTCGGTGCGGATTCCCTTGATCGATGCGAGCAGCGCCTGCGCATCGGCGAGTGTCCAGTGCGCAAGCGGCGGCGGCACCGGCTGAAACACCGGCACGGGGGCTGCCGTGGCAGCGTCGGCAGGCGCCGGGGTTGCCTGGGCTGATGGTGCCGGTGCCGGTGCCGTGGCCGCGGGACTCGGCGCGGGCTTGGGCGCATTGGCGCTCGGTGCGGGCTTGGCGGGCTGGGCCGCTGCGGTCAGATCGACCGGGCCCTGCCGGGCGGCGGCGGGGGCGCCAAGCACGGCCCAGCCGATCGCTGCCGTGCAGAGCATGCCGCTGAGACTGGACCGATGGATCATATGCATTCGTTGATGTCTTTCCCTGTTTGGGCGCCCGGCTACACACTAATTCCTGCCCCAAGCTGGTGTTCCAATCAAGCAAGGCGGCTGACTGTTTGCTGAATTGCGACATGGGGCGGGGTCGGGCGATGGGCCTCGCCTTTGCACTCCGCCAGCGGGGTCGCTATGGGCGGGCGATGAAGCGCTCCGCCCCCTTGCTCCCGATCCTTTCCGCCCTGACCGGCCTAGCCTGCTTCGGCGTGATGGACGGGTTCATGAAGATCGCCGCACTGGCGGTGGGGGCCTATGCCGCGCTGTTCTGGCGCAATCTGGTCGGTTCGCTGATCATGCTGCCGGTCTGGCTGGCGCGCGGCAACAAGGACGGCCGCCGCCGGTTGCCGGGGCGCGAGGCCATGCGGCTCCATCTGATGCGCTCGGGCGTTTCGGGGGTGATGGCGGTGCTGTTCTTCTATGGACTTGCGCGGACCCCAGTGGCCGAAGCCATGGCGCTGTCGTTCGTCGCCCCGCTGCTCGCGCTTTATCTGGCGGCCGCAACGCTGGGCGAGGAGCTTTCGCGGCGGGCGGTGGCGGGATCGGTGCTGGCGCTGGGCGGCGTGGGCCTGATCGCGGCAGGCAAGTTCGGCGGGCAATACAACACCGAAAGCGTCCACGGGCTGATCGCGATCCTGCTGTCGGCGGTGCTCTATGCGGTGAACCTCGTGCTGCAGCGGCGGCAGTCGCAGCTTGCGGGGCCGGAGGAGATATCGTTCTTCCAGACCTTCTTCATCTTCTGCCTGCTCGGGCTTGGCGCATGGTGGTTTGCGCCGATGCCGCCGGCGCAGATGTGGCTGGTGCTTTCAGCCTCTGCCGTGCTTTCGACGGGATCGCTGATGCTGCTGGGCTGGGCCTATGCCCGCGCCGAAGCGCAGGTGCTGGTGCCGCTGGAATACACCGCGTTCATCTGGGCGGCGCTGACGGGCTGGATCGTGTTTTCCGAACCGCTGACGGTGCGCACCCTTGCCGGCGTGGTGCTGATCGTGGCGGGCTGCCTGATCGCGCTGCGGCGCAAGCCCGCATCGGAAGCCGCCGCCGAGCGCGCCTGACCGGGCGAGATGGCCGGCAACGCAGGGCCGCGTTCGCGCGCATGATCAGCATGCAAACTATGCATTTCACGCAGCCTCCAAGCCTTGACGCGCGGGCTGTCTCGGCGCATCGGGCACCCGTGCCCTCGGGGGCGGCTCCGGCGCGGCAAACGGCATCAACTTTAAGGGATTACGCTAAGCCATGACCCAGGTCGGACAGGACACGCTCGGCGCACGCAGCACGCTTACCGTCGGTGGCAAGGACTACGCTTATTACGCGCTCGGCAAGGCCGCTGCGGCTTATGGCGATGTTTCCCGCCTGCCCTTTTCGATGAAAGTCCTGCTCGAAAACCTGCTGCGCTTCGAGGACGGCGGCTTCACCGTTTCGACCGATGACATCAAGGCGCTGGTCGACTGGCAGAAGGATCCCTCCAGCAGCCGCGAAATCCAGTACCGCCCGGCGCGCGTGCTGCTCCAGGATTTTACCGGCGTGCCTTGCGTTGTCGATCTTGCCGCGATGCGCGATGCCATCGCCAAGCTGGGCGGCGATACCAGCAAGATCAACCCGCAGGTGCCCGTGCACCTCGTGATCGACCACTCGGTCATGGTCGACGAGTTCGGCCACCCCAAGGCCTTCGAACAGAACGTCGAGATCGAGTACTACCGCAACGGCGAGCGCTATGACTTCCTCAAGTGGGGCTCCAAGAGCCTTGCGAACTTCAAGGCGGTGCCTCCGGGCACGGGCATCTGCCACCAGGTCAACCTCGAGCACATCGCGCAGGCGGTGTGGACGAGCGAGGGGCCGGACGGCGCGACCGTCGCCTATCCCGATACTTGCGTTGGCACCGATAGCCACACCACGATGATCAACGGCCTCGGCGTGCTGGGCTGGGGCGTCGGCGGGATCGAAGCCGAAGCGGCGATGCTCGGCCAGCCGGTTTCGATGCTGATCCCCGAAGTGGTCGGCTTCAAGTTCACCGGTGAGCTGAAGGAAGGCGTCACCGCGACCGACCTCGTGCTGACCTGCACCAACATGCTGCGCAAGCACGGCGTGGTCGGCCGTTTCGTTGAATACTATGGCCCCGGTCTTGCTTCGCTCACGCTGGCGGACCGCGCCACGCTGGCCAACATGGCGCCCGAATATGGCGCGACGTGCGGCTTCTTCGGCATCGACGAAAAGACCCTGGACTACATGCGCCTGACGGGCCGCGAGGAAGATCAGATCGCGCTGACCGAGGCTTATGCCAAGGCGCAGGGCTTCTGGATCGATCCTTCGGTCGAACCGGTGTTCACCTCGACGCTCGAACTGGACCTTGCGACCGTGGTGCCCAGCCTCGCCGGCCCGAAGCGCCCGCAGGACCGCGTTTCGCTGCCCGACGTTGATGACGTGTTCAACGCCGACATGGCGAACGTCTACAAGAAGACGCAGCAGCGCGTGCCGGTTGAAGGCAAGGACTTCGACATCGGCGATGGCGACGTGACGATCGCGGCGATCACCAGCTGCACCAACACCTCGAACCCGGGCGTGCTGGTCGCGGCTGGCCTCGTCGCCAAGAAGGCCAACGAGCTGGGCCTGAAGCCCAAGCCCTGGGTCAAGACCAGCCTCGCGCCGGGCTCGCAGGTCGTGACGGACTACCTCGTCCGCGCCGGGCTGCAGGAGCACCTCGACGCGGTCGGTTTCAACCTCGTCGGCTATGGCTGCACCACCTGCATCGGCAACTCTGGCCCGCTGGCCGAACCGATCAGCAAGGCGATCAACGACAACGGCCTCGTCGCTGCCGCCGTCATTTCCGGCAACCGCAACTTCGAGGGCCGCGTCTCGCCCGACGTGCGCGCGAACTTCCTCGCCAGCCCGCCGCTGGTGGTGGCTTACGCGCTCAAGGGCACGGTGATCGAGGACTTCATCTCGACGCCGATCGGCCAGAGCAAGGACGGCGTGGATGTCTACCTCAAGGACATCTGGCCGACCAACGCTGAAGTCTACTCGACGATGGCCGGCTGCATGGACCGCGCGATGTTCCAGGCGCGCTATGCCGACGTCTACAAGGGCGATGTGCACTGGCAGGCGATCAACGTCACGGGCTCGGAAACCTACAGCTGGCGCGCAGGTAGCACTTACGTCGCCAACCCGCCCTACTTCGAGGGCATGAGCATGACCCCGGCACCGGTGAGCGACATCATCGAGGCCAAACCGCTGGCGATCCTCGGCGATTCGATCACCACCGACCACATCTCGCCGGCCGGTTCGATCAAGGCTGACAGCCCGGCGGGCAAGTGGCTGATGGAGCACCAGGTCGCCAAGGCGGACTTCAACTCCTACGGCGCGCGCCGCGGCCATCACGAAGTGATGATGCGCGGCACTTTCGCCAACATCCGCATCAAGAACGAGATGGTGCCCGGCATCGAAGGCGGCATGAGCCGCTATGGCAGCGAGGTCGGCGCGATCTACGACGTGGCGATGCAGCACAAGGCCGATGGCACGCCGCTGGTCGTCATCGCGGGCAAGGAATACGGCACCGGCTCCAGCCGTGACTGGGCGGCCAAGGGCACCAACCTGCTCGGCGTGCGCGCGGTGATCGTCGAAAGCTTCGAGCGCATCCACCGCTCGAACCTTGTCGGCATGGGCGTGCTGCCGCTGCAGTTCCTTGAAGGCGAATCGCGGGAAACGCTGGGGCTGACGGGTGACGACACCTTCACCATCCGCGGCGTGGCCGGCCTCAAGCCGCGTCAGGATGTCGAGGTCGAGGTGACGCGCGCCGATGGCTCGACCTTCACCTTCAAGGCACTGTGCCGCATCGATACGGCCAACGAGCTGGAATACTACCTCAACGGCGGCATCCTGCAGTACGTGCTGCGCAACCTGGCGGCCTGAGCGCCGCCAGCAGTTGCCGGAATCAGAAAGGGCGGCTCCCCCCGGAGCCGCCCTTTCCTTTTGCCCGCGTTTTCATCATGCGTGACGGCCCACGGAAGTTGGTTGTTCAGGCTGCCGCTCGGTCCTTCGCCTTGAGGCCGTGGCGGCGCCGCCCGACGAGCCCTGCAGCGGCAGCGCCGAACAGCAGGACCATCGAAGGTTCGGGAACCGGCGTGCCGCCGTTCGACGAGGTCGTCGAGGTGCTTCCGCCGTTCGAAGAAGACGAGCTGCTGGTGCTGCTCGACGTCGACGAGGAGCCCGATGTAGACGAAGACGACGAGGTCGAAGAAGACGTCGAGGACGACGTCGACGACGAGGTTGACGAGCTGCTCGTCACGTTGCCCGAGCTGGTCGAGGTTGACGAGCTGGTGGAAACGTTGCCCGAGGATGTGCTGACATTGCCCGAGCTGGTCGAGACGTTGCCCGAAGAGGTGCTGACGTTGCCCGACGAGGTCGAGGTGCTGCTCGTCACCGCGCCCGAACTGGTCGAGACGTTGCCGCTGGACGTCGAGGTCGAGATGTTGCCGCTCGAAGTCGAACCGCCGGATGTCGAAGTCGAGCCACCCGAGGTCGATGTCGAGCCGCCGGAGGTGGAGCCGCCCGAAGTCGAGGTGGAGCCGGTGCTGGTCGAGGAGACCACCACGCTTCCGCCGCCGCTGCTGCCGCCGAAGAAGCCGCCGAAGAACCCGCCGCCGAAGCCGCCGATCCCGCCGCCACCGACGACCACTGGCACCGCACCGCCGCCGCCACCCGCCGCCTGCGGCGGCATCGGTGCCATATAGGGCACGGGGGCATAAGCCATCTGCTGCTGCGGCATCGCACAGGACTTGGTGACGGTGGTCTTGACCACGCGGCGCAGGCGGTGGACCGGCCGCGGCTTGACCACGCTGGCATAGTGCCGCTTCACCTGCTTGACCTTGATCGGCTTCACGTGGTGGATTTCGGCCGCCGAAGGTGCTTCCGAAACGTGCACCGCACCACCGCCCAGCACAGCCCCGCCTGCTGCGCAGGCCGCCAGTTTTGCCAATGCCATCCGAACCGACATGATCGTTGCTCTCTGTTCCCGTGGAGCTGGACCTAGCCACCCAATGGTGGACAAACCCTCTCCTGACAGATCGAACAACGCAGATCAGACCGGCGGCGGCAATGCTGTTAACCGGGTTTCACCCCCTTCCGGGGCCCCGAATTGGGTCATTTCGGGCCGCCAGGACAAGTCTGTACCAAACTGGAACCGAATTGACCCTTCCGTTACGCTATCAGCGTTTACCACTAATCGGCGGAGCCCTCACCGAAGAGGCCGGGGAGATCGGCCGAGGGCGGGGTGAGTCCCAGGTGGCGCCAGCCGCGATCGTTGAGGCATCGGCCACGCGCGGTGCGCGCGACGAGGCCGAGCTGGATGAGATAGGGTTCGATCACGTCCTCGATCGTGTCGCGCGGCTCGGATAGCCCGGCCGCCAGCGTTTCCACGCCCACCGGACCGCCCTTGTAGATATCCGCAATCATGCCGAGGTAGCGCCGATCCTGCAGATCGAGGCCGAGCGAATCGACTTCGAGCCGGGTCAGCGCGCTGTCCGCCACTTCGCGGGAAATCACGTCTGCGCCAGCGACTTGCGCGAAATCGCGTACCCGCCGCAGCAGCCTTCCGGCCACGCGCGGGGTGCCGCGTGATCGGCGGGCGATTTCCACCGCACCGCCCTGATCAACGCCGATGCCGAGCAGTCCGGCCCCCCGCGTGACGACGCGCTCGAGCTCCGCCACGGTGTAGAACTGGAGCCTGACGGGAATGCCGAACCGGTCTCGCAAAGGCGTGGCGAGGAGGCCCGCGCGGGTGGTCGCGCCGATCAGGGTGAAGGGCGGCAGATCGATCCGCACCGATCGCGCCGAGGGGCCCTCGCCGATGATGAGATCGAGCGCGCGGTCCTCCATCGCCGGATAGAGCACTTCCTCGACCACGGGATTGAGGCGGTGGATCTCGTCGATGAACAGGACGTCGCCTGCTTCCAGATTGGTGAGCAGCGCTGCCAGATCGCCCGCCTTGGCGATCACCGGGCCGGAGGTTGCGCGAAAATTGACTCCCATCTCGCGCGCGATGATCGCGGCCAGCGTTGTCTTGCCTAGGCCCGGCGGACCATAGAACAGCACATGATCCATCGCCTCACCGCGCTGCCGCGCGCTTTCGATGAACACCTGAAGGTTCTCGCGCGCACCCTCCTGCCCGACGAATTCGGCGAGCGTCTTGGGCCGCAGCGCGGCGTCCGCATCATCGGCCTGGCGGCGGGGGGTGAGGATGGGGTTATCGGTCATGGCTCCGCACGGCCTAGAGCTTGGGTTCGCCTTGAGGTGTGGAGCACACGCTGAATCGACACGACGTCGGCCCCAATGCGGTAGAAGACAAGGTAGGGCGAGTGAAGACAACTCCGGACAGCGTGGCCATACTCCGGACGCGCTCTGCCAATCAGCGGATACATCTTCAGTCTCGCGAAGATATCATCAAAGCCTGCCATGAAGGCACGCGTGGTCTGTACTCCAAACTCGGTCAAGCCGCGCAGCTGTATTTCCTCAAGGTCAGCCCGAGCCTCCCTGGAAATTCGCACTTCATGCATCAGGCAATTTCGCCATGATCTCCCTGAGCACATCGCGTGGATCGGTTTCAAGGTATCCTGAAGCTTCGCCTTCAGCCAATCGCGCCCGGACCCATGCGGCATCCTCGTCCGCTTCGGCCAGATCACGCCGGATCAAATCGCGCAGGTACTCTGCGGTATCAAGATAGCCGCCGTCGGCGATGCGCTGGTCGAGCTTGCTTTGCAGCGAGGAGGGGAGGGAGAAGCTGAGGTCGGTCATCTTTCGATTATCCTTCAACTTGGCGGGGGCAGCAAGGTCGTTTGCGATGGCATCCATCACCCCGTCGCCCGTTTCAGCGCCACGCGCACGAGATCGTTGAGCTGCGCGTCATCGCCCAGTTCCTTGACCGCTGCTGCCACGGCCATGCTCGCGGTGGAGGGCTTGAAGCCGAGGTTCTGGAGGGCGGATATCGCATCGGCGCTGGCGGAACCGGCGGGCGCTGCGCCGAGCCCTTCGATGGGTGGGCTGCCGGCGCCGGCGGAGATCGGCGCGATGCCGCCCGCCTTGTCCTTGAGTTCGTTGACGATGCGGCCGGCAAGCTTCGGCCCTACGCCCTGCGCGCGGGCGACCATCGCGGCATCGCCGCTGGCGCAGGCGCGTTGCAAGTCTTCTACAGAGAGCGCGGAGAGGATCGCGAGCGCGACCTTGCTGCCCACGCCCTGCACGGCGGTGAGCAGGCGGAACCAGCCGCGCTCGCCCGCACTGGTGAAGCCGATCAGGCGCTGGTCGTTCTCGGAAACCTGAAGCTCGGTGTGGATCACGACCTTGTCGCCGCGAATGCCGAGCCGCTCCAGCGTCTTGGCCGAGCAATGGACGAGGTAGCCGACGCCGTTCACGTCGATGATCGCCCAGTCGGGGCCGAAATCATCGAGCAGGCCGGTAAGCTTTGCGATCATGGTTTGTTCTATGGCAGCGAACCCAGTACGGGGCAAGCCCGCCACGGCAAGCCCGGTTACCGATGGCTGCCGATCATGTTGGCATGGGTGATCGCCACCGCCAGCGCATCCGCAGCGTCCTCGCCCGCGAGCGTGACGCCGGGGAGCAGCACCTTGAGCATGGCCTGCACTTGCGCCTTTTCCGCGCCGCCCGTGCCGACCAGTGCCTTCTTGATGACCTTGGTGGGGTATTCGGCGACGGACAGGCCTGCCCGCGCCACCGCCAGCATGGCAACACCGCGCGCCTGCCCGAGCTTGAGCGTGGACTGCGGGTTCTTGTTGACGAAGACTTCCTCCACCGCGCCGGTATCCGGGCGGTGCGCGGCGATCACGGCGGCGAGGCCGTCGTCGAGCTCTACTAGCCGCTCGGCCATCGAGGTCTTGGCGTTGGTGCGGATCTGGCCGTTGGCGATGTGGCTCAGGCGGCTGCCAGCCTTGGCGACCACGCCCCAGCCGGTGCAGGTGAGGCCGGGATCGATGCCGAGGATGATCATGTCAGAGTTTCAGCCCAAAACGCGGGCCGATGTGCATCATGCCGAGGTAGAGCGCCACGGTCAGCGCACAGCCCGCCGCGAGCGCGATCCAGAACGACACACCGTGGCGCAGCAGCGCGGGGATCACGAGGAACATCGGCAGGCTGGGCAGCACGTACCAGAAGGTCGCCTCGGCATGGATCGCCATGTTCTCCGCATCGGGCCGCGCGCGCCAGAGCAGGATCATGCCGAGCACCGAGACGAGCGGCAGTGAGGCGACGAGTGCGCCCACCGTGGGCAGCTTGCGCCCGATTTCCGAAATGAGCGCGATGAGCAGGCCCGAGAGCAGCGCCTTGATGGCAAGTGGCATCATGGGCGGCTGCCGGGCATCAGCCCAGCTTTTCCATCACGTCGTCAGGTATCTCGTAGTTGCCCCAGACGGTCTGGACGTCGTCGTCGTCATCCAGCACGTCGATCAGCTTGAGCAGGGTCGCGGCGGTTTCGGCATCGACGGTGGTTTTCAGGCTGGGTTTCCACGCCAGCTTCACGCCTTCAGCCTCGCCCAGCACCTTTTCCAGTTCGCGCGCGACGGGGTGGAGCTGGTCGATCGACACCCAGATCTGGTGGCTGCCGGGGTTCTCGTCGCCGTCGCCCATATCGGATTCGACGTCGTCCGCGCCCGCTTCGATCGCGGCTTCGAGGACTTTCTCTTCGTCGCCGACCTTGCCGGGATATTCGATCAGGCCGAGCCGCTCGAACCCGTGGCTCACCGCACCCGAAGCGCCGAGGTTGCCGCCGTTCTTGGCAAAGGCGGTGCGCACGTTGGTGGCGGTGCGGTTGCGGTTGTCGGTCAGCGCCTCGACGATGATGGCGACGCCGCCGGGGCCATAGCCCTCGTAGCGCACTTCTTCATAGTTATCGCCTTCGCCCTTGGTGGCCTTGTCGATCGCGCGGGCAATGTTGTCCTTGGGCATCGACTGCGCCTTGGCCGCGTTGACGGCGGCGCGCAGGCGCGGGTTCATGTCCGGATCGGGCATGCCCATCTTGGCCGCGACGGTGATTTCGCGGGAGAGCTTGGAGAACTGCGCCGAGCGCTTTTTGTCCTGCGCGCCCTTGCGGTGCATGATGTTCTTGAATTTGGAATGGCCTGCCATGGTCTTCTGCTCAGGGCTTTCTGCAAATTGCTTTGGCCGCCCCCCTAGCCGAGACAGCGGCGCTGGGCAATTGGGCCTGCATACCCGGTCTTAACCCGCGCTGCGGCATGCTTGGTGCGATGACCGCGCTGTATCACGATTTCGCCGCATGGCTCGCCCGTCCGCACCTGCTGACGCCTTCCGGGCTTCGTGCGCGCCATGCAGGGCAGGCCTTGTTGTATATGCTGGCGCTGCATCTGGCCGTGCTACTGCTGGTGCTGCTGCCGCTGCTGGGCCTGTGGCAGTCCGCGATGGGCCTGCCTTCGCCCGAGGCGTTCGATCAGGTGTCCAAGGCGATGCTGGTGCCCTTCGTGGTGCTGCTGGCACCGGTCGCCGAGGAGCTCGCCTTTCGTGGCTGGCTGACCGGGCGGGTGCGCGCGGTGTGGCTGGTCGGCTGCGGTTTCGCGGCGGCTGGCTTTCTCGCGATGGTGAATTTCCACATCTACGAAGTGCCGGCGAGCTTTGCCGTGCTCGGCATTGGGCTGGCCATGCCGGCGGGCTGGTGGTGGCTGCGCGGGCGCGGCGTGGTGCCGGGGTTCGAACGGGCCTTTCCGGTGCTGGTGTGGCTCTCGATCGCGGTCTTCGCTCTCTCGCACCTCAGCAACTATCCGCGTTTTTCGTGGGCGCTGCTGCCGATGGTGCTGCCCCAGCTCTGGGCGGGGATGACGCTGAGCTACACGCGCATGCGGATCGGCATTTTCGGCGCGATGCTGATCCACGCGGCGGCCAACGGCATATCGGTCAGCCTGGCGCTCCTCGGCGTTTAGAGCACCCGCTGCCACCAGCCCACATCGCGCCACGCGCCCATTTTCCAGCCGACTTCGCGGTACACGCCGACGGGGGTGAAGCCGCAGGCCTCGTGCAGCGCAACGCTGGCGGGGTTGGGTTGAGCGATTCCGGCAAAGGCGGCGTGGAAGCCCTTGGCCTTGAGCCGCGCAAGCAGCTCACCATAAAGCGCGCGGCCGATGCCGGCGCGCGGGAAGGCCGGGCTGACATAGATCGCCACATCGCAGGATGAGGCATAGGCCGCGCGGGTCCGGTGCGGGCTGCCATAGGCATAGCCGGCGACCTCGCCCCCGCGTGTCGCGACAAGCCAGGCGTGGCTGGCGCCGTAGTCCGCGATGCGGCGGGCCATGTCCTCCGCGTCGGGTGGTTCCAGCTCGAAGCTCACCCAGCTGTCGGTGACGTAGGGGCGGTAGATCGCGGCGCAGGCCTCCGCGTCTTCTGGGCCTGCATCGCGGATCGTCAGCCCTTCCGCCATCGGTCAGGGCACCTGCTTTATCACCGCGCCGCGCTTCATCACGAAATCGACGTGTTCGAGGCGGGTGACATCGCTGAGCGGATCGCCGTGGACCGCTATGATATCGGCCGGCATGCCCGGCGCGATCCGGCCCACACTATCGCTGCGGCCCAGCGCTTCGGCAGCGTTCACCGTGGCAGCAGCGATGGCGGCCATCGGAGTCATGCCCGCCTTGACCATAAGCGCGAATTCCTGCGCGTTGTCCCCATGGCGCGAGACGCCAGTGTCCGTCCCGAACGCGATCTTTACGCCCATCCGGATTGCCAGCTCGTGCGATTTGCGTTCCGCGGCGGCGGCGTTTTCGGCCTTGGGGATCGTTGCGGGCGGCAGCAGACCGGCACGCGCCTGCGCAAGGGCCGCAACCGGGGCGAGCATGGTCGGCACGAGCCATGTGCCGTGTGCGAGCATGGCCTTGATCGTCGGCTCATCAAGGAAGGTGCCGTGATCGATCGTATCGACGCCGGCGTTGACTGCGGCCATCGTCCCGGCTGCGGCATGGCTGTGCGCGGCCACCTTCCGGCCAAAGCCGTGCGCCGTGTCGATAACGGCCTTCATTTCCTCGTCGGTCATCTGCTGGCCGAGACCGCCCGCCACATTCGAGAGCACGCCGCCGGTCGCGGCGAACTTGATGACTTGCGCGCCGAGCCGGATCTGCTCGCGCACCGCGCGGCGGCAATCGTCCGCGCCGTTGCAGAGGTTGTTGTAATCATGCGGCGTGAAGGCGCCGTAGCTCTCCTCGTTGAGCCCGCCGCCGTCGCCATGTCCGCCCGAGACCGAAATCATCGTGCCAGCGTTGACGATGGTGGGGCCAGGCACTTCGCCGGCATTGATCGCATCGCGCAGCGCGCGGATACCGCGCGGCGGACCGCCCAGATCACGCACCGTGGTGAAGCCGGCTTCCAGCGTCTGCAGGGCATGTTGCGCGGCGAGATAGGCCGAATCCTCGCGGTCGCGCGTGGACTGCTCCAGCCGCTCGCGCATCGGATCGCCGTCGCTGAACAAGTGGACGTGCATGTCGGTAAGCCCCGGCAGCACGAAGGCATCGCCGAGTTCGACGGTCGTGGCGCCGGAAGGCGCTGGCAGCGTGCCATCGCTGACGCTGGTGACCACGCCATCGGTGATCACCACGGTGGAAACCCCGCGCGGGGGCTTGCCGGGCTGATCGAGCAGCCGCCCGGCGTGCAGATAGACCACCTTGGGCTGCGGCTTTGCGGGTGCTTCGGCTGCCGCAGCGGGCGCCGCAATGGCGACCAGTGCGGCAAAACCGGCAAGGAGGGCGGGGCGGGAAAGGCGCATCTGGCAAACTCCGACTGAACGTTTCACCGCAGCCTAGCGCCTTGTCACCCCGCGTCCAGTGATCCTATTCGATACCCAGTGCGTTCTTGTAGGTATCGAGAATCGCTTCCATTTCGCGGCGATCATCGGGCTTCAGCTTACGCAGACGCACGATCTGGCGCATGATCTTCGGATCGTAGCCGGTCGATTTCGCCTCGGAGTAGACGTCCTTGATATCGTCGCCGATGCCCTTCTTTTCTTCCTCGAGGCGTTCGATACGCTCGATCAAGAGGCGCAGGCGGTCGTCGGCGGAATCGGCCATGGGGTAGGGTCTCCGGTCAGATAAGATCGGCTCCGTTAGGACCGGGAGACCGATTCGCGCAAAACCCAGCCTGTGGAAAGTTCAGGCTTCCTCGCGCCCCTTGAAGCCTTGGGCGATCACGTACCACTCGGACGAATCCTTGCGGCTGGCGGGGGGCTTGGCGTGCTTCACCGTCTTGAAGTTGCGCTTGAGGATCGTGAGCAGTTCGGCGTCGGTCCCGCCGGCAAAGACTTTGGCGACGAAGGCGCCGCCGGGGGCGAGCGTCTTGACCGCGAAATCGACGGCGGTTTCGACGAGGCCCATGGTGCGCAGATGGTCGGTCGCCTTGTGGCCCACCGTGTTGGCGGCCATGTCGGATATGACGAGATCGGGTGCGCCGCCCAGCGCGCCGGTGAGCGCCGCAGGGGCCTCGTCAGTCATGAAGTCCATCTGGAAGATGGTCACGCCCTCGATCGGCTCCACGGGCAGGAGATCGATGCCGACCACTTCGGCTTGCGGTACCTGCTTGCGCACGACTTGTGCCCAGCCCCCCGGCGCGATGCCGAGATCGATCACGCGGCGCGCGTCCTTCAGCAGGCCGAAGCGCGTATCGAGCTCGATCAGCTTGAACGCGGCGCGGCTGCGCCAACCTTCCGCCTTGGCCTGCTTGACGTAGGGATCGTTAAGTTGGCGGGATAGCCAGCGATTGGACGAGGCCGTGCGGCCCTTGGCGCTCTTGACCCGCGTGCCGGGGTCGCGGCCGCTTCGGCTCATGCGGCAGTGCCTCCGTTAACGCTCTTGCCTTGCGCTGTTTCCGCGCGCCGGTCGCCAAGCCCGCCCGCCGCCATCAGGCTGCGCAGAATGCCTTCGCGGATGCCGCGATCGGCGATGCCGAGCCGTTCGGCAGGCCAGATGTCGAAGATCGATTCGAGGATCGCGCAGCCCGCGACGACGAGGTCCGCTCGTTCGCGCCCGATGCAGGGCACCGCGATGCGCTCGGCGGGTGAGATATGCGCAAGGCGCTGGCTGATCTCGCGCATCGAGGTGGTGGGCACGATCAAGCCGTCCACCGCGCTGCGATCATATTGCGGCAGGCCGAGGTGCAGGCTGGCGAGCGTGGTGACGGTGCCGCTCGTACCGAGCAGGCGCAGGCCGCCGTCCGCCGCGGCCGATTCGCGCGCCGGGGCAACGCGTTCGGAGAACCGGGCGAAGCCATCGGTGATGCGGGTGCGCATCTCGTGATAGGCGGCGGCGCGGGCTTCGGCGGTCAGTTCGATCGGGCCGATGCTTTCGGTTAGCGAAACGACGCCCCACGGCACCGATTGCCAATCGAGGATGCGGGGCACCGTATCGCTGGTATCGACCAGGACCATCTCGGTCGACCCGCCGCCGATATCGAAGATCATGGCGGGGCCGCAGCCGGGCTCGAGCAGGATGTGGCAACCGAGCACGGCGAGCCGCGCTTCCTCCTCGGCGGTGATGATGTTGAGGCAGATGCCGGTTTCGCGGTGGACGCGTTCGATGAATTCCTCGCCGTTGGTGGCACGGCGACAGGCTTCGGTGGCGACCGAGCGCGCAAGGTGCACGCCGCGCTTGCGCAGCTTGTCGGCACAGATGTGGAGCGCGCCAAGCGCACGGTCCATGGCCGCATCCGAAAGCCGGCCCGATTGCGCGAGCCCTTCGCCCAGTCGCACCACGCGGCTGAACGCATCGATCACCATGAAGTGATCACCCGAAGGCCGCGCGATGAGCAGACGGCAATTGTTGGTGCCGAGATCGATCGCGGCATAGGCCTGGCGATGGAACGGCAGTGTCTTCTGCCAGGGCGCGCGCGGTGCCTCCATGGCTGGCAGCGGGGCCGGGGGCTGGGCTGGGGGCGGAGTTGAGACTGCTGGGGCCGGCGCACTCATGGCGAGGTTGGCTGCGGGGCTGCTAGCGGGCCGCGCTTCGGGCCCAGAGACTGGACCGGCAGGGTTGCTGGCCGACGCTGCTGCCGCAGGACGCGCTCCCTTTGGCTTGCCGCGGGACGCTGATTTGCGCCCCCGCCGCTTGCCTGGCCGCGTCTTGCGCTGTTGCGCCGGCGGATCGAATTCCGCCATGTCTACCAATCGCTTATGTTTTCCCGCCAAGGGAATGCCCGGCAGGTACTTGACACGCACTCTAGCGTTCCTGCGGCTTTCGGGCAAGTACGGCGCGGGAAGGGCGTGCGTCACCTTGACTTGAACGCACGCCCCGCCTAAAGGCCCGCCCTCATTGCCCCGTCGTCTAATGGTAAGACAACGGATTCTGATTCCGTTTATCGAGGTTCGAATCCTCGCGGGGCATCCATTTTCCGCCACATTCGACGCCCGGCGTCCGGTTGCGTGCACTGCGCAAAAGCCGGACTTGCCGGTTTATGGTTGTCGCGGCAGACCGATTTCACATCAGCAATCTGCCAGACCGGAAGCATCGCCCATTGCGATTTGGCGCCGCGCTTGCGACACCTCCCGGTCATGACCGATGAAGAAGCTCACGAACTTTCGCACCGCAAATTCTACAAGGCCGAGCAGGAAGTCGGCTTTGTCGAATCGCACGATAATGTCACCCCGCAGCAGCAGGACCCGGCCTATCGGCTCGCCTTCCGCGACACCGATTTCCTGCTGCGCGAGGAATTGCGTCCGGTCCGCTTCCAGCTTGAGCTGCTGAAGCCCGAAATGCTGCTCGACGAGGCGGGGATCGGCTCCACCCTCGTGATGTACGGTTCGGCGCGGATTCCTTCGCCCGAGGAAGCGGACGCGGTGCGCGCGGCGGCGGCGACGCCGGAGCAGCAGAAGGTCGCCGAGCGACTGATCGCCAAGGCGCGCTACTATCAGGAGGCTCGCAGGCTGGCGCAGATTGCCAGTCGCAGCGCTGTGGTAGAGGATGGCAAGCGCCACTTCGTGATCTGCTCGGGCGGCGGCCCTTCGATCATGGAAGCGGCCAATCGCGGTGCGGCGGATGTCGGCGCGGAATCGATCGGGCTCAACATCACGCTGCGGCACGAACACACGCCCAACGCTTATGTGACGCCGCACCTCTCGTTCCAGTTCCACTACTTCGCGCTGCGCAAGATGCACTTCCTGCTGCGCGCGCGGGCGGTGGCGGCGTTTCCGGGCGGCTTCGGCACGTTCGACGAACTGTTCGAACTGCTGACGCTGGTCCAGACCGGCAAGATGCAGCCGATCCCGATCCTACTGTTCGGCGGTGATTTCTGGAACCGTGTGGTGAACTTCGCGGCGCTTGCCGAGGAGGGCGTGATCAGCGCTGCGGACATCGACTTGTTCCACATCGTGGAGACGGCAGAGGAAGCCTGGGATCACATCACCGCATTCTACGGACTCGATCTGGACTGAAGACCCATGGCCGAACTGCGCACCGAGCGGCTGGTCCTGCGGCCGGCTTGCTCCGGTGATCTTGATGCGTTGCACGCGATCATGCGCCAGCCGCGCGCCATGGCCTATTGGTCAACGCCGCCGCACGACACCCTCGCCCAGACCGCCGATTTCCTCGATGGGATGATGACGATCCCACCGGGTGAGGGCGAGGACTTCGCGATCGAGTATCAAGGCCGCATGATCGGCAAGGCCGGGCTCTATCGCTTTCCCGATATCGGCTACATTCTCGATCCAGACCATTGGGGCCGCGGATTGATGCGTGAGGCGCTGACGGCCGTGATTGCGCGGGCCATTGCGGTGCATGGCCTGCCGCGCATTCAGGCCGACGTCGATCCGCGCAATGGTGCCTCGCTGCGGCTGCTGGCGCGGCTTGGCTTTCGCGAGACGGACCGGCAGGCGCGGACCTGGCTGGTAGGTGAGGAATGGTGCGACAGCGTCTACCTGGTGCTGGACGCGGCGGACTGGTCTCAGGATTGCAGGACGGCGTAGTGCCCGAGCGGGCCGCTGCCTGCACCGAAGCCGGGCGCAGCGAGCAGGGCAGCGCGGACGAACCGGCGGGCTTCGCCGACCGCTTCGGCCAGCGAGAGGCCGCGCGCGAGATGCGTGGCAATGGCGCTCGATAGCGTGCAGCCGGTGCCATGGGTGTGGCGCGTGTGGATGCGCGGCGCGGTCCACACGACATCGTCATCATCCGGCACGGCAAGCCGGTCTGTCACGTCCGGCCCTTCTGCATCGCCGCCCTTGCCGAGCCACGCGATGCCCCGCGCGCGCAGGGCTGCCTCTCCGCCCAGCGCGGCAAGTTCGGGCACGTTGGGGGTGGTCAGCGTGGCGAGCGCCATGAGCCGTTCGAATGCAGCGATGGTGGCGGCATCGGCGAGCGCCGCACCGCTGGTGGCAATCATCACGGGATCGAACACGATCGGCACAGCGAGCCGCTCAAGCCGCTGCGCCACAACGGCGGCGATTTCGGGCGAACCGAGCATGCCGATCTTGACCGCGTCGACGCCGAGATCGCCGGTGCAGGCATCGATCTGCGCGGCGACCATCGCGGGGCTCGCGGCCTCGACCATGTGGACCCCGGTCGTGTTCTGCGCGGTGAGTGCGGTCACGGCGGTCATCGCGTAGCCGCCGAGCATGGTGATCGTCTTGATATCGGCCTGAATGCCCGCGCCGCCGCCCGAATCCGAACCGGCAATGGCCAAGATTCTGGGGGCCACACGTGGTGCGTTCATCCCTTGAACTTCCGCTCGGTCGAAGGCGGATACTTGGCATGCAGCGGCTTGGCGCGGCTCGGGCGGTCCATCAGTTCGCCGCCGCAATTGGGGCAGCGGTCATCAAGCACTTCGGCGCATTCGGCGCAGAAGGTGCACTCGAACGAGCAGATGAACGCGCCCGGCGCATCGGCGGGGAGATCGGTGCCGCAGCGTTCGCAATCGGGGCGCATTTCCAGCATAGGGACTCTCCTCAGGCGGCCTTGCGCACCGCGTCGCAGATCGCATCGACGACTTGCGCCACTTCGCGCGCATCATCGCCTTCGGCCATGACGCGGATCACGGGTTCGGTGCCCGAGGGGCGGATGACGAGGCGGCCCTTGCCGGCGAGCTGGGCCTCGGCCTCGGCAATCACCGCCTTGACGCTGGCGGCCTCGAGTGGCTTGCCGCCGGCAAAGCGCACGTTCTTGAGGAGCTGCGGCACGGGATCGAACAAGTGCAGCGTCTCGCTGGCGGGTTTGCCCGAGGCGACCAGCGCGGCGAGAACCTGCAGCGCGGCGACCGTGCCGTCGCCAGTGGTGCCGTGGTCGGTCAGGATCATGTGGCCGGATTGCTCGCCGCCGACGTTGTAGCCGCCCTCGCGCATCTTCTCGAGCACGTAGCGGTCGCCCACGGAGGCGCGCACGAGTTCGAGGCCGAGGCCATTGAGGTAGCGTTCGAGGCCGAGGTTGGACATGACGGTGGCAACCACGCCGCCGCCGCGCAGCGCGCCCGCCGCGTGAAGCCGGCCGCCGATCAGCGCCATGATCTGGTCGCCGTCAACCGTCTGGCCTTTCTCGTCGACCACGATCAGCCGGTCCGCATCGCCATCGAGCGCAATGCCGATATCGGCGCGCACTTCGCGCACGCGCGCTTTCAGCGCATCGAGATGGGTCGAGCCGACGCCCGCGTTGATGTTCTTGCCATTTGGCTCGACCCCGATGGCGATGACTTCAGCGCCGAGTTCCCACAGCGCCGAAGGCGCCACATGATAGGCCGCGCCATTCGCGCAATCCACCACGATGCGCAGGCCATCGAGGCGGACGTTATGCGGGAGCGAAGCCTTGACCGCGTGGATATAGCGTCCGCGCGCATCCTCGATGCGGCGGGCGCGGCCCACGTCGTTCGCATCGGCGAGCGGCAGATCCTGCTCAATCATCGCCTCGATCGCGAGCTCGTCCTCGTCAGAAAGCTTGTAGCCATCGGGGCCGAACAGCTTGATGCCGTTGTCCTCGAACGGATTATGGCTGGCCGAGATCATCACCCCGACATCGGCGCGCATTTCGCGCGTGAGCAGCGCGACGGCGGGCGTGGGCATCGGGCCCAGCAGCACGACATCCATGCCGACACTGGTGAAGCCCGCGGTCATCGCGTTTTCCAGCATGTAGCCCGAAAGGCGGGTGTCCTTGCCGATCACCACGCGGTGGCGGTGATCGCCGCGCAGGAAATAGGTCCCGGCGGCCTGGCCCACCTTCATCGCGGTGGCGGCGGTCATCACACCGGCGTTGGTACGGCCCCGGATGCCGTCGGTGCCGAAAAATTTGCGTGCCATTGCCTGAAACAAGTCCCTTAGCAGAAGCGCTATCGCAGCGCGGATTGCCATATGCCCCTACACGCTTAATGTCACCGACCCATGAACCAAGCGATTAACGATCCTTCATCCTCCAGCGAAGCACCCCGCTCGCCAAGTCCCTTGCCCGAAATCACCAAGGTTCCCACGCTGTGGACGTTCGTCGGGCTGATCGGCGGCCTTGGCCTTGGCCTTGCCATGGCGATGCGGGCACCAGGTGCGCTTGCGCCGCTGCTGGCGGTGGCGGAGCCGGTGGGCGACATGTGGTTGCGCGCTTTGAGGGCGACGATCATTCCCCTCGTCGTCTCGCTGCTGTTCATGGGCGTGGTGCAGACCGTGGCGGCGGCGCGTGCCGGAGCCATGGCGCGGCGCGCACTGGGCTGGTTCTACCTCATCCTCGCAGGTGGCTCCGCGATGGCCGCTTTTGTCGTGCCGGCGCTCCTCGTGCTGATCCCCAGCCCGCCGGGCGCGGCTGCAGCGCTGCGATCCAGCATGTCTGCGGCCACGACCCAGAACGCCGGGCCGCTGCCGGGGGCGGGTGATTTCGTCGCCTCGTTCGTGCCGGCCAATGTGTTTGCCTCTGCCGCCAACGACGCGATCCTGCCGCTGCTGCTGTTCACTGCGGCCTTCGCCGTGGCCGCCGCGCGGCTTGGCCTGCGCCAGCGCGACAGCCTGCTGACGTTCTTCGAGGGCGTGGGCGGGGCGACATTGGTCGTGGTGGGCTGGATCCTGTGGACCGCGCCGGTCGGCGTCTTTGCGCTGAGCTTCGCTGTCGCGGCGCATACGGGCGCGGCGGCGATCGGGGCGCTGGCGCACTATGTGCTGATCGTGACGCTGACCGGCACGGTGATGTTCCTCAGCGCCTATCCGATCGCGGTGCTGTTTGGACGCCAGTCGCTGGGGGCCTTCGCCCGCGCGGTCATCCCGGCGCAGGCACTGGCGCTATCGACGCAGTCCTCGCTCGCCTCGCTCCCGGCGATGCTGGGCGCTTGCCGCCAGCTCGGCGTCCGCGACCGCGCTGCCGAGTTTACCCTGCCGCTGGCCGTGGCGCTGTTCCGCGGCACCGGCCCCGCAATGAACTTCGCCGTTGCGATCTACCTCGCGCACTGGCTCGGCATTCCGGTCGATACCTGGCACATGGTGGCGGGCTTCGCGGTTGCCTCCGTGATGAGCTTCGGCGCGGTGAGCCTGCCCGGCGCGATCAGCCTTGTCACCTCGTGCGGACCGATCGCGCTTGCCATGGGCGTGCCGGTGGGGCCGCTCGCGCTGCTGGTGGCGGTGGAAGTGCTGCCCGATCTCATGCGCACGCTGGGCAACGTGACGCTCGACGTTGCGGTTACCACCGTGGTCGATGCGATGCCCGGCCTCGATGACGAGCAGGTCGCTAGCGACTGATCCCCGAAGCAGGCCGGAACAGCGGCTCGCCCAGCAGGAAACCGATCACATTGGGGCGGCCCAGATTGTCGAGCAGCGCCTCGATGATCATGAGGATCGGCACCGAAAGCAGCGCGCCGGGCACGCCCCAGATCCACGAAAAATAGCTGATTGCGACGAGGATCGAGACCGGACTGACCGTGAGGCGGGCGCCGAGGATCGCCGGTGTCACGAAGTTTGCCTCAACCGCGTGGAGGGCGAGGAAGGCCAGCACAGGGACCACGCCCACCGCGACCGAGCTGGCCGTGCCGAGCCCGACGAGTGCCAGTAGCGCCATCATGGCGAGCGGGCCAAGGTAGGGGAGGAAATTGAACACGAAGGCAAGGCCGCCCCACATGATCGGCGCGCTGAGGCCGAAGGCCCATGCTCCGCCCGCGACGATCACGCCGACACCGAGGTTGATCAGCGCGACGGTGAGCAGATAGCCCGCCACGCGGTCCTGCACATCGCGCATCACCCGGGCGATGCGCACCGAAGCATTGGCGCTGTGGCTGCTCTGCGCGAGGCGGCGTTGCACGCGCAGGCGCGTCTCGATCATGAAGAAGGTCATCAGCAGCGTGACGAGGATTTCCAGCACGACGCTGGGGGTGGCAAAGGCGACCTGTTCGATCACCGAAGGGCTGGCGAGCACGACTTCGCGCGGGCTGTGGCCCATGAGCCGGGCAAGCTGGCGGTTGAAATCGTTGATCCAGGCAAGGTTGCCGCGCAGTTCGGCAAAGCGCCGGCTGACGACGGCGAGCATGTCCGGCACCTGATCGACCATCGCGAAGGCCGGCTGGAGGATCAGGCCGAGCGCGGCGACGATCACGCCGGCCATGGTCAGGATTGCCAGAAGCGAAGCGAGCATCCCCGGCAGACCGATCCGGCTCAGCCGATCGGCCAAAGGAGCCAGGACGATGGTGATGACAAGCGCGGTGACCGGCGGCAGGAACACCACCGCACCGATCGACAGCACGAAGGGCAGCGCAAGGAACAGGCCGACCATCAGGAGCAGCACGATCGCCGATTGCAGCCGCGCGCGCGCATCACCCGCCCATTCGTCGGGCAGGCCGTGCACAGCAGTGCCAGCTTCAAGTTCGGGATCGGGCATGTCGGCCATTGCGGGCTGTAATCTGGACCGCGCATGTGGCGGGATCAAGGCCGGAACAGAGGATTGCCAGTTGTTCTGGCGCGCCTGTGCGCCGTCTTATCCCGCCAGTTCCTTGCCGTAGATCACGTATTCCTTGTTGACCTTGCTGTCGATCGCATCGGCGATGGCGACCATTCCTTGATTGTCATCGAGGATCCAGCCGATTTCCCCGCGCGTGGAGCCATAGCGCGTCACCGAATTGCGGCGGATATACTCGATCATCATGAAGGCGAGCTGGCTGGCAAGGCGCGAGGCCTGCAGCTTCTTGCGCACGCCCATCAAGGGCACGCGCATCGTGCGCACGCGCGGATTGCGCAGCCACAGCAGCAGCTTGGCCCAATTGAACGGAAACAGCGAACCGCCCATGGGTTTGAGCACTTCGTTGAGATCGGGCAGCGTCATCATGAAGGCTACCGGCTCGCCGTCGTACTCGGCGACCATGATCAGGTCCTCGCGGACGATCGGTTTGAACTTCTTGCCGGCGTAGGCGATCTCGGTGTCGGTGAAGGGGACGAAGCCCCAGTTGTCCGACCAGGCATCGTTGAGGATGTCGAGGATCAGCTTGGCTTCGGCATCGAACTTGCTCTTGTCCACCCCGCGGATGCGGATGCGCGGGTTCTTCTCGCCCGAGGCGACGATGCGTTGGATGAGCGGGGGAAATTCCTTGCTGATATCGAGCTCGTAGGTGAGCAGCGACTTGGCATGGGTGTAGCCAAGCGCCTCGATATAGGCGGGGTAACGCTTGCTCTGGTGGCCCATCATCACGGTGGGCGATTGCTCGAACCCGCTCACGAGCTGGCCCGGCTCTTCCCAGATCGACATCGAGATCGGGGCCAGCACGCGGTTCATGCCCTTCTCGCGCAGCCAGTCCTCGGCGCGGGTGATCAGCGCGCGGGCCACGCTCTCGTCTTCCGCCTCGAGCAGGCCCCAGTTGCCGGTGCCCGGACCCATGCCCTGCACCGGGTCCATCGCAACAGCGAGATGATCGATATGCGCCGAGATGCGCCCGACGACGCTTCCGCCGCGGCGGGCGAGGAACAGCTGGACATCGGCATGTTCGAAGAACGGGTTCTTGCCCGGCGTCACAAGCTCCACCGCTTCCATGCGCAGTGGCGGGACCCAGGCGGGATCACTGGCGTTGATGCGGTAGGCCACGTCCACAAAGGCAGTGCGGTCGGCCTTGCCGGAAACCGGGGTGATGCTTACTTCGCCTTTGGTGTCTGGGGTACCGGCCACGATATTGCCTTTGTTTGTAGGTATCGGAAAATACGAAGGGCTTGCCTGCGTTGGCCCGGGCCGGATTGTCAAGCCGGACGCAGCGCTGGCAGGGCCCCGGATGAACGCATCGGGTCAATCAGGAATCATCGCATGCTTGCCTCTCCGTCTCTCGATACGCCGCCGATGCTGGAGCCCCAGCCCGCCGGTGCCGCGCCCCGAGAGGCCGCGATCCTCGCCCGCACGCCGGACGACAAGGCGATGCTGCGCGCGGCGGTCGAGCTGACGCGCGATCTGGGCGAAGCGAAGCCGGCGGTGTTCTGGCCCGATATGCTGGCCTCGGCGCTGACGGGTTATGCGGCGCTGGCGGGCGCGATCCTCGCCGGAAACGTGTGGGTCGCCGCCGCTTGCGGGGTGCTTTCGGCGCTGGCGTTCTACCGCGCGCTGCTGTTCATCCACGAGCTTTCGCACATCCATCGCAATGCGCTGCCGGGCTTCCGCTTCGCGTGGAACCTCATCGTCGGCATCCCGATGCTCACGCCCTCGTTCATGTATGAAGGCGTCCACCCGCTGCACCATGCGCGCACCCGCTATGGCACGGCAGAGGATCCGGAATACCTGCCGCTCGCGCTGATGAAGCCGTGGTCGTTGCCGGTGTTCCTGCTCACCGCCATTCTGCTGCCGGTGGCGCTGCTGGTGCGTTCGGCGGTGCTGGTGCCGTTGGGTGTGGTGATCCCGCCGCTGCGGCGGCTGGTCTGGGCGCGCGCCTCGGCGCTCGCGATCAACCCGGCCTTCCGCCGCCGCCCGCCCGAGGGCGACTTTGCGCGGATGGTGTTCTGGCAGGAACTCGGCGCCTCGGCCTGGGCGTGGTTCCTGCTCGGCTGGTCGGCCACGCATGGCTGGCGGCCGCTGCTGATCGGCATTGCGGTGATCGCGCTCGGCGCAGTGCTCAATCAGGCGCGTACGCTGGTCGCACACCTCTGGGAGAACGAGGGCGAGACGATGACGGTGACGGGGCAGTACCTCGATTCGGTCAACGTGCCGCCGCCGGGCTGGGCCACCGCGCTGTGGGCCCCGGTCGGCCTGCGCTATCACGCGCTGCACCACCTGCTGCCGAGCGTGCCCTATCACGCCTTGGGGGAGGCGCATCGCCGCCTGACGGCCGAACTGGGTCTGGCGTCGACCTATACCCGTTCGAGCTACTCCGGGCTGTTCCCGCTGCTCGGGCGGCTGGTGCGCAGCACGATGGCGGCGCGCTAGCTCAGCGCGACATAGGCGCCGACTGCGATCACCAGCGCGGCAAAGCCCTTTTCGACCATGCCGCGATGGCTGGCGAGCGCCGCGGTGCCCTTGATGCCGAGGGCAGCACCGGCGGCACCGCCAATGGCCAGAACGCCCACGAGCGGCCAGTCAACATAGCCTGAGAGCGCGTAGGACGTGGCGGTCGTCGCGCCCAGCGCCGCGACGATGACCAGCGAGGTGCCCGAGGCAAAGCGCATCGGCATCGCGGTCGCTGCAATCAGCCCCGGCACAATCAGGAAGCCGCCGCCGATCCCGAAGAAGCCCGCCAGCAGACCCGTACCGAGCCCGATGGGGAGCAGGCGCGGCAGGAGCTGGCTTGCGCTCGTCATGCTGAGCCGCACGTCGGCGCGTTCCTCGCTGCGGCGCGGGCGGAGCATGGCAAGGCCAACACCGATCATCAGCAGGCCGAACAGCATGAGCAGCCGCTTGCCATCCAGCGCCTTGCCCAGCTCCGCGCCAAGGCCCGCCCCGATGACGCCCGCTGCCGCAAACACCCCGGCGCAGCGCCATTTGACCGTGCCCGCGCGGGCATGTCCGGCCAGCCCGACCAGTGCGTTGAGCGTGACGGCGACAGCACTCGTGCCCACTGCGGCGTGCGCGGACGAAACGCCCACGGCATAGACCAGCAGCGGCGTCATCAGGATCGATCCGCCCGCACCGAGCCCGGCGAGGATCAGGCCGATCGCTGCGCCCGAACCCAATGCGGCAAGGATCATCGCCAGTGGCATGGCATCAGGCCGCCGCGCGCCGGTTCCACGGCATCGCCGCAAGGAGCTTGGCCATACCGCACCAGCCTGTCGTGCCGGCAAACATCAGGCCCGCGCCGACAAAGGCGGAGAGGCCGAGGAAGAGCAGGCTGAACAGGCAGCCCAGCACCACGCCGAGCACGACCAGCGCGCCTGCGGTGATCTGCACCTGCCGCATGATCTCGAGCGGAGCCTTGCGGTTTTTCGCCACCGGCAGTCCGGCCGTGCGCCAGGCGTCGAGCCCACCTTCGAGCAGGTAGGCCGGGCAATCGCTTGCCGCCGCAAGCAGCTCCGCGTTGGCGGCGGTGCGCATGCCGCTGCGGCAGTGATAGACCACGGCCGGCGCATCTCCGACGCGGCCGATCGCGTCGATCGGGCGGTTCTCGGAGCCGGGAATGCGCGCGCGGGCAAACTCGTCCGGCGAGCGGATATCGATCAGGCGCGCGCCGCTGGCCATCAACCGGCGCGTTTCGGTGGGGGTGATCCGGGGCAAGGTCATTGTGTCAGTCCTCAGCGCAATAAAGTTGGTAGAGCGTGGCGAGCAGCGCCTCGACCCGGGCATCGGCAATCCGGTAGCGCAGCACCTGCGCCTCACGCGTGAAGGCCACGAGACCCACTTCGCGGAGACGCGCGAGGTGCTGCGAAAGCGCGGACTGCGAGAGCCCGATGCGCTCGGCAATATCGCCCACCTTCATCTCACCCGCCTCGGCCAGCGAGCAGAGCACCATCAGCCGGTGCGGATTGGCGAGTTCGCGCAGAATGCCAGCGACCATCGTGGCGTTGGCTTCGAACGTCGCTGTATCGAGGGGAGGGTGGATCGTCATGGAGCCTATATATAAGAACTTGCTAATTTAGCAAGAGCTAATATAGAGAGGTCTCGAAAGGACCCTGCCATGGACGCTGCGCCTGCGATTCTCGCCTTCTTCGACGAGCCGACCTTCACCGTGACCTATCTCGTCGCCGATCCCGCCACGGGCACAGCGGCGGTGATCGATCCGGTGCTTGATTTCGATCAGGCCGCCGCGCGGCTCGGTTCGGCTTCGGTCGAGGCCGTGCTGGCAGCTGCCTCGGCGCGGGGCTGGCGGATCGAGATGGTGCTCGAAACCCACGCCCACGCCGATCACCTGAGCGGGGCGAAGCTGATTGCCGCGCGGACCGGCGCCTGGATTGGCATCGGCGCGCATATCACCGAAGTGCAGGCCACCTTTGCGCCGATGTTCGGTGCGGATGATCTGCTGCCCGAAGGCCGCGATTTCGACCGGCTCTTGCATGATGGCGAGACGGTCCCGCTTGGCAATCTGGCCTTCACCGTGATGCACACGCCGGGGCATACCGCCGCCTGCATCAGCTTTCGCATCGATGACGCGGTCTTCGTCGGCGATACGCTGTTCATGCCCGACTATGGCACCGCGCGGTGCGATTTTCCGGGCGGTGATGCTCATGCGCTCTATGCCTCGATCCGCCGCCTGCTGGCGCTGCCGGACGAGACCCGGATGTTCCTCTGCCACGATTACAAGGGGCCTGAGCGCACCGGGTTTGCGTGGGAAACCACGGTTGGCGAGCAGCGGCGGGCCAACGTGCAGGCGCATGACGGTATCGACGAGGCTGCGTTTGTCGCGCTGCGGCAGGCGCGCGATGCAACGCTGGCACCGCCGCGCCTGCTGCTGCCTTCGATCCAGGTCAACATTCGCGCCGGGCGATTGCCGCCCGCCGATGCGCAAGGGGTGCAGGCGCTGCGCTTGCCGCTGCGCGCGGGCGATGCGGCGGCGGCTACTCTTCTGTCCTGATCAGCACGGTTTCGCCGATCAGCAGGAACAGGAAGAACGGCGCCCAGGCGGCAAGGAGCGGCGGATAGCCCCCGAAATTGCCCATAGCGAGCGCGGCGTTATCGACCACGAAGTAGGCGAAGCCCAAGGCCATGCCGATCACCGCGCGCACGAACAGCATGCCCGAGCGCGCGAGCCCGAACGCAGCCACCGCGCCAAGCAGCGGCATCAGCAAAGCCGAAAGCGGGCCCGAGAGCTTGTGCCACCATTTGCCTTCGAGCTCGCTGGTGCGATAGCCGGCACTGCGGATCGCGTCGATCGATTGCGAGAGCTGATCGATCGATTCGCCATCGGCATCGGCCTTGCGGATGACCACCTGCGCCGGGTCGACGCTTTTCGCGAAGACTTGACCCGAAGGATAGGTGTTGCGGCGTGCGCTCTGCACGTCAAAGCCGGTGGGACGGCTCAAATGCCAGCCGGGCCCGGCATAAGTCGCTTCGGGCGAGCGCACGATCTCGGTCACCATTCCGGCCGGATCGCGGCGATACCAGCTCACGTCGGTCATGCGGGTCTGCTTGCCGATGCCGGTGACCGAGCGCGCGAACAGCAGGTTGACCCCATCCTGCAGCCACACGTTGGATTTGACCGCACTGTCACGCGGGATCGGGCCGTAATCGACCGCCTGCCAGGCCTTGAGCGTGGCGGAAGAGCGCACGACCACCCGCTCGTTGAAGCCCAGGGTAACCAAGGATGTCAGCGCCGCGACGAGGAACAGCGGCGCGAGCACCTGATGGGCGGACAGGCCGGCTGCCTTGAGCGCGATGACCTCGCTGTTCTGGTTGAGCGTCATCAGCGTGATGATCGTGGCGAGCAGCACCGAATAGGGCAGGAACCGGCTGATCAGCTGCGGGACGCGCAAGCCGACATACGTCAGCAGTTCGCCCTGCCCGTTGCCGGGCGCAGCCAGGATCCGGCCGCTTTCGCTCAGCAGGTCGAGCATCTGCAGCACCAGCACGAGCATCAGCAGCACGGCGATGATGCGCACCGCGAACAGGCGCCCGATGTAGAGCGTGATTGTGCGCGAAGGGAAAAACTCAAGATGCATCGACAGCTCCCGATGCAAGTGCCCGATCAGGCTTGCGCGCGGCGAACAGCTTTACCACCGAGCTTGAGATCTTGGCAAAGCCGGTTTCGAGCCCACCGATCGGCTGGCCGCCGGGCACATAGGCAAGGCGCCAGTACATCGAGACGATGAGCGCCGCGAAGAGCACGAACGGCCCCCACAGCGCCAGCGTCGGGTCGATCCGGCCGAGGCTGGCCACGTCCTGCCCGTATTCATTCACCTTGTGGTAGGCGACCACCATCACGATCGAGACGAACACGCCCAGTGCCGAGCTCGACCGCTTGGGCGGCACCGCCAGCGAGACCGCCAGCAGCGGCAGCAGGAACATCATTGCCACCTCGACAAGCCGGTAGTTGAGGCTCGCGATGCTCTGGTAGCGCGCGGCCTGGCTTGAATCCTTGCTCCAGCCGATGCGCAGCAGTTCGGGCAGGAAATACTCGCGGTCGCGCTCACCGCGGCTGCGGAACTGTTCGATCTTGGGAAGGTCGATCGGCAGATCATGCGTCGCGAACGTGAGCACGCGCGGAGAGGTGATGCCCGGCCCGTCCTGCACGATCTGGCCTTCGGACAGGCGCAGGATTACCGTGTCCGGGTTTTCCTTGTTGGCGAAGAACTGACCCTCGCGCGCGGAGATCACGAGGACCTGCCCATCCTTGGTGGCAATCCGCGCGAAGATTCCACGCAGGTCGCGTCCCTCGTCGCGGCTGGAATCGACGCGCAGCGCGGTGCGGTCCTGCAGCGTGTTGAACTCGCCCACCTTGATCGAGGCGCCGAGCGCGCCTGAGCGCAGATCGAACTGGAGCTGTTCGTAATAGTAGCGCGAAAGCGGCTGGAGATAGCCCACGATCAGCAGGTTGAGCGCCGCAAGCACCACGGTGAAGAGATAGGGCACCCGCAGCAGCCGCGTGTACGACAGTCCGACCGCGCGCATCACGTCGAGCTCCGAGGAGGTGGCAAGGCGGCGGAACGCCAGCAGAATGCCGAGCATCAGCCCGAGCGGAATCGCAAGGCTCGCGTATTCGGGCAGCAGGTTGGCCAGCATCTTGAACACGACGCTGACCGGCCCGCCTTCCGTCGCCACGAAGTCGAACAGCTTGAGCATCTTGTCGAGCACGAGCAGCGACGCCGCGATCACGAAAACCGCGCACATCGGCACGAAGACGAGCCGGGCGATGTATCGGTCAGTGGCGGTAAGCAAAGGCAAGGGCGGGGCAGCTCGCTGGACCGGGTGAACGGTTCCGGTTAGCCCGGTTCAGAGGCCGGCGGAAGGCGAAAATGCTGGAAGCGCCGAGCAACCTGTCGACCGTGGCGGCCAGTCAGGCGCGAATCACGCCTTCTCGAGCGTGCACTGCAGCGGGTGCTGGTTCTGCCGGGCGAAATCCATCACCTGATTCACCTTGGTTTCAGCGATCTCGTAGGGGAAGATCCCGCAGACGCCGACGCCCTTCTGATGAACATGAAGCATGACCCGCGTCGCCTGTTCGAGGTCCATGTTGAAGAAGCGCTTGAGGCACATCACGACGAATTCCATCGGCGTGTAATCGTCGTTCAGCATCAGCACCTTGAACATGCTGGGCTTCTTGGGCCGCGTGCGCGTCTTGGTGGCGATGCCGATCTGATCATCACCGCCGCCGTTGTCGGAGCCACCGGGGCCCTTGGGTTCGTCATCGGCCGCGCGCAAGGGCATGCACACCGCATATGCGGCAGAGCCTTCGGGGGCGCCGGGATGGGATGTCATGCTCATAGCGTAGGGGGAATATCGCATTGCAGGCCCCCGCGTACAAGAGGCGGGTGAACACTTGGCCTTAAAGTCCAGCATGTGAGCCACATTTTCCGCCAGCAAACGAAAACGGGCCGGAGGGAAATCCCGTCCGGCCCGCTTCGTGGTCATAGCCCGCCTGCGCCGCAGCGCAGGCGTAGCGCACCGATCAGGCGGCGTGCTTGATCTTCTCGACCGCGAGGCTGACGCGGTTCGAGATCGGCTGGAAAGCCTCGCTGGCGAGCTTGAGCATCGCTTCGCTGTTCTTCGAGGTCGCGGCCATCGCGGCATCGAACTGCTTGCGGAGCATCGCGTTCTGCTTCTCGAAGAATTCGGCCGGCGACTTCACGGCGGCGAGCTCCTTCATTTCGGCCTGCATGGTCTCGACCACGGTTTTGGTCTCGGCGGCGTAGCTCTTGCCCATTTCCTGCAGACCCGAAGCGAGGATCTTGGTCGATTCGACGACCGCTTCGACGTTGCCCTTGGTGAAGGTGCCCATGTCGCCCAGCGCGGCCTGGCTCTTTTCGAGCGCGGCCTTTGCCTTGTCGGCGGCTTCCTTCATCGCGGTCTGGATGGTCGCGGTCATTTCGGTGGGGATGGCGTTCATGATGGTAAAGTCCTTCTGCTTGGTAGCCGCGCTCTTCATGGAGACGGCTTCTTTCTTGTTGATCTTGACGAGGTTCGTGCTGATTTTCGCGGCAGGCTTCGGTTCGGGCTTTGCAGCCTTGGCCTTGACCGTCCGGACCGGCTTAACAGCCGGCGCCACCGGCGCTTTGACAGCCTTTGCGGGGGCAGACACGGCGACCTTGCGGGGACGACCGGGCTTGCCCTTGGGCTTGGGAGCCTGCTTGGCAGCGACCACCGGGGCGGCCTCCGCTGCAAGCACTTCCGGCTGTACGAGCGGCTGGGCCGGGGCGATTTCGGCCTCGGCACTCGGCGCGGCAATTGCTGCGCTTGCGATGTCCTTGACGTCGTCTTCCATGACCTGACTGCTCCTGCGCCGCACACGCCCCATCGGCAAAATCCAAGAAGTTGGATCAGCAGCGGTCCGTGTTGCAGTGCACAAAATAGGGAGTCGGCAGGGTCAGGTCAAGTACTTTTGTGCACTGCACCATTGCTGGAAGCGCCCGGAATGGCAGGAGCTTTGCCCGCTGCCGGCAAACCTCAGCGGGTCTTCACATAGCGGCCGGGTGCATCCTCGATCACCGGGTCGCCGCGCCCACCCGGCACGCGCTTGCCCTTGGCGTGTACGGTGGCCGCATCCGACTCGCGGATCCATTCGATCCAATCGGGCCACCAGCTGCCCTTGGTCTCGCGCGCTCCGCCGACAAACTCCGCGAGCGTCGTCGGCGCGCCGTCGTTGCGCCAATACTGGTACTTGCCCGCATCGGGCGGATTGACCACCCCGGCGATATGGCCCGAGCCCGCCAGCAGGAAGCGCCACGGCCCTGAAAGCAGGCGGGTCAGCTTCCACACGCTTTCCGGCGGCGCGATGTGATCTTCGCGCCCAGCCTGGATGTAGCAAGGCGTGGCGATCAGCCTCAGGTCGATCGGCGTGCCGTCAATTTCCAGCGAATCGGGCATGACCAGCCGGTTGTCGCGGTAGAGGTCCTCAAGATAGGCCTTGTGCCACTTGGCCGGCAGGTTGGTCGTGTCCCCGTTCCAGTGCAGCAGGTCGAACGCCGGATAGTCCTCGCCCAGCAGGTAATTGCTGACGACGTAGTTCCAGATGAGGTCGGTGCCGCGCAGCAGATTGAACGTGGCAGCCATGTAGCGGCCGTCGAGGTAGCCATCGGTCGAAAGGCTCTCCAGCAGCTTGATCTGCTTGTCGTCGATGAACGACTTGAGGTCGCCCGCCTTCTCGAAATCGACCTGCGCGGTGAAGAAGGTGGCGGAACGCACCTTGTCCGCCTCGCCCCGCCGCGCCATCAGCGCGAGCGTTGCCGCCAGCGTGGTGCCCGCGACGCAATAGCCGATGGCGTGGACCTGCGGCACGCCAAGCCGTTCGCGCACAACGTCGATCGCCTCGACCTGCGCCATCACGTAGTCGTCCCACACCACGTCTGCCATCGCGGCATCAGCCGATTTCCACGAGACGACGAACACCGTCAGCCCCTGCTCCACCGCCCAGCGGATGAAGCTCTTCTTGGGATTGAGATCGAGGATGTAGAAGCGGTTGATCCACGGCGGGAAGATCAGCAGCGGCACCGCGAGCACGGTTTCGGTCGCCGGGCTGTACTGGATCAGCTGGAAGAGCGGCGTCTCGTAGACCACCTTGCCCGGCGTGACCGCGATGTTGCGGCCCAGTTCGAAAGCCTGCGGATCGGTGTGGGTGAGCTGGCCCTTGCGCACGTCGGCCAGCATGTGCTCGACGCCCTTGACCAGGTTCTCGCCGTGCGTTTCCATCGTGCGCTCGATCACGATGGGATTGGTCATCGGGAAGTTGGCCGGGCTCAGCGCAGCGATCACCAGCTTGGTGAAGAACTGCACCTGGTGCTGGCGTTCGGGCGGCAGTCCCTTCACGTCCGAAGCCATGGCGGTGAGCTTCTCGGCGAGCAGCAGATAGGTCTGGTGGAGCAGTGCGAACCACGGCTGATCCGCCCAGCGCGGATCGGCAAAGCGGCGGTCCTTGCGCGGCAGCGCTGCCGGCTCTTCCTTGCCAGCGGCTGGCCCGATGCCATAGCGGCCCAGCACATTGGTCCACAGTTCCAGCCCGTCTTCCCACAGCTTGGCCTGCGTTTCGGCCTGCGACAGCGGCAGCGCGGCGTACCAGTCAGTGAACAGCGAGGTCCAGCGCCCCGGGTCCGCCATGCGCGCCATCGCCGGCTCGATCTGCCCCGCTTGCTCGGCGCCGAAATCGAGCCACATCTTCTGCAGCTTCGCGGCCGACATCGCCCAGTGCTGCATCGCCGCCGGATCGGACGCCAGATTGGGCAGGGGAGTCGAAGTCGTGGGCAGGAACGGCGCGAACAGCGCCTGCACCGCCTCGCCCTGCTGGCGCATGAGATCCTCGATCACTGCCGTATCGAGCGGGTTTTCCGGCGGCGTGGCGGCGTCGGCCATGTGTGATCCCAATCCCTGTTGCGCTGAGGCAGCCTTATAGCGCCGATTGGGGCGCTTGTGATCCCTTCCGGTTTCCACAGGCCGACGATTGTCGTAAGGGGCCTGATGGCGCGGCGCTTTTGCTGCGTCAAAGGAGTGAGTAAACCCGTCGTGACCGAAGAATTCTACCGCATGAAGCGCCTGCCGCCCTACGTCATCGCCGAAGTGAACGCGATGCGGGCCGCCGCTCGCGCCCGCGGGCAGGACATCATCGATCTCGGCATGGGCAACCCCGATCTCCCGCCGCCGCCGCATGTCATCGAGAAGCTGTGCGAAGTGGCGATGAAGCCCGATGCGCACGGTTATTCCGCGTCGAAGGGCATCCCCGGCGTGCGCAAGGCGCAGGCCAACTACTACGCCCGCCGCTTCAATGTGGAGCTCGATCCCGAGAACGAGGTCGTGATGACCATGGGATCGAAGGAAGGTCTCGCCAGCCTCGCCACCGCGATCACCGCGCCGGGCGATGTCGTGCTCGCCCCCAATCCAAGCTACCCGATCCACACGTTCGGCTTCATCATCGCCGGGGCAACGATCCGCTCGGTGCCGACCACGCCCGATGAACGCTACTGGGAAGCGCTCGACCGCGCGATGCGCTACAGCGTGCCGCGTCCCTCGGTGGTGATCGTCAACTACCCGTCCAACCCGACGGCGGAGACGGTGGATCTTGCGTTCTACGAACGCCTCGTGGCGTGGGCGAAGGAGAACAAGGTGTGGGTCCTCTCCGACCTCGCCTATTCCGAGCTCTATTTCGACGGCAACCCGACGCGCTCGATCCTTGAAGTGCCGGGCGCGAAGGATGTCGCGGTCGAGTTCACCTCGATGTCGAAGACGTTCTCGATGGCCGGTTGGCGCGTGGGCTTCGCAGTGGGCAACAAGCAATTGATCGCTGCGCTGACCCGCGTGAAATCGTATCTCGATTACGGCGCCTTCACTCCGATCCAGGCCGCGACGTGCGCCGCGCTCAACGGGCCGCAGGACATCGTCGAAACCAACCGCCTGCTCTACCAAAAGCGCCGCGATGTGATGGTCGAAGCCTTCGGCCGCGCCGGGTGGGAAATCCCTTCCCCGCGCGCCTCGATGTTCGCGTGGGCGCCGCTGCCGCCAGCGCTGCGCGAGATGGGCAGCCTCGAGTTTTCCAAGCAGCTGCTCACTCACGCCGAAGTCGCGGTCGCGCCCGGCGTGGGCTATGGCGAGGACGGCGAGGGCTATGTCCGCATCGCCATGGTGGAGAACGAGCAGCGCCTGCGCCAGGCCGCGCGCAACATCCGCCGCTACCTTTCCAGCATGGGCGTCAACGCCAGCGCCGCCTGAAGCAATACCGGGAGCACGTCCAAGCCATGAATTTCCATGATCGCGTCAGCGTCACCATCGAAGATCACGTCGCCCATGTCCTGCTCGACCGGGCGGACAAGATGAATGCGCTCGACGATGCCATGTTCGACGCGATCATTGCGGCCGGGAGCCATCTGCACAGCGCCAAGGGCGTGCGCAGCGTGGTCCTCTCGGGCGCGGGGCGCTCGTTCTGCGCGGGGCTCGATCTTTCGAGCATGGGCAACCCCGATCGCTGGGGGAGTGGCGGAAACCTGACCGACCGCACCCATGGCAACGCCAACCGCGCGCAATATGCCGCCATGGTCTGGCGCAACTTGCCGGTCCCGGTGATCGCGGCGGTCCACGGCGTCTGCTTCGGCGGGGGCCTGCAGGTGGCGAGCGGTGCGGATATCCGGATCGTGGCCCCCGATGCGCGTCTGGCGGTGATGGAAGTGAAGTGGGGCCTCGTGCCCGACATGGCCGGCTATGTGCTGTGGCGCGGCAATGTGCGCGACGATGTGCTGCGCGAACTGACCTATACCCACCGCGAGTTCAACGGCACCGAGGCGGCCGCCTTCGGCTTTGCCACCCATGCCGATCCCGATCCACTCGGCCGCGCGATGGCTCTTGCGCGCGAGATCGCGAGCAAAAGCCCCACCGCCGTGCGCGGAGCCAAGCTGCTGACCGGTCGCACCGCATATCTGAACGAGGACGAGATCCTCATGGCGGAAAGCGTGGCGCAGCACGAGGTCATGTATTCGCGCAACCAGATCGAGGCTGTGAAGGCCGGTATGGAAAAGCGCGCGGGCGATTTCGTCGATCCTTGAGGCGAAGGGCGGCTTGCCTCAAAGAATCCCGTTGCGGGCACGGCAACGCTCGGCTAACCGCGCCGTTCCACGCTGATGCGCATCGGGGCCCGATGGCGGAGTGGTTACGTAGCGGACTGCAAATCCGTGCACGCCGGTTCGATTCCGGCTCGGGCCTCCATTTCACCGCATATCCTCCATGGTCCGAGGGCTGAGGCCTAAGGTAGTCGCCGCCTCCGGGTGGTGAGGAGTCTCACATCCACTGCAGGCCCCCCGCTTTTCGACAGAGGGGGATGCCATTGGGAGGGGGCTATGGGGAAAAAGCGCCCCAATTGCGTTCCTTCGACGGGTCGGTTGCAGAACGCAAAAGCGTCCGGTCCCGCCGTCGCTAGTTGAGCCTGGTCCATAGATCCTCGACCATGGGGTGCCGCGCGGGCGCTCTTCCTTGATGCGGGTGTCGATCGGCGAGCCTGACGAAGTTGCACAGCGGCGTCGCCGGTTTCGCCTTCTCGTCGACGACCATCGAGGCTTTGGAGCTTCCGGCAAACTCGGCACTGTCCAATTAGCCAACTTTCAGAAAGTTGAGGAACTTTGCCTTGCGTCCCCAGTTTGGATCATATCCCTCACACTACAACGGAACCTCCCATGACACTTATCATTCTTCTCGTTGTTGGCGGGATCATCGGCTGGATCGCCAGCATGATCATGAAGACCGACGCCCAGCAGGGCATATTTCTGAACATCGTTGTCGGCATAGTCGGCGCAATGTTGGCGGGCTTTGTGGTTACACCGCTCATCGGCGGCGCGTCGATCACCGAAGGCGGGATCAACATTCAGTCGATCATTGTCTCGCTGCTTGGCGCAATCGTGCTTCTGGCGATCGTGAACCTTATCCGCCGAGGTTCAGTACGCTAAACCCATCCGGCGCGCCGTGTCATCTGCGCGCCGCAAGGTTGTAAAGCCGTACGCATTTGAAATTATTCGTAAAGATGCTGGAGTTCCGATCGACGCCGATCGGAACTCCAGCATCTTTGGTTTGCATTGACGTCTGCGGGCATGCCTGGGTGCTGATCCACCCCCTCAGCGACCGCCGAGAAAGGGATATGGGTTGATGGGGCGTCCCTTCCACCAATCCTCGCCAGGGGCCAAAGCCATGATTGCAAAGTGCAGATGAGGCGCAGCGGGATCGGCATCACCGGTCGATCCGACGAATCCAAGCACCTGACCCGGCGTGACGGACATGCCCTCAACCAATCCGGCTGCGTAGCTGTCGAGGTGTGCGTAATAGTAGATTGCCTTGCCTTCGGGCGAGCGGACATAAACGGTGTTGCCGCCATCTTTGGATAAGAACAGCTTCACCAGAGTACCCTCTGCCGCCGCAAACACCGCTGTGCCGAGCGGCGCCATGATATCGATGGCATCATGCCCGCGTGTGCCATTGCTGCGGGTCTGGCCGTAAGTGTCGGTCAATTGATCAGGCGTCACGCCTTGCACCGGCAGCTTCAAGCCCCCACGCGGCGGAACATAAACCGTCTGCGCATCAAGAGTTGGCCTTTGGCCGGGTTGTGGCGGTGAAAGAGGCTGATTGCGGACCTGCGCTGGCTGGGTTTCAGCGGGAGTAAATTCTGCTTTTTCGCCGCGTGGCCAATACATTAACAGGAACACGGCCCAGAACAGCGATGTGACCAGCGCCGACGCGAAGGCAGTTTTGAGCCGTTTGCCGAACCCGTAGCCGGGCGCCGGTCTGGCGACATCCTCCTTCTCCTCAAGCCTCAAACGAAACGGCCGTTCCGACATGGACCATTAGCGCCAGTCGCGCAGCGTCCCAGTTGGTCAGCCGCACGCAGCCGTGGCTTTCGGCGCGGCCAATCGTCTCAGGGTGCGGAGTGCCGTGAATGCCGTAGTGCGGGATGTTGAGATCGATCCATACCACGCCAACCGGACCGTTCGGCCCCGCCGGCAGCAACGCCTTCTTGTCGCCAGATTTGGCATCCCAGAACAGCGAAGGATTGTAATGAAACGTGGGGTTGTGGGACACGCCCTGGATTTTCCATTGCCCCAGAGGCAGCGGATCATGTGTCGATCCCATTGTCGCGGTATAGACCGCAACCAGTTTGCCATCATCATCGAACGCCGAGAGCGTGCCCTTGGACTTGCTCACGACCACCTTGGCAACCTTCGGCTGCGCAGTGCCAACGCCAAGTCCGACCAGAGTTTGCGCCCAAGTCGTGTCTTTGACGACGCCCAGATCGACCACGTCCGCGCCGACATTGGGCACGCGAAGCTGCTGGCCGGCGCGGAAAATTGAACTGGGCGTCTGCTGCCCTGCCACATTGCTTCCTGCCGCCGATGACGCAGGTGCGACGATCCCAGCAGGCACGCCGTTGGGATTCAGCAGTTTGAGCGTGTCGATCGTCGTATGGAATCGCTCGGCCAGTTTTTCATCAAGCGTCTCATAATCCAGAGAGGCCATCTTCGCCTGATCTTTGGGCGATTTTGGAAGCTTTTGAAATGGCCCTGCCGCGAAATCGGCAGGAATCCTGACGATGCGAGTTGCGGGGATGTTGGTAAATTTGCCCAGCGCCGCCAAAGTCGATTGGTCGAATGAACCTGTCGGGGCCAATCGGCTGGCCTGTTGAAAGCCTGAAACAGCATTTCTTGTCGACAGGCCGATCTTGCCGTCGACCACGCCGGGGGAGAAGCCAAGCCGCTCAAGAATGACCTGCGCGTGCATGATCGGGCGCGATTCGGAATCGGGGTGAGGCTGCTCGGCCTTGGCTCCTTGTGCCGGATCGCGAGATCCGAGCGGGTCCAGTCCTGCGTCATCCCTGGCGCTTCGTGCATCGGCCTGGGATGGCACGCCTGTTGCCTCCCCCCTCTGATCGCCGCCGGTCCAGAAATTGCAAGCGCTCAAGGCCAGCAGCGGCAAACTTAAAACAACGAACCGCAAGGGAATATTTCCTTGTCATTGGCCGCGCCTTTGCGACCGTGGACTTCAAGATCAAACGCGCAAGTGCGGTATTTGCTCCACAACACTGTCAGGCGGAGGCGATATCACCCGCAGTTGCCGCGCACTAAGTGCGCACCGTCCCGCCCGTTTCCGAGCCAGGGTCCGGCGATCAGGATCGCGCCCGTCCTCACGCAATCGTGTAATGTATGGGCTTGAAGCTGCCGCCGTTTGAGGCGTAGGCCGAACAGGCAGTCAGGCCGATGATGCAGTCGATCGCGGCGCGCAGGCGGATGGAATCGCCCGGCTTGCTGGTGGGCGGTAGAACCCGGAGGCGACCGGTGGCGGCGTCGACTGGCACATTCATGAACAGGTTGAATGCTACCGGTAGGGCGTCCGCTCCTATCCCATAAGGTTCAAGCGCCCCGGCAAGATTGCCAAAACACCCAGGGTGGACAGGTTTGTCTTTGTAGAAGTGGCGGAAAGTGGCTTCGCTGCAAGGTGTCAGCAGGAAATCATGTCGGCCGACCGAATCCGCGATGATCTCCAGCATCACGTTCGACCGGTTTGACCAGAGCTTGTTGCCTGCGGTCAAATGGATGGTTTCCTCATAATCGAAGGTCCGCCCGTTTGAGAGTACCTCGCGCACATCAGCCGCGGCAAACGCGACGCAATCTGCGACCTGGGAGCCGAGCGGATCGATGACGGTGAGAACCTCCCCCTGCCGCAGCAGGAATGCGGTGCCGCTGCGCGGTGCGATGACGTGCAAGGTATTCATGGCCGAGGGTCCCTGAACGGGCAAACCCAATCATCGCCGACCTCACGCCCACTGTATTGGCGCGCGGCGCTGCGTTCGCCGTGCCCCGCGAGCATCGGATTGGGCGATCCTGCAAGATCGATATCGCGCTTGATAATCTGCGCACGCATGCGGTCAAAAATCTGCCGTTCACGCAACTCCTCGAATTGCGCATGGAGATTGAAGATCACGGTGGGGTAAGCAAACCGGCGGGCAGGACGCGCTGCGGCGGCATGCAATCCCACTATGAAAAAGGCTTTGCCGCCCAAGCTTATGGCAAATTCGGGATTTGCCGGATCGGCGCTGACCAATGGGTCACAGGGTTCGCCGTATCTGGCATCCAGATCGGCCAGCGCTTGCAGCCGCGCCCACATCGCGTGCTCGAACGCGGCTTCATCAATCTCTCGCGATTCTGGAAAGATCACTGCCAGACTGTATAACCCCTGCCGCTGCGTGCCGTGCCTGTCCGCCCACGCTTCTAGTGCGCAGACGATCGCAGCGTCATCGGAGGCGCTGTTGATGTCGCTTGCGACGAGCGTGACGAGGCCGCCTGTCGCGGCTGCGGATTTCGCACCGACACAAGGAAATGTCCGGTCGGCAATGAACGCTCGCAACTCGGCGTCCAGCTCGGCCGGCGATGCTTCTTTCAGGCTGTTTTGCATGCCTAGGTAATGCCAGCGCGGGGCAGAGGTTCCACTGGCGCGTCTTGAATGCCGGTCCGTCGGCCACCGGAGTTTGCGACAAAACATCGTGGTCGACCAGCACGGGCCCAGTTCCCTGACCACAGCGCGGGGGCGGGGGGCGGCGGCTAAATGGGAAGGGGTTCCATGTGAAGGGCATCGGGAAAATTTGCTGGCGGCAATCGGTTTGATGCAACCTTTCTCCTCAAGCTGTCGTTCATGCTCCATGGCGGTAATGACGAGTTGCGGCTTGGCAGTGGATCACATGATGCATTTCGCGAAGATCTGCATTTTTCAGGAGTTTTTGATGGCGACGACCAGAATGACGTCTGATTTGCGTGGTTTCGCTGCGAAAATCCTCATCGCTTTTGCTTTGGGCGGGGCTGGGGCGTCGGCGCATGCCGAACCGGACCTCGGCAAGAAGGCGTGCGCGCACGAAGCGAGGCAGTTGTGTCCGGCAGAAATGAACTCGCTCAGCCGGAAGCGGGTGGAGGCTTGCATGATCGCGAAGATCGAGCAAACCTCACCCATCTGTCATGCGGCCATGTTGCGCATAAAGGCCGAACGCGAGATTGCCACAAGGCGCTGAGGGCCTAAGCGGCTGCCCCGTAAAGGGCCTGTGACTCACTGCGAATTCTCACAATCAGCATCGCCGCATTCAGGAATGAAAAGGCGATCGCGACCAAAGTGAGCCCGAAAACGAGAGGCAGGATCGCGATTTCGCCGATCACCACGCAGTAGTTTGGGTGCCGCAGAAACCGGAAGGGACCGTTGGTCACCAGCGGGAGACCCGGAAGCACGATGATCCGTGTGGTCCAGCGCGCGCCAAGCGTCGCCAGAACCCAAACCCGCAACGCCTGCAGCACCACGAAGATACCCAGCAGCACGAGGTTTACCGGCCTTCCGCCCACCGACAGCCACAAGACGATCAGCCATGACGCATGGAGCAAGACCATCACCGGATAGTGCTCGCGTCCGATTTCGATGGCCCCCTGCGAGCGCAGCCTGCGCGTGTTGCGCTCGGCGATCACCAGTTCGGCAAGCCGTTGCAGGGTCACAAGGGCCATGATGGCATAAGGCAGGCTCATGCGGCGCGCTTCAATGTCAACGTACTGGCGGTAAACCCCGGCCCGAGCGCGGTGAGCACTGAAAGCGGCGGAAGGCCTGCGTCGCGCGCGCGATCGAGCACAAAGAGCGCGGTCGGCGCAGACATGTTGCCATGCAGCCGCAGGACCTCGCGTTCGTGATCCAGCGAACCCTGGCCGAGCCCCAAGGCGGTTTCCATGGCATCGACCACCTTGGCCCCGCCTGGATGAACGATGAATCGATCGACATCGCCGATCTGGAGACCCTGCGGCTCCAGCAATTGCTTCATCGCCTCATGCATATGGCGCCGCGTAAACGCCGGGATGGCTTGATTGAGCACGACGCCCATGCCCCTGGACTCCATCTCCCAGCCCATGATGTCGAGCGTGTCGGGCCAGGTTTTCTCGGCGTTCCCGCAAAGCTGCACAAACCCTTCATCGCCGGATGTGACGACACAGGCGGCACCACCGTCGCCGAACAGCGCCGTGGCGATGATATCGGCCTTGCCGACATTGTCGGTGCGCAAGGCGAGGCTGCACAGTTCCACGGCCACGAACAATATGGTCGAACCCGGCGCGGCGCGGGCCAGTTTGGCCGCCAGACCAAGCCCCGTAACGCCGCCGGCGCAGCCCAGCCCGAAGACGGGGACGCGAGCGACATCGCTGCGAAAGCCCATCCGGGCCATTGCGCGCACTTCAAGGCTCGGCGTCGCGATGCCGGTTGATGAGACGGTGACGATCGTGTCAATCGCTTCGGCACCAAGCCCGGCTTCGGCGAGCGCGGCCTCTGCTGCCATGACGAACAGATCGAGTGCGACCTCGAGGTACACTGCGGTCCGCTCGGTAAAGTCGCGCGGGGTGAGATACCATTCGACCGGCCTTGCAAGCTGGCGCTGTGCGATGCCCGCGTTGGCAAAAACCGATGTCATGCGTTCGAAGTCGCGAAAACTTCCTCCAAGCAGTGTGCGTGCCGTTTCGATGGCAACGTCTTGCGTCAGGATATGTGCAGGGGTGGCCGTCGCAAGTGCAAGAAGCGTTACCGGTCGAGTCATGTCCGTCCTGTCTGACCGGATCACCGGTATTATTGATCGCAGTAGGAACGAACCTCCGCCACGTTAGTTCCTTGGCGGATCACAAACATAAAATGCCCTTGATAAACCAAGGTTGCCGCATGGACTATTTCCAGATGAACAATGATGACATGCCTTACGCTTCCGTGAAGACATGGATCGGCTTTCTGATCATGTCCCTTGGAATGTTCATGGCAATTCTGGACATCCAGATTGTCGCGGCCTCGCTCCCGGCTATCCGCAATGCGCTGGGGATTGCCCCGGATCAGATGGTCTGGGTGCAGACCGCATACCTCACGGCAGAAATCGTAGCCATTCCCCTGACAGGGTATTTCACCGGACTGCTGGGCATGCGCCGGCTGTTTGTGGCTGCTGTCTGTCTGTTCACAGCAGCGTCGGTGGGCTGCGCGCAGAGCCAGAGTTTCGAGACCTTGATTGCCTGGCGCATCGTACAGGGGTTTGCAGGCGGTACGTTGATACCGGCCGTGTTTTCAGCCGTGTTCCTGCTTTTTCCACCCCGGTCGCAGGCCTTGGCGACGACCATTGCCGGGGTTGCCGCCGTACTTGCGCCCACCGTCGGTCCGATCGTCGGCGGGTGGATCACCGAAAGCTGGTCTTGGCACTGGTTGTTCCGCATCAACATCGCGCCCGGTATCCTTGCGGCCATCGGTGCGACGATAACACTGCGCGGCGGGATCGCCGACCAGCGGACGCCCCGCGCCTTCGATATGCTGGCGCTTGCCGCGCTGGCAGTCTCGCTGACGGCGTTCGAAATCGGGCTCAAGGACGCGCCAGCGCTCGGCTGGACTGCCCCACGCGTGCTGGGATTTCTGACTGTTAGCCTGATCGGGGCGGCCATCTTTGTCGGCAAGACATTGCGCTCCGCCTGGCCGCTGGTTGAGCTTAAATGCTTTCAGGACCGCAACTTCGCGATCGGCTGTGCGCTCAGTTTTGCACTTGGCATTGGCCTGTTCGGTTCGACTTATCTCATGCCGTTTTTTCTGGGGCTGGTGCGCGAGCACGGCGCATTGCGGATCGGCGAGATCATGCTGGCAACGGGCATGGCCCAGCTTTTGGCCGCGCCGGTCGCCGTGATGCTCGAACGCCGGGTCGATGCGCGCTGGCTGAGCTTCGCCGGGTTTGCGCTCTTTGCAGCAGGCTTGCTGCTCAGCAGCCGCCAGACCCTTTCCACAGATGCCGCTGAGATGATGGTGCCGCAGATCATGCGTGGCGCGGCGATCATGTTCTGCCTGCTTCCGCCGACCCGGCTCGCGCTGGGCCAACTCTCCGAACGGTTGGTTGCAGACGGCAGCGGACTGTTCAATCTGATGCGGAACCTAGGCGGCGCTGTCGGACTGGCGCTCATCGACACTGTCATATTCAGCCGCAGCGCCGCAAATGCTGACGCCATCGTGGCCAAATTGCAATCTGGCGATGTCGGCACCGCAGTTGCGATCGGCATTCCCCGCAATGCGTTTCTCGAGCAGATCGGCCAACCACCAGACGAATTTGCGCAGGAAATGGTGCGTCCTCTGGTCGAGAAAGCGGCGCTTGTCGGCGCGGTTAACGACGCGTGGTTGATGATCGGGATCCTAACCGCACTCGCGGTATTGCTTGTGCTGTTCGTGCGCAAACCGCCAACGCCAGTTGGGATTTAAGGCTACTCAGGGAGCGTCCGCAAGGCGTCGATAAGGCGCAAAAGCCGGCAGGGTTGCAGGATCAGCGCAGCGATTTCCAAGGGGAGCCCCTGGCCCTGGCTGATGCGGGTTGCATAGCTGACCGGCAATCCCGGCACGATGCGGCGCTGTGCGATTCTGCACCGGCGGCGCGGCGTCTGCTTACCGTTGCCTCCGCCTCAGGCGACGCGCATTTGCGGTTGCTATGGCGTGCACGGGCGTGAGCGCATCAGCGCCGACCCGCGCGGTCCGCTCCGACGCGGCGACAGTGAATTCGGCAGCGCGCGCTGCTAGCTCCAGCCATTCGCCAAGTGTCGGTGCGCGGCCGCGCGATGTTATCATGCCAAGATGCTGCGCCTCGGTCAGCACTGCCCGATTCCACGCCAGCATCCCGCTCGCCAATGCTTCACCCGCATGCGAGAACGCGGTTATCTTCTCGGGCACCATCCGCCCGAGTTCAGCCTGATCGGCCGTCAGCGGATCGGCTAGCGCCGCACGCATGGTCGCCGTGCGCTTTTCGATGACGCTAAGCGAGGCGGCCAGAGTTTCGGCCGCGCGTATCGACGAGCCGGCCATGATGGCCTGCGCTGCGACCAAGCGCGACCACGCGGTGAAGGGGTTGATCATGGGTTCTCCTCAAGTTTCATCAAAGCCGGGCTGGCCAGTTGCGATCTGCCAGCAGGGGTATTCGCCCAAAAGCAATGGCATCAAGCGTGAAGGTGATGGCATTGGCCCCGAAGTTGCACGAATCGCGCGCGACCCCTCGCAATTCCTCGTCGAGCCCAACCGAATTGCGCGATGCCACGACAATATAACTGATCGCGGCGCTTTCGAGGTCAATCAACGCTTCGACGCACCTGCCCAGCGGCACCCCGGCGCGATCAGTGACTGCCAGGCCATTGAGCCGGCTTGCGGCAACAAGCGACGGCCCTGGCGTATGTTTGCTATTGTCGGCGGCCGTCCTCGCACCATCCTGATACTTCGCTTCCCGCCCGAGCCAGCGCCAGACGCCGACCAGATTGACCAGCGTGAGGAACGCGTTGGTGGCGAGCAGGCTTGGCTGACCGGTCGATGCGCCGATCAAGGCCCAGCACACCGAACCGAGCGTAAATACCAGGAAACCCCAGCCTGTCGTCCGCGCGCCAAGGTTTGCCGCGGTCATCATGGCGGCGATCATGGTTGCGGCGGGTGCGATCCACTGCGCGGCGGTGAGCCAGACACTCATTTCAGCGGCGCAATGCGCAGCGCGCATTGAGGTCGTTGCGAATTGCCGTCGCCGCAATCCCGGCCTCACCCATCGCATGGCTGATCTGGTCCAGGCCGAGCACAACATCACCCGCAGCATAGAGTCCCGCAACGGTGGTGCGCTGGTGCGCGTCGACCTCGACAGACCCGCTGCCGGTCACCGTTGCACCCAGCGCGGCTGCAAGATCGCTGTGCACGATCGTTCCGAGCGCTGGATAGACCGCCTCGAACGCCTGCCGCGCAGACGCTGTGGCCAGCAAGAGATGATCCTGTTCGATAGCATAACCGATGATCGGGCCATCGACGCGCGCGATGCCGGCATCCTCGAGCATCGCCTGATCGGCAGCGCCAAGATCATGGCCCGTGCGCGGCGCGATGAGCGTAACGCGTGCAGTGAAACTGCGCAGGAACAAGGCCTCTTGCACCGCGTGCGCACCCGTGCCGATCACCCCGACATCGGCGTCGGTCACCTCGTAGCCATCGCACACTGGGCAATAGCGCAGCAGATTGCCCGCGACAGCGCGATCGTGCAGCGGCTGGTCCATGCCCGGCGGTGCAATATTGCTCACGCCCGTTGCCAGCAGAACAGCCCTTACGCGCTGTTCTGCATTGCCGATGGTCGCTATAAAACTGGCCGCTTCCCGGCGTAGGGCGGTGACGGTACCACATTCGATCCGGGCACCGAAATTGCGTGCCTGCTGCGCCATGTTCGCAACCAACTCTGCCCCGACAACACCGTCAGGAAAGCCGGCATGATTGTGCGTCTTGGGAATTGACTGCGCCCGGCCGCCGCCGCGATCAACTACCCGCACACGCAGATGGAACCGCGCGAGGTAGATGGCAGCGGTCAACCCGGCAGGGCCGCCGCCGATAATCAGGCAGTCGAGGGTGTCGTTCATCGCAGAATGAGGCTGCATCTTTGCTCAACCGATCAAGCGCTCGCCGGTTCCGGAAGATTCCTGACGGAACCAGTGAGTCATCATGGCTCTTGCCGGTGCCTAGGCCGCCGAGCTGCACGACATTGTCGGCACCCTGGGGTGGCCGAAATGTCCGATTACGCCGAAAGCCGTCATTCAAGTGGCGGTTCGGAACGACTGACAAGTCCCAAGGGAAGGCTTCAACGTCCGGCGGCAACCGACCGGTTCGCGCCGTTCTGCAGAAGGCGCTTCAATGTCTGTTTTTGCCAATCCCAGTCGCAAGCGTGTTCGATATCATCCGGGCCAACGGCACTGACCGAACCACGGTCAGGGCATGAAATCTACGCCCGCGGTCGCTAACGATCAGCCAGGCAGGCAGCACCAGCCAATTCAGATCTTGAACGGTTTCGAAAGCGTATAGGCACCGTCGATAGCTAGCCACGAGCAAAGTGTCTCAGCGCAAAACTCGACTGGATATGGGCAACACCCTTGGTCCGCGTCAATTGCGCCAGCAGCGTCTGATAATGATCCAGGCCCGTGACAACGACCTGCAGCAGATAGTCGGCGCCGCCGCTCATCAAGAAGCCGCCCAAGACTTCGGGCATGGTGGCAACCGTTGCCTCGAAATTCGCCAGAATGTCTTCGACCTGACGCTCCATCGTGACCGAAACAAACACTGTCATCCCGTTGACGAGCCGCTCGTCGTCGATCTGCGCCGCATAGCCCCTGACAATCCCGGCTGACTCCAGCCTCCGCACGCGTCGCAACGTTGGGGTCAGGGAAAGCCCGATCCGCTCGGCAAGTTCGCGCCAGCTGATTCGGCCGTCGGAGCGCAGGACATTGACGATCCGCCGATCGAGGCTGTCGAGCTTTTGGTGCGTTTCAGCCATGATTCCCCGTTTTGATAGCGCAAACGTGCCAAAATCGCGGAGTCAGGCAGGCACCTTTGGTCCCACTTACCACAACCTCTCTGATAGGTTGAAGGCCTTATTGGGAGAGCAGGCATGGCGCGGCGGGTAACGGATCTCGACAGTATCTATCTCGGCGAAGCGGGGCCGACGTTCATGACCGGCATTCAGGCCCTGGTGCGCCTGCCGATGATGCAGCGTCGGCTCGACCGGCATCTCGACCACAACACCGCCGGACTGATCTCGGGCTATCGGGGCTCACCGCTCGGGGCCTATGACCAGCAGTTGTGGAAGGCCGAGCGTTACCTCGGCGCGCACGACATTGTTTTCCAGCCCGGTCTCAACGAGGACCTCGCCGCGACCGCGCTATGGGGCGCCCAGATGCACCGGGCGTTTGGCGAGACGTCCGTCGATGGGGTGTTCGGCATCTGGTACGGAAAGGGCCCCGGTGTCGACCGTTCGGGGGATGCCTTTCGTGCAGGCAACATGCTCGGTACATCTGCGCTGGGCGGGGTGCTGGCCGTTGCAGGTGATGACCATGCGGCCCAATCCTCGATGTACCCGCACCAGACCGACGGCATTTTCCAATCGGTGATGATGCCTGTCCTCCAGCCGGCGAACGTGGCGGAAATTCTCACGCTCGGTCTGGCCGGGCTGGCGTTGTCACGGTTCAGCGGGCTGTGGGTGGCGATGAAGACAATCGCCGAGGTGGTCGAAAGCGCGGCGTCGTTCGAACTGCCCGATCCCTATCCGGCGTTTCTGCACCCCGAGCGCAACGTTCCGCTGCATGGCCTCAACTGGGATCCTCGGATTGCCTGGCCCGCCCAACGCGCCGAACTTGAACGGCGTCTGCTTGACGAACGGCTGCCGGCAGCCATCGCATGGGCCGGGCTCAACCGCCTCGATAGCCCGGTGATCGACAATCCCCGTCGCCGCCGCCTCTGTGTGGTCACCGTGGGCAAGGCCCACCAGGACCTGATGCAGGCGATTGAGGACCTTGCGCTGAATAGTACCGATCTCGAACGCCTTGGCCTGTCGGTCTACAAGGTGGCCATGAGCTGGCCGCTGGATACGGCTAGCCTGATGCGATTTGCCGAGCGGTTCGACGAAATCCTTGTGGTCGAGGAAAAGCAGCCGATCGTCGAGGATCAGCTCAAGGCCGCGCTGTATCGCAGTCCGGCCGAGCGGCGCCCCCGCGTCACCGGGAAGGTCGATCATGCCGGTCAGCCGCTGCTCCGCGCCACCATGGAATTCTCCCCTCTGGTTGTGGCGCGCGCGCTGCTGCGGCGTCTGGCGGGGAGCGAACTCGAGCAAAGCCTCGCGGAGCGGATCGAGGTTCTTGATGCACGCGCCGACAGTTCCACGGTCATTCCGTTTCCGGCGCGCAAGCCCTTTTTCTGCTCGGGCTGTCCGCACAGCACGTCAACCAAAACGCCGGAAGGCTCGATCTCGGGCGGCGGTATCGGGTGCCATGTCATGGCATTGGCGCAGCCCGCGCTGAAAACGGCGACCTTCAGCCAGATGGGCGGTGAAGGTGCGCAGTGGATCGGCGCAGCGCCCTTTTCCCGGACACGGCACATCTTCCAGAATATTGGCGACGGCACATATCAGCACTCAGGGCTGCTCGCGATCCGCGCTGCCGTCGCGGCAGGCACCGCGATCACTTACAAGATCCTCTACAACGATGCCGTGGCGATGACCGGTGGCCAGGCCGCCGAAGGCACCCTGAACCCCGCCGCCATTTCGCGGCAGCTTGCAGCAGAAGGCGTAGCGGCGATCCATCTGGTGAGCGACGAGCCCGAGTTCTGGCGTGCGGCCAGCGACCTTGCGCCCGGAACAACCGTCCACCACCGCGATGCCATGGATGCGTTGCAGCGCGAACTACGCGAAGTGCCGGGGGTCACGGCCATTCTCTACGTCCAGACCTGCGCCGCCGAAAAGCGCAGACGCCGCAAGCGGAAGGCTTTGGCCGATCCCGATCGCCGCTTGTTTATCAACCAGCGCGTCTGCGAGGGCTGTGGCGATTGTTCGGTGCAATCCAACTGTATCGCGGTTGAGCCGCTGGAGACGCCTTTCGGCCGCAAGCGGCAGATCAACCAGTCGAGCTGCAACAAGGACTTTTCCTGCGTGAAGGGCTTCTGCCCAAGCTTCGTCGAAATCGACGGGCCGGTGTTGCGCAAACCCGATGACGACCGGCTCAAGGCAATCGAGGCCGAGCGGTTCCCGGTGATGCCCCTTCCAGACATCCCGGCGTTGCAGGGCGTGATCAACGTCTACGTCGCCGGGATCGGCGGGCTTGGCGTGTTGACTTTGGGCGCACTGATCGGGACGGCAGCGCATCTCGAAGGGCTGAACGCGACGGTGCTCGACTTTACCGGGCTGGCGCAGAAGAACGGTGCGGTGGTCAGCCAGGTGCGGATTGCGCCTGCCAGCCAGCCGATCCACGCGGTGCGGATCGGCGAGGGCACGGTCGATCTCATGATCGCGACCGACAGCACAGTCGCGGCGGCTCCCGACGGGCTGCAGAAGCTTGCGCAGGGCCGGACGGCCGTGGTGCTCAACACCGATGAAACGCCGACGTCCGACGTCGTGACCGATCGCGACGCTACACTGCCGACCAAGCAGATCCTCGAAACCCTGACAGACCGGGCGGGCCGCGCGTTCCCGCTCCGCGCATCGGCGCTCGCTCGCGGACTGTTCGGCGATACTGTGGCCGCTAACGTGATGATGGTGGGCTTTGCCTGGCAAAACGGATTGCTGCCTCTGTCTCTCGAGGCGATAGACGGCGGCCTTGTCGCCCTGGGCACGGCACTCGCCGCCAACCGACGGGCTTTCGCTTGGGGGCGACTCGCGGCCCTCGATATGCCCGTAGTGGAGGTCGTTGCGGGTCTCGCAGCGCCGTCGCTCGAGGCCGAGACCACGACTGCCCTTGCCGAGCGGCTTGAGGCCGAGTTGGTCGCTTACCAGGATCGCGGTTACGCCGATCGCTATCGGGCCCTGATCACGCGCGCGTTGCAAGCCGCTTCGCCCCACGGTGAGGCCGGGCAGAGGTTCGTGCGCGCGGTTGCCGAGAACGCCTTCAAGCTGATGGCCTACAAAGACGAATACGAAGTTGCGCGGCTCTACGCCGACCCGGACTTCGCGCGCAGCCTGGCCGCGCAGTTCTCGGATCGCCGCTCGATCGGTGTGTGGCTGGCACCGCCATTCCTCTCCAAGGTGGATCCACGCACGGCTCGGCCAGCCAAGCGCAAGTTCGGCCCTTGGGTATTCACCGCCTTCCGGCTGCTCGCGTCGGCAAGGCGCGTGCGCAGCAGCTGGGCCGATCCATTCGGCCGGACGGTCGAGCGCCGTGCAGAGCGCCGCTGGCGCGACGACTATATCGCGATGATCGGCCAGCTTTGCGACGAATTGCACCCGGATGGCCTTGAGATTGCCACCGCACTGGCCTCATTGCCCCGGGATATTCGCGGCTTCGGTGCAGTCAAGGAGGCTGCAATGCGCGAAGCCGAAGCACGGCGTGCCGCACTGCTCAGTGAATGGGCCAGTCCGAAGACTCAGATGACACGCTCGGCAGCCTGAGGTCGATCATGGTTCTGAATGACCTGCAATCTGCCGTGCGCGACTCTGCGCAAAAAGGGCTTCTGCCAGCGGCCATTGCCCACGAAGCGACGAGCGGCTAGCCGCCTCCGCGCTCACTCTGCCGCAGCATGTCACCGATCGACGTGTCGAAATGCACGTTCATCGCCATCGCGGCGGCAACCGGATCACGTTCGCCAATCGCTGTTGCCAGCGCGCGGTGGTGCCCCAGGATCGCGGCGCGTTGCTCCACGCTGGTTCGGGTCTGCCAGGCGGTGGGTACGGCAAGGCTCATCATCGCTTCAAACGAGCGGATGATCTGGTGAAACAGCGCATTGCCGCTCGCGGCTGAAACGCACTGGTGAAATTCAATGTCATGGCGGATCAGCGCGGGCATATCTCCGGCATCGCCCGCTTCGCCCATGGCATCGACCAACGTGCGCATTTGCTCTGCCTGGGCGTCGCTGCGGTGCAGCGCGGCCAGTTCTGCGGTCCGCAGTTCGAGCGTGCGGCGCACTTCCCAGATTTCGGCCATCGAGACTTGCGCGGTCGCGATCGCGTGATCGAGCGAGGCCGCCATGACCGAGCCGTCGATCGCACCCACGCGCGGGCGCCGGCCATTGCCGACATCGATCTGCCGCAGCGCCGCGAGCGCGCCGAACGCCTCACGCATTACGGCCCGGCTGACACCGAGCTTGGCCGCAAAATGGCCTTCGCCCGGCAGGGTGTCCCCCACCTTGAGTTGATTCTCGACGATATGCGCGTTGACCGCATCAACCGCACGCTGGACCAGTGTCGATCCACCCGTCTCGCGCGGACGCTGATCGGGAGCCGCCTGCGTTGCCATCAGGCGGCCATCCGGCAGCTGCGAAATTCGCTCGGCGACACGCCGTAGCGGCGGCCAAAGGCGCGGCTGAAGCTGGCGTTGTTGAGGTATCCGCTGGCAAAGCCGATCGACGAGACGGGCAGGTCTGTGGTCAGCAGTGCACGGCTGGCTTCAGCGAGCCGCCGCTCAGCGAGCGCTTCGGCCACGGTGCACCGGTAGAGCAGACGGAACCCGCGGGTGAGCTTGGCGCGGTTGATCCCGCAGGCGCGCGAAAGTCCGGCGAGGGTAAGCTTCTCGGACCAGCGCTCATCGATGAGGCGGCGCGCTGCCACGATCCGTTCGCTGTCAGAGCGGGTCAGCGCCCCTTCGATCGGGACCGCCTCTCCCGAGGCCAGCAGCGGCACAACTTCGCAGAGCAGCTCGATGCTCTTGGCCAGCCGATAGGTCTGCGCCAGTTCGCCTGGCAGGGCACAATCGAACAGGCGCAACGCGATGGCGCGGACATCCGAGCTCAGATGAAAGCGCTCGCCGTCGAGATCGTCTGGTTCCCATCCGAACACGCGTGCCAGCGCGGCGCGCGCAACAACAAACGAGACGCTTGCTTCGCCTTCGACGGGCGTTTCGAGCGGCTCGGCAGTGGTATCGGCGGCCACGCGCACGCTCGGTTGGTCTCTGAGACCGAAAACCAGAAGCGCGGAGTCGGGAGGGAGCGAAACGCCGTCCACGCTGCCGCAGCCCAGCAGTGTGGTCATTTCCGGCGAGACGATCACGCTGCGGGGGAAAGGGTTGCTCATGCGTTCTTCGCTAACCTGTCAGATAGCTTTTGGCAAGAGCTATCAGACAGGTTGGTGTTCGACCGGTCTGGGCGCATTGCGCATCGCTGCGATGAAGGTCGCAAAGGAAATCGTGGAGACGACGACCCCGACCAGGGCCAGGGCCATGGCAAGATGACTTTCACCGCCGAGCAGCGTGCTCACCCAGCCCACCAGCGGCGGGGCCAGCCCGTAGCCCAGCAGACCGGCCACCGCGATGAACGCGCCAATGCAAAGCCCGCGCAGTTCGTTGGGGATGTAGACAGTGAGCGCGACCGAGATGACAAGACCGGTCACCGCCCCGCAGGCGATCAGCACGCCAAGCGCAACGCCGACCCCGGCAACCGTCGGCAAGATCGGAAACAGAGCCGCTGGTATGCCGAGCCCTGCGGCAACGACCGCGCCGATCAACAGGCCGCCCTGTCGGCCGCTGCGCTGCCCCCAGTCAGCCGACAGCCCGCCGAGCACTGCGCCGAGAAGACCCGCGCCGAAGACCACCGCACCGAGCCATGCGCCGAACTCCTGCGGCTGCTGGTGGAAGCCGCGTGAAAGCACGGGCGCAATCCACACGCCGGCGGCCACGTCGGCCATCACGACAGCGACCTGCCCCGCAAACAGCGGCACGAGAAACCGCCATCGCGCCAGCAGTTCGCGAGCCAGGGTGGCAAACGGGGCGCGCGGCCCCGCCTCGACATCGCGCCGCTCCGGCTCACGCAGCGCAGCGATCGGAACGAGCAACGTCGCACTGAGCAGCGCAAGGGCAAGGTGGGTGCTGCGCCAGGGCTGGCCTGTGCCCAACCACGCCGGCATCTCCGCGCCCACGAACCGGCCGTAAAGCCAGCCCGAAAGCCCGAAAGCCGCCGCGACGCCGAGGCTCTTGCCCAGGTTCACGATCAGCAGCGCACGCCCGCGCTGCGGCGCGGCGCACAGATCTGCGCCGAGCGACAGCGCGGCGGTCAGCGCGCCGGTCGTGCCGATACCGGTGAGCATGCGCGCGATGAACAGCAGCGGCACGTTCGGTGCCAGCGCGGTCAAGGCAGTGCCGAGCGTCCACAGGATCGCCATGGCCGCGATCAGCCGCACGCGGTGCGCGCGGTCGACCATAATGCCGATGGGGATCGAGAAGACCACGAGAGGGATCGCGGCGCCAAGGCCCTGGATCAGCCCCAACGCGGTGTCGCTGAGGTGCAGTTCGGCTTTCGCCCCCTCCTGCACGACACCGAACGAACCCATCGCGGTGAAGCCGGTGGCCATGATCAGTGCGAGGATGAGCAGCGGGGGAAGCGCTCGGCCGAACGGGGATGCAGCGTTCGCCCCCAAGGGCAGGTCTACCTTGGTCACGCCTCGCTCGGTCGTGTGAGCTGGAAGATCTTGCCGGGGTTGAACAGGTCATGCGGATCAACCGCGCGCTTGATCGTGCGCATGAGATCCACCGTGTCCTCACCCAGCTCGCGCACCAGCCAGTCCTGCTTGCCAAGCCCGATGCCATGTTCGCCCGTGCACGTGCCGTCCATGGCAAGCGCGCGCTCGATCAGCCGTGCATTGATCCCCTCGACTTCCTCCATCTCGTCTGGCGCATCCGGATCGATGGAGAACACCACGTGGAAATTGCCGTCTCCGACATGGCCGAGGATCGTCGCAGGGATCGCGGATCGGTCGAGGTCCAGCCGGGTTTCGGCTATGCATTCTGCAAGTCGGCTGATCGGCACGCAGACATCGGTCGCCCAGCCGACCGCACCGCTGCGCAGCGCTACTGCGGCATAATAGGCCTCGTGTCGTGCCTTCCACAGCCGGTTGCGCTCTTCAGGCAGGTTCGACCACGCAAATTCGCCGCCACCATTGCCCGCCGCGATCTCGCGCACCGTCGCGACCTGTTCGGCAACGCCTGTGGGCGAGCCGTGGAACTCGAAGAACAAGGTCGGTAGCTCGGGGTAGGAGAGCTTCGACCAGACGTTGACCGCCTTCATCTGCATCGCATCAAGGATCTCGACGCGCGCCAGCGGCACGGTCATCTGGATCGACTGAACGACGGTATCGACCGCGCCTGCCAGCGTATCGAAAGCGCAGACCGCCGAGGAGATCTGTTCCGGGATCGGATGAAGCCGCAGCGTGATTTCGGTGATGATGCCGAGTGTGCCTTCCGAGCCAATGAACAGCCGGGTGAGGTCGTATCCCGCCGCAGACTTGCGCGCGCGGGTTGCGGTGCGGATATCGCGGCCGTCAGGTGTGACCACGCGCAGCGACAGCACGGCCTCACGCATCGTGCCATAGCGCACGGCATTGGTGCCGCTGGCACGTGTGGAGGCCATGCCGCCGATCGTGGCGTTGGCGCCGGGATCGATCGGGAAGAACAGACCCAAATCGCGCAAGTGCTCGTTGAGCTGCACGCGGCGGACACCTGCTTCGACCGTGCAATCAAAGTCCTCGGCGTTCACTTCGCGGATCGCGCGCATCTCGGACAAATCAAGCGAAACCCCGCCATGGACCGGCGCAGCATTTCCTTCGATCGAGGTGCCTGCGCCGAAGGGCACCAGCGGTACTCCGGCAGCGGTGCACAGCCGGACCAGCGCCACCACGTCCTCGGTCGAACGCGCGTAAACGACGGCATCGGGCAGCATCGACTGGTAGTGGCTCTCACTGCTGCCATGCTGCCGCCTGACCGCCTCGCCAAGCTGGAGGCTCGCACCGAAGCGGGCCTCGAGTGCCGCCAGAAACGCGGTTGGCAGCGGCGCCCGCTCGGGCGCGGGAGCGGGCGCCGTCACGATCAGAACTTCAGGCTGGCGCGCACGCCGTACCGGCGGCGATCGCCGGCAATGCCGAGATCGGATGCCGGAAGCCCGGCGAGTTGCAGCGTGGTCTTCTCGATGTAGGACTCGAAGTATTGCTTCTGGAACAGGTTGTTCACGAAGCCGCTGATCTCGACCGGACCGGTGCGGAAGCCGATCGAGGCGTTGACCAGCGTGTAGCCGTCGAGGAACGTCGGGGTCGTCTGATTGAGCGTTCCGGCCAGCCGCTTGCCCTTGCCGATCACCCCGGCCGAAAGGCGCACCTCGCTGTCGCGGCCGACCGGGATGGTATAATCGGTGTTGAGATTGAAGCTCACGTCTGGCTGGAAGGTCAGTCGGTCGGAGGAAAGCACCCGCCCGGTTGTCGCGGTATAGGCGTCGGTATTGGTCAGCCGCGCGTGCATCAGCGTCAGCCCGCCCGAGATCGTCCAGTGCGGCAGCGGACGGAACGAACCTTCGAGCTCGAGGCCGTAGCTGCGGACATCGCCGGAGTTGAGATCGACAGTGACGAGACCGCCGGTGGCCGAGGGCGCGATCGAGTTCAGCCCGATGTAGTTCTTGTAATCATTGAAGAACACGTTGCCGGACAAGGTGACGCGGCGATCGGCGGACACGTAGCGGCTGCCGATTTCGTAAGTCCAGGCGGAGTCGCCCTGATAGGTGCGCTGTGGAGCGGTAACGGCATTGAACCCGCCGCCGCGATAGCCGCGCGAAACCGAGGCATACGTCATCAACTCGTTCGTCCAGTGCCGAGTCACCGTCAGGCGCGGTTCGAACTGGTTGGACTTGATCTGGGCCGAGGGCAGTTCGATGCCGTTGATCCCGCCCGTGGCGCGGCGGCTCTCGTGATCGTAGCGCAGCCCGAGCGCAACTTCCCACGCGGTGCTCGGCTTCCAGAACACCGTACCAAACGCCGCATAAGTATCGGCATTCGTCCCGTTGGTCGCGGTGTTGACCAAGGGGAAGGGCGGGAAGATGTTGATCTTGGTGACCGCGACTGCGCTGGTTTTCTCGTTGCTGTAGAACAGCCCGAAAAGGGTCGAGATCTGGCTGCTCCACGTGCTGTCGAGCCGCAGTTCGGTCGTCTTTGTGCGGAGCGTGTCGGTGCCGGCGGTGCGCACGAGGTCCAGCGGACCGAAATCACCCTCACCGTCGGGCGTATCGCCGTCGCGGGCATCGTAGGAGCCGATCAGCGAAAGCTTCTGCGAAGCACTGAGCGAAGCATCGATCCGGGCGCTCACTCCGCGGTAGCGGTAGGTCACGCGGTTGAGCGAGTTGAACGGCACTGTGTACTGGTAGTCCTGCGGGCCGGTGACGCGCGAATAGGGCGTGTTCACGCCGTGGATCCAGTCGTAGTAACCCTTGATAGTCAGCGTCACGTCGCTGCTGGGTGCGATGCGCACCGTACCGTTGAGGTCGTCGCTCCTGAACGCATTGGCTTTGCCGCCGACCACGCTGTTGGTCTGGAAACCGTCCTGCTCGCGGTGGGAATAGGCTATGCGGGCTTCGATCACGTCCTTCACGATCGGCCCGGACAGGGCACCGGCTGCCACCCAGGAATTGTCGGGCCCGGCGAAGCTGGTCTGCCCCCGGAATTCGAGCGTGCTCGACGGAGCGCGGGTGATCACGTTGATCGCGCCGCCCAGGGTGTTCTTGCCATAGAGCGTGCCTTGCGGTCCGCGCAGCACTTCAATGCGCTCCACATCGAGAAGCGGATTGTTGAGATAGCTGGTGTTGGGCTGATAAATTCCGTCGATGAACAGGCCGACGCCCGGCTGGACGCTCTGGACGAGCGTGACGCCGACGCCGCGAATGGCGACGAAGGCGCGACCGGTGCCGTCCGAGTTGATGTTGAGGCCCGGCGAAAGGGCCGCGGCTTCGCGCACGTTGGCGATGCCGCGGTTCTCCAGCACAGTGCCGCTGATCGCAGTCGCGGCGACCGGCACATCCAGCAGCGTCTCGGTGCGCTTGCGTGCGGTGACGACGATGGCGCCGTCATCGGCGGAAGTCCCATCGGTCGAGGCGGCGCCTTGCGGTGCCGCATCCGCAGCGTGTGCCGGCAAGGCAGTGGTGATGGCAAGTGCGGCCACGGCGGCCGCCATGGCGCGTGGGGCGGACCCTGCCGCAAGGATCGAGATCAGGCGCATGTGGGTTCCTCTCCCCGCTATGCCGGGCATGGACGCGCCCGGTCATGGTGATCCGTCCGACCTATCGGAAAGGTGACCTATCTGAAAGGTTCGAGGCTGTGCTGATCGGCACGCTCAGTTGGCCGCGCGGAACAGGCGCTGTTACCAGCAGGTGTATCCGCCATCGGCGAGCACCACGCTCCCGGTCATCAGGCTGGCTGCCTCCGATGCCAGAAACAGCACGACGGCGGCAACTTCCTCCGGCTCGCCCAGCCGGCCCTGCGGCGTTCCGTCGATCCATCGGCGGTACATCTCGCTGGTCCGATCGGCAAAGGCGTTGAGCGGGGTGGCGATGTAGGTCGGCGCCACCGCGTTGACACGCACGCCGCGGCCGGCCCACTCGGCGGCGAGGCTACGGGTCAGCTGGTGCACCGCCGCCTTGGAAGCGTTGTAGTAGCTTTGCGGCTGCGGCCGGTTGACGATAAACCCGGACATCGATCCCACGTTGACGATGCTGCCGGACCCGGCTGCCAACATGTGCCGACCGAACGCACGGGCGCACCAGAACGTGCCATTCAGATTGACGTCGAGCACAGTGCGCCAGTGCTCGTCGGTCACGTCCTCGGCCGGGGTATCGCTGCGTGCAATGCCGGCGTTGTTGACCAGAATGTCGATGCGGCCGGCCTGATCCACGAGGTCGTCGGCGACGCGCGTGACAGCAGCGGGATCGGTCACATCAAGGACCACGTGACCGACTTCATACCCTTTTGCGGCGAGCACCCTCCAAGCATCCGCCAGCGCCGCTTCGTCCCGGTCGCCGATCGTGACATTCGCGCCGGCCTCGGCCAGCGCTTCGGCTATGCACAGGCCGATGCCTTGGGCGCCGCCGGTGACGAACGCGATTTTGCCATCGAGCCGGAATCGATCGAGATACATCGCTGGGAGTTCCTTCCGGATCAGGCCAGAAACGGTGCGACCGGCATAGGTGGCTCGTGGACAGCTTTGCCTTGCGCAAGCTGGTAGACTTGCCGCGTTTCCGCATCGAATTCGGCCCACGGCAGGCTGCCATCGGTCGCGAAGCCGACCCAAAGCGCGTGGATGCGCTGCGCCAGATCGTGTGGAGGTGCGGTCCCGGCTATGCCGCGCGGCCCCGTCGCCGCACCAAGCGCGTTGAACACGAACGGCACATCGAGCGCATGGCACGCGCCGAGATCGCCGCTGCAAGCGGGCGAGCGCCAGTCGAATTCGTACATATGTGTGCGGCCGCGATGGCTTTCGGCAAACCGCCGCGCTGGCCAGCGGAACACGAAATCACTCGTCGCGCGGCAAAAGACCTCACCGGAAGAGGTTCCGCGCGCGCCCAGGCCATAGGTTGCGAGGATTTCGCGCGCCTTGGCGTGGGCCATGCCGAAGACCTTGCGCGCAAGGTACTTGCCAATGATGCGACCAAGCCACCCGTTCAGTTTGGCCTTTACGCCGGTAGGCACCCAGTAGAGGTTCATCTCCTCGGCATTGGTGCCGATCAACAGATCGATATCCGAGCCGGCGCCCTTCGTGAGTGCATCGAGCGGGTGATCCGGCAGAACATCATCGCCAAAAACCGGGATGAACCGGCTGATGCCGAACACTGGCTCGTAGCCCTGCTCATCGCGCAAATCGAGCTTTGCGCCCGGCTTGGCGATGCGCTCGATCGCATCCATGACCGCATCGATGCCCGCTCCGGCAAACCCCTCGCGCGTAGCGGTAATGCCGAGCTCTTTCGCCAGGCGGGTCGTGACGCGCTCCGCGATGGGAATGCTGCGGACCATCGCGCCATGTCCGCTCTGGATGATGGCGCGGTGAAAAAGCCCCTTGGCGAGCGGTGACGCCATCAGGTTGGCGATCGCCATTGCGCCTGCGGATTCGCCAAACACGGTGACGTTGCCGGGATCGCCGCCGAACGCTGCGATGTTGTCACGCACCCATTCGAGCGCGGCGATCATGTCGCGCAGCCCGAGATTGGTCCGAACGCCCGGGATCGGCAGGAAACCGTCGATGCCCATGCGGTAGTTGATCGCAACGCAGACGACTCCGGAGCGGGCAAAATTCTCGCCCTGCTGGACAGGCGCGTCCTTGCTGCCGGCCAGAAATCCGCCGCCATGGATCCACACCATCACTGGCCTTGGCTCGTTATCTTTGGGAGCCCAGATGTTGCAGGTGAGGTAGTCGTCGCCCCGCTCTGTGCCTTGTCCGACCAATGCCGCTACGTCGAGCGCCGGAAACGGCGCAACACGCTGCGGCGCGCTGGGGCCGGGCACCACCGCTTCCCGGATGCCGTTCCACGGCGCAACAGGCTGGGGGGCGGCAAAGCGGGCAGAGCCGACCGGCGGTGCGGCATAGGGCACGCCCAGGAATGTGCGGACGCCTGCAGAGCAGATCCCGGCGATCGAGCCGGCTGCTAGTTTGGCGATGACGCGGGTTTGAGTCATGGAGCAGGCCAATCTTGGTGCAGGATGGGCCACCAATCTAGCAGCTGAACAACCTGTCGCTACCGTCAAGGATTTGCAGTGCCGCACTTGCTCGATGCCGATCGCGCGCCCCGGGGCCAGGTTCGGTGAGGAGGTGCCGAGCGGACTGCCGGCGGAACGGATTACATCGATGAACGCCGAACGTGCCCTGCGTGAATGTTGGCCACGTCATTTATCCCCATAAGTGCGAGGCAGCGGTCGAACTCATCCTTGAGAATGGACAGTGCACGGTGGACACCAGCCTGACCGCCGGCAGCCAGTCCATAAAGGTAGGGCCGGCCAATCGAGCAGGCTGTCGCGCCCAGCGCGAGCGCCTTGACCACGTCCGAACCGCGACGAATGCCGCCATCGCAAATGATTTCGGGACCGGTTCCCACTGCCGTGCGGATCGCGGCGAGTTGGTCGACCGGCGCCGGGGCACCATCAAGCTGACGCCCGCCATGGTTGGACACCATCACACCCGTTGCGCCGGAATCTATCGCGCGCTTTGCATCTTCCGGGGTCATGACGCCCTTGATGCTCAGCGGACCGCCCCATTCTCGCGCCAGCCACTCGGCATCTTTCCAGCTGATGGCAGGGTCGAACTGCTCGTTGATGTAATCGAGCAGACTTACCGAAGGGCCAGAGAGCGCACCGACGCGGTGGCTGACATTAGGAAAATCGAATGGCGGCGCGATCAGCGCCGGCAACGACCAGCCCGGATGCAGCGCAAAGCTCAGTAGCGATTGCCAGCTGAGCTTCGGTGGGATCGAAAGCCCGTTGCGTCGATCGCGCTCGCGATTGCCAGCCACCGGGGTGTCGACGGTGAGCACGAGGCCGTGAAAACCTGCCGCCTTGCAGCGCGCAACGAACTCTGATGTCAGGCCGCGGTCGCGGAAGATATAGATCTGGAAAAGGCGTGGTCCGGCAAAGGCCGCGGCGAAGTCTTCGAGGCGCGTCGTGCCCATGGTCGACAGGCTATAGGACAGGCCATGATCGGACGCCGCGCGAGCCACGGCAAGTTCGGCTTGGCGATGAAACATGCGGGTCAGGCCGGTCGGCGACAGCAGCAGGGGCAACCGCACCGGCTGGCCGAACAGGCTTGTCGCCGTGCGGATCTGCGACACATCGACCAGCACATCGGGCACCAACTCGTAGTGATCGAAGGCCGTGCTGTTGCGCCTCAGCGAAACCTCATCCTCTGCGCCGCCATCGATGTAATCGAAAATCGGCTTCGGCAGCCGGCGTCGCGCCGTACGGCGGAGGTCCGAGATGTTGCAAGCATGGTTCAGCAGCACGCGGTCTGTCCTCGATCCGTTCGGCTTGGGCGGTGTTGCGCCGAACAGTCAGAGATGAGCGACGCGCCGAACGTGCGCAGTTGGTTGATCACCGGCTGCTTGTCGTATGCGGCGAAGCGCTCGACGCCGTCCCTTCCTACCACGCGCGGAGCGGGCATTTGATGTCTGTTGATTGACCTCTTCATGCGCACGCACTTTCGCTGGACCAGAGCCTGTAGGCTGCGCCAATCGGACGCGGATTGACGAACGCTTTCTCTTTGCCGCGCGGATTGCAGATTGTGCTTCACGGCAGGCGGCTCAGACGCAGTAGGTTACGCCTGCAGACCATAGCTCAGGCTTTGGTCGCTGAGTTTTGTTAGGCCAGGGAATTCATCTTGTGCAGACCGCCATGCTGTTCATGGAGGCGAAGTTCACTCCCACGGACGTTTGCTTTTGGCGACCCCTGCCGCTCAACAGGTGACGCGGGAACGACCACAAAGTACCAAAGTCTTCCCCGGCGCCAGATGATTGCGCTCGGAGGAACCATTCTTGATTCCGGCTCGGTTCGTTTCAGCGTCAGTCACCAAGGTTCTGAAGCCACGCCCGCATGGACCGCGTGGCCAGAGAGATAGGCGAAGCGGGCCGGCACGATCAGGCGGATCTCCGTTCCGAACCCTTCGGCGCTTTCTATGCGCAGTCTGGCCTTCATGGCCCGGGCGCGTTCGTACATGCCGAGGAGGCCGAAGTGGCCGGGTCGCCCGCGCGGCGAAACGAAGTCGCGGCGGATCCCCTTGCCGTTGTCGCGCACGAAGGCGCTGAAATGGAGCCGGCTGAAGACCACGCCGATATCGACGCGCGTGGCTTCGGAATGGCAGGCGGCGTTGTTGAGCGCTTCGCCGAGGACGGCGAGCACTTCATCGACCAGTTCGGGCAGCAGACGGCGCGGCTTGCCCTGAACCTGCAGCGGCCCGATCAGCCCGGCCGGGTAGATTTCCTGCGCGGCAATCCGGGCGAGCTCGGTCAGGATATTGCGCTCGTCCATCCGGCGCAGCCCGGTCACGCGGTCGCGGCCCTCCACCAGCATTTCCTCGGCACGGTCCAGCGCGGGGACCAGGATCGCCTGCGCATCGGCATCGTGCGCGAAGCGGTCTGCCACGGCCTGAAAGCGCAGGATCAGGCCCTGCACGCCCTGGATCATCGTATCGTGGAGTTCTCGCGCGATGCGCTCGCGCTCGCGGTTGCGCTCCAGCATGCGGTCCCGGATCTGGCCGCTCACCTGGCTGAGGCGCAAGCTGAACAGGGCATAGAGCCCGCCGCAGATGGCGAGGGCGGCAAGGACCGTGAACCACCAGGTCTGGTGCCAGGCGCGGGCAATGGTGAAGGAGAGGCGCAAGGGGGTGGGGCTCCACACTCCGTCCTCGTTGGCCGCGAGCACTTCGAAGGTGTAGTCGCCGGGGCGGAGATCGGCGAACACGGCTTCGCGCACGTTGCGCACGCTGGTCCATGCCGCATCCGCGCCGAGCAGCCGGTAGCGGAACCGAACCCGCTGGGGCACCGCAAGGCTGGTTGCGGTATAGCCGATCTCGATCCGCGTCGTGCCGGCCGGAAGCACCATTCCGCCGGTCGCAGCGAGGCGTAGCCCCTTGGCCATGATATCGCGCACCAGCACGGTCGGCGGCAGGGTATTGGCGGTGATGGCAGCGGGATCGATGAAGAGGATGTTGCGCCGGGTGGCGAACCACACCCGCCCGTCGCCGCCGATCACGACCTGATCGCCCCCCCCTTTCTGGACGAAGCTGTTGAGCCCATCGCGGAAATCGAACACGCGCGCGGAAACCGGAGCGCCGGGCCGGGCGAGGGCATGCGCCACATCGGCGGAACGCAGGCGCACGATGCCCATATCGCCGATGCCCCAGCTTTCGCCGCCACGCCCTTGCGCAAGCCCGTTGAGCGAAGCCGCCCAGGGATAGCGCTGCTTGTCCAGCAGCGGCGGGCCGGGCAGGAACGGCGCGGACAGGCCTGCAGAGCCGCTGACGAGCAGCGTGCCCTGCGCCCGCAACAGACCCTCGATGCCGCCGCTCGCCACCGCGCGATTGTCGAGCGCGAGGAACGGCGTGGGGCCGCGCGGCGCCCCGGCGCGGAACTGGATCACCGCGCGTCCATCCGGCAGCAGCGCGGCATTGCTGGGAACGCCGGTGTTGGGACCAAGCCCCGGCCAAGCGTGCCAGCGCCCTGCTTCGAGCACGAAAAGACCGTGATCGAGCGCCGGCAACCACAACCTGCCAGCGGCATCTTCGGCGCAGGCCTGCGCGGTGAACGTCGCATGCTTGGCCCTGCGCGTGCCGCTGTCTTCCTTGGCATCCAGCCGAACGACCTTGTCTGCCAGCACGGCCCAGATACCACCGGCCCGCGCGGGACAAAGCGCCTCGACCGCGTCCTGGGTGGCAAGGATCCGGACGGGATCCGCTCCCGGCGCGATCCGGTAGATTCCGCTGCCTTCGGCGGCATAGACCACTCCGGCCTGGTCCACAGTGAGCCGGTACGTGTTGGCCGAATTGACCGGAATGCCCGGCGCAACCGTGATCGGCACCCGCCGCAGCATGTTCAGCCCCAGTTCGGTGCCGATCCAGATATTGCCTTCCCGGTCCTGAAAGATCGCGCGGGTCTGGTTTGAGAGCAGGCCGGTCGTCATGTCGAGCCGGGTCACTTCGGTGCGACCAGCCGGACTGAGCGGTGCCACGACGCGCACGACGCCGCTGCTCCATGTCGCTTCCCACAGATCGCCGCGCCGGTCGAACAGGGTGCGTGTGCCCCCCGCTGGGTCGGCATGGCTGTGCTGCGGTCCGGTTCTGATGGGTTCCGATCCGCCTTGCGCGATCTGCTGCGTGCCCGCCCGGTCAGAAAGCCAGATACCGCCTTTCGCATCCTGCGCGAGGCTTGCGCGCGGGGGCACGATCAAGCCGGTCGCCTCGAACGTCTGCCTGCCGGGAAGGCGGCGGTAGATGGTGCGTTCCAGCACGACCCAGAGCGTGCCGTCGCGCGCGAAGAGCAAGTTCCAGATCGGCTGTTCGGGCAAGCCCGAGGCGCTGTCGAACTCTTGCCAGTGGCCGCCGGAAAACCGCGCCAGCGAGCGGACGGTGCGCCCACCGCGAGCGACCCAGATCGCCCCATCGGGGCCTTCCACGATATCGTTCACCTCGCGCGAGGGATTGGGCATGCCTGAAGGTCGGAGCCGGCCCTGCCGCCAGACGAGCAGGCCCTGTCCGCGCGCCAGCCCGATCCAGACATCGCCATTGCGCGCGGCCAGGACCTGCGAAACCACCAGCCGCTGCCCATCCTCGACTTGCTCGAACGTGACGCCGTCAAACCGGAACAGGCCGTCCACGCCGCCGATCCAGAGCATGCCGTCAACCGACTGGGTGATCGAATTGATCCGGCTGGGGGCACCTTCTTCCAGCGACCAATGCGTGATCCGGAAACCCTGCAAGGCATCCCGGTCATTCGCCGATGCACGCGCGCCGATCAGGAGGATCAGGGCCGCGAGGCACTGAACCACCAACCTGCAGGCCATCGCCCCCCGGCGCGGCAGGCAACTGCTAAAGCTCAATGATGCCCCGTCGCGCGGCGGTGGTCACCGCATGGGTGCGATCGCTGACATTGAGCTTGGAAAAGATGCTCTTGATGTTCGACTTGACCGTTTCCTCGGCGACGCCAAGCCGCCAGGCAACCTGCTTGTTGGACTGGCCGCCCGCGATCATTTGCAGGATCTCGACCTCGCGCGCGCTCAGCGCATCCTGAATGGCGTGGAGCGCGATCTCATGCGCCACATCGGGGTGCAGATGGCGCTGGCCCTTGTGAACCGTGCGGATCGCACTGAGCAGCTCGCGGCGCAGGCTGCTCTTGAGGAGGAAGCCCGATGCGCCGGCACGCATCGCTTCCAGCGCCTTGGCATCGCCCGAATAGGTCGTCAGCACGATGATCCGTGCATCGGGTGCTTCGGCGCGGATCGCCCCGATGGCCTCCACACCGCCCATCTCGGGCATGCGCAGGTCCATCAGCACGATATCGGGCCGAAGTTCGCGGAACAGCCGCACCGCGTCCACGCCGGTCTCCGCCTCTCCGGCGATCACCATGTCATCCTGCAGCGCGATCACCGAGCCCACGCCCTCGCGCAGGATGGGGTGATCGTCGGCGATCAGGATGCGGATCGGCATGGCAGGCGCGGCAGGCATGTCGGGCTCCGGAAAGGACTGGGCCAAATGCGGATGCCGTTCGCTCGCATTCGGTCCTGCTGAAATATCATGCCGCGCAAGGGCTTGAAACCCACTCGAAAGTGGGCGGCACGTGCCCCCGTCCGGGTGTTCCCGGCTGGGCACGGGAAGCGCACTCTCACAGCGGATTTGAGCAGGGGAGAACACGCCGTGACCGACGACCAGGCACCAGCCGCAGGCCCCGCGCTCCGCCGCCGGGATTTCATGGCGGCCACATCGGCCGGAGCGATCCTTGCGACCCTACCGGGCCCTGCGCTGGCCGCCGCTACCACCACACCCCCCACATCAGGAGACCGCACCATGGGTACCGTGACCACCAAGGACGGCACGTCCATCTTCTACAAGGACTGGGGCCCCCGCGATGCGCAGGCAATCGTGTTCCATCATGGCTGGCCGCTGAGCGCGGACGACTGGGACAACCAGATGATGTTCTTCCTGCTCCATGGCTACCGCGTGATCGCGCACGACCGGCGCGGGCATGGCCGCTCGACCCAGACCGATACCGGCAACGAGATGGACACTTACGCCGCCGATGTCGCGGCGCTGACCGATCATCTCGATCTCAGAAATGCGATCCATGTCGGCCATTCGACCGGCGGCGGCGAAGTGGCGCATTATGTCGCACGTGCCCGGGCCGGGCGTGTTGCCAAGGCGGTGCTGATCGGCGCTGTCCCGCCGATCATGCTCAAGACCCCGGCCAACCCCGGCGGCCTGCCGATGGAGGTGTTCGACGGCTTCCGCGCGGCGCTTGTCTCCAATCGCGCGCAGTTCTTCCGCGATGTGCCGACAGGGCCGTTCTACGGCTTCAACCGGCCGGGCGCGAAGGTCAGCGAAGGGCTGATCGACAACTGGTGGCGGCAGGGCATGATGGGCGGTGCCAAGGCGCACTATGATTGCATCAAGGCCTTCTCGGAAACCGATTTCACCGAGGATCTCAAGGCGATCCAGGTGCCGGTGCTGATCATGCACGGCGAGGACGACCAGATCGTGCCGATTGCCGATTCCGCGCAGCTTGCGATCAAGCTTGTGAAGAAGGGCACGCTCAAGACCTATCCGGGGCTGCCGCATGGCATGGCGTCCACGCATCCCGACGTGATCAATGCCGATCTCCTTGCGTTCTTCAAGGCGTGAGGCGGACATGAGCTACATCAGCCGCCTCGACCTCTCCGAGCATGTCCGCAAGCAGGCCTGCGGGCTGCTGCAGGCCCGCCTGTCCGATGCGCTCGATCTCGAAGCGCAGGCCAAGCAGGCGCACTGGAACGTGAAGGGCCCGCACTTCCTCCAGCTCCACGAACTGTTCGACCGCCTCCACGGCGAGATCGAGGATTTCGTGGACATGCTGGCAGAGCGGATCACCACGCTCGGCCACGTCGCCGATGGCCGCATCGCGACGACCGCCGCCAATTCCACGCTTTATGGCTATCCGATCGAGGCGAGTGGCGGCGAGGCGCACCTCAAGGCGCTGTCCGCCAGCCTCGGTGCCTTCGGAAAGGCGGCGCGTGATGCCATCGATCAGGCCAGCCTCGCGGGCGATGCCGATACCGCAGACCTGTTTACCCAGATCTCGCGCGAGACCGACAAGCAGCTCTGGTTCCTCGAAGCGCATCTCCAGGCGCACTGAACCGGACCAACCCTCTCCCGAAAGGAGCATCCCATGTCCTTCCGATCTCAGAAACTGATCAACGCCGACGACACGCTGTTCATCTTCATCGATCACCAGCCGCAGATGGCGTTCGGCGTCACCAGCATCGATCGCCAGCTGCTCAAGAACAACACCGTCGCGCTCGCCAAGGCAGCCAAGCTGTTCGGCGTCCCCACGATCATTACCGCGGTCGAGACCGAGGCCTTCTCGGGCTATATCTGGCCCGAACTGATGGACGTGGTGCAGCAGAAGCCGATCGAGCGGACTTCGATGAACTCGTGGGATTCGGACGAGCTCGTCGCGCAAGTGAAGGCCAGCGGGCGCAAGAAACTGGTGATCGCCGCGCTGTGGACCGAGGCCTGCCTGCTCTTCCCCACACTCTGCGCGATCGAGGAAGGCTTCGAGATCTATTTCGTGACCGACGCCTCAGGCGGTACGTCGCTTGAAGCGCACGAGGCCGCGATCCGGCGCATGGAGCAGGCCGGTGCGCACCCGCTGACCACGATCAACGCGCTGCTCGAACTCCAGCGCGACTGGGCGCACCGGGATACCTACAACGGCGTGATGGACATCGTGCGCGAGCACTTCGGTGCCTACGGCATGGGCGTCGATTACGCCTACACCATGGTCCACAAAGCCCCCCAGCGCGGGACATTCCCGCATGAGGCACCCCACCCGGCAGGGCACTGAACCCGCCCGCAGGCCTGACCGGGAGACCTCCTGCCCATGAAACCCTATCTTGTCGCTCTAGGCATCGGGCTGCTTGTCGGCGCGATCTACAGCCTGCTCGGTACGCGATCGCCTGCCCCTCCCGCGATCGCGCTGCTCGGATTGCTCGGCATGTTGCTGGGCGAACAGGCTGTGCCGCTGGCGATACGGGTATGGCATGGGCAGGAGGTCGCTTCTTTCTGGAGGACCAACTGCGCCGCGCGGGTGACGGGATTGCCACCTGCTGCGGCGCCTTCTTCCTCCGCCGAACCGCACCAGCCATGAGCGCGACCCGGCGCGGCACGCTCTCCGGCCTTGCCGGCACGGCTGCGCTCTCGCTTCTGCCCGGCCGCCTGCGAGCCGCGTCCATGAGGACTGCACCGATGACCGACGATCTCATCATCCACAACGCGCTCATCACCACGCTCGATCGCGCCAATCCGCGCGCCGAGGCGGTGGCGATCCGCGATGGGCGCATCCTCGCCGTGGGCAGCGAGGCCGAAGTCCGCGCCGCCGCGCCCGAGGCGACCCTGATCGACGCGGGCGGACGGCGGCTGATCCCCGGCCTCATCGACAGCCACATGCACATCATTCGCGGCGGGCTGAACTTCAACATGGAGCTGCGCTGGGACGGCGTGCCGACGCTGGCGGACGCGATGGCCATGCTGAAGGCGCAGGTCGACCGCACGCCTGCGCCGCAATGGGTGCGCGTCGTCGGTGGCTTTACCGAGCACCAGTTCGCGGAGAAGCGCCTGCCCACGCTCGCCGAGCTCAACGCGGTCGCCCCCGATACGCCGGTGTTCATCCTCCACCTCTATGACCGCGCGCTGCTCAATGCTGCGGCGCTGCGCGTGGTCGGCTATGGCAAGGATACGCCGAACCCGCCGGGCGGCGAGATCGTGCGCGACGCCGCTGGCAATCCCACCGGGCTGCTGCTGGCCCAGCCCAACGCGACGATCCTCTATTCAACGCTCGCCAAAGGGCCGAAGCTGCCCGAGGACTACCAGATCAATTCCACCCGCCACTTCATGCGCGAGGTCAATTCGCTCGGTGTCACCAGCGTGATCGATGCGGGCGGCGGCTTCCAGAACTATCCCGACGACTACCGCGTGATCGAAAAGCTCCATGCGGACGGGCAGATGACCGTGCGGATCAGCTACAACCTCTTCACGCAGAAGCCGAAGGAGGAGCTGGCGGACTTTGCCGGCTGGGTGAAGCAGGTCAGCCCGGGGCAGGGCGACGACACCTATCGCCACAACGGCGCGGGCGAGATGCTCGTGTACTCCGCAGCCGATTTCGAGGATTTCCGCGTCGAGCGGCCTGACATGCCGCCCCATATGGAAGGCGATCTCGAACCGGTGATCCGCCTGCTGGCTGAGCACCGGTGGCCCTGGCGGCTCCACGCGACCTACGACGAGACCATCGGCCGCGCGCTCGATGTCTACGAGAAGGTCAACCGCGACATTCCGCTCGCCGGGATCAACTGGTTCTTCGACCATGCGGAGACCATCAGCGACCGCAACATCGACCGCATCGCCGCGCTCGGCGGCGGGATCGCGGTGCAGCACCGCATGGCCTATCAGGGCGAATACTTCGTCGAGCGCTATGGCCGCCGCGCTGCCGAGCGCACCCCGCCGATCGCGCGGATGATTGCGGCAGGCCTCCCCGTCGGCGCGGGCACCGATGCGACGCGGGTGGCAAGCTACAATCCCTGGGTTTCGCTCTCGTGGCTCGTCACCGGGCGGACGGTGGGCGGCCTCTCGCTCTATCCCGGCGCCAACCGCGTGAGCCGCGAAAAGGCGCTGGCAATGTGGACGCACGAGAACACCTGGTTTTCCAGCGAAACGGGCAAGAAGGGCCAGATCAAGGCCGGGCAGCTCGCCGATCTCGTCCTGCTCTCGGCTGATTACTTCGCCGTGCCCGAGCATGAAATCGCCCATATCCGTTCGGTGCTGACGCTGCTGGGCGGCCGCGTGGTGCATGGTGAGGGCAGTTTCACCGGGCTTGCCCCTGCGCTGCCGCCGCCGATGCCGGACTGGTCGCCGGTGCGGACCGTTGGCGGCTATCACCGCGAACCGGAAACCGCTGCCAAGCTGGCAGCTGCCTGCGGCTGCGCCTCGGCCTGCCAGGTCCACGGCCACGATCATGCCCGCGCACTGGGTGCCGCAGCGCCGGCAGCCAATGTGCAGGGTTTCTGGGGCGCGCTCGGCTGCGGGTGCTGGGCGGTCTGACATGATGGATCCCGAACCGCGCGCGGTCCACGCGCTGCTCGATTGGCCGCCGGTGTGGTTTGCCGCCCGGCTGCTGCTGGTGGGTGCCTACGCGGTGGGCGCTCTTGCCAAACTGACCGACTGGCCGGGCGCGGTTGCCGAGCAGGCGCATTTCGGGATGAGCCCGCCTGCGCTGTGGGCTGCGCTCACCATCGCGGTCGAGATAGCGGGGCCGCTGCTGATCCTCACCGGGCGGCTGGTCTGGCTGGGGGCGGGTATGCTCGGCGTGTTCACGCTGCTGGCCGCGATCAAGGCCAATGCCTTCTGGACCATGGCCGGCCCGGCGCGCTTCGCCGCTACCAATGCCTTCTTCGAGCATCTTGGCCTGATCGGCGGCTTCATCCTCGCGGCGCTGGTGGCCGAACATGCCCGGCGTGAGGGGCGGCTCTAGCACCATGGCCAGCCAGCCCACCGTCTCACTCAAGACCCCCGCCCCGCTGCTGCGATTGCTGCTCCTGCTCTCTGCAACGACCGGCATGCTCGATGCGGCGAGTATCCTGTGCCTCGGCAAGGTGTTCACCGCGAACATGACCGGCAATGTGGTGTTCCTGGCCTTTGCAGTGGCCGGCGCTCCGGGCTTCTCGCCGCTGCCGTTCATCGTGGCGCTGGCCGCGTTCATTGGCGGCGCGATGGTGGCGGGGCGCATCTGGCGCACGCGCGGTTCGCACCTGCTGCGCGATTGGCTGGTGGTCGCTGCCGGCATCGAAACCGTGCTGCTCCTCCTCGCCGCGCTGGTCGCCGCCCGGTTCGACATCGCCCGCGGCGAGCCGCTGTGGAAGCTGGCAACGATCCTTGCGCTCGTGTCCGCCGCAATGGGCTTTCGCAACGCGGTGGTGCGCCAGCTGAAGGTGCCCGATCTCACGACGACGGTGCTCACACTGACGATCACCGGCATCGCTTCGGATTCGCGGCTGGCGGCGGGGCCGTCGCCGAACCTCCCTGCTCGCCTCGGTGCCGTCGTGGCGATCTTCGCCGGTGCCGTGGTGGGCGCGCTGCTGGTCCTTCATGCCGGCCTCGCCGCCACACTCGCGTTGACGGCGGCGCTGGTGCTGGTCGGCACGCTGGTGTTCGCGCGTCACCCATTGATGGCAGACCTCAAGCGGTGAGGCTGCGGCTGGTCCTGCGTGCGGCGGTCGGATCGGCGGCGCTGCTGGCAGCCACGCCCGCCCACGCCGAGCCGCCCCAACGCACCAACCTGCGCTACGACGAAGACTGGTCGGCCAATGCGGGCAAGCCCGGGCTCGAGGGGCTCAAATACCTGAAGCTCGACGATGCGGGCGCGGCCCATGCCACCTTCGGGCTGGAACTGCGCGCGCGCTACGAAGGCTTCGACAACCCGCTGTGGGGGGATGATCCGGATATGGGCTACCTCTGGCTGCGCGCGATGCCCTATGTTGATCTGCAGGCCGGGCCGGTGCGGGCCTTTGTCCAGCCGATCGCCGGCTATGTCCGGGGCCTTTCCGGACGCAAGGGGCAGGCGGACGAGACGGGCGTCGATCTGTTGCAGGGCTTTGCCGATCTGCGCCTTGCCCTGCCGGGGGAGGGATCGATCACCCTGCGCGGGGGCCGCGGCCTGATCGGGCTCGGCTCGGAACGGCTGGTCGGGCTGCGCTATGGGCCCAATATCCCGCAAGCCTTCGATGGCGTGCGCGTGATTGCCAGCCAGGGCCGCTTCCGGCTCGATGCCTTCCATGTTCGGCCGGTGCAGGTGGGTCTGGGCGATTTTGATGATCGCACCTCCGATACGCGGCGGCTCGATGGCATCTATGCCACGGCGGCGCTTGGGGGCGGGGCCAGCGCCGATCTCTATTGGCTGGGCTATCGCAACCACGCCGCGCGCTTCGGCGGGGTGACGGGCGGCGAGGCGCGCGACACCTTCGGCCTGCGCCTTTTCGGCAAGCGCGGGCGGCTTTCATGGAACTGGGAAACGATGATCCAGCGCGGAACATTTGCCGGCAAGCGCATCCGGGCCTGGTCGCAGGCGACCGAGACGGCGCTCAGCTTTCCGCACCTGCGCTTCCAGCCGCGCCTGCGCCTGCGCGCCAATGTGGCAAGCGGGGATCGCGATCCGCAGGATGGCACGCTCGGCACCTTCAATGCCCTGTTTCCCAAGGGCCGCTATTTCGGCGAACTCACCCCGATCGGGCCGCGCAACATCATCAACCTGCACCCCAGCATTGATGTGACCATCGCCCGCAACGTGAGCCTCGAACTTTCCGGAGCAGCCTTCTGGCGCGAGACGACGGGCGACGGCATCTATGACATACCTGGCCAGTTGATCCGCGCTTCCAGCGGCAGCAAGGCGCGGCATATCGGTAATCAGGTCGAGGTTGTCGCGAGCTGGCAGATCAACCCCACACTCTCCTGCAGCGCCTCGCTCTCGCTGTTCACGCCGGGTGCCTTCCTGCGCGATACGGGGCCTTCGCGGACCATCGGCATGGCCGGTCTCGAAACCGCCTTCAAGTTCTGAACGCTCAATAGCGCGCGCCGAAACCGAGCATATATTGCGGCCCCGGATAATAGACCGCGAACGCCGCATTGGCGTAGCCCAGCGTGGTGCGCAGCGGTGTGTTGGTGATGTTGAGCGCGCTGACGGTGAACTGGAAACGCCCGGCGCTTTTCGGCACGCGGTAGATCAGCGAAAGATCGAGCTGTCCGCGCGGATCGGCGTATTGCGCAAGGTCGAGCCCGTTGAGCGGGCCATTGGCGGCGATGAACCGCCCGGTCCAGTCGTAGCGCGCACTCGCCGAAACCGGGCCGCGTTCGTAGAACAGCTCGCCCGAAGCCGACCAGCGCGGCACGCCCGGCGCGACAAGGCCGGTGGCCGAGCGCTGGTCGAGCCAGCTTGCCGTGACTGTCAGGCCCACGCCCGCCAGCAGCCGGTCCAGCGGCTGGGTCCAGGCGAAGTCGAGCCCCCGGATCAGCAGGCTCTCCAGATTGACCGGGCGGGTGAGCGAGACCGGCAATTGTGCCACCGGCACACCCGTCTGGAACGAGCGGTCGCTCAGCACATTCTGCTGGGTCGATGAAAGCGCGGCAAAAGGAATGCCGAGCGAGGCGAAAGCAACCTGCTCCGATTGCACCACCGTAAACCCGTCGATGCTGCGCGAGAACGCGGCGAGGCGGACCGAGCCGATGCCGCCGGTCGCCCATTCCAACCCCAGATCGAAGTTGCTCGAGGTATAAGGCCGGAGGCCGGGATTGCCTGCCGCCGCAATCTGGGCGGAGGAATCGGTGAAGACCGTGCTCGGCAGCAGCAGCGCGGGATCGGGCCGGGTCAGCGTCCGCGCGAAGGCAAACCGCAGCGTCAGGCGCCGGGTCAGCGCGGCGCGGATATTAGCGGAGGGGAGCCAGTTCCCGTAGCGCCGCTGCGCCGGGATCTCGACAACCTTGCCGTCCAGCAGCGCCACGCCCGTCACGGTCTGCCGCGTATCGACACCGCGCAGCCCGAGACTCAACGCGACCTCGCGCCCCAGCACCGTGAACCGGCCATTGGCCTCGCCATAGGCGGCAAGGACGCGCTCGCCGATATCGCCCGGCGGATTGCCGCCGACCTGTGTCGTCGCGAGCGGTGCGGCAGCGCTGAAGGCCTGATAGCCGGTCGCCTGCTTCAGCGCGGCGAAATCGGGCGCAATGAAACTGGTGTATCCCACCGGGCCTTTGGCGAGGCGGGCGAAATCGCCGATCGGCGCGCGCCGCAGAAGGCCTTCGAGCGCGGCATTGGGCACGCTGCCGTCCTTCCCCGCACAGTTCACGCCGCAGACCGCAAGCTGATACGCTGCGCTGTTGTCAAAGGAGCGGATCCTGCGCCGCGCCAGATCGTAGGCCCCTCCGATCTTCAGGTTCAGCCCTTCGCCTCCGAGCACCATGTCGAGCCGCGCGCTGTCAGTCTGTGTCTCGCGCGCGATGTTCTGGATGTTGAGCCGCGACCACTGCCAGCCGAGCCCCGGCTCGCCGAGATCGCGGTTGGTGGTGATCACCGGCTGGCGCGGATTGCTCCGATTGTCGAAGCGCAGGTCGATCCCCGATTGCATCGGCGTCTGGAACAGGAAGGTCGGCTGCTCGCGCCCGAAGGTGCTGCGGTTGAGGCGGGCTTGCGCCTCGATCCGCAGATGCTTTGCCGCCTGCCACGAAAGCGCCCCGCCCAGCGCGTGAAAGCGGGTGTCCTGATCGGTCAGCGTCTCCTCGGCGAGGAAGGCGGAATTGGCGAAGAGCCCCGAGGTGACCACATTGTTGGCATCGACCGTGAGCCCGATGGGCACCATGCCACCGGTCGATTGCGGCGTCTTGCCCGGCCCGGAATTGCGGACATACCACTGCATGCCGAGCCGCTCATACCGCCGCGCCGCGTGGGCATAGAGTCCATCGAGCACGAGATGGATGCGGTCCGCCGGTTGCCATTCGATGGAAGCCATGGCCGCCGTTCGCCGCCGCTTGCCGCTTAGCGCAAGCTGGCGCGCGAGACGCGGGAGCAGGGCCGCGCTGATCTGTGGGAGCGACAGGCCGGACGTCGCGACGAGGTCGACCTGATCGCCGGCGTTGAGGCCGTGCCCTGCATTGGCAGGCACGACCGAGGCATAGCTGAAGCCGTTGCCGCTATCGCCGGGGAGCCGGCAGTCTGGTCCGCAGGCGGGCACATTGGCATCGGTCCAGCCGATCGTCTCGAACCCGTCGAGCCGCTGGCTTGCTTCCAGCACCGAAACGCCTGCCAGCACGCCGATCCGCCTGCCCGCCCAGCTGGCGATCGCCGTGCCGCGCGGCGAAGTTTTCCGGTTCGCGGCGCTGTATTGCGCCTGCCCGCTCAGCGTGATGGTCAGGCCCGGTCGGTCGGAAGGCCGCAGGGTCCGCAAGTCCAGCGTGCCGTTGATCCCGCCTTCGGGCATCCCCGCCGAAGCCGCCAGCAGCACATCGCCCCGGGCAAAGAATTCCGAGGGCAGGATATCGAGATCAACCCCGCGTCCGCGCGATCCGCCATTGGTGCCGCCATCGGAGGCCACCTGCAGCGACGCGCCATTGAGCAGGACCCGCGCGAACTCCGATCCCAGCCCCCGGATCGAAAGCTGCACGCCTTCGCCGGTGATATCACGGCCCAGCCGCACGCCGGGCAGGCGGTCCAGCGTCTCGGCGATGTTCGCGCCGGATGTCCTCGCAATGTCATCCAGTGCCAGTGTCTCGATCAACTCCGGCGACCGGCGCCGGCGCTCCAGTGCTTCGAGCAGGGTGGAGCGCAGCCCCGTGACGAGGATCGGCGTGTCCGGCTGTTCATCGGAGGCCGCTGCAAGGCCTGGCTCGCTTTCGGCACCGACGGGCTGCGCCGAGGCCCCGCCCGGGCTGGCGATCAATGCACCCGAAACGGCTGCCACAAGGCGCTTGTACCCCCTCGCGTGAACAGCAACGCCAAGCACAACAGTGCACCTCCCCCCATGATCGGAACAATACATCCATTTTGGCCAGGAGTCGTAGGTCTATTTGGTCGCATGGTAAGTCCTCGAACAGCGATCGGGCTGGCAAACAGTGACCGAAAGCCAGCAATCAATACTTCCGGGGTGAGGCCTGCGAACCCGGCAGTGAATGCGAATTGTCGTGTGCATTCCAATTGTCTGGTGAAGCGTCTTTGATGCAGCCCCGGCCCCATCGAACGCGCCGGCGGCCTCGTCGCGGGCCGAGAGCTACCACCCCATTTACCATCGATCCTGCGGCATCAGCGCTTCCTGCGTAGTCTTCCCGTGGCAAATTTTTCCGCAAATTTACGATTTGGAAGGCGATTTGCCTGCATGGACGGAGCTTGGGTCATTCTCGTGCCCGCGATCCGCCATTTGCGGCGGCGTTGCGTCCTATCGCGAAAGACCCCCGGGCTCCGGGCTCGGCCAGTCTGTTGGAGGAATGTCGCCACATGCCGCGTCGGTCGAAAGCAACGGGAGGCCAGTTCCGCGCCTCGATGCGATCACTGATCGGGAGCCTGCTGCGCGATACGGCAGGCAACACGCTGGGCATTGTCCTTGCCACGATCATTCTCCTTGTCAGCCTCGCAGGCAGCGGCACCGATATGGCGCGCGCCTACATGACCAAGACCAGCCTGCAGAATGCTTGTGATGCGGGCGTGCTGGCAGGCCGCAAGGCCATGGCGACCACGGGCACTTACGGGACCACGGAGACGGCGAAGGCGAACAAGATGTTCAACTTCAACTTCAACCCGTCCGCCACCAATTCCCAGAGCGTAAACTTCACCACGGCCTCATCCGGCACCGGCGCGGTGAGCGGGACTGCATCGACGGTCATGCCCACGGTGATCATGGGTATTTTCGGCTTCAAGTCGATCACACTGACGGTTGCGTGCAGCGCCGAACTGCAGATGGCGAGCGCAGACGTGATGTTCGTGCTCGATACCACCGGCTCGATGGCCTGCAATCCGGACGGGTCGAACTGCAATAGCAGCAGCACGTCCAAGATCATTGGCCTGCGCCAGGCGCTCCGCGATTTCTACAAGACCGTTGCCGCTGCGGTGGTCGACAAGACCAATACGCGCATCCGCTTCGGGTTCGTGCCCTATACGGCAACGGTGAACATGGGTGGCATCATCGCCGCCGGGCAGATGCCGACGAGCTATTTCGCCAACACCCAGCCGTTCCAGACGGCGCTCGCGAACTTCAAGACCAAGGTCTTTGTCCCCACGGCCGGCTCGCCTGTGGCGACTACAGAAACGTTCGGATCGAGCATCACGCAGACGGATTGCAACAACTACGGCGTCAACGCCTATCCCAGCGCGGGCGGCAATCCCGTGGACACCGGCGGTCCAGCCCCTGCAGATACCGTCCGGACGACTTATTCATACAGGTCGTGGACCAAGGACAGCGGCAAAAATGCCACGACAGGTACCTGCGTTCGCAACAAGTCGGTGACGACGACGACCTATGCCACGCGCTATCAGTTCACCAACTGGACCTTCCAGGCCGCGACGATCAACATGGCCGCGTTCAAGGGCATGGGCAACGTGCCCGTGGTCACGAACATCTCGGCGACCGCAACGGTGCCCAACGAAGGCACCTACGACATGCCCTCGCTGGCAGCCCTCAACGGCACCACCGGCGTGACCGGGCTCACCACCACCAACACCAAGTGGGACGGCTGCATCGAAGAGCGCAAGACTGTCCAGAACCTCGCAATGAATCCGGTGCCGAGCGGGGCGACCGACCTCGACATCGATTCCGTGCCGACGGACGATGATACCCGCTGGAAGATCTACGAAAACGATCTGCTGTGGTATCGTGGCTCCACCAACGTGGCTTCCGTTACCTCTTCCACTATTCCCAATGGCTACGGCCGCGAAAGCTCGCAGTGCCCGCCGCGTGCGATGCTCTTCACCGATGTCGACACCTCGGCTCCGACAGTCGTGCCGACCTGGCTCGAAACCTATGTCAACACGCTGGTGGCGTCGGGCAGCACCTATCACGATATCGGTATGATCTGGGGCGCCCGTCTGGCGAGCCCGACCGGGCTCTTCCAGTCCAATGTCAACGCTGATCCCGTCAAGTTTCCGTCGGTCAGCCGTCATATCATCTTCATGACCGACGGTGAAATGGCGCCGACGATCGACAGCTACAGCGCCTATGGCGAGGAACTCTACGACAACCGCGTGGCGCCTTCAGGAACCTCGAGCACCACGCTGAAGAATTATCACAACAACCGCTTCCTGGCGGCCTGCACCAAGGCCAAGAACCTTGGCTATACCGTCTGGCTGATCGGCTTCGGCACCTCGCTCACCACGCAGATGACCAGCTGCGCGACTGCTGGCCGTGCCTATTACGCCAGCGATACGACCGCGCTCAACAACACCTTCAAGTTCATCGCCGGCCAGGTGGCCGACCTGCGGATCAACAAGTGATGGCTCTGCGCGCCATGCACCACTTCTTCCGCCGGTTGCGCGAGCGCGCGTTGCTGCGTGATCGGCGCGGTGTCAGCGCGGTCGAATTCGGCCTGACAGCGCCGATCCTGTTTCTGGTCGTGTTCGGCACGTTGCAGATCGCACAGGGCTACTACGTCCGCACGGTGCTTACGGGATCGATCAATGCGGCGGCGCGCAAATCGTCGCTGCAGAGCGGCCAGACCAATTCGACGACGCTCGACACGCTGGTTTCGAATAGCATCAAGTATGTCATGCCCACGGCGAGCGTCACGTTCACGCGGAAAAACTATGCCGAATTCTCCGCGGTCGGCATGCCGGAGGATTTTACCGATACCAACAAGAACGGCACGTACGACTCGACCGAATGCTTTGTCGACATGAACGGCAATGGTGTCTGGGATGCCGATATGGGCAAGAGCGGCCTTGGCGGCGCGAACGATGTCGTCGTCTATACGGTGACCGTTTCCTACAAGCAGTGGTTCGGGTTCGCCAAGATGTTCGGCCTGCCCGAATACCAGACCGTTCCGCAGACGACGATCCTCAAGAACCAGCCCTTCGCGACGCAGGCTACCCGCACGGGGACATCGAAATGCCCATGATCATCCCGCCGCGCAGCACGGATCGCCGGTCCAAGAAGCCCCTGCGGCGCTTCCTGCGGCGCCTTGCGCGCAGCACGAGCGCGGTGAGCGCCGTCGAGCTTGGCCTTGCCATGCCATTCCTCATGGGATTGTCGCTGACCGGGGTCGAGGTCGTGAATCTGGCGCTGATCCACGTGCGGCTCAACCAGCTCGCGATCACCGTTGCAGACAACGCGAGCCGCGCCAAGCAGACGCAGGTAAACGGTGCGCCGCAGTTCCGCGAATACGACATGAACCAGGTGTTTCGTGCCGCAGCGCTGCAGGCCGAGGACCTGCAGATCCCGACGCGCGGCCGGGTGATTGTCTCCAGCCTTCAGGTCAACAGTTCGGGCGGCCAGTGGATTGCCTGGCAGCGCTGTTGGGGCAAGAATACATGGGCCTCGCGCTATGGAACGCAGGGTACGGGCGCCACGGGCACTTCGTTTGCAGGCATGGGCTACACGACCACGAAGATGACCGCCGACTCCGGGACCGCGATCATGTTCGTCGAGATCGCCTATGATTACAAACCGTTCTTCCTCGGCAGCGTGCTTCCCTCGAAGCTGATCCGCAAGGAAGCCGCGCTCTATGTGCGCGATGATCGCGACCTGACCCAGATCTACAATCCCTCACCCGTACAGACCGTCGCCACCTGCTAGGCAGGCGCGGCTGCCGGAGCGGGTACAAATCGGCTGATCACCCAGGCCACGAAACCGAACCACACGGCGCCCAGCGCAATCGCCACAATGACCTGGCGGAAGTTCTCGCCAGCCTGAATCACAGGTGCATTGAGCACGGTGATGAACAACATCGTGCTCTGGTTGCAGAAGAGCGCAGCGCGGCCGGCCACGACCAGAAAAACTGCGACGATCATCAGCAGCAGTGCCAGTATGATCAGCTGCGGGCTGCCCATTGCGGCGCCCGTTTGCAGCATGAAGCTGAGGCTCGCCCCGGTAAGCGCGCCGATCAGCGCGCCGGGCAGCGCCTTCAATGACAGTTCGTGGAGCGCCGACCAGGCCCACAGCAGCAGGAACCCCGCATAGAGCGGCGTGACATGCAGCCACGCGCCCAGCGCAACGAAACCGGCGATCACGACGATCACGCCCAGCGTGATGATCGCGGCTTGGCCCAAAGGCATCTGATGCGGCGGTGCCGCCCCGGCTGGTGTCGACATGATCTGGCTCTCCCACGGTGCCCGGTGCGGCTCTCCCGCCCGGATCTGCCGCGAAGGCTCGCCCGCGCGCCGGTCCTTGTCAACTGTGCCGCCTTTGCGCTGCTGCGTGCCGGTGCTAGGCCAAGTGCCATGACCGCTCTGCTCGATCCGTTTCACGCCATCACGATTTCCGCCATCGCCCAGCGCCTCATGGCCGAGGGCCGCTCGGTCATCCGCATGGAATATGGCCAGCCCTCGACCGGCGCGCCGGCCGCAGCGCTCGCCCGTGCGCGCACCGTGCTGGACGAGGACGACAAGGGCTACTGGGAAAGCACCGAACTGCTGGCTCGGCTCGCACGATACGTGGAGGGGACCACCGGGGTTGCGGTCTCGCCATCACAGATCGTGCTCACCTGCGGAGCCTCGCCTGCGCTGGTCATCGCGCTTTCGCTGCGCTTCGGCCCCGGCGCGCGCGTCGCCATCGCGCGGCCGGGCTATGTCGCTTATCGCAACACGCTGCGCGCGCTGCATATCGAACCGGTCGAGCTGCCTTGCGGTCCCGAAGTTGGCTACCAGATCACCGCCGCCGCGCTGGAAGCGCTCGATCCCGCACCCGATGGCGTGATCATCGCCAGCCCTGCCAACCCGACCGGCACCGTGATCGCGCCCGAGGAAATGGCTGCGATTGCAGAGGTGTGCCGCGCGCGCGGGATCCGCATTGTCTCGGACGAGATCTATCAGGGCATCACCTATGGCGCGCCGGCCAGCTCGATGCTGCCGTTCGACCGCAAGGCGATCGTGGTGAACAGCTTCTCCAAGTATTTCAGCATGCCGGGCTGGCGGCTGGGCTGGCTGGTCGTGCCGCCGGATCTCGTCGATCAGGCGCGCGCGCGGATGGGCAACCTGTTCCTCACGCCGCCCTCGCTCAGCCAGCACGCGGGCCTTGCGGCGCTCGATTGCGGCGCGGAACTCGATGGCCATGTGCGCACTTACGCACGCAATCGCGATCTGTTGCTGGCGGCGCTGCCGGCCATGGGCCTCGCGCGGATCGCTCCGCCGGACGGTGCGTTTTATGTCTACGCCGATGTCGGCCATCTGACGCAGGATTCGATGGCCTTCTGCATTCGCCTGCTGGAGGAAACCGGCGTCGCAACTGCGCCGGGGATCGACTTCGACCCGGTCGATGGACACCGCTTCGTCCGTTTCAGCTTTGCTGTCTCAACCCCGCTGGTGGAGGAAGCCATCGCGCGCATGGTGCCCTGGTTCCAGGCGCAAAACGCGCTGGCGCCGGCCTGATCCCGCAACAAAAAAGGGGGCAGCCCAGAGACTGCCCCCGTTTTTTTCCGGATCAAGCGATCACAGCGCGATCGCGAGCGACGCGCGGGCCGAATAGCCGGTGCCGCCGCCTTCAAGCTTTTCGTAGCCGCCGCTGATCTTCCACGTGTAGTCGAGCCCGCCCTGGATCAGGCTGACTTCGCCGGTCCAGGCCGAAGGCATCTGCTGGCCGGTGAGCGTGAAGGTATCGCCGCCGCTGGTCGCGCCGCGATTGAACGTCGCAATGGTGTTGCCCACCTCGCCCGAGATACGGCTGCGGCGACCGCCTTCGACCTCGACAGTGAAGGGACGGTTTTCGTAGTCGCCCGGCGCCGTGCTCCAGCTGGCGACCAGCGTGGTCGTGCCGTTCACCACCTGGCTGGTGCGGCCCGCCACCGTCAGCGCCAGCGGAGCGCTCCCGGTTTCGGTGTAGCCGTTTTCCTTGAGGCGGAAGTATTCGATCGTCGCGCGCGGCTTGATCTTGAAATGATCGCCGATCGGAACGGCATAGGAAATGCCGCCCGCGCCGGAAATCATCGTGCCCTTCCACTTGCCGCCCGCGCCGTAGCTGAACGCCTGGCTATCGACCGTTCCGGCAAAGGTGCGCGTCGAAGTGAAGGAGGGACGGCCATAGCCGATGCGCGCGTAGGCATAGAGCGGCCCCGAGGCGAGGCGCCAGAACGCCGCCAGCTCGATGTCGCTGACCTTGACCTTCTGCGTGGCATCGGTGGTCGAATTGCCCGTGAAGTAGGTGAACGAGCCGCCGACGTGGCCGAAGCCCAGCGCCTTCTCGAAGCCGAGCGAGAGACCGCCGCCGCTGTTGCTGTAGCCCTGGGTGGTGCCGGCCGTCTTCTTGCCCTTGAAGTAGATCGGTTCGACCCACGCACCGGCATTGCTGATGGTGAACCAGCTCGAATCGTCATCGATCCGTCGTGCCGCGAGGCGCGTGCCGCGCGTGAGCAGATCGAGCGAACCGCCCGCATAATCAGGCAGCATCTGGTTGAACTGAGTCTGCAAGGTGGCCGTATCGGCAGCCTGCAGCAGGCTCGACTGCAGCAGCGTGTCCTTCGCGGCGTTGGCGAGGATCGCGTTGTAGGCCTGCGACTGCGGGACATTGAGCCCGATTTCGCTGGCAGACTTGCGCGCGATCGTCAGCGTCACGTCGTTGCCTGCCGCCGCCACGGTGCCCTTGAACAGCACCGGCAGGTTGAGCGCCGAGCTGGCGACATTGGCGCCGCCCGTCAGCGTACCGGCGCTGAGCACGGTGTAGGTGCCTTCCGCCTTGGCGAGCGAGGTGACCCGGGCCGAGATCTTCGCGCCGCTGGCGAAGTTCGCCGTGTTCGCCACGAGCTTGGAGGCCGTCCCCGTCGCGCCGTCGACATAGACGCCCAGCGTGCCGGTCGCGCCGACATCGAGCGACTTGATCGTGGTCGTGGTCGCCGAATTGGCCCCGAACGTGCCGCCGTTCACGGCGACGGCCAGCTGCGAACCGCCGGTCACCGTGCCGCGATAGATTGCCTTGTCGGCAAGGGTCAGCGTGCCGACCTGATCGTTCAGGATCAGCGTGCCGGTGAAGCGCGAGTTGCCGGCCATCGCCAGCGAGCCCGTGCCGGTGCCGAAATCGATGTTGCCGGTGTACTTGGCATCGTCCGCCAGTTTCACTGTGTCGTTGCCGGCACCCAGGAAGCTGTTGCCGGTGACCGTGCCCGAACCGATGTCGAGCGTATCGTTGCCGCTGCCGGTGTAGATGTTGCCCTTGATCGAGGTGTAGACCTTGGCGGTATCGGGATCGTAGCCGGTGGCCGCCTTGTCGGCGGTCTGCGAGGTCGCATCGGTGCTGTTGAGGTACTGCTTGATCGTCACGCCCGAGGTGTTGGCCGAGACGTCGATCGCGGCCAGCTGGTCCTCGCTCGAACCGGTGACCGAGATGGTCTTGTTGTTGTTGATCGTGGTGAGCGTGCCCGAAAGGTCCTTGATCGCCGCCGAAGAGCCGATGCCCGGCTGGCTGATCACGGCGCTGATCGTGCCGTTGTTGTAGAGCGTACCGACAGTCGATCCCGAGTTGATCAGGATGCCGACTGCGCCCGCGTCAACCGTGGTCGCGGTCACGCTGCCGTTGACGGCGATGCCCTTGGTCAGCGTGACGTTGCCGCCCTTGCCGCCGATCACGACCGCCGAGGCGTTGGTCGAGCTGAACGTGGACGTTGCCGCCACGCTGCCGTCGATGCCGAGCGAATAGGTACCATTTGTGGTGGTGCCGCCGCCGATGGTGATATCGCGGGTGCCGCCGATCTGGAGTGCCGGGGCGTTGCCCACGGACTGGATCGAGCCGGTGGTCTCCGCCGTGGTGCCGCTGCCCGAAGCGGTCGTCACGATCACGCCGCCAGCCACGTTGCCGTTGATTTCGACAGCAGCCTTGCCGGTGGAAAGTGCGCTGCGCGGCAGGGTCTGCGTCGCTCCGCTATCTGCCGTATAGCTTGCCGACTGCGAGAGCGAGCCGTTGATCTTGACGAGGCCGCCGACATCGCCGTCCACCACCAGCGCCTGCGTGCCGCTGCCGACCACGCCGATGGTGCCGCCCGCCGCAACGTTGCCCGAAACCGCGCCGGTGCGGATGCCGACCGAATTGTCGCCCTTGATCTTGATCGTGCCGGTGTTGGTGACCGAGCCGGTCAGTGCCGAATCCACCGCGATACCGGCCGAGTTGAGGCCATCGACGGTGATCGTGCCGGTGTTCGAGATCGTGCCGGTGGCCGTGCCGCCGGGGGCGACGCGGATGCCGTAGCGACCAGTCGCCTGCGCGATCGGTCCCTCTGGGATGCCGTTGCCGTCAGTATCGGGCGGGGTGAAGCTTTCCAGCACCTGGATCGTGCCGGCGTTCGAGACGTTAGAAGTGGTGCCGCTCTGGACCACGACGCCCGCAGCGCCGTTGCCCGCACCCATGTCGAGCGTGCCGCCGGACTGGACCGTCACGTCCTTCGATGCATCGACCGTCACGGCCGTGCCGGTGTCGAGCTTGATCGTGCCGCCGCTTGCGACGGTCACCGCGCCGGCGGTCGAGGTTACCAGCGGGGTGGTCGTCGCAGTGCTGACGGTGGTGTCGGCAAATGCGGGGCTCACGCCTGCCATGAGGGCAGCCGGTGCGGCCGTGGCGAGGAGGTTTGCCACATTCTTGGCCGCGTTCTTAACGGTGCGGGCGATCGGGGTTGAGCTGTCCATCGGTATCTCGTCATCCGGCATGGGGTGCATCGCCAAAACGGCAGACTGCGCCCGTGTGGTACTCCGTCCGGTGTGCCGCGTGATCGCGGGCCGGCATTGATCAGTGCAAAATCGCCGCGCACACTCCCTTTCCGGCAGGTTGCCTCGTGCGATTTGCGCGCGTCTTAACGCGATTCTTCGTCATGCCTTAGCGGAAAATTTCAGCAACAATTCGTAGCGGTAAAGCCCGCGTTCAGGTCAGGCCTGTGGTGAGCGGGGAGGAGGGCTTCGGCGCGCGCGGGAAAGCACTTGCGGCGCGATGCCGGGGTGTCCATTGTGCGCGGCCAAGTCTTCGTTTTTGTTGCAACATGGAAATGGCCCAGTGGCAGGACGCATTCTGCTCGTCGAGGATGATCCCCAGATCGCGGACTACATCATGTCCGGGCTTGCCGAGGAAGGTTTTACCCTCGATCGCGCCGATAATGGCCGAGACGGGCTGTTTCTGGCGACCGACAGCCAGTTCGATCTCGTCGTGCTCGACCGGATGCTGCCGGGGATGGACGGCCTGGCGCTGCTCAAGGCCATGCGCGCGGCCGAATTGGCGACGCCGGTGATCATGCTTTCCGCGCTGGCCAGCACCGATGACCGGATTGCCGGCCTGACTGCCGGAGCGGATGACTATCTCGGCAAGCCGTTTTCGTTCGGCGAGCTGCTTGCCCGCATACATGCGCTGCTGCGCCGCGCGGCGGGCGGGGTCAGGCAAGCGCAGGAAACCATGCTCCGCTGCGCCGATCTCGAGCTTGATCGGCTGACCCGGCAGGTGCGCCGCGGCACCCGCAAGATCGCGCTGCAGCCGCGCGAGTTCCGCTTGCTCGAATACATGTTGATGCACGCGGGCGAAGTCGTGACCCGCACGATGTTGCTCGAGGCGGTGTGGGACTACCACTTCGATCCCGGCACGAACGTGATCGATGTCCACATCAGCCGCCTGCGCCGCAAGATCGATGATGGCGAGGAGCAGACGCTGTTCCACACCGTGCGCGGGGCGGGTTACCGGCTCGCCGCCGATTGAGCGGAGCGATGGCGCTGCGTCCATTCCGCCGGACCGCCCGCCGCGGCCTCTCGCCGACGATGTTGCGGCTGGTGACCGCGATTTTCGTGCTGCAGATCCTCTCCAGCGCGCTGGTGATCCTGTTCCTGCGCGGGCAGATGCTCGATGTGGTGCGGCTCGATCGCGAACGCCAGGTCACCGACGTGCGCGACGACCTGCTGGCGGCCTATTACGACGGCGGACGCGAGGAGCTGGCGGAATTCATTACCGCCCGCCGTGGCAGCGCTGCCGATCCCGCCGTGTTCATTGCGCTGATCGGCAAGGGTCCGCCGGTCCTCAGCAATCTGGTGCGGGTGCCCGAAATGCGGGCAGCGGCACGGCCGCAGCCCGTCGTCGTGCGGCGCGGGCCGGATCAACCGCCGAGCGAGGGGCTGGCGCTCGTCGGCCTGCTGCCCGATGGCGAGCGGCTGGTCGTCGGGGTGGTCAGCCTGACCGAGCGGCGCATCGATGTCGCCTTTGCTTCCACTGCCGAACTGACCATCGCGGTTGCCGTCCTCATGGCGCTGCTCAGCGCGGTGGTCGCGGGGTTTGTCATCAGCCGCCGCACCCACCTCATCGCCGAAACTGCGGCCGAGCTCGCTTCGGGCAATTTCGGCGCGCGCGTGCCGATCGAAGGAACAGGGGACGGCTTCGATCACCTTCGCCAGCAGATGAACCTCATGGCCGAGCGGATCGGTGAGCTTGTCGGGCAGCTCAGTGCCGTGTCCGGCGCGCTGGCGCATGATTTGCGCTCGCCCGTCACGCGGCTTTCGGCGGCCATCGATCTTGCGCTGGCGCGAGTGGAGGAGCCACGCGCGCTGGAGGCGCTGCAGGCCGCGCGCGCCGATGCGGATGCCCTGCGTGCCATGCTGGAGACGGCGCTGGAGATCAGCCTGATCGAAGGCGGCGCGGTCGAAGACCGGCGGCGCCCGCTCGATCTTGCCGCAGTGGCGGAGGATCTGGTCGAGCTCTACGACCCTCTGGCCGAACAATCGGGCGTGTCGCTCGAAGCGCGGCTTGACCCCGTAACCGCACCAGCGGACCGCGAACTCGTCTCGCGCGCACTGGCCAACCTCATCGACAATGCGCTCAAGTATGGCGGCAAGGCGATTGTCGTGACCGCTCGCTCCGTGCTGGATGCGGACGGCACCAGCTGGGCAGAGATCGCCGTGGAAGACAACGGCCCCGGCATTTCCCCGGCCGACCGGGCCCGCGTGGTCGAGCGGTTTGTCCGGCTCGACAACGCGCGGACGCGGCCAGGTGGGGGGCTGGGCCTTGCCATGGTCGCGGCGGTGGCGCGGCTCCATGGCGGCAGTTTCGCGCTCGGCGATCCGGCGTCCGGCGGGGCTTCAGGCGGGAAGGGCCTTGTCGCCACCTTGCGGCTTCCCGCCTGAGGTTGGCCCAGTTGATACCCGGCCGGTCCGCTCCAGCTTGCCCCAGCCGATCCCCAGCCCCTGCAGCGCCGCACCCACCGCGCGGATCACCACGCCGTACATCAACTGGCGATAGACGAAGCGCTGGCTGAGCAGCAGGATTGGCGGGAAGCGCCGCTCGCGCACGTCGAGCCGGAAGGCGACCCAGCCGCACAGGAGGTCGATCACGGTGAACACGGCCCAGTAAAGCGCCATGCGCAGCACGTCGGTCTGCGTCTGCGCCCAGCCATGCTGCATGACCCTGACAGCCGTGCCAAAGATCGAGACACCCAGCGCGAGATCGATCAGCGGCGAGATCAGCGCGAAGAGGATCTGGAACAGCCACGCCTGCGGCATGCCGACGAAGGCGAGGCCGGCGGGCTGGCGCTGCCACAGCACCGAGCGATGCTTCCACAGGCACTGCAGCGTGCCGAAGGCCCAGCGGAAGCGCTGCTTCGAAAGGCTCCCGAGTGTTTCGGGGGCTTCGGTCCAGGCGACCGCATCTTCGTCGTAGCAGACCTTCCAGCCCTTGCGCTGGATCGCGATGGTGAGGTCCTGATCCTCGGCCAGCGTGTCTTCCGGGTAGCCGCCGACGTCGCTGAGCGCACTGCGCCGCCACGCGCCGACTGCCCCCGGCACGACCATGATCGCCCCGAAGCGGGTCAGCGCGCGGCGTTCGATGTTCTGCGCGGTGGTGTATTCGACCGCCTGCCAGCGCGTGACGAGATTGACCCGGTTGCCCACCTTGGCATTGCCCGCCACCGCGCCGACGCGTTCGTTTTCGAACCAGCGCACAAGCCGCGCGATGGTCTGCGGTTCGAACTGCGTATCGGCGTCGAGCGCGACGACGATCTCGCCCTTGGCCACCGCCAGCGCGCGGTTGAGTGCGGACGCCTTGCCGCCGTTGACCATGGTCATCAGGCGCACGCGGGGATTGCTGCCGAAGGCGGCCTCGACGATCGGGCTGGTGCGATCCTTCGAGCCATCATCGGCCACGATCACTTCCATGTGCGGATAGTCGCTCGCCAGAATCCGCCGCACCGAAGCTTCGATCACCCGTTCTTCGTTGAACGCCGGGATGATCACGCTCACCAGCGGTTGGTAACCGTTATCGAGCGCGGGCACCTGGCGCCGGTCCGGCACGAGCGCGAGCCCGGTGAGCCCCAGCGCACGGATCACGCCGAGCGCGATCGCGAAGAAGAAGCTCCAGTTGAGCCCGGCCAGCAGCACCGCGAGCACGGAGAAGATCGCCACGTCGACGCGCACTGCGGCAAGATCCCAGCCCCTCACCTGCGGCATCACGTCATCGCGCTTGAGGCCTGCCAGCGTGGAGGCGGGCACCAGCCGGTAGCCGTCTGCCTCGAGCCGTTCGATGATGCGCGGCAATGCCAGCACGGTCTGCTCGCGGTCGCCGCCGCCGTCGTGCAGCAGGATGACATTGGCGCTGCGGTCCGGCGTCGCATGCTCGACCGCGTCCACCGTGCGATTCACGATGTCGTCGGCGCTGCGCTTCATCCAGTCGCCCGGATCGGCATGGAGCCCTACGACGGTGTAGCCTTCCTGCTGCGCGATCAGCGCCGGCCAGAGCTCGTCCGACGTGGTGGGTTCGGCATCGCCGAAATAGGGCGCACGGAACAGGCGGGTGGAGCGGCCGGTATAGGCCTCGATCAGGCGCTGGGTTGCATTGAGTTCCAGCTTCACGCCGGTCGCCGAATCTTCAGCCATGTTGGGATGGGTGTAGCTGTGGTTGCCGATCTCGTCCCCATCGGCGACCATGCGCTGGAGCAGGCTGCGCCCGGCCACGCCGTTTTCGCCGATGATGAAGAAGGTCGCGGGCACGTGGTAGCGTTCGAGCACCGAAAGCACTTCGGGCGTATACTTGGGATCCGGGCCATCGTCGAAGGTGAGCGCGACCAGCTTCGGGCGGTCGCCCGTGCGGCGCACGACATAGGGCGTCGGCAGGTTACCGTACTGCTCGTCGTCGATCAGGCTGGGCCGGCCAGGCTGGGCGGCGATATAGTGGATCTGGCGGGTACCTTCCTCCGGCGTCGCGTCGATGCGCAGGATCTCGCCATTGCCTTCGACATCGACGTTGTTCGCCTCCTTGATCCGGCCGAGGTCCGGAGCAAGGCCGTGCGGATTGCGCCAGGCCTTGAGGACATCCCAGAAGCCCGGATCCTCCGACCCCAGTCGCCACAGCGCGACCGAGCCGACGCCGAGGCGCGAGAGCATCTGCATCTGATTCCAGCTTGAGGCAGCATCGAGCATCCACACCTGATGCCGCTCGGGCGCGGTCGCCGTATTGCTGTCCTCGTCATCGAGGTAGCCGAAGCCGGTGTTGCCGCTGGCCTTGTCCCATGTCGGCGTGGTCCCGCTATCGTGCGCGGAAAGCCAGGCCTCTTCCACCGTCTGCACATCAGCATGACCGCGATACCAGTCGTAACCATAGTTGCCGAGCGCGACGATGACCTTGTTCGCGGCCAGGCCCTTGAGCTGGTCTGCCAGATGGCCGGCAAACCAGCCGTTCGAGGCAATCGGGCCGGGCTCGCCGCCCTGCCAATGCTCGTCATAGGCCATCAGCACGACCTTGTCGGCCACCTCGGCGAGGTGCTTGGCCGACCAGTCGGCGTCGTCGATCGGCATCGTCACCGCCACAACGCGGTGCTTGGGGGCTAGCCGCGCATGAAGATCGGCAACGAAGCCGCGCAGCGCGGCGATGCCGGGCTTCGGCAGGTTCTCGAAGTCGATCATCACGCCGCCATCGCCGGACTTGTCGAGCGCGGCATCGATCTGGCTGACGAGCGCCGCGCGGCGGGCGGGGCTCTCCATCACGGCGGTCGCGCCTGCGCCGTCCCACTTCGCGTTGGCGGCGTTCTGCAGCACGGGGACTACCAGCGGGCGGCGCAGCGCCGAGGTCAGCACGCGGCGCATCGGCGCATCGTCGGTAACGACCAGATTGCCGTTCTGTCCCAGCGAGAACAGCGTCGGCGCGACCCAATCGAGCTGGCCGATATGGCGGCGCAAGGTCTGTGCGCTGCCGTCGGTCCAGGAAGTGTAGAAACCCACGCTGAGCGACTGGCCGCCGCCATGCGCGGCCGGTGCGGTGTGGCGGCCGAACAGCTGGCCCAGTTGCTGAGAGATCCGATGCGAAATGCGGCTGACCTGCGTTTTCAGCGGGAACGGCGCCTGCCGCTCGAAGCCGAGCCTGAGCGGCGCGGCAGGGGGCGGAACCGCCACCACGGTCGTCGCGAAGATCACTGCGGCCAAGAGCAGCACGACAAGCCCGATGAAAGCACCGCGCCGGGTCAGGCGGCGGCGGCGACCGGTGGGATCGAAGAAGATCGGACGAGACACGTGACAATTCCCCATTGCAGTCGCCGGAGACGACAAGGCGCGCGCTGGAGTCATTGCTCTCGCGCGGGCTGGGTTTGCGGCAGCCGGCTGGGTGACGATGGATGCCGGACCGGCAATCGGAACAGGGGACCGTCACGTCACGATTCCCGTGACAGGCACCCATCGTCGAAAGCCGTTCTAGGGGGGCACGCCCGTCCGAGGTGTGAGCAGAACATTACGCTTTGGCCATTTTCGCATTTCCTGCTGCGACTGCGGCTTGCCCGCATGACCATCTGGGCCGGAGCGGCATGCAGGGCCAAGGACCTGGGCCATGTTGCCCGCCCCGACCCGACGCGCTGCTCTTGATCACTTGCGCCAGTTCGTGCCGCGCGCGGGCGCGTCCTACGCCGCTGGTCGTAATTCCGATCCGGGGCCGGGGCGGCCTGCTGCAGTATCGCGGCTTTCGCCGGCAGTGCGCTACCGGCTGGTGACCGAGCAGGATGTTGTCGCCGAAGTGCTGGCGCACCACAGCTTCAATGCAGCGGGAAAATTCATTCAGGAAGTCTGCTGGCGCACGTACTGGAAGGGCTGGCTCGAACTGCGGCCTGCGGTCTGGCAGCGGTTCCTGTCCGAACGCGATACGGCGCGAGAGGCCATGGCGGGCAGCGCCGATCTGCAGGCGGCGGAGGAGGGACGTACCGGGATCGATTGTTTCGATGCCTGGGCGCGCGAGCTGGTCGAAACCGGGTATCTCCACAATCACGCGCGGATGTGGTTTGCCTCGATCTGGATTTTCACGCTGCGGCTGCCGTGGACGCTGGGCGCGGATTTCTTCCTGCGCCACCTGATCGATGCCGATGCCGCCAGCAACACGCTCTCATGGCGCTGGGTGGCGGGGCTGCAGACGGCTGGCAAGACCTACCTCGCCCGCGCCGACAATATCGCGCGCTACACCGAGGGCCGTTTTGCGCCGCGCGGCCTTGCGCAGGAAGCCGAAGCGCTCGCCGAAGCGCCGGTCGGGCCCGCAGGCACACTGGCACCGCTCGCCGCTTTCGATCCCGCCGCGCCCAGTCTGCTGCTGGTGCACCATGAGGACCTCACCGCGGAAGCGCTGCTGCCCGCCGATGCGCCGGTGCTGGGCGTGCTGGCTGTATGCGATCCCGCACTGCTCTGGGGCGATGCGGCGCGGCGCTATGCCGGGGCCGCTGTGGCTGATGCGGCAGCGCGCGTCGCAGCGCATTGCCGCTGCGGTTCGACGCTGGCGGATACGCTCGATGCCGAAAACATGATCGCCGCAGCAGGGGCCGCCGGCGCGCGGCAAGTGCTGACACCCTATGCCCCGGTCGGGCCCGTAGCCGATGCCCTCGCGGCGCTGGCGCCTGCGCTCGCCGCCGAAGGTATCGCACTTCGGCCGGTGCGACGCCGCTGGGATTCCGGCCTCTGGCCCCATGCGCGGCGCGGCTTCTTCGCCTTCGATGCCGAGATCGAAGGACATCTGCGTGCCGAGGGGATGCTGTGAAGCGGCCGCTGCAGGTCGTGTGGTTCAAGCGCGACTTGCGACTTGCCGATCATCGCCCGCTGGCGCTCGCAGCGGAGCAGGGGCCGGTGCTGCCGCTCTATATCGCCGAGCCGGACCTGTGGGCGCAGGACGATGCTTCGGCCCGGCAATGGGCCTTTGCCGCCGAAAGCCTCGCCGAACTGCAGGCTGCGCTGGGCGCGCTCGGCCAGCCGCTTTGCGTGGTGCGCGGGGATGCCGTCGCGGTCCTCAGCCGCATTCACGAACGCCATGGCATCGCCGCGCTGTGGAGCCATGAGGAGACCGGAGGCTGCTGGACTTATACGCGCGACAAGGCGGTGGCGGCATGGGCGCGCGCAGCCAGCGTTCCGTGGCAGGAACTGCCGCAGACCGGCGTGATCCGCCGCCTCAAGACCCGCCACGGCTGGGCGCGCGCGTGGGATCGCCGCATGGCCGAACCGGTAGCCGCCCCGCCCGCCGCGCTCGAACCGCTGGGCCGCGATTGGCCCGCGCGCATTCCGGGCGCGCGCGATCTGGGCCTTGCGCCCGATCCCTGCCCGCAGCGCCAGAAGGGCGGGCGCGTCGCAGGCCTTGCCACGCTGGCCAGCTTTCTGGAGCGGCGCGGGCGCGATTATCGCTGGCAGATGTCGAGCCCGGTCACCGCGTTCGATGCCAGTTCGCGCCTTTCGCCGCATCTCACCTGGGGCACGCTCAGCTTGCGCGAAGTGGCGCAGGCGAGCCAGACGCGCCTCAAGGGCCTGCGCGGCGATGAAAGCGCAGCCGCGCGCAGCTGGCGCGCCTCGATGATCTCGTTCACTGGCCGCCAGCACTGGCACTGCCATTTCATGCAGAAGCTGGAGGACGAGCCGCGCATCGAGTTCGAGAACCTACATCCCGCCTATAACGGCCTGCGCCCCGATGTGCCTGATGCCGATCGTCTGGCGGCTTGGGTAGCGGGGCGCACGGGCTTTCCCTTCGTCGATGCCTGCATGCGCGCGCTGGCGGCCCACGGCTGGCTCAATTTCCGCATGCGCGCGATGCTGGTCTCCTTCGCGAGCTACCAGCTCTGGCTGCCGTGGCGGGCCACCGGGCTGCACTTGGCGCGCCAGTTCGTGGATTACGAGCCGGGCATCCACTGGAGCCAGGTGCAGATGCAATCGGGCACCACGGGGATCAATACGATGCGCGTCTACAACCCGGTCAAACAGGGCCACGATCAGGACGCTGAGGGCGCGTTCGTGCGCCGATGGGTGCCCGAGGTGGCCGATGTGCCCACGCCGCTGATTCACGAGCCATGGCGCTGGGAGGGTGCGGCTAGCCTCGCCTATCCGCCGCCCATCGTCGATCATGCCAAGGCCGCCGCGGCCGCGCGCGAGGCGCTGCACGCCGTGCGCAAGGGATCGGGGCATCGCACCACCGCGAGCCGGATTGCCGAGAGACACGGCAGTCGCAAGGCGGGCATGCCGATGACGGGCCAGAAATCGCGCAAGCATGCGCCCACCGCGCAACTGGCGCTGGATCTGTGAACCGCCTCGTCCTCGTGCTGGGCGATCAGCTCAGCCCCACGCTCTCCTCGCTCATGGCGGCGGACAAGGCGCGCGACCGCGTGCTGATGGTCGAAGTCAGCGAGGAGGCGACCTACGTGCGCCACCACAAGAAGAAGATCGCTTTCCTGTTCAGCGCCATGCGCCACTTTGCCGAGGAACTGCGCGGGGCTGGCTGGACGGTTGACTACGTGAAGCTCGATGATCCGGGCAACACCGGCAGCTTCACCGGCGAAGTCGCCCGCACGGTTGCAATGCACCGGCCTGCCAGCATCCTCGTCACCGAGGCGGGCGAATGGCGCGTGGCGCAGATGTTCGCGGGCTGGGAGGCAGCGTTCGGCATCCCTGTCGAAGTCTGCCCCGATACGCGCTTTGTCTGCCCGCTGCCGGTGTTCCGCGCCTGGGCCGAGGGGCGCAAGGCGCTGCGCATGGAGTATTTCTACCGCGAGATGCGGCGGCGCACCGGCCTCCTCATGGATGGCGACAAGCCCGCTGGCGGCGAGTGGAACTACGACGCCGAAAACCGCAAGGCCGCCGCGCCTGATCTCTTCATGCCGCGCCCGCCAGTGTTTGCGCCCGATGCGATCACGCAGGAGGTCATGGCGCTGGTTGCAGCGCGTTTCGGCAATCACTTCGGCGATCTCGAACCCTTCCAGTTCGCCGTCACCCGCGCCGATGCCGAAGCCGCGTTCGGCGCCTTTGTGCAGCGCGCCTTGCCGCGCTTCGGCGACTATCAGGATGCGATGCTGGAGGGTGAACCGTTCCTCTATCACGCGGTGATCGCGCAATATCTCAATTGCGGCCTGCTCGATCCGCTTGAGGTCTGCCGCGCGGTGGAAGCAGAATGGCGCGCGGGCCGGGTGCCCTTGAATGCGGCGGAAGGCTTCATCCGCCAGATCATCGGCTGGCGCGAATATGTGCGCGGGATCTACTGGCTGACGATGCCGGGCTACGAACGGCGCAACTTCCTTGGCCACACGCGCCCGCTGCCCGAATTCTACTGGACCGCCGAGACGGACATGGCCTGCGTGCGCGCTGCCGTGACCCAGACCCGCCAGCATGCCTACGCGCACCACATCCAACGCCTGATGGTCACGGGCACCTTCGCGCTGCTGGCGGGGATCGATCCGCACGCGCTCCACGAATGGTATCTCAGCGTCTACGCCGATGCCTATGAATGGGTGGAACTGCCCAACACCGTGGGCATGAGCCAGTTTGCGGACGGCGGAATGCTCGCCTCCAAGCCTTATGCGGCGAGCGGGGCCTATATCAACCGCATGTCGAACCACTGCGGCACCTGCCGCTATGACGTGAAGCAGCGGACGGGCGCCAATGCCTGCCCGTTCAACCCGCTCTATTGGGATTTCATCGTCCGTCATCGCGGCAAGATCGGCGGCAATCCGCGCATGGCGCAGATGGTGCGGACTTACGACAAGTTCGCCGATGCGGAAAAAGCACGGATTGCGGAAAGCGCGGCGGCGGTGTTGGCGAGGCTTTGATTGTTCCATTCTTTCGAACGGTCGCCCGGAAAACTTGCATCTGTTGCGCTTGTCCAAGCCAGCCTAAATGGAGAGCATGAAACAGCCCGTGTTCTTCCTCTCGCATGGCGGCGGCCCCTGGCCCTGGCTCGATGGTCCGTTTCGCGACGGTTTCGCCTGGTTGGAGGCCTCGCTGAAGGCGCTGCCTGCGCAGCTGCCCGAACCACCCCGCGCGGTGCTCGCGGTGTCCGGCCACTGGGAGGAGCCCGAGTTCACGGTCTCCAGCGCCGCGCAGCCGGGCATGGTCTATGACTACTACGGCTTTCCCGAGCATACCTACCACATCAGCTACCCTGCGCCCGGTGATCCAGCGCTGGCGGCGCGGGTGCGCGAACTGGCAGCAACAGCAGGGATCACTGTCGGCGATGATCCCGCGCGCGGGTTCGATCACGGCACGTTCTCGATGATGCAGCCGATCCGCCTTGAGGCGGACCTGCCCGTCGTCAGCCTGTCGATGAAGATCGGCTATGATCCCGCCGCGCATCTTGCACTCGGCCGTGCGCTTGCGCCGTTGCGCGATGAAGGCGTGGTGATCATGGGCTCGGGCCTCTCCTATCACAACTTGCGCATGTTCGATGCGCGCGCGGCCGAGCCCTCGCGCCAGTTCGACGGCTGGTTGCGCCACAGCCTGCTCGATCTGGACCCCGCCGCGCGCGCTGCCGCGCTGCTCCGCTGGGATCAGGCTCCAGCCGCCCGTGTGGCTCACCCGCGCGAGGATCACCTGATCCCGCTGATGGTCGCGGTCGGTGCGGCGGGCGCAGACCCGGGCGTGTGCATCTATTCCGAGAACGACCTGCGCGGCGGAATCACCGCCTCGGCCTATCGCTTCGGTGAGGACGTGACGCCGACCGGGTTCGACAAGCTCGCCGCCTAGGGCCTGACCCTAGGGCCTAACCCTAGGGCCTAACCCTAGGGCCTAACCCTAGGGATTGCATTCCTCGCAGTGCATCGGATCTGCGCTCGCTTTGGCCACTGGGCGTTCTTCGCGGTGGCCGCAGCCCTCGCAGGTCCAGATTTCGGCGCGGGTGAGATGCGTGGGGCTCGCGCACCACGCGCAAGGCAGACCGTGAATTCGCCCGGTCTTCGCAAAGCCGGGCCGCGTGCAGGCGGGGCAGCGGCTGCGCGCGCGGCGGACAAGGTCGATCATGGCCCGCTCGATTGCGCGCATGCGGCGTGGATTGCGGTGGGCACGCATGTCGGTCTCGATATGCGCCGCGCCGGTCAGGGCGATGGTCCGGTCAATCACCGCAATCAGCTCTGCCTCGGTATCGATCCCCTTGAACAGAGCGAGGTGCGGCGCGGGCTGGCCGTCCAGCACCCCCATCACGATCACGCCGTGCGCGGGAAAGCCCGCTTTTGCAGCAAAGTCGATGCCTGCCGAAGGGTTCGTCACCACCGCATGCGCGAAATTGGTGTCCATTGCCGCATGGTGGCCGACCAGTTCCAGCCCGGTCTCCCGGTCTACCAACAGGACAAGTTCGCGGTTCAGCGCGCAGAACGGCACGCTGGGATGCGGACCGAAGCTGCCCTCGCTGGCCAGCCCGATGCGCGCATCAGGCGCCAGCGCGAAGGCCGCGGCGATCTTTGCCTGCGCAGCCTTGCGCGGGGTGCCAACGCGGCCAATCTCGCGGCTGAAAGTGCCGAAAGCATCGGTGTCCAGACCTTCGGCCACACGCAGGTCCAGACCCAGGAAACGCGCGGCAAGGGGGGCAATCGCCCGCTCCTTGCCGTGCATCGTCGCCAGCACGGCCCGCGCCCCGTTGCACTCTGCGCCCCGGGGCGGCGGCGTGCCAGCCATGGCTCAGATCGCCATTTCCGTGGCTGCCGGAGCAGGGAATGCCTCCAGCGTGGGCTCCCAGCGGAGATCGCCCGCATAGCGCCAGGCCATCCGCCCCTCGTCGTCGATCGCGAAGAGGTGCAGCCACTTGTTGTCGAATAGCGCGCGCACCCCGGCGTGCTTTTCGAGCACTGCGGTCATCGCCTCGCGCGGGGCCTCGATGCAGACCGAGAGGCGCAGCGGCTCGTGCATCAGCTTGTTCCCATCATGCACCGATTGCCATGGCAGACCGGCGCGCAGCGGGCCGCCGTTGCCCTCGATCACGCCGATCCCGCCGACCACGTTGTGGAGCAGCTTGTTGCCGCCCCCGAACAACTGTGGCGCCACGCTCGAGCCATAGTACTGAAGGCTGATCCAGCTCGCGACGACGACCGGCGCGGTCATGATCAGTTCCAGCACGCCGAAGCCTTCGTCCCGCCGCCAGACGTAGTCATGCAGGAACGCGCGGCCTTCGAGGCTGCGGCCCGCTGTGCGTGCGCGCGGTGCGGCGATGAAGGCCTTGCAGCCAGCGAGCGCCCATTCGGCCCGCGTTTCCGACCAGTCGCGGCTGCGCTTGATCACGCTGGCATCGCCGGTGGCGCGCGGCAGGCGCAGCGCTCGCTCGCTGCGGGTGAGCACGGCGGCCGCTGCCAGCCACTGCTGGGCCTGCGCAATTGCCTCGCGGTGCGCATCGATCGGCTGGTCCTCGGTGTAGAGCGTCACCGCGTCGGTCGTCGTATCGTGCAGCGCCGCGACGAACAGCGTGGACTGCGGGATCACGATACCTCTGTCGATCAGGCCTGCGCGCACCTCGGGATCGTTGAGCAGCCCGGCCAGCAGCCGCGCGTTCACTTCGCCCGAATAACCGCCGCAGGCACCGCAGTGGAGCCCGCTCGCATGCGGGTTGTTGACGACATTGGCACCGTGGCCAGCCAGCAGGACCAGCGGCGCGAACTCGGTGGTGAGCGACATGGCGCCGAGGATCGAGGCCGCCATGCCCACGCGGGTCGAAGCATCGGGCGCGGGATCGGCAAAGGGCTTGGGATCGCGTGGCACAGGGTTGGCCTTGAGGCCCAGCGCATCCTTCAGCAGCTTGCCGATGTAGATCGGCCCTGCCGCCTCGACAAAGGCGAACGAGGACACCGCTGCCAGCTTGAAGCGGCCCCAGGCCCGCTCCGCGCGTGCGGAATGGCGGGCATGAGTCGCGTCCCCATTGCCCTTGGCGCTGCCGGTGCGGCTGGTAAGCCCTGCATTGAGCAGCACGGGCAGCCGGTGTTCGGCAACGTCCGAAGCATAGCGCCGGTGCGAGGCGGTGAGGCCGAAGAACCCGGCAAAGCCCAAGGTCTGGACCCGCCGGTCGACGGATTCCAGGGCGCGGCGGAACACTTCCGAGCGCACGTCGATGCAGAAGGCGGCCTGCAGCACCGGCGGCTGACGTTCATTGCGGAGGAGCTTCTGGCTGAGCGTCTCCGCAAGGGCGGACTGTCCGGCGCGCTCCGCGGCTTCCTGCAGGATCGCGTCGATGATCTGGTCGGCATTCGGCGCGACCGGTTCCTCGTGCGCGGCAAGCGTCGCCTGCCAGCCTCGGCCGATCTCGGCGCTATAGCGGTTCAGCAAGGCCTGCTCCCACAGCAGGCGGATGGTGAGGAAGTCGGTGATCGTCTCGTCGCTCTTGCCGGCAAGTTCGGCCTGCCACAGCTCGTAGCGCGCGACATGGGCCCAGCCGCCAAGTGTGACGAGCAGGCTGTGGAAGTAGGTTTCGAGCGCTGCAGGTGGCAGCTCGAGCCCGGAAACGGCGCTCGCCAGCGCTTCTGCCGCGCGTTCGGGCGCATCGGCCACGAAGCTGCCGAAGCCGGTAAGCCCGGCAATCTCAGGCGTCAGGTCGTGCGAGGCGACAGCCTGCCACGCGGTATAGGCGCCCTTGCCGCGCGGGGCGGCCCACAGCGCCTGTCCCTGATCGAAGTAGCCACCCGCCCAGGCGCCGAAGCGCTCGGCGATCACGCCGGGCCAGTCGATACCCGAAGCCTTTGCGGCCAGATCGGCGACCGTCGGCACGGCCTTGATCGGTGCCGGGTCATGCGCGATCGCAGCCAGCAGCGCGGCAAGCGAGCTGGGCTTGCCGGCATGGGGTGAAGCGGCGAGCGCCGCGGCAAGATCGGCCTCGGTGATCGCGCCGGTGGCGATCCGGTCGCGGTACCATTGGCGCGGCATGGTGACGGGGGTGCCCGAAACCCGCGCCATGAGCGCGGCGGTTTCGGCAAGCGTCAGCCCCGTCTGGCCGAGGTACGGATTGACCGCGACGCTGGAGGCCAGCGGCCAGACCGGCGGGATCGCACGGGCCGCGCCATCGGCGGCGACCTTGAGCTGCGCGAGGGTCTGGCTGTTATCGGTGGGGATCATGAGCATGGGAGTGATCCTTCGGGAGACGTGTGGAGGGGTCAGGCGGGCCGCTTGAGGGTCCAGCCGCCAAGCATCCGGTCGAACAGGGCGTTGGCGTAGAGGCCGTTGGAGAGGTGGACGCGCAGGCCTGCAGCCGCCGGGTGGTAGGCCCAGAGCGGGAACATCGACTGTGCCACCGCGACGAGGCCGAAGCTCAGCACCGCGAGCACCATCAGGGTCCATTCGAGCGGACCCGGCGCCGGGGTGGCGGGCAGCGTGCCGGCGGTGAGCCAGAGCGCGAGGCCATGGAGCGCGAAGTAGCCGATCGAGGCCGCCACCGCGTAAACCGCCATCTTGCGGGTCAGTGCGCGCGGAGCGCTGTCAGCCAGGCCCTGGGCGAAGAGGTAGGCAACGCCGAAGATGAGGATCGCGCCCAGTGCAACCGCCTGGGGCGACTTGTGGTGGAAGCCCGGGATGGCATCGAAGGCGAAGGTCATCAGCGCGTAGATCGCCAGCGCCGCAAGGAACGCACGGCCAACCGCAGCGGGACGGGGGATCGCCACCGGCCCGGGCCGCCGTGCCGCCGCGATCTGCTCAACCGCGCCGCCCGAGGCGAGGAAGGCATGCGCCTTGTAAAGCGAGTGGAGCACGATGTGCAGCAGCGCGAGCGGGAACAGCGCGAGGCCGCACTGCATGATCATGAAGCCCATCTGGCCGACAGTCGACCAGGCGAGCGAGGTCTTGATTGCCGGCTGTGTGAGCATGACCAGCCCGCCGAACAGCGCGGTAAACCCGCCGATCATGACCAGCACCGCCAGCACGCCGGGGGCAAGCAGCATGACATCGGCAAAGCGGATGAGCAGGAACCCGCCCGCGTTGATCACGCCGGCATGGAGCAGCGCAGAAACCGGGGTGGGCGCTTCCATCACTTCGGTCAGCCAGCCGTGCAGCGGGAACTGGGCGGACTTGAGCAGCGCGGAAATCGCGAGGAGCCCGGCGGCGGCCATCGTTGCGTAGCCGCCCATCCCGGCTTGCGCGGCGGCAAGGATCACGTGCAGGTCGGTTGTGCCATAGGCGCTGAAGAGCAGCAGTGCGGCGCCCAGCAGCGCGGCGTCACCCGCGCGGGCGGTCACGAACTTCTTGCGCGCGGCGCGCTGCGCGGCGACCCGCTCGGGATAGAACAGCAGCAGCTTGTGCAGCGCGAGGCTGGTCGCGATCCATGCTGCCAGCAACTGGACGAGCGAGCCCGCCGTCACCAACAGCATGACCATCACCAGCGTCGTTGCCAGCCAGGCCATGAACACGCCGTGGCGCGTCTCGCCATCGAGGTAGACGCGGGCATAGCGCACCACGATCCAGCCGACGAAGCTGACGAGGAGCAGCATCGTGGCGCTGATGAGATCGAGCCGGAAGGCCAGCAGCGGCAGGGCAGGGCCGGCAGCGGCAAGGGTCAGGGTGGTGGCACCGCTGATTGCCAGTGCTGCCATCGCGCCCCCGGCCATCGCCACCGCAAGCAGCGCAAGCAGCTCGATCAGGGCCAGCGGGCCGCGCGCGATGCGGCCGGGCTGCGCGAAGCCGAGCGCGGCAGCGATCAGCAGCAGGGCGGGTGGGGCAAGGACCAGAAGAGAAAGTGGCATGATCGGCGCTCCGCAGGAGGGGCTTTCGAAGTTGCCTCGCTCCTAGCGAAACTGCGGATCAGCAAAAAATTCATTGTTTAGCTGATACCGTTCGCTTTAAGTGAACGATATGGCCGATCTCAATTACAACCACCTTCGCTATTTCTGGGCCGTCGCGCAGGATGGCAACCTTTCGCGCACGGCGGAGCGGCTCAATGTCTCGCAGTCCGCGCTCTCGGTGCAGATCCGCAAACTGGAAGACCGGCTTGGCCATGCGCTGTTCGAACGACGCGGTCGTGCGCTCCACCTCACCGAGGCAGGCCGGATCACGCTCGATCATGCCGAGGCGATCTTCGCCACCGGCGAGGAACTGCTCGGCACGCTCAAGGAGACCGGCAATGCGCGGCAGGCGGTGCGGATCGGCGCACTGGCCACGCTCTCGCGCAATTTTCAGATCAGCTTCGTGGAACCCCTGCTCGCGCGGACCGATATCGAAGTCGTGCTGCGATCGGGAAGCCAGGGCGAATTGCTCGGTGCGCTGGAATCCCTCGCCCTCGACGTGGTGCTCACTAACCAGACGCCCGCGAGCGATGCCCTGACCCCCTTCATCGTCCAGAGGTTGTCGGAACAGCCGGTCAGCCTGATCGGCACGCCCGCGCTGCTGGGCGAGACGCGCGCGGTGGCGGACCTGCTGCGGATGCACCCGGTGATTCTGCCGATCGCGGGCAGCGGCGTGCGCGGCGGTTTCGATGCGCTGGTCGACCGACTTGATCTGAGGCCGCAGATCGCTGCCGAAGTGGACGACATGGCGATGATGCGACTGATGGTGCGCGAAGGGCATGCGCTGGGCGTTCTCCCCGCCATTGTCGTGCGCGATGAGCTGGGTGCCGGCACGCTGGTGGAGGCCGAGGGGCTGCCCGGCATTGCCGAGACGTTCCTCGCCGTTACAACCCGGCGGCGCTTTCCCAATCCGGTGGTACGCCAGTTGATCGACCGGGCGATGCGCGACCGGTTCGACCATGCCTGACGGCTGCGTGGCTGATCGGGCAGGCAGCATTCATCTCAGGTTTCTGACAAAGCCCCCAACTATGATTGCAAATTGCCTCTAAGTTAAAATTGATACAGATCAAAATAATAATAAAATAATTACCCTTGGAACTATGGTAAATAAATCCCATCTCTTTCCATAGGAGGTCTACCTACTATGGTCGGTAATGATGCAGAGCTGCATTCGAGTGCAGGTCTTGATGAAGCTGTCATGACTCTCGATCGCCACGGCCTGGCCGATCTTCTGATCGGAGACCGGGACTGGTTGCTCACGCGACTGGAAGACAGGGAGGTCATCGTCGTCCGGCAGGCGTTCTGTCCGGTGCGTCCGCTGCGTTCCTTTGCTGAGCGGCTGGAAGCCACGCTCCACGGCCCGCTGGCGCCCACGCGTCTGCCGGTGCCGGAGGATTCCCTCATCGTGGGCGATCGCCAGGTTTCCGCGCTCGCCGAATATCTCCAGAACAGCCGCGTGTGGGAAAACGACCATGTGATGGCGCGCGCGCCCGGCGGGGTTTCGATCATGGCGATCCCCGGCGAGGGCAGCATTGCTACGCCGACCGAATTTGCCTGCACCGCCGCCGCCTGGGATGGCCTTGCGCCGACCGAGCAGCGCGAACTGGCTTCGCTGCGCGTGTTGCATGGTTTCTGGCACGACCGGCTCTATCACGAGCGCGAGCCGCGCCACGAAGCCCTGATGCAGTGGATGGCGCGGCAAAGCGCTGAGCTTCCGCTCGTCCAGCGCTTGCCCGGTGGCCGCCACGGCCTGCTCATCGACGATACCGCGATCCAGCTCGCAGACGTGGAGTTCACGCAAAGCGAGGCTTTTCTCGGTGACTTGCGCAAGTGGGTCACGCAGCCGGCATTCGTCTATCGCCACACCTGGCAGCCCGGCGATCTGGTGCTCTGGAACAGCGCTTCGGTGATGTACCGCGACCTTCCCCGGCTGGACAATCCGATCTGGAAAATGGCCCAGTCCCGGCGCTGATAAAGCGCCATCTTTTCGGGACTTGGCATGAGCCCGGTCGGTGCGCAGCCGGCCGGGCGTTTTTGTGGCCATTCTGGCACCATCCGATCGGCACTTGTCATCAAACCGGCATCTTTCCGACTGGGCAAATCAACCCGCATCTGCTGCGGATGCAGGCTGAAACCTTTCCGTTTCAATACCCTTTCGGCTCTTGCGCCTACCGGAAAACGATTCCCGATGAACGTGCTTGCTCTCTATCCGGCCGCCGCACCGAACAAGGCGTGGATCCATGAACACATCACCGCCATGCTGGGCCGTGTCGCCGGGGCCGTGCCCGATCTTCTGGTGACGGAGCGCGATCTCACCGGGCTTGCGCCGCATGGTGCCGCCGGCAACCTGTCGGACGAATTGGTGCAAGAGCTGGTAGCTGCCGATCTGGTGGTGATCGGTGCGCCGATCGGTCACCATCCGGTGCCCCCCGCGCTGGCCCAGTGGTATCGCCGCGCCCATGGCAGCAAGAGCAATGGCGCGCCGATCTATGCCATGGGGCTCAATCCTGAATTGCAGGCCTGGTTCAGCCACGTCATCCGGGCTGACCGCACGTTCCGCTACACCGCGCAAGGGCCCCGCGGCTTGCTGTCCGGCAAGAAGGCGATCGTGCTCGCCGCCCGGACCGGGTCATGGCACAACGAGGCGATGACAGACTATCAGGTGCACTGCATCGATACCCAGCTGCGCTTCATGGGTATCAACGAAATCGCCACGACCGCAGCAGATCGCCATGCCAATCCCGTACGCAGCCCGCGTCGCTGGCAGGCGAGGCCGGCGCAGAGCCTCGCTGCCTGATCCGCGCCCCGGCGGCGTTTCGACCGACGTTCAGGGTTCGAACGCTGTCAGGATCGGGCAGAGCCGCGTCGAGCCTTGCTCACAAACCTGCGCCAGCCGGCTCAACGCGTCTCGTGCGTCTTGCAGTTCCCGGATCCGTTCGTCGAGCGCGTTGACGCGGGCCCGCGCCAGTTCGCGCGCCCGCGCGCGATCGTCCGTCGCATCGAGCGAAAGCAGCTGGCCGATTTCCTCCAGCGTGAAGCCTGCACCCTGCGCCGCCTTGATGAAGCGCAGGCGGCGCACATCGTCCGAACCATAACGGCGCACCCGCCCGTTCGCGCTTGTGCCGGACGGCCGCTCAGGCTCAGGCATCAGGCCGCGGCGCTGGTAGTAACGCACCGTCTCGACGCCAACACCGCCCTCGCTGGCGAGTTTTGCAATTGTCATCACCGGTATGGGTTGACTCCGTACTATGGTACGGAGGCTATATGGGCCGGGGTTCGATGAACCACAAGCATGCAGCCCTTTTCAGGAACCCCGATGATCAGGACCCTTTTTGCCACGACGGCGCTGGCCATGCCGCTCGCCGCTGCGGCCCAGTCCATGCCTGGCATGGACCACCAAGCGCACTCCATGCCTGGCATGGACCACCAAGCGCACCCCATGCCCCCGGCTGAAGCTGAAGCACCCGCTGCGCCCCCGGTCGATCATGCGGCCATGGACCACAGCATGCACGGCATGGACATGAAGAGCATGGACATGAAAGGCATGGTGGGCGCACTCGGTTCCTACAGCATGATGCGCGATGCCTCCGGCACGGCTTGGCAGCCTGATAGCGCGCCAATGTGGGCGATCATGGGCCGCGCTGGCGATTGGTCCACCATGGTCCACGGTTTCGCCACGCTCATCTACGACAACCAGGGCGGGCCGCGCGGCGATACCAAGACCTTCTCGACTTCGATGCTCATGGGCATGGCGCAGCGCCCACTTGGTGGGGGCACGCTATCGCTGAAAGGAATGGTCAGTCTCGATCCGCTGATGGGCAAGCGCGGCTATCCGCTGCTGCTGGCGAGCGGTGAAAGCGCGGACGGCGTGACCAAACTGATCGACCGGCAGCATCCACATGATGCGTTCATGGAGCTCTCGGCCACCTACAGCCACCCGATCACCGACCAGCTTTCGGGCTTCGTCTACTTCGGATTGCCCGGCGAACCCGCGCTCGGCCCCGCCACCTTCATGCACCGCTTCCCCGGCATGGCGAACCCCGAAGCGCCGATCTCGCACCACTGGCTCGACAGCACGCACGTGACGTTCGGCGTCGCGACCGCGGGCCTCGTCTATCGCGGGGTGAAGCTTGAAGGCTCGGTGTTTACCGGGCGGGAACCCGATGCCAACCGCTGGGATTTTGAGCGGCCGCGCTTCGATAGCTGGTCCGTGCGCGCCACGTGGAACCCCACGGCAGACCTTTCGATGCAGGTGAGCCATGGCTTCCTCAAGAGCCCCGAAGGTCTGCACCCGGACGAGAACGTGCGCCGCACCACTGCCTCGATCACCTGGAACCGCGCGCTCGGGCCCGGGCGCAACTGGCAGTCAACGCTGGCCTGGGGCCGCAACACCCATTTGGGTGGTGACCATTCCCACCCCGCCGATGCTTTCCTGCTCGACAGCGCGCTGCAACTGGGCCGTTGGACGCTGTTCGGCCGGGCCGAGAATGTCGACAAGGACGAGCTGTTCGGCGACGAGGCGGAAGGCAATCCGCTGGCGGGCCAGGTGTTCAACGTCAGCAAGTTCAGCCTCGGCGGCTACCACTCGCTGCCCGTGGGCAAGGTCGCGTTCGATCTCGGCGGTCTGGTCAGCAAGTATGCGTTGCCCGAAGCGATCCAGCCCGCCTACGGCTCCAGCCCGACGAGCTTCATGCTGTTCATGCGGGTGCGGATCACCGGCTAGCCGGGGGTGCGCTTACTCCCACTCAATCGTGCCGGGCGGCTTCGAGGTGTAGTCGTAGACCACGCGGTTGATGCCCTTCACCTCGTTGACGATGCGCGTCGCCACGCGGCTCAGGAACCCGGCGTCGAAGGGGTAGATGTCGGCGGTCATGCCGTCGGTCGATGTGACGGCGCGCAGCGCGCAGACCGCGTCATAGGTGCGGAAATCGCCCATCACGCCAACGGTGCGCACCGGCAGCAGCACCGCGAAGGCCTGCCAGATCGCATCGTATAACCCCGCGTTGCGGATCTCTTCGAGGTAGATCGCGTCGGCCTTGCGCAGGATGTCGCACTTCTCGCGCGTCACTTCGCCGGGGATGCGGATGGCAAGGCCGGGGCCAGGGAAGGGGTGGCGGCCGACGAACACATCCGGCAGTCCGAGTTCCCGGCCCAGTGCGCGGACTTCGTCCTTGAACAGCTCGCGCAGCGGTTCGACGAGCTTCATGTTCATGCGGTCGGGCAGGCCGCCCACGTTGTGGTGGCTCTTGATCGTGACTGAAGGTCCGCCGGTGAACGAGACGCTCTCGATGACGTCCGGATAGAGCGTGCCCTGCGCGAGGAAGTCCGCGCCGCCGACCTGCTTGGCCTCTGCCTCGAACACGTCGATGAAGGTCTTGCCGATGAACTTGCGCTTGGCCTCGGGATCGGTGACGCCCGCGAGGCCGCCAAGGAACAGCGCCGAGACGTCCTTGTGGACCAGCGGAATGTTGTAGTGCCCGCGGAACAGGCTGACGACCTGCTCGGCCTCGCCCATGCGCATCAGGCCATGATCGACGAAGACGCAAGTGAGCTGGTCGCCGATCGCTTCGTGGATCAGCACCGCCGCCACCGCCGAATCGACGCCGCCCGAAAGGCCGCAGATCACGCGGGCATCGCCCACCTGTTCGCGGATTTCGGCGATCTTGGTCTTGCGGAACTCCGCCATCGTCCATTCGCCGGTGCAGCCGCAGACGTGGCGCACGAAATTGGCGATGAGCTTGCCGCCATCGGGCGTGTGGACCACCTCGGGGTGGAACTGGGTGCCGTAGTACTTCTTCTCCTCGTTCGCGATCACCGCGAAGGGGGCGCCGTCCGATACCGCGACGATGCGGAAGCCGGGGGCGAATTGCGTCACCTTGTCGCCGTGGCTCATCCACACCTGATGCCGCTCGCCCGGTTGCCAGAGGCCGTCGAACAGCGCGCAAGGCTCGGTCACGGTAAGGAAAGCGCGGCCGAATTCGCCCGAGTCGCCGGGCAGGACCTCGCCGCCGAGTTGCTGGCTCATCACCTGCTGGCCGTAGCAGATGCCAAGGATCGGCAATCCGCTGTCGAACAGCACTTGCGGCGCGCGTGGGCTGCCGTCTGCCGGAACGCTGGCAGGTGAGCCCGACAGGATAATGCCTTTCGGCTTCATCCGGTGGAACGCTGCCTCGGCCTGGGTGAAGGGGGCAATTTCGGAGTAGACGCCCGCTTCGCGCACGCGGCGTGCGATCAGTTGGGTGACCTGGCTGCCGAAGTCGACGATGAGGATCGATTCTGAAGGCTGAATGCTCATGGCAGGCGGATAATGATCTCGGTATCCGCTGTCCAGCGAGGCGCGAAAAAAGGCAGATCACACGATTGCGCGGTGTGCATCTGGTTTATAAAATGTTTTTCCTTTGAAACATTCGTGCTTCACCAAAGGGCATATGTCCGGAAAATCCTGATTTTTCAGTATATCAGTAGCGTATCGCAATTGATTGCAAAGAATGCAACCATGGTTGCCTTGTTCGCACTTGCAGCAGGCGGGGGAAGGCCTATTTGCGCCCTCGTTCCGAACGCTCTGCGCAATCCACCACCCTGCCGGCGCGGCTCGAACGGGAGAGTCCCCTGAAAGTTCCCAAAACAGGAGGACATTATGCGTAACTACACTTCGGCGATCCTTTCGCTGGTTCTGGCTGCTGGCATCAGCAGCATGTTCTTCGGCGCCACGCTCGTCTGAGCTGGCACGAAGCACTTGCCCCCTCCCGCGGGGCGAACCATGCGGGTCTTCCAGATAAAAGCGGCTGCCTTGCACTTTGAGGCAGCCGTTTTTGTTTTCCGGCCACACGGTTATGGACGGTCTTCATGGACCTGCCGACCGTCACGCGATTTGCCCCCAGCCCCAACGGCCCGCTTCACTTGGGGCACGCCTATGCCGCGATTGTCGCGCATGATCGCGCAGCGCAAGACGGCGGCCGCTTTCTGCTCCGGATCGAGGATATCGACGGCGCGCGCAGCCGCCCTGACCTTGCCGACGAATTTCGCGCCGACCTCGCCTGGCTTGGCCTTTCGTTCGAGGAAGTGCCCGCCCAGTCCACCCGTATCGACAGCTACCGCGAGGCGGCCAACAACTTGCGCGCGATGGGCCTGCTCTATCCCTGCCGCTGCACCCGCGCCGAAGTGGCCGCCGCCGCCACGCTCCACGGACCGGACGGGCCGATCTACCCCGGCACTTGCCTGCGCAATCCGCCGCTTTCCGCTCCCGATCCGGTTTGGCGCCTCGATGTCGAGCAGGCAGCGGAACTGGCCGGTCCGCTCACCTGGTTCGATGAACGTCGCGGCCCGCAGAGCGGGCGCCCGGCCATGCTCGGCGATGTAGTGATCTGGCGCCGCGATGCGCCCGCCAGCTACCACTTGGCCGCCACGCTCGACGATGCCGAGGACGGCGTGACCGTCGTTACCCGCGGCGCCGATCTCTTTGCTGCCACGCATATCCACCGCCTGCTGCAAGTCCTGCTCGGCCTGCCAGAACCGCGCTGGCATCATCACGGCCTGCTTGCCGGGCCTGATGGCCGCAAGCTTGCCAAGCGCCGCGATGCGCCTTCGCTCGGGGATCGCCGCCGCGCGGGCGAGGATGGCCGCGCGCTTGCCGATGCACTGCGGCTTACCCGCTTTGACACTGGCGTTTCACTTCATGACGGCCTAGACCTTGCGCCATGACGATGCTCCTTGTTCCCGTGATCCTTGTGCTGATGGCACTGACGGTCTGGTCGCTCCTTCGCGGCATCGGCGCTTTTCTCAGCACCACCAAGGCTGATCTGGAAGGCGACGGCACGCGGGCAACTGAAATGCAGCTGCTGCAGAACAAGATGATGTTCAACCGCATCAAGTACCAGGGCCTCGCCGTGGCTGTGGTCGCGGTGCTGCTGCTGTTCACCCACGGCGGTCGCTGAGTCGGCTCAGCTTTTCTCGTGGTCAAACTCAACAAGATCTACACGCGCACCGGCGATGAAGGCACGACGGGCCTCGTCGATGGTTCGCGCCGCCCCAAGCACGATCTCCGGCTCGAAGCGATCGGCGAGGTCGACGAACTCAACAGCATGGTCGGTTTCGCCGCCCTCGCGCTGGAGGCAGACCGCGCCGCTCCGCTCCACCGCATCCAGAATGACCTGTTCGATCTCGGCGCCGATCTGGCCACGCCGCTGGGCGATGTGGGCGGTGCCGATTTCACGCCCTCCGAAATGGTGCTGCGTGTCGTCGCGGCCCAGCCCGAACGGCTCGAAGCCGAGATTGACGCGCTCAATGCGCAGCTTCCGCCGCTGACGAGTTTCATCCTTCCGGGCGGCAGCGAGGGCGCGGCCCGCGTCCACCTCGCACGCGCGATCACCCGACGTGCCGAACGCGCCGCCACCGCCTTGGCCGCGTCGGAGCCGGTGAACCCCTCCGCACTCGCCTATCTCAATCGGCTCTCGGACTATTTCTTCGTGCTCGCCCGTGCGCTCAATGCCGGGAACGATCCGCTCTGGGTCCCCGGCGGCTCGCGCTGACCCCACTCCCAAATCTGCGGCTTCCCACGCGCGTCAAACCTCACTAGGCAGCGCCCCAAAGTGCAATCACGCGGGGTTCAAGTCATGCAGACAATCGCAGTCATCGGTGCCGGTCAGATGGGTTCGGGCATTGCCCAGGTCGCGGCCGCTTCGGGCAAGACGGTGCTGCTTTCCGACGTCTCGCTGAGCCTGGCCGAAGCGGCGCGTACGAAGATCGAAAAGGGGCTGATGAAGCTTGCCGAGCGCGGCAAGATTCCCGCAGAGGATGCCATCGCCACCGTTTCGCGCATCACCCCGGTTGGTGATTTCCTCCGCCTCGGCGAGGCCGATCTCGTGATCGAAGCCGCGACCGAGCGTGAGGACATCAAGCACAAGATCTTCGAAGCGGCGGGCAAGCACCTCGCGCCGAGCGCGATCATGGCGTCCAACACCTCGTCGATCCCGATCACCCGCATGGCGGTTTCCTCGCCCGATCCGGCGCGCTTCATCGGCATTCACTTCTTCAATCCCGTGCCGCTGATGAAGCTGGTCGAAGTCATCCCCGGCCTGGCCACTTCCGTGAGCACCATCGAAGCGGTGCGCGGCTTCGTCGCCGATATCGGCAAGGAAATCGTGCTCTCGCAGGATGAGCCGGGCTTTATCGTGAACCGCATCTTCGTGCCCTTCATCAACGAAGCGGCCTTCGTGCTGGGCAGCGGCACCGGCTCGATTCAGGATATCGACAAGGGCGTGAAGCTCGGGCTCAACCACCCGATGGGCCCGCTTGAACTCGCGGATTTCATCGGGCTCGATACCCTGCTCGAAATCATGAAGATCTACCTCGCCTCCACCGGCGACCCGAAGTACCGCCCCGCGCCGCTGCTGCAGAAGTATGTCGAGGCCGGCTGGCTCGGTCGCAAATCGGGCCGAGGCTTCTATGACTATAGCGGCGAGGTACCCGTCCCGACCCGCTGAGCTACTGGCTGTCCGGCTCGTCTTCGAGATCCTCGTCGGCATCGCCCCGGGTGAAGGGCGCGCTCTGGCCATTTGTGGTGCCTGCATCCTGACGCGGCGGCATGCCGTCGCGAACGTGCTCGGGGCTTGAGGGATCGAACCCCGTCTCGTCGTCCATCCGGCGCTTGTCATCTTCCGCCCAGGCACGGAACTCGTTCTCGCGGGCTTCCCGGGCCGCGCGCGCTTCGAGCTTGCCCGAAGTGATCCAAGCACCCGCACCTGTGGTCGCGAATATGACGGCGCTGGCCGCCGTGAGGACTGCCCAGGCAAGGGCATACCAGCGGCTGCGGAAGAGCAGTTTGTACACGGGTCGGGCGGTCCGGTTGATAGCGCTTTGGCAAGCTTGCAGCCGCCGTGGTTAAGAAAGGCCAAAGCAGTCCGAACCGGACAGAAATTAGCTAAGTGATCATCCTAAGATACTGTCCTATCAGTATTTTTTGAAATAGAACAAAGCATGAAAATCCGTCAGTCCGGCGGCATGATCAAGCTTCCTTCCGCCCGCTCCCTGTCCGCGCTCGCCGTGATCGCAGGTTTCTCCCTCACCCTCCCGCTGTCGAGCGCGTCCGGTGCAGCCTCCGACGATCGCGAGACTGCTGCCTTTGCCCGCTGCGACGGACCGGCGCGCGTCACCTGCGTCGTGGACGGCGATACGTTCTGGTATCGCGGCCTCAAGATCCGCATTGCCGATATCAACGCGCCCGAGCTCGGCCATCCGTCCTGCGCCTACGAAGCGCGGCTCGCGGAGACGGCCACGCGGCGGCTGACGGACCTGCTCAATGCCGGCCCCTTCACGCTTTCGGTCGAAGGGCGTGAGACCGACCGCTACGGCCGCGCGCTGCGGGTGGTTCTGCGCGCAGGGCGCAGTCTGGGCGAGGTGCTGGAGCGCGAGGGCCTTGCCGAACATTGGCACGGCCGGCGCGGAGACTGGTGTGTGGCTTAGGCTGCCCTGAGCCCGCTTACGCCCATCGCGCCGCGGTCCTGGGCCGAAAGCCCGTCGAACACCGCATCGATGATGCGCGCCAGCTTTTCCTCGCTTAGCCGGTCCATCAGGATGCCCATCACGCCGATGTTGCAATAGGGCGAGACCATCTGGTTGATCAGGCTCAGCGTCATGTCGATCTCGAGCCCGGGGAAGAACCCTTCGCCCATCGCCTCGGCGATGATCATGCTGAGATAGTGGTCGGCAAGGTCGACGTAGCTGCGCACCTGCTCGAAGTATTCGTTGCCGAGCTCGACATACATCTCGTGAGCCACGGGATCGGCACGGTAGGCATCGCGCATCATCTCGAAGCGGCGCGCGAAGAATTCGTACATCTTGCGGCGGGCCGGCAGTTCGCTGGCGACCACGTCTTCCATGATCGCGACCTTGGGGCGGAACCAGTATTCCGCCACGGCCTCAAGCAAGGCCTCCCGGCTATCGAAATAGCGCAGCACCTGCGCTGGCGAGATGCCCGCGCGCGCTGCAACTTCCTGCATTGTCAGCGCTTGCCCGCCGCGCTCTTCGATGAGCGCACAGGCGAGTGCGACCAGTCGCTCCTGGCCGGCTTCAATATCGGGCTGCGCGCGCGGCATGTTATGATCCTGTCGCCTGAGAGGGCTATGCGCCATTTTAGGGATTACCTGCGCCGGTTTCAATTCCGCTTCAGGTAATTGATCGAGTCAGGAATGGTGTTGATATGGGCAAGGAAGCGTACGGCATGACGAAGATTGGCAACCCACACCATCGCAGCGCCATCGCCGGGGCTCTCGCCCTCACGGCGCTGCTCTCCGCCTGCGCCGCGCCGCACGCGGCAGGAAGCCTCGCTTCGGCCCCAGTATCGTCGGCGCCGGTCGAGGTTGCCGTGCTTGCCTTCAACGATTTCCACGGCAATCTCGAACCCCCGCGCCAGAGCGTGGGCATGCCGGACGGGCAGGGAGGCACCGCGCAAGTCCCCGCCGGCGGCGCCGCGTGGCTTGCCGCCGCGCTTGATTCGCTGCGCGCACGCCACGCCCACTCCATGACCGTGGCGGCGGGCGATCTCATCAGTGCGTCCCCGCTCGCATCCTCGCTGTTCCTCGATGAACCTTCGATTGAAGCGCTCAGCCGCCTCGGTCTCGATTATGCCGCCGTCGGCAACCACGAATTCGACCGGGGGACGCGGGAACTGCTGCGCATGCAGAAAGGCGGCTGCGAAAAGCTCACCGCGCGCGAGCCGTGCCAGCTCGAAAAGTTTGCCGGGGCGCGCTTCCGATACCTCGCCGCCAGCACGCTGACGGCCAGCGGCACGCCGCTGTTTCCCGCCAACGCGATTCGCACCTTCGGCAGCGGTGCCGGCACGGTGAAGGTCGGCGTGATCGGCCTGACGCTGCGGGGCACGCCCACGCTCGTCAATCCGGCGGGCATTGCGGACGTGACATTTGCCGACGAGGCGGACACGATCAACGCCGAAGTGCCCAAGCTCAAGGCGCAGGGGGCGGACGCCATCATCGTGCTGATCCATCAGGGCGGCAAGCAGGCGGCCGCCCCCGATCCCAATGGCTGCGCGGGCTTCGACGGCGAAATCCTGCCCATCCTGCACCGCCTGTCGGGCGCGGTCGATGTGATCGTCTCCGGCCACACCCATGCAGACTATATCTGCGAACTGCCCACCAGCGATCCGGCGCGCCCGGTGCTGCTCACCAGCGCGGGGCTCTATGGCAAGGAACTGACCGAGATCACGCTTGCCATCGATCCCGCCGCGCACCGCGTGATCAGCCGCAGTGCGCGCAACCTGATCGTGCAGTCGCAGCCGTTCACCTCGGCCAAGGGGCCTGTCGCCCTCTCGCCGCTGGCACCGCTCTATTCGCCGCGCGCGGATATCGCGGCTTATGTGCAGCGTTATGTCGATGCCTCGAAGGCCTATGCGACGCGCCCGGTCGGCAAGCTTTCCGGGCCGGCGGTGAAGGGCGAAGGGGCCACGGGCGGCCCGCTTGGCAACCTGATCGCCGATGCGCAGCTCGCCGCCAGCCGGTCCGCCGGTGCACAGATCGCGCTGATGAACCCCTTCGGCATCCGCGCCGCGATTGCTCCCGCCGCAGATGGCACGGTCACCTTCGGGGATATCTACCTCGTCCAGCCCTTCGGCAACGCGTTGACCATCGAAACGCTCACCGGGGCGCAGATCAAGGCAGTGCTCGAGCAGGGTTTCGATGATGTCGGCCCGGAACAGGCGCTCGCGCCCTCGACCGGCTTTACCTACCGGGTCGACCGCCGTGCTCCGGTGGGCAGCCGCATCACCGCGATCACACTGGGCGGCAAGCCGCTCGATCCCGCTGCGCGCTACCGGGTGGCCATGAACGGCTTCCTCGCGCTTGGCGGGGATGGCTTCACCGTGTTCAAGGCAGGGCAGGATGCCGTGACCGGGCCGACCGACATCGATGCGCTCGAAGCGTATTTCCGCGCCGCTCCGCGCATCGATGTTCCGATGGAGGAGCGCGTTACCGGCGGCTGATGCTCAGCCCAGCAGCCAGCGCCCCAGCAGGCGGTGGAACGGGAACGTCAGCGCGCCGGCGGTCAGCAGCCCGCCGATCACCAACCCGCGCACGGTGCGCCGATGTGCGGCATGGTTGTGCGCCCGGGCGGTGAGGACGAGGCGCGGGGTTTGCACCGCCACGAAGGCGGAGAGCAGGTGGATCACGCTGAAATGGCCGTGGTTGGTTTCAAGGATCCAGAAGCTGTCCAGTGCCGAGATGAACATCGCGCTCGCCCAGACATATCCCAGCCGCCGGTGCAGCCGCGTGCCGCGCCTCTGCCACAGGATTACCGGGGTCAGCGTCAAAGCCACGATGACCGTGCCGAGGTGAAGCCATATCGCAGGCGGCACCGCGCCCCAGCTCGCCTGGCCGCGCATGATGGCGGCCAGCGCCGCAGCGAGCAGGGCCAGCGCGGCCCAACCCAGCACGCGTTCAAGCAGGTCGGGGGCGAGCGGCTGCGGGCGGGTTAATGCTTCGGTGGCCATGGAATGAACCCGGATGTGCGTCGCACATAGTCGGCATAATCCGGTCGGCGCTGGACGAGGCCTTTTTCGAGCAGCGGCTTGCCCGACCAGCGGGTGAGCGTGAAGGTCAGGAACACGGGCCCCGCCAGCGAGGCCAGCGCAACCGGCGGCCCCGCCTCGCTTGCCGCCAGCCAGATCCCCCACCACACGCACGTGTCGCCGAAATAATTGGGATGGCGGGTATAGCGCCACAGCCCGGTATCGAGCACTTTGCCTTTGCTGGCAGGATCGGCGCGGAAGCGTGTGAGCTGGGCATCGCCGATTGTCTCGAACGCAAAGCCGATCAGCCAGAGCGCTACGCCCGCCATGGCCAGCGGCCCGATGCCTTCGCTGCCAGCGGCGAGCACACCCAACTGCGCGGGGAGGCAGGTCACGTAAAGCAGCACGGCCTGCAGCGCGAAGACTTGCGCTGCCGCTCTGCCATACTTGCCGGTCTTGCGCGCCTTGCCCAACATCCGGGCGTAGCGCACGTCCTCGCCATGCGCGCGCCAGCGGGTGTAGAGATGCCAGCCCAGCCGCGCGCCCCAGATCAGCGCCATCGCTGCGATCAGGCTGGCCCGCGGACCCTTGTCCGCCGCCTGCGCCCAGGCCGAAACCGCGAGCGCCGCCATCGCCGCGCCCCACACAGCATCGATGAAGCTCACATCGCCGATCTTCGCCGCGGCGCGCGCCAGCAGCGCCATCAGCACGGCGAGCGCGATGGCATTGACGATCAGCCCTTCAAGCATCGAACATCCCCGCAAAGTCCTTGATCCCGCGCTCCGGATGGCGCGGGGTCACGCTCTGGTAGATCTCGGCGACCTGTTGCATGTCGGCCTTGTAGTCCCCCGTCGGCATGATCGCCGGGCCAAGCCCGCCCACCTTGCGGCTATAGTCCATCATCCCGATCACCAGCGGCACGCCCGCGCCCAGCGCAATATGATAGAAGCCCGTGCGCCACTGGTTGACCGCGCTGCGCGTGCCTTCGGGCGCAATCGTCAGCGCAAAGCGGTCGCGCCGCGCGAATTCGGCGATCATCGCATCGACCACGTTGTGCCGCGCCGAACGGTCGATCGATATCCCGCCCATGTCGCGCATGAAGCCGCCCATCGGCCAGCGGAACAGGCTGTCCTTGGCCATGAAGTGCGCATCGAGCCCCAGTTCGTTGACGAGGCCGAGGAAGTACACGAAGTCCCAGTTTGACGTGTGCGGCGCGGCGATGATCACATAGCGCCCACCCGGCGGCGGCGTGCCCACGGCCTTCCATCCCTGCATCCGGTAAAAGCCCAGCAACGCGCGCTTCACCACGCGCGAGGACAGGCTTGCCCGCCTTTCCTCCAGCTCCCGCGCAAAAGTACCTGCGTCCATCCGCCTCTCTCCCCCGCAGTATTTCTAGCGAGGCGGAGCTGGCTTGTCGAAGGGGAACCCGCGTCGGCGAGACTACCCTTTTAGCCTGTCTTGACTATAATAAGCACGATTATTATGTGCGTGCCTATGCAGAACAACATCGCTTTCCTGACCTCGGACGTGAGCCGCCTGCTGCGCAAGCGTTTCGACGTGGTGAGCCGCCGCTTCGGCGTCACCGGTCCGCAGTGGCGCATGCTCGCCGCGCTGCGCCGCACCCCCGGCATCAACCAGGGCGCGCTCGCGCAGTGGCTCGAAGTGGAAGCGATCACTGCGGGGCGCATGATCGACCGGCTGGAAAAATCCGGCATGGTCGAGCGCCGCGCCGATCCGAATGATCGCCGCGCCTGGCGGCTGTTCCTCACCGAGGCCGCCACCCCGCTGCTCGACGAACTGTTCGTGTGCGCGACCGATGTGTTCGAGGAAGCGCAGCAAGGCTTTTCGGCGGCCGAGCGCGATCTGCTCCTTGCCCTTCTTGAACGGGTGCGGGCCAATCTCCTTGAGGATATTCCGCCGGAAAAGGCGCCCGAAAGTTCTCTGGCGGAAGGAGCGCTCGCCCATGGCTGAAGCGGATCCCTTCAAGCCCGCCGAAGCAGCGGCAGCCGCGGCGAGCGAGCGGCGCAAGGCCACCCTCAGCAAGCGGCTGCGTCTTGCTGCCATGCTGATCGTCCCCGCCCTTATCGTCGGCGGCGCACTCGCCTGGTGGTTCGGCAGTCCCGGCGAGGTTTCGACCGACAACGCCTACGTGAAGCAGGACATCGTCTCGATCGCGGGTGAGGTGAACGGTCTCGTCGTTGCCGTGAACGTGCACGAGAACCAGCAAGTCAAAGCGGGCGATGTCCTCTTCCGCATCGATCCCACCAGCTACGAAGTCGCGATGCGCCAGGCCGATGCACAGATCGCCAGCGCGCAGGCCAACATCACCGCGCTTTCGGCCGATGTCGGCGCCAATGCCGCCAATATTGCCGGCGCGCGCGATGATCTCGCCCTCGCGGAAGCGCAGTATGCCCGTGAAAAGGCGCTGCTTGATCGCGGCTTCAACACCCGCGCCCGGATGGACGAGGCGCAGCACGCCGTCGCCTCTGCGCGGGATCGGCTGGCTTCGGTCGCCGCCGAAGTCGAGAAAGCGCGTGCGCAGCTTGCCACCGGCGCGCAAGTGCCCGGGCAGAACCCGCAGGTCGCTGCGGCGCAGGCCACCCGTGCCAAGGCCGCGCTCGATCTCACCCGCACCGTGGTGCGCGCGCCGGTCTCGGGCCGAGTCACGCAGGTGAATCGCCTGCAGATCGGCCAGATGGTCTTCACCGGCGTGCCGATGCTTTCGATCGTGCGCGAAGGCGGTGCCCGCGTGGAGGCAAACTTCAAGGAAACCGATCTCGCCCGCATGCGCTCTGGCCAGCCCGCCGATGTGAAGCTCGATGCCTATCCGGGCCTCAAGCTCAAGGGCCATGTCGATAGCATCGGCGCAGGCACCGGCTCCGAATTCTCGGTACTTCCGGCGCAGAACGCCACCGGCAACTGGGTCAAGGTCACCCAGCGCGTGCCGGTGCGCATCGCGATCGATTCGTCCAGTGGTGACCGCCCGCTGATCGCCGGCCTTAGTGCGAACGTGACGGTCCATGTCGACGGCAAGTGATGCCCAGCAGCCTGCCTGGCTGGTAAAGCATCGCCCTCTGCTGTTCACTGCGGTGATGGCGGCGATGGTCATGCAGGTGCTCGACACCACGATTGCCAACGTCGCGCTGCCGCACATGGAAGCCTCGCTTTCGGCCACGCAGGAAACGATCAGCTGGGTGCTGACGAGCTATGTGCTTGCCTCTGCCGTAGTGCTGCCGCTCGGTGGCTGGCTGGTCGACCGGTTCGGAATCCGCCTCGTCTTCACGTTTTCGGTCGTGGCTTTCACCGCCGCCTCGATCATGTGCGGCCTTGCGCAGAACCTTGGGCAGATGGTGGCGTTCCGCGTGGTGCAGGGGATCGGTGGCGCATTCCTTTCGCCCTTCGCGCAGACCGTGATGCTCAATTCCAGCACGACCGAAGAGCGGCCGAAGATGATGGCCCTGTTCACGCAGGGTGTCATGCTTGGCCCCATCGCGGGGCCGCTGCTCGGCGGATACATCACCGAAAGCTACTCGTGGCGCTGGGTGTTCTTCATCAACGTGCCCATCGGGATCGCGTCCGGCCTTGTACTGTGGTGGCTGCTGCCGCGCCAGGATGTGATCCGCCGCCCGATCGACCTCACCGGCTGGCTGCTGGTGGCGCTCGCGCTTGCCTCGTTCCAGCTCATGCTCGATCGCGGGCCCTCGCAGGACTGGTTCGGCAGCGCCGAAGTGGTGACCTATGCCGTGATCTGGGCCTGCAGCGCGTGGATGGCGGTTGTGCACCTCGTCACCGCCGAGAAGCCGCTGTTTCCGGGCCGCATGTTTGCCGATGCCAATTTCGTTGCCAGCCTCATCTTCATGTTCCTGATCGGCTGCGTGATGATGGCGGTGCTGGCGCTGTTGCCGGGGCTGCTCCAGGGCATCTATGGCTACCCTGCGGTCGATGCCGGCTGGCTGCTTGCCCCGCGCGGGCTGGGACTGCTGGCCACGATCACGCTGCTCGGGCGCTGGATCACGAAGATGGATCCGCGCATCGCGCTCACCATCGGCATGGGCCTTTCGGGCTGGTCGCTATGGCTCATGGCGGGCTGGTCGCCCGATATGCCGATGACCCCGATCTTCCTGACCGGCCTGATCCAGGGCGTGGGCATCAGCTTCACGATCATGCCGATCAACCTGATCGCCTTCGCCACACTGCCGCCCGAACTGCGCACCGATGCCGCCGGGCTCAACAACCTGATGCGGTCTATCGGCGCCTCGATCGGCATCGCGGTGTGCACCTTCATGCTTGCGCGCAACATGCAGGTGAACCACGCGGAAATGGGCGCCCAGATCACCCGGATGAGCGTGCCGTTCGATCTCGATCGTATCACTGCCTATGGCGGCGTATCCGAGGCCGGGATGCGGGTGGTCGATGGCATGGTCAACAAGCAGGCCGCGATGATCGGCTACCTCAACGATTTCTACATGATGGGCCTCTTGTGCTGGGCCTCGATCCCGGTGCTTTTCTTCGTCAAGGCCGGCAAGCCCGCCATGGGCGGCCCGCCGATGCAGGCGGCGGCAGCGGATCACTAAAGTTATTGCTGGCGGCCTCGCCGAGGTTTAACGGCCATCCCATGGCTCTGATTTCAAATCCGAAGCTCGCATGGATCCTGCGCTGCGGCTGGCAAGGCAAATGCCCGCGCTGCGGCAAGGGGCACATGTTTGCCGGCTGGCTCAAGCTCGCCAAGACCTGTGATCACTGCGGCCTCGATTTCGGCTATGCGCAGACGGACGATGGCCCCGCCTTTTTCGCCCTGTGCATCACCGCGTTCCCGCTGGTTTTCGTAGTGGTATATGTGCAGGTGAAGTTCGATCCGCCGTGGTGGGTCCACGTGTTCACCTCGATGCCGATCCTCGTCCTCGGCTGCGTTGCCACGCTGCGCCCGTTCAAAGGGTGGCTCGCCGCCTCGCAATACGTGAATCACGCGGTCGAAGCGGGCACCGAAGGCCTCTGGGCAGAACTCAACGCGCGCGAGAAGGCGGACGAGAAGCCTTAGGCTTTGCGGTAATCGGCGGTGATCGCACCGCTGGCCGCAAGCTCTTCCTCGTGGCTCACCTCGCGCCAGGTTTCCGCGAGTGCGACTGCTTCCCATCCCTGCATGGCGGGATGCGCGATCACGTGGTCGACCCAGGCCTGACCCTTCCCAACGTCGAGGCTATAGGTGCGCACCCGGTAAGCGACCGGCGCGTAGAAAGCGTCGAGCACCGTGAAGGCCTCGCCTGCCAGCCACGGCCCGCCGAATCGTTCGAGGCCCTGCTCGAAGATCTCGCGCACCCGCGCCACATCGCGCACCAGCGCATCGCGCATCGGTCGCGGCTGCACCCGCACGCCCACGTTCATCGGGCAATCATTGCGCAAGGCTGAAAAGCCGCCATGCATCTCGGTGACGGCGCTCTGCGCGAAGGCCCGGGCCGCTGCATCCACCGGCCACACGCCCTTGTGCCGGTCCGCCAGATAGAGCGCGATGCCGAGCGAATCCCACACGGTCGTTTCGCCATCAAGCAGCACCGGCACTTGGCCCGTGGGCGAGAACGCGCGGAACTCGTCATAGTTCGAAGGCTTGGTGAAAGGCTCGATGCGTTCCTCGAAGGGAATGCCCAGCACCTTCATCAGCACCCAGGGGCGCAGTGACCAGCTTGAATAGTTCCGGTTTGCGGTGATCAGGGTATAGGCCAAGGGCTTACTCCACGTAGTGCGCCGTCGTCTTGGCCCTGACATCCTCCGCGCTGACGCCCGGCGCCAGCTCGATCAGCCGGAACGGCGAGGCGTGATCTGCCCGCGCGAAGACGGCAAGGTCGGTCACGATCATGTCGACCACGCCCTTGCCCGTCAGCGGCAGGGTGCAGGCGGGGATGAACTTGGGGCTGCCGTCCTTGGCGCAGTGCTCCATCACCACGATGATCTTCTTGACGCCGGCGACGAGGTCCATAGCGCCGCCCATGCCCTTGATCATCTTGCCGGGCACCATCCAGTTGGCGATGTCGCCGTTCTCAGCGACTTCCATCGCGCCCAGCACGGTGAGGTCGATATGGCCGCCGCGGATCATCGCGAAGCTCTGCGCGCTGTCGAAATAGGCGGACTGCGGCAGTTCGCTGATCGTCTGCTTGCCGGCGTTGATGAGGTCGGCGTCTTCCTCGCCCGCGAGCGGGAAGGGCCCGATGCCGAGCATCCCGTTCTCGCTCTGCAGCGTGACGGTCATCCCTTCCGGAATATGGTTCGCCACCAGCGTCGGGATGCCGATGCCAAGGTTCACATAGAAGCCGTCCTGAAGCTCGCGCGCAGCGCGGGCGGCCATCTGGTCGCGGGTCCAGCCTGCGGTCAGTCCATCATGCTTGGTCATCTTGGTCTCCTGCCGCTGTTAGGCGGCTACGTTCTTCGTCAAGCCCCTGAAGGATACGTGTCCAGGCTTCTGCTTCGCTCATGGCTCCCGAGTGAGCATAGGCTGCGGCCACCGTTCGGGCGGATTCCATTAGCAGGGACCCGACCAGTTCGGGCGACCATGCCTTGTTCACCGCCGTCATCACGTACGACCGCTCTCCGTTGATCCAGAATCTTGCCAGTTCCCATGCATCATCGCGCAGTTGCCCATGGCCGCTAAGGGAAAGCTCACCCTTGTGGGGGCGGGCACGCCCGAACATCAGCCGACATCCGTGTTGCGAACAGTGCGGAACTCGATCTTCTTGTCGTAGGGCGAACCCACGATGATCCGCTGGACGTAGACGCCCGGCAGGTGGATTGCATCGGGATCAAGGCTGCCGGTGGGCACGATCTCTTCCACTTCGACCACGCAGACCTTGCCGCAAGTGGCCGCCGGCACGTTGAAATTGCGCGCCGTCTTGCGGAACACGACGTTGCCCGTCTCGTCCGCCTTCCACGCCTTGACCAGCGCGAGATCGGCGAAGATGCCTTCTTCAAGGATGTAGTCCTCCCCGCGGAAGGTCTTCACTTCCTTGCCCTCGGCCACCAGCGTGCCGACGCCCGTCTTCGTATAGAAGCCGGGGATGCCTGCGCCGCCCGCGCGCATGCGCTCGGCCAGCGTGCCCTGCGGACAGAACTCCACCTCGAGCTCGCCCGAAAGATACTGGCGCTCGAATTCCTTGTTCTCGCCCACGTAGGACGAGATCATCTTCTTCACCTGCCGCGTGCGCAGCAGCATGCCGATGCCTTCGTTGTCGATGCCGGCGTTGTTGCTGGCGAAGGTGAGGTCCTTGACCCCGCTTTCGCGCACCGCGGTCAGCAGCCGCTCGGGAACGCCGCACAGGCCGAAGCCCCCGCAGGCGATCAGCAGGCCGTCCTTGAGCAGCCCGTCAAGGGCGCTGGCGGCATCGGGATAAAGCTTCTTGGCCACGCGAATCCGGCTCCTGTGCTGTCCAGCGCCTATCTAGCGGGAAGGGACGGCTTGTCACCCCAGCGAGAGGCCGAGGTACGCGGAAAGATCGGCCAGCGCCTGCTCGCCGCTCGTCACCTTGATGGCATGCATCCCCAGCTTCGCCGCCGGTTTGCAGTTCACGCCAAGGTCGTCGAGGTAGATGCAGGCGGCGGGATCGAGCCCCAGTTTCTCGCACATCATGAGGTAGATGCGCGGATCGGGCTTGCGCACGCCCGCCTTGCTGCTTTCGATCACGTGCTCGAAGCGCGCGAAGATCTGCTCCAGCGCATCGCTGCGGTCCTCGCTCCTTGCCAGACCCGCACCGTGTCCCGTCGGCACATTGTTGGTGATGCAGGCGAGGCGGTATCCGGCGGCCTTCAGCTGATCAAGCGCGCGGACCATCGCCGGGCGGACTGCGCCGGCCAGAACCGCCAGCACGTCGGCGCCGGCAAGGTCATGGCCCTGCGCGCGGGCTTCGGCGGCAAACAGCGCGTCGAATTCGGCCGCGCCGATTTCGGCCCGCTCGAACTTTGCCCAGGCGTTGTCATCGGGGTTCAGCGCGTTGACCCGGCGGACGAAGTCCTGCGGCAGCCCGCGTTCGGCTTCCAGCCGGTTGAACGCCTCGAACGGAGACGAGGTGATCACGCCGCCGAAATCGAAGATCACTGCCGCAATTGTCCGCTCCGCCACCATGTCCGCTCCCGGTTAACTCGTTCAGGCGGCATAGCGGGCGGCGCGGCGCGCGCAAGGGCGGCGAACAGGCCCCGGGCCGGGACTGGCGAATTGACATGGATCATTGGGCTTAAGTCCGGATCGGGTCTACCTCTGGTGCATTAGCCAACCCGAGGAGGTACCCCATGCGCTCGATTCTCTGCCCGGCGGACAACGCCGAAACGCTGAACGACAGGGTCGAAACCGCGCTCGCGCTGGCGCGGGCGATGCGCGGCCACGTGTCTTTCCAGATCGCGACTCCCTTCGCGCAGATGGCGCTGTGGGAGCCCTTCGGCGGGGCGGCGCTTTCGGCCGAAGTGATCAACGAGGTGCGCGCAGCGGACGAGCAGCTTGCCACGGACCTCGACAAGCGGCTCGCCAACGAAGACGTGCCCTTCGACGTGGTGCTCACCGATCAAGGCCGGGTCGAAAGCGTGGCCGCCGCCGCGCGCTTCACCGATTGCATCGTCGCCAGCCTCGATGATCCCGCGCTCGAGGAAGTGGCGCTGGGCTCGCGCTGCCCGGTGCTGGCGCTGCCGCGCGGGGTGCCGCTGGTCGTGTTCGACAAGCCGGTGCTGCTCGCCTGGGATGGCGGGCATGAAGCCGCTGCTGCCATGCACGCAGCGCTGCCGCTGCTGGCCCTCGCCAGCGCGGTCCACATCCTGATGGTGCGCGAAAAGGAAGACAGCTTCCCCGCGCGCGATGCGGCCTGCTACCTCTCGCGGCACGATATCCACGCCGAAGTCCATGAAGTGGCAAAGCACGGCGCGATCGGCACCATGATTGCCGACAAGGCGCACGAACTTGGCGCGGGACTGATCGTGATGGGCGTGTTCGGCAAGAGCAGGCTGCGCGAACTGCTGCTCGGCGGAGTCTCGCGCGAGTTGCTCGACAAGTCGATGGTCCCGCTGCTCCTGGCGCACTGAACGCCGTGACCTTCCCCTTGGGGCATGTTGCGACGCAACGAAAGCGCTATCCGATTTTGGCATTGTCGCCATATCCGGGAGTCATACTGCTGTAATGGCGATGGAAATTGGCGGTTCCCCGGCGATTATACTGTTTCGATTGCAAAAAGTGCAACCATTATGGCCCATTTCGCACTTGCGAGAACGGGGGGATAGTTGCATATGAAAATGGCCTTTCAGGCATCCTCTCCCAAAACTTTCAGGCCCGGTTGGCAACGACCGGGCCTTTTTTCTGCCCGAGCCATTCGGCCTTGGGCACGGGGCAGGAAGGCGCCGCAATCCTAGCGGTGCTTGACTGCAAGAGCATCGCAGCGTAGTGGCCCGCTCCTGATTCCGGGCCGCGTTTTGCGCTGGCCACGGTCAAACCGATTCGAACGAAAAGAGCAAACCGATGAAGCGCACTTTCCAGCCCAGCAACCTCGTGCGTGCCCGCCGTCACGGCTTCCGCGCCCGCACGGCCACTGTCGGCGGTCGCAAGATCCTCCGTGCCCGCCGCGCTCGCGGTCGCAAGAAGCTTTCGGCCTGATCCCCGAAGCGCCAGCCGCCCCGGACGCTGCGGCGACGGGGCTTCGGCTGGAGATCATTGCGAAGCGCGCCGATTTCCTCGCCGCGAACAACGGAATCCGGGTCGCAAGGCCCGGTTTCGTGCTTTTGGTGAACCCGCTGGCACGCCCCGATGGCTTGCGCCGCTTCGGGGTCACCGTCACCAAGCGCATTGGCAATGCCGTTGCCCGCAACCGCATGAAGCGGCGCTTGCGTGCGCTCGCGCGGGAAATCCTTCCAGCTCAGGGCATTGCCGGGGCAGACCATGTGCTGATCGGCCGCGAAAACGGGATCGAACGCAATTTCGCACTACTTCGCCAGGAACTCGAAGCCGCGCTTTCCCGCGTGGCCGCGGGCAAGGGTGATCCGCCGCGCAGACCTTCTACCAAGGGCAAGCCCAAGGGACGCGGCAAGTGATCCGCCGCCTGCTGATCGTCCTGGTTCGCCTCTGGCAACTCGGTCCCTCGGTGATCCTGCCGCCCTCGTGCCGCTACAGCCCCTCGTGTTCGCACTATGCGATCGAGGCGCTGCGCAAACACGGTGCGATTAAGGGTGGTTGGCTGACGGTGAAGCGGCTATTGCGCTGCCATCCTTGGGGTAGCCACGGCTACGACCCCGTCCCCTAGTGCCGGTGCCGTGACAGCGTATCCTGCAGACATGACTTTTCGACGCGAGGCAGAGTGGAAAATCAGCGCAACGTAATTCTGGCGATGGTGCTCATGGCCCTCATGCTGGTCGGCTGGGACCTTGGCATGCGGTACTATTACCCTGCGCCTGCAAAGCCTGTCGGCGGTGCTGCCACTGCACCCGGCGCCCCCGCCGGCAACGCACCTGCCCCCGCGCCCACGCTCAAGCCGACCCGCGAAGGCGGCCTGCAGGCCCCGGCTGATGTCGCGCTCGAAAAGCAGGACCTTGCCCAGACCCTCGCCGCCGGCCACCGCATTCCGGTCGATGCGCCCGGCCTCAAGGGTTCGATCAATCTCCTCGGCGGCCTCGTCGATGATCTCACGCTCGCCCGCCACCGCGAAACGCTCGACAAGAACAGCCCGCCGGTGCGTCTGTTCTCGCCCGCCGGCACGCCCGCGCAGCACTATGCGCAGGTCGGTTGGATCGGCCAGAACGGCATTGCCGCCCCGGGACCGGACACGATGTGGCAGGCCGAAGGCGCGAAGCTGACTCCGGCGACGCCCGTCACGCTCAAGTGGACCAACCCCACCGGCCAGACTTTCGCGATCCGCTATGCGATCGATGCGAACTACATGATCACGCTGACCCAGTCGGTCAGCAATGCGGCCGGCGCGCCCGTTGCGGTCAAGCCCTTCGCGCTGGTCAACCGCACCGACCGCACCGCCAGCCTCGATACCTGGAACGTCCACTCGGGCCCGATCGCGGCCTTCGATGGCGCGGTGACGTTTGATAACAACTATTCCGACGTGAAGACCGCCGGCACGGTCAGCCCGGCGGGCTCCGCCAACTGGATCGGCTTCACCGATATCTACTGGCTCTCGGCGCTGGTCCCGGACACGGCGAACGGGGCGGTTCAGCCCAAGGGGGATTTCCGCAGTGTCGCGCCCGATATCTTCCGCGCGGACCTGATCTATCCCGTCGCGACCGTCGCGCCGGGGCAGACCGCGACGCAGACCGTGCGCCTCTTCGCCGGGGCCAAGGAAAACAATGTGCTCGAGGCCTACGAGAAGCAGGGGGCAACCAACCTCTCGCTCTCGATCGACTGGGGCTGGTTCCGCTGGTTCGAGAAGCCGATCTTCTGGCTGCTCGATTCGCTGTTCCGCGCGGTGCACAACTTTGGCCTCGCGATCATCCTGCTCACGCTGATCGTGCGCGGCATGATGTTCCCGGTCGCCCAGCGCCAGTTCTCCTCGATGGCGGCGATGCGCGCCATCCAGCCCAAGCTGAAGGTCATCCAGGAACGCTTCAAGGACGACAAGCAGAAGCAGCAACAGGAAATCATGGCGCTGTACAAGGCGGAAGGCGTGAACCCGCTCGCCGGCTGCCTGCCGATCTTCCTGCAGATCCCGGTGTTCTTCGCGCTCTACAAGGTGCTCGTGCTGACCATCGAGATGCGCCACCAGCCCTTCTACCTCTGGATCAAGGACCTCTCGGCCCCCGATCCGCTGCACGTGCTCAACCTGTTCGGCCTGCTGCCGTTCACCCCGCCCGCCTTCCTCGCGATCGGCGTGCTGGCGATCCTGCTCGGCATCACGATGTGGGCGCAGTTCAAGCTGCAGCCTGCGGCGATGGACCCGGCGCAGCAGCAGGTCATGGCGCTGATGCCGTGGATGATGATGTTCGTGATGGCACCCTTCGCGGCCGGCCTGCTGATCTACTGGATCACCTCGAACCTGCTCACCATCGCGCAGCAGAAGTACCTCTACAGCAAGCACCCGCAGCTCAAGGCGCAGGCGAGCAAGGACCAGCTCGATATCGACCGGGTGGCGCTGCGTGAGCAGAAGACCACTCCGCGCAAGCCCAAGACCCGGTGAGTGACGCCGCGATGACCGCACCGACCGAAGAGGAAACCGCGGCGCGCGCCGCACTTGAGGAGCGTGCCCGGCGCCTGTTCGCAGGCCCCGTGACCTTCCTCAAGTCCGCACCCGCGCTCCAGTTCCTGCCCGATCCCACGGTGCCGGAGATCGCGTTTTCGGGCCGCTCGAACGTCGGCAAGTCCTCGCTGCTCAATGCGCTCACCGGGCGCAATTCGATGGCGCGCACCTCGGTCACCCCCGGCCGCACGCAGGAGCTCAATTTCTTCGATCTTGGCGAGCCGATCCAGATGCGGCTGGTCGACATGCCCGGCTATGGCTTTGCCAAGGCGCCGCCCAGTGTGACCGAGCAGTGGCGGCGGCTAGTGCGCGATTTCCTGCGCGGCCGCGTCGTGCTCAAGCGCACCCTGCTGCTCATCGATGCGCGCCACGGCATCAAGGCGGTCGATCAGGACATGATGCAGATGCTTGACGAGGCCGCCGTGGGCTACCGCGTCGTTCTCACCAAGGCGGACAAGATCAAGGCCAGCGACCTTGCCGCAACAGTGGCCGCAACCGAGGCCGCCGCGCGCAAGCGGACAGCCGCGTTCCCGCAGATCCACGTCACCTCGTCGGAGCTCAAGATGGGCATCCCCGAGCTGCGCGCCGCCATCCTGGCAGACGCCGCGATCTGACGGATTACGCGGCGTTGCGGCTCGCCCGCCGCTCCAGCAGGGTATCCAACGCCACCGGCCGCTCGATGAAGTACCCCTGCGCGTAGTGGAAGCCTGCAAGCGTTGCTTCCATCAGCTGCATTTCGGTCTCGATCCCCTCGAACACGCATTCCAACCGCAGCGAGCGCGTCAGATTGAAGATCGCGCGCACCAGCCGGCGGCCCTCGCCATCGTCGAGCCGCACCGCGAAGCTGCGGTCGATCTTGATGATGTCGATCGGCAGCATATGCAGCGTGCTGAGGCTCGAATAGCCCGTTCCGAAATCATCGAGTGCGATCTTTGCCCCGCAAGTGCGCAGTTGCTCCAGCGCGGTGCGCGCGCCCGCAAAGTCGCCGATCAGCGATGTTTCGGTGATCTCGAACACCAGCCGCTGGGCATCGATGCCGCTGCGCGCGATCCGCTCGATCAGCGCGGCGACCGTGCCGGGATCAGCGATGTCGGTCGGGGCGAGATTGAAGGACAGGCGCTGCTCGGGCGGCAATTGCGTGAAATCGGCCAGCACCCGTTCGAACGCGGCGAGCGTAACCGTGCGCGCCATGCCGAGCCGCTCCGCCGTTGCAAACAGTTGTTCGGCCGGCACCGCGCCGATGGTTGGCGATTCCCACCTCGCTAGTGCCTCCACCCCGACCATCGCCATCGAACGCGTGCGGACGATCGGCTGGTAGGCCATCGCCAGTTCGCGCCCCAGGTCCGCGCTCTGCAAGGCCGCTTCCAGTGCCTGTTCCGATCGGATGATCCGCTCCAGTTCGCAGGAAAAGCGGACGATCCCGCCGCGCCGGGCCTTCTTGGCGTGATAGAGCGCAAAGTCCGCGCGGTCGAACAGGTCATGCGCGCGGGTGCCAGCCTCAGGCCAGGCGGCCAGCCCGCCCGAGCAGCCGACCGAGACCACGATATCGCCCAGCGGCACCGGCTGCTGTACCCGCTCGCAGAGCCACGCACCCATCGCTTCAGCCGCTTCCATCGAGCCTTCGATGATGAGGCCGAACTCATCCCCGCCGAGCCGCGCGATCACCGCGTCAGGTCCGCTTGCCGCGCGCAGCCTTTCGCCGATCACTTGCAGCAGGCGATCGCCCTGCGCATGGCCGTGGATATCGTTGATCGGCTTGAATCGGTCGAGATCGATCACCCCGATCGCGAAGGGGGCGCCTCGGCTTCCGCGCGCCAGCAAGGCATCGAGCCGGGCGAAGAAATAGCGCCGGTTCGGCAGGCCCGTCAGCGGGTCCGAATGTGCGAGGCGGGCGTTCTCCTCGGCAAGGTGCTGCGCTTGCGCTCGTTCATGGTGCAACGCAGCCTGCGAATCCTCAAGCGCGGTGAACGATCCATACGAATCGCGCAGCACCTTAAGCACGACGACGCTCACCAGCAGGATGTTGAGCGCCATGGAGGCCATCGTCACCGTCCCGCACGCAAGACAGTACGTGAGGAATACCCCGAGCACGACGAAGCTGACGAGGTGGGCGGCCCGCGGCAAATAGCTCAGGCAGAAGATGCAGCCCATCACGGTGATCGCCACGAACACGGTGACATGGCCGTGTTCGTCGCCATCGCCGTACTGATCGAGCAAAAGCGCCCATGAGACGAACAGCACGGACATTGCCGCCGCCATGATCTCGGTGCGCCGCAGCACGCGCTGCGCTTGCCGTTCGGTCACGCAGGCCTCGTCGATCGGCCGCATCCACTGCAGCGTCCGCACCGCGCAGGCGATGATCAGCACCATCGGCACGTTGATCGACAGCCAAGCCGGTGCGGCAATGTGGTGGGTATAGGCCAGCGCCGCCGCATTCATCGTGAGGATGAAATACATCGGCGGCAATTGCCTGCGCAGGCGCAGGAACTGCTCAACGGGCAGCGGACGCCGTGCGGACCCCACGTCCAGGGGGCCGACTGCCGCCATGAAGGGCGCAGCGGAGAGTTCAGCTTGCGATGCCATGTCGCTTACTCGCCGATGCGCTCTTGTCGCCGGGTTGCGCAGCCTATCCGCGCAAATGCGCCGGGTATGTGATGAAAAAACTAACCTTGAAGGCTCCCTCGACAGTGCCGCGCGGAAGGGTTAGGCCTGCTTGCGCATGAAGCTCGTCATCGGCAATCGCTCCTATTCCAGCTGGTCCCTGCGCGGCTGGCTTTCTGCGCGCCAATCCGGCCTCGCGTTCGAAACGCTGGTGATCCCGCTCTATGGCGAGAACTGGGAAGAGACCAAGTGCGCCGTGCCCGAACTCGCCCCAGCGGCAGGCAAGGTGCCGGTGCTGTGGGACGGCGATGCCGTCGTTTGGGATAGCCTCGCGATCCTCGAATACCTTGCCGACAAGGTCGGGCGCGATCGCTACTGGCCCAAGGCCGATGATGCCCGCGCCATGGCTCGCGCGATGGTGGCGGAGATGCATTCGGGTTTCGCCGCGCTCCGCGCCGAACTGCCGTTCAACTTGCGCATGGATCCCTTCGAAAAGCCCCTGAGCGATGCGGTCCGCGCCGATGCCACCCGCATCCTCACGCTCTGGGCGCAGGCCCGCGCCCGGTTCGGGCAGGGCGGCCCGTACCTGTTTGGCACGTTCGGCGCGGCGGACATCGCCTTCGCGCCGGTCGTGGTGCGGCTGCGCCAGTATGGCGTGCCCGTGCCGGGCTTTGCCGCCGCCTACATGGACGCGGTGTGGGAGCACGAGTGGCTCGAAGCCTGGCGCGCTGCCGCTGCCGAGGAGCCATGGTCGATCCCGCGCTTCGATGCAGCGGCACCAGGCTGAGCAGTGCTTCCCTCCTGCGCCGCGCTCGGTTAACTGCAGATCATGACCGTTTCTTCCGATGTCCTTGCCCGCACCGCCGCACTGATCGAGGCACCCAGCATTACCCCCGCCACCGGCGCGGTGTTTGATGTGCTCGAAGCCATGCTCGCTCCGCTGGGCTTTGCGGTGCACCGCTTCCTCGCGGGCGAGCCACCCGAAGGCCCGGTCGAGAACCTTTTTGCGATCCGCCAAGGCCCGGCAGGCTCGCGCCATTTCGCCTTCGCCGGCCACCTCGATGTCGTGCCCCCGGGCGAAGGCTGGTCGAGCGCGCCGTTCTTGGCGGACCTGCGCGATGTGCCCGGCGGCACGATGCTCTACGGCCGCGGCGCGGTCGACATGAAGGGCGCGATCGCGGCGATGGTCTGCGCGGTGGAGCAGATCCCCGCCGAGGCCGGCACGGTGAGCTTCATCATCACTGGCGATGAGGAAGGCCCCGCGAAATACGGCACCGTCCCGCTGATCGCGCACATGCGCGAGATCGGCGCGATCCCCGATTTCTGCCTGGTGGGGGAGCCGACATCGGTTCACCGGCTGGGTGACATGGTCAAGATCGGCCGGCGCGGCTCGGTCAATGTGTGGCTCACTGCCAAGGGCGCGCAGGGCCATGTCGCCTACCCGCACCTTGCGGATAATCCGATCCCCCGCCTTGTTGCGCTGCTTGCGGAACTCGATGCGCTGGTGCTCGATGAAGGCAGCGCGTGGTTTCAGGCTTCGAACCTCGAGATCACCGATCTCGAAGTCGGCAACCGCGCTACCAACGTGATCCCGGCAGAAGCCCGCGCGCGCCTCTCGATCCGCTACAACGATCACCACACCGGGCAGGCATTGGTCGACCGCGTGACCGAAATCGCGGCCAAGCACCGCACCGAGGTGCGCGCCACCCTGCATGGCGAGGCCTTCATAACGCTGCCCGGCGCGCAATCGGCGCTAGTCGCCGCGGCTGTGGAGGCTGAAACAGGCCTCAGTCCGGAGCTTTCCACCACCGGCGGCACCTCCGACGCCCGCTTCCTGCGGGCGCTGTGCCCGGTGATCGAATTTGGCCTCACCAACGCCACGATGCACAAGACCGACGAAGCGGTGGCGGTGGAGGACTTGCACTTGCTGACACGGATTTACCGGCGGATTGCAGAGACCACTCTAGCGGGCTGAGGCGCGACCTGCAGAGCACGGGGGCCCGCAGGACTGCAATTCCGGACACATCTTGCGTTGACCTGCGTTCCGGCGCTGCTACCGACGCTGTGTCAAACATTCAGACCGGGGGGCTGGTGATAACTGTTACACCGATCGAACGGCGCATGCGCATGATGCGCAAGGTCGCCAGCGTCCTCTATCCGCGACCCGTGCCCGCGCTCGATACGCTCAATGGGCATGCCCGGCTCAAGCGATGGCTTAGCAGCGAGAATGCCCCGGTGTTCGAGCACCGGTTCCAGCTTTATGACCACGTCAAGGCCACCTGCCTCGGCAATGAACCGATCAATTATCTCGAATTCGGCGTGCATCAGGGCGAATCCTTTCGCCGCTGGCTGCAGATCGAAACGCATCCTGAGAGCCATTTCGCGGGGTTTGATACGTTCAGCGGACTGCCGGTGGAATGGAACAAGCATCGTCCGGCGGGCCATTTCAACGTCGATGGTCAGATCCCGGTCGTCAACGACGACCGGGCGAGCTTCCATGCCGGGCTGTTTCAGGAAACTCTGCCGGGGTTCCTGAAAACTTTCGTCAGCGACAAGCGGCTGGTCGTCCACAACGACAGCGATCTCTATTCCTCGACGCACTACACACTGGCCATGCTGAACAATCTGCTGGTGCCCGGCAGCGTGATCATCTTTGACGAGTTCGCCAGCCCGATGCACGAATTCCGCGCCTGGAACGATTATTGCGGCGCCTTCATGCGCAAGGCCAGGCTGATCGGAACCTCCGGCCCCTATGCGGAGCAGGCAGCGTTCCAGTTCCTCTGAGCGTTCTGGTCAGCGCGCTTTCCTGAGCACGATATAGACCGCACCGTCCCCGCCATGGCGCGGCTGGGCGGGGCGGACCGAGGCGATGCGCCCGGCGTGGGGGCTCGCCGCCAGCCAGTCGAGCAGCTTGGCACGGATCGCCCCGCGCTTCTCGCCTCTCAAGTCGTTCTCCGGCACCGGGCGGTGCTTGCCCGCGATCAGCAGGATCACCCGAGCGCCCATCGCCAGCGCCTGTGCGATGCCGCCGTTCAGCCGGTCGTGCGCCATCGCAAGGGTCAGGCCGTGGAGATCGATCGTCACATCAGGCTGGATGGGCCCGCGCCCCAGCTTGCGGTCCCAGCTCGAATCGAGCCCGCCAGCAGTGAGCGGACGCACCGGGTTTGCCACCGGCACCGGCTCGGGCTTCGGCGGCGGGATGCGGCCTTTTACGCGCTTGGGGGGTGGAGGAAGGGGCTCACTTGGCGCGACAACTACGGGAGCGGTTGCTGGCCGCCTGGGGTGCAGCGGGGTCACCGTCGCGGCGACCCTCCGCCACAAGGCGGCTTCTTCCGGGCTGAGCCCGCGCGGGGGCGCCCTCATTGTCCGTTCAGCCGGGCCAGCGTGCCCTTGGGCAGCAGGATCAGCGCCTGCCCTTGCGCGCGCATCCCGCCTGCGATGGTGCGCGCCTCGGCACCGGCGCCCCAGAAGCTGTCGAAGCGGTTGGGGCCCTTGATCGCACCGCCGGTATCCTGCGCCACCCAGAGTCCACTGATATTCTTGCCGCTGATCCCGCCATCACCCTGCAACCACACTGGCGCGCCGAGCGGCACGAAAGCCGGGTCTGCCGCCAGTGTCGTGCGCGGGGCAATCGGCACGCCGAGCGCGCCCACCGTGTCTGGCCCCGTCCGTTCGCGGAAGAACACATAGCTCTGGTTCTGCCGCATCAGTGCGCTGCCCTCCACCGGATGCTCGTGGATGTAGCGCAGGATGCCCTGCATCGAACCGGGATACTGGCCCGGTCCGCTGCCGATCAGCCCCTGCGCGCGCATCACGCTGCCGATCCCGGTGTAGGGATAGCCGTTCTGCCCCGCGAAGCCGAGCCGCACGACCGTTCCGTCGGGCGCGCGCAGGCGTCCCGAACCTTGCACCTGCAGGAAGAACAGTTCGGCGCGGTCCGCCACCCAGCCGATCTCCAGCCCCCGGCCGGCCAGCGCGCCGTTCTCGATAGCGGTGCGGTCGAAGTAGGGGGCGAAGCGCCCCGTTTCGTCATAGCGGCCCAAAGGCTGGCTGCCATCGGGCTGGGGCGGCGCATCACCCGGCCTTGCGCGCACCAGATCGGGGGGAAGGGCATAGACCGGCACGTCGAAGCCCGGCTGGCGCACGCGCACCCCGGCGATCTCCGGCTCGTAATAGCCCGTGACCAGCGCTTCGCCGCGCGCGACGGTTGCCGTCTCGAAATAGCGGCTGAAAAAGCCCCGCGCATCCTCCGGTGGCCAGCCCGCCGCAGCAGCGCAAGCGGGGGTCCAATCCTCCGGGCGGGTCAGCCCGCTCGCGTCGGTGCGGCGTGTCAGGCGCGGGCAGCTCGTGACGAAAGCGGCAAGCGCCGCGCGGGCGTTGGAATCGCTGAAGCCCAACCCGGCCGGCGTTGGTCCCGGGCGCGTGCCGACCAGCGCGGCATTCGGTGCGGTGGGCGGCACCGGGGGCACCGGCGCGCCTTGCGGAATCAGCGGAATGCAGCCGGAAAGGAAAGCGGTCGCGAAAACGGCAAGCCAGGCCAGCTTGCCGGCCCGTCTTGCCCGCCATACCGCCACGTTGGGTCAGCCTTCGTCGGTCTCGTCGACAATCCAGTCTGGATCGCGCGAGGTGATATCGCGTGAGAAGGTCCAAACATCGCGGGTTTCGATCGCATCGTCGAGCGAACCTGCCACGACTGCGCCGTTCGCATCGCGGGTGACCGAGGCCACGTCGGCGACGAAGCTGACCGAGATACGCGCACGCGGCGCAGCATAGCTGGCATCGACGATGCGCGCTTCCTCGATTCGGATCAGCTTGGCGGTCACCGATTCACCGGCAGCGCTGCGCGCGTCGATCGCAGCGGCAAAACCGTCGAACACGTCGCTGTCACACAGCTGCGAAAGCTCTTCCTTGTCGCCGCGCCAGAAGGCTTCGAGCACCATGCCATAGGCACCGCGCGCGCCTGCCAGAAACTGGCCGACATCGAAGCGGCGGTCCGCCGCGACAATCGCGCGGATGCCTGTTTCGGCGCGGGAATCGAGCTGGTTGTCCTGCGGCAGCGGCAGAGTGCGGGGCGCGCCGGTGGTCTTTTCCGGCAGGCGCGGCGCCAGGGTGCGCGGTGCGCTGGCCGGATCGGGCTGCTCCACGCGGCGGCGGAGCGGCTCATCGTTCTGCTCGGGCCGGCGGCCAAGAACGGCATAGAGTCGCAGGCCCAGGAATGCTGCGATCATCGCGAGAATCACAATTTCAACAATCACAAGGCCATATCCTGCTTGATCAGGGCGGTGGCCGGGCCTGCGGGTCCCGGTCGCCGCCAACACTTCATCGTGCCCTATGTGGTTACGAAATACAAATGAACAACGCGTGGACGGCACCCGGATTGGCCTCCTGAGGCAGTTTTTCGCCTGCCTCAAGGTGCACTCCGTCGCAACCGACGTTCCCGACCCTGCCGCGCAAGCGCGATTGCCCCGTTCGGCGGCAGGTGCTAGTCGCCCGCCAAACTGCGCTTAACCGTTTCAACTCATTCGCATGAAAGCACGATCATGGCCGAAGAAGGCGATATCATCACCCCGCTCGATCTCGACACGTCTGGCCCCGTTCCCAACGGCGAGGATACCAGCCCCGCGATCGGCCTGATCTCGCAGTACATCAAGGATCTCTCGGTCGAGAACCCGAACGCGCCGGACAGCTATCAGTGGGCCGAAGCCCCGGAAGTCTCGATCGATTTCAACATCGGCGCCCGCCCGCTGGGCCCCGATGTGCACGAGATCGAGATGAAGATCACCGCCACTTCGAAGACGTCGCAGGGCACCCAGTACGCGGTCGAGCTGCTCTATGGCGCGCTGATCGGCATGCGTAACGTGACCGACGAGCAGGCCCATCCGTTCCTCTTCGCCGAGGGTCCGCGCCTCGTATTCCCCTTCGCCCGCCGCATCATCGCCGATGCCGTGCGCGATGCAGGCTACCCGCCGCTGCTGCTCGAACCGATCGACTTCAACGGCCTCTACCTGCAGCAGCTTCAGGCCCGTCAGGCCGAGGAACTGGCCGCCGGCACAGCCGGGCAGGCCTGATCCGGGCGCTTTCATGGCCAATCCAGCCATGAAGCAAATCCCATGAGCCTTTGGCCATGAACCTGCTGAAGGCGACCGGCACGATCGGCGGGCTCACGCTCGCCAGCCGCGTGCTCGGCCTGGTGCGCGATAGCCTGTTTGCCCGCTATGTGGGCGCAGGCTTCGCGTCCGATGCGTTCCTTGTCGCCTTCCGCCTGCCCAACATGTTCCGCGCCCTCTTTGCGGAAGGGGCGTTTGCCTCCGCGTTCATCCCGATGTTCAACCGCAAGGTGGGTGATCCGGACGGGCAGGGCCTGCCCGACGGACTCGATTTCGCCGAGCGCGCGCTGGCCGTTCTGCTGCCTGTCCTCGTGGTGATGACGGCACTGCTCGAAATCTTTGCCTGGCCCGTCACGCTGGTGCTTTCGGGCCAGTTCAACGGGGTCAGCGCCGATCAGTTTGCGTTCGCGGTCGCGCTGTCGCGGATGACGATCCCCTACCTGATGCTGATCAGCCTCGTCTCGCTGTGCGGGGGCATTCTCAATTCGCTGAACAAGTTCTGGGTCAACGCCGCCGCGCCGATCCTGCTCAACCTGACGCTGATTGCCGCGCTGCTGCTGTTCCATTCGGCCGATCCGATGATCACCGCGCGCAATCAGGCCATCGGCGTTTCGGTTTCAGGCGCCTTCCAGCTCCTGTGGCTCATCTGGGCCTGCCGCCGCGCCGGGGTCAGCCTGCGGCTGCGCGTGCCCCGGCTCGATGCCGATGTGAAGCGGCTGATGGCGCTGATCTGGCCCGCTGCCGCCGGTGCCGGCGCGGTGCAGATCAACCTCGTCATTTCCACCGCGCTCGCCGCCTCGCTCCTCGCGCATGGCTCGGTGACCTATATCTACATGGCGGACCGGCTGAACCAGCTTCCGCTCGGGCTGATCGGCATCGGCCTTGGCACCGTGCTGCTCCCCACGATCTCGCGCCAACTCGGCGGCGGGGATGAGGCGGCCGCGATGGAAACCCAGAACCGCGGGCTTGAGCTCGCGCTGCTGCTCACGCTCCCCGCCACGGTCGCGCTGGTGCTCTGCGGGGAACCGATTGCCGCCGCGCTGTTCGGCTATGGCCGCTTCACGCCGCAGGATGCGCACTTCACCGCGCAGGCGCTCGCCGCCTTTTCGATCGGGCTGCCCAGCTACATCCTCGTGAAAGTGCTCACCCCCGGCTACTATGCGCGGCAGGATACCGTCACCCCGGTGCGCTACGCCACGATCTCGATGGGCGTGAACCTCGCGCTCAATCTGGCGCTGATCGTGCCGCTGCAGCATGTCGGCCCGCCGCTGGCGACCGCGATTGCCTCCACCGTCAACGTCGCGATGCTCTATCGCACGCTGGTCGCACGCGGGCAGTTCACCACCGATGCGCGCCTCAAGCGCCGCGTGCCGCGCCTCGCGCTGGCCGCGCTCGCCATGGGCGTGGTGCTCTGGGCGGGGCAGGGCCAGCTGATGCCTTATGTCCACGGCACCTGGTTCGTCCGCTTTCTGACGCTCGCCGTGCTGGTCTCGGCGGGCGGCCTCGTCTATGGGCTCAGCGCCATCCTGCTGGGCGCGTTCTCGCGGGATGATCTCAAACTGCTCCTGCGGCGCAGGGGCAAGGCCAACTAACAGCGAGCTACCCACATGCGTATCGTCTCGGGCATCCAGCCCACCGGCAATCTTCACCTCGGCAACTATCTGGGCGCGATCCGGAACTGGGTGGCGATGCAGGACGAATGGACCGCGAAGGGGGGCGAGTGCCTCTATTTCCTCGCCGATCTCCACGCGATCTCGATGCCGCATGATCCCGCTGCGTTGACTGCGGGCACGCGCGAAATGGTCGCCGCGCTGGTGGCTTGCGGGATCGATCCCGCGCGCTCGATCGTGTTCAACCAGACGCAGGTTCCCGCGCACGCCGAGCTGCAATGGCTGCTGACGGGCACCGCGCGGATGGGCTGGCTGAACCGCATGACGCAGTGGAAGGACAAGGCCGGCAAGAACCGCGAAGGCGCTTCTGTTGCCCTGTTCACGTATCCGGTGCTGCAGGCGGCGGACGTGCTGCTCTATCAGGCGACCCACGTGCCGGTGGGCGAGGACCAGAAGCAGCACCTCGAGCTCGCGCGCGACATCGCGCAGAAGTTCAACAACGACTTCGCGTCTGAAGACGCGCCTGTCTTCACCCTGCCAGAGCCGATCATCCCGCCCGAAGCCGCGCGGATCATGAGCCTGCGCGATGGCAGCGCCAAGATGTCGAAGTCCGATCCTTCGGACATGAGCCGCATCAACCTGACGGACGATGCCGACGCGATCATGCAGAAGGTGCGCAAGGCCAAGACCGATCCCGAGCCGCTGCCGGGCGAGATGGACGGCCTCAAGGAGCGCCCCGAAGCGGCCAACCTTGTCGGCATCTATGCCGCGATGGCGGGGATCAGCCAGGCCGAAGTGCTGGCGCAGTTCGCCGGGCAGGGCTTCGGCGCGTTCAAGCCCGCGCTGGGAGAGCTGCTGGTCGAAAAGCTCGCCCCGATCACCGCGCGCTACCGCGAGCTGCGCACCGATACCGCCGCGCTAGATGCGATTCTGGCTGATGGGGCCCGGCGCGCTCGCACGCTCGCCGAGCCCACTCTGGCACGCGCTTATGCTGCGCTTGGCCTGCTCAGGGGTTAAACAACCTTGCTGTGTTGATGGGGTGATGCGGGGGTGTAACAAATTGCATCACATTGCCGCGCAAGGTCCGAAATGGCCCGGAAACACGGGGTTTTTGCCTCATCGTTCAACCAGCATTCAGCACCTGACGCGCATCCAATTCCCATGCTACCAATGCGCCGGTGCTGGCTGACAGGGGAGCCGGTCCCGCACCAAGGAGTCGCTGGAAATGAACCTTAATCCCATGCGCAATCGCTTCGCCATGCTGGCAGCGCCCCTGCTGCTTTCGCTTGGCGCGTGCGCCACGCCATTCAATGCCAATGTCTCGCGCTTCCAGGCCGAGCTGCCCGCACCCGCCGGCCAGAGCTTCGCGATCGTTCCGCAGGATCCGCGCAATGCCGGCGGCCTCGAATTTTCGCAGTACGCCAGCCTCGTCGCCGCGCAGCTGCAGAAGGTGGGCTATGTGCCCGCCACCAGCCCACAGGCCGCCGATCTCGTTGTCCAGTTTGACTACGGCGTCGACAAGGGCCGCGATAAGCTGCGCACCAGCGGCATCGGCGATCCCTATTGGGGCGGCTGGTACGGTCCGGGCTGGGGCCCGGGCTTTGGTGGTTGGGGCGGCTGGGGTGGCGGCTGGGGCCGCCGCGGTTTCGGCGGGCCCTGGGGCTACGGGATGTATGATCCGTTCTTCTTCGGCGGTGCCGGCGGGTTCAACAACGTCGATGTGGTGACGTTGTACACCAGCGGCATCGACATGAAGATCGACCGCCGTGCCGATGGCAAGCGTCTGTTCGAAGGCAAGGCAGAGGCTGCCTCCACGTCGAACCGCCTGCCCTACCTCGTGCCCAATCTGGTCGAGGCGATGTTCACCGGCTTCCCCGGCCATAACGGCGAGACGGTGAAGATCTCGATCGCACCGGAAAAGAAGAAGAAGACCTGAACGAGGTCCGGTTCGGCTCAGCCGGGTAGCGCCGCAAGGCCCCCGGTCGAGCCGAACCCGCCCGCGCCGCGCGCGGTCTCGTCCAGCGTGTCGACTTCGAGCCAGCTTGCCTGCGTGACCGGTGCCAGCACCAGTTGCGCCACGCGGTCCCCCCGGCGGATCGAGAATGTCTCCGCCCCCAGGTTGATCATGATCACCTTGAGCTCGCCGCGGTAGTCGCTGTCGATCGTGCCCGGCGTGTTCGGCACGGTAACGCCGTGCTTCAGCGCCAGCCCCGAACGCGGGCGCACCTGAATTTCGAAGCCCTCGGGGATGGCCATCGCGAGCCCCGTCGCCACCGCATGGCGCGCGCCGGGCGCGATATCGACATCTTCTGCCGAAACGACATCCATGCCTGCCGCCCCGGCTGTGGCATAGGCGGGCAGCGGCAGATCATCGTTGCCGGGCAGGCGCTTGACCATCACGGGAACAGGGTCAGGCAAGCTCATCGGCAATCCTTTCAACCAGCGCGGCGGCCACCGCGTCCTTGGGCATTTCCGGAAGGCTCTCCACCCCGTCGGCGCGCACGATGTGCACTGCGTTGAGGTGGCCGCCCATCACATCGCCCGAAACATCGTTCGCCACGATCCAGTCCGCGCCTTTCCTGATGAGCTTGGCCTGCGCGTGCGGCACCACGTTCTCGGTCTCGGCAGCAAAGCCAACCAGCAGACGCGGGCGATCGGGCGAAGCGCCCAGCCGCGCGAGAATGTCGGGGTTCTCGGTCAGGTTCAGCGGCGGGATCACGCCCGAACCGTCCTTCTTGAGCTTCTGATCCGCCTCGGTCGCAACCCGCCAGTCCGCCACGGCCGCGACCATGATTGCAGCATCGGCGGGCAGCGCCTCGGCCACCGCAGCCGCCATGTCGCGCGCGCACTCGACATCCACGCGTGTTACCCCGGGCGGCGTCGGCAAGGTCACCGGGCCTGCCACCAGCGTCACCCGCGCCCCGGCGCGCGCGGCAGCAGCGGCAATCGCGAAACCCTGCTTTCCGCTCGAACGGTTGGCGATATAGCGCACCGGATCGATCGGCTCGTGCGTCGGCCCTGCGGTCACCAGCACATGCTTGCCCGCCAGCGGCCCGGTCGGGCTTCCGCCGAGCTTTGCGGCAATCGCTGCGAGGATTGCGGGCGGCTCGGGCAGGCGTCCGGGGCCGAATTCACCGCAGGCCATCGGCCCTTCGTCGGGGGGCATCACTTCGATCCCGTCCGCGCGCAGCGTCGCCACGTTGCGCCGGGTCGCGGGATGATCCCACATCCGCACGTTCATCGCGGGCACGGCGAGGACCGGCTTGTCGGTCGCGAGCAGCAAGGTCGTCGCGAGATCATCCGCGATCCCCGCCGCCATCTTGGCCATCAGGTCCGCCGTCGCCGGGCAGACGACCACGAGATCGGCCTGCCGCGAAAGCTGGATGTGGCCCATCTTCGCTTCGGCATCCAGATCCCACAGCGTCGTGTGCACGGCGTTCTCGCTCAGCGCGGCGAGCGTCATCGGGGTGACGAACTGGCTCCCGCCCTTGGTCAGCACGCAAGTGACGGCGCCGCCCTCGCGCCGGATCAGGCGCACGAGTTCGCTGGCCTTGTAGGCCGCAATGCCGCCGCCGATGATGAGGAGGATGCGCTTGCCCTGCATGGCCGCGCTTGTGCATTGGCGCGCCGCGCCGCGCAATGGTTTTGCTTGCACCGCCCTTGCGTCCGCGTCCGGGCTGGCCCACGCTGAAACAAACATAAGGAAAACCTGCCGATGCGCCTGATCCTGACCGCCCTGATCTTCCTCGTCGGGATGTTCGACCTCTCGATGGCCGGTTCGTTCCTGCTCACCCCGCAATCGACGGCCTCAGGCCCGGTCTTCGGCCTCGCGCCCATCGGCATCGCCGGACTATCGACCATTCGCGGCGACATGACCTCGTTCTTTGCCGTCGGCGCGGTGTGCATGATGTGGGGTGCGTGGCGGCGCAATGCCGATCTGCTGCTTGTCCCAGCGATGCTGTTCGGCACGACACTCTTCGGCCGCGCGGTCAATCTGGCCGTGGTCGGCGCCTATCCCGGCTGGGCCATGCCGATGGCGGTCGAGGCAGGCCATGTCGTCCTGGCGCTCGCGGCGTGGCGCCTGCTGCCGCACCACAAGATTGCCGAGATCGCCGGCTAGGCGGCGACCGCACTGGCCGCGCGCCGCTTGCCCGCCAGCTTCAGCACCAGACGCTGCGCCGGCCGTTCAACCCAGCGGTGCGAGGCAAAGCCCGCCAGCACGCTCGTGCCCACGAAGAACAGCAGGAAAACCGGCTGCCGCGCGATGCCGCGCGATCCCAGCGCCCAATCGATCAGGAGCACCAGTGCCAGCTGGATCGGGAAGTGCCACAGATAGACCCCGTAGGACGCGTCGCCGAGGTGCCTTGCCACCGCCAGCCGGTCACCGCGGTCGGCGGTGTCGATCGCCAGCACGGCAAGCAGCGCGGCAAACGTGCCCGCCAAAGTTGCCGCATCGCCCCAGTGCAGTTTCAGCCCCAGCCACAGCGCCGCGAGGGCCAGCAGCGCCGCCAGCGCGGCGAGCACGCCCGTGCGCAGCCCGCCCTTGAGCGCCGCGCCATAGACCGCCGCTCCGCCGAAGAAATAGCCGATGCACGTGAGCACCGGGCCATCGGGGGCCTTGAGGAAAAACAGCGTAAGCGCCATCGCCGCCGCCGTCAGCGCCAGCACGGTGGGCGACCGGCGCAGCCCCGGCAGCAGCAGCCAGAACGCGGCGTAGGCGAGGATCTCGGTCGATAGCGACCACGACGGTCCGTTGAACGATTGGTCCGCCTGCCAGCCCCAGTAATGCGCCAGCCCAAGGCTGAGCACGAAATGCTTTGCATCCTGATGGTGGTAGATGAACTCGGTGCCATTCACCCCGTTGTAGGCGGCCTGCATCACCGCCACGAGACCCAGCGTCAGCAGATGAAGCGGCCACAGCCGTGCTACCCTTGCCAGCCAGAAACGCCCTCTCGCACCGCTATCAGCCAGATAGACATGCGCGAAGACAAAGCCCGAAACGGCCCAGAAATACTGCACGGCGACGTGGCCATAATCGAACAGCCACCACAGTTCCTGATAGAGCGGCGAGACCTTCGCCCGGTTCACATGGAACTGGTAGTCCACCGGCGGCACGAAGAAATGCTGGTAGTGCCAGAAGAGCACCGCGCAGGCCGCGAGGAGGCGCGAGAGATCGAGCGCATTGAAGTGCCGCTTGGGCAGGCGCAGCCCGGGCAGAGGGGGCGGCTTGCCCACCTCAGCTCCACGGGCCGAGCAGGATCACCCCCGCGCTTGCCGCCGCGCCGACAACCGCCGCCATGACATAGCCCAGCCACTTGAGCCCCCCGCCATCGCTGATCAGTGCGATCGGCGGCAGCGGCGGATCTTCGGGCGCGCCGCCCTTGGGCGGGAAGCGCTCCTCCACCCGGCGCACGAGTTCGGGCAGGCCAAACAAGGTCTTCACGTTCTCGCGAATGCGGTCGGCAATCGCAGCCTCTGGCCCCAGTTCGTCACGGATCCAGTCGCGCACGAAAGGCGCGGCGACGTCCCACATGTTGATCGAGGGGTCGAGCTGGGTGGCGATGCCTTCGACCATCACCATGGTCTTCTGCAGCAGCAGCAGGTGCGGCTGGGTCTGCATGTCGAAATCGCGGGTAATCGCGAACAGCCCGTCGAGCATCTGGCCGACTGAAAGCTCGCTCACCGGCTTCCCGCGCATCGGCTCGCCCACCGCACGCAGCGCCGTCGCGAACTCGGCCACCGAATGGTAGCTCGGCACGTATTGCGCCTCGAAATGGATCTCGGCGACGCGGGTATAGTTGCCGGTCGTCAGGCCATAGAGGATCTCGGCCAGCCACTGCCGCGCGCGCCGGTCGATGCGGCCCATGATGCCGAAGTCGATCGCAGTGATCGTGCCATCGGCTTCGATGAACAGGTTCCCCTGGTGCATGTCCGCGTGGAAGAAACCGCCGCTGATCGCCTGCCGCAGGAACGCGATCACCAGCCGTCCGGCCAGTTCCTTGCGGTTGTGGCCGGCGGCATCGATGGCATCGTTGTCGCTGATCTTGATGCCGTCGATCCAGTCGAGCGTCATCACCCGGCCATTGGTGCGGTCCCAATCGATGTTCGGCACGCGGTAGCCGGGGAAGGCATGCATCTGCTCGGCAAGCTCCGAGGCCGAGGCTGCTTCGCGGCGCAAGTCCAGCTCGCGCATGGTCCAGCGCTTGAAGTTGGCGATGACCATGCGCGGGCGCAGTCGCGAGGCCTCGCCGCCCACCGCCTCGAGATGCGCCGCTGCCCATTCGTAGGTCGCGATATCCGCGGCAAACTTCTCGCGCACGCCCGGGCGCAGCACCTTGACCGCAACCTTGCGGCCATCGGTCGTCACCGCGCGGTGCACCTGCGCCACCGAAGCCGCGCCGACGGGTTCTACCTCGAACTCGGCAAACAGCGATTCGAGCGGGCGCTCGAAGCTCGTTTCGATCTCGCGGCGGATCAGCGCGAAATCGACAGGAGGCAGCTTGTCCTGCAGCTTGAGGAGGTTTTCCGCCGGCCCCGGCCCCACCAGATCGGGCCGCGTCGCCAGTGTCTGCCCCAGCTTGATCGCCGCCGGGCCGATTGCGCGGAAGGCCCCTGCGTAGTCGCGATCCCGCCCTTTGCCGGTCAGCGAAATCCAGCGCGCGAGCTTCACCAGCCGCCGCACCGGCGCGGGCGTGTTGGCGTCGTTCTCGATGCCGATCAGCGCGCCGTGCCGGGCAAGCGTGATGCCCCAGCCGAGCAGGCGGCGAATATGCGTGATGTGCCGGGTCAAAGTGCTGGACCTAGATCTTCCAGCCCGAATGGATCGCAACGACCCCGCCCAGAATCGCCTCGACCTTGGTGTGGCGGAAGCCGGCTGCGCGGATCATGCCTTCAAATTCGCGCATCTTGGGAAAACGGCGGATCGATTCGATCAGGTAGCGGTAGGAATCCGCGTCGCCGGCGATCATCTGGCCCAGCTGCGGCACCACCTTGTGCGAATAGAGGTCGTAGACCTCGGCAAAGCCCGGCCATTCGGTGGTCGAGAATTCGAGCACGAAGAACCGCCCGCCCGGCTTGAGCACGCGGTGCGCTTCGGCCAGTGCCTTGTCGATCCGGGTCACGTTGCGGATGCCGAAGGCGATTGTGTAGGCGTTGAATTCGCGGTCGCCGAAGGTCAGCTCCTCCGCATTCTGGCGCGACCATGTGAGGCCCTGAATGCCCTGCTTTTCCGCGCGCTCGATGCCGACATCGAGCATGTCCTGGTTGATGTCCGAAACCGTGATGGCCGCGCCATGCCGCGCCATCCGGAAGGCGATGTCGCCCGTGCCGCCCGCCATGTCGAGGATCGTCTCGCCCTCGCGCGGCTTCACCCGGCGCACGAAGCGGTCCTTCCACAGCCGGTGCATCCCCGCCGACATGGCGTCGTTCATCCGGTCGTAGTTCTTCGCGACGGAGGAAAACACCGCGCCAACGCGCTCGGTCTTCTCTTGCGGGGTCACCTCCTCATAGCCGAAGGAGACGGTTTCGGGCTCGGCAGCAGTTGCGTCAGTCATACCCCGCGCCTTTACGTGGGAATTGCCGCGACCGCAAAGCCTGTTAGGTGCAAAGCACGATGCCCGAATTACCCGAAGTCGAAACCACCGTTCGCGGCCTTGCCCATGTCCTCGATGGACAGGTCATCGCACGCATCGAGACCCGCCGTGCAGACTTGCGCCGCCCGTTTCCGCCAGATCTCGTGCAGGCGCTGACAGGTGCCCGCATCACGGGCCTCTCGCGGCGCGCCAAGTATGGCCTGATCCATGTGGACCGCGGGCAGACCATGGTCTTCCACCTCGGCATGAGCGGGCGCTGGCGAATCGATCCCGAGGAGATCGGCAAGCACGACCATCTGGTGATGCAGACCGGGCCAGATTTAGCTGGAAGACGGCGCACCCTCGCGCTCAACGATGCGCGCCGCTTCGGCTCGGTCGATCTGGTCGATACCGCCGCGCTGGAACAATGGCCGCAGTTCGCCGCAATGGGCCCGGAGCCGCTCGGCCCCGGCCTCACCACCGGCCACCTCTCCAAGGCCTTCGCTGGCCGCTTCGCCGCGGTGAAGCTGCTTCTGCTCGATCAGCAGATCGTCGCGGGGCTCGGCAATATCTACGTCTGCGAGGCGCTCCACCGCGCGAAAATCCACCCGGAGCGCGAAGCGGGCAAAGTCAGCCGCGCCGCGCTAAGCCGCCTTGTGCCCGAAATCCGAGCGGTGCTTGAGGAAGCGATTCGCGCCGGCGGCTCCACCTTGCGCGATTATGTGCGCCCCGATGGCGAACTTGGCTATTTCGCCAAGGACTGGCGCGTCTACGGGCGGGAAGGCGAGCCGTGCCACTGCGGCAAACCGGTCAGCCGCGTGGTGCAGGGGGGGCGCTCGACGTTCTTTTGCGGCCACTGCCAGCGGCTCTGACAGGTTCTGTTCATGTCGGATCAGCTTCCACATTGAACTCGGCGCGTCGTCTGATTAGCGTCGAGTAACGTCAGCGCACCCGCCTTGCCGGGATGCGCTCTTTTTGTCCGCATAGCGCGGCAATATGCAGGAGTGTGGCTTGACCATCGCGGTGATTTTGGCCGGCGGCCTTGGTACGCGGCTCGGTGAGGAAACATCGGTTCGCCCGAAACCGATGGTTGAAGTTGGCGGTATGCCGATCCTTTGGCACATCATGAAGATCTATTCCGCGCACGGCGTGAATGATTTCGTGATCTGCCTGGGTTACAAGGGCTATATCATCAAGGAGTACTTCGCGAACTACTTCCTGCATATGGCCGACGTGACGCTGGATCTCACGAAGAACAGCATGGAAGTGCACCAGAACTGGAGCGAGCCGTGGCGGATCACGCTGGTCGAAACCGGGGCTGACACGATGACGGGCGGCCGCCTCAAGGCGGTGCGGTCCTATCTGAAGGAAGGCGAACCCTTCTGCTTCACCTATGGCGATGGCGTCGCCACGGTCGACATCACCGCGCTGCTCGATTTCCACAAGGCGCACGGCAAGCGCGCCACCATCACCGCTGTCACGCCGCCGGGCCGCTTCGGTGCGCTCGAGATCGAGGGCGATTTGGTGCGCAGCTTTCAGGAAAAGCCCGCCGGCGATGGCAACATGATCAACGGCGGCTTCTTCATCGCCGACCCTTCCGTGATCGATCTGATCGAGGGACCGGCGACGATCTGGGAGCGCGAACCGCTGGAGCAGCTTGCCGCTTCGGGCGATCTGGCCGCCTGGCGCCATGAAGGCTTCTGGCAGCCGATGGATACCCTGCGCGACAAGCTCTACCTCGAAAAGCTGTGGGAGGAAGGCGCGCCGTGGAAAATCTGGTGAGCCCAAATCTGGTTAGCCCAAATCTGGTGAGCGAGGCCTTTTGGCGCGGACGGCGCGTTTTTCTCACCGGGCACACCGGGTTCAAGGGCAGCTGGCTGGCGCTCTGGCTCCATGCGATGGGCGCGAAAGTCACCGGCTTTGCGCTGCCCGCCGAACCGGTCAGCCTGTTCAACCAGGCCCGCATCGGTGAACTGGTCACGCACATCGAAGGCGATATCCGCGATCTTGCGGCGGTCGAGGCCGCAATGCAGGCCGCCGGGCCGTCGGTCGTGCTGCATCTCGCCGCGCAGCCGCTGGTCCGCAAGTCCTATGTCGAGCCGGTCGAAACCTATGCGACCAATGTGCAGGGCACGGTCCACGTGCTCGATGCCTGCCGCCGCACTGCCGGGCTGGAGGCCATCGTCTGCGTCACCAGCGACAAGTGCTACGAGAACCGCGAATGGGTCTGGCCCTACCGCGAGGACGATCCGATGGGCGGATACGATCCCTACTCGAGCAGCAAGGGCGCGGCAGAACTGGTCGCGGCCGCCTATCGCCGCAGCTATTTCAGCAAGGCGCCCGGGCCGCGGCTGGCCACGGTCCGCGCCGGCAACGTGATCGGCGGGGGAGACTGGGCGGAAGACCGGCTCGTGCCCGATATCGTCCGCGCGCTGCTCGGCGGCCATGCGCCGCAGATCCGCGCCCCCCGGTCGGTGCGGCCCTGGCAGCATGTACTGGAGGCGCTGAGCGGCTATCTCCTCGTCGCCCAGCGTCTGGCGCAGGGGGATGCCGGGATCGACAGCGGCTGGAACTTCGGCCCCGCCGAAAGCGACGCCCGCCCCGTCTCGTGGATTGCCGACCGGCTGATTTCGGCATGGTCGGGCACTGCACCGGGTGCGGGTTGGCAGGACGTTTCCGGCGGTGAGGCCGTGCACGAAGCCCGCCTGCTGCGGCTCGATTGCTCGAAGGCGCGCGCCGATCTCGGCTGGCGCACGGCGCTTACGCTGCACGACGCGCTGGGCATGATCGTCGATTGGCACAAGGCCGTCGGCGCGGGTGAGGATGCGCGCGCGGTCACGCAGGCGCAGTTGCAGGACTACCGGGGGCGCTGCGTCGCGCTCAGCTGATTGCTTGGTGTCTGGTTCGCCGTCGGCTGGTCCAGCGCCACGACATGCGTGGTCCAGCCGCCGATGCGGCCCGGGACGGTGGCGAAGGTTGCCACGATCCGTCCCCGGCCCAGCAAGGCACGATAGGCGGCATATTCCTCCGGGAAGGTGCCGCGCTCCGCCGCGTAGCGGTCGTATTGCGTGATGATGGCGTAGTCGGCGCGGCAGGTGCCGCGCTTGTCGGGCGCAACGGTGCCATAGTCGATGTTGGAACGGCCGCCGCGCCCGGCGTCCACGGTGTCATACTGCACCTTGCCGCCCAGATAGGCGCGCACGTCCACACAGCCCACTGTGCCGAACGGAAAGATCAGGTGCCATGGCTGGGGCAGGATATCGAAGGCGAAGTGCTCCACCAGCACGGTGCTGCCGGGCGGGATATGCGCTTTGGCCCAACTGGTGGCGAGCTGCCGCGCATCGGTCTGGCGCTCGATCTTGCGGGTCGTCATGGCCATCGCGGGCTGGATCAGCGCTGCTGCCAGCAGGGCGAATCCGCCAAGGCGCAAGGCTGGCGTCTTCTCGATTCGCGCCATCAGCTGGGCCCAGCCCAGCCCCATCGCAATCGCCAGCAGCGGGATGAGCGGCAGGACCCAGCGTTCCCAGACCAGCGTCTGGCTGCAGATCGTGGCGGCAAAGGCTGCCAGAACGGGCAGTACGATCGCGCCGGCGCGGTGGCGCAGCAGCCACAACCCTCCCCACAGCGCCAGACCGCAGCCGATCACGCCGAGGCCCGAAAGGACTGGTCCGCCGGCATACCAGCCGAGGTTGTAGAGCGGGCTGCCCCCGGTCGCGCCGAGATGATGGCTCTGAGCCTCGCCGTGCAGGTTGTGGACCACGGTGGCGAAATCGAGCGCGATGTAGGGCGAGACGGCAAGGAGCCCGATGACCGTGGCGACCGCACCGGCCGCGAGGTGCGCCGCGATTTGCAGGGGCCGCGTCCGGTCAGTGACAAGCCGCACTGCCGCCGCTCCGATCAGTGCCACTCCGGCTATGCCGGTCGGCCATTTGGTCGCGATCGCCACCCCCAGCCACAGGCCGGAAACCATGTGGTCCCTGAGCCGACCCTGGCGCATCGCGCGCATTGCCGCGCGCAGGCTGAGCAGCATGAAGAAGGTCGCCATGATGTCCGTGCGGATCACCTGCGACCAGGCGACGCTGGCCGGTTCGATGGCGACCAGCGCGGCAGCGGCGAGTCCGGCATGGCGCGCCAGCCCGGCTTGTTCGCGATTGTCACCCAGTTCCTCGCCCAGCCGGAAGGTCTGCCAGACCGTGCCGGCGCCGAAGGCAATCATGGCGAGCCGCCCGGGCAGGATGATCCAGGCCGGATTGGCATAGACCGCGCCGGCAAAGGCCTTGATATCGGCAAACCAGCCCATCGCCCGGCCAAGGCCGAGCACGGTGAGATTGACCAGCGCGAGCACTTCCATGGTGGTCGTGCCGGGATGGCCAAACCAGCCCGGATTAAGGGACAGGCTGCGCAGCATCTTCAGCGCGCCGAGCTCGAAGATCAGTTCATCGGGATCGTTCAGCGCCGGCAGGCCGAAACCGGCACCGTGGATCCGCAGAACCAGCGCCAGACCGACGATGCCCGCGATCGCAAGTGTTACCGAGCGGGAGCGGGGCCAGCTTCGGCCTCGATCAACTGCCATCGCCTGTCCCTGTTTGCTCGGCCACACTGCCTGATTGCCGTCTTCCCCCGCGCTTAGCATAAACCGTGACCATGCCAAGCACGGGCCAGCGCGGCCCGCTTGCAGTGATCGCGCGGCTGGTCCAGAGGCTGCAGCATGCCGCGTCGTGCCGTCTTGCTGCCATTTTTGCTGCTCGGGATGGCCGCAGCGCCAGCGGTCCGCGCGGCCGATGGCAGCGCGGCGGCCATGCTGCCCACGGGCGAGGAAGCGCGCCCGCAAGGCCTGCTTCTGCCTGCCGCACCGGATGCGCCAGAGGTGCCTTCGCCGCTACCTCCGCCGCCGTCCGGCGCCTATCGCGCGATTTCGCTGTCGCCCGGCGCTTTGCCACTGTCATCGCGGTTCGGCTGGCGTGGTGATCCGGTGGAGGGCGGCACACGGTTTCATGCCGGAGTCGATATCCCGGCCCATGCGGGTGCCGCCGTGCGCGCAGTCCGGGCCGGACGGGTGGTGTTTGCGGGCTGGGCAGGGGGCTACGGCAATCTTGTCGTGATCGATCACGGTGCCGGGTTGCGCTCGCGCTACGGTCATCTCGAACGCGTGCTGGTGGCTGCGGGCGAACCGGTCGGCACGGGCGACAAGATCGGCGAGGTCGGCTCGACCGGCCGCTCGACCGGACCGCACCTGCACTACGAAGTGCGCAAGGGCGGGGTGGCCATCGATCCCATGCGGGCGGCGATGCAGGTTTCCGCCGGCATGGCACCGGATCTGGCATGGCCCGCGATGGAACCTGCAGCGGAAGTTGCGCCGCGCTGGTCGTGGACGACCGATGGCATGGCCGATGCCTTGCCTGCACCTGCTATTCGCTGAGCGCGCTGACAAGCGTATCGAAGCTGTGGTGCACGGTGCTTTCGGGCGGTGACCATCCGGCTTCGGCATAGCCCCAGCTGAGAAAATGGAACGGCATGCCGGCGGCAGAAGCCACCGCGTGGTCGATTTCGCTGTCGCCGATGAACACGCCTTCGCCCCGCGCCAACTGGTGCGCGGAAAGCACACAATCGAGCAAATCGGGTTCCGGCTTGGGGCGCAGATCGGCCCTGCCGCCGACGACCGTGCTGAAATGCACCGCCAGGCCGGTATCGTGGAGGACCTTCTCGCAAAGCGTCTGCGGCTTGTTCGAGCAGATGGCCATCGCGAAGCCTGCCTCCGCCAGCCGCTGCAACCCGCTTTCCACTCCCGGAAAAAGCGTTTCGCGCGAGGTGGTGTGATCGGCATAGCGCGCGCGGAATTCGCGCAGGTCCTCGTCCGGATCGATGCAGGCGTCCCCCAGCAGGGCCCGGACCATCTCCCGCCCGCCGCGGCTCATGTAGCGTCTTGCGCTGCGCTCATCGATCATGTGCGCGCTGCTTCGCGCTTGCAGCATTGCGCGCAGAATGGCGACGCAGGCCGCATTGCTGTCGACCAGCGTGCCATCAAGATCGAACACCAGCAGGGGTCTGCGTACCATCATTCTTGGCCTTGGGAACGGACGGTGGATCCGGCCGTTACCACTACGTAACAAACCCCCCTTAAGCTGGGGTTAATGATTAATCTGATGTTAAGTTTTATAGGCCAATATCTATAGAGTGTGCCGGAGAGACCATCTGGCAGCTTGTGAAGTGACGCGAGCTGACATATCAGAATAACGCATTTTTTGTGTAACATTAGTTTTCCAGACTTTACATCCAAAATGGAGATATTGCGTGAACCTTGCTGAACGCCATATGCTGGACCTGCTGAAGCGCGGCCGTGACTACAGTGGCTTCGTCGCTGTTAAGGCAGAGTTCGAGGCTGAAGGCACGCGCGCGGACGAACTTCTTCGGCTGCTGGAGATTGCGCATCGGGCGGATTTGAAGGTGGCGATCAAGATCGGCGGCTGCGAGGCGGTTTCCGATCTGCTGCAATCGCGAAATTACGGCGCGAATTACATCATCGCGCCGATGGTGGAGACGCCCTACGCACTGTCCAAGTTCGTCGATGCCAAGAACAAGGTCTATGGCAAGAACGAGCAGGAAACCGAATTCCTGTTCAACCTCGAGACGCAGACGACACTCGAAAACCTTGCCGCAATGGTCCCGGTCGCCAAGCAGGGCGGCATTGATGGCATCGTGTTCGGCCGGGTCGATTTCACGCTTTCACGCGGGATGCCGCGCGGCGCGATCAATGATCCTTCGGTGACCAAGGCTGTGCTCGATGTCGCCAATGTTTGCGCCGAAAATGATCTCGGGCTCGTGGTGGGCGGATCGGTGGCGGCGGAAGCCGTGCCTAATCTCGCACGCTTCCGCAGCGTGCGGCTCGACCGGTTCGAGACGCGCAAGGTCGTGTTCGACGGTGCCGCTGCGATGAGCGATTCGATCACGCACGGCATTGCGACCGCGGTCGAGTTCGAGCTGACCTGGCTGCGCAACAAGCACGAGTACTACAGCCAGATCGCCGGTGAAGACCTTGCCCGCATCCGCATGATGGAAGAACGTCAGGCCTCGCGCGTCCAGCTCGCGGTCGCACGCTGATCCGATCGGGCCCCCGGCGGCAGGGCCGTGCGGGGGCCGTCCGGGGGTGGTTCGCCTTAGTCCCCGAATGCGATGAAGGCGGCCGCGTCTCTTGGGGATATTCCAAGTCGGCAGGCTTGTTGCCGCGTGCTAAGGGGTTTTGTGCCGGGCCATTTCGGCCCATGCTGCGATGGCCCGACATGTGCGGGATCAGGCGCAGTGGTGCACAGGTATTGATGGGTCAGCCGTTGAAAATCACCAAGCTTGGAACCTGCGCCATGGCGGCGCTGCTCGCGCTGTGCTGCGGTCTTGCGGTCGTGCCCGGTCAGGCCCAGGTCGTCGATCCCGGGCAGGTTTCTTCGACGTATAGCGGGCAGGTTTCCGCCGGCGGTTCGCAGTCTGCCGCATCCCAGAACGCCACCAACCGGGGCATGCAGCCTTCGCCGAGCGTGCAGTCCTCCGCCATTCCCGAATATCGCCCGACGCAGCTCGTCGTCCCGGCCGAGGGCCAGACCAATGCCGAGCCTCGCTCCGCTGCCGATCAGCCTGCGCGCACGCGCCGCCAGCAGCCGGGTCCGCCGGGCGAATTCGAAGCCTTCGTGTCCGAGATCGTGGGCAAGCCGGTCCGCCGCTTCGGCGCCGATCTGCTCACGCCGGATGCGCGTGATTTCACGGCCCCGCCGGTTGTTTCCGTGCCGGCGGATTACCGCATCAATCCGGGCGACGAGATCCGCCTTGGCCTGACCGGCAACGTGCAGGCCACCAACCTGCGGTTGAAGGTCGATACCGAGGGGCGGATTTTCGTTCCCGAAGTCGGCGCGATTCAGGTGGCCGGTGTTGCCTACCGCGATCTCCAGACGGTGATCGGCCGCGCCGTCTCGCGCCAGTACAAGGAATTTTCTGCGTCCGTGGGGGTGACCCGGCTCAACGGCATCACCGTCTATGTCACCGGCTTTGCCGCTGTCCCTGGCTCCTACACCGTCAGCAGCCTGTCGACCGTGGTCAACGCCGTGCTTGCGGCTGGCGGACCGGCAGCGGGCGGCAGCTTCCGGTCGATTCAGGTGCGGCGCGGCGGCAAACTTATATCCGATTTCGATCTTTATGATTTCCTGCTGAAGGGCGACAAGTCCGCCGATGTCGTGCTCCAGAATGGCGATGTGATCTTTATCGCGCCCGCCGGTGCGCAAGTGGCCACGATCGGCAGCGTGAACAACGAAGCGATCTACGAAGCCCGGGCCGGGGACACGTTGAAGGATGTGCTGGTCTATGCCGGCGGGGTCAACACCGTGGCTGATATTCGCCGCCTGCATGTGCTTGATCCGATGAGCGATCAGGGCTGGCAGGAATTGACGCCGGAGATTGCCGCGACGACCCCCGCCCGGCGCGGGCTCGTGCTGCGCGTGCTCTCGGCTGTCGGCATTGCGCAGCCGTCGCAGCGGCTGCCCTCGCTCGTCACGATCGGCGGCGAAGTGCAGAACCCCGGGCGCTATTTCGTGCAGCCTGGCACCACCCTGGAAGAAGTCATTGCCAAGGCGGGCGGGCTGACCGCGCAGGCCTATCCCTTTGGCGCCGTATTCGTGCGCGATAGCCTGCGCCGCCAGCAGACCTACAATTTCGGCAAGGCGGTTGATGAACTGAAGGTCACGCTCACGGCGGAACCGCTGGTTCGCTATGAAAACCAGGACAAGGACCTGACTGCCCGGCTCTCGGCCGTCGATGCGCTGGTGAGCCAGCTCAACGGACGCCGGATCGAAGGCCGCCTCGTGCTGCCGGTTGCGCCCGGCGATCAGAGCCTGCCTGCAGGCTTCCTCGTCGAGAACAACGACAATCTGGTGATCCCCACGCGCTCGCTCGCGGTCGGTGTCTACGGCATGGTCAACAGCTCGGCCGATTTCCGGTTCAAGCCCGGCGCCAAGGTGGGTGATTATCTGAAGCTCGCCGGCGGGTTCAACCGGCTCGCCGATCGCAAGCACGTGTTCGTCGTGCGCGCCAACGGAACCTTGCTGAGCGGGCGCAGCACGCTCTCCGCCACCGCGCTCCCCGGCGATCTCGTGTTCGTTCCGATTGATTCGCAGCGCGGGGCATTCTGGGCGCGCTTCAAGGATCTGCTCAACTTCGGCTTCCAGGGCGCACTCGCCACCGCGTCGATCGTGGCGGTGACCAAGTGACCATGCTGCAACGGATCGGCCGGCTGCGCGAACGTCGTGTGCGGCTGATCATCTACCTCGTGCTGGGCGCCGTTCTGGCGGTGCTGTGCCTGTTTCCGCGCCCGTTCATGGCGCGCGCCAAGGTCGTGCCGGGCGACAACAACGCGGCTTCGCTGTTCAGCATGTCCGGCGCCGGATCGCAGCTGCAGAATCTGGCCTCGCTGTTCGGTGATCGCAGCGCGACCGAGGTGACGCTGCAACTGGCGAAAAGCGATGCCGTCGGCCGTGAGGTCGTCGCCCGCCTCAACCTTGCGGGTCCGGGCCGGCCTTATGCGGACGAGCGGACCGCGCTGGTGGCGCTGGGCAAGCGGGTCGATATCCACTCGCTGCTGGGCGGCATCATCGAGTTCGAGACGCGGGCCTACGATCAGGATTGGGCGCTGGCCGTGACCAAGGCCTATGTCGATGCGATGAGCGAACGGATGGGCAGCTACGTGCGCGTCCAGGTCTCACGCAAGCGCCGGATCGTCGAAGACCGCCTCGGCAGTTCGCAGGAACGCCTGATACAGGCGCAGGCTCAGCTCGAAGCTTTCCGCAAGGCCAACCGCATCGCCGATCCCGGTGCCCAGCTTGGCGAGCAGTTGACCGTGCGGGCCGGCCTTGAAGGCCAGTTGCAGGCCAAGCAGGTCGAACTGGCCACGCTGCGCGCCATTTCGGGGCCGGAGAATCCCCGCCTCAAGGTTGTCGCCGGGCAAGTCGCTTCGCTTCAGTCGCAGATTGCCCGCGCCGCAACGGCGACCGAAGGGCAGCCCAGCCCCAACGTCGGCGCGATCACGGCGGTCTCGCTCACCTATGCACGGCTCTATCGCACCTACGTCTTCGCGCAGGGCGTCTCGGACGTTTATTCGCGCGCGGCGGAAGAGATTGCGGTGCAGGAAATCGTCTCGCAAGACCGGGCCCAGCTTTCGGTGATCGATGCGCCGCATGTCGATTCGGACCGCTATTTCAACACGACTGCGGTCGCCCTCCTCGCGCTGCTGGCTGCGCTGGTGGTGTTCGTCGAAGTCTATGCGCCGGCGACCGGCCTGTTCGATCCGGGAGCCGGACCCCGCCGTGCCGGCCATGAGGCCGGTCCGCAGGCAGAATGATACAGGCGCCCGGACGATGAGCGATATCGAAGTCTCTGTCGTGATTCCCTGCCTCAACGAGGAGGAGAATGTTCAGGGCATCTATGACGAGGTCAGCGCTGAGCTCGCGCAGCATGCGCGTTCGTGGGAAATCCTCTTCATCGACAATGGCTCGACCGACCGGACCCGCGAGCTGATCCGCGCGATCTGCGGTGCCGATACCAAGGTGCGGGCGATCTTCAACACCCGCAATTTCGGCCAGATGCGTTCGCCCACCCACGCGATCTATCAGGCCGAAGGCGCGGCCGTGATCGGCATGTGTGCCGATTTCCAGGACCCGCCGCAGTTGCTGGGCGAATTCATCCGCCAGTGGCGCGATGGCCGCATGATCGTGCTGGGCGTTCGCCGCAGCGAGGAAAAAGCGGGCGCGCTGCTCACCGCCGCGCGCAAGGCTGGCTACGGCTTCCTCGCGCGCAACGCGGACTATGCCGTCATTCCCGGTGCCACCGGGTTCGGCCTCTATGACCGGCGCGTGGTCGATACCCTGGCGCGCTGGCACGAGCCGGAACCGTTCTTTCGGGGCATGCTCGTCGAAAGCGGCTTTTCGATCGGTCTTGTCCCCTATGACCGTCCGGAGCGGCGCGGCGGCCAGACCAAGAACGATGTTTTCGCCCTGCTCGATTTTGCCGTCTCGGGTCTTGCCGGCTCATCGAAGGCGCTGCTGCGCCGGCCAATCGTGTGGTCGTTCGGCTTCATGGCGCTGGGGCTCGTGCTCGCGGCGGCTGCAGTGGCGGCCGCCTTCACAGGTGCCCCGGCATGGCCGTGGATCATTCTTGCCAGCCAGTTCGGCCTGTTCGGCTTCGGATTCCTGTTTACCGGATTGCTGGGCGAGCAGGTTCGCATCATCGCCGAACGGACGCGGCGCGTGCCGCTGGTGATCGAGCAGGAGCGGCTGAACTTCCCGGCCAGCCGCACCCGGCCGGTACGCCAGCCGTTCGTCGTGGCCGAAGATGCCTGACGGCACGGGAGCGGACCCCAGCCGGAGTCGGCGCGAGAATCTGCGGCTGGCTTTGCGCGCCACGCTGCCCGAACTCGTGCTGCTGCTGCTTGTCCTCGCCTCGTTCGTCTCGTTGGTCCACGCGTTCCTTGAAACCGGTTACCTGCCGCAGCCCTTCATCTGGGATCCGCAGGATACCTTCATGGATTGGTTCAACACTGCCTATTGGGCGAACCATTGGGGCGCCTATTCGGTCTGGCGCTCGATCTATCCGCCGCTGTCGTTCTTCGTCCTGCGCATGTTCACGATCTCGTCGTGCTATGTGACCTCGTCGTTCGCGGCCCGGGATTGCGATTGGCTTTCGATCACCACGATCCTTGTCTCCTATGTCGCAGCGATTGCGGTGTCGTACCTGGCCCTGCGCCGCAACGATCCGCGCACGGCGGTCATGCGCACCCTCGCGCTCGCCTTCGGCTATCGCTCGCTCTACGCGCTGGAGCGGGGGCAGCTGCTGATCATGTGCTATATCGCCATGGTCATCGCCTTCGGCTTCTTCGCCGCCTCGCGCCCGGTGCGGGCGATCGCGGCGGGTCTGATGATCAACTTCAAGCCCTATATGCTGGTGGCCACCATTGGCTGGGGCATCCGCCGCGAATGGCGGCAGCTGGAACTCGCCGCGGTCGCCACGGTGCTCATCTACCTAGCGACCTGGGCCTTCGTGGGCGGCGGCAGCATCGCCGAACTGCTCGACAACACCCTCAACTGGATCACGTTCACCGGCGGCGATGTTGTCGGCGAAATCTACTATTCGACCAGCTTCAACGGCCTGTTCGGCGTGATCGACCGGGGCGCGTTTCCGGTCCTGCGCTATTTCCGTTCGGACACCTACGAACAGTTCCGCTTCGTGCTGAAGACGGCGATGGCCGTCGCGCAGTTGACCGGGGTCGTGGCCCTGTTCCTCGCGTGGCTGCAGCCGCGCGCGGTGCCGCTCACGCGCCTTGCCTGCATCGCGCTGCTGATTTCGCTGACCAACCGCTCCCCCGGCGGCTACACCGAAATGTTCCTGATGTTCCTCGTGTTCATGGAGCCGTGGCGCGGCTTTGCCCGGATCGCCTCGATCACGATCATCTATCTCAATGCGCTCAATGTGGATTGGCAGATCTCCACGTTGCCGGTGGCCCACACCACGGCGTGGCTCAGCGGCAAGGCCGTCTCGGCGCAGTTCGGCATCGCGGTTGGTCAGTTCACCCATCCTATCGGCCTCCTGCTGGTGCTCATGCTGCTCTCGCTGGAAACGATCCGCGAGGCGACGCTGGCCTATCGCCAGCATCGGCCACAGCTCTCGTTCGGCCCGCCCCGGGAGGCGCTGGCATGAGCATGCATCCCATCCTTGCGGAAGACCTCGCGGGCGTGGTCGAACGCCTCGCGGGAGACTGGTCCGCGCTCAAGGGTGCGCGCCTGTTCATCACCGGCGGCACGGGGCTGATCGGGCGCTGGATGCTGGAGGCGCTGCGGCTTGCCGATCAGGCGCATGGCCTTGGCCTCGACGTGGCGGTGCTTACCCGCGATCCGGCCGCCTTCGCAGCGAAAGCCCCGACGCTGGCGGCGTGGCCCGCGCTGCGGCTGGTGGCGGGCGATGTCCTGACCCTGCAGCCGGACGGACAGCACTACACCCACGTGATCCACGGCGCGACCGATGCCAGCGCCGATCTCAACGAGAACGACCCGCTCCGCATGTTCGATACGATCGTGGCAGGCACGCGCAATACGCTCGATTTCGCGCGGGCAGCCGGGGCAGGGCGCGTGCTGTTCATGTCCTCGGGCGCGGTCTACGGCGCGCAGCCGTGGGACGTGACGCATGTGAACGAGGACTATCGCGGCGCGCCCGATCTCTTGACCCACCGCTCCAGCTACGGCGAGGGCAAGCGCGCGGCGGAAATGCTCTGCGCGATCTATCGCCGCCAGTTTGGGCTCGACATCGTCACCACCCGCATCTTCGCGCTGCTGGGGCCGATGCTGGCGCTCGATATCCACTTCGCTGCGGGCAATTTCATCCGCGATGCCATGGCCGGGCGCACGGTAACCGTGAACAGCGACGGGCGCGCGGTGCGCTCCTATCTCTATCTCGCCGATCTTACCGCGTGGATGTGGGCCGTGCTGCTGCGGGCTCCGGCTGGTGCGACCTACAATCTGGGGTCGGAGCAGGCGGTTTCGATCGGCGAACTGGCCGAACGCGCGGCGACCCTGCTGGGCAGCGGCAAGTTCGAAATTCTCGGCAAGCCGGATGCCGGCTGGAACCCGGGGCGCTATGTCCCGGCAACCCACAAGATCCGGAGCGAACTCGGCGTGGTCTCCACGGTCGATCTGGATGAAGCTATTCGCCGCACTGCGGCCTCGAATGGATGGATGCGATGAGCAAGGTCAAGCTTTCAGACTGGGTGGCGCAGCAACTGGTGGCGCATGGCATCGGCGATGTGTTCATGCTCACCGGCGGCGGGGCGATGCACCTCAATCACTCGATCGGCACGCACGAAGGGATCCGCACCACGTTCTGCCATCACGAGCAGGCGCTCGCGATTGCGGCGGAAGCCTACGGGCGGCTGACCGGGCGCCTGCCGGTGGTCAACGTCACTTCGGGGCCCGGCGGCACCAACGCCATCACCGGCATCTATGGCGCCTTCGTGGATTCGGTCGGCGTGCTCGTCATCTCCGGACAGGTCAAGAATGAGACCACGGTGCGCCACACTGGCCTGCCGCTGCGCCAGTATGGCGATCAGGAGCTCGATATCGCGCCGATCGTGCAGACGATCACCAAGTATGCCGAGATGGTCACCGATCCGCAGACGATCCGCTACCACCTCGAAAAAGCGATCTACCTCGCGCGCTCGGGCCGTCCGGGGCCGACCTGGCTCGACATTCCGCTCGATGTGCAGGCGGCGCGGATCGATCCCGATACGCTGGATCCCGGCTTCGATCCGGCCGAGCTCGACGAGCACTGGACGAAGACCGACCTTGCTGCGGCGGCAGAGGCCGTCATCGCCAGGCTCAAGACCGCCAAGCGCCCTGTCGTCTTCGCTGGCGGCGGCGTGCGGCTCAGCGGCGCGCACGCCCAATTCATCGAGCTGGTCGAAAAGCTGGGCGTCCCGGTCGTCACCGGCTGGAATGCGCACGATGTGATCTGGGACGATCATCCGCTCTATTGCGGCCGCCCCGGCACGGTGGGCGATCGCGGCGGCAACATGGTCAACCAGAGCGCCGATTTCCTGCTCGTGCTCGGCAGCCGGCTCAACATCCGGCAGGTCAGCTACAACTGGGACAGCTTTGCGCGCGAGGCTTACAAGGTCTGGGTCGATATCGATCCGATCGAACTGCAGAAGCCCAATGTGAAGCCGGACATGCCGGTCGTCGCCAATCTCAAGGATTTCATCCCGGCGCTGCTTGCCGCCGCGCCGGAGGGGGCCACGGACGAGCAGCGCGAATGGCTCGCTTGGGCGGTTGAGCGGCGGCGCAACTTCCCGGTGGTGCTCCCCGAGTACAACCAGAACGCCGTGTGCAATCCCTATGTCGCGCTCGATGCGCTGTTCCAGGTGCTGGACGGCGAAGATGTCGTCGTGTGCGGCAATGGCAGCGCCTGCGTGGTCGGGTTCCAGACCGCACAGATCAAGGAAGGCCTGCGGCTGTGGACCAATTCCGGCTGCGCAACGATGGGCTATGATCTGCCGGCGGCGATCGGTGCCTGCGTTGGCCTTGCCAGCGCGGGGAAGGGCGATCCGCGCCGCGTGATCTGCGTGGCCGGTGATGGCAGCATCATGATGAACCTGCAGGAACTGCAGACCATCATCGGCTACGGCATGCCGGTGAAGATCATCCTGCTCAACAACAACGGCTATGTCTCGATCTTCCAGACCCACCGCAACTACTTCAACGGCGTTGAAGTGGGCGGCGGGCCCAAGAGCAACGTGACTTTCCCCGATTTCTCCAAGCTCGCAGCGGCCTTCGGTTATGGCTACTGGCGGGTCGACGGGCATGAAAACCTCGGCGCGCTGCGTGAGGCGATCGAGGCACCCGGCGCGACGATCTGCGAAATCATGATCGACGAGAATGCCGCCTTCGCCCCCAAGCTGGGAGCCAAGGTCCATCCCGATGGGCGGATGACTTCGCCGCCGCTCGAAGACCTCTCGCCGTTCCTACCGCGTGAGGTCCTGCGCGAGAACATGCGCATTCCGCTGCTGGAAGAGTAAGCCGTGCGCCTCATCGAACGCGTTCGCACGCGATTGCGCCGGGGGGAGCGCCCGGTGCGCTATCTGCTCGCCGGCGCGGCGAACACCGCGTTCGGGCTCTCGTTCTTTCCGGCGCTCCTTTGGTTTTCGCCCTGGTTCGCGCACAACTACATGGTCGCGCTGCTGCTCTCGCAGGTCGTCTGCGTGGTCTTTGCCTTCAGCACCTACAAGATCGGCGTCTTTCGCACCCGCAACAATATCCTTCGCGAATTTGCTTACTTTGCCTCATATTCGTACGCGGTATTCGGGGCCAATCTGATTGCATTGCCGCTTCTGGTGCAAGGCTTCGGCCTGCATCCGATCCCAGCGCAGTTCAGCTTCTCGCTGATGACGCTGGCGGGCAGCTATTTCTGGCACCAGGCCGTGACATTTCGTGCTGATACACCTTCTGATACAGGGACTTGATGACCGATGGCAGCCTTTCTTGAGCGGTCCTGCCCATGCTGCGGAAGCGCGCAGGCCATTCCCGAAATGCAGAGCAAGCCGGCCGGGGAAGACGTGGGCCTCGAAGGCCTCGTTCCCTTCTGGGAGGGGCTGCGCAAGGAGCGCATGTTCTTCACTTATGCCCGGTGCCAGAGCTGCGGCCTGCTCTATTGCCCGCGCTATTTCACCGGCGCGCAACTGAGCGAGCTCTACGCCAATCTCGCGCCAAACATGGACATTGTGCCTTCCGCCGCGATCGCCGCAACCCAGCGCGGCTACTGGTCGGCGGTGGCAGACAGCGTCGTTCCGGGCGGTTACATGGAGATTGGCCCGGATGTCGGGCATATCGTCACGCCCGCGGCGGCTTCGGGCAAGTTTGGCCATGCCTGGCTGTTCGAGCCGAACCGCGCGGTGCATGATGTTCTGGCCCGCTCGGCCGGAACCCTCTCGCACACCATCAGTGCGGCCATGGACGATTTCAGCGACGTGCCCGATGGCACGATCAGCCTGGCCGTGATGATCCACGTGCTCGATCACATTACCGAGCCACTCGCGATCCTGCGCCAGATCCGCACCAAGCTGAAGCCGGGGGGGCGCATCCTCATTGTCACGCACAACGAGAAGTCGCTGCTGCGCACGGTGATGGGCCGCACGTTCCCACCGTTCTGCCTGCAGCATCCCGAACTCTACAATCCCGAAACCATGACCAAGGTGCTGACAACCGCCGGGTATTCGGGGGTAGATGTGCAGCGCAGCGTCAATCACTTCCCGATCAGCTTCCTCGCCCAGCAGGCGGGCCAGACTGTCGGGCTCGATCTCTCGCGCCTGCCCCTCCCAGACATGGCAGTGGGCCTGAAACTGGGTAACATGTTAACGACGGCGCAGCCGTAAGACCAACAAACGGGAGAGAAAGCCAGCCATGAAGACCCGCATCACCGAACTGTTCGGCATCGAGCACCCGATCATCCAGGGTGGCATGCACTACGTCGGCTTTGCCGAAATGGCCGCCGCCGTCTCCAACGCGGGCGGGCTCGGCATCATTACCGGCCTCACGCAGAAGTCCGCCGCCGATCTCGCCAATGAAATCGCGCGCTGCAAGGACATGACCGACAAGCCCTTCGGCGTGAACCTGACCTTCCTGCCCACGGTCAACGCGCCCGATTATCCGGGCTACATCCGCGCGATCATCGAAGGCGGGGTGAAGATCGTCGAGACGGCAGGCAACAACCCCGCGCCGTTCCTCCCCTATTTCAAGGACGCCGGGATCAAGGTGATCCACAAGTGCACCTCGGTGCGCCACAGCGTGAAGGCGCAGAACGTGGGCTGCGATGCGATCTCGGTCGATGGCTTCGAATGCGGCGGCCATCCCGGCGAGGACGATATCCCGAACTTCATCCTGCTGCCCCGCGCGGCCGAGGAGCTCACCATTCCCTTCGTCGCCTCGGGCGGCATGGCCGATGGGCGCAGCCTCGTCGCCGCGCTGGCGCTGGGCGCGGAAGGCATCAACATGGGCACGCGCTTCATCGCGACCAAGGAAGCGCCGGTGCATGAAAAGGTGAAGCAGGCGCTGCTCGCCGCGTCCGAGCTCGATACCCGCCTCGTCATGCGCCCGCTGCGCAACACCGAACGTGTGCTGACCAACGCGGCGGTCGAACGCCTGCTCGAAAAGGAGCGGCGCCTCGGCCCCGATATCAAGTTCGAGGACATCATCGAGGAAGTCGCGGGCGTCTATCCGCGCATCATGATGGAGGGCGACATGGAAGCCGGCGCGTGGAGCTGCGGCATGGTCGCGGGGCTCATCCACGATATCCCGACGTGCAAGGAGCTGGTCGACCGGATCATGGCGCAGGCCAACACGATCATCCGCGAACGGCTAGCCGGGATGGTCTGAGCCGCTACATCGCAACCAACGCTACTTGCCCCTCCCCCGTTCGGGGGAGGCCGGGTGGGGGTGCGCAGCGTCTGCCGGAAGCAGCGGAACCCCCTCCCCAACCCCTCCCCGAGCGGGGAGGGGCTTACAAAGCTGGCAGCCTCAAGCCGCCAGCGTCAGATCCTCGAACCGGCCAAGGTGGAAGTCCGCCGAGCCGAACTGGTTCTCGATCATCGTGGCGCGCTTGAAGTAGTGGCCGATGGCGAGCTCCACGGTGATGCCGATGCCGCCGTGCGTCTGGATCGCGTTCTGCCCGACGAAATTGATCGAGCGCGAAACCTTCGCCTTGGCGAGGCTCACCGCCGCCTTGCGCTCGTCCGCAGGAAGGTCGAGCTTCAGCGTGCCCATCAGCGCCATCGAGGCGATTTGCTCCACCTCGACGAACATGTCCGCCATGCGGTGCTGCAGCACCTGGAACTTGCCGATCGGCTGGCCGAACTGCTTGCGCTGCTTGATGTAGTCGAGCGTGCCCTCGTGCAGCTTGCGGCTCACCCCGCAGGCCTCGCCGCAGATCGCCACGGTGGCTTCGTCCACCAGCAGTTCGATCAGGCCGATGCCGCCCGGGATATGCGCATCGCCGGGGATGGCGACGTTCTCGAAATAGATCTCGCTTGCCTGGAAGCCGTCGACGGTGGGGTAATCCCGCCGCACGATGCCGGGGAGGGTGGCATCGATCAGGAACAGCTCGGCGCCCTCACGCTCACGCTGGCTCCCGCCGGTGCGCGCGGTGACGAGCAGGTGCGTCGCCCACGGCGCGGCATAGACCACCGCCTTGTGGCCCGAGAGAACATAACCTGCGCCGTCCGCCTTCGCGGTGGTGCGCAGGTTGGCAAGGTCGTAGCGGCCCTGCGGCTCGGCATAGGCAAACGCGATCACGGCATTGCCCGCGATGATCTCGGGGATCACCGCATCGGCCATCGCTGCGGGCGCACGCTTCAGGGCGCCGCCGCCGATTACCACGGTCTGCAGGTAAGGCTCGATCGCGATGACCTTGCCCAGCTCTTCCATCATGATCATGTTCTCAAGCGCGCCGCCGCCAAGGCCGCCGTGCTCTTCGGCAAAGGGCGCGCCCAGAATGCCAAGCTCGGTGGCGAGCGCCTTCCACACGCCCGGATCGCGGCCCTCGGGGCGCAGCAGCATCTTCTTGCGCGTTTCAAAGTCATAGGTGTCGGCAAGAAAGCGCGCGAGCGTATCACGCAGCATGTCCTGCGTTTCGGTGTAGCTGAAATCCATTGTCCTCAAATCCCAGTCAGGGCCGCCGCGTCGTACCTTCCGCGCGGCGGCCTCCATTTTCACTCAGAGCCCCAGCACCATCTTCGCGATGATATTGCGCTGGATCTCGTTCGAACCGCCGTAGATCGTCGTCTTGCGGGTGTTGAAATAGGTCGGCGCAGCGCGGTGCGCGTAGTCCGGCCCGATCGGGTGCTCGTTGTCGCCCTCACCGAAGCCGCGGAAATAAGGCGCGCCGTAGTGGCCCACCGCTTCCAGCGTCAGCTCGGTCAGGCGCTGCTGGATTTCAGAACCCTTGATCTTGAGCAGGCTCGATTCCGGCCCCGGACCCTTGCCCGCGCTTTCACCGGCCAAGCTGCGCAGCTCGGTGAATTCGAGCGCGGTGAGGTCCATTTCCAGCTCGGCGATCTTGCGCTTGAAGAAAGCGTTGGCGATCAGCGGCTTGTCGCCGTCCATTTCGGCGCGCGCGATGGACTTGACCTTCTCGACGCCGCGCTTCGAAGCGGCCACGCCCGCGATCCCGGTGCGCTCGTGCGCCAGCAGGAACTTGGCGCAAGTCCAGCCCTTGTTCTCTTCATAGACGCGGTTCTCGACCGGCACGCGCACGTCTTCGAGCCACACTTCGTTGACTTCGTGCTCGCCGCCCAGCGTGATGATCGGGCGCACGGTGATGCCAGGCGTCTTCATGTCGATGAGCAGGAACGAAATGCCTTCCTGCTGCTTGGCATCGGGATCGGTGCGGACGAGGAAGAAGCCCCAGTCGGCATGCTGCGCCATGGTCGTCCAGGTCTTCTGGCCGTTGACGACGTAATGATCGCCGTCCCGCACTGCCTTGGTGCGCAGCGAGGCGAGGTCAGAGCCCGAACCCGGCTCCGAATAGCCCTGGCACCACCAGTCCTCGCCCGAAAGGATGCGGGGGAGGTACTTGGCCTTCTGCTCAGGCGTACCGAAAGTGTAGATCACCGGGCCGACCATCGAGAGGCCGAACGGCATCAGGCGGATACAGTCCGCACGCGCGGTTTCTTCCGACCAGATGTAGCGCTGCGTCGCGCTCCAGCCGGTGCCGCCGTATTCGACAGGCCATGCCGGGGCGACCCAGCCCTTCTTCGCCAGCACCTTGTGCCAGGAGAGGAAATCTTCCTTCGAAAGCTCGTCGCCTTCGTCCTGCTTCCCGCGCAGTTCGGCCGGATAGTTTTCGGCAATGAAGGCGCGGACTTCCTGCTGGAAGGCCAGATCCTCGGGGCTGAAATCAAGATGCATGGGGCTCTCCGTTTGAGTTCATGGCCTTTTTGCGGCCCTGACGCGGTGAGACTCGCCATCGCGGACGAAGGCGTTCTCTTGATCCCTCCATCCTTCCACTTTACGTAAACGTCAAGAGGGGCATTGGTCCAGCAGTGCCTGCAAGACGCCTCCATGCCAGCGCGAAGCCATGCACCGCAGCGCGATGCACAGAAGCCACAGTTCCTCCACTCTCGAGCCATACCCGATTCAATCGCTTGAATTCTTGCTTGCGCTTGGCCCGCCCTTTTGCCAGAGAACGGGCATGCAGGCGCTTCGAGGCTTCGATTCGCTGCTGTCGTACGCACAAAAGTGCTCGCAATCGGGAGGGATATCTGTGAAGCTCACCGCAATTCAATCGTGTGCATCGGTCATCGCGCTGGCCATGGCCGGTCTTTCGACGCCGGTTCTCGCGCAAGCCGCCGCGCCTGCCGATGCCGCCACGGCCGATACCGCCGCAGGCGATACCCTCAGCGAAATCGTCGTCACCGCATCGACCGGCACCAAGAGCAAGCTCGACAGCTCGGTCTCGATCTCCTCGGTCGATTCGGCGATCATCGCCAACTTCCGCCCGATGTCGGAAGGCGATCTGCTCCGCCTGCTGCCGGGTCTCCAGCCCAACGTTTCGGGCCCGGGCGGCAACGGCAACTTCGCCGTTCGCGGCCTGCCCGTCGCCACCGGCGGCGCCACTTTCGTCCAGCTGCAGGAAGATGGCCTGCCCACCGTGCTGTTCGGTGATATCCAGTTCGGCAACAACGACTACTGGACCAAGTCGAGCCCGATCGACGCCCGCGTCGATGCGATCCGCGGCGGCACCGCTGCCACGCTCGCCAGCCAGGCCCCCGGCGCGGTGATCAACTACATCAGCAAGACCGATCGCAGCGAAGGCGGCTATGTCCAGGTCGAGCGCAATCTCACCTACGATTACACCCGCGCCAGCTTCCGCTACTCGGGCGGCATCGACGACAAGACCTATTTCAACATCGGCGGCTACTACGGCGCCGGCGATGGTCCGTGGCACTCGGGCTACCAGCTCAGCAAGTCGTACCTGATCAAGGGCAACATCACCCGCGAGTTCGACGATAACCGCGGCTTCTTCCGCCTCTATTTCAAGGCGCAGGACACGCAGGAGCCCAACACCCAGGGCGGCATCGCCTGCGGCAACCTCAGCGGCGGCAAGGTCTCCGGCCTCACGGCCTGCCCGGGCTTCGATCCGCGCCGCGCGTCCAACTTCTCGGCGTTCAACCCGGTCGTGAATTATGTCGATTTCAACAGCCGCGGTCTGGCGAGCACGCCGCTGAATGGCATCACCACCAATGCCCAGTCGCTCCAGGCGCAGCTGCACTACAAGTTCGACAACGGCATCACCGTCGACAACAACGCCCGCTACACCAACATGAGCGGCGGATTCTCGTCGAACTTCCTCAGCGTCTCGCCGCTCTCGGGCCTCATCGGTTCGACCAAGAACGGCGGCGTGGTCGCCCGCGCGGTCTATTCGGCTGGCCCGAACAAGGGCAAGGACGTCGCCGAAGCGTTCTATAACAACAACGTCTCGGTCTACACGCGGATCCGCGACGTCGGCAGCTTCGTCAACGATGCCAAGCTCAACTGGCAGGGTGATCTCGGCGGGATCAAGGCCAACCTCACCGCCGGCTGGTTCTACATGAACCAGAAGGTCGCGATGGATTGGCATCCGAACCAGTTCAACGGCTCGCTGACCCCGGCGGCCTCGCCGATCGACCTGCTCGATGCGGCCGGCAACCTGCTCAGCGCCAACGGTTTCACCGGCTACAACAACAACTGGGGCGGTTGCTGCGCCCGCACCTACGATTACACCTTCACCGATAACGCGCCCTATGCCGATTTCATCTTCGATGTGGGCAAGTTCGAGCTCGACGCATCGGTCCGCCACGATATCAACAAGGGCACCGGCTCGGGCATCAACGCCAACCCGGCAGTGGGCGATGCGGTGACGCATTTCATCACCACCAACGCGGTGAACCCGGTTACGGGCGCTTCGCAGTCGGTCAGCCTGCCCTACTACCTGCCCGATGGCGCGCGGGAGACGATCAACTACACCAAGGCAACCACCTCGTGGTCGGTGGGTGCCAGCTTCAAGCCGGCGGACAACCTCAACCTGTTCGTCCGCGCTTCGAAGGGTGTTCGCGCCAACGCGGATCGCCTTACCTTCAGCGGCTACTTCAACGCTGACGGCACGCTCAACGCCAAGGGCAACACGGCGGTTTCGAACAACGTCTATCAGTACGAAATCGGCCTCAAGAACCGCGGCAACATCGGCGGCGCGCGCTACACGGTCGAGCTGACGGGCTATCACAGCCACTTCAACATCACGACCTTCGAGCTCAGCCAGACGATCTGCCCGATCGTGACCGGGAATCCGACGCAGTTCACCTGCATCATCTCGGACAAGTACAAGACGACCGGTGCGGAGTTCTACGGCACGCTCAGCGCGGGCGGCTTCAGCCTCCTTGCCAACATGACGTACAACAAATCGAAGAAGCAGCCCTCGGCGCCGGGTTCGGTGTTCTCGCGCTCGAACAACATTCCCGATCTGTCGTACACTTTCGCGGCCAACTATGACTTCAGCGACATGATCGCGCTGGGTGCCAACATCACCGGTGTGACCAGCACGCTCGATGGTGCGGGCAACCAGTGGCCGGGCGGCAGCGTGTTCGGCGCGAACCTCAAGGTTCGCCCGGTCAAGAACCTCGAACTGGGGCTCAATGCCTACAACCTGTTCAACAAGCTGACCCCGCTCGGGCCGGCCGGAACGGACTTCCAGCCGGGCAACGGCACCTTCGTCGGCGGTATTTCGCCGGTTCTGGGCCGCAACATCAACGCCTCGGTCCGCTTCAGCTTCTGATGGGCTGAGCAGCCCCCAAAGGGCAGGCACATGCAAGAGGGGGGGGCGCGGCCGGATGGTTCCGCACCCGCCCCTTTTTGCGTAAGGATCAGCCCTGGCCGAAAACGGCAGGGCACTGTGGAAGGGGTTTGCAGCGTGAACGAAGGCGATCGGCGGATCCGTTCGGTGCTTGTCGTCGGCGGCGGCTCGGCCGGCTGGATGTCGGCGGCGATGCTGGCCACGATGCTCAAGCGCGATTGCAAGGTCACGCTCGTCGAATCCGACGCAATCGGCATCGTCGGCGTGGGTGAGGCGACGATCCCGCCGATCCGCCTGTTCAACGAGACGCTGGGCATCAGCGAAGCCGATTTCATCCGCGAGACGCGCGGCACCTTCAAGCTGGGCATCGAATTCGTCGATTGGGGCAGCGTCGGCACCCGCTATTTCCATCCCTTCGGCCCGCACGGGCGCAATTTTGATATGGTGCCGCTGCACCAGTACTGGCTGAAGACGCGCGAGGAACCCGGGGCCTTCCCGCTCGAAGACCTCTCGATGGCCTGGCAGATCGCGCGCGCCGGCCGCATGGCGCGCCCGGTGCCCGATCAGCGCTCGCTGCTTTCCACCTTCGACTATGCCTACCATTTCGATGCCTCGCTCTACGCCGCCTTCCTCCGCCGCCATGCCGAGGCGCGGGGCGTCACTCGCGTCGAAGGCAAGATCGACGACGTTACGCTGAATGGCGAAACCGGCTTCGTTGAAAGCGTCACGCTGGAAGGCGGGCAGAAGCTGGAGGCCGATCTCTTCATCGATTGCTCGGGCCTGCGCGCGCTGCTCATCGAAGGCGCGTTGCAAACGGGGTTCGAGGATTGGAGCCACTGGCTCCCCTGCGACCGCGCGGTGGCCATGCCCTGCGCCAGCGCGGGTGCGCCCACGCCCTACACCCGCTCCACTGCGCGCGAGGCTGGCTGGCAGTGGCGCATCCCGCTGCAGCACCGCATCGGCAACGGCTACGTCTATTCCAGCCAGTTCATTGAGGACGGGAAAGCTGCAGACCTGCTCGCCTCGCGGCTGGATGGCGAGGCGCTGGGCGATCCGCGCTTCGTGCGCTTCCGCACCGGCCGCCGCAAGCAGCACTGGAACCGCAACGTCATCGCGGTCGGGCTTTCCAGCGGCTTCCTCGAACCGCTCGAATCGACCTCGATCCACCTCATTCAGGCCAATATCTCCAAGCTCATCGGCCTGTTCCCGGACCGCGATTTCGATCCCGCCACGATCGCCGAATTCAACCGCATCGCCCACGCCGAAACCGACCGCATCCGTGATTTTCTGATCCTCCACTACAAGCTCACCCAGCGGCAGGATCACGAACTCTGGCGCTATGTTTCCGCGATGGACGTGCCCGATACGCTCGCGCTGAAAATGGATCACTTCCGCCGCCACGGCCGGCTAATCGCGCGCGAGATGGACTTGTTCGCACCCCCCTCATGGCTTGCGGTCCACATCGGCCAGCACAACTATCCCGAAGGCCTCGATCCCCTCATTGAGCACCGCGGGATCGACGCGCGCGATTACCTTGCCAAGCTGCGCGCCGCGATGGCGGCCGAGGCGGCCAAGCTGCCCAGCCATGAGGCCTATATCGCCGGCCTCACCGGCAACGCAGCTGCGGCCTGAAGAGGTGTCGGATCTGCTCGAGGCCGAGGTCTGGCGCGAACGCGCCCGCGCCGCGCGCGCCGTGCAGGATATGGCTGGAGCCGATCGCGCGATCGCCGAAGCCGCGCGCCTTGCTCCGACCGATCCGCTGACCGCATTCCTGCGCGCGCAATCGGCCTACGAACTCGGCCACCCGGCCGCCACGCTCTTCGCCGAAGCCGTGCGGCTCTGGCCCGAAAACCTGGATGCCTTGCGCAACCACGCCCTCGCACTGGCGTCCGAAGGCCAGCTGGCCGAGGCGGAAGCCGTGCTCGCCCGCGCGCTGGCGGCAAGGCCCGATTGGCTCGATGGCCAGCGCGTGCTCGCCAGCCTGCGCTTCAGCCATGGCGATGCGGAAACGTATGACGCAGGCTTTGCGGAGGCGGTGCGGGGCCAGCCGCGCCATCAGGGCCTCTGGCTCGGCTGGTTCACCTTGCGCGCGCAGCAGCGCGATTGGCTCGCCGCGCGCCGCATCCTCGATGCCGCCGCCGCGCAGCTCGGCGAAACCCGCCCGCTGGCCGTCGCCCGCGCCTTCCTCGCCAGTGAAAGCGGCAACCTCGCCGAAGCGCAGACACGCCTTGCCGCGCTGACCGGCGCGGATGACGAATTCCTTGTCCTGTGCCGCATCCGCACGGCCTTGCGCGCCGGTAATGCCGCTGCGGCGCGCGACCTCGCCCTGCCGCTCACCGCCACGCGTCTGGCCGGGCAGGTCTGGCCCTATCTCTCGACGGCTTGGCGCATGCTTGGCGATCCACTCGCCGCGTGGCTGGACGGCGATCCGGTTCTCCACGGCGTCCTCGATCCCGGCCTTTCGACCACCGAGCTTGCCGAACTCGCCGCACTGCTGCGCCACCTGCACACGGCCTCGCTGCCCTATGCCGAACAATCGGTGCGCCACGGCACGCAGACCGATCGCTCGGTCCTCCTCCGTCACGAACCGCTGCTGGGCACCGTCCGCGCGCGGCTGATGGAAGCGCTGCGCGATTTCGTAAGCACTTTGCCGCCGCCTGATCCGCGCCATCCGCTCCTCGGTAAGCCGCGCGGCGGCCTGCAGATTTCCGGCAGCTGGTCCGTACGGCTCGGGGCAGGGGGCTTCAACGTCACGCATAGCCATCCCGTCGGCTGGCTTTCAGCCGTGCTCTATGTCGCACTGCCGGATGATCCCGGCCCGGCTCCGGCGGGTGCTTTGCAGCTCGGCGCACCGCCGCCGGAGCTGGGAATTGCCCTTCCCCCATATGCCGTAATACCACCGCGTGTAGGGCAGCTTGTGGTCTTCCCGTCGATCCTGTGGCATGGCACCCATCCGTTCGCGGCGGGTGAACGGCTCAACATCGCCTTCGATGTGGTTCCCACCTCTGCCTGAGGACACCTCGAAACCATGAATGCCCCGAAGACCCTCAAGGAACTCGCCGAGATCGCCGGTGTCACCAGCGGCACTGTCTCGCGCGCGCTTTCGGGTTCGAGCCTCGTCACCCCTGCCACGCGCGACATGATCGTCGCCCTTGCGCGCCAGCATGGTTTCACCCCCAATGCCACCGCGCGCAACTTGCGCATGCGCAAGACGAACACGATCGGCGTGGTCATCCCGCTCGGTCATGAAGTGCGGCAGAACATTTCCGATCCGTTCTTCATCACCATGCTCGGCCTGCTAGCGGACAAGCTGACAGGCCGGGGCTACAGCCTCCTCCTCTCGCGCGTCGTGCCGACGGACGAGGACTGGCTGCTCAAGCTTGCCCGCTCCGGCCAGTCGGACGGGATCATCGTGATCGGCCAGTCAGACCAGTCCGCCGTGCTCGACCGCGTTGCCGAACTCTACCGCCCGCTCGTCGCGTGGGGCTCGCACATTGCGGGGCAGGCGCATTGCTCGGTCGGTTCGGACAATTTCCGCGGCGGCGCGCTCGCCGCGCAGCACCTGCTGGAGCGCGGCTGCCGCAACATCGTGTTCTTCGGCGATGCCCGCGCGATCGAGATCGGCCAGCGCCTCGAAGGGTGCCGCTCGGTCGTGGAGCGTTCCGGCGCGCGGTTCAGCGTCGTGCCCACGCACCTTGTTGCCGATGCAGCGCAGAGTGAGATCGGCAAGTATTTCCGCACCGAGACCAATCGGCCGGACGGCGTGGTCGCGGCGTCAGACGTCATCGCCGTCACCGCCATGCGCGTGCTGGCCGAACAGGGGCTCGCGGTGCCCGGCGACGTGAAGGTGATTGGCTACGATGGTTTGCCGCTGGGCGAACACACCATGCCCCCGCTCACCACGATCGCGCAGGATCTGGAACAGGGCGCGGAGAACCTCGTCAGCAGCGTGATCCAGCGCATCGCCGGGGAGGAGATCCACTCGGTCATCCTCCAGCCGCGCTTGCTGATCCGGGAATCTACCTGAGCGCCAGAGCCAGCGCCAGCGCGCCCAGCAGCCCCGCGTTGTCGCCCAGCCCCGGCGCCACGATCAGTTCGTCGATCTTTCCCACGGTATAGCCGCCGTTCGCCGCCAGTGCTTCGGCGCGGATCAGGTCGAGCAGCCCCGGCGTCGCGGTCACTCCGCCGCCCAGCACGATGCGCGCCGGTTCCATCACCGTCTGGAATGTCGCGAGCGCGCGGCCGATGTACCAGGCGATGATGCGTTTGCCGGGGTGCCCCTCGGGCAGCTCCGAAAGCGACTTGCCCCAGCGCGCGATCACTGCCGGGCCGCAGGCAAGGCCTTCGAGGCAATCACCGTGGAACGGGCAGGTGCCCGCAAAGTCCAGATCCTCCGGATGGCGCGGCATGCGGATATGGCCCATTTCCGGGTGCGAAAGCCCGCGCAGCAGCTGTCCATCGCTGCAGAAACCGCCGCCGATGCCAGTGCCGATGGTGAGGTAGAGCACCGAACTGTGGCCTTCTCCCGCGCCCCAAAGCGCTTCGGAAAGCGCAGCGCCGTTGACGTCGGTATCGATCGCCACCGGCACGCCGAAGCGCTCCTTGAACGGCGCGATCAGGCTCGCCCCGCTCCAGTGCGGCTTGGGTGTGGGGCGCACGCAGCCATAGCCGGGCGAGGCGGGTTCAAGGTCGAGCGGCCCGAACGAGGCGATGCCGAACGCGGCATAGTCAGTTCCCCGCGCCGCGAACCACTCCACTGCCGCGCCCAGTGTTTCCTCAGGCGTCGTCGTCGGGATGCGTTCTCGCGCATAGATCGTGCGTGCCTCATCCGCCACACCCAGCACGAACTTGGTGCCGCCCGCCTCGATCAGGCCATAGCGCGCCGCGCTCATGCCGCAATCCCCGCGCGCGCGCCGTCAAGGACAAGGCGAAACACCGGCGCCGGCACGCCTGCAAAATGCGCCCGCCGCCAGGCCGCATCGCCATGGTCGTTGCCCTTCAGCGAGTTCGGATAGTCGACGAAGCCATGCACGGTGAGCTCCTGCGTCACCCACCAGCTGTAGGTCTGCACTGGTGCTTCGGGCGGATTTCCCGCAACCAGCCCGCTGCCGTTGAGCGGCAGCCACGGGCCGTCCATGCTCTCAGCGACCATGCCGTAAAGCCCGTTGGGGCCATTGGGCTCGCCCGGCGCAAAGACCTTCCGCTGCGTGGACCAGAACAGGTAATAGCGCCCTGCGTGGAAGACGATGTGCGGCCGTTCCTGCTCGTTGTTGAGCCCGTCCGCGCTCAGCAGCGGCGGTAGCACCGCCCAGCTCTCACCTTCGCGCCGCAGCAGACCGATGCAGCCGTTCCACGGGCTCGCCGAACCTTTGAGCGATCCGGTGAACAGCAGATAGTCCGCGCCATCCGCCGGATCGCGGAAATGCGCCGGATCGCGGAAGCCCTTGATCATGCCTGGCACGCCTTCCGCCGCCGTCACCAGCACATAGTGCGGGATCGGCCCGCCGGCGATCTCGCGCGGTTCGCTCCAGTCCTCCACGGCAAAGGCGCTGGCGTCCCCGGTCAGGGCGCCGGTCGTCTCGAACATGCGCTGGACGAACGTGCGCGGCTCTTCCCCGCGCAGCCCCGATGCGGTCCAGTAGAGCGTCACCGTGCCGGTTTCGGGATCATACAGCGCAGAGCCCGCCCATTCGCGGCTGCCGGGATTGAGGTCGTCAGGCAGGGCATTGCCGTGATCGCGCCATTCGCCCCCGCGTGCCGCCATCAGCCGTATGCGCACAAAGTCATGCCGCGCCTCGGGGTCCTCGCCCGCCGGGGCGGAGAGCACGAACCATAGCGTCCAGCCTTCGACCACTGCCGTGGTGCCGTCCGCCAGCTGCAGCGGCCAGAGATCCCACAGGTCAAAGCCCGGCAGCGGGTGCTGCAGGCGCTTGCCATCCACGAGCGGAATCTGGTGGCAAGGCTCGATGCTAAGCGCGCGCAGGTGCTCGCGGGTCCAGAGCGTTGTCGGGGAAGTGAGTACGGACATCGAACAAGTATCCTGAAGCAATCGATTGGAATTGGCCACGGCCATCGAAAAAGGGACGAACAGCGCGCTTACCTCATGATGAGGCCGGCCCCGTCGCAGGCCGCTTCGCGCAGCACCAGCGGCGCGCTGCCGTCGGGCCTACGGTAGGTGAGGGCGTCCAGCACCGCGTCGGCGCGGTCCGCCCGGCATAGCGCCACGACCGCGCCGCCAAAGCCGCCGCCGGTCATCCGCGCGCCGCCCTCGCGGCCGATCAGCGCCTGCAATTCTGCCGCCAGCGCATCGACCGGCGGCACGGTGATCTGGAAATCGTCGCGCATCGAGGCGTGCGATGCCGCCATCAGTTCGCCGGTCGCTCTGAGGTCGCCGGCCGCCAGCGCTTGCGCCGCCGCCAGCACCCGCGCGTTCTCGGTCACCACATGCCGCGCCCGCGCCAGGGTCAGCGGATCGAGCCCGGCACGGTTCAGCATCGCCATGTCCGCATCGCGCAGCGCGGGCACGCCGATCGCTGCCGCCGCCACCTCGCACTGCATGCGCCGCTCGTTGTAGGCACCTTCGACCAGCCCGCGCGCCACGCCCGAATGGACGATCAGGATCTGCACGTCCCCCGGCATCGCCACCGGCGTCACAGCCAGGGAACGGCAATCGATCATCAGCGCGTGGCGGGCAACCCCGGCGGCCGAGGCCAGTTGGTCCATGATCCCGCAGCGCATGCCCACGTGATCGCACTCGCCCGCCTGCGCCATGCGCGCGATGTCGGCGGGGGTAATCGCCAGCCCTGCCAGCGCCGCTAGCACCGTGCCGATGCCGACCATCAGCGAAGCGGAGGAGGACAGCCCGGCGCCCTTCGGCACGGTCCCGGTCATGGCGATGTCCGCTCCGGTCAGGGCGTGGCCGCGCTCGATCATCGCGGTGGTCATGCCGCGCACGTAATCGGCCCAGGGATTGGCGGGATCGGCGGCATGGGGCGCATCGAGCGGCCATTCCGCCACGGCCCCGCCGAAATCGCAGGCGACAACGCGAATCCGGCCATCACTGCGCGGCGCGGCTGCGATCCGCGTTTCCACGCTGATCGCGCACGGCAGCACGAAGCCGTCGTTGTAGTCGGTATGCTCGCCGATCAGGTTCACCCGCCCCGGCGCCCGCGCGACCACTGCGGGAGCTGCGCCAAAGGCTTGCGCGAACTGTTCTGCCAGGGTCATGCGGCGCTCCGGAAATGCGGGCCGCCACAGGCGCGCAGCCGTTCTGCCGCCTGCTCGGCCGTCAGATCGCGCTGCGTCTCGGCCAGGATCTCGAAACCCGCCATGAACTTGCGCACCGAAGCGGAGCGCAGCAGCGGCGGATAGAAATGCGCATGCAGACGCCAGTGCTCGCTCGGCTCATGCCCGAAGGGCGCGCCATGCCAGCCCATCGAATAGGGGAAGGAGCACTGGAACAGGTTGTCGTACCGCGTGGTGAGATCGCCAAGGATCGCGGCGAGATCGGCGCGCTGATCGTGCGAAAGGTCGGGCAGGCGCGCCACATCGCCGCGCGGCAGCAGCAGTGTCTCGAACGGCCACACCGCCCAGAACGGCACGATCGCCAGCCAGTGCTCGCTGGCGCAGACCACGCGCGGGCCATCCGCCTCGGCTTCCACCAGTTCCGCCAGCATGGGTCGGCCCGTGGTTGCCAGCCATGCCGCCTGCGTGCGGTCTTCGGTCGCGATCAGCCGCGGCACATGGCTCGTCGCCCAGACTTGCCCGTGCGGATGCGGGTTGGAGCAACCCATCATCGCGCCCTTGTTCTCGAAGATCGAAACCACGCTGTAGCGCTGGCCCAGATCCGCTGCCTCGGCGCACCAGGTGTCGATCACCGCGCGCCGTTCCGCGGTGGAAAGCTCGGGCAGGGTGCGGCCATGATCGGGCGAGAAGCAGATCACCCGCGCTTCGCCCGTCGCCTGTTCCGCGCGGAACAATCCGTTTCCGGCCTCCGGTGCCGGCGTATCGGGCAGCAGCGCGGCAAAATCGTTCTGAAACACGTAAGGCCCGGTGTAGTCCGGGTTGCGCTCGCCGTTCACGCGCGTGTTCCCGGCGCAGAGATAGCAGCCGGGATCATGCGCAGGCGGGCGCGCCCTGTCCGGCTCTTCCTCCGCCCCCTGCCACGGCCGCTTGGCGCGGTGCGGGGAAACCAGCAGCCAGGTATCGCTCAGTGGATCGTAACGCCGATGGGGATGTTCGGCAGGATCGAAACTCATGAACGCACCTCAAGCACCAGCACAGCCTCGCCCGGTAGCGGCGGGACGGCCATGCCTACGCGCGCGAGCCAGCCACCGTCCATCCGCGCGAGCTCGCCGTTCTCGGACGCAATCGTATACGTGCGCCCCGGCAGCGCCATCGGCAGCCTGAGGTTCGGCTGGTGGCGCATTGTCGTGGGCTGCGTCCGCGTCACCAGCACGACCATATCCTCGGCCGAGCCATGCGCCTGCCACACCACCCCGTCGCCCACTTCGCCCATCCACACGCGGCCCGCATGCAGGCGTTCCCGCAGGGCTTTGTAGCGCGCGATCCCGGCCATGAGCTCGCGGCGCTCGGTCTCGCCCAGCTTGCGTGCATCGAGCTCCACGCCGAAATGCCCCGGCAGCGCCACCCCGCAGCGAAACGCCATCGATTGCGAGCGCCCGGTCGAATGCGCCGGGCTTGCGCCCACATGGCTCCCCATCACCTCGGGCGGCATGAATTGCAGGAACCCGCGCTGCATGCCCGCGCGCGAAACCGCGTCGATGCAGTCGCTGGTCCAGAAGCGGTGCGTGCGCTTGATGATCCCTGCGTCGATCCGCCCGCCGCCGCCGGCGCAGGCTTCGATCTCCACCGCCGGAAACGCTGCCCGCAGCCGGTCCATCAAGGCATATGTCGCCAGCACTTGCGCGCGGTAGTGCGGCAGGTTCCCGGCATGGACCAGATCGCGGTTGTGATCCCACTTGAGGTAGCCGATCGGCAGCTCGCGCAGCAGCGCGGCAATCGCATCGAACAGATAGGCGCTCACCTCGGGCCGCGCGAGATCGAGCACCAGCTGGTTGCGCGCCTCGAGCAGCGGGCGGCCATCCACGTGCAAGGCCCAATCAGGATGGCGGCGATAGAGCTCGCTGTTGCGGTTGACCATCTCGGGCTCGACCCACAGGCCGAATTCCATGCCGAGGTCCGTGACCGTCTTCGCCAGCGGCCCCAGCCCGCGCGGGTATTTGCGCTTGTCGACGGTCCAGTCGCCCAGCGAGGAGGTATCGTCGTCGCGCTTGCCGAACCAGCCGTCATCCAGCACGAAACGCTCGATCCCGATGCTGGCGGCCGCCCGCGCCAGATCCATCAGGGCGGCTTCGTCGTGCTTGAAGTAGAACCCTTCCCACGTGTTGATGTGCACGGGCCGCTTCGGCGCGCCCTCTGCTCCGCCCGGCCAGGTCATCCTTGCCCGGATGCCCCGATGGAACGCATGCGCCACCCCGTTGGGGCCTTCGGCAGAAGCTGTCGCGAGCACTTCCGGGCTCTGCAGCACGCCGCCCGGTGCGATGATCGCCTCGCCCGGCGCCAGCCATTCGCCCAGCTGCCACTGCCAGCGCCCGTCGTCGATCCACTCGATCGTCTGCGCGTGATTGCCCGACCAAGCGATCTGCGCGCCATAGGCACTGCCATCGCCGCAGGTCACCACCGCGCCGGGGAAGCAATCGTGCGATGTCAGCCCGCGCCGGTTTTCGCGCCGCCATATGCTGCGGGTGAGGGGGTCGCGCACCGGAACGAATTCCGAATTGTGCCGCCCGGCCAGCGAATGTACCTCCGCCGCATCTTCGGGCAGCGGCAGCGCGGCGGCGGCCAGCCAGTGCACATGCAGCGGCGCATTGCCTTCGTTGGAAAGCGCGGTGCGCACGGTCATCACGTCGGTCGCGGGATCGAGCGTGAAGCTCGTCGTCACTGCGATTCTGGCCACGGCATCATGCAGCACGAAGCGCACGGTCTGTGCATCCGGCCGCTCGACCTTGCATTCGCCCGCCTGAAACGACCAGTCGCGCCCGCCCCGGTCGGCCAGCAGCGCGCTCTGCCCGAACCAGCCCATGCCGAAGCCGGGAAACACCGTCAGCGGTTGATCGAAGTGGAGCGAGAAGCTGGGCTCGGGCCGCTCGCTGCGCAGGCTTGCGGAAGGCCGTGCGCCTTCGGGCAGGCGCGGCCCCCAGTATCGCCACAGCGGTGCCTCGCCGGGGGGCAGCTCCCAAACGGCGGAGCAGCCCGGGCTTTCCAGCGCGATGATTTCAGGAACGCCCATGTCAGGCATGCACCAGCTCCGCCGCCCGGCGCGGATCGCGTACGCGCAGCATGGTGATCGCCGCCATCACCAGCAGCGCACCGGCAAAGCTCAGCGCATTGCGCGGGTCTGCGCCCAGCACATGGTTGTAGATCCAGCCGAAGGTCAGGCCATTGAGCAGCATCGGGATCACGATCATCATGTTGAAAATGCCCATGTATACCCCCGTCCGCTCCGGCGGGATCGAGCCGGCAAGGATGATGTAGGGGTTGCCCATGATGCTCGCCCAGCACATGCCCAGCGTCACCGCGATCAGCAGCAGCGGCGTGTGGCTGCCAAGGTCGGGCATCGCCAGCGCGGAGAACACCGGCCCGGGCGCACTCGGCGCGCCCGCAACATGCGCCATCGCCACCATGCCGAGCCCACCCGCAGCAAGACATGCCATATGCACCCGCGATGCCCCCAGCGCGCGCGAGATCGGCACCATCGCCAGCGCCGCGGCAAAGCCGACAAGGTTGTAGAACGCGCCCAGTTGCTGCGTCGTCAGCACAGCCGCGCGGAATGCCTCGCTCGATTTGTCGGCCGTGCCATAGATTGATCGTCCGATCGAAAGCGCGCTGTAGGACCAGTAGATCGAGAAGCCGTACCACTGGAACAGGCTCATCCACGCCATGCTGCGCATTGCCTGGGGCATTTCCACGATCGCGCGGCCGATCTCTCCCAGCGTTGCGCCCGCAGACTTGGGCGCAGCGGCAATGCGCGCCTTTTCGTCCTCGCTCAGCGGCAATTCGGGCACGCGCCAGATCGACCACAGGATCGTGGTGATCGAAAGCACCGCGCCTACCATGAATGAAATATGCGTGATCGTCGGGATATTGTGCGCATCCACCGCATTGCGGTCGATCCCCACCCAGTAGACGAGGATCGAGGGCGAAAGGAACGCAAGGCACTGCGCCAGCCCCGTGAACGCGCTCTGGCTGAGGTAGCCGATCTCGTGCTGGCTCTCGTCCAGCCGGTCGCTCACATAGGCGCGATAGGGCTCCATCGTGATGTTGTTGCCGGCATCGAGCAGCCACAGCAGGCTCGCCGCCATCAGGATGCTCGCGGAAAACGGCATGAACAGCAGGCCCAGGCTGCACATCACCGCGCCGATCAGGAAATAGGGCGTGCGGCGGCCAAACCGTGAACTGGTGCGGTCGGACAGGGCGCCGACCAGCGGCTGGATGAGGAGGCCGGTCATCGGCCCGGCCAGTTGCAGGATAGGGAGATTCGATTCATCCGCGCCGAGCCACGAATAAATCGGCACCATGTTGCCCTGCTGCAGGCCGAAGCTGAACTGCAGGCCAAGGAAGCCGAGATTCATCTCGATCACGCGCATCAGCGACAGGATCGGCTTGTGCTTCGCCGGGGTCCGCTCGTTTCCTTGAGGCTTGGTCACGTCCAACGGTTCTCTCCCGCACGACTCTCGCTGGAGCCTTTGTGCCCGTCTAGCTTAGGTGACAGAATGATTCAATCGAGTGAATCAATTTGTTCCGGGACGATAGACGGGCCTCTCCAGCGTCCGGTCGGTCTGGATGCGGGTATAGCCGCCCACGCCGTGAACCCGGCCCATGAGCTGCATCGCCACCGGATCGGGCCGCAGGCTAGCGGCATCGACGAACCGGTCGTCGATGGTCAACGCCAGAACTTCGCCCAGAATGATCGTGCTGCCCGGCGGCGCGTCGATCGCCTGATAGAGCCGGCATTCGAGGCTCACCGGCGCGCCCGCGATGCGCGGCGGCGCGACGAGTTCGCTCGGCAGCATCTCGAGCCCGGCCAGCATCGCCTCGTCGATCTCGGGCGGCGCATCCACGCAAGTCACGTTCATCGCCTCGAGCATCGGCTCGCTCACCAGATTGACGACGAATTCCTTCGTTTCCAGAATGTTGGTCGCCGTATCCTTGAGGCCGCCATTCGCGCTGCGCATCGCGCCCAGCACCACCAGCGGCGGCGCGGCCGAGATCATGTTGAAGAAGCTGTAGGGCGCGACATTGCCCACGCCTGCCGCCGAAAGCGTCGATACCCAGGCGATCGGCCGCGGCACCACGGTCCCGGCCAGCAGCTTGTAGCGCTCGGCTCCGCTGAGCTCGTCCATCCTGAGGTGCATCAGGCGTCGTCCTCGATCCACGCCACCGCCGGCTTGGCGCGGCGGTCCACCGTGAGGCGGAAGACATCGGGCCGCGAATAATGCCCCACCGCATCGAAATCATAGCGCGCGCGGGCGATCTCGGCGGGATCTATCTCGGCATAGAGCACCGTCTCGCCGCTGTAGTCCGGTCCTGCCAGCATTTCGCCCAGCGGCCCCACGATCAGGCTCCCGCCGCGCATCAGCACGGTGTCCGCGTCATCGCCCAGCACGCATTCCTGCCCCTCGGGCAGATCGCGCCGCTGCAGGAACTGGCAGGCGGAAAGCACATGGCAGCGCCCTTCCAGCGCGATGTGCCGCATCGAGGAGGCCCAGCCGTCGCGGTCGTCCGCTGTCGGCGCGCAATAGAGCGTCACGCCCTGGCCATACATCGCCATGCGCAGCATCGGCATGTAGTTTTCCCAGCAGATCACCGCGCCCACCGTGCCGAGCGCGGTTTCCACCACCGGCAGGGTGGAACCATCGCCGAAGCCCCAGACCAGCCGCTCGGCCGCAGTCGGCATAAGCTTGCGGTGGTGCGCCATGGTTCCCGCCGTCCCGTCGACAATCAGCGCGGTGCAATAGAGCGTTGAGCCCACGCGCTCGATCACCCCGATCACCACGACCATCCCCGCAGTGCCAGCAGCCTCGCGCACCGCCACGATTTCCGGGCCGTCCAGCGCCACCGCCGCCGCGTAGTACCGCGCATAGGCCTCGCGCCCCTCCGGCAGCCGCAGCCCGATCGGCGCGCCAAACCGTGCGCCCTTGGGATAGCCGCCAATAAAGGCCTCGGGAAACACGGCGAGCTTTGCGCCGGCGGCGCCGGCCTCGGCAATCAGGCGGGCGGCCTTGGCTGCGGAAGCCGCGCTGCCGGCGGGGTCGGATGCTGCCTGCACAACGGCGGCGCGAAAGGGAGAACTGCTCATGCGCCGAGCCTAGCAGCGCCCCTGCGCTCGGGCGATTGCTAACTGCACGCTCGGCGCGGTACGAGGTGCGCCAGCAAAGCAGAGGGAGAGCAGGGTGAGCGAACCAGCCACCAACGGCGTGTTAGCGCGCTCGCGGGCGGACGATCGCGCGCAGGCCTTCGTCTGGCTGCACCAGCAACCCCGCTCGGCTTGGACGCACGAGCTTGATTTACGCCCATGGCAGGAGCGCTTCTGATATGACCCGGACTATCGAGTTCATCTTCGATTTCGTCAGCCCCAATGGCTACCTCGTGTGGGGGCCGCTCAAGGCTCTAGCCGCGCGCAAGGGCGCAACGATCACGCTGACGCCCGCACTGCTGGGCGGCATGCACAAACTCACCGGCAACGCTCCGCCGTTCATGCGCGATGCCGAAATCAAGGGCAAGAACGCCTATGCCCAGCTCGAAATGCAGCGCTTCATCGCCCGCCACGGCCTCACGAAGTTCCGCATGAACCCGGCGTTCCCGTTCCGCTCGGTCGAACTCCTGCGCCTGCTCCTTGCCGCCATCGATCTCGGCTGCGGTGAAGCCTTTGCGGACAGCTTCTTGCGCGCAATCTGGGAAGACGGGCTGAATCCTGCGGACCAGGCCGCCGTCGATGCCGTCATCGCCGCCGCCAGCCTCCCCGCCGCCGCGCTGGCAGAGGGCGCCCAGTCCGCTGCCGTAAAGGACCGCCTCGCTGCCAACACACAGGCCGCCGTCGATCGCGGCGCCTTCGGCATCCCCACTTTCTTCGTGGATGGCGAGATGTTCTTCGGCAAGGAACGCCTCAGCCAGATCGAGGATCTGCTGGGCTGACTCTGCGGGAGGACTGGAGCGGGTAGCGGGAATCGAACCCGCATAGCCAGCTTGGAAGGCTGGTGCTTTACCACTAAGCTATACCCGCGTCGCGCACTCGCATTGCCACGCCGTCCTCCCGCCCGTCAACCTCTGGCCTGCCAGGCTTTGGTCAGTCTCTCCAGTAGCTGTCCATCCGGGCAGCCTTGCCCTGTGCGCCTGCAGCGGCTATTGTTATATAGTATAACCTAATCCGGAGAGCGCCGTGCCCGATACCGCCAACACTGCCCTTGTCCTTCCGGCGCTCGAGCGACTGCTGCGTCCGCGCTCGGTTGCGGTGGTCGGCGCTTCGGACAAGCCGGGCGCGCTCGGCACCACGCTGCTCTCCAATCTCGATGCCAATGGCTTTGCCGGGGCGGTTTATCCGATCAACCCCAAACGCGAGACCCTGGGCGGCCGCACCTGCCTGCCCGGGATCGAGGCGCTGCCCGAGGGCGTCGATGCTGCCGTCCTTGCGATTCCCCGCGCGGGGGTGCTCGATGCGGTAAAGGCGCTGGCCGCGCGCAAGGTTGGCGGTGTGGTCATCTTCGCGGCGGGCTTTGCCGAGGGCGGGCCGGAAGGCCTTGCCGAACAGCGCGAGATCGCGCGCATTGCCCACGAGGCCGGCATGGTCGTCGAAGGCCCCAACTGCCTCGGCCTCGTCAACTACGTCGACCGCATCCCGCTCACTTTCGTCGAGACCGACGCACGGCCCCCGGCGGGCAAGCGCGCGATCGGGGTCGTCTCGCAATCGGGCGCGATGGCCGCCGTGCTCGGCACCATGCTCCTCGCGCGCGATTGCGGCGTGTCCTACTCGGTCTCGACCGGTAACGAGGCGGCGAGCGGTGTCGAGGACTATGTCGATTGGCTGATTGATCAGGATGATACGCAAGTCATCGCGATGATCGTCGAGCAATTTCGCAAGCCGGAGCGCTTCCTTGCCGCTGCCGCGCGGGCGGCGGCTGCGGGCAAGCCGATCGTCCTGCTCCACCCCGGCACCTCCAGCGCCGCGCGCGAATCCGCCGCGACGCACACCGGCGCCATGGCGGGCGACTATGCCCTGATGCGCGCCAAGGTGACCCGCGCCGGGGTGATCATGGCCGAAACGCTGGAAGAACTGGGCGACATCGCCGAGATCGCGCTGCGCTGCCCGGCACTGCCTGCGGGGCACACGGCGGTGCTGGGCGAATCGGGCGCGTTCAAGGCGCTCACGCTCGATCTGGCCGAATCGCTCGGCCTCCCGCTTGCGCCGCTGCACGATGCGGATTCGCCCGCCCTGCGCGCTGCGCTGCCGCCGTTCGTGCCGGTCAGCAACCCGCTCGATATCACCGCACAGGGCCTTTCCGAACCGGCGATCTACACCCGCTGCCTCGAAGCCCTGCTGGATGATCCGCGCGTCGGCACCGTGCTCGCGGGGATCATCCAGGCTGAGGCGGTGACTTGTGCCATCAAGTTCCCGCCGATCCTTGCTGCTGCCACTGCGAAGACCCTCACCAAGCCGCTGATCTTCGCCGGGCTCGACGAAGGGGCCGCCGTTCCGCCCGAGCGGATCGCTTCGCTGCGCGCCGCCGGCATTCCGTGGTTCCCCACCACCGAGCGCGCGCTGCGGGCGATCACCCGCCTCACGCAGTTTTCTTCGCGCGATACCACCACCACAACGCAGGCGCCGCTACCCGTGCCCGGCCTTGCCGATCACGCCGGCGTCATCCCCGAATATCAGGCCAAGGCGCTGCTCGGCCCACTCGGCATTCCCTTCCCGGCGGGGGCGTTTGCGGCAAGTGCCGATGCCGCCGTCGCCGCTGCCGAAGCGATCGGCTATCCCGTCGCGATGAAGGCGCAGGCCGCCGCGCTCAGCCACAAGAGCGATGCGGGCGGTGTGATCCTGAACTTGGCCGATGCCGCCGCGGTGCGCACCGCGTGGGACAAGATGCACGCCAGCGTCGCCGCCTATTCCGCCGCGATCACGCTCGATGGCGTGCTGATCGAGGGCATGGGCGCGCGCGGGGTGGAAATGATCGTCGGCGCGAAGAACGATCCCGAATGGGGTCCGGTCCTCCTCGCCGGTTTTGGCGGTGTCACCGCCGAAATCCTTGGCGACGTGCGCCTGCTCGCCGCAGACATGACGGCGGAGGCGGTCGAGGCCGAACTGATGAAGCTCAAGAGCGCGGCGATCCTGGCAGGCTATCGCGGCGCCCCGGCGCTCGATGTCCCCGCGCTCGCGCAGCTGATCGTCACGCTTGGCCGCGTGCTGCGCGCCGAACCGTCGATCCGAGAAGTCGATCTCAACCCGGTGATCCTGCATGCCAAGGGCCAGGGCGTCGTCGCGCTCGATGCGCTGATGCTGGTGAAAGGCTGAAGAACCCCTCCGTCAGCCCTTCGGGCTGCCACCTCCCCGTTTGTGCTTCGCAAAAACAGGGAGGATCTTCTTATTCCTCCGCATTTTCCCCTGAGCTTGTCGAAGGGGCAAATTGGGAGGGGGACCGCCCGCGCAGCGGGTGGTGGAGGGGTGAAACCCTCAATGCACCCGCACTGCCATCCCCTCGGCGCGCCGCAGCACATCCTCCGCCGCCGCATCCCTCGGCCGAAGCCGTAGCGATTCCTCCGCTGCCGTGCGCGCGCCTGCCGCATCGCCTGAAGCCAGCAGCGCCGCCGCAACATCGCGCCGCACCGGATACCAGAACGCGGGCGGGTCGGAGAACTGCATGAAATCCTTGGTTTCCTCGATATCCGCCGCCGCTGTGAATGCCGTCACGGCATCCTTGTAGCGCCCTTCTGCCATGGCGATGCGGCCTTCCAGCACGCCGCGCGTGATGCCCAGCATCTGCTCGGGCGCGCGGTGGTCGCGGTCTATCTTGCCCTCCGCCACTTGCGCCGGGATCGCCGCCAGCTCCGCCTTGGCCCCCGCAAGATCGCGCAGCCAGACCATCGCCTCGCCGCGCGCATAGTGCCGCGCCGCCTTGAGGTAGGGTAGTTTCGGCTCGGCCAGCGCCAGCACCGCCGCCGGATCATCGAAGCGCGCCATCGCGAAGTATCCCGCTGCGGCCAGCATCTGCGAAAATGGCTCCGCCTTCTCGCGCTCGGCGGACCGTTCGACCAGTGGCCGTGCCAGATTGAGCGCGGTGCGCGCGTCACCTGCCATCATCGCCCCGCCTAGCCCGAAGATCACGTTGTGCGCGTGATAGGGCAGATCCCACACGCCCTTGGGCTCGGGCAGGCCCAGCCGCTTGGCATTGGCCTTGCCGATCTCCACCGCGCGCCAGTTCGTATCGGCGGCATCCTGATAGCGGCCCACCCAGAAGAACGTGTGGCTCGGCATATGGACCAGATGGCTGGCATTGGGCGCCAGGTCCGCCAGCTTGTCGGCATAGCGCTCGGCCTTGGCCGGCTCGCCGGAAACTTCAGTGGCGTGGATATAGAAATGGATCGCCGGGGTATGCTCTGGCGCGCGCTTCAGCACCTGCTCCAGCAGCGTGATAGCTGCATCGATGGCACCGTGGTCGAAATCCTCGGCGTCCTCCACGAACGAGGACACCATCAGCGCATCCGCCGTCAGCACCGCGATCTCGTTGTCCGCCGGGTAGCGCGCGGCCACGTGTCGCATCGCTGCGGCGTAGGCCACATCGCGTGCGTGGACGTTCTTGTCCGGCAGATAGCGCAGGATCAGTGCGTCGATCAGATCCCGCTCGCGCGCGGTGCCATTCTTCGCCGCCAGCGCCTTGGCCTTGCGCACCATCACGAGCAGCGGCGCGCGCTCCTTGGCGTCGCTGCCATAGTTGATCGTGGGGCCTGAAACGAGCGCCTCGCCCCACAGGCACATCGCGCAGCCCGGATCGAGCCGCACCGCCTCGCCCATCGCGGCGATCGCTGCCTTGTGCGCAAAGGCTGCGCCCAGTTCCAACCCGTTGGAAAAGAACGCCTGCGCCGCCGGGACCGTGGTGCTGATCGTAAAGCCGCCGTTGCCATAGCCGGTGAGCAGCGTCGGCACTTTGGGTACGGTGTTGTCGTCATGCGAGGCATGGTCCGCATGATCGCCCCCATGATCGCCCCCATGATCGCCATGCCCCGGCTGGGCCGCCTTGGCCGCGCCCTCGGCAGTCTGCGCCTCGCTCAGCGGCTTGCCGGTGGAGGGCGCCGGCATGTCGTGCCCAGACACGTCATGACTGCCCATATCGTGGCCCGCTTGCGCGAGCGCCGGTCCAGCCAGTCCCAGCAGAACCGCACTGACGATCGAATGGAATACGGCCTTGTTCAAAGACTTGCCCCCCTTGCCAGCATCAAGGCTGGCACGGGCGGCCCAGTCTGGCAATCTTTAGCGCTGCGGTGCGGCGGTCTTTTCCGCTTCGGCAATTGCGGCGCGGGTGATCGGCTCCATGATCGCATAGCCCTTGGCATTGGGGTGGATGCCATCGGGCGCAACGTCGGGGTTCATGCCGCCTTCGGCGTTGACCAGCGAGCCATAATAGTCGGCATAGACCGCGCCCCGCACCCGCGCGAGTTCATGCAGCCAGCCATTGAGCGCGACAACTTGCCCGGCCGGGGCCAGCGCGGGTTTCCATGGGAACTTCGCGGCGGGCAGGATGCTTGCCAGCACCACGCCGATCCCGTTGGCGCGCGCGATGTCGACCATCGCCATCACGTGGTTCTTGTACATCTCCGGGCTGTTGGGTCCGGTATTGCCTGCCAGATCGTTGGTGCCGATCATGATGTGCACCACGCGCGGGCGCAGCCGCACCACATCCTGATAGAACCGCACGAGGATCTGCGGGCTCGTCTGGCCGCTTATCCCGCGCCCCACCGCACCCCCGGCAAACAGCTTCGGCGCAAGCGGCACCCACCCTTCGGTGATCGAATCGCCGATGAACACCACACGCGGCGGCGCGGCCACCTGCTTTTCCGCCTCGGCGTACTTGCATTCCCAGGCCCAGTCGTTGGCCTTCACATAAGGGTGGCCGAACCACAGGCCGGTCTGATCAGGGCAAGGCTTGTCCAGCATCCCGTCGCCCGGCGCAGTGACGGGCGGGGAGGGGGGCGGGAAGCTCGGCGCCGCTGCCGTCTGGGCCAGTGCGGGCGCGGCCCAGATCGCCAGCGCTGCCGCCATGCCCCGCCGCATCAGATGATCCCCACGGCCTTGCCCGCACGTTCGAACATGCCGGTGATGATCCCCACCTGTTCGGCAGTATGTTCGGCGCAGAGCGAGCAGCGCAGCAGGGTCATCCCCGCAGGCGTTGCGGGCGGGCGGGCCAGGTTTACATAGAGCCCCTCGTGCAGCAGGGCTTCCCACATCATCGCCCCGCGCTCGAGGTCGGGCATGATCACCGCGATGATCGCGCTCTGCGGCTCCGCCGTGCCCAGCTTGAAGCCCAGGTCCGTCAGCGCCTTGTGCAAGGTGCGCGAGTTTTCCCACAAGTGCGCGCGCTTGTTGCCTGCGTGCATCAGCTTGCGGATCGAGGTCGCCGCGGTCGCCACCACGCTCGGCGGCAGGCTCGCGGTGAAGACATAGGGGCGGCAAACCAGCCGCATGATCTCGAACTTAGGATGGTTCGAAACGCAGAAGCCGCCCACCGTGCCGACCGATTTGGAGAATGTGCCGATCACGAAATCCACCTGATCCAGCACGCCCTGATCCTCGGCCACGCCGCGTCCGTTCGGTCCGATAAAGCCCATCGAATGGGCCTCGTCCACCAGCACCATCGCGCCGTTTTCCTTGGCGATGCGGATCATTTCCTTGAGCGGCGCGATATCGCCCAGCATCGAATAGACGCCTTCGAGGATCACCAGCTTGCCCGCGCCTTCGGGAATGCGCTTCAGGCGCTTTTCCATCGCTTCGATATCGTTGTGCTTGAAGGGCACGACTTCGGCGTCGCCCATCTTGCAGCCGTCCCAGATGGAGGCGTGGCTATCGATATCGAGCACGATGTAATCGCCCTTGCCCGCGATCGTGCTGATGATGCCGAGGTTGGCCTGATAGCCGGTCGAGAAGACCATGGCATGGTCCATGCCGTAGAATTCCTTGAGCGCCTCTTCCACCGCGCGGTGGCCTGCATACGTGCCGTTGAGCACGCGGCTGCCGGTGGTGCCCGCGCCGAAATCGTCGAGCGCCTGCTTGCCCGCCGCGATCACGTCGGGGTCGAAGGTCATGCCCATGTAGTTGTAGGTGCCGAGCAGGATCGTCTCACGCCCGCTGCAGATTGCCGTCGTGGGCGAAAGCACCTTCTCCATCACGAGGCTGAACGGATCGGTCACGCCCGTCGCCAGCAGCGAACGGCGCGTCTCGATCAGCGGGTCGAACTTCGAGAAGAGGTCGGTGGTCGGCATCTCAGGAGGGGTCATGTCGTTCATGGCTTCAGCCCTGCATCGTGGTCACGGCATCGATCAGCTGACCATAGGTTTCGATCTCGGCCTGCTGGTTCATGCTGATGATGATGTCGAATTCGTCCTCGATGGCGGCCACGAAATCCATGACCGTGAGGCTGTCCCATTCGAGATCCCCGGCAAACGAGGTGGTTTCGGTGATCGGAACCGCGTTCTTGTTGAACGGTTCGATCACTTCGGCAATGCGGGCGGCGATAGCGGCGCGATCCATGGTATGTGTTCTCCGGCTTTGAGGCGCCCTTGCCCCAAGAATGCGGCTGAAAAGCGGCCAGCTGCGCCGCTTGTCAAGCGCGGCTGGCTTTTCGTGCATCGAGATCATGCCCCAGATCAAAGTCCGACGACGTTCCGGCTAGCCCTTGCTGTCCTTGCGCCGCGTGGCCAGCGCCCGGCGAAGATCGCGCGCGCCATGGAATACTGCCAGCACGGTAACCGCGGCGGTGTCGGCTTCGTAGACTACGATATAGGGCAGCCCGGTGATGGAGTATTCCCGCGTTCCTGGCAGTCGACCGGGATGGCCAAGCGCCGGAAACGCAAGCAACAGTTCTGTCGCCGCCACGATAGCACGATAGACTGCTTCCGCTGCGCGCCGGTCGTCAAGCGCGACGTATTCGACAATATCTTCCAGATCATTCGCTGCCGGTTCGGCAAAGACGAGGCGCACCTATTGGTTCCAGCCTTGCCTTGCGGCAATGCGTGAATAAACGGCATCAGCCGGAACAACCTGACCGTCGCGGGCCGCAGCTATGCCTGCCTCGATCCGCTCGATCTGCCAGGCGTTGCGCTCAAGATACTGCTCAAGGGCCAGACCGACGAGATAGTTGCGCGAGCGGTCCATTGCGGCGGCAAGTGCATCGATCCGCGCAACCATTTCCTTGCTGGTCCTGACGGTGATCGGCTCTGTTGATGCCATCTGAAACCTCCTGCAATCAGGTGTAATCATATCATGGGTCTGGCCTCTGGATAAGCCCCTAAACCAGCGCCTTCACCGCCATCATGAACGGCCCGATCGATACCGGTTTGGCGAGATAGCCTTCCGCCCCCGCCTCGCGGATGCGTTCCTCGTCGCCCTTGCCGGCGTAGGCAGTTACCGCCAGCACCGGGATGGGCCTCAGGCCAGGATCGCCCTTGAGGGCCTCGATCAGCTCGAGGCCCGAAATGTTGGGCAGCTGGATATCCATGATGATCAGGTTGGGCACGAATTCGCGTGCGCGAACAAGCACATCGCGCCCGTCTGCCAGCGGCTCCACCGCAAAGCCGCCTGCCTTCAGCACATCGCAGAACAGCTTACGGTTGAGGTCGTTGTCCTCGACAACCAGTATTCTTTTTGCCACTGAGCCCCATTATCCTCATACCACCCCAGACACCTGCCTAGTCACCCCGGAAGGCCCTGACAATCGCCCGCGCATCCGCCTCCCTGCCCGATCCTGCCGCCACGGCGCTGCAGGCGCTTGGCTGGGTGCTCGGTGATGCTGGCCGTGCGGAGCGTTTTCTGTCCCTCACCGGTCTGACGCCTGACGAGCTGCGGACCGGTCTCGGCGATCCGGCGGTGCAGAGCGCGGTGCTCGAATTCCTCTGCGGGCATGAGGCGGATCTGATTGCAGCGGCAGATGCGCTGGGCCTCGCCCCGGCCACGCTCGCCGCCACCCGGGAGAGATTGTGATGAGTAAGCCGCTGGTGATCAGCGATTGCGATGAAGTGCTGCTGCACATGGTCGCGCCATATCGCGATTGGTTGGGCGAGCAGCATGGTATCGATTTCGTGATGGAGGACAGCGATTTCGGCAAGGCCATGCGCTACGCCGGAACGGGTGATCCCGTCCCCGGGCCGGAAATCTGGCGCCTGCTCGGCCTGTTCTTCGATACCGAGATGCACCGCCAGCAGGCGATCTCGGGCGCGGTCGAGGGAATCAACGCGCTCGCCCGGCATGCCGATGTGGTGATCCTCACCAACCTCAACGACGATCGCCGCGATGCCCGCGCCCGCCAGCTCATGGATGTCGGCATCAACGCGCGCGTCTTCACCAATCAGGGGCCGAAGGGGCCTGCGCTCAAGGCCATTCTCGATGAATACCAGCCCAGCCGCGCGGTGTTCATCGATGATCTGCCGCAGCACCACGGCTCGGTCATGGAGATTGCCCCCCATGTCGGCCGCCTGCATTTGTGCGGCGAACCGATGATCGCGCGCCACATCGATTGCGCGCATGTCAAGGGCCACGCCCATGCCCGTATCGACCAGTGGGAGCACGCGCTGCCCTGGCTTATGGATCGTATCCACGGAGTGAACGACGATGACTGAGAACCCCGCCACACGGCTTGCCGAACTCGGCCTCACCCTGCCTGCTCCGGCAGCACCGGTCGCCGCCTATGTCCCCACGGTAGAGGCCGGCGGCTTTCTCTATGTCTCGGGGCAGGTCTCGTTCGTCGATGGCGCGCTGGTCAAGGGCAAGCTGGGCGCGGATCTCTCGGTCGAGCAGGGCTTTGCCGCCGCGCAGGGCTGCGGGTTGATGTTGCTCGCCCAGGCCCAGGCCGCGCTCGGCTCGCTGGACCGGGTCGCCCGCGTCGTGAAGCTCGGTGCGTTCGTGGCCTGCACCCCCGATTTCACCGATCAGCCCAAGGTCGCCAACGGCGCCTCGGAACTCATGGTCGCGGTGTTCGGCGAAACCGGCAAGCATAGTCGCAGCGCCGTCGGCGTGCCTTCGCTCCCCCTCGGCTGCGCAGTGGAAATCGATGCTGTATTTGCTCTCCATCCTGCTTGATCGCCTGCTGGCGCCGCCCCCGCAGGCCGATAAGGTGGCCTGGCTCAAGGGCGTGACCTATGCGCACCGGGGGCTCCACGGCCCCGGGCTTCCCGAGAATGCGCTTTCGGCCTTCGCCGCTGCGATCGAGGCCGGGCTCGGCATCGAATGCGATGTGCAGCGCAGCAGCGACGGGCAGGCCATGGTCTTCCACGATTGGGAGCTGGACCGGCTGACCGCCGAGACCGGTCTCGTGATCGAACGCAGCGCGGCCAAGCTGGGCCAGATCCGCATCATCGGCAATGATGCGGATACGATCCCGTCCCTGCGCGAACTGCTCGATCTCGTCGCGGGCCGCGTGCCCTTGCTGATCGAGGTCAAGACGCGGCCTTCTACGCGCATTCCCGCGATCTGCCTCGCGGTGCGTCGCATGCTCGAAGGCTATCGCGGCCCGGTTGCGGTGATGAGCTTCGATCCGCGCGTCTCGCGTTGGTTCGCGCGGCATTCCAGCCACATCGTCCGCGGTATCGTGATGATGGAAGAAGGCAATCGCACACTTTTCGCGCGCACCCGCCGCCACATCACACTCTGGCGCGCGCAGCCCGATTTCCTCGCCTACGACATTACCGACATGCCCAGCCGCTTTGCCGGCGCGCAGCGCCGCCGGGGCTTCCCCGTGCTCACGTGGACGGTCAACACGCCCGGCCTGATGGAGCGCGCTCTCAAGCACGGCGATGGTCCGATTGCGGAAGGAGCAGGGCTGGCAAAGGCCGCCCGCCCGTGAGCGTGACCGCGCGCGTCCACCACGCTGTCGGCGAGATTCCCGCCGCCGAGTGGGACGCGCTGGCCGGTGCCGGCAACCCCTTCACCAGCCACGCCTTCCTCACACTGCTCGAGGAATCGGGCAGTGTCGGCGGGCGCAGCGGCTGGTCGCCGCTTCCGCTGGTGATCGAGGATGCCGCCGGAATCGCCGCCGCCGCGCTGCCCGCATATCTCAAGGGCCATAGCCAGGGCGAATATGTCTTCGATCACAACTGGGCCGATGCCTGGCACCGTGCGGGCGGGCAGTATTACCCCAAGCTCCAGATCAGCGTGCCCTTCACCCCCGCCACCGGACCGCGCCTGCTGACGGGCGATCATCCGGCCCTTGGGCTGCCCCTGCTGCGCGTTGCCGAGCAGATCTGCGCGCAGAACCAGCTTTCCTCCGCCCACGCCACTTTCATCGAGCCTGCGCAGCTGCCGCTGTTCGAGGAAGCGGGCTGGCTCCTGCGCACCGATACGCAGTTTCATTGGGACAACCAGGGCTACGCCAGCTTCGACGATTTCCTGGGCCAGCTCTCCTCGGAAAAGCGCAAGAACCTGCGCAAGGAGCGCGCCAAGGCGCAGGACGGGGTGGAGATTCGCCAGCTCACCGGCGAGGCTATTTGCCCCGAGCACTGGGACGCGTTCTGGGTGTTCTATCAGGATACCGGCGCACGCAAATGGGGCCACCCCTACCTCACGCGTGAGGCCTTCACCCTGATGGGTGAGCGCATGGCCGACCGCATCTTGCTGGTCATGGCCTTCATCGGCGATCAACCGGTGGCCGGCGCGCTCAACTTCATCGGCTCGGAAGCGCTCTACGGGCGCTACTGGGGGGCCGTGGTCGACAAGCCCTTCCTGCATTTCGAGCTGTGCTACTATCAGGCAATCGACGCCGCGATCGCACTGGGCCTCAAGCGGGTGGAGGCGGGCGCGCAAGGCCAGCACAAGCTGGCGCGGGGCTACAAACCGGTGCCGACCTGGTCGGCGCACTACATCACGGACCCCAATTTCCGCAGTGCCATCGCCGATTTCCTCGAACGCGAACGTCGCGGCGTGGCGCAGGAACAGATGTGGCTGGGCGAGAGGACGCCGTTCAAGAAGGGGTAGGGCGGCAGTTCCTCTCCATTTTCGCGAAGTGCAAATGGGGAGGGGGACCGCCCGAAGGGTGGTGGAGGGGTAAAAAGGCGCTGGCTCGCGCCTTCACTGGAGAACGTACGGAAAGTCAGTTCGAACGTTTGAAGGCTATCTTGCAGCAAGCCTTCGCAGCTCCAGCCGATACCTACGTTACGCTGACCGCCGATGATATCATTGCGCGCTACAAGCGGACTGTGGCGACACCGAGTTCACAATCCAAACCGAGCTCGCTTCCAGACGATACTTAGGCCGCGCGGCTGTCGGTCCGCATCATGCGCAGCCACTCGCGGGCGCGGCGCTGGGCTTCGGCGATCTCGCGCGCGGTCATGTCGTCCGAAACCTCGGCGCGGCAGTTCGCCGCTTCCTCGTGCCCGCCCACTGCGGCCAGGTTGAACCACTTGTGCGCCTCGATCAGGTCGCATGGCGCGCCGTGGCTGCCGGTTGAATAGGCGACGCCAAGGTCGAACAGCGCATCCATGTCGCCTGCCGCCGCAGCAGCAAGGCAGATCGCGACGAGCGTATCGGTGGCATTGCTGTCGCTGCCTGCGAGGGCGGCGGCGGCGGAAGCTTCGGTTTCGGAAACCAGCTTGATCCATGTCTGTGCCATAAACGTTTCCCCTGTCCCCCCGAACCGTGATGACGCTTGGCCGGGCAGGGACAAAGTCAACAATCTTGGTCAACAATTGGTTAACGTCGAAGAAAAGGCGGCATTTGTCCGGGTTGGGTACAACTTGGCATTGCCCCTTAGGAAAACCTTGTGCGGATTCCGCCACTTGCTTATAGGCCCGCCAAACCGGGAGCCACAGGTGTCCTTCCGCGGGCGTCGCGGCGGCCGGGGGTCGCAAGAGCATGAGCTTGGAGGGCCGGATGGCTGGGGTTTTGAGTGACGAGATCGACGTTCTGGCCAAAGCGCGTCGGGCTATGCCCGGCGATTATATTCCTTCCGATGATGAGCCCTACATGGGTGAGGCGCAGCAGGACTATTTCCGCCGCCTGCTGCTCGAATGGAAGAAATCGATTCTCTCGGCATCGGCCGGCACGCTCACCGCGCTGCAGGATGGCCCGATCCGCGAGCCCGACCTCAACGACCGCGCTTCGAGCGAGACCGAATGGGGCATCGAACTGCGCACGCGCGATCGCCAGCGCAAGTTGATCGCCAAGATCGATTCCGCAATGCGCCGGATCGATGAAGGTGAATATGGTTATTGCGAAGTCACGGGCGAACCCATCGGGCTGGGCCGTTTGATCGCCCGTCCGATCGCCACGATGACCGTTGAAGCGCAGGAAGCACATGAACGGCGTGAGAAAATCTCGCGCGATATGTAGGATCGGCAGCGTTAAACGCTCTGTCCGGAGAGTGTCCCGCTCCGGCACAGCCTAAGCAAAAACACGTTAACGCCGCGCCGATTTAAGATTCCGTTAGCCAGCCTCGCTTAGCAATCCGCGAGAAAGTTTTGCGACTTTCCTCGTGGCGTGCAGTGCGGCTCATCGCGCTGATCGTTGGGGCCTTCTTTGGCAGATGAGACGGAAACCGGGCGTGACTGAACTCGATCATCGGCAAGTAGGGCGTGACAGCCTGTTTCTCATGGCAGACGTGCGTCTGGCCGGGGCGGGCGACGAGCACCGCGTCAAGGTCCGCAACCTTTCGGGCGGGGGGATGATGGCCGAAGGCCATGTAAAGGTCACCCGCGGCGCCAAGCTTGAAATCAATCTGCGCAACATCGGCTGGGTCGAAGGCGTCGTCGCCTGGATTCAGGAAAACCGCTTCGGCATCGCCTTCGTCGAGGACATCGATCCCAAGCTCGCGCGCGAACCGATCGTCACCAGGTCCGACGAGACGCCGCGCTTCGTCAAGCCGGTGCTCGCGATGGTTGACCCGACCCGCCTGCGCAAGATCTGATCAAACGCAAAAATTTCTGCTGATTCTCGCGGTCATGCGGCCCTTCCGGCGCTGACCGCTGCGGCCTTGCGTGCTAGCACGGCTCCTGATGGTGCGTGCCTCCCGCCTTTCCATGGCTGCCGCCCTGGCCCTCGCCGGGCTCGGTACTCTGGTGCTGGGCGTCTCTGCCTGCGGACGGCGTAGCGAGGGGCCGCTTCCCATCGCCCTCATCGGTGATCGCACCGCGCTCGATACCAGCAGCCTGCGCCTGTCGCCCGCAGCACGCACGATACGCGGCGCAACGGTTGAGGGCCTCGTTGCTTTCGATGCCGAAGGCCATGTCGTCCCCGCCATCGCGGATCGCTGGATTATCACCGATGATGGGCAGAGCTACATCTTCCGCCTCCGCGACGGCACCTGGCCGGGCGGCGCGCGCATCACCGCAGAAACCGCCGCCGCCGCGCTGCGCAAGTCGCTCGCGCTGCTGAAAGGCACCGCGCTCGGGCTCGATCTTGCCGCGATCGAGCAGGTCCGCGTCATGGCGGACCGGGTGATCGAGATCGATCTCGTTGCGCCCGTCCCCGATCTGCTCACGCTGCTGGCCCAGCCCGAGCTCGGCCTGCCCTATGCCCGCCGCGGTTCCGGTCCGATGGGCCTTGCCCGGCGCGGCAGCGGGCTCGAACTGTCTCTCATCCCCCCGGAAAAGCGCGGCCTCGTGCCGGAGGAAGGCTTTTCCAGCCGCGCGCGCAATCTTGTCGTCGAACTCTTGCCTGCGAAAAAGGCGGTGGACCGCTTCAACGATGGCGCCGCCGATCTTGTTCTTGGCGGGCGCATCGATTCGCTCCCGCTCACCGAACAGACCGGCCTCGCGCGCGGGAATATCCAGCTCGATCCGGTGATCGGCATGTTCGGGCTCCTCATCGAAAGTGAGGCAGGCTTCCTTGCCGAAGCGCCCAACCGCGAAGCACTGGCGCTCGCCATCGATCGCGATGCGATCATCGCCGCTTTCAACATCGCCGGCTGGCAGCCCACCACCCGCGTTGTCTCCGCCGGGGTCGAAGGCGATGCCGGCACCGTGGGCGAGCGCTGGGTCGGCGTCGCGCTCGATGCGCGCCGGGCGCTGGCGGCCGAGCGTGTCACGCGCTTCATGGCCAGCGGCAACTCCGCCCCGCTGGTGCGGATCGCCGCGCCCAACGGACCGGGCACGCGGCGGGTGATCGATCTGATCGCAGCCGATTTCAAGGCCATCGGCGTGGTCGCGGTGCAAGTTGCGGAAGACAAGCCCGCCGACCTGCGCCTGGTCGATACCACCGCGCGCTATGGCCGCGCCTCGTGGTTCCTGAACCAGCTCGCCTGTTCGGTCCACAAGCCCGCCTGCAACGCGGCCGGCGATGCGCTGCTCGCCGATGCCCGCCAGACCGCGGACTTGCGCGAGCGCGCGCGCCTGCTGGGGCAGGCCGAGGCCGAAATGACCGCCGCCAATGCCTATATCCCCATCGCGCGGCCCTTGCGCTGGTCGCTCGTGCGCTCGGGCGTCAGCGGCTTCGCGCTCAATGTCTGGGGCTGGCACCCGCTGCCGCCGCTGGCCGCGCTGCCTAAGTGATGAGGGGCCTCCGCAGCAAACCCTCAGAAATCGATCGCGATCCCGTTCTTCTCCCAATCGCCAAACCGCGTGGGATCAAGCCCGTCGGGATCGTCGCGTTGCTTGGCCGGGGCGGGCACGGGGGCGGGTTCGTTGGTCCAGTGCGCGGGCCGGGTAAAGCCTGCGGGGCGGGTTGTCGCGCGGGGGATCGGCTTGTCCATCAGGTCTGCCTGCCCAAGTCCGCGCGCAAGCGCAATTGCCAAGATGGGCACCACGCGCGATAGGCTGGCCAATGGCCCGTTCTCCCCAAGCTGCCGAAGCCGATATTCCCGGTGTTCCCGCCCGCCGCGCTGCGCTGCGCCTCCTCGATGCCGTGCTGCGCCGGGGCGATCCGCTCGATCAGGCTGCTCCGCCGGTGCTGCGCGCCATCGAGCGCGGCGATGACCGCGCCCTCGCGCTGGCCATCGCGGCCGAAGCGCTGCGCTGGCTGCCCGATCTCGATCGGCTGATCGATGGCGCCACCCGCCAGATTCTCCCCGAGGATGCCAAGGCGCGCAGCGTCCTGCGTCTCATGCTCGCGCAGGCGCTGCGCCTCGGCCTGCCGCCGCATGCGGTGATCGCCACCGGGCTGCCGCTGCTTGTCGGCGGCCCGCGCCGCCTCGCCCACGGCGTATTTTCCGCCGTGCTGCGCGCAGAGGGCTTGCCGGACAGACCCACGCTTCCCGCCGCCACGCTCGAACGGTGGACCAGTGCCTGGCCCACCCGCGTCGATGCCATCGCCGCCGGACTCGCCGTCCCCCCGCCGCTCGATCTCAGCTTGCGCGATCCGGCGCGCACCGATGAATGGGCGACACGCTTCGGCGGCACATCGCTCGCGCCCGGTCATGTGCGCCTTGCGCGTGGCGGGCCGATCGAAAGCCTCGAAGGCTTCGCCGAAGGCGCGTGGTGGGTGCAGGATCTCGCCGCTTCGGTGCCTGCGCGCCTGCTGGGGCCGGGTGAGGGGCGCCGCGTCCTCGATCTCTGCGCCGCGCCCGGCGGCAAGACGATGCAGCTCGCCGCCGCCGGCTGGCGCGTCACCGCGCTCGACAAATCTGCCCGCCGTCTTGAACGCCTGAGCGAAAACGTTGCGCGTGTCGGCCTCGAAGTCGAAGTCGTCACCGCAGACGCCATGCAGTGGCGCCCGTCCGAACTCTACGATGCCGTGCTGATCGATGCGCCGTGCAGCGCCACCGGCACCTGCCGCCGCCACCCGGACGTGCTCCACCGCCTGATCGACCAGACCGCCCTGGAAGAACTCCAGCGCGGCCTGCTTGAGCGGGCTTCGGGCGCGATTCGCGCCGATGGCCGCCTCGTCTATGCGGTCTGCTCGCTGGAGCCAGGGGAAGGGGAGGCGCAGGCGCAATGGGTCAAGGCGCTCGGCCCTGTCCCCATCACCGCCGATCAGCTTCCCGCCGGCCTCACGCCCACGCCCGAAGGCTGGTTCCGCAGCGATCCCGGCATGCTCGCCGAATCCGGCGGCATTGACGGCTTCTTCGCCGCGATGTGGGAAAAATAGGGACAGTCCCCTTTCTTCCCGCGCCCACATCCCCAACCCGCTCATCCTGAGCCTGTCGAAGGATGCAAATACGAGGGGCCCGCGCTTACCCCTTCACCTTCGCCGCAAAGCTCTTGCGCAGCTTTTGCAGCTTGGGCGGGATCACCGCGAGGCAATAGGGATTGCGCTGGCCTTCGCCCTGCCAATACTCCTGATGGTAGTCCTCCGCCGGATACCACGTGGCCGGGCCCTCGATCGTCGTGACCACCGGCTTCGGATTGGCCGCAGCCGCCCGCGCAATTGCCGCCCCCATCGCCGCGCGCTGCTCGTCATCGACCGGAAACAGCGCCGAGCGGTACTGCGTGCCGACATCGTTGCCCTGCCGGTTCAGCGTCGTCGGGTCATGCGTCGCAAAGTGGATATCGAGCAGGTCGTCCAGCGAGAGCAGTTCGGGATCATAGGTCACCCGGATCGCCTCGGCGTGTCCGGTCGTCCCGCTGCACACCTGCTTGTAGGTGGGGTTCGCGCCCGTCCCGCCGATATAGCCGCTCTCTACCTCGATCACGCCTACGACGTCGCGGAACACCGCTTCGGTGCACCAGAAGCACCCGCCCGCCATGATTGCCTGCGCCATTCACTTGTTCCTTGCTTCCGGGGGAAATGCCCCCGATGTCATGCCCAGTCAGCTATGAGGGCCAGATAGGAACGAATGACCCGGTTGTCATCGCCTCCTGCCCGCTTAGGCTATCCTTCGCTCGAATCGCCCCCGGAGTTACTTCATGCGCAAAGCTGCCCTTTTCTCCGCCCTCCTGCTCGCTGCCGCTGCGTCCGTTCCCGCAGTGCTTCATGCCGCGCCAGAAGGCCCAGCCGCCACCGCCGCCGATCCCGCCATGGCCACGGCGCTCGCCGATCCCCGGCGCGACAAGGACCGCGTCCGCGATGCCTTCCGCCACCCGGCCGAAACGCTGGCGTTCTTCCGCATCAAGCCGGGCATGACCGTGGCGGACTACATGCCCTCCAGCGGCTGGTACACGCGCATCCTCGTCCCCTATCTGGGCGAAAAGGGCCAGTACATCGGCATCACCGCTGGCCTCGCCGCTGCCTCGGGCGATACCAGGACCCGCCTCGCTGCCTTCCCCGCCCAGTTCCCGCCCAAGGCCGCCAGCTGCACCGGCGTTCCCGAAGCGCGCATCCCCGCCTACACGCTCGATGCCATCCCGCCCGAGCGCAAGGGCACGGTCGACCGCGTGATGATCATGCGCGAAGTTCACAACATGTGGCCCGATGGCTACCTCTTCAACGATCTCGCCGCGATCCGTTCGCTGCTCAAGGATGATGGCCTCCTCGGCATCGAGGAGCACCGCGCCAAGGCCGATGCCCCTGCGTCCTACACCCAGGGCACCATGGGCTACATGCGCGAGGCCGATGTCATCGCGCTCATCGAAGCCCACGGTTTCCGCCTTGTCGGCAAGAGCGAAGTCAACGCCAACCCGAAAGACACCGCCAACTGGCCCGACGGCGTCTGGACGCTGCCCCCCGTCCTCACCCTCAAGGACAAGGACCGCGCGAAGTACGAAGCCATCGGCGAAAGCGACCGCATGACGCTGCTCTTCGCCAAGCGGCCCTGATCCTGAAAGCCCCCTCCTCTTCAGAGGAGGGGGTTGGCAGTGGTGGTACTCCGGCGCTCCCCTTTGACATTCCCGCAAAGACCCACCACTTCCCGCCCATGACCCAGCTCACCGTCGCCGCCCTCCAGCTCGCGCTCGGCGCACCCAATGCGCAGACCAACATCGCCGCCGTCAGCGCGTTGGTCGAACAGGCCGCGCAGCAGGGCGCGCAGGTCGTCCTCCCGCCCGAACTCTTCGCCGGCCCCTATTTCTGCACGGTGGAGGACGAAGCCCTCTTCGCCCTCGCGCATCCCTTGGCCGAAGACCCTTCCGTCAAGGCCATGCAGACGCTCGCGCGCAGCCTGAAGATCGCCATTCCCAACAGCTTCTTCGAGCGCGAGGGGCATCACTACTACAACACCCTCGCGATGATCGGCCCCGACGGCGAGATCATGGGCACCTACCGCAAGAGCCACATTCCGGATGGCCCGGGCTATGAGGAAAAGTACTATTTCCGCCCCGGTAACACCGGCTTCAAGGTATGGGATGTCTTCGGCACCCGCATCGGCATCGGCGTCTGCTGGGACCAGTGGTACCCGGAATGCGCGCGCGCGATGGCGCTGATGGGCGCGGAAGTCCTGTTCTATCCCACCGCCATCGGCAGCGAGCCCTACGATCCCGGCCTCGATACCAGCCGCGTCTGGCGCCGCGCGATGATCGGCCACGCGGTATCGAACTGCATGCCGGTGATCGCTGCCAATCGCATCGGCAGCGAAAGCGTGGGCGGCACCCCGCCCCAGCGCTTCTACGGCCACAGCTTCATCGCCGACCAATGGGGCGATTTCCTCGCTGAATATGGCGCGGAAGAAACCGGTATCCTCACCGCCACGCTCGATCTCGCCGAAGCCGCCCGCCACCGCGCCGGCATGGGCTTCTTCCGCGATCGCCGCCCGCAGCTCTACACCCGCCTTGCCGAAGATATCTGAACCGAATCCCGGTTTGGAGTGGGGCTACCTGATCGCGCTTGGCTCCAACCAGCGCCATCCGCGTCACGGTCCTCCTCCGCAGGTCCTGCGCGCCGCGCTCGCCGCCATAGCGGGGGCGGGCCTTGTCGTTGAAGCCATCTCGCCGATCATCGCCAGCGCCCCCATCGGCCCCTCGCGCCGCCGCTATGCCAACGCCGCCGCACGGATCGCCACACCGCTCGATCCGCCCGCGCTGCTCGCCCTGCTCCAGTCCCTCGAAACCCGCTTCGGCCGCGTCCGCCGCGGCCAGCGCTGGGGCGCCCGCACACTCGATCTCGACATCGTGCTGTGGAGCGGCGGCCCCTGGAACAGCAAGACGCTCACCGTCCCCCACCCCCGCTTCCGGACACGCCCATTCGTCCTCGGCCCCGCCGCGACGGTCACCCCGGACTGGCGCGATCCACCAGGAACCTGCACCATCCGCCACCTCCACGCCCGCTTGACCCGGCCCCGCCCCACCCCTAGGTGAGGCTCACCCGTCTGCGGGGGGCCCTTAGCTCAGTCGGTAGAGCAACTGACTTTTAATCAGTAGGTCGCTGGTTCGAACCCAGCAGGGCTCACCATATCTTTCTGGATGTTTCCAGTTTCTGCCGCGCCCGGTGAATGAGGCGCGGCCTTGCGGTCTCCGTCCGGGATTGCACCAGCTCTATCATTGTCGAGGTGTTTCCTTCCCTTAGCCTCCATCTGCGGGATGGGGCCATCGGTGGTGAGATATCCGGCCGATTGCAGCCAAAGTGGGACCTGTAAGGCGCATGTAAGCGCCGTCGCTTATAGGCGCGGCCCGCAATCGGGTAACGCAAACATGGCTGATACAGATCCCCAAAACGCTCATCCGCCTGTGCCGAGGCTTACAGTCCGCCAACAGGCGCGCCTGCTGGCTTTCGCGCTGGCAGCGCTGGCTGCACTGGCGCTCGCCGGCTGGCTTGGGGCGTGGCTCCTCCGGCCGGTCCCGCACGAGCTGCCCGCCGATCCGCCCGGAACGTTCCGCCCCACCGATGCGCAGCTGGCGACCCTTTCGTTCGAGCAGGTGGGTGCGGGTCAGGCCGAACAGGTGACCACCGCTTCCGGTTCGATCGAGGCGGACGGCGATCTCAGCACGCCGGTGCTGCTGCCCTATTCGGGGCAGGTCATGCAGGTGCTGGTCGATGCCGGCCAGATCGTCACCGCCGGCCAGCCGCTGCTGACAATCCGGACGAGCGATTTCGTCGATGCGCGCAACAGCCTGTTTTCGGCCGAGGCAAACATGCGCTCCAGTCAGGTCGCCCTGCTCAATGCGCGCCGCAACGCTGAACGTGCCAAGGCTCTGGCCGAGACGGCGGGCGGCGCGCGGAAGGATTACCAGCAGGCTCAGACCGAACTGGCAGCCAGCGAAGCGCAGGCGCGCAGCGCCGAAGCGGCGGTGGGCGCCGCGCGTGACAAGCTGGCGATCCTCGGCAAATCGGCTGGCGAGATTCGGCGGCTCGAGACCGCCCGAGAGATCAGCGGGCTGCACGAGGTTACCACCTTCCACGCGCCCATCGGCGGCACGATTGCCCTGCGCGATGTTTCCCCCGGCCAATATGTCGGCGTTGGCGGCGAAAAGCCCCTCTTCACGATCACCGATGCCTCGCGCGTCTGGCTGCAGGCGCAGATCGCGGAAAGCGATGCTTCGGGCGTGCACGTTGGCGACAAGGTCGATGTGGTCACGCCGGCCTGGCCGGGGCGCCGGTTCACGGCGGTGATCGACATGGTCGGTGCCGGGCTCGATCCCACCACCCATCGCCTGCCCGTACGCGCCACCATCGCCAATCCCGATGGCGCGCTCAAGCCGCAGATGTTCGCGAGCTTTTCGATCCATCATGTCAGCCCCGGTACGCGCATCATTGTCCCGGCGGCGGCGGTGATCCATGAGGGAGACACCGCGCGCGTCTGGGTGCGCAGGCCGGACAGGCGCCTGGCGAGCCGCGAGGTGCAGACCGGTGAGGAACTCGGCGGCCGCGTCGAAGTCCTGCGCGGTCTGCGCCCGGGCGAGACCATCGTCACGGCCGGCGCGATCTTCGTGAACGAGGCGGGGCTGGGGCAATGAACCGGCTGCTCCGTTTCGCGCTGCGGCAGCGGCTGCTGATCGTTGCGGTGTTCGTGGCCGTGCTGGTCGCGGGCGGGTTTGCCTTCGCCGCGCTCAATATCGAGGCCTATCCCGACCCGGTCCCGCCGATGGTCGAGATCGTCACCCAGACACAGGGTCTCTCGGCCGAGGAGATGGAGCGCAACGTCACCGTGCCCATCGAAGTGGCGATGGCGGGCATTCCGCACCTCACCACCGTGCGGGCGATTTCGCTGTTCGGCCTGTCCGATGTGAAGGTGCAGTTCAGCTATGATCTGACCTATCAGGAAGCGCAGCAGCAGGTGATCAACCGGCTGGCCCAGCTGCCCCCGCTGGCCGGCGGCGCCCAGCCGACCTTGTCGCCCACGAGCCCGATCGGCGAGATCTACCGCTACCGCATCGTCGCGCCCGATGGCTATTCGCCGATGGACCTCAAGACCCTGCAGGACTGGATCCTCCAGCGCCGGTTCAAGCGGATTCCCGGCGTTGCCGACGTCACCGGCTGGGGCGGCAAGCTGCGCACTTATGATGTCACCGTCGATAACGACCGGCTGGTCGCCCACGGCGTGACGCTGGCGCAAGTGATGTCCGCTCTTGCCAAGAGCGACAGCAACGTCGGCGGGCAGACGATCAATTTCGGGTCGCAGGCCGCGATCGTTCGCGGCGTCGGGCTGATCCAGTCCCCTTCGGCGATCGAGAACGTGCTGGTCGGCATGGCGGGCTCGGCGCCGGTCCTGCTCAAGGATGTGGCGCGGGTTTCCATCGGCAATCAGCCCCGGCTGGGCATCGCCGGGTACAACGGGCTCGATGATATCGTGGAAGGCATCGTCCTGATGCAGCGCGGTGCCAAGTCCATGCCGACGATCGAGGCGGTGCAGAAGGAAGTGGCCGAGATCAATGCCTCGGGCGTGCTTCCGCCCGGCGTGCATCTCGAACGGGTCTACGACCGGTCGGACCTCATCCGCCTTACCACGCACACCGTGCTCGAAAACCTGATGGCGGGGATCGTGCTCATCTTCGCGCTGCAGTGGATCTTTCTGGGGAACCTGCGAAGCGCGCTCATCGTTGCGGCGACCATTCCCTTCGCGCTCGCCATCGCGGTCCTGATCCTCGTCGCGCAAGGCGAAAGCGCCAATCTGCTCTCGGTTGGCGCGCTCGATTTCGGGCTCGTGGTCGATGCCAGCGTGATCATGGTGGAGAACATCTTCCGCCACATGGTGGAGCGATCCGTCGCGGTGGAAGCCGGCCAAGGCCACTTCAGCCCTGCAAGCCGGCTGAGCGCCATCCTCCACGCCGGGTCCGAAGTGAGCCGGGGGATCTTCTTTGCCGCCGCGATCATCATTGCCAGCTTCATCCCGCTGTTCACCCTCACCGGCGTCGAAGGGCACATCTTCGGGCCGATGGCGAAGACGTATGCCTACGCCATCACCGGCGGCGTGATTGCCACGTTCACGGTCACCCCGGTCCTCGCCGCCATCCTGCTGCCGGACCGCCTGTCCGAGGTCGAGACGAAGCTGGTCGCGTGGCTGCGGCGAATCTACGAACCGGCTGCGGCCTTTGCCCAGGCCAACCGCGTGCTCACCTTCGGCGGTGCGGCCATCGCGCTGCTGCTGGCCGGGTTCGGCGTCAGGGCGCTCGGCGTCGAGTTCCTGCCGCATCTGGAGGAAGGCAACCTCTACATCCGCGCCAGCCTGCCCGCCTCGATCAGCCTTGAGGCGGGGCAGCCGGTCGTCAACGCCATCCGGCGCGATCTTGCGCGCTATCCTGAAATCGAATCGGTTCTCTCGGCCCATGGCCGGCCCGACGACGGCACCGACGCCACCGGCTTCTTCAACGCCGAGTATTTCGTCCCGCTCAAGCCGAGCAGCGAATGGCCTGCAGGCATGACCAAGGAAAAGCTGGTCGAAGACATGTCGGGCCATCTCCACAGCCGCTTTCCGGGGGTCGATTTCTCGTTCTCGCAGGTCATCGAAGACAACGTGGAAGAGGCCGCCTCCGGCGTGAAGGGCGCAAATTCGATCAAGCTCTATGGCCCCGATCTCGCCACGCTCGAAAAGACGGCGGGGGCGATCAAGGCCGAAATGGCGAAGGTCCAGGGCATCGCTGATCTCGGCGTGTTCGAGTCCCTCGGCCAGCCTACGGTACGGATCGACGTCGATCTTGCCCGCGCCTCGCGCTATGGCCTGACGCCCGACGATATCAACCAGACCGTGGCCGCCGCCATCGGCGGAAGCAGCACGGCCCAGCTCTACGAGCCCGGAACCGACCGGCATTTCCCGATTGTCGTCCGCCTGCGTGCCAACCAGCGCAACTCGCTCGAAGCCATCCGCCAGATCACCGTGGGCGCACCATCGCCTGATGGGAAAGGCATGATCCAGGTTCCCCTGTCGGAAGTGGCGAACATCCACCTCACCACCGGCGCTTCGTTCATCTACCGCGAGCATCAGGAACGCTACATCCCGATCAAGTTCAGCGTGCGCGGACGCGATCTCGGCAGCGTGGTTGCGGAGGCGAAGGCGCGGATCAAGGCGCATGTCACGATCCCGCCGGGCTACCACCTCGAATGGGCGGGCGAGCTCGACAATCTGCAGAACGCGATTGCCCGGCTCGAAATCGTGGTGCCGATCAGCCTGATCCTCATCCTGATCCTGCTCTACGCCAACTTCGGCTCGATCCGCGATACGCTGCTCGCCTTTTCCGCCATCCCCATGGCGATCGTTGGCGGCGTCCTCGCGCTGGCGCTCACGGGAACCGCGTTCAGCATCTCTGCGGCGATCGGCTTTGTCGCGCTGTTCGGGATCGCGGTGATGGACGGGATCCTCATCGTCACGACCTTCAACCAGGTCGTCGATGATGGTGCGACACGGCACGTCGCGGTCCGTCGCGCCACGGCAAACGCCATGCGGCCTGTCCTGATGACTTGCCTTGTCGCGGCCATCGGGCTGCTGCCAGCGGCGCTGTCGAACGGGATCGGCAGCCAGGTGCAGAAACCGCTGGCGCTTGTGGTCGTCGGCGGCATGGCGCTTGCACCGCTGCTGATCCTGCTGGTCCTGCCCGCCCTCGTCGAGCGCTTCTCACTCCACCTGCCGCCTGAGGATCGCGGGCCGCACGGGCGCGATATCGGCCACTACTCCGAAGAAGGGGAGCCGGCATGAACGCCCGCCTGCGATTTGCCCTACCTGTGGCCGTCTGCACGCTGGTGGCTGGCTGCACGGGGATCGGTGATGCTGATCCCCACGCCCGCCTGCCTGCGGTGGCCGGTGCCGGCGCCCCCACGTCGGCCACGGTCGGCAATGCGGTTCCGGCCCAGACCTTCACCGTGGGCGAGACGACCCCGCGCGCGTGGTGGCAGGCATTCGGCTGCTCCGATCTGGACCAGCTCGTCGATCAAGGCCTCGCGGGCAGCAACGATATCGCCGCCGCCGATGCCGCCTTGCGCGCGGCGCGGGCACAGGCGGGGGTGGCCGGCGCGGCGCTCGCCCCGGGGGTGGACGTGTCCTATTCCGCGCAGCGCGCGCAAAGCCCCGCCTCGCTGCAATCGCCCCTCGCAGATGCTTCGCAGACGCTCTACTCGCTGCACACCGCGCAAGTGACGGTGAGCTACCCGCTCGATCTGTTCGGCGGTCTGCGCGCGCGGCGCCAATCGGCGCGGGCTGCGGCCAAGGTCGCCGCCGCGCACCTCCTCGCTGCGCGCCAGAGCCTTGCCGCCAATCTCGTGGTCGCTGTGGTCAGCCGCGCGGCCCTTGCCGATCAGATCGCGGCGACCGAAGTTTCGATCGGATCGGCCCGGCAGATGCTGGAGATGACGCGCAAGCGCCGCGCGCTGGGGGAAGCCGGTGATGCGGACGTCGCCGCGCAGGAAGCCGCGCTCGCCACCGCCGAAGCCACGCTCCCGGCCTTGCAGCGCAGCGAAGCACACCAGCGCGCGCTGGTTGCCGCGCTACTCGGCCGCGCCCCGGGCGAGGATCTGCCCGCGCTGCCCTCCAGCACCTGCTTCGTTCTGCCCGCGCATGTCCCCGTCGCGCTGCCAGCCGCTGTCGTGCAGGCCCGGCCCGATGTGCAGGCCGCCGCTGCCGCCGTGGAAGGCGCCGCCGCAGACGCCCGCGCCGCGGTCGCCGCAAGGTTTCCCTCGTTCCTGCTGACGGCGAGCGCCGGCGGCGCCGCGCAGACCTTTTCCAACATGTTTCAGGATGGGAACGCCTTCTGGTCGCTGGTCGGCGGGGTGACGGCGCCGGTGTTCCATGCCGGTGCGCTGCGCCGCCAGCAGCAGGCTGCCGAGGCCCTGCTCGAGGAAAGCAAGGCGCAATACCGCTCGGTGGTGCTGCAGGCCTTTGTCGATGTGTCGGATGCGATCAACGGCCTGCAGGCCGATGCGCGGACCGAAGACGCATCGGTGCGGGCGCTTGCCGCAGCCGAACAGTCCTATGTCTTCACGCAGCGCCAGCAGCAGCTTGGCGAGGTTGGCACCTTCGCGCTCCTGCAGGCACAGGCGGCGCTCCAGCAGGCCCGTCTGCAGCGCACGGCAGCATGGGCATCGCGGCTGGTCGATACGGTTGCGCTCTATCAGGCCAATGGCCAGTCCGATGATGGCCAATCCGATGATGTGCAGGGCCAGAAGGTCCGCTAGCCTCGCTCCTGCGCCGCCGGATAGCACAGGGTAACCGCCGCTCCGCCTGCTTCGCTCGTCCCGAATGCGATCGAGCCGCCCGCCGTTTCGATCAGCCGCGTGACAATCGCGATGCCCAGACCCGAACCGCGCGATGGCGATCCGTCCGCGCGTGAATAGATCTTGCGCCCGTCCGATCCGCTGCGCATCCGGATGCCGGGGCCGCTATCGGCCACAACCACCGTGCCAGCCGCATCATCGCACAGGATCGTGATCCCGGCGCCTGCCGGCGTGTGCCGCAAGGCGTTCTCGACAATGTTGGCAACCGTGATCCGGACCAGCGCATCCGGTGCGAGGCGGGCCGGTCCGCTGTCCACGCTGCGCAGGCTGACCGGGCCATGGCCGGAAGACCGGATCAGCCCGCCAAGATCGTCGATTACATCCTGCGCTGCGGCTGAGACCGCGCGCGGCTTCCCCCGGATCAGTTCTTCCTCGCGCCCGTGGAGCCCCAGCATCTGGGTCACCACCTCGTTGGCGTGCGCCACCGCCTCGACCACCTTGTCGCGCGGCTCTCCGCCCGGCAGCAGCTCGGTCCGCAGGCTGATCGTCGAAAGCGCGGTGCGCAGTTCGTGGACAACTGTCGCCGCAAACACGCGTTCGCGCTCGTAGCCGGAAACGGCGCGGTCCAGCAGTTCGTTGGCGGTGTGGACCAGCGGCTCGATCTCGGTCGGCACGATATCCTCGCGCAGGCGCGCCGTCCCGGGGCGGATCGGATCGAGCGCCCGCGCATCCCTCGCCGCTTGCTTGATCGGCCTGATCGCCCGCGCCAGCGCCCACAGGCTCGCGAGGGTCGAACAGACCAGCGCAATCGGCACGATCACGATGAAGCGGTCGAGGAAGTACGCGACGATATCGTCGTGCAGCACCGCCGGATGCTGCCGGTCTTCCGCGACAACAAGCGTCTGGCCGGGCCCGATCGGCCGTGTCAGGAAATCGGAATGCGGGCCGTGGTAAAACCCCTCCCGCGATAGCCGTGCCGGCGTGAGCGCGGAGAGGTCAGGAATATCCGGCCCGGAAAGCCTGCGCAGGCGGGAGCCTTGCGCCATGTAGAGCGCGATCGCGCCTGCCTTCGGGCTGTTCGCCCGCTGCACAGTACCCGCCCTTTGCGCGGCGAGGTATTCCGCCGCCTCGCCGCTCAGCAGGCGCTGGGTCAGGTCATCGCCGATCTCGCGGATCGTGCGATTGACAATGAAGGGCAGGCCAAGCGCCAGAACGAACGCGATGGCAACCTGCGCGAGGACCAGCCGCAGCCACAGGCTGCGTATCACGCCCGCCCGGCCTTCATGCTGCCCGCCTTCATGGTGTCGGCCTTCATGCAATAGCCCTGTCCGCGCAGCCACACGATCTCGGCCGTGCTGCCCGCTGCCGCCAGCTTGCGCCGCAGCCGGTGAATGCTCACCTCCAGCGCATTGGCCGAAAGCGCCTGTGACGCTGCGCAGAGCAGATCCTCCATGCGAGCCGTATCGATGGGCCGCCCGCGCGAGCGCAGAAAGATCTCGAGCAGGCTGCGCTCGCGCGGCGAAAGGCTGATGGGCGCCGCATCGATGCTCACGACATGGCTGGTCACGTCGTAGGACAGATTCCCGCAGTCCAGCGTATTCGAAATGCGGTGCTCCGCCCGCCGCACCACGGCGTTGAGGCGGGACTTCAGTTCGGCGAAGAGGAAGGGCTTGCCCAGATAGTCATCGGCACCCGCATCCAGCCCGTCGATCCGCGAGCCGACATCTGATTGGGCCGTGAGGATGATGACGGGAATGCGGTTTCCGCTGCGGCGCAGGCTGCTGACGAGATCCAGGCCGTCCATGTCCGGCAACCCGCGATCGATGACCGCAGCGTCGAAGGGATAGAGCGCCAGCAATTCGGCGGCACTGCGCCCCGATGCGCAGATTTCGGCATTGAAGTTCGCGCCGGCAAAGGCCGCTTGCAAGGCCTCGCCCAAGGCAGTGTCATCTTCGACAACAAGCACTTTCACGAACCGCGTTCCCAAGGCCGCGCGCTGACCAGCGCCACCATCCACGCCGCGGCGTGCCAGTTCGGCCAACAGCGGCGCGCGACGTTTTCCGTGTTCGGAGGGCGTTGTCAAACTCGCACCCTGCCTGCCGCCTTGCCTATGCCGCGGCCCGCTTGGCGCAGAGTGCCGCCGCCGCCGCTGGATGCATTTCCGCAAGACCCCGTCTCACTCCCTGCCGCCGCGCATTCCGGCCTCGATCTGCCAGAGCAGACCCTATCATAACGTTATAAAAAGAACTACAGTAAGTTAATATTCCGGCCATGCTCCGGATCAGATTTTCCGCCTAACCCGCCTTATCCGAGCTGTCAGCCACGAAGGTAAGCCGCGATGCAGACGCCATGCCCGCTGTGTGGAAACGATGACGCCGCCCCCTGGGCGCGAGAGAATGGTTTCGCGATGGGAAAATGCCGTGCTTGCGGGCTCCTTTATGTGAATCCACGGCCCTCGGATGCCGATATCAGCGATGCCAACAAGGTCGGTGTCCACCGCGGTGAAGATGGCGCGCTCGATGTCCGCACGCGGTATAAGGCGTCGAAGACCGCACACTACTCGAAAGTTATACGCGAACTCTTCGGCGCGGACTGGGCCGATGGCAAGCCGATCCATTGGCTTGATGTCGGCGCCGGCTACGGGGAGGTGGTGGCCGCCGTTCGCCAGACCGCACCAGCCGGCAGCAAGGTCCACGGCATCGAACCGATGCAGCCTAAGGTCCGCAAGGCGCAGGAGCTGGGCCTGCCCGTCACGAGCCAGTCGCTGGACGACATTCCGGGGCAATTCGACGTGATCTCGCTCATCAACGTCTACTCGCACGTGCCCGATTTCCTGGGCTTCGGCGCCGCGCTGGCGGCCCGGCTGCGGCCCGGCGGCGTGCTGTTTCTGGAGACCGGCAACGCAGCCGATCTTGCCAGCCGGGATGCGTTTCCGGACATGCTTTACCTTCCAGATCACCTGGTCTTCGCCGCCCCGCCCCAGATGCGCATGACCTTCGAAAGGATCGGCCTCAACCTCGAACGCTATGAGGAACAGCCGGTCGATGGGCTGGTCTGGTGCCTCAAGACAGCGGTGAAACACGCCCTGCGCGGCCAGCTCCTGCTGCGAATGCCCGGCCGCTCTCCCTTCCGGACGGTATTCTACAAGGCGCGCAAGCCCGTTTGCTGAACTGCGCAGGAATTTGCGGGTTCCCGCGCGCTCCGACGTGATGAAATCCCCGGCATCATGAGGATCTCCGCCGCGCCGCGATCACCGCCAAGGCCGCCAGCCCGGGTCGTGGCCAGCACCAGCGCGCGGTTCTACCCGGTCAGCGTCCGGCACCGCGCTTTGCTGCGGATCGGATCGATCGCGGCCGCCTCGGATGGATCGGCCAGCAGGACGCGCTGCAGCACGATCCCCGTCGCATAGCGTACCCGCACGGTGTCGATCCCTGCCGGCGTCTGCTGCCCTTCCAGCGCCAACACCACCCGCATCGGCTCACCGCCCATCTGCTCGTCGTTGCGAACGAAGGCGACATCGGTTCGCGCATCGAACACGCTGATCGAGCTGTAACGCCCGGGTACCGGCACTGCGGTCACTTCCAGCGGCCCCGCAGTCAGGTCGTAAGGACATACGGAATAGAGCAGGTCCGGGCTGGGGCGCACGACGAACTGCCGCTCGGCGCGAACCGGCGGCGTGTGGGTGAAGTGGTTGACGGGGCCGGATTTCGCCAGCTTCGCTTCGGCAAGCCACATCAGGCCGTAGGGCGCCGTCGCCAGCGTCCCGTAGTAGCTGCCGAGGGCTGCCGCGACGATCACGGCGAGGGAGGCGAGGCGGCGGATCATGGGCGGCACTCCCCTCTTGTGATTGTCGGCAGGCTGATTCGCGCGGGATCGCGCGCCAGTGTCCCATGCGGACGATAGGTGCGAAGCGTGAGCTCGAACGCGCCGTCTGTGCCGGTCGGTATCCACAGACCGGGCTGCTCCTCCGGGCCGATCAGCACTGCCCAGCCGCCCGCCCTACCCACCGGAATGCGCCCGCTGCCGATCGAATGCCGGTTCCACCGATTGGGGATCAGCCAGCCGCCCGGATCATACAGGGTCACGCTCCACCAACGCGCCTCTATCATGCCGCCGGTCAAGGCATAGCGGCATTTGCCTGAAAGCGGCGCACCGGCGCTATCTGTCGCTGCGGTGAAATAGCGGGCCTCCTGCGCCGGCAGCGCCAGCAAGCCGCGCAGCGCGACAACCGCGCGCGTCTTCATGTCCGCATGGGCGGTGCCGATGTCGCGGCCGGTGGTCCATGGCCCCACGCGCACATCGTTGCCGAGGCCGCTGTTCCTGATCTGCCAGACGGCAAGCACGATCCCCAGCACAAGGCCGAGCACCAACAGGCCGGTCCATTTGAACACCGCTTTCAAGCTTAGCCTCACACTCAGAAATAATGCTTCGGAATCAGTCCGTTTGCATAGGCTTCGCGCTCCAGCGCCTCGCGGAAATCGGGGTGCGCGACGGAAATCATCGCCTTGGCGCGCTCCGCCACCGGCAGGCCTTTGAGGCAGACCATCCCGTATTCGGTCGCCACATGCATCACGTCGGTGCGCGGCACCGTCACGGTTGTCCCCGGCGCCAGCCCCGCAACCACGCGGCTCTTGCGCACCCCGTGCTTCTCGTAGGTCGATGGCATGCACAGGAAGCCGCGCCCGCCTTCCGATTCATAGGCCGCCCGCACGAAACCCAGTTGGCCGCCTGTGCCGCTGAAATGCCGGTAGCCGTCGGCTTCGGATGCCGCCTGCCCCTGCAGGTCCATCTGCCCGGTGCTGTTGACCGAGAACACGTTGTCGTTGCGCGCCACGAATTTCGGCAGGTTGGTATAGTCCACCTGCCGTGCCTCGAACGCCGGATTGCGATCGAGCGCCGCGTAGATGTCCGCCGTCCCGATGGCGAAGGCATAGACTGCCTTGCCCGGATCGATCTGCTTGCGTGCGCCGGTTGCCGCGCCGGATTTCACCAGTTCGACGAGGCCCTCGACCATCATCTCGGTGTGGACGCCAAGGTCCTTCACCCCGGCACCGGCAATCGCGCGCCCGACCGCGTTGGGCAGTCCGCCGATGCCCAGTTGCAGGCAGTCCCCGTCGCGGATTTCCGCCGCCACCAGCTGCGCGATGGCAAGGTCCACCTCGTTCGAAATCGCGCTCGGCAGTTCGGGAGCGGGCAGCGCGGGCACATCGATCACGAAGTCCACTTCGCTCTCGTGCACCGCGTTATCCGGTCCGAAGCAGTATGGCAGCGCCGGATTGACCTCGACGATCACCACGTCAGCGCGTTCCACCAGTGATCGCAAATAGGAGGCAGAAATCGAGAAGTTGTAATTGCCGTCCGCATCCTTCGGGCAGACCTGGAACACCGCGATATCCACGCGTTCCACAAAGCGGCGATAGAGATCGGGCCACTCGCCCAGATTGAGCGGGATATAAGTGCAGCGCCCCGCATCGAACTGCCGCCGGTCGTATCCGCTGAAATGCCAGCTTGCCGAAAGCATGTGCGCGCCTTCGGGATCGGCCTCCTGAAACGCGCGCGGCCGCGTCGTCAGGCAGCTGCGCACTTTCACGCCCGTCAGCTCGTGCACCCGCCCAGCCAGCGCCTTGTCGAACGCCTCGGTCTGCGTCGCGCCAAATCCGTAATCGAGCCACATGCCGGACTTGACCAGCTTGGCGGCTTCCTCTGCCGTAATCAGTTGCGGCATATCAGGCGCGCTTTCCCGTCCGCAGCAGCCAGAACGCTGCGGCAAACAGCCCCGCCACCAGCAGGCTCATCCACAGCTGCGAAGCAAGATCCGGCTGCAGCGCCATGAACACCAGCACCGCCAGCATCGCCGCCAGCGCCACCAGCGTGCCATAGGGGTGGAACCACATCTTCAGCGTCAGCTTCTCCGGGGCCTCGCGCTCGGCCCGGTTGCGCTCCCTCAGCTGCGCGATGCCGACCAGCATGTAGAGCAGGATCATCGTCACGCCCGAGGAATTGACGAGGAAGCTGAACACAGTCCCCGGCGAAAGCCACTGCGCCGCCAGCGCGCCATAGGCGAAGAGGCTCGCGGCAATGATCGCCCGCGCCGGCACCCCGCGTCCGTTCACATGCACCAGCCAGTCCGGCGCATCGCCAAACCGCGCAAGGCCGAACAGCGCGCGGCTCGTCACGTAGAGGCCGCTGTTGAGGCACGAGAGCACCGCCACCAGCACCACCGCGCTCATGATCGTCTCGCCGCCCGGAATATGCATGGCCGCCAGCGTCGTGGCGAAGGGCGAATGCCCCGGCACGATTTGCGTCCACGGCACCACCGCCACGATCAGCCCGATGGCGAGCACGTAGAAAATCACGATGCGCAGCGCGACCGAAACGGTCATCCGCGCGATGACCTTGGCCGGATCAGGCGATTCCGCCGCCGCAATCGTCGCGATCTCCGCGCCGCAGAGCGAGAAGATGGTCGAGGCGACGCCCGCCAGCACCGGCCCCCAGCCATGCGGCGCAAAGCCGCCATGCGCGGTCAGGTTGCCGATGGAGAAACCCTGCGGCGCCGTGATGCCAAACACCCACAGCCCGCAGATCAGGCTGAACACGAGGATCGCGGCCACCTTGATCGAGGAAAACCAGAACTCGAATTCGCCGTAGCTGCGCGTCGATAGCAGGTTCACCCCGGTCATCAGCGCCGTCAGCGCCCCGCCGATGGCCCACTCCGGCACGCCCGGCAGCCAGCCGCCGATGATCTTGGCCCCGGCAATCGCCTCAACCGCCACCACCACGACCCAGAAATACCAGTAGAGCCAGCCCGAAAGGAACCCGGCCAGATGCCCGAGCCCTGCGCGCGCAAAGTCCGGAAAGCTTGAAACGCCTTCCAGCACGATGGCCATTTCGGCGATCATCCGCATGACGAGCAGGATCAGCAGCCCCGCGATCAGATAGGAAATCACCGCCGCCGGCCCGGTCAGCGAAATCGTCGTCGAAGATCCGACAAAGAGCCCCGCACCGATAATCCCGCCAATCGCAATCATCGAAACGTGGCGCGGCAACAGCGTACGGCTCAGCTCCACGCCGCCTGCCTGTCCTGCCTCTGCGATCCCCACTGCGCCCACGCCATTCCCCTTTGCTTGACCCCGCGTAGGGATAAGCGGCGCTGCGGTGCTGTCAAACCCCACGTGCTTCCCTGATCCTCCCCATTTTTGCCGAAGGCACAAATGGGGAGGGGGACCGCCCGCGTAGCGGGTGGTGGAGGGGTAAGAGTCAAAACCCTAGCGGCGCGTTCTCCTTCACTTCCTTCATCACGAAGAACGTCCGCGTCTGCCGCACCCCCGGCAAGGTCAGCAGCCGCTGGCCGTGGAGCGCGTTGAAATCGGCAATATCACGCACGCGGATCTTCAGCAGGTAATCGAAGTCCCCCGCGACCAGATTGCAATCGAGCACTTCCTTCATCCCCACCACCGCGCCCTCGAACGCGGCGAAGCTTTCGGGCGTGGAGCGGTCCAGCACCACGCCCACCATCACTAGCGTGCCGAGCCCAACCACGCCCGGATCGACCGCCCCCCTGAACCCGGTGATCGCGCCCGCTTCCACCAGCCGCGCCACGCGCCGGTGGCAAGTCGCCGGGCTCACGTTCGCGGCCTCGGCCAGTTCCTGGTTGGACCGCCGCCCGTCCGCCTGCAGCAGACGCAGCAGATTGCGGTCGATGCGGTCAAGCTCGATGGAAGGTTCTTTCATAGGATATCGATCTACCGGATGATCAATGAAACTGAAAGGCATTCAGTAACGATCAAAGCCAGTCAGGCCCCCAAGATTGCAAGCACCTTCCACGCAGTTTGCATTAGCTTCCGCAGCGAATCACACCCGAAGCCGGAGCCCGCATGTCCCTCCTCACCCCGTTCGAACGCTACCCGCTCACCTATGGCCCCACCCCAATCGAGCATCTCCCCCGCCTCAGCGAGGCGCTGGGCGGCAAGGTCGAGATCTGGGCCAAGCGCGATGATTGCAACTCGGGCCTCGCGTTCGGCGGCAACAAGCTGCGCAAGCTCGAATACATCGTCCCCGATGCCATCGCCTCGGGCGCCGACACGCTGGTTTCCATCGGCGGCGTCCAATCCAACCACACCCGCATGGTCGCCGCCACCGCCGCAAAGCTCGGCATGAAGTGCGTTGTCGTGCAGGAAAAATGGGTGCCGCATTATGACGCCGTGTATGACCGCGTCGGCAACATCCTGCTCACCCGCCTGATGGGCGCAGACAGCCGCCTCGTGGAAGACGGCTTCGACATCGGCATCCGCCAGAGCTGGGAAGACGCCATCGAGAGCGTCAAGGCCGCCGGCGGCAAGCCCTATCCGATCCCCGCCGGCGCCTCGGTCCACAAGTTCGGCGCGCTCGGCTACGTCGGGTTCGCCGAGGAAGTCGCGGCGCAAGAGGCCGAACTCGGCTTCAAGTTCGATTACATCGTCGTCTGCGTCGTCACCGGCTCCACGCAGGGCGGCATGATCGTCGGCTTCGCTGCGCAAGACCGCGCCCACACCGTCATCGGCATCGATGCTTCCGGCACGCTTGAGCAGACCCGCGATCAGGTGCGCATGATCGTCGACAACACCGCGCAGCTCGTCGGCCTCGGCCGCAAGATCCGCGAAGACGAGATCGTCATCAACCCGGACTACGCTTACCCGGCCTATGGAGTGCCGTCAGACGAAACCAACGAGGCCATCCGCCTCGCCGCCCGCACCGAAGCGATGATCACCGACCCGGTGTACGAGGGCAAGTCGATGCAGGGCATGATCGACCTGACGCGCAAGGGCTTCTTCCCTGAGGGCTCCCGCGTCCTCTACGCCCACCTCGGCGGCGCCCCAGCGATCAACGGCTACAGCTACTATTACAAGGACGGTTAGAGCCTTCTGATCCTCCCCATTTTTGCGAAGCACAAATGGGGAGGTGGCCCGCCGCAGGCGGGTCGGAGGGGCCTACAACCGATCCAGCGTCAACAACCGCCGATCCCCCAGCCACGCCCGCCCCAGCGCCGCCTCTGCCGCGCGCGCTTCCAGCTTATGCCCCAGCGCGGCCTCGCTCTGCGCCAGCCCCCACAGCGCCCAGCCATTGCCCGGCGCCACCAGCAGCGCCTGATGAAACGCATCGCGCGCCTCCGCCGCCTTGCCGCCTGCCAGCAGCGCCGCGCCCAGCGATTGGCCCACCGGGTAGTACCAATAGGGCGGCTCCTGATAAGGGATCGTCCCCTCGATCGCCTGCGCCTTGCGATAGGCCTCTGCCGCCGCCGTAAAGTCCCCACGCACAAAGGCCATCCGCCCGCGCATCACGTGCTGCGCGAGATGGATGAGGTCCGTCCCCGGCACACCCGTGCCCTCCAGCACCTTGATCCCCGGATCGGCGGTCAGCTGGTCCATCGCCTTCAACTCTGCATCCAGCGCGGCGGGCCGGTTGAGCCGCGCAAAGGCCACCCCGCGCGCATAGTGCCACATCGCCAGCACATAGGGCAGCCGCGCCGTCGGCTTCGGCAGGGCAAGGATCTGCGCCGGCGTCCCTCCTTGCGCAAAGGCGAACGAGGGCGCGGCGACCACCGCCTGAATCCAGCCCAGTTCCACCGCCTTGTCCTCGGGGATGATCCGCAAGAGCTTGCGCGCCTGCGCCACTGCCAGCTCCAGATCGCCCGCCTGCTGCGCCGAGGTCACGATGAAGTGGACGTTGTGCGGATAGTATCCGTAGCGATACATCCCGTCGTCCGGCACCCGCGCCAGATAGGCCTCGTCCGATTTCGCGGCGGCCACATTGGCCCGGATCGAATCCTTGTAGCGCCCGATGCGGTAATAGATGTGCCCCGGCATGTGGACGAGGTGCCCCGCCTCGGGCAGCGCGCTCAGCGCCAGCGCATCCGCCGCCTTTTCCGCGCGCTCCGGGCTGACGTAGTTTTCCATCAGGTGGATGTAGAGATGCGCTGCCTGCTGGTGCCCGGGATGCCGCGCCAGCACGTCTTCCACCAGCGCTACCGCCTTGTCGATCCGCGCACGCGGTTCGCTGCGGCCCGGTTGCCAGTAGTTCCACGGGCTCGTGTCCATCGCAGCCTCGGCGGCCAGCACGGCCAACTCGTCATTGGTCGGATGCGCCGCCGCCAGCCCCAGCATGGCATCGGCATAAGCCGCATCCATCGCCGCCCGGTCCGCCTTGGGATCAGCCGAATAGCGCGCCGCCAGCGCCCCGATCAGCGCCCGGTCGAGCGGGGGCGCATTCCCCGCCAAAGCCTGCGCCTTCTCCAGCGCGGTCAAAGTCGGCGCCAACGCCTTCGCCTCCATCGGCGCGTTGATGTTGGGCCCTTGCACCAAGGCCTCACCCCAGAAGCATAGCGCACACCCCGGCGCGAGCGCCTGCGCCTTGCGGAACGAGGCAACCGCTGCCGCATGGTTGAAGTTGTATGCCATCTCGATGCCCTGATCGAACCACGGCCGCGCCTCTGCCGTCAGCCCGCCCGGCTCCAGCGCCGAACGCGGCACGCCGCCATAAAGCGGGAACTTGCCCGGCACCACCGGCCCCATCAGCGCTGCCGCCTGCTGCAAGCGGCGCAGCAGGATCGGCGTGCTGGCCCGCGCCTTCTCCGCACAGGCCGCCGCCGCCAGCCGCGAGGGATCGAGCATGGCCAGCGCCGCCACATCGGATGAAGGCGCGCGGTGCAGCGTGGTCGCCGCCGTCGCCGCCCCGCCCGCCAGCAAGGCCAGTGCCAGCACCCGATACATGCGCATGATATCCCCCCCTCGTCCGCCGAGGAGGGGCAGCCTATGCCTGCATCGGCTGCGGCGCAATCACGCCGCAGCCATCAGGTTCACTCTGCGGCTTCGCGCTGTGCCTCGCGGGCGAACATCTCGACCAGTTCGTCGTCGGTGGCTTCGAGCAGCTTGGCCGCCCAGGTGTGGAAGACTTGGCCCCCGCGCTCGTTGCGGCCAAACAGCACATCCTTCATCAGTCCGCTCTGCAGCGCCACGTGCTGGCGCTTGCCGGTCTTGTAGTCCTCGTCGCGCACCACGATCTCGAGGAAGTCGAACTGCTCGTGCGCGGCCTTGATCGCCACTTCGTCGCTCGGCTTCTTCTCCATCACGTAGAACTGGGTGGTATAGCTTTCGCCCACCTTGTCGCCGGGGAAAAGCTGGCTGATCATCGCCCCGCGCAGGCCGCCGCCGTAGAAGCTGGCGATCGAGATGTGCGGGAAGATCGTCCACACGCCCTGCACCAGCACGTCGTCGGAAATCTCGTCGTCGTTCAGCTGGCTGAGGTCGATCTGGCGGTCATCGCCCGAGGAAACCTTGATCGCGAACTTCGAAGGCGTGGACAGGCGCTGGTGCGGCCCGAACTCGAAGTAGTTGGCGCGGTTGTAGAAATCCGAACCGAACGTGTTCGCGTGGAGCACCGGCAGGTGGTAGAAATCGAGGTAGCCGTCATAGGCCGTCTTCCAGTTCGGCCCCGAAAGCGTGCGCTGGCTGAAAAGGTACCAGTCCTTGAACCCGAAGGCCTCCAGCAGGCTGTCATAGCCGCACAGGTAATCCGCGATCGAAAGCTTGGAATTGGGGTCCAGCGTCGCCCAGATCAGCCCGGCGCTTTCATAGACCGGGAAGCGCGTCAGGCAGAGCGCCGCCTTGTCCACCGCGCCGAAATCCTGCGGGCTCGCCACGCCGATCAGGTCGCCGTCGTTCTTGAAGGTCCAGCCGTGATAGCCGCAAGTGAAGCGGTTGGCGTTGCCGCTGCCGGAGGCGACCGGGTTGCCGCGGTGCGTACACATGTTGAGGAACGCGCCGACCGAGCCATCGCGCTGGCGGGTGAGCAGCAGCGGCACCCCCGCAATGTCCATCGCCTTGTAATCGCCCGGCTGCGGGATTTCGCACGAAGGCGCAACCATCAGCGGCAGGCGGCGGAAGATCTGCTTCTTCTCGCGCTCGAACAGCGCCTCGTCGGTATATGTCGAGGCGGGAATGCGCACGACTTCGTCCGCGAGTTCCATCGTCCCGGCATCGCCATGGGCGATAAGCGAACGGGTCATTTCGATCAGCTGTTCACGTGACATGGTTGTATCCTCGGTTCCCGGTGCAGGGCTTTTCCGGCCAACAGTGATCCCCGGCAGCCCTGCCTGCAATTGTCATTTTTGCTTGGTGCGGCCTAACGCGACAATTGCGCGTTGAGCAGCATATGGAAATGCCGGATCTTCGTCTCGCCATAGTTGGCAAACACGATCTCCTTCGATTTGATCGATTTCATGCCCTTCTGCACGTGCGGCAGGTTCACCACGTCCTGGTTGAACACCTTGGCCAGCATGCCCAGCTCCTCGGCGTCGCAATAGTCGTCGTCGAAATCGAGCCAGTGGACCTTGGCCGGGGCAGGGCGCTGCTCACCTTTCCGCACCGGCATCATGAACATCGTCTCGTGGATGCACTCCTCCGGATTGTCGCCCAGCGGGCGGAACCGGTAGAAGATCGGGTTGAGGCACCCCCACGGGCTGATGTTGGGGAAGAGGTTGTAGTAGATCGTGTCGACGAATTCGGCGTCGGACATGCCGTCAACCTCGTCGCCCAGCACCTTGCGCCAGCGCTCGCGCGCCTCGTTCGCCATGGCCTTGCGGCGGTCCTGCACCGGGCCGGTGGAGGTGCGGTCTTCCTCCAGCTCCCATCCTTCGGGTAGCCGCCCGCCAACCCAGTCGCACAGCTGCACATCGGCATGATCGAGCGCGCCCTCGATATGGTGCGCCTGGTGATCGAAGATCCCCGTCTGCCCATCGCGCGCGGTCACTTTCACGCGGTCCTCGCCCAGCCGCTCATAGACATTGCCCGAAAGCGCGTGGCGCACTTTGGCATAAGTCTTCGCGCCTTCCAGCGGCTCGGCCACAAACGCCGGGTTCACATGCGGGCTGAGCAGCCCATTTGGCGAAATCGCGCGCGACATGTTGCCGAACACGTCATACTTCGAATTCGCGTCCCCCATCACATCCAACAGCGTCGGGTGCGTCGCCACCACGTGATAGGCCTCCATGAAGGCCTCCTGCGCCACCTTCCAGTTGCAACGCAGCTTCTTCGCCACGTGCACCGCCTTGTAGCGCCGCTCGAACGGGATCGGCTGGAAGTGCCGGTCGATATCGCCGAGGAAGTCCTCGAAGGGTTCGGCGTTGTCATCCGGATTGATGAACACCCAGCCGCCCCAGCGCCCCGTGCGCACCGGCGGCAGGCTGTGCGTCTTCGCGCTGACAGAGGGGAAATCCCACTGGCACGGCACTTCCTTCAGCGCCCCGTCGATGCCCCAGTTCCAGCCGTGGAACGGGCAGCGGAACCCGTGGAGACCCTTGCTGTCCTCGGTCAGCAGCGCGCGCCCGCGGTGAAGGCAGGCGTTGGGAAAGGCCTTGATCTCGTCCGGCGCAGTGCGCACGACGATGTAGGAAAGGTGCGCAATGTCATAGACATGGCTGTCCCCCACGTTCGGGATGTCGTCCTCATGGCAGGCCATCTGCCACACCCGCTTCCACAGCCGCTCGACCTCCAGATCGAAGAAATCGCGCGAATGGTAGATGCTCGGATCGACAATCGTCGGCCCCGGCGGCAGCGGGCACTCCTCGCGCAGACGCGGCGGCACGCGGTGCGTATCCATGTCCAGCAGTGCGTCATAAGTAATGCCTTTGGACCGGTTGGTGCCGGTAAGTGTCTCGACCATGGGTCTTCTCCCTGTGTCTGCTCAGGCGGGATCAAAGCGCAGCGGCAGCGATTGCATCCCGCGCAGGATATTGCTGGCGGCGAACTGGAACGGATTGTCCGGATTGGCGAAGCGCAGGTTCTTCAGCCGCCGCAGGATGATCGGCAGCGCCGTCACCATCTCCACCCGCGCCAGATGCATGCCAAGGCAGGTATGCACCCCCGCGCCGAAGCCGACATGCTTGCTCGCATTGGCCCGCGCAACGTCGAACCTGTCGGGGCTCTCGAACACTGCCGGATCGCGGTTGGCCGAGCCATAGCGCAGCAGCATCGGCTCGCCTGCCTTCAGCGCCACCCCGCCCAGCACCGTGTCTTCCTTCACCACCCGCCACATGTTGTGGGACGGTGAGAGGTGCCGCGCCGTCTCCTCCACCCAGTTCGGCACAAGTTTCTCGTCCGCTATGATCGCGCGCATCTGCTCCGGATTGGCGAGGAGCTGCGCCAGCGCATAGGCCAGCGCATGGGCGGTCGCTTCCTGCCCGGCGGTGAAGATCTGCTGCACGATCGAATAGATTTCGGCATCGTCCAGGGGCCGTTCCGAGCCGTCATCCTCCGGCAGCCGAGCGGCGAGGAGGTCGGAAATCACATCCGTCCCCGGCTCCGCCCGCCTCTCCGCCATGATATTGCGGAAATAGCCCTGCATCGCGATCTCGCTGCGAGCGAGGTCCGCGCGCTGCTCAGGCTTCGCGTTGCCGTTCAGCCGCAGGATCGCCGCGCGCACCCAGTTTTGGAACATCGGAATATCATCGCGCGGCACGCCCAGCACGTCGGCGATCACGATACCCGGCAGCATCTCGGCAAACTGCGATTTGAACTCGACCGCTCCGTCCATGATGAACCGGTCGATCAGGCCATTGGTCACTTCCGCCACATAGGGCGCCATCGCATTGACCCGGCTCAGCGGCAGCGCATGCATCGCGATCCGCTTGTAGCGCGTGTGCTGCGGCGGATCGGCGGTCAGCATCGTGTTCCGGCGCGGCATCCCCTGATTGAGGATCGCCGTCTCCTCTGCATCGAACGCGCCTGAACCGCCCGAACTCAGCAGCGTCGAAAAGTCGCTCGAGAAGACCTTGGGCTTCTTGTTGACCTCCAGCACCAGCTCGTAGGTCGATACCGAGACGATCCCCGTCTTGGGATCGCGAAACACCGGCGCCTCGCGCCGCAGCCGGTCGTAGTAGGGGTAGGGGTTCTGGAGAGTCTCCGGGCTCGTCGCGTCGATCCGTTCCAGCGCTTCCATTGCGGGGTCTCCCATCAGCCCATCTTCATCCGATATGGATGATGAAGCAGCACACCCCGCGCGGGCTTTGACCTGCCTCAATTTTGCGGCCCTCAAAAATGAGAGCACGTCTGCTGGCGAAACCGCCAAGGCTTGCAACTCCGGCCCCCTCGCGTACGAACAGGCCAGGCCGCGCCAAGGGGGAACAGCAGCACATGAACCGGACCATCTGGCGCGCCTTCCTCGCCGCCGCCGCACTCCTTTTCGGCGCTCCCCTCGCCGCCCAATCTGCACCGCAGGGTGAGGTCGTCACCACCGCCTCGGGCAAGGTTGAAGGCTTTGTCCGCAATGGCGCGCTCGAATTTCGCGGCATCCCCTATGCCGCCCCCGTCGCTGGCGACGCGCGCTGGAGCATGCCGCAGCCCGCCGCCGCGTGGACTGGCGTCCTGCCCGCCATGCACTTCGGCGGTGCCTGCCCGCAGGCCGCGCGCTACGGCCTCACCGAACGCAGCGACGAGGAGAACTGCCTCACGCTCAACATCAGCCGCCCCACCGCCAAAACCGCCACCAAGCGCCCTGTCCTCGTCTGGCTCCACGGCGGCGCCTTCGTCGGCGGCGCGGCCTCGCTCTATCGGCTGGACCGGCTTGCCAAGGGCGTGGACGCCGTCATCGTCAGCGTGAACTACCGCCTCGGCGTGTTCGGCTTCATGGCCCCGCCCGCAGGCACCACCGGCGCGGGCCACGTCCTCGGCCTCGAAGACCAGCGCCTCGCCATGCGCTGGGTCAAGGCCAACATCGCGGCCTTTGGCGGTGATCCGGAAAACATCACCCTCGCGGGCGAATCTGCCGGCGCCGCCTCGGTTTGCATGCAGCTCATGGCGCCCGAGGCCAACAAAGGCCTGTTCCGCCGCGCCATCATCCAGAGCGGCGCTTGCGGCACCCCCTTGCGCACCCTCCCGCAGGCCGAAATGTTCGCCGCCAAAGTCGCGAAAGAAGCGGGCTGCCCCGATCCTGCGAACGCTCTCACCTGCCTCAAGGCCATCGCGCCCCAAGCTCTGATCGCCGCCGGAGCCCGCGCCGCCAGCGGCGAACTCCTCGCCTTCGCCCCCTTCACCGGCAACCCGACGGTCCCGCGCCCCACGCTCGATGCCCTCACTGCCGGTGATTTCCTCCGCGTCCCCGTGCTCAATGGCTTCACGCGTGACGAGATGCGCCTCTACGTCGGCTATGATGTGCAGGCCGGCGCAAAGGTCACGCCCGAAACCTACTCTGCCGCCGTCCGCGCCATCTATGGCAACAAGGCCGACAAGGTCCTCGCCCGCTACCCCCTCAAACCCGGCGAACACCCGGCCGAAACGCTCGGCTCGCTGATGACGGATTTCATGCCTGGCCTTGGCATTACCCACTGCCTCGAAATCGAAAGCGGCCGCCTGCTCGCGGCATACACACCGGTATATCAGTGGGAATACGCGGACCGCACCGCACCCGTGCGCGGCGTCTCGATCCCCATCAGCCCCGAACCCGGCTTCAACCTCGGCGCGGTCCATTCGGCCGAACTCAACGCGCTCTTCCCCAATTTCTCCAACACCTCGGCCATAGACGCCCCCGATCTCGCCCCCGCCTCGCAAGCGCTGGCAGACCGCATCCTGGCCACATGGGCCGCCTTCATCCGCGGCAAGCCGCTCGGCAGGGAATGGTCCGCAGCCAGGGTCACACGCTTCGAACCCGGCGCCGTCCGCCCGCTTGATCTCTGGTCCGAATACCAGTGCGATTTCTGGCGCGCCGAGTATCCCGCCTTCTTCGGCACACCTGCAAAGGAACCCCAATGAACACCGCAATCGTCACCGGCGCCGCGCAGGGCCTCGGCCTTGTCACCGCCCGCCGCCTCGCCGCCGCCGGCTACCGCGTCGTCCTGACCGATATGCAGGATGTTTCCGCGCAGGCCGCCGCCATCGGCGCGGGGGCCATCGGCATCAGCGGCGACGTATCCAGCGAAGCCTTCGTCGAAGACATGGCCGCCCGGATCGCCAGCGACTTCGGCGGCGCGCAGGTTCTCGTCAACAACGCCGGGATCAGCCTGATCCAGCCCGCCGAAGATACCACGCTGGATCAGTGGCAGCGCATGATGGCCGTCAACCTGCAAGGGCCCTTCCTCCTCTGCCGCGCCTTCGGCCGCCAGATGCTCGGCGCGGGCAAGGGCTCCATCGTCAACGTCGCCTCGGTCGCCGGCCTTGGCGGCGTGATCCACCGCTCGGCCTACAACACCTCCAAGCACGGCCTCGTCGGCCTCACCCGCACCCTCGCGGGCGAATGGGGCGGCCGCGGCGTGCGCGTCAACGCCGTCTGCCCCGGCTGGATCAAGACCGAGATGGACGTGAAGGACATGGGCTCGGGCGCCTATGACGATACCGATATCGTGAACCGCGTGCCGATGGCCCGCTTCGCCCAGCCCGAAGACATCGCCGAAGCGATCACCTTCCTCGCCTCCGACGCCGCCTCCTTCATCAACGGCGTCAGCCTCCCCGTAGACGGCGGCTGGACCGGCGATATCAGCTGGGACAGCCTGCGCCTGAAAACCCGCGCCTGATCGCCCTTGATCCTCCCCATTTTTGCGAGGCACAAATGGGGAGGTTGCCCGAGCAGCGGTTCGGAGGGGTAATTCCTCCCCGAACCGGGAAGGGGGGCCTTTGCGAATGGTGGAGGGGCAGGTTGCCGCACACCTGACGCAAGAAACACCACCAGCGCAGAAAAGCCCCCTCCTCTCTGGATGAGGGCGTTGGGTTTGTTGCAACTGTTACCGCAATGCGCAATCCCGACGCGTCACAGGATCAGATCAGTCTGGGCAATGTTAATGTTGCCGGTGAGCTTGATGAGGAAATCGGCCACGCCGTCGCCGTTGACATCGCCCATGATGCCGGTGACACCTGCGACGCTGCTATCGATGCGCAACTGGCCCGCCACCTTGGAAAACGCGCTGGTGCCGACGAAGGTGAACGCCTGATCGCCCGTCACGGCGGTATTCGCATCGATCGCGAACACGTCGATGCGGTCAGCGCCAGTCTGGAAATCGCCGATCACGTCGGCCGCGGCCGCCGCCGTCGTCGAATCGGCCGTGCTCTTATAGACAAACTGGTCCGCGCCGGCCCCGCCCCATAGCTTGTCCGCACCCGCGCCGCCGATGATCGTGTCCGCGCCCGCCGATCCGGTGATCGTGTCAGTGCCCGCACCGCCATCAATCCTGACAATCCCGGTCAGCGTTACAGCCGAGAAATTGAGCGTGTCAGCAAACCCCGTGCCGACAATCCCGACGCCCACATACCCGCCCGCGCTGATCTGCTCGATCCCGGTCATGGTGGCGATGCCGATCTGCGTGTTGGCGGCAGTGGCGACGATCCTGTCGATGCCGGCCCCGCCATCATAGCGGTCGGCTCCGTCGCCATTGCTCGTCGTGCCACCAGCGGTGGAGACCTGGAAGGTGTCCGCGCCAGCACCGCCGGCCAGTGCGTCATCGCCGGTGCCGCCAACAATGATGTCATTGCCCGCCGATCCGGTGATTGTGTCGTTGCCCGCGCCGCCATTGATCGCCGCGATGCCGGTCAGCGCGATCCCCGTATAGTTCATCACATCCGCAGACGCGGTGCCAATCAGCGCGACACCCGAAAGGTCATTGCCGCTGATCTCCTCGATGCCGGACATGAAGCTGATGCCGATCTGCGTGCCATTGCTGTTGGCGATGATCCTGTCATAGCCCGCGCCACCGACAAAGCTGTCGATCCCTTCGCCTAGGGCGACGCGGAAGATATCGTCACCCGCGCCGCCGTCCAGCTTGTCATCGCCCCTGCCGCCCATCAGCACGTCTTCCAGCGCGCCGCCGGTCAGCGTGTCGTTGCCGTCCAGCCCCGACAACCTCCAGCCATTGCCATCGGTGACCGTGAAGGTGTCCCCCAGAGCGGTGCCAAGGTAGCTCTTGGTCGGGACCTCGACGACGTTGGTGACTGCCACCGCGATCGCCTGATCGTCGGTCAGCGTGCCGTCGCTCACGCGCACGATCACGTCATAGACATTGTTCGCGCCTGCATCGGTGGGCTTTTCATAATCGGGCGCGGCCTTGAAGCTCAGCACGCCGGTCCGGGCGTCGATTGTGAACGCTGCAGCATCCGCGCCAGCGAAGATGCTGTAGGTGAACGCGGTGCCCTTATCGACATCGGTCGCCGCCACCGTCGTCACCGCCGTCTGGTTCTCGTCCGCTTTCACAGTCGCCGTGGGCCCGCCGCCGTTCGATGTTATCACCGGCGCCTCATTGACGTTGGTGATCGTTACCGCGATCGCCTGATCATCGGTCAGCGATCCGTCGCTCGCGCGGACGATCACATCATAGATCCCGTTTGAGCCCACATCGGTGGGCCTTTCGAAATCGGGCGTAGCCTTGAAGCTTAGCACGCCAGTCGCGGCATCGATGGTGAACAGCGCCGCATCCGCGCCGCCTGCAATGCTGTAGCTGATCACGCTGCCCGGATCGAGATCTGTCGCGACGACCTTCGTCACTTCCTTCCGGTTTTCGACAATGCTGACCGCCGCCACGCCGCCGCCGCCGTCGGACGTGATCACGGGCGCGCTGCCGGCGGTCGGCGCCGCGAGAAACTTGGACTGGTTGTTGAGCGCCGCGACAAACTGGCCACCCCGCGTCTGCGTGTTGACCAAAGTCTCACCGCCCAGCTTCTGAACACCCACCATGTGCCTATTTCCAACAACCGCGATCCAGGAGCGGATCGTTACTCGGGAGGGGCTGATAAGGGCTGCATCAAGATGATACTATTGCAGATTAAGCCATTATGGCGACAGTTAAGCGGATGCAATTACGGTGCCAATATTGCGCCATTGTGGTTATAGTTGCGGCAACCCCCAAACTCGCAAACCCTTCTCCTGCCATACGCGCGGTCCATCCTGCCAACGCACACGCTGAGAACAAACAACCTTGCTAAATGCCCCGGAGTTTAGCGATTGTTGCGACTGTCACCGTCATCCCAACTGTCGCCGTTATTCAGAGCGGTTAACGCAGCCAATCTTCGTGTCGCGTCGACCCGCACTCTGGCAGGGTAGAGGCCAGTAAATACAAACGACTATGGTGCCTTTTCCGCCGTGCCCCACGATTATTTTGCTTGCGACCGGATCTCGGCGTCCAGTACTCTCGAACAGAAAAGTGCGAGTCTGTTCTGATGAACGGCTGACTGCATTGTCTTGAAGAGGGGATTTGGCGATGCTCGACAATCCTGCTGCACCGCAAGGTGCCGCTCTCGTTCAGATCACCGGCGAATTGTTCAAGAAGTGGATGAAAGCGTGCGGCGCAACGAGCATTGACTCGGCTAATCCGTTCCAGATCGTGGCCATTCTTGTCCAGGACGTCTGGAGGGATCACGAGCATGCATCGGGCGGTGGCACGCCGCCAAACTGGCATCTGACCATGATGAGCCCGCAAGATGATCGCAATTCGACCCGATCCAAGAACTTTCACTTCAAGGCGGAATTTGGCAAGGCCTGCTCGCACTACTGGCACTATACTCTGCACAGAAACCCGACCACCAAGACCTGGTACTGGGTCGGCGCGCCAAACGACAAGATTCCCGAGACGAACCAGGGCGGCGGCGGTGCAGGTTCGAACCACGGCCTGCTCAAGTCGAATCTGACCTTGGTAGAAATGCACTTGCGCCAGCGGCCCACGCTGGAATCGGGCATGTCGAACAAGAAGCGCAATGCGCTGCTCAAGGTTCTCAACAGATGGGATGAGAAGGGCAGCCTGACCGAAAACAACGGCGTGTTCGACGGCGGCATGTCAGTCCAGTCTTGATATCGATCTAGCTGATTCAGACCTTGTCTGCGTCACGGCGATATGATGGAAAACATGCCGGGTCGCCCTTGATGTGACCGCCTTGTCCGGCCGTTTGGAATTCTGGGATTGAGTGAAGTGCTCTAAACCCTCGTTCCTATTTTTGGGGGACACAAATGGGGGGCATTGATAAAGTTGATGACGGAGGGGCAAAAAACCTCCCCCAACGAAAGAGGGCGGTGCAGGGGCTGCCGGCCCAGCTCCCAAAAGCCCTCTCTCCTTCAGGGAGATGGGTCGGGAGAGGGGCTAGCATCCCGAGCCAGGCCTTCTGCCGGAGGCAGCAATCCAGAGCGATACTTTCGCAGGTACTGTCACCCCTTGAAGCAGTGCTCGCGATGCCATGCCAGGAACGCCGGATGCGGCCGTTCAAGCGGACGCTTCGGTGGGATGGCGTAACCTGTCTTATTGATCATGGAGCGGATACTGTCGGGGTCATTGGCTTGCCGGCTGACAAGAATTGCCAAATCATCATCGAGGCCGATTAGTCCCCGATCAAACATCCAATGCACTGTTCCTGACAGGGCTATTCCGTTTGTGACAATATCGGGTCCACCTCGGTCTACCGGCCTTATGTGGGCTGCTTCCACCTCCGCCCGGCCTCCACCATTTATCAGTTTCAGACCAGTTATTGCGCAGCGAGCATCGTAGGCGTCGACCACCCGGCGGCGGAACAATCGGTCTCGGATAAGCCGCGAACCTAGATTTGCCGCTCGGGCCCGTTCAATCTCGAACTGAAATGGGATGCGCTCTTCGCGCAGCGCATTTTCGGAAGTTTCGTCGATCCGTGGAAGAAAGTTGTCATCTTCCGCTAGTCCAAGCTCAATGATGCGATTGAAGTCCTCGATCGACAAGGGCCGGACTGCGGACTGTGCCCGGCCTGAGATTTTGCCTTGAGCGTTCAGAACGCCCCGTTCGACAAGCCCTAGAGGGCCATTGAAAGGAACACGATTAGGAAAGTCGAGGTAGGTGCCGGGCTCAATCAGGGCGATATACATGTCCTTGGCAGTCGGATCGGGCACTACTTGCATTACCTTGGCCGTGGCAAAGTATCCTCGCGACTCACGGACTTTGCTCGGCTCATAATAGATGACCCAGTCACCTACGCAGGCGCTGACGCGACTGAGATACTGACGAGGGAACTGATATCGTTCAGCCGGGCTGTCATCGTATATCGAGTCAGTCCGGTGGACGAAGAGACCTCTCGCCATGCCTATCACGCTCCCCGGTAAGGTCGCCGTGGATATCAGAAGTATGCCTTAGGACAACGGGCTGGTCGCGGTTTAGGTTGGAGAAATGCGCTAGTGCGCCGTACGCTTAACCTCGTCGCGCTTACGCCATCTCCCAATCTTCCGCATAAATAACAGACGCGTCTGTTATTTATAAATCGCTGTCCTACAGCCACCTCCATGCGGCAAGATGCGGCGCGTCCACTCCCCAAGCCGGAATCGTCCGTTTTGCTGCAATGCACCGCCCTGTCCCGCCAGTCATTGATCGCCCTAGTCGATCAAATCCGCCGCACTGATCGATTGCAATTATTCCCCAGGACACTGTCAACTGTGTCAACTTCACCCCGCGCCGCCTGTCAGATTGAGGAGTGGGCAAGCCGCGCCCCCGCGCGTTTCATGGGCGGGATAAGATAGGGAGAATGCCATGCGTGTTGCTCTGCCAGAGGCTCACCACCAGAACCCGCTCGGCCACTTGTCCGAGCATTATGCGCCCGAGATCGTGAACGCCGCTTTCGGCTTTTCCGATGTCACCTACCGCATGTCGAAGCTGCCCACCCGCCTGTTCGAAGGCGCGCGGATGCGCACGGCGCTGATCAACGGATGCCAGCTCTGCCAGAACTTCCGCGTGCTGCGCGATCGGCCCGATATCGAGCACAACAATGGCCCAGCGCCGGACGAGGCGTTCTATGCCGCCGTCCACAAATGGCGCACCTCGTCCGTCCTGTCCGAGCGCGAGAAGCTCGCCATCGAATATGCCGAGAAAGTTGGCCTCGATCCGCAGGGCCTCGCGGCGGATGAGGACTTCTGGGCGCGCTACAAGGCCGCGCTCACGGATGAGGAGATCGTCGATCTCGCCTTCTGCGTCGCGGTGTGGATGGGGCTGGGGCGCGTGGCCCACGTCCTCGGTCTCGATGCGGTCTGCGCTTTGCCGGCGCTGCGCGAAGTGGCCTGATGGATCGGAGAGGTTTGCTTGGCACCCTGGCGGCAGGCGGAGCAGCGCTGGCGGCGGGCGCTCCGGCCTCCGCTGCCGAGCCGCCCGCCGGCCCGCGCTCGGTCCTTGCCTACACCGCCGTCGCCCTGCTGGAAGAACGCGTCCCCCACGGCACCACGCCTTATGGTGAGCGGTTTCGAGTGCCGATCATCGGCGGCAGTTTCGAAGGGCCGGACTTGCGCGGCCGCATCCTTCCCGGTGGTGCGGACTGGCAGCTCCTTCGCGCTGACAGCTACCTCGAACTCGTCGCAGATTACTACATGGAAACCGACGACAAGGTGCTCATCAAGGTCACCAACCGCGGCCTGATTCAGACCCTGCCAGCGGCAGACGGCAGGCGTTATGCGATGACGACACCGCGCTTCGAGGCGCCGATGGGCCAGTACGGCTGGCTGAACCAGTTCATCTTCGCCGGCACCGTCACGCCGGGCGATGGCAAGGTTCCTTCCGTCCACCTCTCGATCTTCAAGCTGGTCTGAGGCTTTCCCCAGCGCGCCGAACGTGCCACGCTGCACAGGTCTGTTTTACCGCGTCCGGAAAGCCTCGCCCGATGAATACGCCCGATCTTGCCGCCTGGTGGATGCCCTTCACCGCCAACCGCCAGTTCAAATCGCAGCCCCGCCTCCTCGCTGAAGCGCGCGGCATGTTCTATCGCTCGGCCGACGACCGCGAGATCCTTGATGGCACGGCGGGCCTGTGGTGCGTCAACGCCGGCCACGGGCGCGAGGAAATTGCCGACGCGGTCTCGCACCAGATCCGCACGATGGATTTCGCGCCCGCCTTCCAGATGGGCCACCCCATCGGCTTCGATTTCGCGACCCGCCTCGCCGAAATCGCGCCCGCCGGGCTCGACCGCGTGTTCTTCACCGGCTCCGGTTCGGAATCGGTCGATACCGCACTCAAGATCGCACTCGCCTATCAGCGCGCGATCGGACAAGGCACGCGCACCCGCTTCATCGGGCGCGAGCGGGGCTATCACGGCGTCGGCTTCGGCGGCGTTTCGGTCGGCGGCATCCTCAACAACCGGCGCGTGTTCACCAGCCTGCCCGGCACCGATCACATGCGCCACACCCACGATCCGGCGCGCAACCGCTTCACCCGCGACATGCCGGATCACGGCGCGGAGCTGGCCGACGATCTCGAACGGCTGGTGCAACTCCACGGTGCGGAGACCATCGCTGCGGTGATTGTCGAGCCGGTTGCGGGCTCGACCGGCGTGCTGCCGCCGCCCAAGGGCTACCTCGAACGCCTGCGCGAAATCGCGACGCGGCATGGCATACTGCTGATCTTCGACGAAGTGATCACCGGCTTCGGCCGCCTCGGCACACCGTTCGGCGCGGATTACTTCGGCGTCACCCCCGATCTTATCACCACCGCCAAGGGCATCACCAACGGCACGCTCCCGATGGGCGCGGTCTTCGCCAGCCGCGCGGTGCATGATGGCATCGTGCAGGGGCCGGAAAACCTCATCGAACTGTTCCACGGCTACACCTATTCCGGCCACCCCGTCGCCTGCGCGGCGGGCCTCGCCACGCTCGATATCTATGCCCGCGAGGGGCTGCTGACGCGCGGGGCCGACCTTGCGCCGCTCTGGGCCGATACGCTGCATGCCTTGCGCGATGCGCCGCATGTGATCGACGTGCGCACCATCGGCCTCGTCGGCGCGATCGAGCTCGCTTCGCGCGATGGCGCACCGGGCGCGCGGGCCTATGACGTGTTCACCGATTGCTTCCGTTCCGGCCTGCTGATCCGCGTGACGGGCGATATCATCGCGCTCTCTCCGCCGCTGATCATCGAGCCCGACCATATGGGCCGCATTGCCGAAACGATCCGCGCTGCGTTGGAACGGGCGGGATGAGGTATCTGCTTGCCGCTGCGGCGGCGCTATGTGCGGCACCGGCAGCAGCCGCGCCCATCGGCATGAGCGAGACCGAGCAGCAGGCGCCTGCCGTGCCGCCCATTCTCTCGGCGCGCGAGCGGGCGGAGGCCGAGAACCGCATTCTCGCCGAGCGGCTCGATACGGTGATCCCAGCGATCATGCGCGCGGAAGGCATCGACCTGTGGCTGCTGGTGGCGCGCGAGTATTTCGAGGAGCCAGTGGTCGCCTCGATGCTCGATGCCGAGAACATGCATGCGCGGCGGCGGACGATCCTGATCTGCCACGATCCGGGCGGCGGCAAGCCGGTCGAGCGGCTCACGGTCAGCCGTTATGGCCTCGGCGGGTTGTTCCAGCCGGCATGGGATCCGGCGAAGCAGCCCGACCAGTGGCAGGCGGTGGCGGAGATCATCGCTGCCCGCAATCCGGCGAAGATCGCGGTCAACATTTCCGACCTACACCAATTTGCCGACGGCATGACGGTGAGCCAGTACGACAAGTTTACCGCCGCGCTGCCGGCGGCCTTGCGCCAGCGCGTGGTCAGCGGCGAAGGGCTCGCCATCCGCTGGCTGGAGACACGCACGCCCACGGAGATGACGCTTTACCCGACGATCGAGCGCATCGCCCATGCCGTTATCGGCGAGGCGTTTTCGCGCAAGGTCATCACGCCCGGCGTCACCACGGCCGAGGAGGTGCAGTGGTGGTACCGCGACCGGTTGCTGCAGCTTGGCCTCGATGCGTGGTTTCACCCCTCGATCGCCATCCAGCGGCAGGGCGCGAAGGGCATGCTCGAAGGCGCCGAAGTGATCCGGCCCGGTGATCTGCTGTGGACCGATTTCGGGATCACGTACCTCAGGCTCAACACCGATACCCAGCATCTCGCCTATGTGCTGAAGCCGGGCGAGACGGAGGCACCGGCGGGCCTCAGGCAGGGGCTGGCGAACACCAACCGCGTGCAGGATTTCCTCACCCGCCAGTTCGTAGTCGGTCGCAGCGGCAACGAGGCACTTGCCCGTGCGCGTGCGGAGGCCATTGCGGCGGGCCTCGATCCCTCGATCTACTCGCATCCCATCGGCCTGCATGGGCACGGCGCGGGGCCATCGATCGGCTTCTGGGACAACCAGAACGCCGATCCGCGCGGCGATGCGGCGATCCATGCGAACACGGCGTGGTCGATCGAACTGACGTCCTATGCCGCCGTGCCCGAATGGGGCGGCCAGCGCGTCGATTTCCGGGCGGAGGAGAATGCTTTCTTCGATGGCAAAACCGTGCGCTTCATCGATGGACGCCAGACCAGCCTGACCCTGATCCCCTCGGGCCCCTGAAGCTTTCCGGCCACATCGGCCCCAAGGCGTTGTTGCCGGCGCTGATTGTAGTAGTGTGCATTCCTTCGCGGGGAGGCTGGCAGCCATGTTCGATTTTCTGAGGAAGCAGTTCGTCGATGTCATCGAATGGCTGGAGCAGCCGGGTGACATCGCGTGGCGGGTGCCCTTCGCCGATCACGAGATCCAGCACGGCGCGCAGCTGACGGTACGCGAGGGGCAGATCGCGGCGTTCTTCAACGAAGGCACGTTGGCGGATTATTTCGGGCCGGGGCTGCACACGATCGAGACCGCGAACCTGCCGCTGCTGACCAACCTGATGAACTGGGACAAAGGTTTCCGGTCACCCTTCAAGTCCGATGTCGTGTTCTTCTCGCTCAAGGAGCAGCCGGGGCTGAAGTGGGGCACCGCGCAGCCGGTCACCGTGCGCGATGCCGAATTCGGGGCGCTGCGGCTGAGGGCGTTCGGTTCGTGCTCGTATCGCTTGAACGAAGTGGCACCGTTCGCTTCGCGCGTGCTGGGCACCATGCCGGGGGTGACGGCCGCCTCGCTCGAGCCGCAGCTGCGCGCCGCGATCCAGACCTCGCTGGCGGCAGCGCTTGGCAGCAGCGGGATCGCGTTTCTCGATCTGGCGGCGAACCAGCAGGCACTGTCTGACCGCATCAAGGCTGAGGTCGACAAGGCCTTTGCGCAGTGGGGCCTCACCTGCCTGTCATTCTACGTCGAAAGCATTTCGCTGCCGGACGAAGTGCAGGCGCACCTCGACAAGGCTAGCTCGATGCGCGTGCTGGGCGATCTTGGCACCTACACCCGCTTTCAGGCGGCCGAGGCGATCGAACAGGCGGCGGGCAACGATGGCGGCATGGCGGGCATTGGCGCGGGCATGGCCGCAGCGACTGCCCTGGGTGGCGCGATGGCGCAGGGTTTGGGGGCGCAGGGATTGGGTGCGAAGGGATTGGGGACGCAGGGATTGGGAGCGGCCCCGGCTGCCACGCCCGCCGAGGATCCGGTGGCGATGATCGAGAAGCTGCACAAGCTGGTGACGATCGGCGCGCTCAGTCAGGAAGAGTTCGACGCCAAGAAAGCCGAATTGCTCGGCCGCATTCGCTGATCGCGCGCGGATCGGGGCTATGGAGAGCTTGACGTGTCCTTCGTGCGGGGCGGCGCTGCCTGTGCGCGATCCGGGCTTGCCCTATTCGACCTGCGCCTATTGCCAGACCCTGGTGCGGCGCGCGGCGGGCAGCGTGGAAGCGGTGGGAACGGTTGCGGCGCTGCCGGCCGACGTATCGCCCATCCAGATCGGCACCACCGTGGACCGCGGCGGGATTGCAGGCACCGTGGTCGGGCGGGTGCGCTGGGGCTGGTCCGATGGATCGTGGAACGAATGGTTTTTGCGCGCGGCGGACGGGCAGGCGTTCTGGCTGGGCGAGGCGATGGGCATGTTCATGCTCACCAGCGCGTATCCGGCGGTGCTTGCCGTGCCAGCTGTCCGCAATTTTGCCGATGGCAACCCGATGGCGAGGGACTGCACCGTAAAGGCCGGGGGCAAATGGCTGACGGCGACCGACATCAAGGAGGCCGCATGCCTCGGTAGTGAAGGTGATTTGCCGTTCCCGACGCTGCCCGGCTGGACGATGACCAACGTCGATTTACGCAACGCCGCCGGGGATGCCCTGTCCGTCCAGCGCGATGCCGATGGCACCACCGCTTGGCTCGGCGAGTGGAGCGATCTCGCCGGTCTCAAGCCCGGAAACCTGCGGCAGATCGAAGGCTGGACCAAGCCGGGGGCTCTCGCGTGACGCAGCCGCGCGCGGTCACTTGTCCCTCTTGCGGCGGATCGATCGAGATCCGCGCGGCGGGCTATACCGTCACACTGGCGTGCCGCTATTGCGGCTCGGTGCTCGATGTCGCGCACGAGGATGTGCGGCTGATCAAGGCCTATCGCCGCGTGGCGAAGGACTTGGCGATTGCGCTCGGCACGCGCGGGACATTGTTCGATGTCGAGTGGGAAGTTCTCGGGGCGATGCGGCGGCGCAGTGGCAGCGCCGTCTGGCAGGAGTTCCTGCTGTTCAATCCCTATGCCGGCTATCGCTGGCTGGTGGAGGCGGAGGGCGAGTGGCAGTTCGGCACGATGCTGCTCGACCGGCCGGAGGATGACGGTCTTTCGGTGACATGGCGCGGCCAGTCCTTTGCGCTGGATGAAGATGTCCAGATCGAGACGACGACGGTGCTCGGCGAATTCTACTGGCGCGCCGGGCGGGGGGACAAGGTACAGGGCGCCACGTTCATGCGCGGCCGGGAAGTGCTCTCGCGCGAGACGAGCGCCGATGAAGTGACCTGGACCCAGCTCATCGCGGTCAGCGCGGAGTGGATCAGCGACGCGTTCGTGGTCAAGCAGAAGAACCGGTCGCGACCGCCGCGCCTGCGCGGGCAGGGCCTGAAGCAAGGCTTCATCAAGGCCCCGACCATGGACGAGGGCGACTTGCCGGCCATGCTGCTCATGGCGCTCGCTGCGCTGCTGATGATCATGGCGGTGCAAACCTTTCTGAGCGGCCCTCAGGTCTGCGCCGACGGCAGGGCCACTGTGGAGGTCGGGGCACCGACCAGCACGCAGCCCATCGGCACGATCGAGGTGCGGCGCCCTTGGCAGTTCGTCACGATCGCGGTGGACAGTGACAGTTTCCACAACCGCTGGGTCGATCTCGACTACAGCCTCGTCAACCGCAAGACGCAGCAATCGATCGATGCCTACGGGATCGTCGAGTTCTACACTGGCACGGACAGCGACGGCCCGTGGAGCGAAGGCAGCCACCACACCGAGACACTGTTTTCCAGCGTGCCGCAGGGTACATATGACGTCTTCGTTGACGTAGGGGCCCATGGCTGGCCCAGCGACCCCCAGCCGGGATCGATCGACCCCGCGAACCCCTGGGGCAATACCGATACGGTGGCGCTGTGGTTTCGCTCCTGCACCGGCGGCTTCTCGTGGGGCATGTTCTGGCTGATGGCTGCGCTGCTGTTCAGTGTGCCGGTCATCATCGTCTGGTGGAGGCACGAGGGCTGACATGACCAAGCGCCTTATCCTGTTTGCCGCCTGGTGCATGCTGCTGGTGATGACCTCCGCCGTCTCGACCTGGTTTGCCTGGACGCCATTCTCCGACGAGGAGCGTTCCTCATCCACGTCCTATCGCGGGCCAACCCACAAGTGAGGCCCGCCAATGATTGCCTTTGCTGACCGAACGATCCCACCGCTTCCGCAGGAGTTCCGCCCATGATCACCCTCGATGTCTTCCTTGCCACCGTGCTCTATGCGGGCCTTGGCATTGTCATCTTCATCCTCAGCTTCGTGCTGGTCGACCGGCTGACTCCGGGCGAGCTGTGGCGCGAGATCATCGAGCGCAAGAACGTGGCGGTGGCGCTGCTGGCGGGCGCGGTTGCCATCGGCATTTCCAATATCATCGCCGCTGCCGTGCATGGTTGAACCCGAAGGCGTGCAGGGCGTCCCGGTCAGCGGCGGCGAGGACGGCACGCCCGCATCGCTGGCGGTGATCCTGCTGGTCTCGGTGCTGGTCGTCGCCACCTGCGGGCTGGTCTATGAACTGCTGGCCGGAACTCTTGCCAGCTATCTCCTTGGTGACAGCGTCACCCAGTTCTCGACTGTCATCGGCACTTATCTCTTCGCGATGGGGGTGGGCAGCTACCTTTCGCGCCACGTCCGTTCGAACGAGATCGGCGTGTTCGTGCGGGTGGAGATCCTGATCGCGGCGCTGGGCGGCTGGTCGGCAGCCGGGCTGTTTCTGCTGTTCCCGCTGGTCGAGGATTTCCGCATCGCGCTCTATGGGCTGGTGGTGGCCATCGGCGTGCTGGTCGGGCTCGAGATTCCGCTGCTCATCCGCATCCTGCGCTATCGCTTCGCCTTTCGTGATCTCGTCTCCAATGTGCTGACCTATGACTATATCGGCGCGCTGATCGCTTCACTGCTGTTTCCGCTCGTGCTGGTGCCGCGGCTGGGCATGATCCGCACCGGGTTCGCCTTTGGCCTCGCCAATGTGGCGGTGGCCATCGCGCTGCTGCTGGTGCTGCGCGGGCGGCAGAAGATCGGCGCCGATCTGGCGGCGGCGCTGGCGGTGATGCTCTCGCTGGTCGCGGGGCTGGCCGGGGCGGACCATATCCAGCGCTGGTCCGAGGTCGCCTTCTATGGCGAGCCGGTGATCTATGCGCGCTCCACGCCCTATCAGCGCATCGTGATCACCCGGCGCGGCGAGGATCTGCGGCTCTATCTCAACGGCAACCTCCAGTTCTCGACCCGCGACGAGTATCGCTATCACGAGGCGCTGGTCTGGCCAGTGCTGGGCCGGGTGGCGAACCCGCGCGAGGTGCTGATCCTGGGTGGGGGTGATGGGCTGGCCGCGCGCGAGGTGCTGAAAGACCCCCGCGTCGCGCATGTCACGCTGGTCGATCTCGATCCCGAGATGACCCACCTGTTCCGCGACGAGCCCTCGCTCGCCCGGCTCAATGGCGGCTCGCTTGGTTCGCGGCGGATGACGGTGGTGAACGGCGATGCCTTCCGCTGGGTGCGGCAGGCGCGGGGGCGCTATGATGCGATTCTGATCGACTTTCCCGATCCGACCGAGTTCTCGCTCGGCAAGCTCTATACCGAAAGCTTCTACCGCGAGGTGGCGCGGCTGCTGGGGCCGGCTGGCGTGCTTACGGTGCAGAGCACTTCGCCGCTGGTTGCGCCGCGCTCGTACTGGACGGTGGCGAGCACGCTGGAGGCGGCGGGGCTGAAGGCGCGCGGGTATCATGCCTATGTGCCGAGCTTTGGCGAATGGGGCTTTACCATGGCCGCGCATCAGCCGCCGGGCGATGCGGTGCGGCTGCCGGCGGGGCTACGCTTCCTCAGCCAGGCGAGCGAGCGGGCGATGTTCGATTTCCCGCCCGACATGGCGCGGCGGCCGACGCCGGTGAACCGGCTCGACAACCAGGCGCTGGTGCGCAGCTTTGCCGAGGAGTGGGGCCGCTACGATGGCTGAGCCGACCCGGCGCGAGGTGCTGAAAGGCGCTGCCGCCGCCAGTGCAGGGGCGCTGGCGCTGCCGGGCTGCGCGGCGCAGAGCTTTCCCGGCACGCTCGGCGGAGCAGATTGGCAGCGTGGCCACCGCGTGCGCGACGGCGGGTTTCCGGCACCGCAGGGCAGGGCCGAGGAAGCGGCAATCGTGATTGCTGGCGGCGGCGCGGCGGGGCTCGCAGCGGCCTGGCGGCTGAAGGACGCAGGCTTCGAGGATTTCGTGCTGCTTGAGCTTGAGGACACGGTGGGCGGCAACGCACGCTCAGGCCGCAATGCGGTGAGCGCCTATCCGCTCGGCGCGCACTATCTGCCCGTGCCAAACCGCGAAGCGCGGGCGCTGCGCCACATGTTGCAGGGCTTCGGCATGATCACGGGCGAGGAGGACGGCGTCCCGGTCTACGATCCCTACCAGCTCTGCGCCGATCTTGAGGAACGCCTGCTGTGGCGTGGCAGCTGGCAGGAAGGGCTCTATCCCTCGAGTGGTCTGGGCGCGGCGGACATCGTGCAGCGCGACCGCTTCTTTCGCGAGATGGCTGAGTATCGCGGCGCGGTTGGTGCTGATGGCAAGCCTGCCTTTGCCATCCCGCGCGCCGGATCGAGCGCCGATCCCCGCTTTACCGCGCTCGATGGCCAGTCCTTCGCGCGCTGGCTTGATGGGCGCGGTTTTACCTCGCCGGTGCTGCGGGCCTACCTGCGCTATTGCTGCCGGGATGATTACGGCACCGAGCCGGAGCATATCTCGGCCTGGGCCGGGGTGCATTACTTCGCCGGCCGGCGCGGCTGGGCGGCGCACGACGACGGCGATCGCGAGCTGACCTGGCCCGAAGGCAATGGCCGCCTCGTCACGCTGATGGGCAAGGCGGTCGCGCCGCATGTCCGCTCTGGCCACACCGTGTTCGGCGTGGCGCGCGAGGGGGATGCGGGCGCGCTGGTATCGGCCTTCGATCACGGCGCGGGAGCGAGCAGGCAGTGGCGTGCGCGCACCGTGATCATGGCCATGCCGCATTTCGTGGCAGCGCGCGTCGCGCCGGCGGAGACGATCAAGGGGGCGCTGCGCTATGCGCCGTGGGTCGTCGCCAACGTGACGGTCAATCGCCAGCCGCGCGGGCGTGGCTCGGCGCTGGCGTGGGACAACGTCTCCACCGGAAGCGACAGCCTCGGCTATGTCGTGGCCACGCACCAAAGCGCGAGCGCGGGGGAGGGGCCGACCGTGCTCACCTGGTACATGGCCCTCTCGCGCGAGGAACCCGTGGCCGCGCGCAAGCTGCTGGCGACGCGGCCGCTGGCGGAGTGGCAACGCATCGTGGCGGATGATCTCCTGACGATGAACCCCGATCTCGCCGGTGCGATCGAGCGGATCGACGTGTGGCGCTGGGGCCATGCGATGGTGAGCCCGGCGCCCGGTTTCCTCAGCGATCCGGCGCGGCTGGCGGCCATTGCGGCAAGGCCCCCGGTGCTCTTCGCGCATTCCGATCTGTCGGGCCTGTCGCTGTTCGAGGAAGCGCATTATCGCGGCGTCGTGGCGGCGGAGGCGGCGCTTGCCCACCTTGGCCACCGTTTCGAAAGCCTTGTCTGAATGGCGCACCTTCCCGGCACCAGCATCCACCTCATCGCCGATCTCCAAGGCGGGAGCGGACTCGACGATGTCGCGCGGGTTGAGGGGGCGCTGCGGCGTGCGGCAGAAGCGGCGGGCGCGCGGCTGCTGAGCGTCAACGTCTACGGCTTTGGCGAGGGCATGGGCGTAACGGGCGTGGCGCTGCTCGCCGAATCGCATATCTCCATCCACACTTGGCCTGAAACCGCCGTGGCCGCGGTGGATCTGTTCGTGTGCGGACAGGATGTCGATGCCGAAGCCGGGCTCGCAGCGATCGTTGCCGCATTCGGCGCGGAAGTGACCCGGCTCCACCGGATCGCGCGGCTCGGGGCGGACCAGGCCCGCAAAAATGCCCGCTAGCCGCAGTCAAGATGTTGGTTCGATGCCTTTTGGGGGGACTCAGAACCTCTAAAGATCGCGCAGCGCGCCCAGTGCTCCGCCCCAGGTGGCCCGCCCGGTAAACCGGGTGCCAGCATACCGGAGCTATGCGTTGGTCAGCTTGGCGAGTTCTGCGGCGAACCGGGCGAGTACCTCGTCGGGAGGCCCCGCGAAGCTTTCCAACGCCTCGTTGCCGCGATAGCCGATGGCGGCCATGCCCTCGGGTGTCGTGTAGACGGCTCCAACCACCAGCTTGCGCAGATCGTTCAGTGCTTCGTTGGCTGGCTCGCGCTGCTCGATCCGCAGCAATGCCTGGGCCCTGACCACGGGATCGGCATCGAGCCAGCCGCTTTGGCCCACTTCGCTGCCGAGCGCCGCGAGCAGCGCGCGAAACCGGCGGGCATCATTCTGCTGTGCGGGATAGGGCGCGCTCATCCATTCATCGATGAAATCGGCAAATCCAAGGGCGGAGGGCGCAGCGAGGTTGGCTTGTGCTGGCAGCAGGAGGTCAGCCAGCAAGGCAAGGCTCTCGCGCTCCTGCGTGGTCAATGTTGGCGGCCAATAGCGGGCCGGCTTCAGCAAGTCCGGATCCTTGCCGTAGCCGCGAATCTCGGCCGCGTGCGCCGAGCCGATCGAACCCAGCCCGGTTGCACCGCCAACCGCGGTGATCGCCGCAAGGCGCATCGCGCCGCGCCGGTCCGTTTCTGTCAAGTCGGGCGACCTGCTCATGCGTCACCGCGCTTCAGGCGGTTTGCCAGATGGTCCATCGCCCGCATGGCCAGCGCAAGGATCGTGAGGGTCGGGTTTTTGTCCGGGCTGGTCGCGAAGGCCGCGCCGTCGACAACGTAGAGATTGGGCACCTCCCAGGTCTGGCACCACGGATCGAGCACCGAAACGGCTGGCGAGGACCCCATCCGTGCCGTGCCGACTTCATGGTTCGTCTCGCCGCCCTTGCCCATGGCATCCTCGATCGGGACCGATCGGTCGGTCAGGACGCGCCCGCCCATCGCCTCGAACACATCGTGGAACGTGTCGCGCTGATGGGCCGCCTGCGCAATCTCCTCGGCGCCCCAGCGGAAGTGAAACTTGAGGACAGGTAGCCCCCAGCGATCCCTTACGTCCTTGTCCAGTTCGCAGAAGCTCTGCGCATTGGGCAACATCGCGCCGCGTCCGCCCATGTAGACGGTGGAGCCGAACTTGCGCCGCATGTCTTCATGCAGGTCGGCACCCCGCTTTTGCGAAAGCGAAACCAGCTCGCTCATGCTCCCGATGGAGGGCATGCCGCGTCCGCCGCCGAATTCGATGTGGTAGCCCCGCGCGAAGGGCAACTTCCCCGCAACTTGTTCGCGGTGCAGCCACCACGGCGCGTAGACATGGGATATGGACACCCCGTCATCGTTGAACGGCGGCAGATCGTGCAGCTGCGGCACTTCGGCTCCGACCACAGCGGCCACGGTGTCCATCAGGTTGCGGCCAACCTGTCCGCTAGCATTTGCCAGCCCGCCATCGGCAGACTGCAAGAGGATGCGGGCCGTCTCGCCCGTGCTGGCGCCCAGCACGACCGCGCGGGCGCGGACCTGATGGATGGCGCCGGTCTTGCGATCGACAAACTGAACGCCTGCCGCTTTGCCCTGACTGTCGCGGAGCACCTTGAACACCATCGCCTCGGTCCTGACGGTCAGACGACCCGTCGAGCGGGCAGGCGGAAGCAGCACCGTGGTCGATTGGAAATTGGCCCGGATCGCGCAGCCGCGCCAGCAGTCGGTGGCATAGAAGCAGGCCGGTCTATCGCCCAAGGGCCTGGTCAGCACGGCGGCATGGGCGGGCACGACGGGAATGCCGTTGAGCTTGCCCATCGCCATCTGCATCCACGCTTCATAGGCGCGCGGCTTTGGTGGCGGCTGGAGAATGCCGGGCGGGCTGTCGGGAGAGTTCTCGATGCCCTCGGCCGCTCCGAACACGCCGATCAGCCGCTCGACCCGGTCATACCACGGCGCCATCTCCTCATAAGTGACCGGCCAATCGACGCCCAGACCATCGGCGGAATAGCCCTTGAAATCATGCGGCCCGAAGCGGAACGCAAGGCGGCCCCAATGGTTGGTCCGCCCCCCCAGCATGCGCGCGCGCCACCATTTGAATTTGGCATCGCTGGCCACGACATAGGGCTCGCCCGGGACCTCCCAGCCCCCGCCCACGGTTGCATCGTGGAAGCCGAACTCCTTGTCTGGCGTCGCCTCACCGCGCAGCGGGGCATCGCTGGGAGGGTTGAACATCGGGGTTTCGGTCAGCGGATCGTAATCGCGCCCGGCCTCGAGCATGAGCACTTTGGCGCCGGCATGGGTCAGCGCATAGGCCGCCATGCCGCCGGCGGCCCCGGACCCCACGACGATCACGTCGTGCTCGCTCATCAGCAATCTGTCGTTGGCGGTCACTTGGGCTCCGGCTTCAATCGGCGCACCCACAGGCTGCTGAACGCCACTCGTCCAGTGGGATCGCCGTGATCCTGCAAGAGCAACGGCGCCTGCGCGGCATGCGGCTTGTAAGGCAGGATCGCGGCGGCTGCTGTCGGTCCAAAGATGGGCTGCGCGTCCTGGACCAGCACCCCGTTCCAGAACACGGTGATGCGGGCCGGGCTCTTGAGCTTGCCGCCGGAAAATCGCGGCGCGCGGAATACGGCATCGTAGCACTGCCATTGGCCCGGTCGCCGCGCGGCATTGGCGCGGGGCGGGGTCTGGCCATAGATCGCGGCGGCCATGCCGTCTGGATACGTGGGGTTGTCGAAGGAATCGAGGATCTGCAGTTCGTAGAGCCCCATGAACAAGATGCCGCTGTTGCCGCGGTGCTGGCCATAGGGTTTGTCCGGGCCATCGGGGGTCCGGAAACGGGTGTGCAGCTGGATATCCCCGAATGCGGCGCGCGTGGCGATCATGTTGAGCGCCTTGCCACCCGATTGCAGGATGCCGCCCGCGAACGTCCAGTCTGCGATGCGCTCGCCGGTCCAATCCTTGAGGCCGCCTGCCAGCAGATCCACGGCATCGGAGGGCGCGGTCAGCGGCTCGGCGCAGGCCGCAGCGGGGGGCGTTACGACTGGCGGTTGTGGCCGGGCGAAATCGTGGATCGTCCAGCGCGCATGCGGGCGGCGTGGGAGATTGGGGATCGCCTCGCGATAGGCGGGGCTGTCGATCTGGGCGGCGAGGCCCGGGTGCTGCGCCCTGACCGCGAGGATATCAGGCCGGATTGGCTTGTCGGCGGCTATGGCCGATTGCGTGCAGGCCAGCACCGCCACGAATGCGACAGGCCGCAGGGGAAAACCCCGCGGCCTGCGATGCGTGGCCGTATGGCCGGGAAGGGAGCTGCCAACCTCAGAAGCTGGCACGGATACCTACCTCAAAGGTCCGCCCGCGCGCGATGGTGCCGCCCAGCAGCCCGCCGTCACCCCGGTATTCGTAGTAGCGCTTGTCGAACAGGTTGCGGGCGTTGAGGAACAGCCCGAAGCCCTTCTTGTCGACCGGGGTGAAATCGAGCACGAAATTGGCCAGCGCTTGTGCGGCCAACTGGCCTTGCAGCATGTCAGCCGGCGCGCCGACCGTGGTCAGCTGGCTGGTGCGATAGTTGAGTTCGGCCCGCGCAGAGCCTTCCCAGCGGCTGCCCACCGCCCAACGGTCATAGACGAGCTGGGTGGTCAGGCTCAGTTCCGGCGCACGCGCCAGCCGGAAGCCCTTCAGATTGACATCTGCTCCGCCGAGCCCGCGGAAGTTGAAATTCCGGTACTTGGCATCGAGGTAGGTCGCGGCAAAATTGAAGCCGAAATTGTTGCCTGCACGCAGGCGGACATTCAGGTCTGCACCCCGGATCCGGGCTTTGGCCGCGTTCACTACCTGGAAGTCGGCGATGTTGATGACCTGCAGAACCTGCAGCGCGTTGTAGTTGTAGTTGAACAAGGACAGCTCAAGGCTGCCGCCCTTGGGAAGGGCCTGCTTCGCGCCGACTTCATAGGACCACAAGGTTTCCGGCTCGAACGATCCGACTGTCCCGTCGCTCAGGCTTTGCAGGCCGCCGGACTTGAAGCCCTTGGAAACGGTGGCGAACAGGAATGTGTCCGCGCTTGCCTTGTAGGTGAGGCCAAAGCGCCCCGAAACCGCCGAGAAGTTCCGCTCGCCGAAATAGGGTGCGACCGGATCGATCAGCCCAGGCGGATCGCCAGCCCGGCCGGCGAGGCTGCGCTTTTCGTGATTGTAGCGCAGGCCCGCAATCACCGACAAGCGATCGGTCAGGCCGATCTGGGTTTCTCCGAACACGGCCACGGCCCTGTTGGTATCCCGATAGATCCCGTTCTGATAGACCGGGATGCCGTAGATGTTGGCGCTCGTCGGGCGCTGATTGTTGTTCTTGGCGTCCAGGTAGTACGCTCCCAGAACCGCGTTGTTCCCGCCACTCTGCCATTGCAGCTGCATTTCCTGCGAGAACTGCTTGTAGTTGGTCATGTCGACCTGAACGAACCCGGCGTTCAGCGGATCGCGCGTTTCCGGGGGGCCGCCTTGCCCCGTCTCACCCTTCTGGCGGAAATAGCCGGTGATCGAGCGCAGCGAGAGCGTGTCGCTCAGGCGCGCGGTGATGCGCACATTGGCGTTGATGGTTTCGTCGTTGGAATAGAAAAATCCCTTCGGCGTGATCACCTTGCCATAGCCGAGGAAGAACGGGCTGTTGTCCATCGCTTCCCACACGAAGGGCGTGTTGTCCTTCATGTACTGGATGCCGGCGTCGATCGTCAGGTCGCTGCTGGGCTCGACCAGCAGGCGTGCGCGCAGGCCGTAGAAATCGTCGCCGTTGAGATACTGGCCCGTATCAACGTTTTTGACAAAGCCGCGGCTGTTGCCGAACGTGCCGGAAAGACGCAGCGCTGCCTTTTCGCCGACCGGCACATTGATCGCTCCGTTGGCGCGCACCGTTTCATAAGTGCCGTAGGAGAGATCGGCGTTACCGGTGAGCTTGCCCAGAACGGGCGCGTTCGTGACGACGCTCAGGGCGCCGGCGGTGACATTGCGACCGTAAAGCGTGCCCTGCGGACCCTTCAGCACTTCGACCCGCGACACGTCGAACACCCGGCTGAAGGCAGAGCTGCCGACGCCCTGATAGATTTCGTCGAGATAGACGCCGACCGATTCGTCGGTGCCGCTGACGTTCTGGCCGGTGCCGACACCGCGCAGCGACGGATTCGCGCCGCCAAGGAAGGAAACGACGCTGAGGCCGGGGACCAGGAACTGAATGTCCTCAGCGCGGGTGATGCGGTCCTGGTCCAGCTGGGCTCCGCCGACGACGCTGATTGCGATGGGAACCGCCAAAAGGCTTTCCTCACGCCGGCGCGCTGTCACCACGATAGCCGCGTCCTGGCCTTCTCCTGCTGCCGCAGACGTCGCGCTGGCCGTTGCAGGTCGATCTTGTGCGTAGGCCGGAACTCCGCCGAGCACTGCCACTGCCGCAGCGGTAGATCCGAAAAGACCTGCGAGCCGGCTGCGTCGTTGCCCCCTGATGTTCTGCATCATGCTTCTCCGTTCGAATCGCCGGCTTTTGCCGAAGCGTCTTCCCTCATTGCCCCATAGTGCTGATTGTTCATCTTGGATGCAAGCTGTGTGCAAAATAAAACAAGCTACGACCTTATGTCCTGCCATTTCCCAGCTATATGGCTGTTTCTGGCGGCCTACTCCCGAGGATATGGATGTCATTGCATTCAAATTGTCGACATCGTATTGCATCCGGGAAGCTGTACAGGGGTAGAAAATGGTCAAGATCGTCTGGCTCTTGCGGAAGGCGGAGCATCTGAGCGATGCAGAGTTCCAGCGCTGGTGGCTGGAAAGCCACGCGCCCATCGCCGCAGCAGCGCCCCGGCTGGTCCGCTATGTCGTCAACATTGCGCAGAAGCCCGATCTGCTCGCAGGCAAGCCTGCAGGCGACACGGAATGGGATGGTGTGGCCGAGCAGTGGTTTGCCAATGAGGACGATCTCAACGCGGCCTATAGCCGCCCCGTGGCAGGCAGTGTGCGGCAGGATACGCTGGCCCACGTTTCACGGCTGGAACGGCTGATCGTGCGGGAAATCGAAATCGCGGTCGTCAACCCGGCCTGACGAGGCGACCAACCGCCAAGTCATCCCCTCCGCGCGATGCGGCGCCGTATGATGTCCTGCCGCCGAGCGTTGAGGGGGAAGTTCCACATGATCAGCCCGGTAGCGAACAGACTGAGGGCAGGCAGGGCTACATAGGCAAGCTTGACGCCGATCACGGCTTCGGGCGAGTAGAGCTTCTGGCCGGGCGCGAAATGAAACCAACCCGCGATCGCGAGGCCCGCCGCAGCGCCAAGACCGAGGAAGGCCTTGCGCGCGGCCATGGCCAGCGCTGCGTATTGCCCTGCCCGGTTTGCACCGCGCCGCATCAGATTGTGATCGACCAGATCACCGATGATCGCCATCGGCACCGCCTCGCAGGCCATGACGAAGAACTGGAAGACCAGGCTGATAGCCATGAACATGAGCGCCGTGCCCGGGGTCAGCAGCGCATTGAGCATATGCAGTCCGCCCGCCGCAAAGGCGGTGAGCGCCCAGATCCGGTGCTTCTCTCCTTTGCCGAGCGCGCGCCCCCACCAGGCCAGACCGGCCCATCCGCCGATTATCGTGATGGCATAGGCAGCTGATATGTAGATTCCGATCCCCAGGTAGGAATCGATATAGATGAAGGCCAGCGCGCCGAACGCGCCGACACCGAACTCCTGAATTGCGTAGGCAGCCAGATAGCGCTGGAAAGCGGGGCTTTCGCGCGCACTGAGCCATAACTCCCGCAGAGTGTGGGAGTGGTTGCGTTCCAGCGATTGCCCGCGCGGGACGAACCGGGCAGCCGCCAGAACCGACAGCGGCAGGATGATGGCGACGGTCCACGCGACCACATGCAACGTCTCGAACGTGATCCTGCGGCTGGGCAGAAACGGCAGCAGCGGGATGACGATCAGCAGCACCGACCCGCCGACCGTGAACACCTGGCGGGCAACTGCAAGGCGAGACCGCTCGCGGTAGTCGCGGGTCAGTTCGGTGCCCCAGGCGCTATAGGGCACCTCGATCAGTGTCCACGCGAGGTAAGCGAGGAAGAACCAGACGGAGAGGTACGTGAGCGTTGCTCCGGCGGGCGGCACATAGAGCATGAAGATCGAGGCAGCTGTCAGCAGCGTGCCGATCAGCATCCAGGCCTTGCGTCCGAAAAAGCCGTCCTGGGTGCGATCGGAGGCATAGCCTATCCCGATGTCGGTAACCCCGTCGATCAGTCGCAAAATCAGCAGGAGACCTGCAATCGAGGTGAGCGAGAGACCGAACTTTTCGGCATAGAGCGACGGCAGAATCCCAAATGCCGGGCCCCGCATCAGTTGCAGGGTCATCGAGGGCAGGGCGAAAAGGACAAGCGTGCCGATGGCAAGCCGCCCGGCTGCGCTGGTGGTCGGGTTAGTGGCGTGCTGGGTCATGGGGCGTGCGTTCCGCTCAGTTCCGCGTGAATGACGGCCACGAAGAAGGCTGCGCCAAGAGGGAGAATGGCGTCGTTGAAATCATAGGATGGATTGTGAATCATCGCGCTGCCACCCTGGCCCAGCACCGCATAGGCGCCCGGCATCTGCTGCAGGAAGTAGGAAAAATCCTCCCCGCCCATGACCGGCCCGAACTGGGTGTCGACCTGGCCATGCCCCAGCACCCGTTCCAGCGCGGCGGCGGCGAGCGAGGCTTCGTGGGGGCTGTTGGTGGTTGCCGGGTGGCCTCGCACATAGCGGACGTCCGCCTCGCACCGATGCGCCAGCGCCACTGCGCCTGCGATGCGGCGCAGTTCGGTTTCCGCGTGATCGCGCACTTCCTCGCGCAGCGTCCGCACCGTTCCGCCGATCCGTACCATATCGGGCACGACATTGGGCGCATCGCCGCCCTGCAGCATGGTTGCGCTGAGCACGCAGGCGTCGGTCGCATCGATCGAGCGCGATACGATCCGTTGCAGCGCTAGCACGCATTCGCAGGCCGGAATGACTGGATCGATGCACAAGTGCGGCATCCCGCCATGGCCGCCGCGCCCCCGGATCAGGATTTCGAAGTTGTCTACCGCGGCGGTGATCGGCCCGGTTCGGATGCCGGCAGTGCCGGGCGCGAGGCTGGGGAAATTGTGGACGGCATAGATGGCATCGCAAGGAAAGCGATCGAGCAAGCCATCGGCCAGCATGCGCCGCGCACCGCTTGCCAGCAGTTCTTCGGCTGGCTGGAAAATCACATGGACCGTGCCACTGAACCTGCGATCCGCCGCAAGGCAGCGGGCCGCGCCTAGCAGCATCGCTGCGTGGCCATCATGGCCGCAAGCGTGCATCACCCCGGGATGGATCGAGGCGTGCGTAAAGCCGTTGGCTTCCTCGAGCGGCAGGGCATCGAGCTCAGCCCTGATCCCGATCCGGCGCCCAAAGCCCTGCTCTCCGCGAATGACCCCAACCACCCCGGTCCCGCCGAGCCCGCGATGCACTTCGATGCCCCATTGCTGCATCAGGTCCGCGACCCGGTCCGCCGTTCTGGATTCCTCGAAGCCAAGCTCCGGGTGGCGATGCAGATCGTGGCGCCAGGCTTGCATATCCTGCCGCAATTCGGTGTCCGAGAGGATCCGGTCAATCTGATCGGTCACGAAATCTCCTGCAAAGAGCCTGTTGCGCGCGAGTGGCAACACATTTCGGGCGCCATCTTTCGCAGGGATTGCGAAACTTGCCGACAAGTTGTATGCAAATATCGAAGCAAAGTTCAAGAAGGAAGATAAGGGTTTGGTGCAGCTGTTTCCCGACTCGCTCCGGACGGGGCGGACGCAGAAGCCGTCGCATTTCCTTCGCTGAATGACGCGCTGGCTGGATAGGGAGATCAAGATGAAGGCAGGATTGGTTTGGGACCGCGGGATCGCCAGCGCCGGCCGCATCGGCGGAGCTACCCTCGTGGTGGCGGCCATGGTTTTCGCAGGGCCGCTGGCGGCGCGTGAAAACTTGCGCATTACCGACGTTTATCAAATCGCATTTGCATCCGACCCCCAGATTTCCGCCGATGCATCGCGCGTGGTCTATGTGGCAGAGACGGCCGATGCGAAGACCGACGCGCGCCATTCGAGCCTGAAGCTGATCGACCTGAAGCAAGGGCGCGAAAGCGAACTGACGACCGGTTCGCGCAACGATTCGTTGCCGCGGTGGTCGCCTGACGGCAAGCAGCTCGCTTATCAGGCCGCCGGGGCCGAGGGCTTTTCGCTGATCGTGCGCAATCTGGCTGACGGCACGGAGCGCACCTTGCGCACAAGCAGGATGCCGCTGATGGCACTATCCTGGGCGCCCGATGGTTCGCGCCTTGCGGCGGTGCGTCAGGTCTTCGAAAAGAAGACTGTCGTGCTGAAGGGCCCGGCCGGAGCCGAACGGCAACCGCCCGCCAGGATTGCTGACCGGCTGGACTTTCAGGGCCCCTCCGATGGCCAGAACCGGCCCGCCCATCTCGAGGCACTGGTTATCGATGCGGCGAAGCCCACGGTGGGCGATCCTGCCGGCATCGCCTTCAGCCAGGACGCGATGCCGCCGCGCGGTGCGAGCGTGCAGTGGTCACGTGACGGGTCCTCGCTGATTGTCTCGGCCAACCGCGCGACCGAATTCTGGCGCAACATCTGGCAGTATACGCTCTACGAGATCCGCATCGACACCGGGGCCATCCGCGCCCTCACTGCGCCCAGCGGCTCTGACTATGGCATGAGCGTATCGCCGGACGGCACCAAGCTGGCCTATATCTCCGACCAGGTGCGCAAGGCGCAGTGGTATTTCAGGCAGGAACTGACCATCAGCGACCGCGAGGGCAGCAATGTCCGCGTGCTCGGCGCGGATCTGGACCGGCCATTCTCGCATGTCGCGTGGAGCGGCAAAAAGGCGGTGGTGGCCTCCTATGTCGATCGCGGTGCCCACAAGCTGGGCCTGTTCGGCCTTGATGGCTCGCGCAGGATCCTGGCGGATACCATGGGCGGCAGGCTCACCGCCTATGCCGATGAGGGCGGCTTCTCGGTTGCCGCCAACGGCACGGTGGCCTTCACCCAGTCGAAAGGCGACCAGCCTAGCGAGATCGCGATTGCCGAACCCGGCAAGCCGGTGCGGGTCGTATCCAACCTGAATACCGCCTTCCTCGCGCAGCGCCAATTGGGCAGCGTGCAGCCGATCAGCTTCAAGGCGGCCGATGGCATGGACATTGCGGGCTGGGTTGTTCGCCCGCCCAATTTCCAGAAGGGCAAGCGCTATCCGATGATCGTGGATGTGCATGGCGGCGTGAGCAGCGACTTCGGGCCGGGGTTCGATCTGGGCTACCAGACGCTCGCCGCTCACGGCTTCATCGTGACCTACATCAACTATCGCGGCAGCGGCAGCTATGGCGAGCCATTCTCCAATATCGTCAATCGCAAGTTCCCGATCGGGGTGGAGGCCGATCCCGTGGCCGCCATCGATGCGATGGTCGCGGCTGGCGAGGCTGATCCGGATCAGGTCTATCTGGCGGGCGGCAGCGCGGGCGGCACTCTGACCGCCTGGACCGTGGGGCATTCGGACCGGTTCAAGGCGGCGGCCGTGCTCTATCCGGTGATCGACTGGGGGACATACTATGTCACCAGTATCTCGTACATGCGCCCGTTCCTGTTTGACAAACCGGTGTGGGAAGATCGGGAGGATTACGCCCGGCGCTCGCCGCTGACATTTGCCGGAAACGTGCACACGCCAACGATCGTGATGGTGGGCGACAATGATCGCATCACGCCGCCGGATCAGGCTGTCGCCTTCTATTCGTCGCTCAGGATGAACGGCGTCGATGCAAGGCTGGTCACATTCCCCAACGAGCCGCACGGGCTGGAAGTGCATCCCAGCCATCAGGCACAGGTGACGGTCGCCATGATCGACTGGTTCAAGGCGCACGGTGCGCAAGTCGAAAGCCCGCGCTACGGTCCCGAAGATGTGGCGCCCGCCGCTCCCGCGAACTGATATCGCGCGGCGCGGCGGACAAGAGGCTGGGGAGCAGGCGTATGGTGCCGGGTGCGGAACAGATCATCAATCCCGGCCCGCGCCGGCCGGTCACCGGGCTGACAGCCGCGTGGAGCGTCGACCATAGCGCGGTCGGCGCGACTGTGCGGCGCATTCTGGACATGGGCGGCAATGCCTTTGATGCCGGGATTGCGGGGGCGCTGACCGAATGCGCGGTGAGCCCGCACCTGACCTGCCTCGCCGGTGCGCTGACTGGGCTGCTCTACGTTGCCCGCACCGGGGAATACCACCAGCTGGAATCGACCGGCACCATGCCGGAAGGGTTGCCCGCGTTCAGCCCCTTGCCGGCGCAAGGGGCGCGCTCGGTCGCCTCGATCCCGGGTTCGATTGCCGGTTTGCAAGCGCTGCACGAGCGGTTCGGCACGCTGCCTTGGGCGGAACTGTGCGCCGATGCGATTGCCTGGAGCGAGGAGGGGCATGTCGTCTCCAGCTTCGAATATGGCGTTCTGGTCGAATATCAGAGCGTCATCACCGCATCGCCTGCGGGGCGCGCGCTGTTCCGTCCGGGTGGGCTGCCGGTCAATGTTGGCGAGCGGCTGCGCAATCCCGCCTTCGCTCAGACACTGCGCCAACTCGCCGAGATCGGCCCCGAGCACATGATCAGCGGCGATTGGGCGCGCGCATTTGTGGAGCAGGCCAACCGCATCGGCTGGCGCATCACGCTTGCCGATATGGCGGTGCCCGCGCGCTGGCTGCAACCGCTGCGTTTCAACCATCGCGGCCACGAGATCGTCGCGCCTGCGCCGCCGCAGATGAGCGGGGTCATGTCGGCTCTGGCGCTGGGGATCATGCGGCACCAGCAGGTTGAATCGGGCGGTTACCTCACCGCCGACCATCTCTTTCACCTGTCGCACGCTTTGCGGCATGCTTTTCAGCAATGCGTTTACATCGGCGATCCCGATGTGTGCGGTTATGATTGGGCGCCCCTGCTGGATGGCGCAATGCAGGCCCAGTTCGCGCGCCTGCTGAACGGGCTGCGGCCAAAGATCGACCTCACCCGCCATACCGCGCTGCGCGGACCTGTCGGCGATCTTCCGCTGGGTTTCACCAACGCAATCGGTGAACCGACGCCCCATGAGGCGGCGGCCTTCGGCCCCCGTTCCGGCAGCTGCGAGCTCTCGATCGTGGATGCACAAGGCAACTGGCTTCAACTGATGACCACTTGCGCGGCGGGGGGCATTCCCGGGCAGGTTATCGGCGGCGTACCGATGCATGGCTCGGCTTATGGCTTCAGCGCGCTGCAGCCCGTTTTCCATGCCAAGTTCGTGAGCGGGGTGCGGGCGCGCGGGGTTGTCGGTCACACCTTCATCCTGGAGGATGGCAAACCCCGCATGGGACTCGGCACGCCGGGTGCGCCTTGCCTGGTGGTGCCGCAGATCCTCTCCAACATGCTCGATTTCGGGCTCGATCCGCAGGCCGCGATCGATGCTCCGCGCTGTTCGATGATGGACGATCAGGAGAGCTTCGTGGCCGAAGACCGGATCAGTAGCGACGCAGTTTCGGGGCTGGCAGCGATGGGCGTGCGGATGCGCGCCATGGCGGGGCTCGAATGGCACACCGGGTCGATTCAAGCCTGCTGGCGCGAAGGCGACAGGCTGGCCGCGACAACCGACCCGCGCCGGACCGGGGTCGCCGGAGGACATCTTGCCTGATTCCCAGCAAACCGACGCCCCGCAGGCGCTCGACAGTCTCTGCGCGCGATACTGGGATTTCCAGTGCGAGGAACGCCCGCTCGCCGCCGTGATGGGCGGCGCGACGGTCGAAAGCGACATCGTCTTCCGCGAGGCTCCTGCCGATCATGTGCGCCGCGCCAGTACGGCGCGAGCGATGCTAGCCGAACTGGCCGCCATTCCGCAGGACGAGCTCGATCCGACCCAACAGGCCACGCGCGACATGCTGGCCCGCGATCTCAAAGCGCTGGACGATGCGCTCGCCGTTCATGCCGATCTCAGGCCCTCGCTCTATCCTCTCGGCATCGAATTTACGCTGGGGTCTGCGCTGGGCGCCACCTCGCTTTCGGACAGTGACAGCGCCGAGCGGTACGTAGACCGCCTGCTGGGCGTGGAAGCGGCGCTGGAGGGGATCAAGGAGTCGCTCCGGGCGGGACGGGACCTCGGCATTCGCTGGCCGCGCATCGTGATCGACCGGGCCATGGCCCAGATTGCGGGCACCATTTCCGCCGCGCCGGGTGACAGTAGCTACATGGCCCCGTTTCGCCGGATTGAACGCCGGCCAGACCCCTGCACGTCGCAAGCAGCGCGGGCGCTCGCGGCGGTTGAGGATTGTGTGCACCCGGCGCTCGCCAACCTCGCGCGGTTCATGGCGGACGAGCTTGGCGGCGATTTCGCGCGCGAGACGATCGCCTGTACCGACGCGCCTGCGGGTGAAGGCTGGTATCGCTATCTGATCGAGCATTTCGCTTCGACCGATGCCGAGCCCGATGCGATCCATGCGATGGGGCTGGAGGAAGTCGCCCGCCTGACCGCACTTTGCACTGAGGCCGCCAGCGATGCAGGGTTTGCGGGTGATCTCGCCGGGTTTCGACAGGCGCTTTCGGCAGACCCGGCCCAGATCGCGCCGAGCGCCGACGCGCTGAGGGAGCGGATCGAATGCCTCTCCAAGCAGATCGACGGCCGCATTCCGGACTTGTTCGGGCGAGTGCCCCGCTCCACTTACGGTGTGAAGAGCATTCCCGAGGCGCTCTCGGTGCGCCTCCCGCCTGCTTATGCGCAGCCCGCGCCCGCGGACCGGTCCGCACCGGGTGTCCATTGGGTGACCTCGCTGCCGGAGCGGCTGCCGGCCTATATGCACATTCCGCTCGCGCTGCATGAGGCGTGGCCCGGCCATCTCATGCACGTGGCGCTAGCGCAGGAGATTCCCGGATTGCCCGCGTTCCGCCGCCACGGCGCATACCGCAATATGGCCTCGGTCGAGGGCTGGGCGGTCTATAGCGAGAGCCTTGGCCACGATATCGATCTCTATGACACACCCGCGCGGCGCTACGGCGTCTACGAGTCAGAGCTGTGGCGCGCCGTGCGGCTGGTCGTGGATACGGGCATTCATTGGAAAGGCTGGAGCCGCGAGGTGGCGGTCGCCTACATGATGGGCCATCTGAACTTGCCGGAGGAAACGCTCGCCACAGAAGTGGATCGCTATATCGGCTATCCGGGGCAGGCGCTGTCGTACCAGATCGGCAATGTGTCGATCCGCCAGATGCGCGATGATGCCGCGCGGCGGCTGGGATCGCGGTTTCGCCTGCGTGATTTCCATGATTGCCTCATGGCAGTCGGGCCCGCCCCGCTTGCGGTCCTCGCCGCCAGTGTTGATCGCTGGGTTGCCGGTCAGACCGCCTGAAGGGCCCCGATCAGCCCCAATCGTCGTTCGCCGGCCAACCGGCCCCGAGCGCATGGCGGGCGGCGACATAGCCGAATGTCAGGGCTGGCCCCAGCGTGATCCCGGCGGCGGGATAATCACCGCCGAACAGTGTCGCCGCATCGTTGCCGACTGCGTAAAGGCCATCGACCGGTGCGCCCGAAGTGCCCAGAACGCGGGCATGTTCGTCGGTCGGCAAGCCCGCAAAGGTTCCGATATCGGCAGGCAAGACCCGCAGCGCGTAGAAGGGTGCCTTGTCCAGGGGGGCGAGGGACGGGTTCGGGGTCCATGCAGGATCACCGCTGCGACGATTGAACAGGCTTTCTCCGCGCCCGAACTGCGGATCGCGACCATCGGCGGCATGGCGATTGAAATCGGCAATCGTTCTCCCGAGCGCGGCAGCATCGATACCGATCCGCGACGCGAGCTCCGCGATCGTTCCGCCCTGCTGCAGATAGCCGGACCGGAGGTGAGGCTGAAGGCGCCAGGGGTAGGGCCTGACCGCGCCAAGCCCATAGGCGCGCAAGGCCCGGTGATCGGCGATCAGCCACGCGGCGGGGGCGTATGATGCGTTACTTGCAGCGAGCATGGCGGCGACAAAGGCGTGGTAGGAGTCTGCCTCGTTGACGAAGCGCCGGCCTTGCCAGTCTACCGCGATCACACCGGGTTTGCCCTTGTCGCCGAAGTGCGGCCATGGCGCGGTGCGGCCTTCGGCAGTGGGAACGCGGGAAACGGGGGCCCACGCCGCCGGTTGCTTCATGCTGGCGGGATCGCCCGCTCCGACACGCTTTGCGATCCTGATGGAATCGCCGGTGTTGGTCGCGGGGGGGAGGGATTCATGGTCCTGCCCCCGCGCAACATGGAGAAAGAGCTGCGTTTTCAACACGTCGCTATGGGAAAAGCCACCGGCAGCGAGGATCACACCCCGCTTGGCGCGCAGACTTGCCATGCGCCCGCCTGCGCTTACGTCCACGCCATCCACGCGGCCGTCCACCATGTGCAAGCCTGTCACTTCATGGCCGAGCCGGATTTCGACTCCGGTTTCCAGCAAGCTCAGCAGCAATCGGCCTACCAGCGCATTGCCATTGGTCATCCGGGTGCCGCGACTGTAGCCCGCCACTCGATCACGCCAACTGCGTGCGACAAGCCCCGCCGCATAGATCGCATCGCGGGGCCGCTTTCCCGCCATGATCAGGCGCGGAACATCCAGCCGCGTGCAGACGGATGTTCCGCCCGCGATCAAGGCGTTCTCGAGCGGCCTGCGTACCAGTTCGAACGATGCGCCGAGCCGCCGCCCATCGAACGGCTCCGCCGCGAGCGAGCGCCCGCCAGGACAGGCGCCGGGGCGTTCGGAATGATAATCGGGCGAGCCGGGCATCAGGGCATAGCGGAGATCGGCATGGCGCTCGAAGAAGGCCAAGGCATCGGGCGCGGCGTCGATGAAGCGGCGCGCGCGCGCGAGATTGAAGCCGTCTCCCGCTACCGACCGGATATAGGTCTCCACGGCGTCCGCGCCGTCCGCGATGCCGGCTGCGATGGCCTGTCGGCTGCGGGGTATCCAGATTTCCCCACCGGATGTCGCCGAGGTTCCCCCGATCCGGTCTCCCTTTTCGAGCACAAGCACGCGCGCGCCCATCAGCGCGGCGGTGGCAGCGGCCGCCAGCCCGCCAGCGCCCGATCCCACCACAAGGACGTCGAACGCCTCATCCATGGCAGTTCACCCGGCCCCGGAGCGAGCGATCCGACGTGGCAGATTCACTGGTCGTTGAGCATTTGTCGACAACTTGCATCCAACATAAATACAATTCTGGATGCGTTATGGATAGGGCCAATTCGCAAAAAATTGCGACGCGGCCGCAGTCGGCCAAGCGGTTCCTTGGGAGGTGCGGCTAGCGCTTGCCGACGTCGAGTTCGGCCAATTGCTGGCGGAACATATGCGCCTTCAGCTGGCTTGAAAGGACGGCCGCATCCTGGCGCGCGGCGCCTTCCGCGCCATCGGCATCGCCGGCCGCGATTGCTGCAACGATTGCTCTGTGATCGTCCAGCAGGGCATCCGGGCGCTCAGGCCCGACATCGGTCGCGTACATTCCCATAAGGCGCTGCCCCTGGTCCAGCAGCGTTGCGATCCAGGTGACGAAGATGGAATTGCCGCCGGCTTCCGCGATTGCGACATGAAACTCCCGATTGTTCTGAACAAGCTGCAGGCCATCGGAGCTGCCAAAGCCCGTTGCATGCCGCTTGATCATCGCCTGCAAGGCTTCGAGTTGAGCCTGCGTGCGATTGAGTGCTGCAAGCCGCGCCGTAGCGCGATAGAGCAGGTCGATGGCGGTCAGGTGATGCTGCACGGTGGTGATATCGAACGGTGCCACAATCGAACTGCGATTGCGCAGGACCTTGACCAGACCTTCGGCCGAAAGCCGCACCAGCGCCTCGCGCACCGGTGAGCGCGACAAGCCGAAACGCTCCGCAAGCTCGGTCTCGTCAAGCAGGGTGCCTGGCTGGATGTTCAGCTCAAGGATATCCTTGCGCAAAGCCTCGTAGACCTTGACCGAACTAAAGCCGCGTGAAGGCCCGTCGCCAGGCGTCGTTGCGGATCGCGGGGCGGAGCGGGGCTTCGATCCTTTCGGTTCCCGCGTTACGTTGGCCAAGGCTGCTTCCCTTTCTTCATGGACGAATCCGCTCGCAACGGACTGTTACGCAGGATAACCACACAGGACTGTTTTCGGATAGGTCTGCCAATCATTGGCGGTCAGGGCATTGGCGGCATCATGCCCTCAATTTGCCAGCAACCCGCCGTCCACAGCGAGCACTGTGCCGGTCATATAGCTGGATAGAGCGGATGCCAGAAACAGCACCGGGCCTGCCAACTCAGCCGGATCAGCAAACCGCTGCATGGGTATACGCGCCAGAAATTTCGACATCGCTTCCGGATTTGACCGTGCGCCCGCGGTCATCCGGGTCTCAAAAAAGCCAGGCGCAATCGCATTGACCCGAATGCCTGATGGCGCGAGCTCGATCGCAAGTGAGCGAGTGTATTGCGCAATCGCACCCTTCGATACGGCATAGGCCGACGCATGCGCTTGCAAAGCTACAAGCGCCTGCACTGAAACGATATTGATGATGCTACCCCGCCGCTCGGCCAGCTGATCGACAAGCGCTTCAGTTACCCGCATCGTGCCATTGAGGTTGACATCCAGCACCTTGGCCCAGACGTCCTTATAATCGCCTTCGCCAGAACTTCCGCGCGCTTCGATCCCGGCGTTGTTCACCAGAATGGATGCTGGCGATCCAGCGGCTCGGATTGCCTTTGCCGCCTTTATTGATTGGTCAGGATCGCTGATGTCCCATGCAAGCGCGGCGCTACGGTGTCCGTCTTGCTGGATCAACGCTACCGTCTCCTGCGCCATTGCCAGATCAATATCCCCGACCCACACGAACGCACCGGACCGTGCGAGTCCGCGCGCAATTGCCCTTCCATTTCCTTGGCCCCCGCCCGTTACAACGGCCACTTCTCCGTTGAGGAGACCAGGTACACTATCCGTCAGCGCCATCACACTTCTCCACCGAGCAAACGCATGGTCGGTAGGAGATTGTCGATTACAAGTATACGGGATTGCGCAAGAGGCTGGGGGGTGTCGATCGGGTACGCCCTGGCAATCGACGAGAAGAGCCAATGCTTGAGGTGCCGTTTCCTGTGGGCCCGGCTATCCCACAGGAATGGAAGGGCCGGACGCCGATTTCCCAGACACGATTGTTGAGTGAGGTCGAGCGCTCTCGCAAAAAATATCCTATCATTTCAGATGCTTAATGGGCTGCGGCGCAGAAGAGGACCCACATCGGAAAATTTTGTACAATTATATCATGGTGCTCATCGATGTGGTGTTTAGCCAGGCCCGCAAAAAGGCCCGACTAGAAACCTAAGCTATTGGTTCAATGTGTTTTTAGGGGCTTGAACTTCGCACAAGCGGCGCAATTGCTCGGCGGCGTAGACAAATTTGAGCCAGTATCTGGCGGTGGCGAGATGGACCATGCCGGGGAAGCTATTCGCCAGTTGATCGTATCGGGTTGCTACGGCGCGGTTGAACTTCAGCTGGCCGAACATGCGCTCGATGCGGTTGCGCTGCTTGTAGAGGGCGCGGTCATGTTCGATCTTCACCCGGCGGTTTTATCTGCCGGGGCTGACGGCTTCGACCTTCCGTTCGGCAAGGTCGCCACATATCGCGTGGGCAAGTGGCCGCGATCAAGAGCGAAGCAGCCGCGATGCTCCCCCGCTCCGCTCCACCGTCAGCGGCTTGCGCAGCGGTCCCGGTGAAGCGGGCGATGCGATTGATCTCGCCATTGCCGATGCCCTCGGCCTCTCGGTAGGGGCGATCAAGAACCACGTCTCCGTAATCCTCGCCAGGCTGCAAACCAGCGACCGGACCAAGGCTGTCCTGCGGGCACTGCGCGACGGACTGCTATAGGCTCTAGACCTGCGGCTTGCCTTCGCTGTTGCGCCGCAGGCCCATATCCTTGCCGAAATAGAGCCGGATTGCGATCACGATGCCGATGTAGATGGCGGCACGTGTCCAGAGAAAGCTGGACACTTGCTGGTGCGCGAACATCGTCTGGGACCAGCCGACCGCGGCGGTGTTGTTGGAAAGGCAGTGGATCATGATGCCGATCCAGAGGCTGCCGCCAACGCGGTAGAAGAAGAACGCGATGATCGTGCCAAGGCCGATCGAGATCAGGGTGAATGGCAGGAGGGCATCGACCAGATAATTCTGCATGTCGGTGCTGCCGGCGATGTCACGCGGGATGTGCCAGACGCTCCAGATCACGCCGAGCAGGATATTGAGCTTGAGCGGACTATCGATGAAGCGGCTGAGATAGGGCAGCGCAAATCCGCGCCAGCCGCCTTCTTCGAGCGTGCCGCCCTGATCGAGGAACATGCCGCTCAGGAGCATCAGCGGGAAGGCAGCGGCGGTATAGTGGCTGAGCGGCTGGGCAGGCCATCCTGCAAGGAGCGGCGTGAGAAGGTTGCAGGCTCCCACCAAGGCAAATGCGGCGGCGTACCAGCCGAGTGTTTCCCGCAAGCCTACACCATTGCTGATCCGCGCGCGCCGGGCATAGCCGCGAAGTCCGCCGTTCACGCCGCTGGCCGCGGCGACGATCAGGCCGGCAATGAGCGGCGCTGCGGCATAGACAAGGCCGGTCAGGAAGATCGGATCGACGAGGGCCACTCGGACCCAAAGGTACAGCGAACTGGCTGGCAAGTCCGCCAGCCCGAGGCCTTCCTTGATCGCCGTAAACTCGGTCCAGTAATCGAGCGGGCCGCCGTGCAACCAATTCCAGAAGCCCGGAGTCGCCAGCATTGAGGCAACAAGCGCAATGGGAATGCCGAAAGCCAGCGCGACATAAAGCAGGAACGGCCAATGCCTGATCCAGCCCTGCGGCTCGGACAGCTTGGCTGCCTGGCTTTCATCATACGCGGTCACCGACATTCGCTACTCCCTTCCAAATCAGTTTGTTGCCTCTCAGCGGGTCACGCTTGCCCCACCGACAATGCTCACCCGGCAATCAACTGCAGATATTCGGCTACCGGCCGCCGCAGGATCGTGCGGTTGGCCGCGATCGGCACAACTCCGTCCGCCCAGCGTGCGAGATGGACTCCCGCGGCCCGGCAACGCTCGAACGCCGCATCGGCGTGTTCGCGCGGCATCTCGATGAGGCGGATGTTCGATGGCATGTCCGGTCCGCGCAGAACGGCGCCGCGCCTGATCAGCCCGTCCACCAGCGCATCGGCAGCCTCATGGGCGCGGGCCATTTCGGCCGCGAAACTGTCGAGCGAGCGCAGGGCGAGCATTGCTGGGGCCCAGCCCTGATAGATGGTGCCGCCGAAGATGTGCCGCAGCTCGCGCGCCTCTGCGATCAGATCGTGCGGGCCGGCCAGAACCGCACCGAACGGCGCGCCAAGGTACTTGTAGAGCGAGACATAGACCGTCCGAAACGGTGCCGCATAAGCCCGGATATCGAGCGAAGGCCGCGCCAGCAGCAGCCGCGCGCCATCGAGGTGCATGGGAATGCCCTCCTTCGCGGCCAGCGACGCCATGGCCGCAATGGATTCAGGCGGAATCATCGCGCCCTTGAGGCGGCGCACCGGGCTTTCCAGTGTGATCGCGCCGGTCGCCACCGGGTAGGGGCCGGATTTTGCGAACGAAATGGCCTTCGCCAGGTCATCGGGCTGGGGAATGCGCCCTTCGGTCAACGGCACCAGATTGATGCCGGATAGCCGCTGCACCGCGTCGCTCTCATCGCGGTAGACGTGGCTGTCAAACTGGCAGATGGCCCGCCGCGCGTCGCCGCAAAGCAGGCGGATGGCGACCCCATTGGCGAGCGTACCGGTGGGGAAGAACGCCGCATCCTCCTTGCCGAGCAGGACGGCAAAGCGCCGTTCGAGCTCGGCCACCGCGCCACCCGCCAGATAGCCTCCGCCTGCCTCTGCCGTCCCTTGCAGGCCCGCGAGTTGCCGAACCATGGCTGCAGGATCGGGGGGCGCATCATCGCCGTGCAGCCACACGGTCCGCGCAGTGACCGGCGGAAACAGGGCGGTTACATTCCCGGCCTGGCCATAGCCTTGCGCCAGGGCCGGGCTGGAAACCATCGCGGCCAGCGCAGATTTCAGCACGAGGCGCCGGTCTGGGCCAGACATGCCTTATTGCCCCGCAATGGTGGCCGCGGCCACCGCTTCGCTCGTCACGACAGGCAGCCAGACAGCGCTGGCTGCATCGCCGCCGCGCTGGAGTGTGATCGTTGCCTTCCGGAAGTCCGCAGCCTTCGCCGCGAAGATATTGGGCACGAACGTCTGCGGATTGCGGTCATAGACCGGATAGAGCGACGACTGGATCTGCACCATCACGCGGTGGCCGGGGAGGAACACATGGTTCACCGGCGGCAGGCGAAACTTGTAGCGCTGCACTTTGCCCGCAGGGATGGCGGTCGGCGCGCTGAAGCTTTCACGATAGCGCCCGCGGAAAATGTCGAGGCTGACGGCCAGCTGATAGCCGCCCATCTTGGGATCGACCGGGTCTTCGGGCGGATAGACGTCGATCAGCTTGACCACGAAATCGCCGTCGGTGCCGGTGGTGCGCGCGTAGATATCCGCCATCGGGATGCCCGAAACCCGCATCGCTTCTGTAAGCACCGGCGTCTGATAGGTCATCACGTCGGGGCGGCCATCGGCAAAGCGCTGGTCCTGCACCAGCCATTCGCGCCAGCGTCCGTCGGTCAGATTGATGGGGCGGGGCAGGTGGGGCACGGGCTTTGCCGGATCGGAAACATAGCTGTCCTCGCCCGGCTTGCCCTTGGCCAGAGCTAGGCCGCCTTCATCCTGCAAAAACAGCGGGCTGAGCGGCTTTGCGCAGCCGCTTTCGCAGGCCAGCGGCCATTCGCGGAGGCGGTCCCAGTGGTTTTCGCCGCTGTTGTAAAGCGTGACAGGCGCGGGCTCAAACGCCGGGCCGTCCTTCAGATAGCGGTTGAAGAACGGCAGGATCATGGTGTCGCGGGCTTGCTGCGCAGTATCGCCGTTCCAGTTGAAGGGCCCGAGGCTGCGGCCATCGCCCACGATCTGGCTGTGCCGCCACGGACCGATCACCAGCACGTTGTTCTGCGCCCGGCCCTTTGCCTTGAGCGCCTCCCACGTGGTGATCGCGCCGCGGATATCCTCCTGATCCCACAGGCCCTGCAGCCAGATCGTCGGCACATTCGATGGGTTGGCGGCGACCTGCCGATCGAGCGCCTGCCCTTGCCAGAACGCATCATAGGCGGGATGCTCGGTCAGCGTGCGCCAGAACGGCAGCTGAATGTAACCCGTGCGCTGCGCCCAGTCGGCAAGCGTTCCGGTCCGCAGGTTGTCGTAGTCGTCCCAGCCCCCGGTCGGCAGCGACTTGCCATCGCCCTTGTAGCCGGTCTGTGAGCCGATCCAGTCGATATTGGCGAGCCGGAATGCGCCGAAGTGGAACCAGTCGTCTCCCATCCAGCCATCGACCATCGGACTTTCCGCCGCTGCGACCTTCAGCGCGGGATGCGGCTTCAGCAAGGCCATGACCACTGCGAAGCCATTGTAGGATGACCCGATCATGCCGACGCGTCCGTTGGATTCCGGCAGGTTGGCCTTGTTGACCAGCCAGTCGATCGTATCCCAGGCGTCGGTCGAATGGTCGGTCGGGGCGGGGTTGAGCGGCCCGGTGACCGGGCGTGTGACGACATAGACCCCTTCCGAGCCATACTTGCCGCGCACGTCCTGATAGACCCTGATATAGCCTGCGCGAACAAAGCCTTCATCCGCGCGGTGCAAGGCGGCGAGCATGTGCGGAGACTTTGACCGATAAGCGGACTTGTTCGCGTCATAAGGCGTGCGGGTGAACAGGATCGGCGCGTCTTTCGCGCCCTTGGGCACGTAGATCACCGTATGCAGCCGCACACCGTCGCGCATCGGGATCATCACATCGCGCTTGTCGAAATCGCGTGTGGCGGCGGGAAAATCGAAGTCGGGCGGTATGTCGCCGGCCTCTGCAGGCCCGGTTTGAGCCGCCGCGCTCTCGGGCGGCCGGTCCAGCGCCCGCGCCGGTTGTACCGTGAGAGGGGCAAGCAGCGTTGCCGTGAGGATCAGTCGGGACAGCACGGTCATGGGGTTTTGCTCCTGCTCTGGGATCAGGGTGCCAGCTGGGAAATGCGGGTCGAATGCAGGGCGATCAGCCGCCAGCTTTCACCGCTGCGCCGAAGGATCGCCGTCTCGGTCCATTCGGGCACGCGGCGCTCCGCGCCTTCGCCGAACGAGGCGGTGTTGCGATAGGTGATCGTGGCGAGATCGCCCCCGGTCTCGATTCTGGCCTGCGTCAATGTCCAACGCCGGCTAACGGGCGTTCCCGCAACGAGATCGAAAATCTGATCCGCCGTCATCAGTCTTCCATCTTCATAGAGGACGAAATCCGGGGAGACGGTGGCCTTGAGCGCGGTGCGATCATGCGCGCCCAGCGCTGCAAAGAAGCCCTTCAGCACCGCTTCGACGGCCTTGTTCTCGGGCGGCACCGGCCGGTGAATGGCGCCTACCAGCGCCTTGGCCGCAGCAGCCATCGCGCGCGTCGCGGCGTGGGGCACATTCGGATCGGCAGGATCATCGCCGATGCCATGGCCAAGGCGCACCACGACCAGATCGAGCGAGGGGACAATCGTCACGCGCTGGCCTTCGATGCCCTGCATCTGGAAGGTATCGCAGGGCCATGGATCGCAAGTCGCCTGGCTCAGCCAGACCTGGCCGCCATAGGCAGGCGCGGACCACCACGGCGCCGGGGCGCGCACAAAGGCCATGAATTCGGGAGAGAGAATTCGCTTGCCCTGCCAGACCCCGTCATCGGCATAGAGCAGCCCCAGCCGGGCCCAGTCCCGCGCCGTGGCGTAGCTGTAGGCTGCGGTCTCGAGATGGCCGGCGCGGTCGGGCTCGACCACCATCGAATGCATGCCAAGCGGCGCGAGCACTTTCGCGTGCAGGTAGCCGGCCATCGTCTCACCGGTCTTGCCAAGTTCTTGCGCGACGACCTGCCCGACTATGTGGGGCTGGCAATTGGTGTAGACGCCGCGCGGCTCGCCCGGTGCGAGCGGCGGCCGGGCGACCGACCACGCATAGGCATCGTCGGGGCCGTTGAACACGTAGAGGCTTTCGGGATAGCCATCCCGCCGCCATGCCGCATAATCGAACCAGCCCTTCTGGCTGTTGCCGCAGGAAATGGCGGCCGACATCCGCAGCAGGTCCGCCAGCGTGATCGAGCGGCGCGGATCGTTCGGGCCCGCCCATGCGGCAATGGGGACCGGCGCGAAGAGATTGAGGCGCCGCTCCTGCTCCAGCGCGCCGACCATCGTTGCCTGCACGGTCTTGGTCATCGACCAGCCTTGCAGCCGCGTCGTCGCGCTGATGCCGGCGCCGTAGCGCTCCGCAAGAATGCGGCCCTTGTAGAGCACGAGATAGGCCGCCGTATGCGCATCGGGGGCAAAGGCGAGATCGACTGCGTGGTTCAGCGCGGCCTGATCGACGTCCGCAGGCAAGGCATCCGCCGGAAGCGCATCGCCGAGCGGCCACGCAAGCCCGGACCGGAGCGTGACCGGCGGCAGTGGCGTGTAGGGAATGCGGGGTTCGGCGCCATCGGGGCCCAGCGCTACACAGCCGCTGGCGCCGTTGAACACGGCGACACCCTTGACCCCGGTGGCCATGGTCAGCGTCAGGCGGCGATGTCTTGCATCTACTGCAACCTTCGCGATGCGGTTCCGGTCTTCGGGCAGCATCCAGAACTTCGAGGCCAGCGCGAGATAGTCCTTGACGCTGCGCTTGGAGATGAAGACCGCCGAGCAGGCTTCCTTGGCGACGGCGGCTGCGCCAAGCTGGGCCAGATCAGTCCGCTTGAAGTCCGCAGCCAGGGCCGGGCGGGACAGCAACAAGAGGCAGAACAACAAAAACCGGATAACCTGCATCATGCGCCCCACGCGGTGAAGCTTAGCAAATGACCGCGCGGATCAATATGTCCATTATTAATTACTTTGCATTTTGATATGGTTTTCGTATCGAACGTCGGGAAGGGAGAATCCGCTAATGTCCCGGCTGATCGCTGCTGTCAGTATGCGCCAACTGGTCTATTTCATCGCCGTGGCCGAAGCGAACAGCTTTCGCGCCGCGGCTGAGGCGCTGCATATGTCGCAGCCGCCACTGACCCAGCAGATTCAGGCGCTGGAGCGCGTGCTCGGTGTTGAACTGTTTGATCGCAGCAAGCGGCGGATCGAACTGACCGCGGCGGGGCTCGAACTGTTGGACGATGCGCGCAATATCATTGCCGCAGCCAACCGCAGCTTTGAACGGGCACGGGCCGTGGGGCGTGGCCTCTTCGGCAATATCCGCGTCGGGCTGGCGGACGATTTCATCTTCGGCCCCACTTTTGCGCGCGTGCTGCAGTTCAGCCGGGACAATCCGCAGATCTCGATCGAAACCTATGTCGGCACATCGAGCGACCTTGTGGTGAAGCTTGAGCAGAATGCCTTCGATCTCATCCTCACCAACCTGCCGCTCGCGCCGCATGAGGGCGCGCTGGTGCAGCACGCGCTGCCGCCCTCGCGCGTTCTGGCGCTGGTGCCGCAAGGGCATCGGCTTGCCGCGCATATCAGCCTGACCCCGCATGACCTTGCCGATGAAGCGCTGATCTGCATGCCGCTCACCACCAGCCTGCCCTTCACGCGGGTGATCGCCCGTCTGTTCAGCGACGCGGGCGTTTCCTTGCGCGCCGGGCATCAGACTGTCGACACTTCGATCGCGATCCGACTTGCCAGCGAGGGCATGGGGATCGCGGTTGTCAGCGAGTTCTCGGTTAGCAAGGACTTGGCCGGACTGGTGGCCATTCCCTTCGCGGGGGACTACTGCCTCGAACACACGCTGGTGCACCATGATCGCCGTCTGCCCCCTGCGCTCGAGCGTCTGGTTCAAGCGATCCTGGCACCCTGAGCAGCCCGCTTTTCATAGGCTTTTGCAATCAGATGCAGCCGAAGAATATATTAGACAAACATCTGCAAGAGACATGAAAAACGGCTGATGGATCAAGCCACCGCCGGGTGGAAATCCGGTCTGGAGCGCGACCCGCATGACCCTGTTTCGGAACCGATCTCGCGCGCGCCTCGCGCTCGGCGTGGCCGCTTCGATCGCGATGTGCGGCAACAGTCTTGGCCCGCTCAATGCGCAGGCCAGCCGGTTTTCCGGGCCCTTCGCCGGTGACAAGCCCCTGCCGCGACCCAAGGGCACGTATGGGATTGTTCGCCTTGGCACGCAGCGCATCGTGATGCGGGATGGCACCGAGCTCGCGACGGATATCTACCTGCCCGACAGACCCGGTCCGCAGCCGCTGATCCTCATGCGAACGCCTTACGACAGGGCCTCGTTTTCGCCCGAACGGTCCCTTCAAGGCAGTGTGGGCGCCTTTGTCGGCCACGGCTATGCCGTTGCCGTGCAGGACGTTCGCGGCAAGTTCGGCTCCGATGGCACGTTCGTCCCCAGCCTTACGGATGATATCGACAGCTACGACACGATGTCGTGGATCGTGAAGCAGCCATGGTCCGACGGCAAGATCGGGACATATGGCTGTTCCTATCTGGGCGAGGCGCAGGTCATTGCCTCGCGCCTGCGCCATCCCGCGTGGAAGGCCGCGATCCCGATGGCCTCGACCGGGGCAAGTGGCGGCGCGGCCGGGCGGAACCTGCCATTCGCCTTCTGGAACGGCGGCGCCTTCGAACTGGCGAGCGGCGCTGGCTGGTTCGCCCAGTTCGGCCGCAAAGTGCCCGAGCGCAGCGATGGCAAGCCCGGTTACAAGGGCGAGGTGTGGCGGACGATGCAGCATCTGCCGGTCAACGCCGCCCTGGACGATCCCGCGATCCCGGCATCGGACTACCGGGATTTCATCGAGCACCCCCCGGGCGATCCCTTCTGGGCGAAGTTTCCCTACCTGAAGGAAGGCGATGCCGTCGCCGTGCCGGCGCTGTTCATCGATAGCTGGTACGATTATGCACCCGCCGTCGCCTTCTCGCAGCTCGCCTATTTCCAGCGGCATTCGGGCAAATTCGGGGCCGCGCACCGCATTGTCATCGATCCGTCGACCCACTGCGATCAGCATTTCCAGGGCAATCCGACAGTGGTCGGCGACCGCACTGTAGGCGATGCGCGGTTCGACTTCTGGCAGCTCTATTTCACCTGGTTCGACCACTGGCTGCGCGGCGAGGATACCGGCGCCGAGCGCATGCCGCTCGTGCAATACTACAACATGGGCGAGAACCGCTGGCGCGATGCCTCCGCCTGGCCGGTTCCGGGCAGCCGCGAGATATCGTACTATCTGGGCAGCCGGCGCGGTGCGCAATCGCGCGCTGGTGATGGCGTTCTGCAAGCCCAGCCGCAGCGTGGTGGGCGGACGGATCGTTTCGTTTATGACCCGGCCGCTCCGGTTCCCTCGATCGGAGGCCCGCTGTGCTGCCTGCCCACCAGCGACGGCAGATCGCCGGCAGGCTCATTCGATCAGACCGCGGTAGAGGATCGGCGCGATGTGCTGGTCTATTCCACCGCTCCGCTCAAGCGGGCCGTCGATGTAACCGGCCCGATCCGCGCCGAGCTCTTCGTGTCGTCCGATGCGCCTGATACCGATTTCACCGCCAAGCTGGTCGACGTGGATGCCGAGGGCCGGGCCTGGAACATTGTCGAAGGAATCACCCGCATGCGCTGGCGCTGCGGATATGCCCGGCAGGCCCCGCGGCTCATGCCGGGCAAGGTCTACAAGGTGAGCATCGACTTGCAGGCGACCAGCAACCGGTTCCTTGCGGGGCACAGGATCCGGCTTGAAATCAGCAGCAGCAACTTCCCCCGCTTCGACCGCAATCTGAATACCGGCGGCCCGAACGTCAGCGAAGCGAAGCCCCGGATCGCGCACAATGCGGTCCATCTGGACGTACGCTATCCCTCTCGTGTGATCCTGCCGGTGGTCGGCCCGCGCTAGACTTTCGTCAGCGCGCGGCCGAGGCAATCGAGAAACGCGTCGGCATCCGCCACCGAGAAGGGCAGGGGCGGCCTGATCTTCAGTACATGGCCATGCGGGCCCGAGGCGCTGATCAGCACGTGCATCTCGCGCAGCGCATTGACCAGCGCAAGGCCAAGCGCGGCATCGGGCTCGCGCGAGGCCCCGTCGCGCACAAGATCGACGCCGATGAACAGCCCGGCGCCGCGCACTTCGCCAATGCGTGCGTCCTTGGCGGCCAGCGCGCGCAAGCCGTCCTGCAGACAAGCGCCGACCATACGGGCATTTTCCTGCAAGCCTTCGTCCGCAATCACGTCGAGCACGGCGAGAGCGGCAGCGCAGCACACTGGATTGCCACCGAACGTGTTGAAATACCGAGTGGATCGCGCAAATTCCGTGAGCAGTTCAGGCTTCGCGATAAGGCCGGCAATCGGCAGGCCATTGGCCATCGGCTTGCCCACAGTGACGAGATCAGGGACCACGCCGTGGCGGGCAAAGCCCCACATCGCATCACCGGTCCGGCCAAAGCCCGGCTGCACTTCATCGGCGATGAAAAGGCCGCCAGCCTTGCGCACAGCCTCGACTGCATCATGGATGAAGCCCGGCGGATCGGCAAAGATCCCGTCGCTCGAGAAGATCGTGTCGAACAGGATCGCGCTGGTGCCGAAGCCATGGCGGGCCAGATCGTCGATCGCGGCCAAGACATCGGCAAGGAACTGCTGGCTTGCGCCCTGTTCCCCGGCGCGCGCCGCATCGGGTGCGCGGACGGTGCGGACATGGTGCCCCAGCGGCATGCCCCGGCCAAGCGACGGAGAGACCGCTGCCACGGCCGACGTGTTGCCGTGATAGGCATTCGCGGTCACGATCACGCCGGTATTGCCTGTGTGGAACCGCGCGATGCTGAGCGCGAGATCGTTGGCCTCGCTGCCGGTGCAGGTGAACATTACATTCGCAAGAGCCGGCGGAAAGGTTGCCAGCAGCCGCTCGGCATAATCGAGCACGACGTTCGACAGATAGCGGGTATGGGTGTTGAGCAGCGCGGCCTGCTGCGCCTGCGCTTCCACCACGCGGGGATGGCAATGGCCGACGGTGGGCACGTTGTTGTAGACATCGAGATAGGCAGCGCCGTCCGCATCATAGAGCCGCACGCCCTCGCCGCGGACGAAGTGCACCGGCTTTTCGTAGAATAGCTTGTACGAGGGGCTTAGCAGGGAATTGCGGCGTGCGATCAGGGTTGCGATCCCCTCGCTCAGGCCGTCGACCCGTGCAGGATCGAAGGCATTCACCATCAAAGGCTGGTTCGGCATTTCAGGACTCCATTGCGCAGCATGACAGGAAGCCGGGCACCCACATTTCGGGCGGCCTTCCTGCAAAAAGGTTCAATCCCCGCCGGGCGGTGGCGGTGTTCTTGGTGATGTAGTCGCGCGCCTCGGGGCGCCGCGCCGCGTGGTTTTCGGTGATCGCCACGGTCATCGCGTGGCGCGCTTCCATGAGCAGCGGGATGAGCTCGATCTCCGCTCGCTCCAGCGGTCGTACCGCGTGATAGGCGGCCACCAGCGCATGGGGCAGGGCCATGGCATCGTCCCCTTCACCCATTAGATAGCATGCAGCGATGGCCGGATCGCAGACCAGCGCCGTGCGCACCAGATCGCCGAAATCGATGATACCGACCACCTGGCCATGGTTCCTTGGATCGACGAGCGTGTTGTGCGGGGTCAAGTCGTTGTGGAGGATCTGCCGGCGCATCCCCGCAAGGCACGGCGCGGTTTCCCATTCGAACCGGGTGAAGGCGTTCTGCGCAATCGCGCGCATTGCGGGATCGGGAATGCCGGAAAGCGTTCCCGTTAGGTTGGATGCGCGGCAGATGTCCCACACGAGATCGTGATCCGCACCGGAATGATCGAAATCGGCCAACGCCAGACCGAGCCGGGCGAGCAATCTGCCCATTTCGGCCGCCATAGACGGCCCGGTCTGCGCCGATGCGGCCGGCAGCCCGGGCAGCCAGGTCATCAGGCGCGCGGTGGGGCAGTGGTCGTCATCCCAATCCGGCCGGAATGCATGACGTCCGAGGCGATCGGGGATCAGTCGCGGGATCGGCAAGGCTGGATCACGCGCGCCCGCGTGCAGCATGGCTGCGGTCTGGAACGCAGTTGCTTCGGCCGATTCCTGCGGATTGGTAAGCTTGAGGAGGAGAGTACTGCCATCAGCCTGATCCACGCGGTAGATCTCGTCACGCTCCGATGCGATGGTCGTGAAGCGCCCCTCGACGCCCCACGCTGACCGGCAAAGGTCTTCGATTAAGGCGAGGGGTGTCGCGCGCTCCGCACGCTGGTCTGCCGCCGTGGTCCCGTCCGTCAGGCGCAATTCCTCTCGCTCCTCTGGTCGCACGGCAACCTGTCTGCCGCCGGCTGAGAGGTGACCGAGTGCACTGATTTGGTCCAATATAATATTTTGCGGTCTTCGATCCTGAAATCATATCGAAAGGTTGGCGCGGCTGACATTATGCAAGAAAAACCCCCGAACAGTCACGACTGTTCGGGGGCCGGGATAAGCCAATCGGTCAGGCGCGCTCAGCGCGCGGCAAGGCTCAGGATCAGATCGACGATTTCGTAGGGGCTGTCTTCCTGCACGAAATGGCCACCGCGCAAGGTCACGTGGGCCTGCCCATCGGCACCGGGCATCCGCGACTGGAAGATGGCATCACCGCCGCGGGTGATTTCGTCGCTATCGCTGAAAGCGGTGAGGACCGGTTTGTGGAAGCCGGCGAGCGCTTTCCATGCGGCGATGTTCTCCGCCACCGAGGCATGTTCCGGCGTGACGGGGACCAGCGCCGGGAACTGCCGTGCCCCTTCCTTGTAGCTTTCATCGGGGAAGGGCGCATCGTAGGCGGCGACTTCGGACGGGCTCAGCTCGCGTATCGCCCCGCCGTTCACGATGCTGCCGATCGGCAACTCCGGCGCATTCTGGCTGTATTCGAGCCAGGCCGCGAAATCCTCGCTCCAACCGATGCCGATGGGAAGGCCGGTGTTGGAGATCACGAGGCCGGAGAAAACATCGGGAAAGGCTGCGACCAGCCGCAAGCCGATCAGTCCGCCCCAATCCTGACAGAACAGTGTCACGTTGTTCAGGTTCTGGCCGGTCAACCAGTCGCTCATCCACGCGACATGGCGTTCGTAGGTATAGTCTGACCGGCTGGCCGGCTTGTCGGAGCGGCCAAAACCGATGAGATCGGGCGCCAGCACCCGGCAGCCTCGGGCCACGAGGCCCGGGATGATATTGCGGTAGAGGTAGGACCATGTCGGTTCGCCATGCATCAGCAGCACGACCGGGCCATCGGACGGCCCCTCATCGACATAGTGGAGGCGCAGCACCGTCCCATCGGGATCGGTGATTGCCGCGTAATGCGGCGCAAAGGTCCAGCCGGACAGATCCGCAAAGCGGTCGTCCGGCGTCCTCAGAATTTGCATGGGAATACTCCAGTGTCTGACAGGCGCTGCAAAAGGCGCGGCGCAGACGCTCGGAGTGCGATCCCCGAGCGTCTGCGCTCTGGCTTGATCAAAAATCGAAGCGTGCGCGCAGGCCGAAGGTTCTGGGCTTGTTGCGCGAAATGCCGAACGCCTGCGTTCCGCCGAACTGGGCCAGCGTATCGAACGCATTCTGCACGAAGGCGGTGATCGCGAAGCGGCTTGCCTCGATCCCGATCTGGGCGTTGGCCTGCGTATAGCCCTTCAGCACATAGAAGGTGCCGACTGCGCCGGTATCGGGCCGAACGGTGTTGGCGGGCGTATCGCTGACAGTGGTGACATCGGCATAGGTCACCAGTCGCAGCGTATCCGTCATCGGGTAGCGCCATTCGGCGTAGGCGTTGAGCGAGTTGTCCCGCGCCGTCGGCAGGCGCTGCCCGTCGTTGATCACGTAGGCGGTGGTGCCATTGCCCGGATCGAACGGCAGCGCGTTCTGCGAGAAGGTGGCCTTCATCACCGTGGCGGCGACGCCGAACGTCAGGTTGCGGGTGGGACGCGCGGTCAGTTCCAGCTCGATGCCCTTGGTATCCGCGCCGCCCGAATTGCGGATGACGGGGAAGAGCGTGTTGCGGACATCGCTGAACTGCGCGTCCTTGAGCTTGGACAGGTAGGCAGCCAGATTGATCGTCAGCGCGCCGTCCAGCCACTCGGTCTTGGCGCCGATTTCATAGCTGGTCACCGAATCCGAACCGAACGTGACGGGCGAATCCGCGCCAGGTGCGGGATTGGCGCGGGCGTTCACGCCGCCCGGCCGAAACCCGGTAGCCGCCTGCGCATAGAGCAGCACGTCCTTCGACGGCTTGTAGGATGCGCCGACCTTCCAGAGCACCTTGCTCTCGGTCTTCCTGATATTCGGGAAGCTCACCGAATTGAGGACAAGGAACCCCGGCCCGAACGTGAAGTTGGGGACGGTGAGCGACTGGCTGCCGCGCACCCGCTCGTTGGCGTAGCGCAGGCCGGCGGTCAGATCGATGCTGTCCGTCAGCCCGTAAGTCGCCTCGCCAAACACGGCGATCTGGCGATAGGCGACATCGGCGTTCGCGATCTGCAATTCGCCCTGATAGGTGGGATTGGACGAGAGGGGGCCACCGAAGGCGGGCGGGACATTGAGCAGGATCTGGTTGAGCGCGATCATATCCGGCGCCCGCGTGTCGTTGCCGAAGCTCACGTTGCGGGTACGGAAATAGGCGCCCAGCGTGTAGCGCAGCCGGGTCTTCCCATTCGACGACAGCCGCAGTTCCTGCGCGAAGGTTTCGTTCGGGCCGGTATACTTGGTCTGCACGCCCTGGGTCAGTTTCAGCGGCCCCAGCCCAAGCGCCTGGGTGACCGGGGAAAAGCCCGCTTCGACGATCCGCGCCGTCTGCGTTTCATCGAGCGCGCCGCTGTTCTTGCGGTTGTAGTACGAAGTCGAGGACGTGATCGTCGCAAAATCAAGATCGTAGGTGACCACGCCATTGGCGATGTAGAGTTCGTCGCGCGAGAAGGTGGGGGCCTGCCGATAGGCTACGTTGCCGCCAAAAGTGGTCAGCAGTGACGGAGTGACGCCGTCGAGCTTTTCGAGGAACACCGCCGGTGCGAGCCCGCCCTTGAAGAGCTGATAGGCGCCCGACAGCGTGATCGAGAGGCGTTCGACCGGGTTCAGCAGCAGGGTTCCGCGCATGCCGTAGCGGTGGAAGGCATCGGCGTTGCGCGCGCCGTTCGCCACGTTGGTGACGAAGCCGCCATCATCGAGATAGAAGCCGCTGACCCGCAGCGCTGCCTTGTCAGTCACCAGCGGCAGGTTGATCGCGGCAGACCCTGAGTAGCTGGTTCCGCCGCCGCGGGTTCCGGAAACTTCGCCCGTGGCAAAGCCTTCAATCTTGGTCAGGTTCGGCTTGCGGCTGATGAAGCGCACCGTACCGCCCATCGAGCCTTCGCCATAAAGCGTGCCCTGCGGTCCGCGCAGCACTTCGACACGCTCCAGATCGACGAGTCCGACATCGGGAATGGCGTTTTCGCTGATCGGCACTTCATCGACATAGGCGCCGACCATCGGAAATTCCGAGACGGTGCCGGAAAGGCTGGTGAGCCCGCGGATCGACAGGCGGTTCTGCGAACGGTCAGCACGCTGGAAGGAAAGGCCAGGAGCTTTGGTCGCAATCCCGGTGACGTCGGTTATGCCGGTTGCGGCCAGCGCATCGCCGCTGATGGCCGAGACTGCCATGGGCACATCCTGAATGTTCTCGGCGCGCTTGGCCGCCGTGACCACGATTTCTGGGCTTTCGCTTCCCGCTGAGGACGGTGCGTCAACTGCCGGCGCCTGCGCCAGGGCGGGTGTTGAACCAAGTGCGATCGCGGCAACGCCCACCAGATAAATCGTCCGCTGCCGCGCCCATGACTTTCCACCCATCTTTGAAGCCCCCCTTTGTCTGGAATTTTGCTCCGCTACCCCCAGGGATGAGCGGATAAAAAGATAATCTATCTAGAATTTTTAAACTGTCAAGAAAGCGATGCCCGGTCAAAAATATGTCTTATATATTGAAAAACAGACAAATTATGCCCGGTAATCAGGGTGCGTCATCAGATTGAGAACACTTGTAACCGAATTAGGTTCGGAATATGACTCGTCCATACTCGGGCGGCTAAGCGGCGTTCGCGTTGCAAAATTCAGGTCGATCCCGATGCCGGAGGAGAAGCGAATGACGAATTACAGTACGCGAGTCGGGGCTTGGATCGGCGCCAGCCTGCTTGCCTTGACGGGCGGCTTTTCTGCGTCTGCCGCTCCTGCCCAGGTTCATGCTCCATCGCTGAAATGGCTGGACGCCTGCCCGGTCAGCGCTCCGGCTGGTACGCGCTGCGCCGAACTGCAGGTGCCCGAACGCCGTGACGGTGGGGCAACGCGATTGATCAGTGTGCCGGTCGCCGTGATCCCTGCGCCAGATCAGGCCAAGAAGGCGAAGGATCCGTTCCTCTTCCTCATGGGCGGGACCGGGGCCGGCTTTTCGGTTGTCAGCGGCCTCGGCGCGCTACCGATGGTCCTGGGCCGTGATGTGATCGTGGTCGAGCAGCGCGGCAATCCGCTGGCAAAGCCCTTCTTCGGGTGTGAGAGTGTGCCGTCCTATACCGACCAGCCGCATCATCTCGTTTGGGTTTCGGTGCCCGAATATACCGGACCCAAATCGGTCGCGGCTTGCAAGGCCGAGATCCGGGCGCGGGGCGCCGATCTCAATTCTTACATGACACCAGCGGCGGCGGATGACCTGATTGATCTGCGCAAGGCCCTCGGGGTCGCGAGCTGGAACGTCTATGGCGTTTCTTACGGCGGCCGGGTCGCGACCACGCTGCTCCGCAAGGATCCGGGTGCGATGCGCTCGATGATTCTCGATTCCGCACAGATCACCGGCGCACATTTTTCCGGCTGGGACCGCCTGCGCGCAGTGAGCGATTTCTTCGCGCGGTGCCGTGCGGCCGAGCGGTGCGGCAAGCAGTTCCCGGATCTGCGCGCGACTTATGAGGCCACCATCGCGCGCCTTGCGGCTAAGCCGGTGCAGATCACCACCGTTGGCAAGCCCGACACGCTCGACGCCCGTGAATTCATGGGCCTTGTTGCATGGTCGCTCTATCATCCCGGCATCGACGGGTTCTCGCGCGTGCCGGCGGCTGTGATGGCGGCCGGCCGAGGCGATTTCGGCCCGATCCTCGCCACGCGCGAGATTTATGCGAAGTCGGCGCCCGTGGCTGAGGCGCACGATCCGCGGTATCCGGGCACCAGCGGCCACATTGCGCAGCAGGTCGGCATGCTCTGCGCCGAAGAGGTGGCGACTCATCCCGGCGATGCGGCGATGAAGGCTGCAATCCGCGATGGCTGGGGCAAGACGACAATCGGCGTTGTTCGCGGTGAGGAACTGCTCGAGCGCAAGGTGTGCAAGGAATGGGGTTTCGCACGTGTCGATCCCGCGCAGGGGCAACCGCCCAAGGGCGATGCGCCGACCTTGCTGCTTTATGGCGAGCATGACTCGGTTGCGCCGCCATTCCACGGGCGGATTGCCGAAAACAGCCTTAGCAAGGCGCACATGATTGTGTTCCCGTGGACCGAGCACGCGGTCAGCCTCGATCAGACCAATTGCTTTGCCTATCTGCTCGCGCAGTTCGTCAGCGCGCCGGGCGCCAAGCTTGATGAGCGCTGCGTCTTGGCGGTGCCTGAGCCCGTCTGGGTTCCCGATACCAAGGGTGCGGCACCGGGTCTTGAGCTTGTCCAGGCCTCTGTGGCTAATGCCGTCAACAAGTTCGGCCTGCCCGCGCGCGCGGCTTATGTGATGGCGCCGCAGATCGGCGTCGAGGGCGTTGTGGCAGCCGGCACGCGCAAGCTGGGTTCGCCCGAGCCGCTTGATGGGCGCGAAACCTTCCGCATCGCCAGCCAGACCAAAACGTTCACGGCCGTTGCCATCCTGCGCCTTGTCGAAGACGGCAAGCTGCAACTCGATCAGCCGATCAAGGGATTGATTTCGCCCGAACTCGAGGCGGCATTGACCGGCACGGGCTACCCCGCGGGCCAGATCACGGTCCGCCAACTGCTCGATCACACGTCCGGCATGCCGGATTACGCCATGGATCCGGCCTACCAGGGCGCAGTCGCAGCCCAGCCGGGCAAGCGCTGGACCCGGCTTGAGCAAGTGCAATGGGGCATGAAGATGAAGCCCCTCGGCGCGCCCGGCGCGCAGTATGGCTATAGCGATACGGGTTATGTGCTGCTGGGCGATATCATCGAGCGCGCCACCGGCAAGACGCAAGCTGCGGCCTACGCCAGCCTGATCGATTACGCCGCGCTTGGCCTGCGCAATACCTGGTTCGAAACGCTGGAACCTGTACCCGCCGGCGCTCCGCCGCGGGCCGGGCAATCGATCGGCGGGCAGGATGTCTCGGGCGTCGATCCCTCGTTCGATCTTTATGGCGGCGGCGGCCTCATCTCGACGCTGGAAGATCAGGCCCATTTCATCAGCGCGCTGATGACCGGCAAGGTCTTCCACAAGACCAGGACGCTGGAGTTGATGAAGGCCATTCCGGCGGTCAACGATCTGGACGGAACACCAACGTCCTATGCGCTGGGCATCCACAAGGTGGTGGTCGATGACGTGGAATGCTGGGGCCACTCGGGCTTCTGGGGTTCGAGCATGTACTACTGCCCCGCGCAGCAGCTTTCTATCGCGGTCAATCGCTACACGGCTGACGTGCCAACCGGATACGACGGTTCGGCAGCGCTCAAGGCCGCGTTCCTGATGCAGCGTCTGCGCCTTGAGCCGGCACACAAGCTGGCCGCGCGCTGAAGCAGGCCGTCAGATCCTTTCAAAGTCATCATTCGCGGAGATATTGTAATGCAGGCTGCCAACTACTTCGCCGGCCAGATCGGACAAACCGTGGGGCACACCACGTGGTTCACCATGACGCAGGACCGCATCACCGCATTTGGCGGGGTCACACTCGATTTCGATCCGCACCACATCGATCCCCGGCAGGCGCAGCATGGTCCGTTCGGCAAGCCCGCTGCGCAGGGCTTCCTGACGCTATCGCTGCTCACGCACTTCATCGAGCAGATGCCGCGCCATCCCGCCATCACGCAGCATGTGAACTATGGTCTCAACAAGGTCCGCTTCATCCGTCCGGTGCTGGTCGGCGAAACGATCCGTGCTGCATTTGTGTTGCAGGATGCCAAGGTTCGCCCTGATAACGGTGTGATGTTGACCTGGGACGTGACGCTCGAAAGCGAAGGCCACGAAAAGCCGGCCATGACAGCGCAGTGGCTGGTGCTCGTCTATGAATAGACTGCCCACCTGGAACCCCACCCAGCGCGCGGCCGTCCCCGATTTCCCGCGGCTCATCGACTATCTGGATCACTTCGCGCAAATCGATCCCGATCGAGAAGCGGCCGCCGATCTCGGCGGTGCGCGCTACAGCTATGCGTCGCTTGCGCAGCGGGTCCATATGCTGGCGGCGGGGCTGCGCGAGGCCGGGGTCAAGCCGGGTGACCGGGTGGCGACGCTCGCGCCGCCGCATACCGACGCATGGATCGCCTTCCTCGCCGCGGTCAAGGCCGGGGCGGTTTGGGTCGGGCTCAACCCTCGCTATACGATGGATGAGTTGCGCTATCTTGTCGGGCACGCCCGACCCGCACTCATCCTCGCGCGCGGCGCGATTGGCGATCGCGATTTCCTGCCCGAACTGGAGCAGTTGCAGGCCGAATTTCCTGCACCTTGCGGCGCGTATCTGCTTGATGGCCCGCGTGGTTCGTTCCCGGGCCACGATGTCTTGCTCAAATCACGCGCGCGGCTCTCTGGCCCTGATCCGGACCCGGCCGAGCCTTGCCTGCTGGTCTATACATCGGGCACGACAGGCAAGCCGAAAGGGGCATTGCTGCGGCAATCGGGCCTCATTGCCTGCTCTCGGGTTCAGGCGCACCACTATGGCATGGATGCGGGGCGCTCACTCAATCCGCTCCCGATCAACCACGTCGGTTCTATCTGCGATACGGCGACGACGATTCTGGTTCAGGGCGGAACGCAGATCTTCGTCGACTCGTTCGATCCGGATCGCCTGCTCGCGGCCTATGAAAGCGAGCGGATCACGGTCTGGGGCGGCGTGCCGACCATGCTGCAGATGCTGATGGCGCATCCCGATTTTGATCCGGCGCGCTTTGCTCATGTGCGCCGCATCCTGTGGTCCGGCGCGCCGATGCCGCGCGCCGTTGCGGAGCAGTTGGCCGACTTTGGGCTGCCGATGCACAACTTCTACGGCATGACCGAAACCACCGGCAGCATCTGCTTCACCGCGCCCGATGCCGATCTTGACGAACTGGTCGAGACAGTCGGCCATGCCGAAGCGAGCTACGAGGTCAGGATCGCCGATCCCGATCATGGCACGATCTGCGGTGAGGGCCAGATCGGCGAAATCCAGACCCGCTCGCCCGGCGTGCTGCACTCCTACCTCGATGCGCCCGAGGCCACGAAGGCCGCCTTTACCGATGATGGCTGGTTCAAGACCGGCGATCTCGCCCTGCGCGATGAGCAGGGGCGCTTCCACTTGCACGGTCGGGCCAAGGAAATGTTCAAATCGGGTGGCTACAATGTCTATCCGCTTGAAATCGAAGCCGCGCTCGAAGCACACTCCGGCGTCGCCGTGGCGGTCGTCGTCAGCAGGCCCGATCCCATGTTTCACGAAGTCGGCCATGCCTTCGTGGTTCCTGTGCCCGGGGCCGTGCTTACCGAAGCCATGCTCAGGGAGCATGCCCGCAGGTATCTAGCCAATTACAAACTGCCGAAATCCTACACACTGACCGATCAACTGCCGATCTTGCCCGTTGGCAAGGTTGATCGCGCTGCGCTACGCCTGCGTGCGGCAGACTTGCCGTGACGCTGTGCGCTCCCGTCTTTGAATCAAGGCCGCCGTTGCATGAATGAACCTGTCCGCAAGAAACGCATGCTGCCCAAGGGCATCCGCACCCGTGCGACGATCAAGGATGCCGCCCTTGGGCTATACGGTCGGCTTGGTTGGAAGGGCATCACGCTCGAGGAGATCTGCCAGGCGAGCGGCCTGACGATCGGCGCGTTCTATTTCCACTTTGAGAGCAAGGATGCCTTGCTTGAGGAGATGGCCGCGGAAGCCAGCAGCAGCTATCACGAGGAAATTGTCGGGAATATCGATTGGGAGAGCGATTTCTTCGAGATTTCCTACAAGATCATCGAAAATTATTATCAGAGCTACGTCCGCAATCCGCTGCTGACCCGGCTGATCTATACCGTGATCATGCGCCGATCGACGGCCTATCGTGCATGGCGCGAGAACCGTGAGATCCTGCGCGGCAGCCTCGAAAAGGCTATCGAGCGCGCGCGCAGTTTGGCAGGCGAAGTTACCAACGGGCCGACGGCAGTGTTCACCGCACACTGGCTCCTCTCCAGCCTAGAGGACTTCGTCTGGTCGGTGTTCATCGCGAAGGGCAATACGGATCTCGCCGAAGTTGCCGCAGGGCCGGACGTCTTTGTCCGTCAGCAGGCGACCTTGTGGTACCGGGCGGTCATCGGCACGGATCCGTCTCATACGCTGGCACGGCTCGCATCGGGAAAAGCACGCCCGAAATGAGAAAAAGCGAAATTGCGAACCACGGCTGCCCGGCTGAGGCCGTACGGTGCTAGCCGCGCTTGCACTGCCGCTGACACTCGCGGCCTTGATGTTCGGCATGGGGCTTGCGCTTACCCCGTCAGCCTTTGCGGCCTTGCGGCAGGAGCCCGTGCGAATGCTGGGCTACCTGATGTCCGTTTCGGTGGGCCTCCCGCTTGTCGCCATCGTGGTGGGTAGCGTGTGCCAGGCGCCGCTCGATATCCGGCTGGCGTTGCTGCTGATCGGATCGTGCCCGGCCGGTGCGATTTCGACTGTCCTGGCGGCGCAGGGCCGAGCTGATCTCGCGCTTTCGGTGCTGTTGCTGGCAATGACCAGCCTGCTTTCTGTGCTGGTGACACCCGCTGCACTCGAAGTGCTCGGCCCCATTGCCGGAGTGCATGAGACGGCAGTCGCACTGCCATGGGGACAGACTGTGGCGCGGGTCGGATTGGTCGTTGCCGCGCCCGTGAGCCTGGGCATGGTGGTGCGCCGTGCCATTGGTTTGCGGGCGCTGGTGTGGCATCGCCGCGTCAAGACAGTCGGCGGGATCGTAGTGCTGCTCATCTTCAGCAGCTTCATCCTGTCCGAACGCGCCTCCCTCATATCCGCGCTGGGCAATGCCTTCGTGCCGGTGCTGGCCTACAATGTGGCCGCAGCAGCTCTCGGCCTCACGATCGCTTCACTGACCCGCGCTTCGGCAGAGCGGCGTGTGGCCATCCTGATGGCCCATCAGGTGCGGCAGGAGGAGACCGGCATCTTCATCGTCGTTGCTGCGTTCGGCATGCCGGCTCTGGTGCTGCCCTTGCTGCTTAACGCGGCCATAGGCTTTACCGGCGCGCTGCTGACGATCGCTATCGTGCAGCGCCGCCAAAAGCGCCCCAGTGTCATCCGGGCCGACGCCGCTGCACCATGATCCAGTAGGCCAGTCCCGCAATCAGCCAGCCAATGAGGATTGCGTATTCCACGGGAAGGCCGCTGCTGTGGCGGAACGGCTCGGGAATGGCGATGCCGATGATCAACGTTGATGCGCCGATACCGGCGGCCGGCATCGCAAAGGCCCGGGGACCTGCGTGAAAGCGAAGGCGCAGCGCGACCAGACACGTCCCGCCGTAGACAAACCCCAGCGTGATCGATGCCATCGCGATGATCGGATCAATCGCTGCTCGTCCGAACATGAGGCCTGCCAGGCTGCAGGTTGAAACCACGGCAATCGCTGCGAAGGGAACCTGGCCGGGGCCAGAAAGCCGGGCAAAGACACGCGGCGTGAAGCCATGCCGGCTCATCGCCACCAGCAATCGCACGGCCATGATCGTCATCGCGTTCCATGTCTTGAGCAGCGATGCCATGCCGGCGAGCAGCAATGCCGTTACCAGAAGCGAGCCACCGGGCAGTGCGTGGGCGGCGATGGCGGTCGCAAGCGGCTTTCCCGCAATCTGGGGGCGGGGCAGGGCTAGGCCATTCGCGAGGATGGCAAAGACGTAGAACAGCGTCCCTGCAAGGATCGAAAGGGCAATCCCGCGGCTGACGACATGCATCGGGGCATGGGGCGACCGTTCCTCGACCGCCTGCGCGACGGCCTGAAAGCCGTCCATCATGAAGATGCTGATGACGAAGACCGTCAGGACGCCCTGCCACGGCTCGGCTGCTGCTTGGCTTACGATAAATGGCGAAAGATTGGCCGCGTGCCCGTGTAGGCCGACAAGAGCGAGAATGCATATGGCGACTGCGAGAAAGCCATATGTTGCGATCGCCTGAAACCGGGCAGCAGCGCGGATGCCCCAGCTGTTAAGTATGAAGATCGAGGACCCCGCTGTCAGGCCCACAAGGATGGCCATAGGCGAGACCCCGGTCTTGCCTATGGTGTAAAGCGGCTCCGCCAGCAATCCGGGGGCCAACATCTGCGCCACGCTGCCCAAGGCGACACCTTCGAATGCGCAGGTGGCAACATAGTAAAGCAGCAGGAACCAGCCGACGAGGAAGCCCGGAAAACGGCCGAGCTTGTTGAGCGCATATAGAAAATCGCCACCGGCTTCGGGCATCGCGCGCGTCAGGTCTGCATAGCTCCAGCCAATCACGGCGATCATCGCGCCGCCCATCAGAAAGCCCAGCGCCGCGCCCCCCGGGCCGGCAAGCGCAAGCCATTGCCCGACGACGATCAGCCAGCCTGAACCGACAATGCAGCCGAAGCCAAGGGCAAAATACTGCCACGGGCCGAGGGATCCAGTGAGCCGAGCGGGTTCTTCAGATGGCGGGATGAGCAGGGGTACCTCCTTGCAGGCTTGCGCTTTGCGGCCGCAAACCATGGCAAGCTACGTCATCCCCCGAGGTGGTCAACAAAAAACAGAATCAATATCGGTTTTTCACTTTGTCGCCTGTTCAAGCGATGGTCGCTGCGTGATCCGCCGTTCCAAAAATCGCAGACCATCTGCGAGACTCAGGTTCCAGCAACAAAGCGCCGGGCTCTGGCAGCTGTAAGTCAGGCGCGAGAAATTCGCCTCGAAACGCCGAGTATCTTTTCCACTGCCATCGCCACGCAGCGTTCAGACCTGATTGCTTGTGCGCCAAGTGTCATAGTGCAAGATCTTGCAGTCATGTTGGATTTGCGCTGTTCGCGGTTTCGTTGGAGTTGCCTGAGCTCCCTGTCAGCGCTGCCTGGCATTCGCGGCTGAAATCGGACCCTGCGCATCAGTGGCTTCGGACCTTGCTCATCGCGATCCTTAGCAGCAAGTCGGAAAGCACGAGTCGAGCCAGGGGCCACGATCCTGACAGCGTTCGTGGCAACAAAGGCAAGGTAGAGGTTGATTGTCACGAAGCTAAGCAGCGACAGGCGGCTCGCTTGCGCCCAAGGCGCGCAACACAGTATCGGTCTTGACGATCGTCGCGAATTCCTCTGACAGGTCGCTGAGCGCGGCGGCGTGGACCTCTGCTGCAGGGCGCATCTTCCCGTCCAGCCCGATCCGGTCGAAAGTCGCGGTTGCGTCCTCGACTAGGTAGACGGTGAAGCCGAGATTACCCGCCATGCGAACCGTGGTAGACACACAATGGTTCGTCGTTAATCCGACCACGACAAGCGTGTCTACGCTGGCATCGCGCAGATCCTGTTCCAGGCTCGTCCCGATGAACGCGCTGTTGACATCTTTGACGTGTATCGGCTCCCCAGTCGCGGGCACGAAATCGGGTTTGGGATCATGGCCGGGCGTGCCGCGGAAGAAGGAACCCGCAGGCGATCGGGACGCGTGGTGGATGTGCCGGACCGGTCGGCCGTCATTGCGCCAAGCCGCTATCAGCGCTGCAATGTTGGCTTCAGCGTCCGGGTTGTTGCGCGGTCCCCAAGACGCCTCCAGAAAGCCTTTTTGAACGTCGATCACGAGCAGGGTGGCATTGGTCGGCAGCATTTGGTTTGTCCCTCGAAAAGGTAATGCGCGCGATCTTAGCGACGGCGCCACTGGCGCAAAGGACAATGATCCCTTAAAAAGAGACATGGCTCATCGCATCGGCTTCTATATCCCTCCCCGCTTTCAGCTTCTCGACCTGGCAGGGCCGCTGGACGCCTTCCAGGCGGCCAATGCTGCGGCTGGGCGGCAGTTCTACAGCTGGCTCATTCTGTCGCGGACGGGCGGGCCGATGACGAGCGGTGCGGGCTTGCGGATCGAGACGGCCTCAGCCGACGATACCGCATTCGACACGCTGTTGGTGATCGGCGGAGCGATCGACGCCATGCGCTGTCAGGATGAGATCGCGACTGTGCGGCGGTTGACAAGCGGCCTCACCCGGATCGCGAGCATATGCACCGGTGCTTTCCTGCTCGCCGGGGCAGGGTTGCTGGACGGCAGGCGGGCAACGACCCATTGGTCACGCGCGCGCGACCTGCAGGAGAGCTTCCCGGCCGTGTCGGTAGAGATGGATCGCATCTATGTCGCCGATGGTCGGATTTGGACTTCGGCGGGCATTACTGCCGGCATTGACCTGGCACTGGCGTTGATCGAGGCCGATCACGGCGTTGAGTTGGCGCGCCAGATTTCCCGCGAGCTGGTCGTCTATCATCGACGACCGGGCGGCCAATCGCAGTTTTCTGCACTGTCGCAGCTTGAGCCCGACTCAGACCGGATTCGGATCGCTCTCGCCTTTGCGCGCGAGCACCTGTCGGAGCCGCTGCCGGTCGAGAGGCTGGCCGAGACCGCGAGGCTTAGCCCGCGCCAGTTCGGGCGCGCGTTTCGGAAGGAGACCGGGGAGACGCCCGCCAAGGCGATCGAGCGACTGCGCACCGAAGCGGCTTATCTGCGGCTGCAGGACGGTTCTGAGCCAGTGGATGTCATCGCACGGGCCGTCGGCTTCAACGATACGGAGCGCATGAGGCGGGCCTTTGTGACCCGCTATGGGCAGCCACCACAGGCTATACGCCGCATGGCACGTCCGCGCTGAGGCCGACAACTTGCTCACGCGACGAACGCCTCTGGGTCAGAAGCTGGTTAGCCGGGACGGCCAGACGAATGACCGCCAGGCCTGCGAGTCTTCCCAAACCCCGCCGTTGGGCCGCCTGCGCGCTGGGCACGGATTGCGAGCGCCATTGGGACGGTTGCGTAGCAGACCCCCAAGTTCCTTGGGATCCGGAATTGCGGAATGGTGCTTGGACTTGGGCGTGATCAGTGCGCCCTTCAGCAGAGCGGTCGGGTTGCTGGTACGACGCGTTGTCGCAACCCTGTACGCTACTGTGCCAACGCTGCATTACGAATGACGCGAACTGGGACTAAGCTGCCGTTCCCGGTTCGCCGCTTGAATGACTGCATTCGGCAGGACACGGCACTTTCTGTAGCAAACGGGAACGGCTGGCTCTAATTGAAATAAGGAAATGTCTTGTCCCGATACTGGGGCAGCGTTTAGTCTCTGCATCCATAACATGTGGAAGACTCAGCCCTTGGGTGTGCCAGGTTGGGGGATCATTCGGTGGTCTTGGCAGTCGATCGCTTAAGTACCGTTGATGGCGAATCGCCCTGCATGCGTGCTGCACGATCGCGGGTAAGCTTGACTAATGGAATCGCTTGAACCCTGGATTCGCCGACGGGTCCCTTGTCCGCTGCAACCATAGCCATCCACCCGAACCCGTCTCGACTGCCCAACGCAGTCTTTGCGTAGGTTCTCAAGCCCTCACGTGCATCTGTGCCCGACTTGGCAATCTCGAAGCGGCCCGCAGGCACATTTCCGACCGCCGCTCGCAAGGTGCCACGGCCAGAGCGAAGCGCCGCACCTCCCGCCGCAGCTATCAATGTCCTGGCCGTCGAGCTGGCGAAATAGTTTGAAAGATCGATTGTCCTTGCCGGAAAGCGATGCCAGCTGCCGTCACGGCGATAGCTGCTGATGGCATGTGGCACCGCAGCTTGCGCGTCTGCCGGACTTTGCCCTGCAAGGCCATTGGCCATTGCGGATGCCAATGCGGCAAGCTCTGCAGGCCGACCTTCGGCCACTCCGAAGGCCAGCGCATAGGGCAAGTCGTTCCCTGGATCGCGCAAACCGGCGAGCCTGGCGGTCTCGGCAAGGAGCCGCGGATCGACCTTGCGCAGTTCGTCAAGAATCGGAAGGCTTTTCGATTCGGCAAAGGCATCGACAATCTTAGTCCTCGCGCGCGGATCCCTGCAGTCCGCAAAGCCCCTGTCGCCGCCCGCATTCTGAAGCCCGCGGTATGCATGGTTGCACAAGACGGTGTCGACGGTTCGTCCGGCACGTGCCAGCGCAAGCAATGCCACCAGCTTTGACACCGAGCCAAGTCGCCGCTGTTCGAACAGCAGGGGGCGGCCATTGGAGGTGTAGAGCGATTGGAGAACCCCCGCCTTGTCGGTTGTAAACGCCAGCACATCGGCGGGGCCTGCTCCAGGCAACGATGGATTGTTGCCGGGAACGAGATTGCGCAACCACTGCCCCTCGTTTTTAGCTGCCTGCATGCCGGCGAGCGTCTGTTCAACGTCGGCCTTGAAACCGCGCTGGTCGGCAAGCCGCGCCCCCAGACGCACGCCGGTGATCGGGTGCCCCGCAATGACCGGAAGCGCCAAGATTTCATCGACAGCAACGTTACGAATGCTTGAGTCCAAAATCTCAAATTTTTGCAACGGGTTGGCCGAGGCGAGGCAGGCTTTGCGCGGCGAAAGCCCTGTGCCGAGGTTCGCGGGCAAATCTGCCGGACGAAAACGATCCGGCATCGACAGAAGCTTCGTCCGGATCGTGCGGTAGTCTGGCCGGGCAGAGAACTCCCTGTCGAGCGCATAGATGGCGCGGTTGCGCAGCTGCCTCCACCGCATGCGGATATCCTCTCGCTCCGCCGAGGTCACATCACGGCAATAGAATGCCATGGGGCGCTTGACTGCGCTTGCAAGAATCAGGGAATCGGCGAGTTCGAGATCCTCCAACCGCCGCCCAGTCAGAACATGCGCGGCGTTGACAACACCCGCGATCGGCAGGCCAGCATCGCCGAATGGCAGGTTGGTCAGCAGGAAGCGTTCGCGTGCCTCGGACCCGGGGGTCATGTTCCAGCTGAGGCCGACCGCGTCGGAGAGCTCGGTCGCCTTGCGCTCGCCCAGACTGCGCCCCCGCTTGCCGCCCCGCGCGAGCGTGGATGCCTGCATGAGCAAGGTCGAGCCGCCGCCGCAGCTACGTTTTGCGGCGCTGCTGCCATGCAGCGGTGCAACGGTCGCAAAGCAGCCCATGGCCATCGCAGCGCGCAGCGGCGAAATCCCGAAGTATTCCCAGTTGCTTTCGAGCCTCGTCAGACCGCTCATCAAGTCGCGATTGCGGCCTTCCTGCGGCCAGGCGACGTGATTCGGATCACCGTGAGGTTGCGGCAACAAACCAAGCTCAGCTCCATCAGCATCGAGGACGATCACGCCGGTGCGGGCAGCGGTCAACTCTTGCATCTTGCGTTCGGCAGCGTCCTTGGTCGCCAGGGAGTAGGCAGGGACAGCCATCGTCGCAGCCGCTGCCAGCCCGGTCAGCGTGAGACCGGTCCAAAAGCCGAAGCGAAGCGCGAAACGCCGGGAGTTCCCATACGGCGCTCCCTGAACCGGCGCCGTGCCCGGTTTGCTGATGCCGTCGCTGCGAAGATTGTCGCCGCCCGGGCCGCTCCGGGAGAAGATCGGAACCACGACCCCGTGATCCCCGAAGTCGAACGACTGCTGCCCATCGTCTTGTACCAGCTCAGCCCGGTCGGACGCTGCATCGCTGCTCCAAGCGAGCGTCAGGCCGCCTTGTGCTCCTGCGGGGCGCGTTTCTGGTTGCCGCACAGGGTGCGCCGCAGAATCCTGCGGCGCAGCGTGATGATTTTCGGCGCCCGGCTGCGCGGTTTCGTTCTGGTCGTTGGCCGCTTGCCGCGCTGCCTCTGTCGCTGCTGTGCTGCTCGAGGACAGCCACGAGCGCCGCAAGAGTGCCACTCTAAGCTGGATCGCGAGATTTGAGTCCACGCGAATGAAGCGCAAGGTGTTCATGCTGCATCCTTTGCCTGATCGGGTTCGGGGCGGTTGGACGTAGGCTGTTCGGGCGGGGGCGATTCAGGATTCAGGTTCCCGATGATGCTGCGGATCGTCTCGATCTCGAGCTTGCTCCACACCTCTTTGCGCAGTGCAAACACCCGGTAGGTCGTGGCGGCATCAAAACCCTGCGCGCCCTTCGGCAATTCGCGGCCGAGACGGAAACCCGCATCAAAGGCTTCGCCGATATCGACAAGGCCACTGGCCCAGTGGCAACGCTGCCAGTCCGATGCAGGGATGGCGAGCCAGTCGCTGCTCACGACGAACCAGTAGTGCTCGCGGATGTGGCTGGCGTGCAGGTCCTTGAGCCGCGTATCGTCACGCACGCGCTGCATGGTCGCATCGAAATCGCCATCGATCCCCAGTCGTTCGGCCTGGCGCCCGCGCAACGTTCGTTCCCGATTCCGGCGGCGACGATGCAGGTAAAGCCCATAGAGGAACAGACCATCGGGCGCCGGCGCGATCCACAGCGATGCAAGCCACGGACCGAGATCGGCTTCTTTCCATTGCGCCTTCGCGGCAAGGGCGGAGAACAGTCCCTGCACCGAGGTGGCATCGGTCGGAACCGGCGGAGCCTCGAAGCGCGGCGGCGCGACTGGCAGAGGCTGATCAAGTGCTGCCTTCAGATAGCCAGCCAGTGCCTGATCGCGCGGGCAGAACACAAGGTGTACCGGATTCTTGCTATCGGGGCGGCCGTTGCGGACTTGTGCCGCACGCGTCTCGAAGAACTGGCGTGCGGCGGCAACGCGAGCATCGCCGGCGAGCATGCCAGCCCGGATCGTGGCATCGCCAATCACCTTTACGGACTTAGCATGCTGCGACGCGCGGTAGTTCGCGATTGCCGTATCGATCGCAGAATCAAGCGCATTCGCTTCCGCCACGACGGCCATCAGATCGGCGTTTACCTGCTTCGTCTGCTCGGCGTCTTGCTGGCGCAGACGGCTGAAGGGACCGTTGGAGCCGGGCGGGCTCGCATCGCAAGTGCCGCCTTGCCGGCCCTCGACAAGATACTGTTCGCTGCTGTGGCGCGCCACGCCATCGGCAGCCTGGGCGAATGCGTTGATGCTGGAAACAAAGGCCTGAATTGCGCGCCGCTGCTCACCAACGGCCTGCGTGAAGCTTGCCCTGCCGAGGTTGTCGGCGCCGAAGGCTGCGGTAATGCCACCTGCGGCGAGCACGACATTGCCACTGATCGCGGCAAGGCAGAAGCCAATGCCGAAGACAAACCCGAGGAGACCGTTGTTCAAGAGCTCTTCATAAAGCACGGTCTGGATGGAAATGGCGATAAGCGCGATCGCGAACGCCAGCGGCCAACTGGCGCCGAATGCACCATTGAAGCCGATCGAGACAAACGTGAAGTTCAGGCCTGCGCCAACCAAAACGATGTAGACATGTCGGCGGGAAGCCGAGGTCCACCAGCCACGCTGCCACATGCGAGCGGGACGGTCGGCGCCTTGCGTGCCAGTCGAGTGTTCCATACCAGAGTCCTGTCGAATGCCGAAGCATCACGCGAAGGAGACGTCGGCACGGCCTCCTTCCGCGGAGCAGCTGGATCGCTGTTCTGCTGGCCCAGAATGAGGCAAAGCCCGCCGGTGCAGCGAGCGATATGTGGTGAATCCGGCGTTAATCTGCGGCAGCAAGCGGCGGTCAAGGTGCAGTCAACTGCAGCGTTGCTGTCGGCAAGTGCACTGCAAAAAACCGCTAGTGCACTGCGAGTGCACCTGCCATCCTTTTACTGCTGGTGGGGGCTGCCGGGGATCGACCCCGGGCCTGACCCTTGCGCACAGGGGTGGGCGTGGCAAAGGAACAATCTTACCTGACAAACGGCGATTCTGACGCCGCCCTGCAGCTACTGCATACTACTTACTCTGCGTTTGTGGATGGGCGGCCGGTGCTATTCTCGATCTTCGGGAAGGACCGGTGGAGAGAATTCTGGGGAGAGCCTCCACCGTCCGGCTCCACATCTGGCGAGATGGCGGTTGTCGGCATCAGGGGCAAGATCTGGGTCATGGCGCTCCTGCTGGTCTGCCGAGCGGGGATCGAAGGCAGGGCGTCGAAGATTGCGATAAAGGTCAGTGCTTGGGCTCGCGATAACCAGACCGAAATCTACATTCAATGGTACGACAAGCGTCATGCAACTCTTCAGACCAATCTTGGCGATCTGATTTCGGGTCAGCAGAAGCGTAGATGCCCCAAGGACGTCGACGAAGCGCCAGCCCTTCTGGAGATCATGAAGAGCTACACAGCTAGCCATCTGATGGATAACGGCCTGCCGGCCCACAAGCTGGAGCAATTCAGCACCATCATCGCGAGGCCCTGGACCAACCTCGCGACGGCTTATGGCGAGATCGTGGCCCTTCTGGCAGTCGATCCAGATCCGGACGCGGCATTTGTCTCCCTCGACGAGAGGGAATTTGCCGCATCGCTCAGCAAGATCGACGACCTTCTTGGCCTGCGCGTGATCGAGCCGGGCACTGGCAACACGTTGCTGAGCGCGGGAGAAGAAATCGCCGAGCCCGATGAAGCGGTGCTGGAATTGCTCGACCTCGTCCAGAATCGCAAACCGCTCACCATCGTTGCGGGCCAACCGTTCCATGGCAAGAAGAGCGCAGTGAGAAAGCTCCTTGTCCAGCTCTCACTCGGCTTCGAGAATCTTGCTCTCGAATTGGTGCGCAGGAGCCCGGTGAGGCGCCGCATCGACGGCGAGAGTATCCACCTGCCGGTGCGAAGCTGGATGGCCAGCGACATGGATTATCTGGCGCTCGCCCAGGACGTGCTCGCTTTCCTCGATGAATATCAACGCAAGGTCGATGCAAGAGCAGCTGGTTCCGGCTTGGCCGATCGCCCGGTACGGCGGACGCCGCCCGCCAACATGACGCTGGACCGCACGATCTCGTTCATCCAGGAAAACTACCAGAACCTGCCGGCGTTCTTCATTTTCAACGACGTAGACATCTACAATGTCGACCGAAGCAGAAAGGCTGTGCGCGATTCCGGCATCACGAGGCTGATCACTGCCCTCGTAAGAGCCTGTCCCGAAACGCGTATCCTGATAACCACTTCGATCACCGAAGATGTTGCAGGGCATATTCCAATATCACTGGATCTTCCGGAGTTTGACGTACACTTCATTCCAGAGCCCAAGCTGGGTGATCTCAGGCAATTCCTCTCGATCAAGCATCGCTCTTCGTCAGTCACTTTCAAGCCGAGCTTTGCCAAGACCGGGATGCGCTCGGATGATCTGATTGCACTCGCCGCCCTTGTCAGTCTGCTGCACGAAAAAAGTCCGCTGGCCGAGGATCAGATAACCACCTTCCTCCGGGCACCGAAAGCCGAACGCCAGAAAAAGCGTCTGACCCTCTATGGAAGGTTGTTCACCGCCATCAAGGATGCGCACCTCTTGCCAGCCATAGCCCTTGTTTCAGCAAGCGGAGATGGCCTGCGGACCGACAGCTTGCGTCGGCTGCTCAAGAGCTGGCGTCAAACCCTTGGCGACACGATCGACATGCCTGAGGACATCGATAGCGCGCTCATCAACTTCATGACGATTGTGGGCACACGATTTCTGCGCCGGCTTCCGGTCGTGCGGTTCGATCCGGACGAGTTCGATTTCGACGAGGATGCCGACAAGGATGAGAAAAGCTGGCAGATGGACGCGCCGATCGCCGCCAGCTTCCAGCGCGCGCTGCGCGAACTGCACCCTGCTTTTGCGCTTGGCAGCCACCGGCTTGTTGCAAGGCTCGCGCGGGATCGCGCCCAGATCAAAAAGGCCAAAATGAGCTCACCCATAGGCAATCGGGTGTCCGAAGATGCCTCTAGGGATATTCAGGCATTCGTCGCGCTTCTGGCTGGGATCAATTACAACGGGAGTGAAGAAATCGGTGTTCACGGACCACCGCTTCGGCTGAGCGAGGAGGAGATTTTCAGCACTGATGATGACATCTTTTCAGGAAAGCGTGCGCTGAAGTTTGCGGTGAAGTGCTTGCTTCAAGAGGATATCGATAGAGACTTCCGGCTTACTATGGTTTTCGATGAAGATGCCTTGCGGCTTGAACTCTACCAACGCATCTTTCTCGAACTGGGCACCGTGCATCAACCAGTGCTGGGCGTGCTGGAGTTCCCGAACAAATTGCCCCGGCATCTGGATTCGGATGGGCCGTTCTCTCCTGTCGAAGTCATCGAACTGATGACGACGGTGGCACTTTCCGCGTTTCACGCTCAACGCTACGATGTTGTCGAGGAGGTGGCCAGCCTCGCGGACAGGTACGTGCGCGATCCGGCACGTGTCCAATACGCTAACAGGCTTGCTCGCATTTATTGCTGCCTCATCGATGCAGCCGTTCTGCGCGGCGAGGCGCCGGTGCCGATCGGTATGGCTGCCCCCAGCGATGCCGCCAATCCGGGCGGCGATGCGCCGAAACCAATCGCAACCGCCGCCCCCGAACTGCGTGCAGGCCTGCTGGGTGCGCTCGACTACGTCCGGTTTCTCCTGAGCAAGCACGAGTTTACGGACCCCTCGGCGCAGTCTAACGATCAGCCAGTCGATCAACATGCAACAGACCGGTTCAGGAACGCCAAGGGGCGGTTGCGGCTTCTGGCACGCGAGGCAGAGCTGGTGAGCATGACCGATCCGGATCCAGCGAACGCGCGCACACTCTACCAAGCCATCGAGTACAAAGAATCTGATGACGCAATCATCGGTGAGATCAGTGATCATGATCCAGTTGTGCTCAGCGGGCGTGTCGCCCGACGTTATATCCATTTTCTGTTGAGCACCAGAAATCTGGAATCTGACGATCCCGGCAACCTGATCCGCCCCCAGGCGATCGCGACGGTTCTCGCCCTACTGGATGTAAATGCCTCGCGGCTGCGCCGTTTCTCCGGTGGAGATAGGGTCGGGGTTCTAGTTGATCATGCCAAGTTGAAGCTTGCAGTCGGGAAGACCCGACCTGCCTTGCAGTCGGCCGAGCGCGCCGAGGAGCTTGCATTCACTGGCAGTGTGAGTTCGAGCGGGCGAATTGAGGTGCTGGCAGCACTGGCCAGCATACGAATCCGATGCGCGACAGATCATCTGGCGGAAGAAAGGTTCCGCGAGGCTATCTGCGATGTGGACGCCGCCTTGGCACACGCATTGGACTGCGCGGAACGGGCAGAGCATCTGCGCTACGGCCCCACAACGGGCAGCGCACGGCTGCTACGCGCACGCGCCTACCTGCTCAAGATCGAGATTCAGCAATTCCAAGATCCCCATTTTCAATCCAAAGCCCTGAAAAAGCTTGCAGAAACTGAATTGCTGACGGCAAGGGATTCACTCGATGAGGCTCAGGACAGATCTCTCGATAATGAAATCAGACAGATCGAGTTGAAGATCGCCGAGTTGTAGCGGCGGCCTTTTGGCATGCTTTCACCGCAGTAAACCCACTCATTGAAGTAACCGCTCCATTGAAGGCGCGGTTCCGGCTTGGTGGAACAGATTAATGATCCGTTCCAGCTGTGGGCCGAAAGCACTCAGCATCGGTCGACGGCCGCCGATTGCAAACCAATGAGCTACTAGCTGGCCACCATCCACAAAGCGCTTATCGCCTCTGCCTCGTAAGCCCAGCTAGTTGCCCGTCTAGATTGATCGCTTCTCGATGAGCAGCGTCTGGCTGGCCTCCCCAAACCAACCGTCTCGATCTGCGAGCCGGGAGCGTGTCAGGGCACGACCGTCTGGCCCGAACGCTGTTTCCGCATCGACAAGGATCCATTCGCCGATCGGGTTGCGAAAGAAACTCACCGTGAGATCGGCGTTGATGAAGCTCCAGCGATCGAACGGGAGCACGCCGGAAATACCATTGCCGGAATCGGCCGCTGCAACAGCCCGCATTGCTCCGCTGGTCGGTTGGCCTTCAACCAAGGGGTGATTAAGCTTGAACCAGACCGCGGCAGGGCCGGGCTGTAAGAAGCCTCCCTTTACGGCCAGCGTGGTGTGAGCATCCACAAAGCCATCGCGGACACGGCTCGAGGTCGGCTGTCCGGCGTCCGGCATTGCCCGATCGAACGGCGGCGGTTGGGCTCCGGCCGGAAGCGACAGGGGCACTCGCCGGAGCTTCAGCACCGTTGCTTTGGCGACATTGACGTCGTTTGCTGATATCGCAATTTCGACCAGCTGGAGCTTCTTGCCCTCCCGAAGGATGTTCGAGCGAACTGCAAGGGCGCCGATCGGGACGGGCCTGAGTAGCTCGACCGTGACCCGCGCCACGTCCATCGGGGCCAATGTCGGAACAGCTTCCGCTGTGTGCACGATGAGCGCTGAAGGGGCGCCGCCATGGCAGGCATCTCGCGACCAGGGGCCAGCGGCGGCCGACGTTGCTGCATAATGACTGGCGTCTGGACCACGCTCAAAAACGGCCATCACAGCGATCCTCGCATGGCTGCCTTAGCCAGCAACTTGGCTTCGAGTTTTGGGAACAGAGCGGGGACCAGGCGAAGGTAGAGATCCGGCAGATAGCGCTTGAAGCGCCACAGGAAGCGAGCCTGGCCCGGCGCAACCATATAGAATCTGCGTCTCTGGACAGCGAGAAGCAGCGCGTCCGCTACAGCTTCCGCTGTCCATGGCGCCATTTCGACAAGGGAGCGTGCTTTCTCGCGATCGGCAACGGTGCCCCTTGTAAAGTCGGCGATGTTGGACGTGTAAAAGGTGGTCATCTTGACGGTCACATCGACACCTGATGATCTCAGTTCAGAGCGGAGAGTTTCGGAGAGCTGGACTACAGCGGCTTTGGTTGCGGCATAGGCTGCAATGCTCGGCAGGCCATGATAGGCTGCCGCGCTTGCGATGGTGATGAAGTGTCCTGCACGGGCCGCGGTCATCGCCGGCAGGAAGATCTTCCCCGCCCACATCGTTCCGATCAGGTTCACATCGACAACTTCCCGCAGATGACCAGGCGCTGCATCGAGAAAGTTGCCTCCGACGCCTATCCCGGCGCAGGTAAAAACCAGATCGAAGCCTCCGTGGTCGTGGAGGAACGCTTCGGCAAAGGAGCGATGGGCATCGAGGTCGGCGACGTCGAAGAGCGCTGCATGGACTGTTGCACCATGCGCTCTGCAGCGCGTCACGATCGACTCAAGCCTGGATTCGTCATTGTCGTTGAGGAGGAGGGTCCAGCCTTGACCGGCAAGCTCCAGTGCTAACGCCTGACCTAGACCGCTTCCCGCCCCGGTGATCACGGCACGCCGCAACGGATACCGGACGTGCAGCTTCTTCAATTGAGCGGGATCAAGCGGCATCCGCGCTTCCCCCTGCTAGCAGACCATCCGTTGTCAGTCGGTCTTGTTTCCAGCCCTGAGCGTTCGCTCCCAGGCTTTCGACCAATCGTCCAGAGCCATAAGGGCAGGGCTGAGCTTGTGGCCGAGGGGCGTCAAGGCCCAGTCGCCTTCGGGGGTGTGGGCGACGATGCCCGCCTGCTTGAGCTCGGCCAGTCGCGTGGAAAGCGTGTTGGGCGACATCTGGTCGCAAAGGGCCTGCATTTCCCTGAAGCCGCGCGGGCCGCGTCGGAGCTCCCAGAGGATTCGCAGCACCCAACGGCGACTGAGGAGGTCGAGCGCAGCCATGATCGGCCGTCCGCTCTGCGATCCTCGCACCGCTTGACCGGGCATCGGGGTGCGGCGGCGGACACTCGCCCCGAGATGTTCGTCCGCCTGCTTCTCTGACATGGGCAACCTTGCTGATGACGAATTCCATCGCACTAACCTCAAGCCGGGAGATAATCACGTGAGATCTCGCGAGCAGCTGCCCCGCAAGCGAACAGCACGTGCGGATCGAGACCAACTTCGCGGATAATCCGTTCGGTGCTGGTGCCAGGCTTCTGCGCGGGCGAAAGCCGAGCTAGCCCACCACCGCTCGTTACCTGCTGACCCTGCGCTACGATTACTGCGCCCAGATCCGGGAGGTCATGCCTTTCCAATCGTATGCCTTGACCGATTCTGCCGGTAATCCTTGCCGCCAGCGAAGCGATCGTTTCCACTCGGACGGCCGATATTCCGGCGGCTTGCAGAACTTCGAGCGCAGCTTCGACCGAGCTGCGGGCCACGGCACGTTCGATGGTGACAAGGTTTGTGTCTGGCACGCCCAGTGCCGCTGCCACTGCACGAGCGCCGAAGCGTGGGGCGGCAAGAAATATCCAACCATCCTTGGCCCGGTACAGGCGGTAGGCGTCGCTCTCGCCCTTCGCGGTTTGTCCGGCGGCCTCCGCGCGCGTCAGGGCGGAGTGTTCGAAAGCAAAGGGCAGCTGAACCAGCGTCGCCGCCGCAGCGAGCGACGTTTTGACTGAACAACCCGATCCGCCGCCTGCATACAGCGCCACCGCCGCCCCAAATGCCGCCGAGTAACCTGTCAGTGCATCAACGCAGGAGGCGATCGCATGGAGTTCAGGGTTATTCGGGTCGCCATAACGCATCATGATCCCTGCAGCTGCTTGAAGCACAGGATCGTAGCCGACGCGCGTTTCCCACGGCCCGACGTATGGACCGCTATATGCACCGATGCGGCAGGTGATCAGGCGTGGGTTGAGATCGCGCAGCGCATCCTCGGCAAAGCCGAGGACGTTCATTGCCTCGGGCGAATGATTGGTGACCAGAATATCGGCGCGCTGAAGCAATCGGCGAAGCACGTCACGTCCGCCGAGGCTCTTGAGGTCAAGGCACACGCTCTCTTTGCCTTGATTGACGTCGAGCCCATACCAAGCGGTCAGGCGCGGGCCGTGGTTCGGTAGCGGCGGCTCCACCTTGATCACGCGCGCGCCATATTCAGCAAAAACCCGCCCAGCGACTGGCCCTGCAACCATCGAGCACAGATCAACGACGAGGAGTTTCTGGAGCCACTTGGCTGTCGGCATCTCGTCCAGACTGTGTGATGAAGGTCCTGGCGTTGAGAAACGATCCGACCAGCGCGCTTGCGCCAATTCCACCCTTGCATAGCGGGGTTGCGGCGCGCGCGTGCGGCGCGGACCGGCAGTCACCATCGCCTGCGGTCCCGGTTGCCGCATTTGGCCAAGTTCAGGATCATCCAGCTGGCATACCAACCCCGCCGCTTCGAGTTGGGGCAGCATCAGCCACTCCGACGTGGTTCGCTGCACAGCGCAGGTCACGCCGCGCGCGTTCAGCATGGCCTCCCACTCGGTCGCTGAGCGGCAGCGCAGCACCCCGGCGATCAGCGCCTTGAGCCGCGCTTGGCGGGTGCGCGACAGGTTACTGGCCTCGCTCAGATTGTCGCGCCGGTCTCCGGCGGCATAGGGCTCGGCGAATACGAAACCTTCAGCCAACACCGTATCGAGCAAGCCGAGCACCTCAAGCGCAGCGCGCGCGATCTTCCCGTTATCAATGGCGAACAGATACAGATGTCTTCCGTCGGCACATTCATAGCTGGTCATCAACGCTGGATACGATTTGCGAGCGATCGCCAGCAGCTTGGTCTGTGCGGGCTCGCCACCGATCTGGGCCCACCTCCGCATCATGGGCAAGGCGATTGACCGAAGTGCCGTCGGCAATCGCAGCGCCGCATAGCGTTCCGGCTGGCGCTCGACCCTGAGATGCAGGCTCGACATCGCAGAAAGGGCCGCGTTGACCAGCGGCACCTCGATCGATGCACTTGCGTAGCCCTCTGCTCGCCGGGTTAGCGCAACCACCACAGCCGTTGCGGCATGAACGCCAGCGTAGACCGATGCGATCGGTAAAGGCGTGTAGACCGGGTCAAGACCAAAAGGCTCGCGAACGGCGTGGATGTTGGTGAACTGCGCCGTAACCGCCGCCACGATCCCTTCAAAGGCGTCAGCGCCGCCAAGCAGGTCATCGTCTGCGGCCGCGCCCGGCAGGGAAACGTGGATGACATCAGGATTGATCGCGTGCACGTCCTGTGCCCGCAGCCGCAGCTTTTCGCGGGTCGCTGGCGGAAAGTTCTCGATCACGATGTCCGCGCCCCTGATCAGATCGGCGATGCGCGCCTGGTCTGCCGGGTCGGTGAGATCTGCAGAAACGCGCTGCTTTCCGCGATTCAATACGGCGTTCACGTCGTGTTCGAAAACCGGGCCGCCGGGTGGATCGACCTTTATCACCTCGGCACCCTGGTCGGCGAGCAACATACCCACGAGTGGCCCTGCGATGTAGCAACCGAAGTCGAGCACCCGCACCCCAGCGAGCGGCGTGTGCGCTGGTGTCATGCGCGGCGCACCGGAAAGCGCGGCGCCCAGTCCTCCAGTTCGGTCTGGGAGCCGTTCGCAATATAGGAAATCGCATGATACCATCCGGCGAGCGCGAAGAGCTCGATGATCTTATCCTCATCGAAGTGACGCCGAAGCGCATCGAAGGTAGCGTCAGTCAACGAGCCGGTGTCATGGAGCTCGTCCACCATCGACAGGAGAGTGCGGTCGCGATCGTCCCAGCAGGCTTCGCCCGGTTCACCATGCACGGTGGCGTAGATCTGTTCGTCAGTCAGCTCTGCCCGGCGTGCGTAGCTGGCGATGTGGACGCCCCATTCATACTCGCATCCGCAGCGCGCAGTGACGCGATCAATCACCAGCTCGCGTGAACGGACATCATAGCCCGCGCCGCCATCCCTGCCGCGTGACAGCATGTATCCGCCCAGCGGTCCCATGGCCGTCGCGAAGGGAAGGTTGCGGGCGAAAGTCCTGAAAAGCTTGAGCGGTTCGACCGGGCTGTCTTTTGGCATCATGCGGCCGAGCGCCTGCCCCTCGGCTTCGCCATAGGGTGGATCGAGATGGGCGATACGTGGCGGCTGAGTCATTTTGCGTGCTCCGGCATCTTGCTTCCAAATTCATATCACTGTAGTAGCGCCGTATCGATACGAAAATGGAAGCAATATGATGGAAGACGGACAGATCAACCAGACCGTGGACGGGCATGTGCTGCACATCGGCATATCGCGGCCCGACAAGCGGAATAGTCTCACCCCGGCGATGATGCGCGGGCTGGCGGATGCCTTTGATCGTTTGCAAGGGGACCCCAAACTGCGCGTCGGCCTTCTCTATGGCGAGGGCGGAAACTTCACTTCCGGTCTTGATCTGTTGAAGTTTGTGCCAATCATGTCGGGCGCTGAGCCTGCGCCAAGCTACCAAGGGATCGACCCGCTCCAGCTGAAGGCGAGGCTGAACAAACCGCTTGTCGCTGCCGTGTCGGGTTTCGTATTCACCGTCGGCATTGAGCTTCTGCTCGCCTGCGACATCGTGGTCGCTGCGGACAATTGTGTTTTCGGCCAGCTCGAAACGTCGCGCGGGATCATGGTGTCTGGTGGCGGCACGGTCCGCTGGATTCAGCAAGTCGGTTGGGGCAACGCCATGCGTTATCTGCTTACGGCCGAGAAATTCAGTGCCGAGGAGGCCCTCCGGATAGGGCTCGTGCAGGAGGTCACAGCTTCGGGCTCGGAACTTGGGCGCGCTTCAGCGATCGCGACAGCCATTGCACATAACGCCCCGCTGGCCGTGCAAGCTACGAAAGCATCCGCGTTGCGCTACTTGGCGGACGGCGAACGGGAGGCGTTTGAAGCACTTCCGTCTGCACAAGCTGCTCTTGCGCGGAGTGCCGACGCTCTGGAAGGTGCAACGGCCATGATGCAACGCCGCAATCCAGTGTTCTCCGGACGGTAGATTGCCGCTGGTCGAGGCAAATCGCAACGCCCTGCTCGACAGACGATGTTCTTGCTTGGTCCCTCATTCACGACGCCGGTCGGAAAATCGGCGCGTGTTGCGCTAATGGATCCGAGCCTTGAACCCATGCTGACTGACTGGCCGCTTCCACGCCACTGAAGTGCCATGTTGAGCAGCCGAAGGTGGTGCACTTCAGCTCAGCCTTGCCAAGCTTCTTTGCCGAGCTTGCCACTTTCCGGGCAGACAGCGGACGGACAGCATACCACCCAGCTTCGGTCATAAGCGTGGCCGATCGGCGATCCCAATAGCAGCCCGGCGGCTTTTGGCGAAACCAGTCGTTCAACGCGGTGGCCGCCAACGACCAGGTCTGGTCGATTGCCGACGGAAGCGAAAGGCCGCATTATGGGACTTTTATGCCGTTCCCTCGCGGCTGGCTGAGTGGCAGGTCTTGCCAACTGCGGACATTTGGCATTTGCCCAAGCGAGACTTCAGAACTGCAGAGATTGGGCAGAAAACAGACAGTCGGCCTTCGGGCACTCTGCAAGGCAAAGCGAACCGTCGATCACAGCCGCAGAGCAGCCAGGCAAGTCGTTCGCGGGCAATCGGCTGTGCGCATGAAGTGATGTGAGCTGGACGGCAGGAGCGTCGCAGCGAGCCAAAAGCGGAGGCAGTTCATTCAAGCGATAGCCGATTGCCACCCGCAGACGGAAACCGCAGGCTCCCGGTGCGTGGCGCCTAAGGCGAGAGTCGGCGCAACGCCACAATCAACCTTCCTCACTTCCGTTCGCATTAACTGAGAAAAAACAGGGTGAAACGCCGCCAACTGAATTCGCAGTGCAGTTCAGACGCTAGATGCCGCGTTCGGCGAACCGCTTGATGATCTCATCATTGATGGCCGAGCGGGCTCGAATGAAACTCGCCTCAGCCTCTAGCCAATATCACAAGTCTCGTTTACGCGCTCAAACGCTGATTAGGCTGAAACTGTGGGTCGCGCGTGGGATACGGTCATCGTTATCGTGGCCCAGCACTATGCGGACCGCCTTACGAACCTTCGGCGCAAACTTGTTCGTCGTCTTGCTTATCGTAGACTCTTCCTCTCAGGAGTCAGGGCCTTCGGCAATCCCGGCGCGGTTCACAAGCGTGAGGTCGTCCACGACCTCACATCAGTGTCTAGGTAGTTCGTACCGCACGCCAGGCTCTGGGAGAAAGACCAGTCTGATGTGAGAAGATACGGCTGAAGTAGGCTGGGTCATCATAACCGACGGCGATGCCGACATCTGCTATCGATAAGTCTGACGAGGCCAGAAGCTGCGCAGCCTTATCGATCCGAAGTGCGATCTGATAGTGATGCGGAGGCACGCCAAACGATTCAGCAAAGGCGCGGCAGAAATGCGGCGCCGAGACTCCGGCAAGGCTTGCCAGTTCGGCAAGCGACACCGGTTCAGCCAGGTTGGCGACGAGATAGTCCACTACGCGGCGCATTATGGCCGGGGCAAGTCCGCCCCTCGCAATCCGTGCCGACACAGCTGTCGAATGGTGTTTCACAAGGGTTGCAGCGAGTTCAATCAAAGCAGCATCGATCGTCAGTCGCGCAGATGGTCCTCCACTCCGCATCGCGCCGATTGCCCTGCGGGCGATGCCGGCAACCTTGAACGATGTCGCATTCATGGGATCGACGAGTTCGATGGTGCTACCGCGGCGCGAGCTCGCCGCGTCGACCATGTCGCTTTCGAACCAACGCACTGGAAGATAGAAATGTGCGAAGCTCACACGGGCGTTGGCGAATTCAACATCTGCCGCTTCACCTGCGCGTGCGAGACAGAAAGTATTCGGGTCACATGGTGCCTGATAGCTGCGATCATTGGCCTTCAACGACCATTCCATTGATCCGCTGAGATGTACGCAGATCATATGTGCATCGGCCAAAGGCTCTGCTCTGAAGCCGGTGGGTTTGCTCTGTTCGAGACGCCAGAGCGCAATGGATGCCTCTCGCTCCGGTGATCGAGCCCAAGCTGCTGGTTCCAGTCCGAACCAGTCGACAGGTCCGTTGTTATGCGATGCCATCTCGGTTGAGGGCGCTGCACGATGTTCCGGCGTCGTCACGCTGATCCCTGCCTACATCCAGAGGTACCGACCGGAATGCGCCAGCACCGCAGAATTCAGTTTTAATCCAAAGTATTTCAATACGTTCGATCTTACCAACTTTGTTGTTCAAGTCCTAGCTTAAACGATGATGGACACACTTCGTGACGAATTGATGTTGCGCTTGCGGGGAATGTATCGAGAATAAGAATTCAGCGTTGGCGGGCTGTCGTGACAGACAAGGCCAGCGACGCAGGCGGTGCAGGCAAGGCAATTCAATCCCCGCTTCGGGTGAGCGGCAGCGCCCGCCAACTTCCGCATCAATCCCGTCCAAGTTACATAATCGCGTCCTAACGCCGCCAGTGGATCTCTGCCTAACTTTGCAACGCAGTCAGCAATTGGCGAGGTCCGTATAATGAACACATCTGCGACCACAGCTCCTCGCCGCAAGGTTCTGCCGAAGGGCCAGCTCTTGATCGGTGGTGCATGGCGTGAAAGCGCATCGGGCGAGACGATCGATAATATCGATCCAACTACCGAGGATATCACCACGACCATCGCCAAGGCGGACGTCGCCGAAGCTGACGAAGCCGTCGATGCCGCATACGAAGCCTTCGAGGATGGCCCATGGGGCCGCATGCATCACGAAGAACGGGCCAAGATCCTGTTTCGTATGGCGGACCTCATGGACGAGCGCGCCGATGACTTCGCGATCCGCGAGGCGATGGATATGGGGATGCCCTACAAGGACTTCCGCGAGATCATCATGCCGCACTGCTCCGGCCTGTTCCGTTTTTTCGGCGGGCTTGCCATGAGCGCGATGAACGGCGGCTACCGGTCAAGCTACGAGCATGACGTCCGCATCCTCACCCGGCGCGAGCCGCTAGGCGTGGTGGCAGCGATCACGCCGTTCAACTTTCCGCTGGCTCTGTCTGCTTCCAAGATCGCACCGGCGCTGGCGGCAGGCAACACCATCGTTCACAAGCCCGCATCAGACACGCCCCTGACCGCGCTTGCGCTTGCCCAGGTGGCGCTGGATGCGGGCGTGCCGGAGGGGGTCTACAACCTCATAACCGGTCCGGGTGGCAGCCTCGGCGATGCGCTGGTCAAGAACCCCAAGGTCGAGAAGATCGCCTTCACCGGCTCGACCAGTGTCGGCCAAGGCATCATGCGCAATGGCGCGAAGACGATGAAACACCTGACGATGGAACTGGGCGGCAAGTCGCCCAACATCGTCTTTGCAGATGCGAACATGGAGGCAGCGCTTCAGGCTGCGTTCTGGGGTATCTTCTGGAACAAGGGAGAAGTTTGCGTCGCCGGGAGCCGCATTCTGGTCGAGCGGGCGATTTACGACGAGTTCGTCGAGCGCCTTTCGCGCATGGCGCGCGAGGCCGTGCTCGGCGATCCGCTCGATCCCGCGACCCAGATCGGTCCGATTGCCAGCCGCGCTGAATATGACAAGGTGCTGCGATATGTGGAGGCGGGCAAGAACTCGTCGGCGCGCCTTACCGCCGGTGGTGGCACCCGCCAGATCGACGGCAAGGGCCTGTTCATCGAGGCGACGGTGTTCGCGCACGCCACCAACGATCTCGTCATCAGCCGCGAGGAGATCTTCGGTCCGGTCGTACCGGTGATCCCGTTCGAAGACGAGGACGAGGCAATCCGCCTGGCCAACGACACGCCTTACGGCCTCGCCTCAGGCATTCAGACCGGCGACATCGGGCGCGCGCTGCGTCTGGCAGACCGCATCAAGGCGGGCACCGTCTGGCTCAACACTTGGCACAAATACCATCCGAACGCGCCCTTCGGCGGCTACCGGATGTCGGGCTACGGCCGCGAACAAGGAGCCGAGGCTCTCGAAAACTACAGCCAGTACAAGACGATCTGGGCGAATTTGGCTTGACCCTGCAGCCAGCCCGGATCTGCGGCCCCCTCCGTACCTCACCCCCCTCCCCGCAGGGGGCCGCTACACTTTCCCTCAAGCAAGGCATGTGCAGATGAGCACCGGCAGACGATATGCAGCTCTTGTAGTCTTGGCGCTCGCAGCGCTTCCGGCGACCTTGGCCAGCGCGCAGGAAACGGTCGGCGATCGCTTCCGGCGTGCGGCCTGCACTAACGGAATGCCGGTGTCGCGGGCTGTGCAAAGGGCCAATGCAGCCGTGGTCCGCAGTTTTGTCGAGCAAGGTCTGGGCCGCGGCGATCTGACGGCCTTCGACCGATACGTGGCCCCCGATGTCTGGGTCTCGACAGGCCTGAAGCCGGACGCGCCGATAACGAGCCGGGAGGAATACAAACGCGTCGTCGCCGGCACGCTGGGTGTCGCGCTTTCATCGACAAACGCCACGTTGGATATTCAGGAAGTCCTGGTGACGCAGGACGGCAGGGTGATCGTGCGGTTTGTGGCCCATGCGGACCATGTCGGTTCGCTGAATGGCGTGCCTGCGACCAATCGCCGACTTACGCTCGCGGAAACCCACCTGATGTGCGTGCGCGGCGGCAAGATCGTTGAGAACTATGTCGGCGCCCTGAATCCTCTCCAATGGGAGATGATCTACTCTGACGAGATCAAGCGGCAAGTCTTGCCATGACTGGTGAGCATCGAGCCGCCACGTACCCCAGGCCATTTCGCGACCCAATCTGATCTGGTTTCCGGACATCAGGCGCACCGACGCCCGCTTCACGCCCGGCCCGCAATACCTGCCGCCAGAGGACAAAAACGGAGATCGCCAATGCCCGCACTCGAAGCCTATTGCGACGCTTATCCCTATGCCGCGTTGCCCCGCGGGGGCGGGGTTCTGACCATCAAACTCCATACCAACGGCGGCGACTGGGCGTTCAACCAGAATTCGCAGGATACGCTTGCGCGGCTGATGCGCGATGTCGCGACTGACCGCGAGACACCGGTCGTGATCGTCGATGGAACCGGGGAGACCTTTTGCACCGGGCTGGACATGGACGAGGTTGGCGCCTTCGTTTCGCAGTTCGACGCGGCCAGCGCTGATCGCTGGATCGTCAACGGCCGCGCGCTGCGTCTGGCAGACCACATCAAATCGGGCACGGTTTGGCTCAGCACCTCGCACAAATACGATCTTGACGTGCCCGTCGGTGGTTACCGGATCTCGGGCCACGGCCGCGAACAGGGGGCCGAGCCTCTCGAGAACTGCAGCCGGTACACAACGATCCGGGCGAATTAAGGTTAAGGAGAGCACCGGCATGGACCCGATCCTAGATCTTCCCGCTGACCTGCCGCCACACGATCCGGCGCCGCCCCACTATGTTCCGGCTCGAACAATCTGCGAATGGCCGGTAGGCACCTTCGTCGAGAATTTGGTGCCGCTGACCGACGGTTCCTTCGCAGTCTCGGTGCTGAGCGAGGCGCGGATCGACCGCGTCTGGCCGGACGGGCGGCGCGCGACACTGGTTCAGTTGACGCTCCCGGTCACCGGCCTCGTTCGGATCGGCAGCACGCTATTCGCGGCGGTCGGCGTACCCGAGAAGGCACCGTGGTCGATCTGGACGATCGACCTCGCGAGCGGTGCGGCGACCCAGTTGTTGGAGGTCGCGGGCGCGGTGTTCCTCAATGGGATGGCAGCGCTCTCCAAGAGTGTCCTGCTTGCCAACGAATCGGTGCATGGGCGCGTCCTGCGCGTTGATCTCGGCGCTCGCGCCTCCACAATCTGGCTTGAGGACGAGCGTCTTCTGCCAGCGCCGAAGGCGCCTTTCCTGCCCGGGGCGAACGGGCTCAAACTGCACGACGGCTACGCATGGATCACTTCCAACGGCCGCGCCCTGTTTTGCCGCGCACCAATAGTCGGGGACCGAGCGGGGATACTGGAAGTTGTCGCCGAGCGGCTGCGGGGCGACGACTTCGCCTTCGACACTGCCGGGAATGCTTATATCGCGACGCATATCGGCCACAGCCTCGACCGGCTGGCGCAGAACGGCACGCGGGTGACGCTCGCTGGTGCTGACCACGGCCTAGCCGGTTCCACCGCCTGCGCTTTCGGTATCACCCCTGCCGATGCGGGCGCGCTCTACGTAACCACGACTGGCGGTATTATTGGCCCGGTCGGCGGCGCGCTGCAACCGGCGCGGCTTGTCCGCCTTGCCCTTGGCGCAACCGGCGCGCCCCTTTTTCCCGAGGAACCGGCATGACGAAAATCCTGTTTGTCACCACCAGCCATGGCGATGTCGGCGGCATGCCCACCACCGGCATCTGGCTCAGCGAGTTCGCCGAACCCTATGCGCATTGCATCACGCACGGGATGGATGTGGTGGTGGCTAGCCCACGCGGCGGCCCCGCGCCGGTCGATCCGCGCGGCTACCCGGCGGCTGCGGAGATCACCGAGTATCGCGACGCGCTTGAACGTCTCAACGCTACCCAGCGACTGGCAGGGATCACCCACGATGGGTTCGACGGTATTTTCATGCCCGGCGGACACGGGCCGATGTTCGACCTTGCCACCCATGCAGAGCTGAAAGCGCTGATCGCCGCTTTCTGGAGCGCGGGCAAGCCGGTCGGCTCGGTCTGCCATGGCCCGGCATCGCTGCTCAACGTGGTCCTGCCCGGTGGAACGACCCTTCTGCGCGGGCGGCGAGTGACGGGCTTCACCCGCGAGGAGGATGCGCAAGACCCGCTGTTCGCGCACATGCCTTTCTCCTTGCAAGACCGAATGGAGCAAGAGGGCGCGAACTTCGTGTCGAGCCCCGCGCATCAGCCGCATGTTGAGATCGACGGGTTGCTGGTCACGGGCCAGAATCCGCAGTCCGGCCTTGCCGCAGGCCGCGCGTTCATCGGGTTGGTTGAAGCCGGCAGGCGGCCGTCATGAGCCACCTCGTTGCCTGCAGAATCGCAGCCGGCGCCCTACCTCATCTCATGGCGCTGCGTCTCGCTCATCTCGAATACATCGCGGCGCATCGAGATCGCATCCTGTTCGGCGGCCCGACCCGCGACGGGCAGGGTCAGCCCGAGACAATGATGATCGTCCTGAGCGATACCGACGCCGCCCATGCCGAGGCCTTCATCGCGGCGGAGCCCTATAACGCGTCGGGCAAGGTCTTCGAGGAGGTTACCATCCGCCCTTGGTCGCAGGTCCTGCCCGAAGCCGAGCCACACGCCCTCGCCCTCGCGATCGCCAACGAGCGAGCAAGGGCCGGATCATGACGCCCCCCCGTCGCATGATTGTCGGGGTCTCGGGTGCAACCGGAGTTGTTTACGCCATTCGATTGCTTGAGGTGCTCCGCGATCTCCGCATCGAGAGCCATCTCGTCATCAGCAAGCCGGGTGAGATGACGCTGGCCTATGAGACGGAGCTCGCCACGCGCGAGCTGCGGGCCATGGCCGATTTCAGCTATGCGATCGGCGATGTCGGCGCCGCGATCTCGTCGGGTTCCTTCCGGACGATGGGCATGGTGGTAGCGCCGTGCTCGATGCGCACGGTGGGCGAGATCGCGGCCTGCACATCATCCAATCTGCTGACCCGGGCCGCCGATGTCTGCCTGAAGGAACGGCGCCGACTGGTGTTGATGGTGCGCGAGACACCGCTGCATATCGGCCACCTCAAAGCGATGCTCACCGCGACCGAGGCGGGTGCCATCATGTTCCCGCCGGTGCCCGCCTTCTATGCCCGGCCGCAGAGCCTGGCCGACATGGTCGATCACACCATCGGCCGCGTGCTCGACCTGTTCGATCTCGACGCCGGTCTCGTCGACCGCTGGACCGGAGAACTGCCCAGCCGCCCGTCTGCAGACGTCGTGCCCCTTGAAAGGAGCTCAGAGTGACTCCCCTCATTCACGTCTTCGCTGCTCCGCAAGACAAGTTCTTCGTGAACAGCTTCATCATCGAGGGCGAAGCGGCATTGGTGCTCGTCGATACCCAGTTTCTCGTTTCAACCGCCGAGGCACTGGCGGACAAGGTCGCTGGCCTCGGCAAGCCGCTCGCCGGTATCGTGATCACGCATCCGCACCCCGATCACTTCAATGGTCTTCCGATCCTGCTCGATCGGCTGGGCCGTGTCCCTGTCTATGCCACCAGGACGACGATCGATGGGATCGCCGAGACGCAGGCGTCGAAGCGGGCCACCTGGACGCCTATCTACGGCGACGACTACCCGTCGTTGGATGCGCTACCGGATCAGGTGACGGGCAGCGACGAGACATGGACCATCGGCGGGATCGTGATCCGCGTCGTTGATCTTGGGCCGGGCGAGAGCAGTGATATCACGGTGCTGCATGTGCCTGATGCCGATGCGCTGATCGTATCGGATCTTGTCTATCACGGTTGCCACCCTTGGCTGGCAGAACATCGCAGCGATGCCTGGCTTGATCAGCTTGATCGGGTCGAGAGCATGTTCCCCGATACGCTTCACATATTCCCCGGCCACGGGATTGCCGGCGGCCGAGCGCTGTTCGACCTGCAACGCCGCTACATTCGCGAGCAGCAGGCCCTTGTCGCGCAGCATGCGCGGGGCGGCGTCCTCGACACGGCTGGCCTTGCCGCGGTCCGTGCAGCAACGCTCGCCGGACGTGAGGATTGGCCGCTCGAAGCCCTTGTCGACATGAATGCGGCGGCACTGGCCGCTGAACTGGCGGAGCAACAGGCATGACCCACCATATGGACCTGCGCAGTTATCTCGATGCGCTGGAATCGATCGGCGAAGTGCAGCGGATCACGCGCCCGGTCGCACTCGACCTCGAGATCGGCGCTGTCAGCCGGCGCGCAGGCGAGACCGGACAGGCCGCGCCGCTCTTCGAGAACATTCCCGAGCGCCCGGGCATGCGCGTGCTCGGCGCACCCGGCGGCGTGTCCTCGCGCCCGGGCCAATGGCTAGCGCGCATCGCCACTGCGGTCGGGCTGCCGGCAGAGGCCAGCAGCCGCGACATCGTCGAGGCCTTTGCAGCCGCCCGCGCCCGCCCACTCGTGCCGCCCCGCATCACCGAGACCGGACTGTGCAAGGAGAACATCCACATCGGCACGGATGTCGACCTGATGGAACTGCCCGCACCGCTCCTCCACGACGGCGACGGCGGGCGTTATCTCAACACCTTCGGCATCATCTGCTGCGAAACGCCGGACAAGAGCTGGCGCAGCTGGTCGATCGCGCGGATCATGGTGATCGACGGGAAGCGCATGGCCGGGATCATCGCGCCTAACCAGCACATCGGCATGGTCCGCAAGACCTGGACCGATATCGGAAAGGACATGCCGTTCGCGCTCGCCCTCGGCGGACCACCCGTGCTCCCTTACGTGGGCGGCATGCCGCTTCCCGAGTTCATGAGCGAGGTCGAATTTGCCGGTGCTATCCTGGGCGAAGGCATGGAGGTGGTGCGCGCCGAGACGGTCGATGTGCTGGTTCCCGCCACGGCAGAGATCGTCGTCGAGGGCCATGTCTCGCAGACGGAGACCGCGCCGGAAGGGCCGATGGGTGAATACGCCGGCTATCTCTGGGAAGGCCCTCCCAGCCCCAAGCCCGTCTACAATGTGACCGCAGTCACTCATCGCGACAATCCGATCCTGCCGATCAGCGTTGCTGGTGAGCCGCCGGAAGAGAACCATACCGCGTGGGGCATTCCCAATGCCGGCGAGATCGTCTTCCTGCTTCGTGAGGCCGGATTCCCGGTGGCGACCGCCTGGTCGCCGTTCGAGAGCACCAACCACTGGTTCGCGATCAGCGTCGAACGCGACTGGCGCGCCAAGACCGGCCTGCGCTCCTCCGAGCTGTGCCGCCGGGTTGCCGAGATCCTGTTCGAGAAGAAAGGCGGAATGGGCACACCCAAGTATCTGGTGGTCAACGACGATATCGACATCTCGAACACGCAGGAGCTCGTCTGGGCATTCGCCACGCGCAACCATCCCGGCAGCCGGGGCGCGCTTGTCTACAACGACGAGAACACCAATCCACTGGTGGCCTATATCGACAATGCCGAGAAGGCGTCGCTGCGCACCACCAAGGTCATTTACAACTGCCTCGATCCCGAGCATCTTGGCGGCAAGCTACCCAAACGCTCGTCGTTCCGCTTCGCCTACCCGGCCGAGCTTCAGGCGCAGGTGAAGGAGCGTTGGGGCGACTACGGCTATCCGGTCGACGATGCCGAGACACGCCGAACCAGCCTGCAGCAATCATGAAGGGCAGCGCCATGTCCGCCAACCCGCGCGGTGCCGAACACGGCCCGTCATTCCGACAGACGGAGTACAAGTCATGAAAATAGGCATTATCGGTGCAGGCCACATCGGGGGAACGCTTGGCCATCTACTATCAGGTGCAGGGCACGAGATCCTTTATGGCACCCGCAGCGCCGCCGCAGTCGGCGCTGCGGGTGGAACCGCCGCCGAAGCGGCGGATTTCGGCGAAGTGGTCATTTTCGCCGGGCCGTTCGGAGCTTGGCCCGACTTCGCGCGGGACAACGCTGCTACACTAGCGGGCAAAGTCCTGATCGATGCCTCCAATCCCTATCCGGACCGTGATGGCCCGATGGCCCAGGAGGTGGTTGCGGCTGGCAAGGGTTCGGCCACCTATGTCGCTGAACTGCTGCCGGACAGCCACGTAGTGCAGGCGTTCAATACCATCTACTTGATCGACCTGCGCGACCAGGCTGGCAGGGCGGGCGAGAAGCTGGCCATGCCCATCGCGGGCGATCATGCCGAAGCAGTGGTGATTGCCGCAGGTCTTGCTCGAGACGCCGGGTTCGATCCGGTCGTGGTCGGCGGCCTCGACCGCTCGATCGACCTCGATCCCGGCAGCCCGATCTATGCAAAATCCATGACGGCGGCAGCCGTGCGCGCAACACTTGGCCTTTCGGCCGGGACCATCTGAAAGAGCACGAGCATGAAGATCGGAATCATCGGTGCCGGGAATGTCGGAACCGGACTTGGCAAGCGTCTGGCGGCCAAAGGCCACGACATCGTGGTCAGCTTCGCCCGCAGCCCGGACAAGGTCGAGTCTGCAGCCGCGGCGATCGGCTTTGGCGCCCGGGCCGGTTCGCCGGAAGAGGCGGCTCGGCATGGTGACGTGGTCATCATGGCCACGCCTTGGGGCGCGACGCTTGCTGTGGTACGCGTGATCGCTCCGCTGCTTGCCGGAAAGATCCTGTGGGATACGACCAATCCACTCAAGGCTGACATGAGTGGGTTGGAAATCGGCACCACGACGAGTGGCGGCGAGGAGGTCGCCCATGTCGCGTCTGGTGCACGTGTCGTCAAAGCCGTGCCTCCCTTCGCCGAGATGCTGCATTCCCAGTCAATGGAAATCGACGGTCAGCTGCCCGGGGTGTTCGTCTGCGGCGACGACGCAGAAGCCCGCTCGGTTATCGTCGGCCTGATCGGCGACATTCCAGCTGCCGCTGTGGACGCCGGACCGCTTTCGCTCGGCCGCTATATCGAGCCGCTCGGCATGCTGTTGGTACAGTTGGCCTACGTGCAAGGCATGGGTGCCCGGATAGGAGCTACACTCATCCATTAAGTAGGAATGCGATGCCGACAGGGCAGTTTGAGGGCAAACGGATTCGCATCGTTGGGGGAACGTCCGTGACGTGATGCTACATGATCCGGGTCTATTAGAATGGGTGTTCTCATTTCTTGAGCGACGATCTCTCCATCGGCAACGGCGGATGGACGGCCTGCGGTCATAAGGGCGCCATTCGTTGATGACCGTTATCGGCGAAAGCAGACTAAGGTTGGAATGGCTGAATTGACCTAGTTTGGTCGGTTTTCGCCGGCTGCAATCAAGCAAACCGACTACGTGCTCCTCACCAGACTCGAACGTCTGCTTGCATTGAAAACGGTCGTTTTCGATACAGTACAGAATTTGGTACACGGTTTCGATACAGGTGCGCCATGCCACGAGTTTTTGCTTACTGCCGCGTCAGCACAGTTGATCAAACCCCCGAAAACCAAGTCCTCGAAATCCAAGCGGCAGGCTTCCAACTTGAACCACGACGGGTCATCACCGAGAAGGTATCGGGCTCGACGCCAGCGATGGAGCGACAAGGCTTCCGCAAGCTGATCGATCGGCTCGACTGGGATGACGTCCTGATCGTCACCAAGCTCGACCGGCTAGGCCGCAATGCCATGGATGTTCGCGCGACCCTCGAACGGCTCCACTCGTTGCGATCCTCGCGGAGCTTGGCCCGGCATGGGAAAATGATGCGATCCGGCAAAAGCTGGCGAAGTGGTACTGGTGCGGGGTCTTTGGCGAACTTTACGGGTCCGCCGTCGAGAGCCGCTTCGCGCTCGATATTCGGGACTTTTCGCCATGGGTCAGCGGCGGAACAGAACCGCAGACTGTTCAGCGCTCCAGCTTTGAAGAGAAGCGACTTCGCACCCTGCGATCGCGTCTATCCGCCGCTTACAAGGGCGTCCACGCCCTGCTTATGAAGTCTGGTGCGGAGGACTTCAAATCTGGTCAGCCTTACGACCAGACCGTGTTCTTCGACGAAAACGTCGATATCCACCACATCTTCCCGGAGGCCTGGTGCAAGAACCAGAAGATCGAACCCGCGATCTACAACAGCATTGTCAACAAGACGCGGCTCGCCTCTGCTACCAATCGGATGCTCGGCGGGGTTGCACCTTCAACGTACCTTGGTCGCCTGCCGAAGGGGAATGACAGCAACCCGCCGATAGCTGCCGATCGGTTGTCAGCCATCCTGACGAGCCATGAGATCGATGAAGATCTGCTCGCTGCGGACGATTTCAATGGTTTCATGGAGCTTCGCCGTGCCAGACTGCTCTCGTTGATTGAGACCGCCATGGGCAAGGAAGCTGTCCGCGAGAGCACCCAGCCTATGGGGCAGGAAGATGAGTACTACGGCGAAGAGGAGCTTGAGGAAGCGGCTTGAAACCGAAGCCCAACCACACTCTCCTAGACATCAAGGCCGTACATGACCCCTCAGAGTTTCATTGCAAAGTGGCGCAACACCGAGTTGAAAGAGCGCTCTGCATCGCAGAGCCACTTCAACGATCTGTGCGCGCTGCTCGGCATTCTCGATCCGATCACCGCCGATCCCAAGGGGGAATGGTTCGCCTTCGAAAAGGGCGCAACCAAGACGAGCGGTGGCGAGGGCTTCTTGAACGGCTTGTTTATCGCTCGAAACGCGCGAATCTCTGCGTCCTTCAGAGGCATCTGGGGGCAAGGCCTTTCGTCAAAGCGATGCCGAATGCCTGAAGTGCCCCCATTGATGCCCCCAATTCCCGCGGATTGTGGGGGAATGCCAGAAACCGTCCAGCGACAACGCGGGACAATAAATGCCAGAATTCTGGGGGTTTGGCGAGCCCCGAGGGGCAATCTGATACAGGAAAATGGTGCCAGAAGAGGACTCAATTTAGGCCACCATACGGCTGTAAAATAAAGAGAACCTGAATTCGAAAAATGAAATGGCCCCCAAAATGGCCCCCGAAGTGGTGTGGATTGGCGCGAACTAGTGTGGCCGATGGCGGCCACTAGCATCGAAAATGCCGAATCGAGCGTCATGCAATCCCTGGCAAGGTTCTATCGCAATGATGGCCAAGGCGCTCATCCTTTTCAGGGTCTGGGCGCATGGTGTGTGCCCCGGCCCCGCAACGCTCGGGCGACCCCCAGCTGTGCGAGTCGGGCGGCACTAGTGCATTTTCTGGACATCTGACCGCGCTTCAGTTGGGCGGCGCACCATCATCGATGGCCGCGCGGCCTGAGTAAAATGCGCTGCCGGCAGTTTGCCTCGTTCGATTTCAGGCACGCGTCCGAGAATTCCAGCGAGCTCTATCACTTCAGCCCAGACTTTCGATTGCACGCGGCGCCGCGCCGGCCTGCGGATTGATTCCATGCATCACGCTACAAGGCAGCAGCGGAAAACTGGGAGCAGGCCACCGACACGGCGTTAACGTTAATCCAGGAATAGAAATATACATCCCAGGGAGATAAAAAAAGAATCCAGGCTATTGACTCGAATCGATTCGAGTCGGTATCTGGGTTCCATCAGGCACTTTTCTCAGTTACAGGAGTTCACACATGTTCAATTTCGACCATCCCACGGAGACCGATATGACCAGCCTCGACGATCTTCTCGCCGGCACCGACAGTGTCACGCGGGAGTTTGCCTGCCTGCTGGGCAGCAATTCCGGGCACCCTGTTCTCGTGATCAACTTGCCCGCGTTCGAAGCCGTGGAAACCACTACGGTCTACAATGACCCGAACGATGAAGATGAGACTGCCCAGCGCGAACTCAGTGAAGCACACGCAAATGGCCTGGCCGCCTATGTCCTTCAGGCGGCGGCTGTTGCGGGGCTGAAAGATCGTGAGCGCCGCAAGCTGCCCGTCCCCGCAGAGTACAAGCATCTCATCGATTTGATGGGGCCGCAGGAAGTGTTCGCACTTGCGCCTTGGACCGCGAATCTGCGCGGCGTCGATCGCAATGACGCGAACGCCCTCCGGTTCGAGCCGCTGGCGAAGATCAACGGCGTCAATGTGGTCAAGGCTTGGCTGCGGACCTCGGTCAACTGGTCTCTCCTCGACGGCCAGCACCGTAGGGCTGGCCTGGACCGTGCCCGGGCGTTTCTCGATTATGTCGCGACGACTGGGACCTACCCCTCTGGAAAGGGGAAGCGCTCCTTCTTCGGCCTGAAGGGCACGGTCCCTGATGCCCAGAAGCAGTTTTGGAGTGATGCGCGGGAGTCCTTGCTCCGCATGACCGTAACGATCGATTTGCACATCGGCCTGTCTGTCGAGGAAGAGCGCCAGATTTTCGCCGACCTGAACAACAAGGCCCGCAAGGTCGCGACGGACCTGTCATACCAGTATGACCGGGCCAACCCGATCATCGTCTTCATCCAGGACGAACTCGCCGGCGTTGTCGGTGTCGAAGACGATGGCGGTCTGTCCCTGACCGAACTGGCCAGCGTCAACGCCATTGCCTTCCAGAACAAGACCAACGTGAGGGGCGCCATCCCCACGCAGGTCGCCGAGCGCAAGGACGTGGTGAAGATGATGTGGGATGCGATCCGCGAGGTGGAAGGCTACCCCGACATGGAAGCGACCGTCATCCGGCAGATCGTGGTGCAGAAGGCCGTGGCCAAGCTGGTCTACGATTTCGGCTTCTCCCGGTCGATCCAGCCCAGCGACGCAGAACACCTGCAGACGATCCTCAACAACCTCAACGACGTCGATTTCAGCCACGAGAACAAGCTGTGGCAGTACTTCTTGATGCCTGAGGAAGAGCGCTCGCAGCTCAAAATCTTCAACGGGATCGAGGCGTACCTGGCCAAGGACGAAAACGGCAAGGTGCTCGAACGCGATCTGGGCTCGTACCAGAACGGCCGGTTCACCTTCTCGGTGAAGCACAACGACGTCTACCCGGTAATCGCGGATATGATCCGCTTCAAGCTTGGCCTGCCGAGCCGTCACGCCTGATCGGCATCGGCAGTCCGGATGTGGGGGCGTGGGCAACCACGCCCCTTTTTCATTTTGCTAAGAAGTCTAGAGAAATCAGACTCGTGCGCTTGCTGCTCGGTGGTAGGCGCATTCGGGCCCGATGATGACTGATGGTGCAAAGTAAACGGTGCAGACGGTTAGGAGATAGGAATGGACGTAGCCTACGACATAATCGGCGATATCCACGGGCACGCCGATCGGCTTGAGGCACTGCTGCACAAGCTCGGCTATAGCCATCGGGCCGGTGTCCGGCGCCATCCTGAAAGGCAGGCGATATTTGTTGGGGATCTGGTCGATCGGGGGGAGCACCAAGTTCGGACTCTCCGGATTGTCCGGGCCATGGTTGAGGCTGGAACAGCCAGGGCTATCATGGGTAACCATGAATTCAACGCAATCGCCTGGGCCACGCCCGACAGGCACGAACCAGGCGAGCATTTGCGGCGAAGGACTGGCCATACAGGGCAGAAGAACCGACGCCAGCATCACGCCTTCCTTGCCGATGTCGGAGAGGATTCGGCCGAGCACAAGGCGTGGATCGAATGGATGAAGCAATTGCCGCTCTGGATTGAAGAGCCAGGAATGCGGGTTGTTCATGCGTGCTGGAGCCCGCGACATGCCGAAGCGCTCAAGCCCCACCTCGCAGATGGTGCTCGTTTGACCGAAGAACTGATTGAGAACGCCAGCCAGCGGGGTACTGACGCTTACGTTGCGCTCGAGACGCTGCTGAAGGGTGAGGAGATCGCTCTGCCAGAAGGGGTGTCATTCCACGACAAGGACGGGCACGAGCGCCACGAAATTCGCACGCAGTGGTGGAACCCGCATTTGACGACATATCGGGATGCCAGCATCGGGCTGCGCCCTGAGGATGTGCCAGATGTTGCGATCGTTGGGCGGGAAGTAATCCCCGAGACAGACCGGCCAACTTTCATCGGCCATTATTGGCTGAACCCCCGCGAACCTATGAAGCCGCGCTCCAATCGTGTGGCTTGTGTCGATTACAGCGCCGGCAAAGGTGGTCCGTTGGCGTGCTATCGGTTTGATGGCGAAAGCGAGCTGTCCGCGTCGAAATTTGTCGCTGCCTAGGTGCGTAGAGCGTCCGTCCAGCCAGTCGGATTTGATGCCGTTTGCGGCCAGCCCCATTTTCCATGGAACTAAGTGAACAGCCGATGTCATTTTGGCCCGCGGTGGGTGCGGTGTTCGAATATTCCCTAGATGGGAGGGGGGACCCAGAGGGGGTATCCCTCGGCGATTGAAAACACAGCGCATGGTGCGAACGCAATAGAGTATAGGTTCCGCTCGCAGTTGGTAGGTCCAGAGAGCGTCAGTTTGCCAGGGGCATATGTGTGAAAGGGGCCCCCTGACGGGAGCCCCTCGTATTTGCTGCGATGGCGGGGTGGTTCAGTTCGCAGTCGGTGCGGTGATCTCGATGCCCTTGGTGCGGCGAATGTGCTCCCGACACTCACGCAGCGACGGGAATACCACCCATGAAACCGCATTCTGCTTGGTACGCCGGGTCTCGATCTCGGCGCCGAACCACTCCGTCACCGCACGGCGGAGAAGTCCGTAGTTGGCGGCCTTTTGGCTAGAATGATGGTCAGCGAGGTAGTCCTTTGCAGCGATGCGAAGATCCCTCATGCTGACGTGCGTTTCCCGATCTTCTGAGAGGAAAATCCCGCCTTCATCGAGCTGTTCGCACTCATAGGCGCCGGTAGTAAGCAGTTCATGCATAAAACGCTCCGCGCCACGCAACGAATCAACAACCTGCTCTTTGAGCCCTGAGGTAATGGGAGGCTTGCGGAGCATATCCCAGCCCTGTGCGGGCACATATGTCAGCAAGTCAAATAGCATTGCAGCGAGGCCGCCAGCGTTCATTTGCGCACTCATCTCATTGAAATAATCTGTGTCTCCACGATGCTCATTCCCACAGTCGAATACCGCAAAGCGGCGTTCTTCATGCGTCGCCGGCACAACCCAACGCTCATTCGATACCATGGCAACGCGCATGTAGTTTTTGGCCATGTAAGGATCGATGCCCTTGCGCTCGATCGCGATGGTCGGGCTCGTGATCATATCCTTGAGGATCGATTCTTTCGGCTGGTCACCAGCCCAGAGCGCCTCCTCCATCAGCAAGCACAGCGTGCTTTCATACTGTGCGTTGAAGTTTCCAAGGGCCCGCTTCCCGTCAGCAACCTTATAGAAATAGTGTGGCATCAGGCGCTGGATGAAATCGAATAAGATCGACTTGCCGGTCCCTTTCATGCCCCTGATCACAATCGCAACCGTAGGCTTTTGACCGGGACGTTGGAACATGTGCGCCAGCCACGTCATCAGCCAGCAAAATTGCTCATCATCGCCCCTGCAGATCACATCCCGGATATGGTCATGAAGGCGCGACCAATTGCCAGCCCTTGGCGTAACTGCCCATCCATCGAAAAGATTAAAAATGCGGGGGTCACGACTGCCGGGCGCGAATCCAACTTCATCATAGGCGATGCGGCCGGGCCACTGCATCCAACGGGTAAACGCTGGCACCTTCTTCGTGCCACCCCCATCGGACTTCACTTCAACGATGCGAGTAGATTCCCGAGCGGCAGCATCTTTAACAGTGATGAACTTAGCGGGCTTCGTCTTGTCAGGCTGCCAGATAACGCGAAGCTGGTTCCCCATGAAAGTGACAGCACAGCTTTCGTTCAATTCGCGAAAGTGCCTTTTCTCCTCTTCAGTCCTATCAAAAAGCAATGAAGCGTCGACAGGTCCACGGGACTTATTCGGCTTAGCCAGCGCAGGAATGTGCTTCACGTCGAGTTCGTCAAGCGCATACTTAAAAAGATCGTCAAAATAGTTCAGAAGTTCTGGGGTAATATGGTGCCGGTCACGAGCCTTGCCCAAAATCGGGTTGCCATCAGTGAAGTAAATCCCGCCCTCTTCCAATGGAATACTCGGTGGCGGGAACATCGCAAGGCCATAGCCCGAGATAAAGGTGCCAGCAGCCTCACCCTTAGAAGTGACAAGATCGATAAGCGGACATTCAGCGTGTTCAATGAATAACGCCAAAGCGTCGAAATCACGGCATTCAAGCGCGACATTCAGCTTGGGGTCATAGGTGTAGATGTCACCGTGCGTGTTTGCAAACAGGCGCGACAAGGCATTCTGGAGCATGGAAAGGCCTTAGGCTTTGAGGGAGAGTATGGGCTCGCGAACGGCGCCTGATCGGCGATTACGGCTGAGCGCGGAGATTTGCGTGCCTTCGAAGCTGCACGTTCAGCAGCTAGGGCTTGATGTCACTTTAAATTACATGCTATGAGATCCTCTGTTACATTTGGAGTGGGTAAATGGGCCGAATGGCGGAGTGGGACGCTGATGCTGAGGAAGATCGCGACCTGACGTATGTCGGCGGGCGAATTCGGTACGCTAGGAAGCGTGCTAGGATGTCCCAGCAGGAGCTAGCCAACGCGATGCCTGCTGAGCGCAGGAAGACCCGTGGTGCGATCGCTCAATATGAAGACAAGGAAAACGGGAACTTACCACCACTGCAGGTCATCGAAGACCTTGCTCTAATTTTGGGTGAGGATCCTCGATATCTTGCCTTTGGGGGGAGCCAGGACCCGCTGGTCCAGTCAGCGCAGGGGCAACATATTCCAGTATATTTCCCTCGCGAACCTAACGTGATCGAGCACGCTGTTTTGCCGAGGGGCATGCTAGCGGCATTCTCAGCCAACGGAATGCCACTTAGCCTTGTCCAATTGTCAGTCGATGCGCCTCATTTTGGTTTTCGTGCGTTGGATTTCCTACTGCTTGATGTTGGAGCGCAAATTATTCAGCCCGACGGCCAAGTTTACGCCGTAAATGGCTCTGCTGGGTCAATGCTAGTTCGTGGCCAGCCATCTCTGGTGCGAGACGAAGCGGATTTGGAGATAATTGACGGTCACGGTGCAGTACGAACCATCAAATCTGGCAGCATTGATGTAATGGGTCGGTTAGTCGCAACCCTTTGTAAATTCGAATAGGTTGGATAACCCTTTGATATCGGCGCCTATGTTTTCACAAAATCCCTCAGTGAACTGAAGGGCTTGTATAACTTGCCACCCATGCCATCACGGCATTCTCACTCCAGCGCGAGGCGGCTCCGCAGGGCTTACATGGCGCAGGGAAGTTGCCAGCCTTAATCATGGCGTAGATGCAGGTCTTGCCGAAGCCCACGATTTCCTTGACCTGAGACAGGCGGATAAGGCGGTCGTGAGGGACAAGCGTAGGCCCGTTTTTTGCGGAGGTGGGTGCTGGGTTTGAGTTCATATTAGCCTTCTGACACTTAAGATGTCTCTATATTGCCAGAATATCTGTCAATGTCAAGTCCTATTTTGGTCCGATGCGGCCAGTGATGCGTTGCTGCGGCCCTCGCCCACGCAGGCTCGCCAGAAAAATGGAAACCAGAAGGTGTTGGCTGACCAAACAGTGGATCGAAGCCGCGATTCATCGGCATTGCCCTCCTGCCAGCTGGGAGTGATTTTCTAACCGGTGAGCGAAAGTCAAAAATGTGGCGGCTCATTTTATCCGCCAATCCGTAGCATTGAGCTCGCAAGCCCAGACATATTTTACCCCCACGAACCATTTCGAACAGAAGCGATCCGTGGCGTATCCATTTATCTACTTTTACCAGAATTTTGTCGATCCGTTTGGTACTGGGGCCAAAGCTAACCCGCAACAGAACCGAAGCCCTGACTATAATGTGGTCGCTGTGTTTTTCATTTCTCACCTAAAGACTTTAAGAAACAGCAGAAAGTCATAAAAGTTTGCCTTCGAAGCCCCTGTCGGCTGAGCTCGGAGCTGGCCGGAGAGGATGACTGCCCGCGACAAACTTTGCGATAGTGATGCACTGAACTTTAATGATTGCCTGCAGAGAGCCATAGCCGCGTGCGAGTTCGACCTGGTTGGCGCATTCAATATCCGGTTCGGCTTGATGTTGCGGTCGAGTCCGGCCTGCTGCCCTTGATTTTGGTCTAGTAACTCGCCGGCTCTTTTTGCAAGGCACCTGGCTACTTATCAGGATTCGAAGCTTGCGCCGCCTTGCTAACCCACCGATTTTTCGGCTCAACTCGTGCAAATCCAGAACCTGAACGCTATGCCGCGATAGGGTGTCGCCAACGAGGGATGGATGCATTTGACCCCTTTGAATCTCAGGTTTCGATGTCTGTCGCAATCTGAATGCCGGGACTTCTGAGTCGACCACTAACGCTGAAAACTGGGAATCTTCATGGCCGAACGCAGTTTGTATCCGATCCTAGAAGCTCGATTGCTCGTCGGCTATCTCGGCGAGCGAGCGCAATTTGCTTGGTGGCCGACCGCTTTTTATGAGGCCTCCAGCCGTCTGTTTCTCGAGCCTGTGCTAGCCAAGACCTCCGATCTCGCGCAATATCACGGCGTTCTCGAGGCCGCCCGTCGGCTTCATGATGAGCACCTGAGCGTTGGTAGTTACCATCTATTCCGCTTGCCGGAGGAGATGGAGCAGGATCTGCATATCCTAGCGCAAGCCTCTTCGGCGGCCGAATATCTGCTTCAGTCGGTGAGCAGCAGAGATGCCGCGCTAAACGCACTGGGGGAGTTGGCTGGCGGGGTCCTATTAAATGGTGTGGGGCCGATTGGGGTTGGCGCGTTGGCTTCCATAAATGCACCAAAAACTGTGCAATCTATTGCCGCGGCCTATAATTGGGCGTTCAAACACGACGTCAAAACCTATCCGTACCTGGTGGCCTGAGCGTGCCCGAGGGAAGGACTTACACGACGCAGCTCCAGGCTGGCCTTGGCCTAGTTAATGAGACCAAGACCCTCCTGGAGCTGTGGCTGCCTGGCATGACAGCAAGTCAGCTTCATCAGGTTGCACTGGAATCGGGCCGGTTTCCGTCTGTCACAGCTCGCCGGCTCCGTAACATTATCGTCGAATGCTTCGCGCCGCGGTATTTGGTTGATGGGGGTTTGCCTGCTCGGCATCTGAAACACCTGGTTGGAAAAATTCCGACTGCGGATCTGGAGCAATTGCTCCTGGTGTTCACCTGTCGCGCCAACCCCATTCTTGGCGATTTTCTACGCCAAATATATTGGGCTCGGTACGCTGGCGGATATACCCAGATCACAAGTGAGGACGCGCGAGCGTTCGTGGAGCGTGCCATCGACGACGGCAGGACAGGAAAGCGCTGGGCTGAGGCCACTGTTAGGCGAGTGTCTGCATATCTGACCGGATGTTGTGCCGATTATGGGCTGCTTGAGCGTGGCCTGCGAACAACCCGGCGGATCATCCCATTCCGCATTTCCCCCGTGGCTACTGCCTATCTAGCCTATGAACTGCACTTCGCAGGCATCGGCGACAACGCCTTGCTCGGCCATACGGATTGGCAACTTTTTGGCCTTGCGCGTGAAGACGTGCTCGATGAAATCAAACGTCTGTCGCTACGCGGGATGCTCATTGTGCAGGCTGCCGGTGATGTGGTTTCGATCAGTTGGAAGCTAAAAGATTTGGAGGCGCTCTGCGATGTCCTCGCTCAAGGCTGACTTTGACGAATTGCGGGAACGCATTCGTCATGGGCGCGAACTCGGCCATGCGAGTTTTGAACCGATCTATTATCTGGTCTTCGCACCCCAGCAGATCCTCGAGGTCAAACGTCAGACGCCCGCCTGGATTTCAAAGCTGCATCAGGAGGGCTGGAACGTCGAAACCTTCTCGATCGCCGAGCATATCTGGAGCTTGCTCAAAGCTGACCCGCTTTGGTCGCTCTGCGTTCTCGAAGATCAGACGGCACCGCTTAACTGGTCGCGGACGAACAAGGCGTTGGCTGACATTCTGACTTCGGAAGGCGGCCTGCTGACGCGGCTAGAGTGTGCCTTGCAAGAATTAGAGGGCCGGCACAACGCGTTGCTGCTGGTCACCGATGTTGAGGCGTTGCATCCATTTATGCGGATCGGCGCCATCGAAAGCCAGCTCCAGGGCAAATTTCACGTGCCTACGATATTTCTCTATCCCGGCGTCAGAACCGGGAAAACGCGCCTGAAATTTCTGGGCTTTTATCCGGAAGACGGCAACTATCGCTCGGTCCACGTCGGCGGCTGACCAATCTGAGAACGCAGGAAATATTTGATGCTTATCCGCTCACTTTTCGACCCCAGTAAGGACATCTACCGGACGATCGAGAAGGTCATCACTTATGGTGCGTCAGAGGAAGGTCGCCTGAAGGCAGAGATTTCCGAGTATGTGGTAACAGACAGCATTGAGGAGCAGTTTCGCAAGCTCCTTGACCGCATGCAGCATGCGATGGAAGCCGGCGGAGAAAACGAAATCGGCGTGTGGGTTTCGGGGTTCTACGGTTCGGGGAAAAGCTCGTTCACAAAATACCTGGGGCTGGCATTTGATGATCGGCACACGATCGACGGCACACCGTTTATTACCCATCTCCAAGATCGCCTGCACAAGTCTCAGACCAAGGCTCTGCTGCGAACTGTAGCGCAACGGTTTCCAGCCGCGGTGGTCATGCTTGATCTAGCCAGCGAAATGCTTGCGGGCGCCTCTATGGAGGACGTCTCCACCGTTCTCTATTTCAAAGTGCTGCAATGGGCCGGGTACTCCCGGAATCTGAAAGTCGCAGCCTTCGAACGAATGGTCGAAAAAGATGGGCGTACAGCCGATCTGCATGATCGTGTGGCGAACGCAATGCCTGGCGTGACCTGGAGTCGCATTCAAAACAATCCGCTGGCGATTGACGGGCTGATTCCCAAGATCGCACACGAGATGTATCCGGCGCTGTTCCCGGAAGCCAAAGCCTTTTCGTCCAGCACCGATGGGTTCTTTCAATTCGAAGACCAGCGTGTGCAGGAAATGATCGATATCGTTCGAGAAAAAAGCGGCAAACAAAACATCATCTTCATCGTGGACGAGGTCGGGCAGTACGTTGCCTCACGCGACAATCTGATTCTCAACATCGATGGCCTTGCCAAAAATCTCAAACGTTTGGGTGACGGCAAGGTCTGGATCATTTCAACAGCTCAGCAGACGTTGACCGAGGATGATCCCCGCGCTGCGCTGAACTCGGGCAAGCTGTTTAAGCTCAAAGACCGCTTCCCGATCCAAATCGATCTCGAATCCAGCGATATCAAAGAGATCTGCTATCGACGCTTGTTGGGCAAATCACCTACGGGCGAAGCTGAGCTGGGCAATCTGTTTGACGATTACGGCCAGGCCTTACGCCATAATACCAAGCTCCAAGATGCAAAATACTACGATGCGGACTTCAGCAAAGAGAGCTTCACCAACCTCTACCCGTTCCTCCCAGCGCATTTCGACATTTTGCTCCACCTGCTAGGCGCCCTCGCCAAATCAACTGGCGGCATCGGCTTGCGATCTGCAATTAAGGTGATTCAGGACGTTTTGAAGGGTGAGGGCGGCTCAAGGGCGATGGCAGATCAGCCCGTTGGCTGGCTCGCCACAACTGTCACGCTCTATGACGAGCTCGAAAAGGACATCCGCCGAGCATTCCCTTCAATCCACCAGTCCGTGGCAAGGGGAGTTGGAGACCGGTTCCACGATTCCGCGCTGCATTTGAACATCGCAAAGACGATCGCGGTGCTGCAAATCCTCGGCAACCTGCCGGTGACTGTGCAGAATGTGGCCAGTTTGATGCATCCTTCAATCACGGCCACATCGAAGCTTGAGTCAGTGCGGAAGGCCGTCGACGAGATGCTGGCCGATAAGTTCGTACCTCTCGGCGAAAAGGACGGCAGCCTCGTCTTCCTCAGCGAACGGCTGCGCGATATTGAGCAGGAACGTGGAGCGATCGCGCTGCGTTCGGTTGATGTGAAGCGCATTTTCAACGAGGCGCTTCGCGAAACTTATGACCCGCTGCCGCGAGTCAGTCTGCACGGTACAATGGCGGTTGTGACCGGGCTGAAGGCTCAGACGGGCAGCACCGCCACCAGTTTGGCCGGCGATCAAAACCCCGTTCAGACGGTTGTCGAACTGGTCCCAGCCGGCGATTACGAGGCTACCAAGAACCGTATGCTCGATGAATCGCGCAGCCGTGCTGGCGGCAACATCATTGGGCTGCTGGCGCGGACGAGCACAGAGCTTGATGACCTGGCGAGCGAGATCTATCGCTGCCAACGCATTGCCGAGCTGCATCGCAACGAACCCGATCAAGAGGTCAAAGACTATTGCTCGAGCCAGCTCGATCGCGCAGCCAAGATTGCGGCTCAGCTGCAAAGCAAGATCAAGCAGACCCTACAGGCAGGCTCCTTCGTGTTCCGCGGGCAGGCGACTGCGGTCACCGCGCTCAGCCCGGATCTACTCGAGGCCGCAAAGAAGCTTTTGTCCGACGTGGCAGATCAAGTCTTCGATCGGTATTCTGAGGCTCCCGTGCGTGCCGCTACCGACGTTGCAGAAAGGTTCCTCAAGGTCGCAAATCCAGCCGCCATCAACAGCAGCCTGGACCCTCTGGGCCTAGTCCAAACCGTGGCTGGGCGATCAACATTCAACACCGACCACAAGGCGATAATCAGCATCCGAGATTACATCGATCGCCGCGGGACGGTTGATGGAAAGAAGCTCCTCGACGATTTCAACAGCGCGCCATTCGGATGGTCACAGGATACCACGCGCTACATCGTCGCAGCCATGTTGGTCGCGGGCGAAATCAAGCTCAAGGTATCAGGCCGGGAAGTTACGACCGCTGGTCAGCAGGCGATCGATGCGCTGAAAACAAACAATTCCTTCAAGCAAATCGGCGTTTCCTTGCGCGATGGGCGTCCATCGATGGACACCCTTGCTCGTGCAGCGGAACGATTGACCGAATTGGTCGGAGATCTGGTCATTCCGTTGGAGCAAGAGATCAGCAAGGCCGCCGCCAAGCATTTCTCGCGCTTTCAACACGACTATGGTGCGCTGTCTGAGAAGCTGCATGGGCTTGGCCTGGCGGGGGCTGACCGAGTGACCGCTTTGAATCTAGACCTTGCTGCCGTCTTGTTCACCGATGCCTCTGATGCGCCCCAACGTCTGGGGGCAGAAACGTCCGCGATCTATGACAACCTGAGATGGGCATTGGAGGTCAAGCGTGCGCTGGAAAACGGACTCGAGATAACCTTGCGCGATCTTCAGGCGCATCGTCGCGATATTGGCGCCTTGCCCGATACCGGTGTTCCTGGCGCATTGCGTAGCGAACTGGCCGGAGATCTTGCCGCAATGTCAGATCGCCTCGCGACCGAAGATTTCTATAGGCATGTCGCGGATTTCAACACGCAGCTTACTCATGTGAAGGGCAGGGTGCGCGAAGCCGTCATCACTCTTTCGGATCAGCAAAAGCAGCGTGTGAAAGAGGGTGTTGAAGACCTCCAGCGCATCCCAGAGTGGGAGGAGCTTACCCAGGAGGAACGCGGCAATGCTGCGAGCCGTCTGGATGGGCTGCTGATAGACGCTGCACAGGACATTGGCGGCCTTAAAAAGTTGATCGCCCGCGACTACGACATCAACAGCACGATTGAAGATCTGAAGCGCTCAATCCAGCGCGAAGGCCAGGACCGCCTGCGGAAGCGGATCGAGGAACAGCGTAAGGTTGGTGGCGACACTGGCCCGTCCAGGCTATCTCGATCGATCGCTGTGCCGGCAAAAATGACCACGGCAGCTGACATCGATGCCCTCATTCAGCAACTGCACGAGATCAAGGCTCAGCTCAGCCTATATGCGGAAATGGAAGTGACCTTCCAGGTCGATCAAGACGGTGCCCGATAATCATGGCGTTTGACCAATCCACTCGCAATCGCCTGCAGCGCTTTGTCAACGACGCCCGCCGCGTGCTGGAGGAAGAGTTCACCCGCCAGCTCCAGAACGACTATGGCATGGATCCCTCTTCGGGCAGGGTGGATGATCTGGCCACCCTGCGACATATCAACGACGCGCAGCGTGAAACCGCGCGCATTCTCCGCGACACCTTGGCGCATTACACCGCCAGAGGTGACACGAACGCTACCCAGGGGCTTGATCGCATTGTCCGCGAACAGGCGTTTACCGTACTCAACCGCCTAGCTGCGTTGCGTATGGCAGAGGCGCGCGGCTTGCTGATCGAATCCGTCGGCAGCGGCTATCAGGCAAAGGGGTTTCAGCTCTACGCCCGCCTTGCCGGAGCGGGCCATGGCGAAACAGGCGATGCTTACTGCGTCTATTTGCAGAGCGTGTTCGACGAATTCTCGCTCGATCTTCCAGGCTTGTTCGATCGCTTTTCCCCGCAAGGACGTCTTTTCCCTCGCGAAACAGCGCTGCTTCAGGTCCTGGCCCTAATCAACCACGGCGAGATCGATCCGCTCTGGGCCGAGGACGAGACGATCGGCTGGATCTATCAGTACTTCAATTCCAAGGAAGAGCGCAAAGCGATGCGCGATGCGTCGCAGGCGCCGCGCAACAGCCGCGAACTGGCCGTACGCAACCAGTTCTTCACGCCGCGCTATGTCGTCGAGTTTCTGGTCGATAACACGCTCGGGCGCCTCTGGTTCAACTGGATGGGCGGGCAGACTACGCTGCGCGATCGCTGCCAGTATCTGCTGGTCAAGCCGGACGAGCAGCCCGAACCCGCGCCGCGCCTGCGCGATCCGCGGACGATCAAGCTGCTCGATCCTGCCTGCGGTTCGATGCATTTTGGGCTCTACGCCTTCGATCTATTCGAGGTGATTTACCGCGAGGCTTGGGATTGGGAGCAGGCGAAGGGTGCCGAGGCGCTGGACCGCGAAACCGGGGTCAGCCCCGACCTGAAGCCACTCCTGGAAACCTATGCCGATCAGGACGCCTTTCTGTGCGATGTGCCGCGACTGATTGTCGAGAATAACATCTACGGCGTCGATATCGACCCGCGTGCGGCGCAGATCGCATCACTGGCACTGTGGCTGCGGGCTCAGCGCGCTTGGCATCTGGCGGGCTTGAAGGCCAAGGATCGGCCACAAGTGGGCCAGGGCCAGGTTGTGGCAGCAGTCGCACCCCCGGCTGAGGTGGACTTGCGCAAGCAGTTTATGGAGGAACTCGATTTCCTCGATGCGGAGTTGTTCGAGCAGACTCTGTTTCTGCTCAAAGGCCTGCCCGAGCTTGGCGTGCTGCTGCAGATCGAAAAGGAACTGCCCGCGCTGATCCGCAAGGTCTTCGGCGAACATGGTGATCTTTTCCGGGAGGAGGATCTGGTGCAGTGGCAAAAGGCTGAAGTGCGGCTACGTGAAGCTCTGACACACTTTGCGGGCGCTGCACGTTCTTCTTATCAGGGGCGCCTTTTTGCTGGTGATGCGCTGCAGGGGCTGCGGATGATCGACCACTGCCGCGAGGTTTTCGATGTGGTTGTGATGAATCCTCCTTTTGGCGCTCTGCCTGCGAACACCAAGACACCATTGGGCAAAGCATATCCCAGGAGCAAAAGTGACCTCTTAGCGATTTTTGTGGAACGAGGATTAGAGGTATTGCGTAAGGAAGGCAGAATGGGCGCGATTACGTCGCGCACCTGCTTCTTTCTTTCGAGCTTTCGAAAATGGCGGGAAGAAATCTTGCTTCAAAATGCTCCACCGGAAGTCATTGCCGATCTTGGCCTGGGAGTGATGGACGATGCTATGGTTGAGGCTGCTGCCTACGTTCTGGAGAAGAGGACGTGACAACCTTTTTACGGTTGCTGGCCAAGCAAGATAAAGGGTTCGCGCTGAGCGAAGCATGCGCAAGAATTCGCGTGCACGCGAAAGGTCAAGATATCTATATCTTGGATCCGGAGTCCTTCAGAACAGTTCCAGGAAGTCCTTTCTCGTATTGGGTAAGTGATGAAGTGCGTTCCCTTTTTTCTAATGAGGGAAGCCTTTTCTACAACACTGGTACGGCGAGTGTGGGAGTATCCACAAAAGACAACTTCAGGTACACCAGGCTCTGGCTCGAAGTAGACAGAAACCGCACTTGTGGGTCAAGGCAGTTAACTTTTGAATATCCGTGGGTACCATTCGCAATGGGTGGAAATGAGTCGCCGTACTATCGAGACGTTGGAGTAGTGCTCAATTGGAAAGATGATGGCGCAGAGCTCAAGGCAGCCATAAGCGAATATCGCGGATCTCGCGGATGGGGCTACCAGTGGAGCGCAGCGTTAAATGGACATGACTACTATTTCGATGCGGGCGTCTCATGGCCAAAGCGAGCGCGCCGTTTTGCGCCGCAAGCAATGCCAGGCGGGTGCATCTTTTCCGACAGGGGGTTCGCAGCTTTTTTTCCGGCAAAGGAGCTCGCGTCTCGCTTGGCGGTTCTAAATAGTGCAGCAGTTGACTACCTATTCAAAGTTGCGCTCGGTAGATTTGGCTACCCTGAATTTTTGGTTGGGACCTTAAACAAGGTTCCGATCCCTGACTTAAGTGATAGCGACGCGAAAGAGCTGAGCAACCTGGCAAAACGCGGCTGGTCGCTGCAGCGCAGACTCAATTCAGTCGATGAAATCTCCCACGCCTTTTTATTGCCGGCCGCACTTCGTGTACGTCTAGAAGATTACGATCAAACATTGATTGTAGAAGATTTGGCTAATATTCAGATCGAGATCGATAATTTAGCATTTGATCTCTACGGATTCAGCGGCTCAGACCGCGCTGCAGCGCTCGAGTCGTCTGGTTTGACGGACAACGAAGATGACAGCGACGACGCCGAGGGTGCTGACGATAGCGAAGACGACGATGTCGTCGAAGCGATCGAGCAGACTGACAGCCTTCTCAGTTGGGCAGTCGGCGTCGCATTCTCTCGCTTCGACTGGCGTCTCGCCACCGGCGAGCGCGAGGCTCCACCGGAGCCAGCCCCCTTCGATCCGCTCCCAACCCAAAGCCCCGGCATGTTGCCAGAAGGCGCTGCACCGTTCCATGCGCACGATGGCATCCTTGTGGATGATCAAGGCTACCCACATGATCTGCCCCGGCTGATCGAAGAAGTTCTTACGCGCGTCGATGCCGAGGCCCCCAGCGACGTCCGCCGCTGGCTTAAGCGTGACTTCTTCCCCCTACACCTGAAACAGTACTGCAAGAGCCGTCGCAAGGCCCCGATCTACTGGCCGCTCTCGACCAGTTCGGGTAGTTACACCCTATGGCTCTACTACCCCAGCCTAACCAGCCAAACGCTCTACACCGCCGTCAACGACTTCGTAGAGCCGAAGCTGGAGCAAGTAGGCCGCGACGCCGCCACGCTGCGCGACAAGGGTAGCGCTCGCTCGAGCGACGACGAGAAAGCGTTCGAGGCACTCCAGGCGCTTGAGTTGGAACTCATCGAGCTGCGCGACACCCTGCTGCACATTGCCCCGACGTATCAGCCCAACCACGACGACGGCGTTCAGATCACTGCCGCCCCGCTCTGGCCGCTCTTCCGGCACAAGCCTTGGCAGAAGATCCTGAGGGACACTTGGGCCAAGCTGGAAAAGGGCGACTACGATTGGGCGCATCTGGCCCTGTCCTATTGGCCCGACCGTGTGCGCGAGAAGTGCAAGACCGATAAGTCGCTTGCCATCGCCCATGACCTGGAGGCGCTTTACATCGAGCCCGAACCGAAGGCTGCGAAGGCGCGCGGCCGCAAGACGGACGCGAACGCATGACGATTGCTGAATTCATTCGCGAAAGTGTACTGCGCCCGCGCTTGCAGCAGGCTGGTGCGCTGGTCGTCTATGACGGAGACCAACGTTATCGCGAACAATGCTTTGACCTTGCCGCAGATAATGTCCGCGTGGTCGACGCGACGATTAGCAGCATCGAAAGCCGTGAAGCAGCACTTTCTGCGCTGCGAGAAGTGGGGCAGCCCAATGCGTCGCTGGCGGGGCTCTTGATCTATGTGCCAGCCCCAATGCCTGTAACCGACGAGGAAAAACAGGCGGATCCGTTTGCCATCTATGCCGCATGCGGGGCGGTGTTTCCGCAAGACGACGGGGATGAATATCTAAGCTTGTGTCTGCGCGCTAAGCCAGATCATACGACCCAAATCCGTCAAGTTTTTGCCGCTTCGGCCGGTAGTCCGGCATTTGCAGTGATCGATGCCATCGGTGGCGGTGTGCGGTGGCCGCAGTTGCGCGCGACGTTGGATGTTGAATCCGGGCGCGAGATTTTGACCGCGCTGCTGGCGCCGAACGCCTATCAAGCTGACGCGCTGAAGTCGCAGGAAGGTTGGGTGCAAGAGGCGCGCGACTTCCTACGGGCAACGTTAGGTCTAAATCTGAAGACCCGGGGCAAAACCTGGTCCGCCCTGGCAGATGAGCTGTGGCGCTTTGTCCTCTTCAGTGAATTCCTGTTTGATCTGCCAGGGGATGTACCGGACTCGTTAAAGGGTGTGCCGCATGCGCCGCCAGAGGCCAGACAGGTCGTGGATGACGTTTGTGACCGGTTGCGCACCGCGTATCAGTCGCGTGCTACTTATATTGAACGTGCCGCAGCGATTGAGACGGAGCTCGATTTGCCTGATCTCTGCGGCGCTATCGATGATCTTGGCGAACGCGACACGTTCCCCTTTGAAGAACGAACCGTGTTGCGCACGGCAATCAGGGGAATTGCGAACGGCGATACGGATGTTACTCGACGTATCTTGGCTCGACAGATTGACTCCATATGGCTGGGGATGGGTGAAAGCCAGGCGCAATGGGATCTGGTGCGAGCCGGCTTGAACTTGGTTGAGGCCTGCGATGATTTTGACCGCCAGCTGCCAGACCATTCTCGATCGCAGACAGATCTGATCGATTTCTACCTGAGCAGCCTGCGCGAAGCGGATCGCCTGCAGCGCGAATTTGAACAGGCCGCGGGTGACTTCTTCGATCAGCATGGTTTGATGCATGATCTGGTTGGGCAAGCCCGAGCGCGCTATCGGCGACTGGCCGAAAAGGTTCAAAGCGTGTTTGTGAAGCACATCGACGCCGTCGGCTGGCCCCCCACTGGCCGCCTGGCCAATGCAGACGTTTTCGATCGTCTGGTCGCGGATCGCCTGAAGGAAAGTGGTCGCAAAGTCGCCTATTTGCTGGTCGATGCGCTGCGTTACGAACTTGGTGTGTCGCTTGAAAGGCAGCTGGCTGAGGACGGTCCCGTTGAGCTGCAAGCTGCCTACGCCCAACTGCCAACCATAACGCTGGTGGGCATGGCGAGCCTGTTGCCTGGAGCGCGTACCGATCTGACGCTGTCGTTAGAGAACGATGCGCTGGTGCCCAAACTAGGTGGCGTGTCGGTGGCCAACGTTGGACAGCGCATGAGTGTTCTGTCCAAGCGATACGGCGACCGGTTTGCGGAAATGCTGCTGAATGACTTTGTTCGCGGCAAGCCAAAGATCGCGGAGACCGTCGATCTGCTGGTGTTGCGGTCAACCGAGATCGACAGCCAACTCGAAAGCAATCCAGAGACCACACTTGGCCTTATACCTGACACCCTGAAGCTAATCCGCGTCGCGCTCCATAAGCTGCGCGGGTTGGGATTCAATGACGCTGTAATTGTTACGGACCACGGCTTCTTCTTGAACGCCCACGCAGAGGCGGGCGATGTCTGCGTGAAGCCCCAGGGCGCATGGACCATCAATGCGCATGACCGCTTGATGCTGGGCTATGGTTCTGCCGACAGCCACAGCCTGGTGATCGGTGCGGAAAAGGTAGGCATCCGGGGCGATTTTACGCAAGCAGCCATGCCGCGCAGCATGGCGCCCTATCGTTCTGGCCATCTGTATTTTCATGGCGGTGCGTCGCTGGCGGAAGCTGTCGTCCCGGTGCTGGTGGCTCGCCTCGACAACGCCGCCAATGCCGATCCGCGCAAAGTGACGGTAGAGCTGACCTACAAGAACGGCGCCAAGCGGATCACGACAATGCTGCCGGTGATCGAAGTCACGCTCATTTCTGACGATATGTTTTCGCGAGACATCAGCCTGGAAATCTTGCTGGAAGCGCAGGACAGCAAGGGCAACGTCGTGGGCGAGCCGCGCGCCGGCGGTGAGGTCAATCCCGCAACGCGGACGCTCACCTTGGCGCCCGGGCAGCGCAAGCAGATCGCGTTGCGCATGGATGATGCGTTTCGCGGCAAGTTTACCATCAAGGCGCTCAATCCGACGACGCTTGCCCTGGCATCGAAGGGCAGTGAGCTGTCGCTCGAAACCGATTACACAGAGTGAACCAGATGGACGAACTCGACAAAAAGCTGAACGAGACCTTCGATGGCAAGGTGTTACGCAAGGATCTGCTCCATCGGATCAAAAAGGGCACCAACGTTCCGACATTTGTCCTGGAGTTCCTGCTCGCCAAATATTGCGCCAGCAATGACCAGGCCGAGCTTGATGCCGGCATGGAAGCGGTCCTGTCGTCGTTGCAGGAAAACTATGTCCGCCCCGACGAGGCCAACGCGGCGCAATCCAAAGTCGCGACGGTGGGCAAGCACCGCTTCATCGACAAAGTTCACGTTCGCTATGTCGAAAAGGAAAAGCGCCACTGGGCGTCATTGGAGAACTTTAACTCCCAGCGCATCGCCATCGGCGAGAAGTTTTATCGCGACAACGAGCGGCTTTTAGAGGGCGGCATCTGGGCCGAAGTGACCCTGGCGCACAACGATATCGACGAAGACGACTATGCATTTTTGATCGAGGAACTTCGGCCAATCCAGCTCACGCGATTTGATTTCGGTCGGTATGCCGAGGGGCGAGCAGCCTTCACCCGCGATGACTGGTTGGCGGCAGTATTGCGGTCTGTCGGCTTGGAGCCGACGAAGCTGTTGCACCGGGTAAAGATGCACTTCATCGCCCGGTTGGCCCCTCTGGTCGAGCCCAACTACAATTACATAGAGCTGGGCCCTCGCGGCACCGGGAAATCTTATTTCTTCAGCGAATTTTCGCCCTACGCCACGCTGATTTCCGGCGGCCAGGCGACCAAGGCCACTCTGTTTTACAACAACGCCCGACGCAAGGTCGGGTTGGTGGGCTATTGGGACACGGTTGCCTTTGACGAGGTCGGTGGGATCAAGGTGCGCGATCCCGACACCATCCAGATCATGAAGGACTTCATGGCCAACGGGCGCTTTTCACGAGGCGCCGAGGTGATCGCTGATGCCAGCCTTAGCTTTGTCGGCAACATCGACGTCTCTGTGCAGGATGTGGTGAATTCGCGCGAGTTTGACCTGTTTCAGCCATTGCCGGCAGAGCTTGACCTGGCCGTGATGGATCGCTTCGCGGCCTATATCCCCGGCTGGGAGATGCCGAAAAACAGCAGTGAATTCCTGACGAGCAACTACGGTTTCATCACCGATTATCTGGCCGAGGCATTCCACTACCAGTTCAAGCACACCAACCGGTATGAGGAAGTCAGCAAGCGCATCCGGCTAGGGGCCGCCATCGAGGGGCGTGATGAAAAGGGCATCAAGAAAACCGTCTGCGCATTCCTGAAGATCTTGCACCCGAACGGCGCGCCAACCGACGCCGAGTTCGAAGAGTACGTGGCATATGCCACTGAGTGCCGGCGACGCGTCAAAGAGCAGATGAACAAGCGCAAGCCGGATGATGAGTTTGCGCGCATCGGGCTATCCTACTTCAATGTCGGTGGCGAAGAGGTCGTTGTTTATTGCCCGGAATCGAAAGATGCGATTGCGACACAAGAGCCGGCACGCAGAAAGCTGGACGGGCCGGGGGCGCAATCTGGCGACAGCGAACATGTGCCGCCTGTTGAGCAGCGGGTGGCGCCGGTTTCAGTCGCAGGTGCAGCGCCTGAAGTCCCACATTCTGCGGCACCTGTTCCGAGCATGCCAGATGTGGCTGGCCTGAGAGAACAACACTTCACTATCCTATATGGCGATACGGGCCACAGCTATGAGTCGATTATAGGTCCATACCTGCGAGGTGCCAAAAGTGTAATAATCGAGGACCCGTACATTCGGGCCAACCACCAGATCCAAAACTTCGTTCGCTTTTGCGAAACTGTGCTGAAGGCAGGATCAGTTCGAAAAATTACTCTCGTTACTGGATATGACGAGAAAACCCAAATCGCCGAAATGTCTGAAAAGCTTGATGAGCTCAAACAAAGCCTCCTCGAGTTAGACACCGAGCTTGAAATTGTGCTCAACACCACCATCCATGACCGAGAGATCAGGATAGACAATGGCTGGGTCATAAAGATTGGGCGGGGTCTAGACTTTTACCAAAGGCCGTCAACGTGGTTCGAAGTAGGGGCCCATGATCTCAACTTGCGTAAGTGTCTCGAGACCAAAGTTGATATCTTCAAGGCGACGACATTGTGAAGAAAATTCTAACCAATAAATTGACAGAATAACTTATTGAGCGGCGGAAGCTGAATATTTGCCATTATTTTACTATTTCATTTGGCTAAGGGCTCAACGCTATCATTCGAGAGAGATATAGGTCTTACGATAATATAAATTTACGGCGCGCAGATCAATCGTTGGCACAAGATCGAAAAACAACTTAACCGTGTACTGGAGCTCGACGCCCACAATGACTGCAAAATCGGCATGCAAGGCTGCCAATTCACCCAAAGCGATCAATGCGGCCACTTAATGGCAAAATTAGCCTCCACGGACCTGGCCACTTATCATCAAACTAGCAGGTGCAATGATCGACTGGGTTTGGGACTTAGCTGCCTTTCCAGCGCGATGATTCGAACGGTAGCTTTCGCCAAGAGCGTACGTTCAACGGTCGTTTGGCCATCATCGCAAATCGACAGAAATGGGCTGTAAGCGACTGGCCACAACATTATTTAGATAGCAACAATTTAGAACCGACCTGTGGGAAGTCGGACGATCTCTTTGGCAATATCCTCAAGTCGATCTTCACCATGCAGCATTGCGTTCAAATGCGTTTCCAACCTTTCATCGTAGTCGGAATTCATGACCGGTGAGCCGCCTCCAGCAATGATGCAGTTGTAATCCGTTACGTAGCGGCCACGATAAGACACGCGGTTTGCGACCGACTGAAGCTTTCCATCAATCTTTGCGGAGCCATCATCTAGTTCGCCGCGTGTAATCACATGCTTTCCATCGACGAGACCGAATTCCTCCCAATAATAGGGAAATGGGCCCTCGCCCCGCGTTACCTCGGCTATGCGGCCTTCGGTGTGCTCATAGATTCCGATCGGTGGTAGCGGCGCGACGTCCAGCATGACGAAACTATACTTGTATGAGCCCGGACTGACCGCAGCTATGCGCCGAATCTTCATTTCGTCGTCGTTAATCTCCAGCACACCCTTGGACATTGAGGCGCTACTAATCTGCAAGTTGGCCCGCCCGCGCGTCCACCAGATCGGCACTCCGTCCTCGTACTCGAGAGGCTCCTCAAGCAGAACTTCGAGCCGGTCGCGGATGTCATCCGGATCCTCGAACCACTTGATACCTCTGACCCCGGGAAAGGCGGCGGAAAATCTCTTCGCGAAGAGAACGGTGCTGTGCTCCCCCTTGAGCGAAGGTCGCTTGGGCTCGGCTATCACAGCAGCTGCCTTTGCCTCGAGCTGAATGGCAGCGTCGAGTATCAACTCGGAGAGAATCAGCTGATCTTTCGATGTTAGCGGCGCCGGCTCGCCGCGACCGCCGCGACGAATTGCGAAGCGCCGACTAAGCTCGCCGAGACGAGCACGACGGTCGCGAAGCATAACGGTCAAGAAGTCGGCGCCGATGTTCACGTCGAACTCTGCTCCGGGGTCAGCGTCGCCGTCATCCTCGAGATATTGCACCATCGCCGCGTGACGCATGATAGCCTTGGGAGCGGGATCGTCCTCATCTTCAAAAGGCTTGAGCGTCTCATCCCCCAACGCGTTCGCTCCCAGGTATGTGTTGCGCTGCTTCTGCGCGAAGCGGACACATCCTAGGACGAGGCGCTCGGCAATCGCGCGGCTGCCAGCACTCGGAAGACCGTCAACGCGGTCGCCCGAAAGGAGGTTGTAAAATGAGTTAGAGGCAAAGAAATTTGGAGCCCCGTCCTTATGCGCGTCTGCCGCGACCTCAAGCGCTGTCGCCGCGACTACGCTGCAGATCAACTCCTTGCGATCCCGCCGCAAGACCCGCCCAAGCTGATCCTCTAGCTCGATCTTTCTCGCCAGCAGCCGCTCAACCCATTCAGTCCGATCTACCGCGTCCGGCAACTCAGGCATGATCACGAGGAGATCGACATCGCTTTTCTCGCCGAACTGTTCTCCTTCGCGATAGATTAGACTTCCGAACACGTAGACGCCTGCGGGAGCAAGCTCATCACTGATGCCGACCGCCCAACGTTTCAGGAGACCCATTGTCTGGTTTACGGAATTCGCAGGCAGAGTGTCCCCCTCTTTTTAGAAGCGCTCGAGCGCACATGTAATGACCGGCCTTAGCAGATGACCCTGCAACGGCGACCGAAAATCGCGCTCGTTCTTAACCAGCGAACGACTGGCTTTGATCGCTGACTGTCCGGCAGGTTCAGTCCGATCAGGACGTTCACGCCACATTTGGTGAATGGCAATATCTGGTCGACTGCTGCCAGCTCTCCCGAAGGGTGCCAAATGGGACTTAGCGGATATAGACGATGGTATTGGCGAAAACCCCATTTAGTGAGAGCAGGCGTTCGTACTTTAGTTCTAAGCCAGGTGCGAGCGGTGGCTTGCGAACTGACACCCTCAGGCGAGGTTGAGCTATATTTCGATCTTGAACGCGCGCGCCGCCAACGAGCCGCCACCCATCTGAGGAAACAGATTCTGCGCGCTTTCTGAAAAAAATTTTGGGTAGGCTTTCAGCATTGTTCGGGTGACGGGGAGTCGATTTAGTGAGAGACAGATTCTCAGGAGGTCGAGTTGTCGCAATCCAATACCGCCGAGCCGCGCGATTGCGACAGCAGCGGGTTCCTGCCGGCGCTCACTCACAACGGCTACACGCGTGGCGAAGCGGCCGAACGCGATATTCTGGCGCTCATCGGGACAGGACCCACGGACCTGCTGGCCGCATTTGCTGTAGGGGAGGGACAGCCCGGCTATCGGACCGCCGAGGCGCTCGTCTTCTTCACTCGTCTGGCCCACCGCCGTGGCGAGACGTCGACAAGGGATCGCCTGTTCGCGCTGCTGACGGCGCGCTGCCAGGTCTATTTCCGCGGAGCGGTGCGCGGCTTTGATCCGCAGGCGCGGATGGACGTTCAGCAGGAGGTGCTCATGGACCTCGCCCGTCTCTTGCTGGTGGACGACGACCGCGGTGATTTTCTGGAGTGCCGCTTTTTCACTTACCTCAAGCGGGAGACGGCTCTGGCGCGAGGGCGGATGCGCCAGAAACTGTATCGCGCTCCGCTCATCGGCGACATCGCCGTGGATGATGACGCCGCCGATGCCTTCGTCGCAAACCACCGCCACGAGCAGGATCTGGCGGCCGCGGACCGCGCGCGCGTCCGCGAGCTTGTTGCCGCGCTTCCCGAGGCGCTTCGTGAACTGGTCATCTTGCGCTATTTTGGTGGCTGGCAGATCGGTGACGAGCGCAATCAGAGCAGCGACGAGACGCGCATGACGCTCGCGAAGCGCTTCGACGTCACGCCGCGGACGATCCAAAACCGGCTTGCTCGCGCTTACGCAATGATGTTTGAAACCTGGAAGGACGATCAATGACCCATCCCAATCAGCCCACGTTGGAGGATGTGCTGGACATGATGCTCGTCGCATACGGTGAACCCACTTCCGATGCGGTCGCCGAATATGCCGGGTGCTTTCCTGCCTATCGCTCCGAACTGATGGAGTTTGCCTCGGACTGGGCCGAGGAAGCGCATTTGCCGGCACCGGCGATGCTGAGCGGTGAGCAGGAGGATCTCGTTTTCACGCGTGCCCAGAGCGCATTCCAGAGCCTAGCCTACGAGGACATGCGCCCGATTGCCGTCGCAGGCACGCCCATTTCACTCGGCGACCTAGCCAAGCGCGCCGGCAAAACGCTAAGCGATGTCATGCTGGCCGCGGGACTTGATCATGGCCTGATCACGAAGCTCAATGCCAAGCGGATTCGGTCGGACTCCATCCCCTCACGGGTCACGCATGTGATAGCGCAATTCCTCGGACTGTCGGATGATCAGGTGGCGGCGAGCTGGAGCGGCGCACCGCACGCGCTCGCCCTTTCCTTTCATGCGCGTCGATCACCGGTCGTGCCGCATCAAGAGCATTTCGAGATCGCAGTCGCGCAATCCACGCTGACGGCTGAGGAGCGGCAAAAACTGCTGGGGCGCGTCTGATCAGAGGTGCCAACGAACTGCCGGCCAGCTACATTCCATGTGGCCAAGCGGGCTAGGTCCTAGGGCCTCTTGGTCTTCAGGCGGGCAAATATCGGATCGACCTTGCCGAGCGCGACAGTCGGTTTGCGCTGCCCTGAAAACGTGCCTCGGTCCATCGCTCCGGATGCCTCGACCTCGTGGAGGAAGATCTGACATATCTTCATGCCCGGCGAGATTGCCAGCGGGACCTCGCCGACATTGGCGAGCTCCAGCGTCAGACAGCCGGTGAAGTTTGGGTGCAGACCTGCCGCCGTTTCGATCACCAGGCCATGGCGACCAAGAGAGGATTTTCCGGTCACATAGCCAGAGATCGTGTTCGGCAAGGTAAGCCATTCCATCGTCACCCCGAGCACGAAGCGGCCGGGATGAAGGATGAAATCGGCACCGAATCGGACGAAATGCTCGTTGGTCTTGATCTGGGTCTGCTGGCCATGGCCCGCAACGAGCTCGTCAACAAGGCTGTAATGGCTGGTTTTCGACTGCTTGAACGAGCGAAACCACCGCCCGAGACGCAAGTCGATGGATGTGCCACCTCGTTGCCGGAGCTGATCTAGCTCCGGCTTAGGAACAATCGAAATCCGCTTTGCGTCCTTCGGATTAAGATCAATACGGCGTGCAATCTCATCACAGTTAAGCATCCGGAAGCGACCCCTTTTCGAGATACTCTGTCACCTCGATCGTTTTCCAGATGAGATCGCACAGCACTTTGAATTCGTCGCGCTGTGCCTCGGTGCAAAGATCTTCCTTCTCGCGCAGCAGCTTCCACCCCGCAGAGATGATCGCACCCAGTGAGGCGCTCCCCGCATAGGGTTGGCCTCGCTCGTACGAGACAAAGATACTGTCGATCTCGGCGGCGGCCGGCGGGCTCAGACCGCTACTGGCGACAAAGTCGCTGACCACGCGTTTCAAAGGCTCGACCATATCCATGACCGCCTTATCGACGATTGCTATTAGCCGCTTGTACTCGAAGTCGATCGTCGGCTTGCTCCACTGATGACGAAGTGCCGGATCGACGTGGATCGATAATTGGTCCGCCATATCGGCGAGAATGGCCATCCGCTGCGCATCGCTGGGATAGTCGAGCGAGCGGTCAAAACCTCCGGGCCCGAGCAGGTAATCGAATGCGTAGAGATATGCCGGACCGAACATGTAGAGGCCGATAAGGTCGCAATAGATTTCTTCGAGCTGGCGCATCGCATATTCGGCGCATCGGTCTCGATAGACGTTCGCACTCGAATGCACGAAGAGATCGTCGTCGCCCGGCGCGATCGCGCTGTTGGCGGCGATGGCGGCATCGACGGCGGTATAGAGATCGGCAGTCATCGCCTGGGCGACGTCGGCGACGCGCCAGGCTGAATGACCAATCTCGTGCCCTGCGAGCGGGACGATTAAAGCATTCTCAGATTCAGGCGCCGGACTTCCGATCAGTACGACACTCGGAAGGAGGTCGATGCCTACGGGATAGGTGAACGGGACAAAGGCCCATTCCGACGAGATCAGCAGGTCGGTCGGCTGACCCAAGATGCGCTCGACCAAACCCTTGAGCACATGATGGAGCTCGAAGGCATTGCGGACATTTGTCGAGCGCAGGACTAAGCCGAGGATATCGGTATAATCCGAAATCTTCCATGCAACGTCGGTGCAAACCTGGTCGGCGTAGTCATCATCGGCCGTGGGAGGCAGTTCGAGAAGCTTACGGAGATCCTCGAACTGCATTTTGATCTTCTCCAGAACCTGCTTTCCGTCATCGTGCGGAAAACTAGACTCTGCGAGAAGATCGATCTGCTCAATGAAGGAGGCGATCCGGCGTCTAGCGGACGCCAGCCTTAGCCGGGATGCTGCGGATATTATGCTCATGCCTCCCCTCCGCCGGCATGCGACGAATGAACGCACGATGCAGCTCGAGGCAGAAACCTACCAACTCGCTGTCCCTTTCGCTAGTGCCGATGTCTGCCACAGACTTAAGACGGACGGTGGCTTCCTTGATGAACTCCTTGACGCTTTCTGGCGTGTCGGCATCGCGCGGGTGCCGAAGATGGTAGACCTTTTCAAGCGGCTCGAAATAGCCTGGCCGCATGTAGGTCACGCTACCTTGAGGAGCGCCGATGTCGGAGGAACTCTCAAGCGCCTGGGCGAGATCGCGAAGCGGCGTCGGATCGAACGCCATGTTCGATCGACCTCGTTCGATCTCCCAGGCGGAGCGGAGGGCGAGGTCGCCGATTTTGAATTTCGAGAGTCGTGCTCCGATAGTCATATGCTCCACCCCACGAGCCAGCCATTCTGCTGGAAGAAACCTAACACAGCGTTGATTCCCATGCGACTCAATTTGAGTCACCAAGATCGAGTGCGCTTTGCAGCCAGCGCGTCTTCATTTCGTCGCGCAGCAACATGGCGCCGGCCCGCGAAACTGGCAGATTGGCAGCGGCCGCTCGTTCCTTGACGCGATCTTTAAGATATGGTGCGCTGAGATGGGTCGTCACCTTTGAATTCAGTCCTTTGCCATTGTGCATGCCGCCCGGTTCTTGGAAGGCGCCGTCGATTACATCGAGCCTACCGACTCGCAATTCTCGCTGCCAGAGTAGGTGGAGAAGGTTGCCAGCGTCGAGGCCGAACTTTCGAGCATAGGCCTCAAACTTCTCGCGTTCGGCGACAGTGACATGCGCGGTGATCTGCGGATAGCTGCCGGTCATGGTTTTCCTCGAACGATCCCGTCAGGGGAGTATAGAACCCTGAAGCGGCTTGCATCCTCGTTTGCCAGACGCCGAAAAACCTGCCCAGCAAAAATGCCGGGCAGGCTATCGCGACGGAGCGGGAGACGGCGCTAGCGGCTGGCGCATGCTCCCGGGTTGCAAACGAGCCCGTCGGGCTGCCAGATCACCGTGCGTTGCCCGGGGCTGCGCAGGTGAAGATCGGCGACGGCGGAGGTCGACCATCCGTTCGCAAGGCGGACAAGCTCCGCGATCGCCAGCGCGCCGGCGATTGCTCCCACGAACGGCGCGCCCACGGTTCGTCCGGCGAGCTGCGCCAGTCCGCATTTGTCGGCGCCATCGGCGAGAAGCCGTCGATAGGCCGGCATGTCGAGGAGATCGGCCTCCGCCTGGGGCACCAATGACCAGATATCGCGCGCACGCCGGACTTGGGGGAAGCAGTGGAGGCGGATGGCAAGGAAGTCGGAGCCACCGCCCAGCCCGGCCTCGATGACATATTCGAAGCCGGCGTCCTCAAGGGCGGCGCGGGCAAGGGCATTGTCGACGCCGCATAGAGCGACTGCCGGTTCCTCCGACGTCACGCTGAAATCGGCGGCGAAGCGGCGCTCGATAATCCGGGTCTGGAAGCCGCGGCTTTCGGACCATCCAGCCATCACGCGTGTCTTGGGCCGCCCGACCATGTCGAGGCTGGTGAGGAGAGAGGTGCTGTCGTTGGAGGGGGTTATGCGATCGAAATCCTGCAAGGTCAGGGTGACCTCGGCGGGCTCGGCATAGGGGAGAAGGCCGAGCGACCAGAGATAAGCTTGGCCAAGATTGCCAAGTCCGATGAGCCAAACGGAGTTTGGCAGGAGGCCGGGCAGACGGTGGGACTGGATGTCATCGTCCCAATCGGCAGAGAGATCCCAGAGCGAGAGCCCGACGCTGCGCCGCCCGGCAGCAGGGTTGCTACCTCGCAGGCGCTGGAAGATCTCGGAGACCGCAAGCGCGCCGGCGACAACGCCAGCCAGTACGAACGCGTCGCGGTCAGGCGGCATGTCGACGTAGCCAGGGACGCAGCCGCCACTCCAGCCGCTGGTAATCGTCTTGAGTATCACATTGTCCGGTGCCGAACCCGCCCCGATCTGGATCATGGGGGTGTGGGAGCTACTTGGTGTGATGCGGGCACCCAGCGTTAGCATGGCATTGGCGAGGTCACGTCCTCGCCAGCCTGGGAGGCAGCACAGCGTATCGAGTGCGCCGCTTACGGTGACGCCGCCCAGCAGGGCTCGCCGCGCGCAGTTCGCGGCGGTGAGTAAAGCAGCCTGCTGGCTGGTGTCGTCCGCGATCTCGTCACCGACATGTATGTGTAGCGCGTAGGTTTGGAACAGCGCGAGCGCGTCCTCGATGGAGGCGGCCTCGCCGCTGTCGAGTGCGAGCTTGGCGAGCCGGTGAAGGCCATCGCCCAGCGATTTAGTGTCGAGGAAGGTCATGGGTCAGATCCCAATCTTGAGGTGTCGGCGGATGCTGCAGTGACCGAGGTTGCGCCAGCGGTGGCTTCCCCGATATTCGAACATGCCGATCGTTTCGGTCGCCATTGAAGGAGCGGCGAAGCCCGGCAGGATCAACGCGAGGTGGCACGGCTGCGCGATCATCGGGTGCTCGCGATCCTCCTTGCTCTGGAAGGCGTCTCCTCCATGGAGATGGACGTCGGCTACGACTTCGAGACCCGCCTGGCGACAGCGGGACCAGAGCACGCTGAAGCTCGCGCCATGAAGAATGACGACACCGGACGCATAGGCATCGGGATCGAGCTCGTCATAATAGACGATCTCCTCCACCAGTCGTCTGCGTCCGGCGACCTTGCCCAGAAGAAAGGCGCCGCTTTCGTGGTGACCTTCCGTCCGGGCATGAAGGGCGTCGCACATGGTGACCCATGTCCGCGCAGCGAAATGCAATTCGGGATCAGGCCGCAGCAGCAAGGCGCCCTCCATAGTCGGCGCTGTTCAAGAGCTGGTGGACGATGCCGAGATATTTCGTGATCCCTTTCGCCGGCTCCCAGAGCAGCGCCGGATGCTGGCTATGCCAGTGATCGTGGCCCTCGATCGATTGACGATCACAGGGAATGTAGAGGCAGGTCCCACCCTTCCAGTCCGGGTTGAACGCCAGCGGAATGAGCGACCGGCCCCGCGGCCACTGTCCGCGAGCGAGGGGCTGGTTGGTCGACGGGTCCCACGGCTGGGCGGTCGGAGCGACGCGCGGATAGCCGCCGCACTCGAAGCGAAGCGCAAGCTCCGTCCCATCTGAGGCGGTCAAGGCGATGAGCGTATAAGGAAAGGCTGCGTCGAGGAGACGCCAGCGTCCCGACACAATACCGAGCATGAAGCGACCGGAGCCGAGGTCGCGCCTGAGCGCGACCTCGTCAGGGCGAAGCGGGTCGAGGGCCGTCATGCGCTCAGCCCTCCACCCGAACCAGGGGAACCAGGTCAAAGCAGACCCGCCCATGATGGGCGAGGGTGCCTAGATGGGTGTCGATGTCCGGACGGTCGGTCGTGCCCGACACCTGGAGCACATGCTCGGCGGCATCATGGGGTGTCATGCCGAACAGCCGAGTCGCAATCAGCGTCTTCACCGTGCCGACGATGCGCGCGGGGCTGAGATTGATATCCCTGGTCCGGCCGTTGAAGTTGGTCTCGACCTTGATCAGGCGCGAGCGATGCACGTGAACTCCGAGAGGCCCGCCCCGGGGCGGGTGCGGCAGAGTTTGCCCGAACTTCAGCGGAGCGTCGCTCTCCTGGACGAAGATCAGGAACTCGCCCTCGAGACCGGGCGCGCGGAACTGAGCGGCGGCCGCGAGGATCTCGACATGGCCGGCGCCGTCCGGGAGCACGACGAGCTGCACATCCTGGATGGCCTCGCCCTGCAGCAGAATTTCCAAGGTGGTCATGGATCATTTCTCCAAGGCGGCGAACCGGGCGATCGGGTTCTTCATCCGCTCTGAAAATCCAATCCTTTGCCGACCGCCATTGCGGAAAGCAGAGCCCGATAAAATTGCTTTAGGGCGCAATGTCCGCGACGCCCGAGGTGAGCGAGCTTCCCTCCGCCAGCACCCCCTTTTTGCACACTTCCTGCCACGCTACTGGTGCGCTTGGCTTCTAGCCAAAGCGGAGATTGAGATATGGGACGGTCGCGCATTCCCGGAAAGGCTGATCTCGGGAATCCATGTTAATTGATTGAACGGCATGTAAGGCGCGGCTACCTTCTGACTACTTAATCGCGCTTGATGGCAGTACCTGTCTGATCCGGACGTTCGTGTGACAACTGGGAACTGCTGTAATTTGTCGTCCAGCTGACCTTCGCACCGAACCACTTAAGCCAGAGCATGCACGTGGTCTCGAGAGCGGCCTAACGCCCGAGAACGAGAGGGACAGTGCGCCGACGTACAATTCAACCTTCATAGAGGCGCCCATTTGATCAACTTAGTGCTTGAAAAGATAATGGGCGCGACTGTTACCAAACCGGTGTGATGAGTAGCGATGGTGCCGCTCGTTTGCTCTCAACCAGCGCGAAGCTGGTCTAAGTAGTCCGACCACCATTGAGCCATAGCTGCACGTTCTACCCAATGTTCGCCCCGATGATAGGTCCCACGCACGGTGCTGCTGTTGTCGTGGGCAAGGGCCTTCTCAATGGCGTCCGGGCTCCATTTTCCTGACTCATTCAGCAATGTGCTGGCCATTGCCCTAAAGCCGTGGGCCGTCATTTCTTCGCCGGAGTAATCCATGCGCCGTAGTGCCTGATTGATCGTATTCTCTGACATCGGGCGCGTCCCTGGGAAGCGTGATGAAAATACATATTTTTGCCCGGTGCTCAGTACGTGGGCTGATTTGAGCAGGTCAATCGCCTGTCTTGACAATGGCACGACATGAGGGCGCCGCATTTTCATCTTTTCGGCTGGGATGGTCCACTTTCCGGCCTCCAGATCGAATTCCGGCCATTCGGCCTGACGCAGTTCTCCCGGTCGGACAAACACATGTGGTGTCAGCTGTAGAGCCAGCCTGGTCAAAGGTTGCCCATCATATGCGTCGATGGCGCGCAGAAGCTGGCCGACTTTCTTTGGGGCCAGAATTGCGCTGTGGGACCTTACTTTGGGGGCCACTAAGGCCCCCTTTAGCAGGGTGGAGGGATCAGAGGTCGCGCGGCCCGTAGCAACGCCATACCTGAAGATCCTGCTTGCCAGCGATTTCATCCGCCGAGCGGTTTCATAGTGCCCTTCAGTTTCGACCACCTTTAGCGGCGCGAGAAGGTCGCTGGGTGTTATCCTGTCCAATGGCTTATCATTGAAGGCGTCGCCAAATCGGGAAAGGAGCCATCGCGACTTTTTGATGGTGACCGCCTCTCGGCCTTCCTTTTCGATCTTGTCGAGATACTCAACCCCCACCGCGCCGAAGCTGTTTGCGGCAGCCAGCGCAGCCGCAGCTTGGGTGGCTTTCTTTTCCTCGCTTGGATCGATACCGTTGGCCAGCTTCTGCCTAGCTTCGTCCCGGCGCCTGCGGGCCTCCTTGAGTGATACATCGGGATAACGGCCAAGCCCGAGTTTTCCCTCCTTGCCTCCGATCCTGTACTTCAGTCGCCAGGATTTCCCGCCGGCAGGGGAAACGAGCAGGAACAGACCCTTTTCATCGGCCACCTTAATGGGCTTGTCGCCAGGTGTGAGAGCGCGAATCTTGGCATCGGTCAAAGGCATGGTCTTGGGGGCCACAAACTGGTGCTGAAACGATTGGCCCCCTTCTTGGCCCCCAATGGTCACCGGAATGCGGTGAACAGCAGCGAACCCCGGCGGAGGCCGGAGTGCCATTTATCGCAGTTTTTGAGGGGTTTAACAACCTTCCGCGGACCGCCGCGGAAGGCAAAATGGTGCCCAGAAGAGGACTCGAACCTCCACGCCCTTGCGAGCGCCAGCACCTGAAGCTGGTGCGTCTACCAATTCCGCCATCTGGGCACGGTAGCGAGCGACAAGTGCGCCGTTCGCCGGGTAGGAGGGCGCCGATAAGGCACGGTCTGGCGCGAGTCAACCGGGGGTTTGCATTTGCACGTAAACCATTGAACCGGAGGGCGCGGGTGTGGCAAGGGGCGCGCGGACTGGAAATGGAACCCGACGCATGAGCAAGGACATCGCGCACGATCTCGAAGGGCAGCTGATCGCGCTCGTGGGCGGCAGCGGCTTCATCGGCACGCATGTCGCTCAGGCGCTGCTGGCGCGCGGTGCGCGGCTGCGCGTGTGCAGCCGGCATCCCGAGCGCGGATACCGGCTGAAGACGCTGGGCGGGCTGGGCAAGATCCAGCTCGTGGCGGTCGACGTGACCAAGCCGCATACGCTCGAAGTCGCGCTGACCGGCTGCGACGCGGTCGTGAACCTTGTCGGCGTGTTCAAGGGCAAGCTCGACGCGGTGCAGGGGAGCGGCGCGGGCCGGATCGCGCAAATCGCGCGGGCCAAGGGGGCCAAGGCCTTCGTCCATGTCTCCGCGATCGGGGCCGATGCGGCATCTTCGGTGGGGTATGCCAGCAGCAAGGCGGCGGGTGAAGTGGCGGTGCTCGCCGCGTTTCCCGAAGCAGTCGTGCTGCGCCCCTCGGTCGTGTTCGGCGAGGATGACGCCTTCATCAATCTTTTCGCGGGGCTGATCGCCAGCGCGCCGGTCATGCCGGTGTTCGCCGCCGATTCGTGCTTCCAGCCGGTGTTTGTCGACGATGTGGCCGATGCCATTGGCAATGCGCTGGCGGCTCCGGCGCAGTTTGCGGGCAAGACCTTCGAGTTGGGCGGGCCGGACGTGATCACCATCGGCGATCTCAACCGCCGCATCGCCAAGGCGGCTGGCCGTTCGCCGCGGTTCCTCGAACTGCCCGACGGCATCTCGGCGGCGTTTGCCGCGCTGACCGGCTGGCTGCCCGGCGCTCCGATGAGCCTTGACCAGTGGACCCTGCTGCGCCAGGGCAATGTGGCGAGCGGGACGCTGCCGGGCCTTGCCGAGCTGGGCGTGCAGGCGCGGCCGCTGGGGCTTTTCCTCGATCGCTGGATGGTGCGCTTCCGCAAGCATGGCCGATTCGGGACGCGGACCAAGGCAGCCTGATCGATTGCCGCAGCCGGCGGGCATGGCCTGTCGGGATTCCTTACGGTTGACACAGTTGACACTGTCCTGAGGAATAACTGCATTCGATCAGTTTCACGCTTTTGATCGACTGGGCCGATTAAAAGGCAGCGGACGTGTGTCTGCGGTTCCGGGCATTGGGGCTGATCTCGCTGAAGGGGAGCTGACCGCCGAGAGTCGCAGATATGCGCGATGTAGGAAAGCGCCGCGCACCCCCGCATCCCGTGAAGCTGCCATCATGGAGCGGAATGGGCTTATCCTAGGCGGCCAAGTGTGGCAGCCTGCGCCGGGGCGACCTGATGGTTCGGCAATCTTGTCCGGGGGTAGCGGTGCAGCGGATCGGGCGTATGTTTTGGGGCCTAGCAATCGCAGGCCTGTGCGGTCTGGCGCAGCCGGTTTTCGCCAAGTGCACGGTTGGCATGGTGGCGCGGCTTCCGGTGACGATGGAGGGGCCGCGCGCGACTGTCCCGGTCGAGGTCAACGGCAGGACGACGAACTTCTGGCTCGACAGCGGGGCGTTCTACAGCATCATGTCGAAGGCGCGGGCGGCCGAACTGGGGCTCAAGACGACGAGCATGCCGCCCGGTTTCTATATCAGCGGCATCGGCGGCGATGCGACTGCCGGAGTGACCACGGTCAAATCGTTCAAGATCGTGGGGCAGGAGCTCAAGAACCTGGAGTTCCTTGTCGGCGGCAGCGATGCGGGCAACGCCCTGATCGGGCAGAACATTCTTTCAGCCTTCGATACCGAGTACGATCTTGCCAATGGCCACGTGAACCTGATCCAGACCAAGGACTGCCGAGACGTGAACCTGGCCTATTGGGCCGAGGGCAAGCCCGTCGCCATGGCGGACATGTTCAAATCCGATAACGAGCTCGATCGCCACATCCGCGTGAAGGGCGAGATCAACGGCAAACCGGTCACGCTTCTGCTCGATACCGGTGCCACGGCGAGCTACCTCAATCGCTCCGCTGCCGAGCGGATCGGCATCGATTTCAGCGCGCCCGGCGTGGTGCAATCGGAATCCACATCGGGCTTCGGCAAGAGCTATCGCCGCACCTGGATCGTGACCTTGAAGACCTTCGGGATCGGCGGCGAGGAAATCCGCAACACGCCGATCCGCGTGATCGAGAACAAGGGGGACAGCCCGAACTACGATGTGCTGGTGGGGGTGGACTTTTTCCTCTCGCACCGCCTGTTCGTCTCACCGGCGGGGCGGCACGTTTTTCTGACATACAACGGCGGGCCGATCTTCTCGATGACGACCGATGGCGAGATCGGTGCACGTTCGACGCGGGCGGAGGGCGGCTGGGGTATGGACAACACCGAAGCGCCCAAGGACGCGGCAGGCTTTGCCCAGCGCGCCAGCGCCCGCGCCTCGCGCGGGGACTGGAAGGCCGCGAGCGCGGATTATGACCAGGCGATCAAGCTCGAACCCGGCAAGGCGGCGTACTGGCAGAGCCGGGCCAATGCGCGGTGGCGTTCTGGCGATGATGCCGGGGCGCGGGCCGATTTCGACAAGGCGATCGCGCTGGCACCGAATGACGCCGATCTGGTGATCCAGCGCGGCTTCCTGCGTCTGCGGGAGGGCGACGAGAAAGGCGCGCTGGCCGATGCGGAAGCGGCGCTGGCCGGCTATCACGAAGGCTCGCTCGAGCGGCTGGCGGCGGTGGCGCTGTTCGACCGGCTCCACCGGGCAGACCGTGTGCTGGCGCTGATCGACCCGATCATCGCCTTGCACAAGAGCGACAACGAACTGGGCAATCTGCTCAATACGCGCTGCTACAGTCGGGCACTCGCCAACATTGAACTCGCCAAGGCGCTGGCCGACTGCAACAGCGCGATCAAGCGCAATGGCCCGATTGCCGCCTTCATCGATAGCCGGGCCATGGTGAAAGTGCGGCAGGGCGACCTTGCCGGAGCACTGGCCGACTATGACGATGCGCTGGCCAAGGCACCAAAGCAGGCGGCCTCGCTCTATATGCGCGGCTGGACGCGGCGCGCCGCCGCGAACGGGGATGCCGAGAAGCTGAAGCAGGCGGAGGCGGACTTTGCGGCGGCAAAGGCAGTCGATGCGGAGATAGCGGAGCGGTTCACGCCTTACGGGTTTGCGCCTTGAGAGGGGGAACGGTCAACGCGCCGGGCAGGGGAAGTGCTTGCGGAAGAGATCACCGACTGCTGCCGAAACCGGAATGCGGGGCCGCGCAGCAACGGGATAGCTTTGCATATGCGCGATGAGCTCGTCGCTGTTGAGAGCGGCGCGTTCTGGCGGGCAGGCGCTGGGCTTGCCGGTGGCGGCCTCTGCCTTGAGCTGGCGGCGAAAAGCCTGGGCAGAGCCGGTGACTTCGCCCTTGAGCAGGCCGACATCCGACGAGAACGCCGCCATCAGGCCCTTGGCTTTCAGCGCTTCGACCTTGGCGAGGAAGGTGGCCACGCTCATTGATCCGGGCGCTGATCCGGGCAGGGCAGCGGCTTCGGCGCAGACTGGTGCGGGCTGAGCGGCGATGGCTGCGAGCGCAAGGCAGATGACGGGGAATTTCACGGAGGGCCAGACCTTTCGCGAGGGGAACGAGATTGCGCTGTGGCTCTTTGCGACGGGAGCCATGCGTTGCGCTTGATGGCGGCTAAATCTGGCGAACTTTGGTTCCGGGTGAGGACTCAGTCGGGATTCGTTGGGGCTGAAGGGGCCGGTTCGAGTGCGGCGCCGCCGGCGAGCATGCCGCCCATCGATGCACCGTTCATGCCGAGTTCGCCGAGGAGCTGATCGATCAGCGGGCCGCCCACGCGGTAGCGGAGCGCGGCGGCCACGGCCGCGTCCGCGAGATTGCCGGGTTCGCTGCCGCCCTCGGCAGTTGCCGCATTGCCGTGGAGGCCGCGCGCATCGACGATGCTGATCTTGTCGATATTCTCGATCGGCTTGCCGGCCGCCGCGATGATGGCAGGCAGCGCTTCGAGGATGGCCTTGCGCAGCAGCAGGTTGGTCTGCGCTTCGCCGAGGAGATTGGTCGCCTCGTTCAGCGCGGCCTGACCCGCGGCATCGACCCGGAACGCGGCCTCACGGCCATCGGCGCGCAGCTTCTCGGCCTCGGCGGCAGCGGCGGCTTCGGTACGCAGCGCGGCGGCGCGGGCTTCGGCGGCTTCCTTTTCGGCCGTGGCGGAAACCGTGATGCCGACGGCCTCTTCCTGTGCGCGCTGCGTGGCGGCGATCACGGCCACGTTCTTGTTGCGGTTGGCGATTTCGGTCGCCTTGGCGGTGGCAACGCTTTCCTCCGCACGCACTGCGAGCGCGCGCGCTTCGTTGGCCGCCGCGGTGGCGGTTGATTCTTCTTCCGACTTCTGCGCGGTCTGCACTGCGGTGGTGATGCGGGCGATCTCGATCGTGCGGTCGCGTTCGATGGTCGCAGTCTGGATCGCCCCATCGCGCGCGATGGTGGCGGTCTGGATGATCTTGTCCGCCTCGGTCTGGGCGACGGTCTGCGCCTGCTGCGCGGTAATGCGGGCGATCTCGGCAAGCCGGGTCTGCTCAGCCTCTGCCGTGGCGATGGCGGTCGCCTGCTCGGCCCTGAGCGCGGCGAGCGTCTGCTCCTGGCTCAGGCGGGCTTGCTCGGCGGCCTGCGCGATTTCGAGCGACTGGTTGTTCGCCTCGAGGTTGCGCTGCTCGATCTCCACGCGGTTGGTGGCGACGATATCATTGCGGATCTTCTTGCGCTCTTCGATGGTGCGGGTCAGTACCGTCAGGCCCTCGGCGTCGAAGGCATTGTTTTCGTTGAAATGTTCGAACGCGGTCTGGTCGAAATGGGTGATGCTGACGGATTCCAGCTGGAAGCCGTTCATATCCAGATCGGTCATCAGCGCTTCCTGGACCTTCTGGATAAAATCGGCGCGGTTGGCGTGGAGGTGTTCCATCGTCATCGTTGCGGCGACCGAGCGCAGCGCCGAGACGAGCTTGCCATCGAGCAGCGACTTCACCGCATCGGGGCTGTTGACCGAATCGCCCAGCGTCTGCGCAGCGGCGGCGATCGACTGCGCATCGGGCTTCACCTTGATGTGGAACAGGCCGACCACATCGACGCGCAGCTTGTCTAGCGTGATCAGCGCATCCTTGTTGAGGCGCGAGACTTCGAGCTTCACCGTCGTCAGGCGCACCTGCATCAGTTCGTGCAGCACGGGAATGACCATGATGCCGCCGTTGAGCACGACCTTTTCGCCGCCGAAGCCGGTGCGGATCAGCGCGACGTCCTTGGTCGCGCGGCGGTAGAGCCGGGTGAGGATGATCCCGATCACCACGAACGCGAGCAGGATTATGCCGGCGTAAATCAGGATATTGATCAGGGAATCAGGCACGGTCAGCTCCGGTTTGCTTGAGCGGTGTGGTGTATCAGATCGAACGCAGAAGGGTATTGCGCTCGGGCAGGACGAAATAGACTGGGCCTTCGCGGCGGACGACCAGCACGGTTTCTCCCGCCGCGATGGCTTCGGATGCGTCGTGCGGTTCGACGAGGATGAAATGGGCCTGGCCGTGCGCGTCCACCACCTTGGTACGTGCGGGGGCATCGCGGCGCGCGGTGCCTTCGAGAACGGTGCCGCGCAGGCGGACAAGATCGTCGGCCGAGACCACAGTGCTCTCGAACCCGGGCATCACGCGCGCGAGGCCATTGGCGGCCACGGTGTTGAGCGGGATTGCGGCGACGATGGCCCCCGCGCAGGCCATCCACCATGGGAGGGGTGATCCGGCAAGCGAGCCCGCGGTCTGCTGGATTGCAAGGCCGACCAGCGTGAAGCAGGCGAGCAGCGAGGTGAGCCAGATCAGCACCGGCATCTCCTCACCCAGTCCGAGCCAATCGAGCAGGCCGACATGCGCATCGCCATCGATATCGGTGCCGAGATCAAGATGCCCGAGGCCGAGCCCGAAAGCTTCAATGAGGCCGATGCCGATCATCACGACAAAGGCGAGCGCGAACGGCAGATAGGGCGGCGAAAGCAACTGCGCGAGCATTGGCGTGTGATTACCACGCCGCTCGTGCGTTGTCAGGCATCTTGTCGATCGATTTTGGCCCGACTTACGCGTTTACATCCGCGTAGTGAGAGGGCGGCTGGATCACGTCCATGCGTTCGGTGAGGAGGGGGCGGAAGCTGGGGCGGCTCTTGAACACGGAGTACCAGCTGGCGGCCTGTTCGTGCAGCGACCAATCGATCCCGCCGAGGTAATCGGCCACCGAGATCTGCGCGGCGGCGGTGAGATCGGCGAGGCTCATCGTGCTTCCCGCGAGCCAGGGGCGGTTATCGATCAGGTAGTCGATGTAGTAGAGGTGATCGTTGGCGAGGCGCATCGCATCGCGCAGCACGCGGCTATCGGGCGACTGGCGGTAGACGAGGCGCTTCTTCATGCGCTCTTCCAGCAGGGGCTGGGTGACGGCGGCGAAGAAGTTTTCATCGAACATCGCGACGAGGCGGCGGATTTCGGCGCGGCCGGCGGCGGTGCCGTTGATCATCGGGGCCTTGTCGACCGTTTCCTCGAAATATTCGCAGATCGCGCGGCTGTCGATCAGGGTGATCTGCTTTTCGGGGTTGTGCAGCACGGGCGTGCGGCCCGCCGGGTTGAGCTTGCCGAACTCGTCGCGGTGCTCCCACGGGTTTTCGCGGATGAGTTCATAGGCCACGCCCTTTTCAGCGAGGAGCAGGCGCACCTTGCGGCTGAACGGGCACAGCGGGAATTGATAAATCTGCCACATGGTTCGCTTGCATGTACGCCGGGGCATGGCGAAGTCCAGTGCGGGCGGCTGCGGGCTGGCTGATTTTCCGGAGGAAAGTCGGGGAGGGAAGGATGTTTCGCGCAGAGGCGCGGAGAGGGGTTTCGCGCAGAGAGCGCAGAGAGCGCAGAGATGGAGTGATCACGGCGAAGCCGCTTTCGGATCCTGATGACGCGTTTCGCACACCGTCATCCGCAAGAGAGCGGCTTCGCCGCCGTCACAACCCCTCCGCGTCTCTGCGGCCTCTGCGCTCTCTGCGCGAAACCCTCTTCTTCTTACTCGCCGGGTTTCGCGCACAGCCCTGGCCTGCTAGGGGCGCGCCATGCTGACAATTCAGGGCCTCACCGTGCGGCTGGGCGGGCGCACCATTCTTGACCGCGCCAGTGCGACGATCCAGCCGGGCTCCAAGGTGGGGCTGATCGGCCGCAACGGCGCGGGCAAATCGACGCTGATGAAGGCAATCATCGGCGAGCTTGAGCCCGACGACGGCGCGATCGAGATGCCCAAGCGCACGCGGCTGGGCTATATCGCGCAGTCTGCCCCGGCGGGGGCGGCAACGCCGTTCGAGACGGTGCTGGCCGCCGATACCGAGCGCGCGGCGCTGATGGCGGAGGCAGAGAGCTGCGAGGACCCTGACCGGCTCGGGGCCGTCTATGACCGGCTGATAGCGATCGATGCCTATACGGCGGATGCGCGGGCGGCGCGCATCCTGATCGGGCTGGGCTTTGACGAGGCGATGCAGGCGATGCCGCTCGACAGCTTTTCGGGCGGGTGGAAGATGCGCGTGGCGCTCGCCTCGCTGCTGTTTTCCGCGCCCGACCTGCTGCTGCTCGACGAGCCTTCGAACCACCTCGATCTCGAAGCGACGCTGTGGCTGGAAAGCTTTTTGCAGAGCTATCCCGGCACGATGGTGGTGATCAGCCACGAGCGCGATCTGCTCAACAATGTGGTCGATACGATCCTGCATCTGCAGGGGGGCAAGATCGCGCTCTACGCGGGCGGGTTTGATGCGTTCGAGCGGCAGCGGGCCGAGCGGGCGGCGCAGATGGCGGCGGCCAAGGCCGCGCAGGATGCACAGCGCAAGAAGCTGGCGGACTACGTGGCGCGCAATTCGGCGCGGGCTTCGACCGCCAAGCAGGCTCAGTCGCGCGCCAAGATGCTGGCGAAGATGCAGCCGGTAACCGCGATGATGGAAGACCCGACGCTGAGCTTCGGATTTCCCGATCCTGATGAACTGCGCCCGCCGCTGATCACGCTCGATCTGGCGGCGACGGGCTATAGCGCGGAGAAGCCGATCCTGCGGCGGCTCAACTTGCGCATCGATCCGGACGACCGCATCGCGATGCTGGGGCGCAACGGCAATGGCAAGACCACGCTGGCGCGGCTGCTGGCGGGCCAGCTGGCAACGAGCGAAGGCGGGATGACCGCTTCGGGCAAGCTCAAGATCGGCTATTTCACGCAGTATCAGGTGGAGGAACTGCCTTCGGATTCGACACCGCTGGAGCTGATGACGCGGGCGATGCCGGGCAAGACCCCGGCGGCGGTGCGGGCGCAATTGGGGCGCTTCGGCTTTTCCGGTCCTCGCGCCGAATCGAAGACCGCGACGCTATCGGGCGGCGAGCGGGCGCGGCTGGCGCTGGCGCTGGTGACGCGCGATGCGCCGCATCTGCTCATCCTCGACGAGCCGACCAACCACCTCGATGTCGATGCACGCGAGGCGCTGGTGCAGGCGCTGAATGATTATGCCGGTGCGGTGATCCTGATCAGCCATGATCGGCATATGGTGGAGCTGACGGCGGACCGGCTGGTGCTCGTCGATGGCGGGACGGCCAAGGACTATCCGGGGAGCATCGAGGACTACATCGACTTCGTGCTGGGGCGGAACCAGCCGAAGGGCGATGCGGGCAAGGGTGGCAAGGGTTCCGGCAAGGGCGGTGCCAAGAGCCGCGAGGACATGAAGGCGCTGCAAAAGGCGGTGAGCGAGGCCGAAAGCGCGGTCGGCAAGGCGGAAGCGCGGCTGGCGGCGATCGATGCGGCGCTGGCAGGTGCCGGCAAGCCGGCGGCTGATCTGGCCGGGCTGGGCATGGCCGAGCTGGGGCGCCAGCGGCGCGAGGTGGCGGATCAGCTTGCGGCGGCGGAAGCGCGCTGGATCGAGGCGGGCGAGAAGCTGGACGCCTTCATGAACTGAGCGCTTGCTGCATCGCAAGCTTGGCTTCGATCCCGTCCCACAGGCGCTGGAGGCGGGCGTTGATATCGCTCGATGCGGCAAAGGTGCCGATGGGTGCGCGGCGGGCTGCGGTCTGCTCGATCTGGCTGGCCATGGGGATCACCGGCCAGCCGGCGGCAAAGCCGGTGTGGACTTCGCGGTGCAGCTTGCGCCTGGCATCGTACATCGAGAGCACCGGCAGGATCGGCGGATGGCGCGGGTGACGCTCGAGAATTTCGGCCTGGATCATCGGCAGCGCGCGCGCCGAGAGTGGTGAGGGCGGCAGCGGCACGATCAGGAGATCGGCGGCGGCGAAAACTTGATCGCTGATCTCGTTCAGCACCGGCGGGCAATCGACGATGATCCGGGCGTAATCGGCGGAGAGCAGGGCTGCGGTGCGGGCCATGCGCTTGCGCTTGCCGATGCGCGCGAGCGTGGCGGGGAGACTGCGCATGCTTTCATCGGCCTGCAGCACGGCAAGGCCGGGATAGCGGCTGGGGACGATGAGATCGGCGGGTTTGTTGTCCTTGCGGAACACAGCGGCGGCGTTGCTTTCGGCGCGGTCAGGCAAGCCGAGGAGCCAGCCCGCGCCGCCTTGCGGATCCAGGTCCCAGAGCAGCGTGGCATGATGGGAACAGGCGGCGGCGCGCCAGGCCATGTCGACCGCCAGAGTGGTTTTCCCGACGCCGCCCTTCACGCTGTAGACTGCGATGACCGCCATGTTTGCTGCATTTCCTTCGCGACCGTTTGCATTGTGCGGAAGCGCGCGAGAATGGCAAACCCAATTGTGTTGCGGCGTTCGGCCGTCTCGCGCCGGGACATCGAAAAATAGGGACTGCGAAAAATGGGGACTGTCCCTATTTTTTGTGCTCAGCGCAGCAGGCGCATGCGTTCGCGCAGGATATCGAGGCCGATGCGTTCGACTTCGGTTTCGAGGCAATCGGCGTGGAGCAACTTGGCGAGGCTGCGCTGCTTCTGCGCGATGAGATCGATGGCCTGCAGGCTGTCCATGTGCCGCATGGCCACGTCCATATCGCCGCAGAGCGAAGCGCCGAGCGCCTCGACTTCCTGCGACAGTTCCTCGAGCACCAGCGCGATCTGGCGATGCGAGGCCGTATTGGCGGGGGCCGTGGAGGCCATTGCGGCGTTTCCCTTGATGGAGGACAAATGCGGGATCAGGCGGCGGCGGCGAGCTGCGCCCCGTCGCTGAGCGCGAAGAGGTTGAGCACCATCACCATCTTGTCCTCGATCGCGGCAAGCCCTTCGAGGAAGGGGACCACGCTATCGTTGCCGACACCCGGAGGCGGGGCCTGCAGGGTCTGATCGGGCACGGTGACGATGTCGCTGACCGAATCGACGATCCAGCCGCCGACCTGGGCGCCAAGCTGCGTGACGATGATCGCGTGGCGCGGCGTCGGCTCGGTAGCGCGCCAGCCGAGGCGGGCGGCGAGATCGACCACCGGGAGCACGGTGCCGCGCAAGTTGACGACCCCCGCGACATAATGCGGCACGCGCGGGAGGCGTGTCGTTGGCGTCCAGGCGCGGATTTCGCGGATCGACATGATGTCGAGCCCGAAAACCTGGCCCTCGACCTCGAAAGTGATGAGTTCGCGGATCATCGTGGGGGTTCCTTGGGAGCGAAGGGGATCAGTGCGCGACGCGCCGCACCGCAGCGACGAGCTTTGCGGCATCGAAAGGCTTGACGATCCAGCCGGTAGCCCCTGCTTCGCGGGCGCGGGCCTTCTTCTCGTCGGAGCTTTCGGTGGTGAGCACGAGGATCGGCCGGTCGCGATGGCGGGTGCCTTCGCGCAGGCGCTCGATCAGGCCGAAGCCATCGAGGCGCGGCATGTTGATATCGGTGATGACGACATCGACCTCGTTGAGCGCGAGCCAATCGAGCGCGGCGAGGCCGTCTTCGGCCTGCGCCACCTCGAACCCTTGCGTCGAGAGGGCATGGTTCAGCAGCGCCCGCATGCTCGGGCTGTCGTCTACAGTCAGGATTCGGGTGGTTTGGGTCATGCTGGGGCTCGCTTGTTGCAATCAGAAGAGTTCGACATCGCCGGACGCGCGTTCCGGACGAGTGGTGGGATTGACCGGCGGGGCGAGGCGATCCTCGACCGTACGGCAGCGGATCTGGCCGGAGGCCGGACGGAAATCGACGCGGCGGGCGTTGGTGCCGCCAAGGTCCTCGCGCATCACGATGATGCCTTCGCGCTGGAGGAAGGCCTGCGCAAACTCGGCATTGGCGGTGCCGATGCGCATCATGTTGCGGTTGACGTTGGCCCCGCCATAGAGGTGGGCGCGCAGGCGCGATTTGCGCGCGCCGATGCCCAGCATCTGGTTGACCAGCAATTCCATGAGATAGACGCCGTAGTGTTCATCGACGGCGGTGGTGCCGGCAAGCCCGGCGGGCGGCTCGGCCAGCAGGAAGTGGTTCATGCCCCCCACCCGCGCTTCGGGATCATAGAGGCACGAGGCAACGCAGCTGCCGAGCACGGTCGAGAATTCGACCTGCAAATCGCAGCTGACCAGCGCCTGGCCCTGCATCACGGTCACGCGTTCGATCGGGCGATCAAGGGATTCGAGGATGCGGCGTTCGAACATCGGATCAGGCCGCCTTGCTGAAGGCGTGGCGGGCGATCGTGCCGATCGGCGCGACAACCCCGGCGGCGCCGAGCGCAATGGCAGCGCGCGGCATGCCGAACACGGTGCTGGTCGCCTCGTCCTGCGCGATGGTGCGCGCGCCTGACCGGGCGAGCGCGAGCAGACCCTCTGCGCCATCGGTGCCCATGCCGGTGAGGAGGATGCCGACCGCACCGGCGCCGACCACTTCGGCGACCGAATGGAACAGCACGTCGACGCTGGGAAGGTGGCCGGACACCGGCTCTCCCCGGCGCAGGCGCTGGTAGAGATGGCCGCTGCGGCCGCCGACGGAGAAGTGGCGGTCATCGCCCGGCGCGATGTAGACGTGCCCATCGAGCAGCGGCAGGTCCGGCTCGGCCATCACGATCTTCGGCGGGCAGGACTGATCGAGCGTGCGCGCGACGGCGGGGGCGAAGCGTGCGGAAATGTGCTGGACGACCACGGTGGGCGGGCAATCGGCGGGAAAGCCGCCAAGCAGGACCTGCAGCGCTTCCACGCCGCCGGTGGAGGAGCCGATAGCGATCAGGCGCGGGCGTTCGATCAGCGCCGGGCTGCGGGGCGCGGTCGAGGTGCGCGGCGGCGTGGGGGGAGGTGGTGCAGGCCGGGTGACGAAGCGCACCTTGGAGGCATCGCGGATGAGATCGGCGAGCTTGCCTTCGTCATCGAACGCGTAGCCGTTGGAGCCTCCGCCCTTGGCGTAGCAGCCGACCGCGCCGATCGCGAGCGCGCGGGCGGTGGTTTCGGCGCCCTCGTGCGTGGAGCCGGAGACGACGATGACGGGCGTGGGGCGCAGCGCCATGATCTTTTCGAGGAAATCGAGCCCGTTCATGCCGGGCATCTCGACATCGAGCGTGACCACATCGGGATCGAGCTCCCGGATCATCTGGCGGCCTTCCGCCGCATTGGCCGCCGCGCCGACGACGACGATATCGTCCTCGCGCTCGAACCGCGCCTGGAGAATGGCGCGCATCGTTGGCGAATCCTCGACGATCACGACGCGGATCGGCTTGCTTGATCGGCTCATGCCTCGCTCCGACGATAGATGGTGGGGCCCGCAGTGGCGAGCATTTGGAGGGCGGGACCGGTCACGCGTTCGCTGTGGCCGACATAGAGCCAGCCGCCGGGAACAAGCGCTTCGGCAAAGCGCGCGACGAGGCGCTCTTTGGTGGGATTGTCGAAATAGATCATCACGTTGCGGCAGAAGATCACATCGAACTTGCCCTGCATTGGCCACTGGCCAAGCAGATTGAGCGTGCGGAAGCGGGCGAGCGAGCGCACGGTGGGGGCGATTTCGGTTTCCTCGCCCCCGGGCACCGTCCAGGCGCGCGTGAGCGCCTCGGGCACGGCCTTGAGCTCTTCGGTGCGATAACGTGCGGCCTCCGCCTTGCGCAGCGCGTGCGCGGCGATGTCGCTGGCGAGCAGGCGCACATCGCCGCGCGCGATGCGATCGCCCGCTGCGCGATCAGAGCCGAGCAGGGTCATCAGCAGCGACCAGGTTTCCTCGCCGCTCGAGCTGCCGGCGGACCACAGCCGTGCTTTGCCGCCGCGTGCGAGGTTTTCGATCAGGCCGGGGCGGACCGCGCTTGCGAAATGCTCGAAGTGGTGCGCCTCCCGGTAGAAGAAGGTGTGGTTGGTGGTCAGCGCCATGATCGCGCGGTTACGCTCGGCGGCGTCCTCGCGGATGCGCAGGATGTAGGAGCCGAAGGTGGCGCAGCCCGAATCGCGCACCAGCGGCGCGAGGCGCGAATAGACCAGCATCGCCTTGCCTTCGGCGAGCACGATCCCTGCCTCGCGGTGCGCGATCTCGCTCACCGCAGCGAAATCGGCCGCGCTGTAAACGCCGGGGCTGATGCCGGGCAGCGTTTCGGGAAGGGCGAGCGTGGCGCTCATGCCGCCTCGGCCAACAAGGGGCTGGGGCTCTGGCCGGAAAGGCTGCGCGCGACCAAGCTGTCGACATCGACGATGAGCGCAACCATGCCATCGCCGAGGATGGTGGCGCCCGAGACGCCTTCGACCGAGCGGTAGTGCGTGTCGAGGCTCTTGATCACGACCTGGCGCTGATCGCAGATCGCATCGACGAGAAGCGCGGCGCGGCCGGCGCCTTCGGTTTCGACCACGATGAGCACGCCTTCATGCGCCTGCTCGATCGCGCCCTGCGCGCCGACAGCGGCGTGGAGCGGCAGGACGGGAATGAACTTGCCGCGCACGTTGATCATCGCGCGGTGGGCGCCGAGGCCTTGCACTTCGGTCTGCGTGGGGCGCAGGCTTTCGACGACGTTGGCGAGCGGCACGACAAGCGTCTGATCGCCGACGTTGACGACCATGCCATCCGAGATGGCGAGGGTGAGCGGCAGGGTGAGCGTGAAGGTGGTGCCGCTGCCGGGCTCGCTGTCGATGGTGATGCGGCCGCCGAGTTCCTTCACGTTCTGGCGCACCACGTCCATGCCCACGCCGCGGCCCGAGACATTGGTGATCGTGGCAGCGGTGGAGAAGCCGGGGGCGAAGATCAGGTGGTCGATCTCTTCCTTCGAGAGCTGGGCATCGGGGGCGATGAGGCCCTTTTCGACGGCCTTGGCAAAGACGCGCTCGCGATTGATGCCCGCGCCATCATCGCCAATGCGGATGAGGATGCGGCCCGAGCGGTGCTCGGCGGAAAGGGTGAGCGTGCCTTCGGCGGGCTTGCCTGCGGCGATGCGCGCTTCGGCGCTTTCGATGCCGTGATCGACCGCATTGCGGATGAGGTGGGTGAGCGGTTCGCCGAGGCGTTCGATCACGGTCTTGTCGAGCTCGGTGCTTTCGCCCGAGACTTCGAGGCGGACATGCTTGCCGGTGGAGGTGGTGAGCTCGCGCAGGATGCGCGGCACGCGGCTGAACACCGAACCGATCGGCTGGGCACGGATCGACATCGCCGATTCCTGGATATCGCGCGTCAGGCCTTCGAGGATGGTGAGTTCTTCCTTCACCGCGAGGCCATCGCCCGCAAGGCGCTGTGCCATCATCGCCTGCGCGATGACGAGTTCGCCGACCGCATCGATCAGCTTGTCGAGCTTGCCGAGTTCGATGCGGATCGACTGGCCGAGCGCGGGGGGCGCGGGCGGGGCAGGGGGGGCGGCGGCCGGGGTGGCTGCGGCGCCAGGCTGCGCGGCGGCGGGGGCAGGCGCGGCCGGGGCGGCCACCGGGGCGGGAGGCGGGGCGGGGCGCACGGCGGGCATCGGCGCATCGCTGCCGATGGCAAGGCCGCAATCATCGCCGACGAATTCGAAGATATCGCGCGCGGAGGCTTCGCTCACATCGGCATCGAGCGCGAATGCCCAGCCGAGATAGCCGGTGCCGGGATCGAGCGTATCGAGCGGGGGGACGGCGCCGCAATCGCATTCGATGCAGCGCGCACCGAGTGCGGCGAGTTCGCGCAGGAGCAGCAGCGGCTCGCCGCCATTGCGCATGGCACCGGCGTGGGGCCGGACCTTGAGCAGCCACGCGGGAGCGGTGGCAGCGTCCGGCGCGGGCTTGGGGGCATCCATCGCGCCGGTGATGTCATCGAGCATGGCATCGAGATCGAAGGGATCGCCGCCGGTGTCTTCGTCTGCGGAGGTGGTAGCGGGGGCGGTGGCGACGGGTTCGGGCGCGGCGGGCGCGGTGGGCGCGGGGGACGGAGATGCGCCTGCATTGGCTGCCTGCGCGGCGGTCAGTTCGGCGAGGAGGCCGACGTCATCGGGCACTTCGGCAAGGCCGCGCGCGGCGCCGACGTGATCGCTCAGCGTATCGAGCGCGCGCAGGAGGAGGTCGACCAGCGGCTCGGTGATGGGGACTGCGCCTTCGCGCACATCGGAAAGCAGCGTTTCGAACGTGTGGGTGAAGGCCTGAAGCGCGACATAGCCAAATGCACCTGCGCCGCCCTTGATCGAGTGGACCGCGCGGAACACGGCGTTGACGGTATCGCCGTCCTGCGTGCCGGCCTTGCAGGCGGCGAGGCCCGATTCGGCGGCTGCCAGCGATTCTTCGCATTCGGCGAAGAAGATGGCCTGGATTTCCTCGGAGGTCATGCCGGACCTCCGTCAAAGAGTTCGGCTTCGAGACCGAGCTGGCGGGCGGTTTCGCGCAAGTGGGCGGAAGGCTCGATCACCGCGCCATCGCCGGTGCGGCGCGCGCTGACGAGGAGCTGGAGCATGGCCTGCCCGATCTGGGTGCAATCACGCGCATTGATATGGAGCGCGCCCGAGCCGAGCCCGGCCACCATTTCAGGCAGCAGGGCCTCGGCTGCGGCGCGGTCGCACCGGGGGGGCAGGGTGATCGTTGGCATAGAGGCGGCTTCCCTCGCTGGCCCCGCATCCGGGGGCACGCTTTCACCGCTGGCTTAGCGGGGAAGCGGCAAAGGTCGCCTTGCCCGGGACTTAAGGTGAGATACCTAACAGCGCGAGGAGAAATTTCAGGGAGACTGGAAGGTATCAACCCGCTCAAGCAGCGCCCACTGGCGGCGCGCCAACAGGAAGGTCAGCCTCCCCATGCACGAAGCCCGGGTCCTCGTGGTCGATGATTCCGCCGCGATGCGCGCGCTCTTTTCCGATATCCTCGACGAGGCGAAGAACGTCCGCGTCGTGGGTGTAGCGGCCAATGCCGGCGCCGCGCGCGATCAGATCGCCGAACTCAAACCCAATGTCATCACGCTCGACGTGGAGATGCCGGGGATGAGCGGGATCGAGTTCCTGGCCGAGATCATGGAAACCAATCCGCTGCCGGTGGTGATGCTTTCCAGCCTCACGCAGGCGGGGACCGAAACCTCGCTCAAGGCCTATGAACTGGGCGCGGTGGAATGTTTCCCCAAGCCGCTGAAAGCGACGCCGGAACAGTTCAGCAAGACGGTGGGCAAGCTCGGCAAGATCGTGCTCGCCGCCGCGAACAGCAACGTCCACGACCGCAAGGCGCGGGCGGAGCAGAAGGCGACGGCTGATGTGCCCTTCGCGTGGAACGGCCATATTGCGGCATTCAGCGCCTCGATGGGCGGGATCGACGCGCTGACGACGATCCTTTCGCAGTTTCCCGCCAATTGCCCGCCGACGGTGGTGTGCCTGCAGGCCGAACCGATGGTGGTCGAGACCTTCATCAAGCGGCTCGATACCGATCTCAAGTGCAACGTCCGCGCGGCCAGGGACGGCGCGAACTTGGCGCAGGGCACGATCCACATTGCCGCCGATCCCGATCGCCACGTGGTGGTGGAACCCGGCCAGCCCGCGCGCATCCGCCTGATGGAGCGCGATCCGGTGGACGGCGTGCGGCCTTCGGCGAACCTCCTGTTCGGCTCGATTGCGCGCGGTGCCGTGCCAGCGGTGGGCGCGGTGCTGACAGGCATGGGCGCCGACGGCGCGCGCGGCCTGAAACTGATGCGCGACGCGGGGCAGCATACTCTGGTGCAGGACCGTGCGACCGCGATGGTGGCCGAAGCGCCCTCCGCCGCGATCGAACTGGGCGCCGCCGCGCGAGAGGTTGGCCTCAGCGATCTTGGCGCCGCCGTGCTGAAAGCCTGCGGCATCGGCTGAGGCGCCTTGCCTGTTTCCCCTGAGGCGTTCCCGCTCCCCCCTGGAATGCCTGACTGTGGCCCGGAGCCGCTGCGTGCGGTTCCGGGCTTTTTTCTGTGGCGACCGGGTCTGCAAGCGTGAGCCTGACGCAGAGATTATGCCGGAATATTTGCCCGGAGCACCGCATGGCGCTGCGCCGGTAACCCGATCTTAACGGCTTTGGCAGCGATCTGGGCACGAGGAGAATGCCCCCCATCATGCCGATCCCTGCCCATTTCGAAGACCTTCCGTTCGATCCGCAGCGCCCGCGCGCTCCGCGGCGGCAATTGCGGCTGGAATCGGAAGGTTCCACCGCCTCCGGCGAGACAGCGCGGGTGCTGATCCACAACATCTCGACCACCGGACTGCTGATCGAAAGCGCCGTTCTGCTGGCCGAGGACGAACGGATCGAGCTGGCCTTGCCCGAAGTTGGCAATGCCGCGGCCCATGTCGTCTGGATAAGCGAGAGCTTCTATGGGTGCCGGTTCGAAACGCCGCTGCCCGCGAGCGCACTGGGCACACTGGAACTCTTCTCAAGGGTAATCAGCAAGGCCCCCCCCAGCGAGTCGGCTGATACGTTGCCGGTCCGGATCGCGCGGTTGCGCAAGGAGCAGGGGCTGACGCTCGAAGCGCTGGCCGCGCTCGTGAATGTCAGCAAGCCGACGGTCTGGGCGTGGGAGCAAGGCAAGACGCGGCCGACTCCCGAACGAATCGCCGCGCTCGCCAAGCTGCTCGGGGTGGATGAGGACGAACTCCTGACCGGGCGCGATGGCGATGCGCTGGCGCAGGCGCTGAACCAGGCGCGCCAGGTGGTTGCCGAGGCGTTTGGCGTCGATCCGGCGCGGGTGAAAGTGTCGATCGAGCTTTAGGCGCGGGAGTGCACGAAAGACTCGCTTTACCCTGAATTAACCACTTTTCATCGTGATGATTCGCCGTTATCTAATTGAATTAACGGCCAAAAATTAGTCCTGTTAGCTAACTCGCCTAACTTTGGCCGCCCGCTCACGAGGGGGCGGATCATGGATTGAGGCGATCGTTTCGCTCGGGCGGGTCAGGGGGGTCTTGGCTGCGCGGCCGGGTGTGCGGTCCTGACGGGGCAAGGGTGCATGCGGGCGGAATTCACGACGAGAGAACGTTTGGCGGCCTATGGCCTGCTGGCCGACCGTTCGACGGATATCATCCTCAAGACCGATTGCCGGGGCTTTGTGCTCGCCGCCTCGCCAGCGCTTGAACAGCTTGGTCTGGCGCTGCCGGCGATGCTGATCGGGCCCCATGTGCGGGACCTTGTTCACCCCGACTACCGTGATCTGATCGAAGAGGAACACCGCTTCGCGATAGCCGGGCAGGGCAGCGACGCGTGGCTTGAAATCCGCGCGGCCCGCGAGGAGCGCAAGGGGCGGTGGTTCGAGTTTCAGGTGAGGCCGATGTCCGATCAGAGCGGCCGGATCGATGGCGCGCTGGTGGTGATGCGCTGCATCGCCAAGCGCAAATCGCTGGAAGAGCGGCTGTTCGCTGCCGAGTTCACCGATCCGCTGACTCGCCTTACCAACCGCATCGCCTTCGTCGCGATGCTCGACCATGTGGTTTCCAAGCCGCACCAGGCCACGCTTGCGCTGTTCGACATTGATCACTTCATGCGGCTGAACATGCGCTTCGGGCAGCATGCGGGGGATGATCTGCTGGTGGCTTTCGCCGGGCTGCTGCGGGCGATGACGCGCAGCGACGACATCATCTCGCGCGTATCGGGTGAGCGCTTCGGGGTGATCATGCCGGGACTCCTGCCTGAGGCGGCGGCGGCAGCCTGCGCGCCGATCGTGGAAACCTTTGCCGAGGCGGGACGCGCGACCTTGGGCGGCACCTACGCCGTTTCGACCAGCGTCGGCATCGCCGGGATCTCGCTATCGGCAGACAACACCGTCCAGCAGGCCGAACTGGCACTGTTTCTGGCGAAGGCCAAAGGGCGATCGCGGATCGAAACCAGCCTGAGGCCATCGGGTGAAGGCTCGCAACGCGCATTGACCGACAGGCGTCCTGGATTGGCGTGATGAGGTTGACATGTACAAAAGTTAATCAAAAATCTGTAATATGTCTCGGTTCTGTAACTAACTAAAGTCAAGTCCGCCCCGGTCAGACGGTGCATGGGGCAGCGATCATTGCGGCTCCGCCCGTTTCCAGGGAGGACCTTACGAATGATGATCTGCAAGCCATGGACGCTCATGCTGGCTGCTTCCGGTCTGGCGCTGGCGAGTTCCGCCCATGCGGCCGAAACCGCGCCGGTTGCGGCCCCCGCGCCAGCCGACCAACCCGCTGCTGAAGGCAGCACCAGCTCGGGCCTGACCGAGATCGTCGTCACCGCCACCAAGCGCGAGACGAACCTCCAGAAGACGCCCATCTCGATCTCGGTGATCGGCGCCGACATTGTCGAAAAGCGCCATGTCCAGAGCCTGATGGACCTTGCCGATGGCGGCGTGCCTTCGCTGCGCGTCGCCACGTTCGAAGCCCGCCAGTCGGCGCTGACGGTCGGCATCCGCGGTATCGTGCCGTTCGACCAGAACCAGGTGGCGCGCGAGCCGGGCGTCGGCGTCTATATCGACGGTGTCTATCTTGGCCGCTCGCAGGGGCTCAATGCCGCGCTGTTCGATGTTGCGCGGATCGAAGTGCTGCGCGGGCCGCAGGGAACGCTGTTTGGCCGCAACACCGAAGGCGGCGCGCTGAGCATCGTGACCAAGGCACCTACGGGCGAATTCGGCGGGCGCGTTGAGGCCGGTGTGGGCAACTATGGTTCGTACAACGGCGCGTTCCACATCAACCTGCCGGCGTTTGCCAACTTCGCGGTGAAGGTGGACGGCCTGATCGATCATCAGGACGCGACCACGAAGAACCCGGCCAGCGGCCAGTACGGCTGGAACTACCACAACCGCGTGGGCGGCCGCATTGCCGGCGAGTGGAAGCCGATCGACGGCCTGACGGTCGACCTCACTTATGATCAGGCGAAGGACGAGAACACGCCGTTCTACAGCCAGCTGATCAACTTCAATCCGAACGGATACGATGTCGGCAGCTTCGTCGGCAGCAAGCTGGTGTGCCCGGGCAGCGCCCCCTGCATCGCCCCCAAGGCACCGCTGGTGCAGGTGAGCGGGAACCACCGCGTGTCGGTCGCCGACCTCGGCGTGATCCAGCAGCCCAGCATCGACGAGACGCACGGCTTCAGCGCGAACATCAAGTACAAGCTGACCCCCGACATCGAGCTGCGCTCCATCACCGCGTGGCGCGGGGTCGAGACGCACCAGTGGGACGGTTCGGCCGGTGCGCATCGCAGCACGTTCGCGCCGAACGGCCAGTTTGGCCGCTACAGCCTGTCCGAGCTGTTCCAGCACCAGTTCAGCCAGGAGTTGCAGCTCGTCGGCAGCATTCCGCAGATCGATTTCGTGCTCGGCGGGTACTACTTCAACGAGCATGTTAACGAACGCGCGGCGACGCCGAACCCGATGCAGTGGAACGCGGATGGCACCGGCTACACCTTCGTCAATCAGGTTCCGGCCAATCCCAACGCGCCGATCACCTCGGGCAATCAGGGCTGGGACCGGGCCTACTGGTTCATCCAGCGTGACAGCGAGGCCGTGGGCAAGAGCTATGGCGCGTTCGGGCAGGCGACATGGACACCGGCCGGACTGGATGTGCTGCACCTGACGGCTGGCGGGCGCTATACGCACGAGACCCGCAAGGGCGCGCTGACGGTGATCAACAACGCGCCGTTCCTTGGCGGCAACCTCGATTACAAGAACAGCCGGTTCGATCCGATGGTGACGCTGGCATGGGACGCGGCGGAGGGGATCAACCTCTACGCCAAGTACTCGACCGGCTTCCGCGCGGGCGGTGCCAACTCACGCTCGGGCTCGTTCCGCCAGTTCGCGCCCGAAGCGGTGAAGTCCTACGAAATCGGCGCAAAGACCGATTTCTTCGATCACCACGTGCGCCTGAACCTTGCCGGGTACATCATGGACCGCAAGGGCACCCAGATCGACTTCGACTTCGTGGATACCAACCGGTTCCTCAGCGACGGCGTGACGCCCAATCCGTTCTTCAACAAGCACACCGAGGAAACCGCCAACGCGCCGGGCAATTCGCCGATCCGGGGCTTTGAGGCTGAACTCACCGTAAAGCCGATGGCGGGCCTGACGCTGGGCGCGAGCTATGCCTATACCGATGTGAAGGTGCCGGCGACGCCGAACCCGCTGGCGGGGCCCTTGTTCGGGATCCCCTATCAGGTGTTCACGGTCTACACGCCCAAGAACGCCGCATCGGGTTCGTTCGACTATGAACTGCCGATCGGGTCCGGCGGCATGGCGGTGATGCTGCACATGGATGCCAACTATTCCGATCCGACCTACAGCTTCCAGAACGAGAACGTGCAGACGGAATCGGCGTTCATCGTCAACGCGCGGCTGGCGCTGGCGGATATTCCGCTGACCACGAACGGCACCAAGGCGACGATCAGCGCCTGGGCGCGCAACCTCTTCAACGAGGACCACATCTATCGCCGCTCGAACGCGAACAGCGCCCCGACCGTGAACAACGATGGTTCGCTGAACTATTCCGGCGTGCTGGGGGATTACGCCAACTTCAACCCGCCGCGCACTTTCGGCGTGCAGGCATCGATCAACTTCTGATCTAGCCGGGAAAACCTTTCGATGCGCAGACTCCCCCCCGACTGCGCAAAGGTCGGATGGAGGGGCCTGACGGCTCCTCCATCCTTCGAGAGGCCCGGTATCCTGCGGACTCCGGTGCCTAAGGCGGCCCGCCGCCCCGCCCGACGCGACGAAGCACAGAATCTCTGACACTTAAGGGCGGGGGATAGCCTGAAACATCCCTCGACAGGGTGGGGCGGATGTGGTGTCTTAGCTCTTAACGACTCGTAAGCGGTTGTGAGCGTTGGGGGAATTTTCGCCATGGGACGGGCGGCCAGGGTTGCAATGCCGGCAATTGATCGGCGGGGAATTGAAAGGCTCGAGGCGCATTTCGTCTCGCCTGAAGTCTATCGCCGCGATGACGTTGCCATCCGGCAGGCGCGGCTGGCCGAGGTTGTGGCGGAGCGGATCATTCCGCAGTTGCTGCGGCTCCACACCGAAGTTCTGCCCGATGCACCGCCGGTTGAGTTGGTGGTCGAGGTGCTGGCGCCCAGCAGTTCGGATATCTCGGGCCTCGCGCATATCGTGCTGGGGAGCGATCTGGAGGCGGCGGTTTCCTACATCCTCGTGCTGCGCGACCGCGGCCTTTTGCTGGATACGCTGTTCCTCGAATTGCTGGAACCGGCAGCGCGCCATCTGGGCCAGCTGTGGGACCAGGACGAGTGCGATTTCATCGACGTGACGCTGGGCGTGGCGCGGCTGCAGAAGCTGCTGGCCATGTTCAACGGATCGCACCTGTTGCCGGGGCTCGACACGCGCCGCACCGTGCTGATGGCGATGACTCCGGGGGACCAGCACTCGTTCGGTGCGAGCATGGTCCGGCGATTTCTGGAAGGTGCGGGCTGGGACGTGGAATCCGCGTTCGACCGTAGCGCCGCCGAAATCGCCAAGGCGGCGAGCGCGCAGTGGTATGCCGTGGCGGGGCTGACCGTCGGTTCGGAACGCTCGCTCCCCGCGCTGGAGGAAACGATCCGGCTGATCAGGCGGGAATCGCGCAACCAGATGATCGGCGTCATGGTCGGCGGCCCGGTGTTCACTGCCAACCCCGCGCTGGCGCTGGAAGTGGGCGCAGACGGCACGGCGATCAATGCGCCGGCGGCGGTGCTGATGGCGCAGAAGCTGTTTGACGAAATGGCGCTGAAGACCGCGAACTAAGGTTCAGTTCGCGGTGCCGAGCATCGCCTCGCGGATATCGAGGAGATCGGTGCGGATCGTTTCCAGCTGCCGGGCATCGAAGCGTAGTGCATTGTCGAGTATGGTGCGGCGCGCGGCCTGATAGAGCTGGAGCAGCGGCTGGCTGACGGGGTTTGCGGTATCGACCCCGAGTTCGAGCGCAGTGATCGCGGCGACGGCGCGGGTGAGCGCGGCGCTCTTGGCAGAATTGTCGCCATGCTCCTGCGCGTAAATCGCGCGGCCGAGCGAGCCTGCGGCCTGTTCGAGGCACAGCGCGACGAGCTGGAGCGAGCTGGCACCCTTGACCCGTGCGTCGAAATCGACGCGGCGGTAGGTTTCTCCGGGGTCCTTGCGCAGCTGCATCAGTTGTTCTTCCCGTTCCAGGCGTCGATTTGCTGCTGCAGGAACGACAGCGTCGATTTTGAGCCATTGATGTTCGTATCGAGCTTGGCGAAGCGCGAGACGAGGCGCTGGCGCAGGTCTTCCTGCTTGGTTTCCATCGTGCTCTTCTGCGTGCCGAGCGTGGTCTGCAGCTTTGTGAGCCGCGCGATCGAGCCGCCGAGCGTGGACGTGTCGGTGCTGGAACTGACGGTGCGGGCAAGTTTGTCGAAGGTCGCGAAGACCCCGTAGAGCCCGGTGGTGAACATCGCAGCCGTCCCGATGGGATCGCGCTTCACCGTGGCGGCGAGGCGCGTCGTATCGAGCGCGAATGTGCCGTCGCGGTTGGTCTTGAGGCCGAGATCGGCGAGCGTGGTGGGGGCGCCGGTGGCATTGGCGGGCATGACCTCCGCGCTGGCCAAGGTGGTCAGTTGGCGGCGCAGGGCGCGCGCGCCGGGATCGTTGCTGAGCGCGCCGGTGGTGGGATCCGTATCCTTGTTGAGTTCGGATACCATCTCATTGAGCGCGGCGGTGAGATCCTGCATCGCGGTGGTGATCGCGCCGCCCGGCTCGCTGTAGCTGATCGTGGTGGGGGTGCCCGGGTTGGTGCCGGTGAGCTTGAGCGAAAGGCCGGGGGCGGCATCGGCGATGGTGTTCGTCTTCGAGGTGCGCGCGACCCCATCGAGGACGAAGGCGGCGTCGGTCGCGGGGGCCTTGAGCCGGGTGGCATCGCCCGAAGGGCTCCAGGCGAGGGCGGCGAGGCCGGGTTCTGTCGGGCTTTCCGTGGCTTCCAGGACGAAGCCGTTGGCTGCGCCGTCCTGCCCCTTGAGCACGAGCTGCGCGCCGCTGGTGCCGGTGGCCACATAGGCGGTGACGCCCGCGCCGCTGCCGTTGATCGCGGCGGCGACGGTATCGAGCGTGGCGCCGGTGGGGATCGTGATATCGACTGCGGCGCGGGCCGTATCTGCGGTGAAGGTGCCGCCGCTGACGGTGCCGAAGCGCAGGGTGAGCGTGCCCGCGCCGACGGGGGTGGTGCTGGACGCGAGCGGAGGCGTGACGAGGGTCTGCGCCTTGGCGAGCGAGGTGACCTCGAGCGTGGAGGTGCCGCGCCCGGTGGCGGCGCCCTTGCTGACTTGTGCGACGGTGCTGTTTGCGATCTGCGGCGTGGCGGCCAGATCGCCGGTGCGTACGCGGTCGCCCAGCGAGGAGGCGAGGCTGGTGATCATGCTTCTCAGCGTGGAGGCGGAGGAAATCTGGGAGGCAATCCGGTCCGTCTTCGCGGTGATCTGATCGAGGCGCGCGGCGTATTGCGCGGCAGCCAGCTGCTCGGCGAGCTGGGTCATGTTGATTCCGCTGCCCCCGCCGAGCGTCGACACCAGATTGGAGGTGGCCGAGTTCGAGGAGGTGGCGGAGGTGGTAGCCATGCTTTCCAGAACGGCGAAAAGGGCGCGCGGTTAAGCCGCCTCGGGGCGGCCTTCGGCGTCGAAACGAAGTTCTAGCGGGACATCGACCTGGGGCTGAGGCGGGGCGTCGCCTCGCTTCAGGGCCAGCACGAAAGCGAGCACGGCAGCGATGGCGGCATAGAGCTCCTCGCGGATCATCTGGTTCTCGCGCGTGGTAAAGTATACCGAGCGGGCGAGCGCAGGCGAGGAGAGCGTGGGGACGGCCATTTCGGCGGCCATTTCGCGCATCGCGAGCGCCTTTTCACCGCGCCCTTTGGCGAGCACGACGGGGGCAGGGGCCTTTTCCGGATCGTAGGCAAGCGCGAGACTGAAATGCGTCGGGTTGGTGATGACGAACTGGGCTTCCTTCATCGCCGAAGCGAGGCCGCCCATCGCGATCTGGCGCTGGCGCTGGCGGATCGCGGCCTTGCGTTCGGGCGAGCCTTCGCTTTCCTTGCTCTCGTCCTTGAGGTCTTGCAGCGACATTCTGAGGCGCATCATGCGGCGCAGCCACTGCACGGGATAATCGACGAGCGCGATGACGACGAGGCCGCCCCCGAGCGCGTAGAGTAGGGCGAGGAGCGTGTCCCAGCTATAGGCGAGCTGGCCGCGCAGCTCTCCGCCGCCGAGGCCGACGATGGCGGGGATGCGGCCTTTGATCCAGACGTAAGCGATCGCGCCGAGGAGCACGAGTTTTGCGAGGCCCTTGGCGAGTTCGATCCAGCCTTGCGGGCCGAACATGCGCTTGAGGCCGCTCATGGGATCGAGGCGGGAGGCCTTGGGCGCGAGGTTGCCGCCGACCCAGCGGCCCTCGCCAAGGCCGAGCTGCGAGATCAATGCGGCGGCCATGAGCAGGCCGCCGAGGGTGAGCACCGGGGGCAGCGCGGTGAGCAGCGCGGCGTGGATCAGCGGGGCAGCGTCGAACCGTTCGAGGCTGGCGCGGTCCCACACGAGGCCGATGCGCGCCATGCGTTGGAGGCTGGTGAGCACCCACGGCCCGGCGAATTGCAGCCAGGCCGCGCCGCCCAGCACGCTGATCGCGATGCCGAGTTCGCGCGGGCGCAGGACGTCGCCGTTCTTGGCGGCGTCGGTGCGGCGCTTTTCGGTGGGGGCGAAGGTCTTTTCGCCCGGTGTTTCCTCAGCCATGCTTGGCGCTTACGAGCTGGGCGGCCTGGGTGACGGCGGCGAGCGAGAGGTCGCTCAGCCGGTCGGTCAGCAGCGGGGCGGTGAGGATCAGCGCGGCGATGCCGGCGAGGACGCCTGCGGGCAGGCCCAAGGAAAAGAGATTGAGGCTGGGGGCCGAGCGGCTGATCACTCCGGTCATCACTTGCACGAGGAGCAGCAGCAGCGTGACGGGCAGCGCGATGGCGATGGCGGCGGTGAGCATCTGCGCGCCGAAGCTGGTGACGAGCATCATGCGATCAGGCGTGAACCACGCAGAGCCGGGAGGAAACGCGCTGTAGCTTTCGACGATCAGCGCAAACCAGGTGAGGTGCGCGCCAAGGCCGAGAAACAGCACGGTGAGCAGCACCGAGAAATACTGGCCGAGCACCGGCGAATGCGCGCCGCTGACGGGATCGGCGGCTGAGGCGATGCTGAGGCCCATCGAGCCGCCGATCATTTCGGCGGCGATGAGCGGGGCGGCGAAGCTCCACTGCAGGACAAAGCCGAGCGAGAGGCCGATGAGGATTTCCTGCGCGGTGATGAGGAGGCCTGAGAGCGTGAACAGCGCGGGCGGCGCGGCGACCGGGGTCCAGGCGCAGACCAGCACCGCGACGGCACCGGCAAGGCTGACGCGCAATTGCATGGGGACGGAGTTCGCGCCGAATAGCGGCGCGGCGAGGAGCGCGGCGCCGATGCGCGTCATCACGAAGATCATGCGCCAGAATTCGGCCTCCAGCGCGCCGAAGCCGAAGTGGAGGGCGATCATGTGGCTTCCCCCCCTCCCCAGTGGGGAGGGGCTGGGGGAGGGGGTACAGCGCTGGCGGGGGATACCATTCCCCAACCCCTCCCCATCGGGGAGGGGCTTTTGCAGATGGGGCTTACGGCGGTGGCGATCATTTCCCGGCCTTCACTTCCCGGTCTGCGCGATCTGGGCGAAGATCTCGACGAGGAAATCGCCGATCAGGCCCATCATCGCGCTGCCGAGCAGCACCAGCACAAGCGCGATCGCGCCGAGCTTGGGGACGAAGGTGAGCGTCTGCTCGTTGATCGAGGTGGCGGCCTGCACCACGCCGACGACGAGGCCGACGGCCAGGCTGGCGAGCAGCACCGGGGCGGCGACGAGCGCGGTGACCCAGAGCATCCGGTCGGCGAGGGCAAGGAGGGCGGCGGTGTCGTTCATCAGCCGAAACTCGCGGCGAGGCTGCCCATCAGCAGCGCCCAGCCATCGACGAGGACGAACAGCAGGAGCTTGAACGGCAGGGAAACGATGGTGGGGGACATCATCATCATGCCGAGGCTCATCAGCACCGACGAGACCACGAGATCGATCGCCAGGAACGGCAGGAACAGCATGAAGCCGATCTGGAATGCCGTCTTGAGTTCGCTGGTGACGAAGGCGGGGAGGAGGATCGAGAAGGGGACGTCGGCGGTCTTCGCGAACTTGGGGGCCTTGGCCATGGCGGCGAACATCTGGAGATCGTGCTCGCGCGTCTGGCGAATCATGAAGGCGTGGAATTCGGTCCCGGCGACGGTGACGGCCTGCTCGGCGTTGATGGTGCCGGCGGAATAGGGCGCAATCGCGTTCGCGTTCACCTTGTCGAGCGTGGGGGCCATGATGAACAGCGAGAGGAACAGCGAAAGGCCGATCAGCACCTGATTGGGCGGCGACTGCTGAAGGCCAAGCGCCTGCCGCAGGATCGCGAGGACGACGAGGATGCGGGTGAAGCTCGTCATCATCAGCAGGAGGCTGGGCAGGATCGTGAGCAGCCCCATGATGAGGAGCAGCTGGAGCGAGAGCGAGAGGCTGCCGTTCGACTGCGCGCCTGCGATCTGGCCAAACGCGCGATCGAGCGCGCCGGGGATGGCGGTTCCAGTGGGGGCGGCAGCGGGCGCGGCGGCGGCAAGATCGGCGGCGTGGGCCGGGAGGGCCATGGCCAGCGCGACCAGCGCAGCGGGGATCAGGAGGTGGATGAGCTTCACCGGATCAATCCTCGCCGGCTGCACGCGCGGGCACTTCGGCCAGCCGCACGAGGCCTTGCTTCGAGGCCGAGACGAGGATCTCGCGCCCCCGGAACTCGAGCACGGCAATGCGCTGGCCGGGGCCGAGCCACTGCGTCTCGATGATTTTGACGCTGCGCTGCCCGCCGGTGGGGCTGAAGCGCTTTTCCATGCGGCGGGCGAACCTGAGGCTGGCCCAGGCGAGCCCGGCGATCAGCGGCAGGACGATGGCGAGCTTGAGGAGGTACCAGAGCATCAGACTTGCGCCTCCTGCCCGACGAGCTCCACGATGCGCAGGCCGAAGCGTTCGCCCTGCGCCACCACTTCGCCGCGCGCGATGAGTTTGCCGTTGACCATGACATCGAGCAGCTCGTCGGTGAGGCGGTCGAGCATGACGACGCTTTCCTCACTGAGCGAGAGCACGTCCTTGAGCTTCATCTCGGTGCGGCCAAGTTCGACGGTGAGGCGCACGTCGACATCCTTGAGGAATTCGAAGCCGCGGGTCTGGAAGGTCATGAGGGCATCCTGGGATGGGTCGCCGGATCAGGCGAGCTGGGTGAACTGAAGGGCGACGCGGTCGTCCACCGCGCCGACGGTGCCGTGGCCCACGAGCGCCTCGCCGATGCGCAAGGGCACGCTGCGGGCGACCGGGACGGCGAGGACCTGCCCGATTTCGAGCGCGGAGAGCGTTGCGAGCGGGAGCGGCACATCGACGAGCACTGCGCGCACGGTGAGCGGCATGTCCGCGAAGGGGGGATCGCGCGGATCGGCAGGGGCAGCAGCCCGCGCGGGGCCGAGGGCCGGGCGCGCAGCGCCGGTGAGATCAGCGAGCGAGGCCATGGGAAAGCCGAGCCGCAGCGACCACGCCGGGCGCGCGCCTTCGCGGATCGCGAAAGTAAGGACGGCGAGCGGGGTATCCTCGGCCAGCGCGGCAAGCTCGGCCATGGTGGCGGCGCGGTGCGATGGCCGGATGCCGCCTTCCAGCCCGAGCGCAGCGGCCAGTGGGGCGGCGATCAGCGTTTCGATGCGCTGGACCATGAGTTCGGCAGACAGCGGGAGTTCGCGCGGGAGCGGTGAGGGTGCCTCGCCGGGGCCGCCGAACGCGAGGTCGAGCAGGCGCAGGACCGTATCGCCCTCGATCGCCGAAAGCAGGGGGTGGCCTGCCGCGCCTGCGGCAAGGAGGCTGATCGCGACCAGTCCGGGCGGTGCGAACGCGCCTGCGGTCATCTCTGCCGGCGGGCTGCATTCGACCATGGCCGCCTCGCCGCCATGAATCGGCGCGAGCGCGAGGCGCAGCTTGCGCGCAAGGCTCTCACCCGCGCGTGCCAGCACGGGCAGCAGCTCGGCCGCGGCGGGGGCCGGGCGGAGCAGCGCCTCGCTGTGCCGGGCAAGCGGCCGCTGGGCGACGAGAGGGCGTTGCGGTTTCATGGCAGCGGGCCGACGTTACTGGACGATGAAGGTCTTGAAGTAGACGGCATCCACCCCGCCGAAGCCTTCGGTATCGGTGAGCACCTTGTTGATCGTGGCGACGAGGCGCTTCTGCAGGTGCGTCTTGCCCTCGGCGGACTGGACGTCCGCGCCCGGCGTATCGGCGATTGCGGTGAGCAGGGCCGAGCGTATGGCGAGCTCGTGCTTCTGCAACCAGAGGATCACGCGGTAATCGCGGTGGGTGGAGCAGGCGATGCTGACCTGCACCAGCATGTCCGAATCCTTCATGTTCGACGTGAAATCATCGGTGAAGCTGAAATAGGCGGTGCGGTATTCGCTGCCGCCTTCGCCATCGACTTCGTGACCGCCGCCGCCTTCGCCCCCGTGCTCGCCTTCCTTGGCGGCCGGGGCATAGGGGTCTTCCTCGCCCTTCTTGATGAGCTTGGGATTCTTGTCCTCATGCTCGTTTTCGTGTCCGCTGCCGCCGATGATCCCGGCAGCGACGAGTCCGTAGGCACCGCCGCCGCCCACGGCGAGCAGCGCGCCGGCAGCGCCGATCTTCAGCATCATGCCGCCGCCCTTCTTCTTGGGCTTGGCGTCCTTGTCCTTCTTCTCGCTCATCGGTGGTCCTTACGGGTCTCTTGAATGGGGTCAGGCGAAGATGCCGCCGCGGCGTTCGTCAGTGGATGCGGGCGAGCGGGCCGGGTTGGCGGCGGGGCGCTGGGAGGCGGAGGTGTAGGCGCTCTGGCGCTGGTGGCCGGTGCCGGGCTGGCCCTGCCCCTGCGCTTGCCCCTGCCCTTGCCCCTGAGTCAGGGTCTGGCCGGACGTTTCGGGGGCGGAGGCCACGCGCGCGGGTTCCGCCGAGGCAGCGGCATGAGCAGCGGCGACAGCAGGAGCGAAGGCGGGATCGGGGCTCGCCAGCGCGACCGAGAGGCCGGTGGCATCGCCCTCGATGCGAAGCGAGATGCGGCCGAATTCGGCGTGGCGCATGGCGACAGCGACAGGGCCAGCGGGCTCCAGACCATCGCGCGCGCGGGCGATGGAATCGACGAGCTGGTCGAAGCTGATCGGCTGCGCTCCGGTGGCGGCTGGCGCCGTGAGTGTGGCGGCGGGCGCGAACGTGGGCTGGGCCTGCGCGAGCGCGGCGGCGGTTTCAGGCGCCGGGAGGGCCGCGATCTTTGCGGCAGGGAGCGCGGGCTCGGCCTCGGCGCGGAGCTTGCGCGCTGCGGGGCGATCAGGCGTGGGGGTGCCGGTCAGCGCGGCGAGCGTCGAGGGCTGCGCGCGGGCGGTGTTTTGCACGGCGGTTTCAGGCGCGGCTTGATCCGGGCTGGCGGGCTGCTGCGGCGCGGGGACGGCTGCTGCTTCGCTTTCGAACACGAGGCTGGCGACGGCGAAGGCCGCTGGGTGGGTGGTTTGCGCGGCGGGAACCGGAGCCGCTGCGGCATCGGCGGCACGTGGGGTGGCTGGAGTGAGGCCCTGTGCGGGCACGACGGTTTGAGCGGGCTTGGTCGATGCTGCCGCGGCGGCGGGAGCAGCGGCAGGAGCGGATTGGGGAAACGCCGCGCCGGTCAGCGCGAGGACGAGTGTGGTGGTTACAGTCTGGGGCTGGTCGCTGGCGGTCTTCTCCGCAGGCTCTGGTGCTTCGCTTGCGGCGGGCTTGGCTGCGCTGAGGACTTGCGCGGCGACAAGCGTGAACGCGAGTGGCGATACGGCAAGCGCCTGCCGGGCGGGCGGCAAGGTCTTGCCGGGTTCTGCCGGGGTATCCGGCGTGATGGCCACCTCGGTTGGCAATGCGGGGGCCTGGACAGGAGCGGTGAGGGTCAGCGAGGCGGTGAGCTGCGGATCGGCGGAAGCTGGCACTTCGCGCGCTAGAAGCGCCGCAAAGCCGGGCGTTTCGGCGCCCTGCGCGCCGGATGCTGCTGCAGCCGGAGCGGCCCCGTGGGTGGGGACTGCTGCTGCGACGCTGGAAGGCAGGGCGGAGGCAGGCGCGGTCATGGCGGGCGGCGGTCCTTGGCGAGAGGCTTGGTTAACGGCTGCTATTCAAGAGGCGTGCCAAGCGGACCGGACGGTGCTGAGGGATGCGCATTTTCCGCAGCCTTGCGGGCCATGCGCTGCTGTGCGGCCTCGATCCGGTCGTCCACCGCAGCGCGGCGGCGTTCGGCTTCGGCGGCTTCGGCGGCGCGGGCATCGGCGGCCTCGCGCGCGCGGACGAGATCGGCTGCAGTGGCATCGGCGATGCGGGTGAGGCCGGCGACGAATTGCCGCGTCTGCCGCAGTTCGCCGCCATCGCGCGCATCGCTGCGCAGGCGATAGGCCTTGATCAGCGCGGCGGTGCGCGCTTCGAGACTGGCGACTTGTGCGAGGGCGCTTTCGGCGCGGGCAGCTTCGCCGAGCGCAGTCTGGCGGGCGATGCCGCGCAGGCGTTCGAGCCTGCGCAGGCGCTTGAGCTTGGCGCGGTCGGCGCTGCTCACGCGGCCATCAGTTCGGCAAGTTCAGCCACGCTGCGGTCCATGGGGACGACCTCGCGCTGGGGCTGGCTGAGGAACTGGGTGAGCGCGCCGTGAATGGCGATGGCGCGATCGAGCTGCGGATCGGCCCCGGCGCGGTAGGCGCCCATGAGCACGAGATCGCGGTTCGCCTCATAGTTGGCGATCAGCGCGCGAAAGGCGCGGGCATCGGCCTGGTGCAGCGGATCGACGATATCGTTCATCACGCGGCTGAGGGAGGCGGCGATGTCTATGGCGGGGTATTGCCCGCGCTGGGCGAGATCGCGCGAGAGCACGACATGACCATCCAGAATCGCGCGGGCGGTATCGACGACGGGGTCGTCCTGATTGTCGCCATCTGCCAGCACGGTGTAGAGGCCGGTGACCGAGCCGCCGCTCGCCGCCGAATTGCCCGCGCGCTCGACCAGCTTGGTGATCGTGGCGAGCGCGGAAGGCGGGTAGCCGCGCGCGGCGCCGGGTTCGCCGAGCAGCAGCGCGATCTCGCGGCCCGCGTGGGCGACGCGGGTGAGGCTATCCATGATGAGCAGCACCTGATGCCCGGCGGCGCGGAAGTATTCGGCCATCGAGGTGGCGAGCATGGCGCCGCGAATGCGCAAGTTGGGCGCATGATCGGCGGGCACGGCGACAACAACGCTGCGGGCGCGGCGGGGGCCGGACATGTGTTTTTCAACGAAATCGCTCACTTCGCGCGCGCGTTCGCCGATCAGGCCGACGATGACGATCTCCGCTTCGGTGCCATGCGCGATCATGTCGAGCAGGACCGACTTGCCGACGCCCGAGCCGGCCATCACGCCGATGCGCTGGCCGACGCCGAAGGTGGTGAGCGCGTTGAGCGCGCGGACGCCGACATCGAAGGTTTCGCGCACGGGGGCGCGGTCCAGCGCGCTGGTGCGCACGCCGCCCGAAGGCCATTCGGCGCGGGCGGCGATGGGCGGGCCGCCGTCGATGGGGAGGCCCTCGCCGTCCACCGCGCGGCCGAGGAAGGCCTCGCCGACCGGGAGCATGCCGGGCTTGCCTTCGGGGCGAACGCGCGCGCCGGGGCGGAGGAGTACGGTATCGCCGAGGAGCATCATCAGCATGCGCCCGGCCCTGAAGCCGATTGTTTCGGCGAGGAGCGAACCGGAACCGTGCGCGATGCGGCATTGCGCGCCGATGGGGAGCGACAGGCCACTGACTTCGAGCAGGCCGCCATCGCAGGCGGTGACGAGACCGTAGCGGCGCGGGGCGAAATCGGGCTGGGCTTCCTCGCAGCGGGCGAGGAGGGGGACTATGGTGCTTAGCATGAGGAAAGCGCATCGCTGAGGGCGCGCTGCCATGTGCCGGGGCCGTCCTCGACGCCGCCCGCGCTGCCCTCGATGCGCAGCGCGCCGCGTTCGAGGGCGGGGTCGGGCTCGAAGTGCCAGTCTTCGGGGAGGCGCGCGGCGAGCAGCGCGAGGTCTTCGGGGTGGAGGCGGATCACGCGCTCGTCTGCCGCGCGCGCGAGCATGCCGGCGGCAACCGTGACGCGGGCGGCGAGGGCATCGGCATCGGCGGCATATTCACCCAGCAGCGGGGCGCAGAGCGCGAGGACCGTATCGCGCAGGCGCGCTTCGAGCTCGCGCGTGAGGTCTGCATCGAGGCGGCCGAAGGCGAGCTCAAGCTTGGCGCGGGCGGCATCTTGCGCGGCGAACGCTTCGGTGAAGGCGGCTTCGGCATCGGCGGCGCCTTGTGCATAGCCCGCGGCAAAAGCGCGCGTTTCGGGATCTTCCTCGGGCTCGGCTGGGGGCGGTTCGGATGGCTCGGCAAAAATGGGGGACTGTCCCCATTTACTGCGGCGCAGGAAGCCGGTGCTCCCGCCTCCGAGTTCGGCGAGCGAGAGCGCGCGGACCATCGTGCCCGGGGCGGCCTCAGACATAGTCGTCGTCGCCCGCGCCGAACACGATCGTGCCTTCGGCGGCAAGGCGGCGGGCGGCGGTGACCACGGCCTTCTGCGCCTCGACCACTTCGGCCATCTTCATGCGGCCGCGCGCATCGATCTCATCACGCACGCCTTCGGCAGCGCGGCTCGACATGGCGCGGAAGAAGCACTCGCGTTGTTCGGCACCGATGCCCTTGAGCGCGGCGATGAGCGTATCGGAATCGACTTCGCGGAGCAGCGAACCCATCGACTTGTCGTCGAGCACGAAGAGGTGCTCGAACTTGAACATCTCGTTCTCGATGGCCTTGGCGAGCTGTTTGTCTGCCCGCGCGATCTCGGGCATGACCCGCTTCTCGACCGTGCGGGCCGAAGCGTTGATGATGTCTGCCGCCTCGCGCGGGCCGCCCATGTTGAGCGCGGCGCTGCCGTGGCATTCGGTGATGCGCTGCGCGAGGAGGTCTTCGAGCATGGCGATGGCCTCGGGCGCGACGGGGCCGAGCGTGGCGATGCGCTGGACCACTTGCGGCTGGAGCGCTTCGGGGAGGGCATGGAGCACGCCGGCGGCGACATCCGGATCGAGCTGGACGAGGAGCACCGCGAGCGCCTGCGGATGTTCGCCCTGCACCAGCGGAACGAGCGCATGCGGAGTGAGCCAGCGCGCGAGTTCGAGGCTGGAGCCGGGGCGCGGCGCATCGGGGGCGATGCGCTGCATGAGGTTGTCGGCTTTGACGTCGCCCACCGCATGCATCATCAGCTGGCGCACCTGACCAACACGGTCGTTGGCCCCGATGGTGACCTGCGCGGCATTGTCGACAAAGCTCTGCAGGGCCTGCGTGATCGCATCGGCGTCGATCTCGCCGATCTCGCACATCTTCGCGCCGAGCAGGCGCAGCTCGGCGGGTTCGAGCTGGGCAAGCAGTGCGGCGGCATGATCATCGTCGAGCAGCATCATCATGACGGCAGCGCGGGTAGGGCCGCTGATTTCGCCGCCGGTCTGGGCCTGGGCCTCGGTGGTCATTCCATTCCCTCGGGTGCGGGTTCGTTGAGCAGCTGGCGCAGCGCGTTGAGCGCGTTTTCGGGTTGTTGGACCACGATGCGCTGGGCGACGCCGACCTGGCGGCTGAGCGCATCGGGATCGATCTCGCCGGTCTCGGGATCGACGATCGGTTCGATCCGCTGGATCTTCTTGCGGCGGCGGCGGGCGGGGCTTTCGGCGTTGTCGCCCTCTTCGAGGGCCTCGCTTTCCTCGCCTTCGCTGGTGCCGGCGGAGTCTGCGTTATCCTTGACGATGACGGGCGCGGGATCGCGCTTCAGCGCCTTGATCAGCGGGCGCACGCCGAGCAGCAGGGTGAGCAGCACGGCGAGGAGCGCCACGGCATTGCGCACGATCATCGCGAACCACGGGGTTTCCCAGAAGGCGGGCGGGGTGACGGCGACAGGGCTGAAATTGCGCACCACGACCGCGACCTGATCGCCGCGCGCGGTATCGGCACCGACGGCGGCGGCAACGAGTTGCTTGATCTGGTCGATCTCGGCAGGCTTGGCCTTGGCCATGATCGCGCCCGAAAGCGCGACGGCGACCGAGAGGCGCTTGATCTTGCCGGGCGTCTGATTGGTGACGGCGACTTCGCGGCCGAGTTCGTAAGTGCGCGCGGAGGAGCTTTCGCCGGTGGCGGACGGTGAGGGAGCAGGCGTGGGGCTTGCGCCCGGGGTGGGCGTGGCACCGGGCGCGCCGGGCTGGGCGGTGGTCGGCGGCGGCGGAGTGTTGGACAGGACGCCGGGGACTCCAACTGCGGTGCCCGCGCCCGCGCCTTGTGAGGCGGACTGCGTTTCGGAGCGGACCACGCCTTGCTTGTCATAGCTTTCGCGCGCGGAGGTGAGCTGGTCCATATCGAGATCGACCTGGATCTCGCTGGAGAAGTTGCCTTCGCCGAGCATCGGCGTGAGCAGCTGCGAGACCTGGCTGCGCAGCTTTTCCTCCATGCGCGATTGCAGATCGAGCCGGTCGGTCTCGCCGGGCTTGGCCGAGGAGAGCAAGCGGCCGTGCTGGTCGATTACCTTGACCGCATCGACCGACAGGGAAGGCACCGAGCCCGCGACGAGGTTGACGATGGCGCTGACCTGGCTGTCGGCCAGTTGGCGTCCTCGCGCGAGCTTGACCATGACCGAGGCGGTGGGGGCGGCGTTATCGCGGACGAAAACGGACTTTTCCGGTTCGGCGAGGTGGACGCGGACGGCCTCCACGCCGTCGATCTGCATGACCGTGAGTTCAAGCTCGCGTTCGCGTGCGGCGAGGAGGCGTTCGCCCTCCAGCGTGCGGCTGGCGCCCATCGGCAATTTGTCGAGCATCTGCGCGCCGGTTTCAGGCGTGGCGAGCGCGCCATCGGAGGCGGCGACCATGCGCGCCTTGTAAAGGTCGTTCTCGCCCACGGTGACCGCGCCGGTGGCGTTGTCGATAGTGTAGGCGATCGAGGCCTTGTCCAGCGCGGCGACGACTTGCGCGCGCTCGCTGTCGTTGAGATCGCTATAGAGGATGCGCTGCGGCGCGGGGGCCATGGTCATGTAGAGCAGCGCGGTGAGGCCGGCGGCAGAGACGCCCGCAAACCATGGCAGCGCGCGGCGCATCGGCGGCTGGCCAAGGAACGCGCCGGTGCGCGCGAGCATGCCGCCGCCCGCCGGATCGGTCAGCGGGGCGAAGAGCGAGAGACTGGGTGCGGTTGGATCGGTCATCTATCAGACCCCCATCCTCATGATGTCCTGGTAGGCGGTGAGCAGCTTGTTGCGCACCTGCAGCGTGGCCTCGAAGGCGACGCCGGCTTCCTGCCTGGCGAGCATGACCTTGGCGATGTCGGTCACCTCGCCCTTGTCGTAGCCTTCGCTGAGCTTCGAGGCGTTTTCCTGCGACGCGTTCACATTATCGAGCGCGGACTTGAGCGCCGAGGTGAAGCCGTTTGCAGGCGCTTCCTGCACGGTTTCGGGCGCGCTGGCCGCGGGCGTACGGACCTGCTGGAGAAGCTGCGAGCGATCGATGATCTGCTGGCGCAGCGCCATGATCTGCTGGAGCCCCCCAGCTCCATTGATGCCCCCGATGCCGCTCATCGCCGGCTACCGGCCACGGCGATGCCGTTCTCGCGGAATTCGGCGAGGCGGTAGCGCAAGGTGCGTTCCGAAATGCCGAGCTTGCGCGCGGCGGCGACGCGGCTGCCGCCGCAGCTGTCGAGCGCGGCGAGGATGGCGCGGGTTTCGGAAAGCTGGACGATGTTGGAAAGCTTGCCGCCCGGAATTGTCGTCATGCCGGGTGCTGGGTCGGTGGCGACGGGATCGCTTGCCACGCGCACCGGGCGATCGAAGACGATGTGCTGCATGCCGATCTCGGGGGCGTCGCCCGCCAGAAGCAGCGCGCGGCGCATGACGTTTTCGAGTTCGCGCACGTTGCCGGGCCAGGCGTGAGCCTCGAGCATGGCCAGCGCAGCCTCGCCGATCCACGGAACTGTCCGGCCCGCAGGGACATGGCGCAACACCATCGCAAACGCGAGCGGGGCGATGTCGGCGGGGCGATCGCGCAGGGCGGAGAGTTCCAAGGGAAAGACGTTGAGGCGGTAGTAGAGGTCGGCGCGGAAACGGCCTTCCTCGACTTCGCTCGGCAGATCGCGGTTGGCGCAGGCGATCACGCGCACGTCCACTTTGACCGGCTTGGTGGCGCCGAGCGGCACGACTTCGCCTTCCTGCAGTACGCGCAAGAGCTTGGCTTGCAGCGCGAGGGGCATTTCCGCGATTTCGTCGAGCAGCAGCGTGCCGCCATGCGCGGCGCGGAAGAAGCCTTCCGCCGCAGCGTTCGCGCCGGTGAACGCGCCCTTCTGGTGGCCGAACAGCATGGCCTCGAGCATCGTCTCGGGCATGGCAGCGCAATTGATCGCGATGAACGGCGCGGCGGCGCGCGGCGAGCGCAAATGGATGAAACGGCTGAGCACTTCCTTGCCGGTGCCGGTGGGGCCGTTGATGAGCACCGGGATCTCGGCCTGGGCGAGGCGTTCGGCCAGCGCGAGGACCGAGAGCGTTTCGGGATCGGCGGCGACGGGGCTGCCGACGGGCGCGGCACAGGCGATCAGCGCGGCCAGCACGGCAGGATCGGCGCTGTCTGCATAAGCAAGATCGTGGCGGCCGCCGTGGCCGCGCGTGATGGCATTGCCGGCAGCGCGCGAGAGCAGCACGGTGCGATCGAACAGGCCGGGGGCGGGCGGCTCTTCCGCGCCGCGCAGGGTGAAGGTTCCGGCAGGGGTGAAGCTGCCCAGAACCGAGCGGGCCCGTGCAAGCAAGGCTGCGTGCGGGGCGGGCGTGATGGCGGCGCTTCCTCCATTGCTGCGCGCTGCCTGCTGAATGTTCATGTTTCCAAACCCTGTTCGTGCTGGCGTCTTAACCATCGTGATGGGCTGTTTTTCGCGCGAAAACGTCAAGCGCTGCGAAACTTTAAGCTCCGCGCACGCCCTAAGGGCTACTACTTGGATCCGGCAGATCGCTGCCGACGCCCCCCTTAAACCCGGCAGGCTTTTGCCGGTCTTTGCCGTGGCTGCCGCGTCGATCCCCGACCGGCGTCAACCGGGGAACGACCCCTCTTAACGGAGACAGACCATGGCGGTTATCAATACCAACATCAGCGCGATCAAGGCGGCGAACGCCTCGAACAGCGCCTCGAAGATGGCTGGTCAGGCGATGGAGCGCCTTTCGACCGGCAAGCGCATCAATGGCGCGAAGGACGACGCTGCAGGCCTCGCCATCGCAACGACGATGACCTCGCAGATCAAGGGCATGAGCCAGGGCGTGCGCAACGCCAACGACGGCATCAGCATGGCGCAGACCGCAGAGGGCGCGCTGAACGAAGTGACCAACATGCTGCAGCGCGTCCGCGAACTGGCGGTGCAGTCGAAGTCGGGCACCTACCAGCAGTCCGACCGTGACGCGATGCAGTCGGAAGTCGGCAACCTCAACGCCCAGATCTCGGACGTGCTCAACAACACCAAGTTCAACGGCAACGCGGTGTTCTCGGTGGTCGGCGCAGCGCCGGCAGCTGACGGTTCAGACGACAAGACGGTCTCGATCCAGACCGGCGCCAATACCTCCGACACCGTTGACATCGTTTCGAAGGCATTCGATGGCACCAAGCTGTTTGGCGGCACGGATACGTCCTACGACTCGGCCTCGACGACCCAGGCGCTCGATGTTTCGTCGGCGGCCAATGCTTCGACCACGATCGACAACGTCGATGCCGCGCTCGCCAACGTCAACTCGACCCGTGCGACGTTCGGTGCCGGCCAGAACCGCCTGGAATCGGCCGTCAACAACCTGAACGACAACATCACCAACCTGTCGGACGCGCGTTCGCGCATTCAGGACACCGACTATTCGGCTGAAACGACCGCGATGGCCAAGGCCCAGATCCTGAGCCAGGCTTCGACCGCGATGATCGCGCAGGCCAACCAGAGCCAGCAGAACGTGCTCTCGTTGCTGCGTTAAGCTTGCGCTCTTCCAGCACGCCCGTTCTCCACCGGGTGCGCACCTTGCCCGGCGATCCCTGCGCGGATCGCCGGGTTCTTGGTGTTCAGCGGGGCTTGAGCACCCGTGGCAGCGCAGCGCCGAGCACGTTGAGCATTTCGGAGATGTAGGTGCTCGAATTGGCTTCGAACTCGGCGTGGGTGATGCGGTCTGCGCCTTGCGCGCCAAAGAGGACGACTTCATCGTCCAGCCGCGCGTCGCGGTGCTCGGTGACGTCGACCATGAGCGTGTTCATGGTGACGCGCCCGACGACGGGCGCGCGGCGGCCGCGGATGAGGACTTCGGTGTGGTTCTTGCCTTCCGCCGGGAATTCGGGCCGGTTGGAATGGCTGAAGCTGCGGCGAAGGCCGTCCGAATAGCCGATGGGCACGTTCGCCAGCCAGCTCTCGCGCTCCAGCCGGAAGGTGCGATCGTACGCCACGGTCTGGCCGGCAGGATAATGGTTTACGGCAGCGATGCGCGACTTGATCGTCGAGACGGGGACGAAAGCGCTGGTCTTGACCGAGCCGAGATCGCCATAAAGCGCGCCGCCGACGCGGACCATGTCGAGCCGGGTATCGGGCTGGGTGAGCGTGGCGAAGGTATTGGCGGTGTGGCGCGTGAACCCTTCCGTCTTCAGGCCTTCGCCTTGCAACCAGGCGAGGTCTTCCTTGTAGCGGGCGAGTTGGCCAAGGATGTCTGCCGCTTCCTCGCTGGGATAATGCGTCATCGCGCCCGCGATGCGCAGGCGTTTGAGCGCGAGCATGGCGCGGGCATCGGCCTTGCCGTAATCGGTGGAAAGCTCGACCCCGTTGCGCGACATGCCGCCAGCATTGAGCGCGAGGTGGACGGGGAGCGGGAAGCGCGGGCGGCGCTGGCGCCAGAGCGCTTCGAGCCGGGCGGCGGCTTCGGCATTGCCGATCAGCTCGACAAGGCCGGTGCCCATGGCATCTTCCATTTCCTCCGGCGCGGCGAGGCGGATGCGGTAGAGCCTCCCGCGATAGCCCAGCTGGCGCGCGACGCGGGCTTCGTCGTTGGAGGTGATCGCGACATCGGTGATCCCGGCCTTGATGACCGAGGGGATGAGGAGCGCGATGCCATTCCCGTAGGCGTCCGCCTTCATCACCGCGCAGATGCGCGAAGGGCCGACGATCTTGCGCAAGGTGGCGATATTGGCCGTGAAAGCCGCTGCATCGACTTCGATCCACCCATTGCGCCGCTGCGCCTGCGCAAGGGTGAGGCCGAAGTTCGTGGCGGAGAGGATCGGCGCGGCAGCGGCGCGGGTGGCGGCAAGCACGGCGCCGGCGGCTCCGGCGGCGAGGCCGGACGCAAGAAAAGCGCGGCGTTGCATCAGGGTTGACCCCGCTTGAGGAACTGGCCGGGCCAGGTGCCGGTGGGCTTGCCATCGGCGTAGACAAGCTTGCCGTTCACGATGACGCGTGAAACGCCGGTGGCGAGCGCGGCGGAATCGCCCACCTTGGCATGATCGGTGATGGTGGCGGGATCGAACAGCACGAGATCGGCCTTGTAGCCAGCCCGGATCACGCCGCGCCCGGCGAGGCCCAATTGCTCGGCGGTCTGCCCGGTCATCTTGTGGATGGCTTCGGGCAGCGTCAGGACATGCTGCTCGCGGACATACTGGCGCAGGATCTTGGCCATTGCGCCCGCGCCGCGCGGGTGGCGTGAGCCGATCATGCCGTCAGAGCAGACCACGCTGTGCTTCCACGCGAGGAATGCGGCCACGTCCGCCGGAGCCATGGCGGTGCCGATCACCGATTCCCCGCCGCCTGCATCGGGGTGCGCCTTTTCCCAATCGAGCGCGCGGTTGATGAGCCAGAGGTAGGTGACGGCGGGTTCCTCGCCGCGCTGGGCGGCGATCTGGGCGATGGTCTTGCCCTCGAACGCGGGTTCGGGCGCGTAGTAATCGAGCAGCATCCCCTCGGGCGTGGTGAGGTGCTGGAGCGCGAAGCGCGCGGCGGCAAGATCGGTGAAATCGCGCTTGGGGAAAAGCACCGTCAGCGTCGAGTGCCAGTATTCGTAAGGGTAGATATCGGCGGTGACGTTGATCCCGCGCGCGCGGGCGGCGTCGAGCTTGGCGAGAACGGCCTTGGCCTGCCCCCAGCGGTCGGCAATGCCGAGCTTGATGTGCGAGATCTGCACCGGGATGCCGGTCTGCTTGCCGATATCGAGCAGTTCATCGAGCGCGGCATCGAAGGCGACGTCCTCGCTGCGCATGTGGCTGATGTAGCGCCCGCCGCCCGCTGCCGCGGTGCGGGCGAGATCGACGAGTTCGGCGTGATCGGAATAGATGCCGGGATCGTATTCAAGCCCGCTTGAAAGCCCGAGCGAGCCGGCCTTGAGATCGGCGGCGAGGAGGGCCTGCATCTTGGCGAGTTCGGCCGGGCGCGCGGTGCGCTTGTAGTCCGCGCCCATGGCAGAATCGCGCAGCCAGCCGTGGCCGGTGTAGGCGGCGACATTCATCGCGGCGGGGCGGGCGGCGTATTTGGCGGCGAGCTCGGCAAAGGGGCCGTGGCTGCCGCCGTCCTGCCCGACGACGATGGTGGTGACGCCTTGGGCCAGCAGCGTGGGCATGCTGCGATCCTTGTAGTCACCGCTATCGTGGTGGCTGTGCGCATCGATGAAGCCGGGCGCGAGGGCGAGGCCCTGTGCCTTGATCACGGTTTCGCCCTTGCGCGGCTTCAGCGCGCCGACAGCGAGGATGCGGTCGCCATCGATGCGGACGGAGACCTTGCGGGCTGGCGCGCCGGTTCCGTCATATACGGCCGCGCCGGTGATGAGCGTGGATGCGGCGGCGGGCGATGCCAGCGCCAGTAGGGCGGCGATGGCTGCCCTCGCAAATCCTGTCCGCATTGCCATGTTCCCCCTGCTGAGCCCCGGTACAGGCTAGGCGGGGTGGGGGCCGGGGTGCAAGGGGTTTGGGGGTGGATGTCAGTTGAGTCGGGTCAACACCAGTTCTCGTCACCATGCGATGCTAGTCGCACATGTGCATTTTTCTCAGAGCTGCTTCCATTCCATCGACTTCACTCGTGGGTGGTGGGCCAACCTTCAGAATTCGACTCGCGTAAATTTCCGTTGGTTGCCTATTCATCTCCCCAAATCCGGTTGGGTATAAGGATCGCCAGCCTTCGACTTCTACGCTGGCCATGCCTGGATAAGGAAACTTGGGGCAATTAGGCACCTTCGGGCGTGCAAGCTGCCTCTCGGTCAATGGGCCACAGCCGCCTTCCGCGCAATGGAATGCGGCGCCGCTTCCGTCCGCAAGGCGCACTGCCCTGCCATGGTATCCAGAGAAGAGCACCCCAGAATAAACCTTTTTGTCGCCCAGTATCGTGCAGTCGAGCTGGCTCGCGGACAACTCGGCCGGGCGGGTCGCATTGGGAAGCCCGACCTTGCATGCCGCGTAGTAAAGCGCTGGCCGATTGTGGAAGAACATCACCGCGCAAACGAAGAGAAGCACCCCGAAAAGGATTGCAACTGCGCGTAGGGATCGGGCGAGCATTCACAAGTATTGCGCCTCATGCATGCTGGTTGCAAGCGAACGAGACGAATTCGCCTGCAAGCGCTGGGAGGAATTACCCCTCCGTCATAGCTTCGCTATGCCACCTCCCCATTTGTGCTGCGCAAAAATGGGGAGGACCTTTCAGTTCATCAGCAGGATGCTCATCCGCCGGTTCCTCGGGTCGGTGGGTTTATCCGCGATCAGGGGTTCCTGATCGGCGACGCCTTCGATGCGGCGGAAGCGACCTTCGGTGACGCCGCTTTTCATCAGGGCAAGGCGGGTGGCTTCGGCGCGGCCGGCGCTGAGGGACCAGTTGTTGGCGGGGTCTCCGGGGCGCCATTGCAGGGCATCGGTGTGGCCGCGCACGGTGAGGCCGCCCGCGTCGGGGCCGAGCGCCTGGCCGATCGCGCGGACGAGTTCGGCGGCTTCGGGGGTGAGGATCGTGGTGCCGAGGCGGAACATCGAGAAATTGGCATCGTCCATCAGATCGAGACGGATGCCTTCGGGCGTCTGGCTGACGTGGACCTGCTTGGCGAGCTTGCGCAAGTTCGCGTTCGCCGCGAGCTTCTGCTGGAGCCGCTGCTGAAGGCTGGCGGTCCGTTTGGCCTTGGTGCCGCCATCCTTGGGGCCGCCGGTGGCATCGCGCGGGATCGTCAGCGTCTTGGTGCCGGTCTGGCCGGCGCGGTACTGGTAGCTGTCGGCTTCGGTGAGCGAGGAACCACCGAGCAGGCCATAGGAACCCGCGCTGCCCTTCTTCATCGTCACCAGCGTGGGGGTGAAGTAATCCGCGATGCCCTTGCGCTGCTTCTCGGTCGTCGCGCCGAGCAGCCACATGAGCAGGAAGAACGCCATCATCGCGGTCACGAAGTCCGCATAGGCGACCTTCCACGCGCCGCCGTGGTGGCCGCCCGCGACGACGGTGACTTTCTTGACGATGATCGGGCGAACCGGCTCGTTCTTGCCCTTGGGAGATCGTGCCACGGGCTATCTTCCGCGCAGCGCGTCGAGCAGTTCGGAAAGGCCGGGGCGGAACGAATGACCGAGGCCCGAGCGCGCGCTTTCGACGACGAGGGGCTGCGGCCAGCCGTGCAAGCTGGCGATGATCACCTGCTTGACCGCCTGGAAGATCATCTCATCCTGATCGAGCACCTGCTTGAGGCGGCCCGCCAGCGGCGCGACGATGCCATAGGCGAGCAGCACGCCCATGAACGTGCCGACGAGCGCCGAGCCGATCATCGCGCCGAGGACCGAAGGCGGCTTGTCGATCGAGCCCATGGTCTTCACCACGCCGAGCACCGCCGCGACGATGCCGAGTGCGGGGAGCGCGTCCGCCAGGTTTTGCAGGGCGTGCTGCGGCTCGCTCATTTCGTGGAAATGGGTTTTCATCGCGTGGTCCATCACATCCTCGACAGCGTGGACCTCCAGCGTGCCCGAGGACACGACGATGAGCGTGAGCGTATCGCAGATCAGGCCGACGAGCGGCTTGTTGGCCAGGATCCTGGGAAACTCGGCGAAGATCGGCGAGTTGGCGGGATCGGTGACATGGCTTTCGAGCGCGACGGGGCCGTCGCTGCGCAGGATCTTCATGAGCCGCGTGCACAGAACGATGGCATCGACGTGATCCTGCTTGGTGTGCTTGGGCCCCTTGAACACTTTGCCGAGCCCGCCGCCGATGGCTTTCAGTTCATGGAGCGAATTGCCGGCTACCACGGCACCGAGCGCCGCGCCGCCGATGATCAGCATTTCATGCGGGATGGCCTCCATGACCGGGCCGAGCGCGCCGCCGGTGATGGCGAAGCCCCCGAACACCATGACGAGGAGAATGACGATACCGATGGCAGCATACATGGCGGTTTATGGTCCCGAAGAGCTGAAGATCAGCGCAGGAAATCGAACAGCGAGAGATTGGCGAGCTTGGAGAAGCTGGCCTGGCTCGCTTCGAGCACGGTGGAGAGCTGCTGCAGGCGGGCAAGCGCAGAGCCCAGTTCGGGCGCGCCGATATCCTCTTGCTGCGAGGCGCGGGCCTCGCTCATCGCCTGCTGGCGTTCGGTCGACATGTCGATCCAGCTTAGCCGCGAGCCGACCACGGTCTGCGCGGTGGTGATGGCATCAAGGCCATTGGCAAGCGAACCCAGCGCGGTCTGCGCGGTGGCGGCGGTGCTGGCCGCGCCCCCGGCAAGCGCATCGGACAGCGACTTGATGACCGTCATGAGGTCGGTCTGGTTGCCCGCCGGGTCCTTGAACGAGAGGAATTCGGGGCCGGTGAGGCTGCGGCTGACGGTCTGGCCATCGCCGAGCGAAAGCTGCCCGGCACTGCCGCTGCCGATATATTGCGCGGCGCCGGTGGAGGCGTTGATCTGGTAGGCATCGCCCGCGCTGTCACCGCCGAACAGGGCGCGGCCCGCGCTGTCACGCGAGTTGGCGAGGCCGACGAGGCCCTTGTGGATTTGCCCAAGCTCCGAGGCGATGCTGGCGCGCTGCGCGGCAGGCAGGAGCGTGGAGGCGGCCTGCGTGGCCAGTTCCTGCGCGCGCGAGACGTAGGTCGCGAACTGGTTCAGCGCGGTATCCGCAAGATTGAGATCGGTCGTGGCGCGGTTGGTGGCGTCGGCATCGATAGTGCCGATCGCTTCGGCGCGGGCGAGCGCGCGCAGCTGCGAGGCCGCCAGCGGATCGTCGGACGAGCGGGTGATCTTGCTGTTCGAACTGATCTGGTTCTGCAGCTCTTCCGCCTGTCCGCGCAGCGCCGAAAGGTTCTGCGTCGAACGTTCATAGAAGGCCGAGGTGCTGGTGGCGAAGATGCTCATGAGGTGCCTACCGGATCTGGAGCAGCGAATCGAAGATCGAAGCGGCTACCTGCATGACCCGGCCCGAGGCCTGGAACGCCTGCTGGTAGCGGACGAGATTGACGCCTTCGGCATCGAGATCGACGCCGGTCTGGGCGGACAGCGCGGTCTTGGCTGCGTCCGAGATCGTGGCGAGCGCATCGCGCGTGACGGTGCGGCCGGAGACGGTGGCCGAGATATCGAAGAGGATCGCATCCATCCGGCCCGCCGGATCGGCAGCTGCCAGCGAGGAACGCATCGCATCGAGATTGCTGGCATCGCGGCTGTTCTTCGGCGCGCTGGCGGGGGCGGTGGCGATCTTTGCGGGATCGCTGGTGGCAAGCGCGATGGTCGCGGCGCTGCCTCCGGAGAGGAGAGCGGCGCCCGCAGCACCGGTGCGATCGGTGCCGCCGCCATTCGCAGCATTGACCTTGGTCACGATGGTATCGGCAAGATCATCGAGATCGGTGTGAAGCTGGGCCAGCTTGCCGAGCGCAAGCTGCTGGCCGGCGAGCGAGCCCCCCGCGAGCGTCAGCGCCGCGCCATCGAGCGTGTAGGCGACGGTACCGTCCGAAGCCGTGGTCATGGCGAGGGTGCGGGTGGCACCGCCGCTGACGAGCGGATCATTGGTGGCCGTGCTGCCGAGCGTGACCGTGACGCTGCCGTCCGGCGCGAGGGTCGTGTTCACATCGCCGTACTGGCTGAGGTCGCCGAGGAGCTTGTCGCGCTGATCGAGGAGCGCGGTCTGGTCGGAGCTCGCGTCCGCCGCGCGGGCAAGGCGCAAGTTGGTGCGCGCGAGTTCGCCGGCGATGCGGTTCACTTGCGTGACGCCGTCTGCGGCCTGGAACTGGAGGCCCTTGCCGACTGCGTCCAGCTCCTTGGAGGCGATCTGGAAGGTGGCAGCCATCGTGCGCGCGGCCTCTATCACCGAGGCGCGGAGCGAAGTATCGACCGGGTCTTCCTGCAGCTTCTGCAGCGCGGCATCAAAGCCGGTGATCGCGGGGTAGACGCCGGACTGTTCGAGCGCGGATTCGATGTTGCCGAGTCCGTTCACCTCGACATTGGCGCGCGCGGTGTCCGATCCAGTGCGGCGCACTTCGCTCTGGCGGAAGGCATCGGCGTTGCGCAGGATCTTTTCCACCCGTACGCCCGAAAGCGAGACGTCGCGCACGTTCTGGTTGTAGCCGGTGGAGGCGACTTCGGTGAGGCCGATCGTACGGCGGACATAGCCCTCCGTCGCCGCGTTCGTGATGTTCTGCGCGGTGACATCGAGCGCGGTGCGTGCAGCCTTGGCGCCGGAGAGGCCGATGGAAAGGAGATCGGAAGCCATCTGGCTTAGTCCTTTCCGGCCGGATTCGTAGACGGCAGCAGGCGCGCGAACTGCGCTTCGAGCTGCTTGGCGAGGCCGAAGGCGCCGGTCTGCGCGGCGATGTCCGCGAAGCGTTCGTCGCGCATCGAGGCGAAGGTTTGCTGCGCCTGGCCGCCGAACAGGTCGTCCTTGCCAGCGAGGCTGGTGGAGCGCGCGGCGGCGAGCATCTGGCGCACGAAGATCGCCTCGAAGCCCTGCGCCGCCTTCTTGAGCGCAGCGTGGTCAGTGGCGGAGGCCGGTTGGGGCGCGGTGACAGGTGTGAGCGGGCTCATATCACTTCCATCTCGGCGCGCAGCGCGCCAGCCTGCTTGAGCGCCTCGAGAATGGCGACGAGATCGGACGGGGTAACGCCGAGCTTGTTGAGCGCATCGACGAGGCTGGAGAGCGAGGCGCCGGGCTTGAACAGCGCGACGTGGGCCTGGCCTTCCTCGGCGTTGATCTGGCTTGCGGGGGTGACCACGGTCTGGCCGCGGCTGAGGGGGCCGGGCTGCGAAACCTGCGGCTTCTCGTCGATCTTCACGACGAGCTTGCCGTGGCTGATCGCGGCGGGGGAAAGGCGGACGGCTGAATTGATCACGACCGTGCCGGTGCGGCTGTTGACGATGACCTTGGCGGCGGTTTCGGCCGGCTGGACCTCGATCATCTCGATGGAGGCCATCATCGTCGCGCGGGTATCGGTCGCCGCGGGGAGGCGGATGGCGAGGGTGATGCCATCCTCCACCGTGGCGGCGCCGGGGAAGCGCGCGTTGACCGCATCGCGCACGCGGCTGGCGGTGAGGAAATCGGCATTGAACAGGTTCCAGCGCAGCACGTCGCCGCTGTCGAAGCCGGTGGCGACCGCGCGTTCGACGCTGGCGCCTTCAGCGATGCGGCCCACGGTGGGGACGTTGACGGTGAGCTGGCTGCCATCCTTGCCGGTGATGCCGAGGCCGCCGACGGCAAGGTTGCCTTGCGCCATCGCGTAGATCTGCCCGTCCGCGCCGTAGAGCGGGGCGAGGATCAGCGCGCCGCCGCGCAAGGACTTGGCCTTGCCGATGGTCGAGATGGTGACGTCGATGCGCTGGCCGGGCTTGGCAAAGGCGGGGAGATCGGCGGTGATCATCACGGCGGCGGCGTTCTTGAGGCCGGGGGAGATGCCCTGTGGCAGCTGCACGCCAAGGCGGCCCGAAACGCCGCGCATCGCCTGCGTGATGTATTCGAGGTTGTCGTCACCCGTGCCGGGCAGGCCGACGACGACGCCGTAGCCGGTGAGCTGGTTGGTGCGCACGCCCTGGAACGCGCCGAGATCGCGCACGCGGTCTGCATGCGCAGGGACGGGGGCGAGGAGCAATGCCGCGAGGAGGGCTGCGAGGCCGCGAAGGAGCGAGGCGCGCGCCATGGTCAGAACGGATTGATCACGCTGAAGAACTTCGACAGCCAGCCTTCGCGGCTGGCGCGGCCGATCGAGCCGTTGCCGGTGTAGGTCACGCGCGCATCGGCAACCTGCGTGGAGCGCACGCGGTTGTCCGCATCGATATCGCCGAGGCGGACGATGCCGGAAACTTGCACCCATTCCTGGCCCTGGCTCAGCAGCAAGCGCTTTTCCCCTACAACGAGCGCCGTGCCATTGGGGCGGACTTCGGCGATGGTGACGGATACCTCACCGCCGAGCGTGCTCGTCTGCGTGGCATTCCCCTGTCCGTTGAACGACGAACCGCCCGAAGCTTTAAGGGCGTTGGGATCGAGGAAGGACAGCGGCCCGGCGCTGGGCGGGACCACGTTGAAGGCGCCGTTCTTCTGTGTCTTCGAAGCGGCGGTCTTCGACGCATTGAGGTTTTCGGTGAGGATGATCGTCAGCGGATCGCCCACGGCATGCGCGCGGCGGCCCTCGACGAGACCGATATAGCCGGTCGAAACGTTGAAGATCGCACCGTCTGCCGGGCGCGGTGCGGGCGCCTGGGGCAGCGCGGGGGCGAAGCCTTCGGCCGGGCGCGTGGGGCGGCCATGCGCGTGGCTGGCGGGTGCGATGGCGGCGATCACCACGGCGGGCGGCACCAGCAGGCACACCAGCAGGCGCAGGCCGAGCGGCTTGCCATCGACAGACGCGCGGAAGGCAGCTTCGAAGGGAGAGTCCATCATGATGAGGTTGTCCGTCAGAGAGTCTGGTTGGCGTTCTTGAGCATTTCGTCGACCGCCGAGATCATCTTGGAATTGACCTCATAGGCGCGCTGGGTCTCGATCATGTCGACCAGTTCCTCGACGACATTGACGTTCGAGCTTTCGAGGAAGCCCTGCCGGATGCGCCCGCGGCCGACTTCGCCGGCCACGCCGATCTGCGCGGCGCCGCTGGCGGCGGTTTCGGTGAGGAAGTTGTCGCCGCCCGCCGCAAGGCCCGCCGGATTGGCGAAGCTGGCGATGGTGATCTGGCCGAGCTGCGAGGGTTCCGCCGCGCCGGGCAACGTGGCCGAGACAGTGCCATCGGGCGCAATGGTGATCGAGCCCGCGCCTTCGGGGATCGTGACTGGCGGCTGCACGACATAGCCTTGCGCGGTGACGAGCTGGCCTTCGGCGGAGCGGCTGAAATTGCCCGCGCGGGTATAGGCGAGCTGGCCGCCCGGCAGCGTGACCTGGAAATAGCCTTCGCCATCGAGCGCGAGATCCAGCGCGTTGCTGGTTGTTTGCAGCTGGCCCTGCGTGGCGATCCGCGTGGTCGACTGGATGCCGACACCGGTGCCGAGATTGAGCCCGGTGGCATAGGCGGTCTCGCCCGAGGACTGCTGCCCGGCGGTGCGCGCATCCTGATAGGCCATCGTCGCGAAGTTGGCGCGATCGCGCTTGAAGGCGGTGGTGCCGACGTTCGCGAGATTGTTGGCGATCACGCGCATCCGCGTGTCCTGGGCTTCGAGGCCGGTGCGGGCGACGTGAAGGGCGGAAGAAGGCATTGGGTCAGGTCCTTGGTTTTGCGGGGGCTATCAGGTGAGGCGCATGAGGCCGGCGCCGCCTTCATCGAGCTCGCGCGCGGTGGAGATGAGCTTGGTGCGCATGTCGAACAGGCGCTGCGCCTCGACCATTTCAACGAGGACGCGGGTAGGCTCGACATTGGACTGCTCGAGGCTGCCGGGCTGGAGGCGGGCTTCCTCATCCGCCGGAAGCGCGCCGCCACCGGGCACACGGAAGAGGCCGTCGAGCCCCTTCTCGATGCGCGAGCCAGCGGTGCTGACGAGCTTGAGGCGGCCGACTTCCTGCGGCGGCTGGTCGGGTGCTTCGGGCAAGGCGGCCAGCACGCGGCCATCGGGAGCGATGGTGATCTTCGCGCCGGGCGGCACGGTGACCGGCCCCGCATCGCCGACAACCGGACGGCCATCGCCATTGGTGAGCACGCCGGTGGCATCGACCGCAAGATCGCCGCGCCGGGTATAGGCTTCCTCGCCGTCCGCGCCCTGCACGGCCAGCATGGTGCGGCCCGTGAGCGCGACGTCGAGCGGATTGCCCGTCTCGATCACCGCGCCCTGCTTCATGCTGGCGCCGCGCACTTCGCCGCGCGTCATCGCGCGCGCTTCGATGCTGGGGCCTTTCAGCGTCATCGGATCGGCGTTCAGCATCTCGGCGCGAAAGCCGATGGTCTGCGCGTTGGCCATGTTGCTGGCGATCACCGCTTGCGTGACCATCGAGCCGGTGAGGCCGGAGTAGGCGGTGTAGATCAGGCGGTCCATTTCAGATCAGCCTCAGGTGCGCAGGTTGATGATGGTCTGCGAGATCTGCGTGGCGGTATCGATCGCCTTGGCATTGGCCTGGAAATTGCGCTGCGCGGTGATCAGGCCGACCAGTTCCTCCGAGAGATCGACGTTCGAGCGTTCGAGCGCGCCCGAAAGGATGCCGCCGTAGAAGCCCGAATCAGGTTCGCCATAGGTGGCGGTGCCGGAAATGCCGGTGGCGCTCCAGCTCGCCGAGCCTTCCTGGCGAAGGCCGCCCGGTGCGAGGAACGTGGCAAGCGCGAGCTTGCCGACTGCAACGTTGCTACCATCGGCGTAAGAGGCCGTGATCACGCCGTTCTTGCCGACAGCGACGCCGGCAAATTGCGCGCCTGCGGTGTTGGCGGCCGGAATCTGCACCGATCCAGGGGTGGTGCTGGTAACGGCCCCGGCGGCGTCGGTGGGGAAGGCCTGCAGGCGGTTGCTATTGCCGCGCACGAGATAGCCATTCTCGTCAATCTCGAAGCTGCCGTTGCGGGTGTAGAGCGTATCGCCCGAGACCGCCGAGGTGGTGGTGAAGAAGCCGTCACCGCTCACGACGAGATCGAGCGCGTTGCCGGTCTGCTCGACCGGGCCCTGCTTGAAGTTCTGGTTGATCGCCTCAACCGTGGCACCGATGCCGATCAGAAGCTTGGGATTGGTGAAGGCGCTGCCCGCGACGATATCGGAGAAGGCGACGCTGCTCTTCTTGAACCCGTTGGTTTCGGCATTGGCGATGTTGTTGCTGATCACGCCGAGATCCGTCTGGGCGTTCTTGAGGCCGTTGAGCGAGGTGTAGAACGACATTTACAGGGTCCTTTCGGTTGGCAGGGTCAGAGCTTCAGGCCGCTGAGCTTGTCGAGCTTGCCTTCGATCGATTTCAGCGTGTCGCTGGTGCTGTTCGCCGCCGAAAGGCTGGAGAATTGGGCGAGCTGGGCGATCATCTGGCTGTTGTCGACCGGCGCGGTCGGGTCCTGGTTCTGCAGCTGCGCGGTGAGCAGCTTGATGAAATCGTTGGCGCCCAATGAGCCCCACGAGTTCTTGGCAGTGGTCGTGGTGGCTTTGGCGGCGGAGGTGGTCGCACTTGCGGCGGCGTAGGGGTTCACGGCTGTCATCACTTCATCCTCATCGTTTCGAGCATCAGCTGCTTGGCGGTCTGCATGGCCTCGACCACGTTCTGGTACTGGCGGGCGCTTTCCATCATCTCGACCAGCTCGGCGTTCTCATCGACTGGAGCTTCCCAGACATCGCCGTTGGCATCGGCGAGCGGGTGATCGGGATCGTGCATGCGCACCGGGGCGGCATCGCTGCGGTAGACGCCCGCAACGCGCACGGTGGCGAGGCCGCTCGAGCGGTCCAGTTCCTCTGCGAACACCGGACGCAAGGGCCGATAGGCCGCGTCCTGGCTGGCGGCGACATTGCCGGCATTGGCAAGGTTGGAGGCCGAGGCGTTCATCCGCACGAGCTGCGCCGACATGGCGCGCGCGGTGACGTCGAACAGCGAGAGGGGCTGACCGCTTGCTGCCATCGTCATTCGCCCTTGATCGCGCGGGTCAGCGTTTCGACCCGGCCACGAATGAAGGAGAGCGTGGCGGAATAGCCCACTGCGTTTTCGGCGAAGGCGGTCTGCTCGGTGGCCATCTCGACCGTGTTGCCATCGAGGCTGGGCATGACCGGCATGCGGTAGCGCGTGGCGGCCGACAGGGCCTGGGTCTCGCTTGCGCCGCCGGTGCGCGCCTTCAGCGCGGCGGTGAAATCGATGTCCCTGGCCTTGTAGCCGGGGGTGCCCGCGTTCGCGAGGTTGGAGGCGAGGAGGCCCATGCGCTGCGAGCGCAAGGTCAGCGCCGCGCCGTGGATGCCGAAGAGAGTGTCGCTCATGGTCTGTGGCCTAGAAGACGGTTTTTCCTGCCATGGGATCAGCAAGGGGCGTGCCAACCGCGCAAATGCTGGCGGTTGGCGGGGGCAGCCGGTGCCTGACCGGCAAGCGCTTGCCGGGTGGCGGCAAAATGCTTCCCCTCGCTCTGAAGTCCGGACGCGGGCTGCCGTTCTGGGATGGCGAAGGAGCGAGGCAGGCAGCGATGGACTTGGCGCATATGCTCGACCCCGTGGCGGCGGGTATTGTCATCGGCGGAACGCTGGGGGCGACCGCCCTGCGCAGCGGCGTGGCGGATTGCCAGGCCGCGCTGGCGGCGCTGGGCGCGCTGCAGCGACCACGCTTTCGCGGCGATCTGGTGCGCGGCGCGCTCGCGCCGACGGTCGCGCAGGCCGAGCGCGAGGGCTTGCTGCGGACAAGCCTGAGGCCAAGCGGCGATGGCGCGATCGATGCGGCGCTGGCCGCGCTCATCCAGACCCGCAGCCTTGCCGCCTTCGTGAGCAGCGATGATGCCGCGCGCGAAACCCGCGTGGCATGCGCGCTGCGCGCCGTGCGCACGCTGGCACTGGGGGCGGAGCTGTCCCCGGTGTTCGGCCTCGCCGGAACGCTCGTTTCGCTCAGCCAGCTGCCGGCCGAGGGCCTCGCGCGCGGGGCCTTCATGGGCGCGATCTCGATGGCGGTTCTCACCACGCTTTATGGCCTCTTGCTCGGCAATCTGGTGCTTGCGCCGCTCTCGCGCGCGGTGGAGCGTCGGGTCGAAGCGGAGGAAGCGGCGCGGCGCGAGATCGCCGACTGGCTGATCGCGAAGTTCGCCCCGGCTTGTCCGCCGGTGCAGGCGGGTGGCGGCGCAGCCAGGCGCGCCTACTTGCGCGAGGTGCCATGACTGCACCACCGCACGGGCTTTATCGCGCGCCGATTGCGATGCCGTGGCAGACGATCCTCGCCGATCTGGCGCTGATCCTGTTCATGATGACGGCGGCCGCGCTGGCCAATGCGCCCGATGGGCCGCTGCTGCCGAACGGTCCGAAGCCGGTGCCCCAGCTGCGCCCGCCTGCGCCGTCTGCGCGCGGTGAGCCAGTCGGCGTGTGGCGCGATGGGCCGGGATCGCCCGGCCTCACCGAATGGCTGGCGCAGCAGGCGCGCGACCCTCGGCTGAGGGTTTCAATCCTCGTGCGCCATGTGCCGGGTCACGAGCGGGCAGCGCTGGCGCGGGCCGAAGCGCTGATGGCCAAGGCGGGTGCGCGCGGCGCGGGGGCACGGATCGTGATCGAACCGGGCGGCGAGGACGGCGCAAGCGTCGTGCTGGCCTATGATGCGGAGTGAGGTGGCATGATGATTGCAGCGATGGGGGCCTTGCTCCCTCTTGCGAAAGCCCTCTGCGATGGCCGCTCTTCGACCTGCTCTCCTTGCCGCATTGATGCTGGCCCCGCTTCCGGCGCTCGCGGCACCGCTCACCGACCTTGCTGCGATCGACATGGCGGTTGCAGCCTTTACCGGGCAGCAGATCGGCGTGCCGGGCGGCGCGGCGCAGCCGGTGGACCGGCGGCTGCGGCTGGCGGCGTGCAGCGCTCCGTTGGCGCTGTCCTGGTATGGCTCGGCGGAAACGAGCGTGCTGGTGCGTTGCCCCGACGCAGGCGGCTGGCGCGTTTTCGTGCCGGTAAGCGCGGCGCGGGCGGTGCCGACGGCGGCGCCCGCAGCCATGGCCGTGATGCGCGGCGAGGGCGTGACGGTGAGCGTGCAGGGCGATGGCTTCACCGTCTCGCAGCCGGGCGAGGCGCTCGAAGCCGGTGCGGTGGGCGCGTGGATTCGCGTGCGCACCGCAGCCAAGGCCGATCCGCTGCGCGCCCGGGTGGTGCGGCCGGGGCTGGTCGAGCTGCCGGTGGATTGAGGGCCGAGGCGGCGAAGCGCTGCCGCTTGCTGCCGCATCCTGCAAAATTTTTCCGCCCCCGCTTAAACTCTCCCTGCAACGGCCGTTCTGGTTTGCAGGAAACGCGAGGAGCGGACCATGTCATCCTTTGAAATCGGTGCAGCGCGCCCGGTCAGCGCGGTGCCAGTTGCAGGGCAGGTCACTAGTGTTGGGACCGGCAGCAAGCCCGTCCAGACCGAAGCCACGGCTGAAAGCCCCAGGGCACCGGCATCGGCTGCCGCCGCAGCTGCGCCGCAGGTGGAAACCAGCGATGCGGTGAAGGCGGGCGCTGCCCCGGTCGACCAGGAGCGGGTCTCGACGATCCGCCATGCCATCGAGACCGGTACATACCCCGTGCTCCCGACCAAGATAGCCGATGCGATGATTGCGGCCGGGATGCTGCTGAGGAGCCCCAAGTGAGTGCAGTTGTCGATACGGTGCAGCCGATCCGTCGTCCGATCGATCTGCGCGATACCTTGCGGCAGATGCTGGCCGTTCTGGAGGACGAGCGGCAGGCGCTTGCCGGGCTCGACGTCGACGCAATCATGGGCTGCGCGGTGGACAAGAACGCTCTGTGCGGACGCCTCGACACGACCGCGCCCGAGGCGATCGACGAGGAATGCCGGGGCCTGCTGGAAGCCGCGCGCCGCGTGAACGAGGCCAATCGCCGCGTGCGCAACCTGATTGCGGCCAACGTTTCGGCGCGGCTGGATGCGCTGACTGGCCAGCCGGCGCTCTACCGTGCGCAGGCGCCCCATGCGCGGATCATCCGCGCGCGCTGATTTGGCACGCAGCTTGCTTAAGACCTTCCGGCTGCCGTGTGACGGCAGTGCGGAAAGGGACCCAAGTGAGCGAGCCTTCGACGATTGCCACAACGCCAGTGCCGCGTCCCGCGCCCGATGTGAGGGGCGCGATTGCGCGTGCGGCGGCGGCGACCGGCACCGACTTCTCCTATCTCATGGCGCAGGCCCGGCTCGAATCCGGGCTCGATCCGCAGGCGCGCGCGGCGACTTCGAGCGCGGCGGGGCTCTACCAGTTCACCGGCCAGACCTGGCTTTCGATGCTCGACAAGCATGGCGCTGCGCTGGGGATTTCCGGCGGGAGCGATGCGTCCTCGCGCGCGCAGCTCCTTGCGCTGCGCTCCGACCCCGAACTTTCCGCGCTGATGGCGGGGCAGCTTGCCAATGACAATCGCGATTTCCTCTCCGGCATGCTCGGCCGCGATCCCGATGCAAGCGAACTCTATCTGGCGCACTTTCTCGGCGCGGAAGGAGCCGGGCGGTTCCTCGGCGCACTGGAGAGCAACCCGGCGCAGAGCGCGGCAGCGCTGCTGCCCAAGGCGGCGGCGGCCAACCGGGGCATCTTCTTCGGGCCTGCCGGCGCGCGTTCGGTGGGCGAGGTGATGGACCTGCTGCGCGGGCGGATGACAGCGGCGATGAACGCGCCGGATGGCCCGCTGCCCGCCTATGCCACCGCATCCGAAGCACCGCGCGGCGGGCCGATCCAGCAGGCGTTCGATGCGGCAAATGGCCCGCAAACGCGCTCGATGGCCGATACCTTGCGCGAGGCTTTCGCGCTTGCGCAGCCGGGCGCGGCTCCCGCCCATGTCCGCGCGGCCTATGGCCAGCTGCGCAGCCTGGGGATCTGACCGGCCATGCTGAAACGCTTCGGCCAGCCCGGCGCGCTGGCGCTTCCCGGCGGCATCCTGATCCTGATCGCGCTGATGATCATGCCGATCCCCTCGTTCCTGCTCGACGGGTTCTTCGTGCTCAATATCGCGCTTTCGGTCGCGATCCTGATGGCGGCGATGAATGCGCTGAAGCCGCTCGACTTCTCCTCGTTCCCCTCGGTGCTGCTCTTCGCGACGCTGCTGCGTCTCGCGCTCAATGTCGCCTCCACCCGCATCGTGCTGGTGCGCGGGCACGAAGGCGGCGCGGCGGCGGGGCATGTGATCGAAAGCTTCGGCGAGTTCCTGATCGGCGGCAATTTCGCGGTCGGGCTGTTCGTGTTCATGATCCTGATGATCATCAACCTGATGGTGGTGACCAAGGGCGCGGGCCGCGTTTCGGAAGTTTCGGCGCGCTTCACCCTCGATGCCTTGCCCGGCAAGCAGATGGCCATCGACGCCGACCTCGCGGCAGGCCTGCTCACCGCCGACGAAGCCAAGGCGCGGCGGCGGGAAGTGGCGACCGAGGCCGATTTCTATGGCTCGATGGATGGTGCCAGCAAGTTCGTGAAGGGCGATGCGGTCGCCGCGCTGCTGATCCTTGGGGTCAATATCATCGCCGGTTTCTGCCTTGGCATGCTGAGCCACGGGCTGACCGCGCAGGAAGCAGCGCAGCGCTATATCACCCTCGCGGTGGGCGATGCGCTGGTGGCACAGGTGCCTTCGCTGCTGCTCTCCATCGCCGCTGCTGTGATCGTGACCCGCGTTTCGGATACGCGCGATCTTGCCGGCCAGATCGGCGGCCAGTTTGCCGCGCCCGGCACCTGGCTGCCGGTTGCGGTGATCATGGGCGCCATCGGGACGATCCCGGCTATGCCGCAGATGGTGTTCCTGCCCGCTGCCGGCTTGGCCGGATATATCTGGTGGAGCCTGAAGAAGCGCGAGGCGCGTCTTGCCGTGCCGCCGCCGGTGGTTGTGGAAGCGGTGGACCCGGCGAAGATCACGCTGGAGGAGGTATCCGACCACACGCTGGTGACGATCGAGCTGGGCTACGGCCTAGTCCATCTGGTCGACGAGAAGCGCGGTGCGCCGCTGGTGGCGCGCATCACCGGAGTGCGCAAGCAGCTCTCGCAGAGCTTCGGCTTCGTGGTGCCGCAATTCCGCGTGCGCGATAGCCTCGATCTGATGCCCGATGCCTATCGCATCGTGCTGGGCGGCGTGGCGCTGGGCGGGGCGAGCATCAAGGCCGAGAAGGTCCTCGCCATTGATGCGGGCGAGGCCAATCCCGATCACAGCTTGCGCGGCGAGGCGACCACCGATCCCAGCTTCGGCTGCCCCGCGCTGTGGATCGAACCTGGCCAGCGCGACCACGCGATTGCCGAGGGATTCCTCACCGTCGATGCCTCCACGGTCGTCGCGACGCATCTCAACCAGCTTTTGGGCGAACGCTCGCAGGCGCTGCTCGGGCCGGATGAAGTGCGCGCGATCCTCGAAGGCGTGCGCGAGCGTTCGCCGGGGCTGGTCGAGACGGTGCATCCCGCGCCGATCACGCTGGGGGCGATGACCCGGCTGCTGCATGCGCTGCTGGAAGACGGGGTGAGCATCGCGCACCCGCTGCCGATCCTGTCCGCGCTCGCCGAAGCGGTGCTGCAGACGACCGATCACGAGCGGCTGGTGGACCTTGTCCGCGCCGATCTGGGCGGGCTGTTGGTGGCGCGCATCTGCGGGCCGGGCGAGCGGCTTGCAGTGCTGACGCTCGATGGCGGGCTGGAGCAGATGATCGTGGGCGGGATGCACGATCCCGTCACCGGGCAGCCGGTGATCGAGCCTGATCTGGCGCGCTCCATCGGCGAGCGGATCGCCGCGATCATCGCGGAGCGGGGGCCAGCCGCCGCGCCCGTTGCCCTCATCGTCCAGCCGCGCGCCCGCCGCGCGCTTTCCGCGCTGCTGCGCAGCCGCGCGCCGCATTGCGCGGTGCTTTCGATTTCCGAACTGCCGCCCAGCCAGCCGATCGAAGTGATCGAAGTGGTGGGCGCCGCTGAAGACCCATCCGCACATCCCCCACAGGATCTTGCCGCATGAGCCACGACCACCGCAGCTTTGCCGCCGCGCGCGCCTATCAGGGCGGCACGGCGGACCGCATCCGCCGCTTCCTGCCAATGGTGCGCCGCCTTGCCTGGCACGTTCACGGATCGGGCCGCGCCGGGATCGAGATCGATGATCTGGTGCAAGCCGGGCTCGTCGCGCTCACCGAATGCGCGCAGAAGCATAGCGCGCCGACCGAGGACGGCTTTGCCGCCTATGCCAAGCTGCGCGTACGCGGCGCGATGGTCGATCTGGTGCGGCGCTCCACCCCGCTCTCGCGCAGCGCCAGCGACCGGCGGCGCCTGCTGGCAGGCTCGGCGCAGGCGCTTACAACCACGCTGGGCCGCCCGCCGAGCGAGGACGAACTGGCCGAAGCAATGGGCATGACCACCGCCGCGCTCGGCGAACTGCGCGCCGCGAGCGAGCCGATGCGCTTCGAGCCCATCGACGATACCTATACGGACAGCGACATGGCCTTCGCCGACGACCGGCCCGACAGCTTCGAACTGCTGGCCGACGAGCAGACGCGCGGGGCGGTGGTGGCGGCGATTTCAGGCCTGCCGGAGCGGCTGCAGATGGTGATCCAACTCTATTTTGTGGAGGAGCTGAACCTTGCGGAGATCGCGGAGGTCCTCTCCGTCAGCGTGCCGCGCGTGCACCAGCTGAAGGCGCAGGCGCTGGATAAGCTGCGGGCGGCGCTGGGGGATGAGTTTGATGTGCTTTAGGGGGGGGGCGCGCGATTTGCGGTTGATCGCCGGAATTGGTGGGACGCAGTCATTCGCTTAGTTTTAGTATGAGCGCGGCGGCGAGATGCCGCGTAAGCTCAGTTACAAGATCGTGGTCTTGCTCCGAAATCGAAGACTGTGCCCAAGGCACGACCATGGCTATTGGACGTTGAGGCAGTGTGGTCATTTCATCGAAAGGTTTGCTTAAACCCGACACTTGATAGCGCAGGGTTGAAGCGCAAATATTCTCGGCGAACATCGCCAACATTTGAGCCTCAGCAGCAGGTGCCGTTCCTAACACGACTACGGACGATGAGGCGGCTAAATCGTGGGCATAGAGGATAACCATAGCTCCACTACCGGTAGCCGTGCACCGAATACGAATGTGGCTAAGTGGCCCTTGAAGATGCTCATCGAAGACCGGGCCGTAATGTTCGATGAGAGACGTGCAGACCTCGATCCAGCGAGAAGACAGGTCCTCAAACCGCCATTCGCCCACGCCCAGCAACTCACCGTCGAGGACAAAAGGAGCTATCCAGAATCGATCAATCGGTTGGGCGATTGTTTTCATCGGCCTAGCATACAGCGCGCGCAACAATGTCTGCAATTGGGCGCAATTCGTCATTCAAAATTGTCTTGGCGGCCCAGTGCATTCCCGAACCAGCATGTGCCGTAAACGCTTCACCTTGCTTCGTCATTGCGAGCGCAGCGAAGCAATCCAGGGCGGTTCTGCGCGGTTCTGGATTGCGTCGCTGCGCTCGCAATGACGAGCGGGGAGAATGGGGCGTATCCGGGCACTGGGCCTTCAGCGAGTCAACGACTGCGCGGCCAAGCCCGCCATTCCCCTCTCCCAACCCTCTCCCCTGAAGGGGAGAGGGCTTTTAGCGGTTGTGATACTTGCACCGTCTCCCACAGCGGCTTAATCGCGCGGTTAAAGGAGAACGATGCCATGAAGATCGAACAGGGTATGGCTGCCGTCGTGACTGGCGCGGCTTCGGGTCTGGGGCGGGCGACTGCCTATGCGCTGGCGGCTGCGGGCGCGAAAGTTGCCATCTTTGATGTGAACGCTGAGGCGGGCGAGGAAGTGGCCAAGGCGATTGGCGGGCTGTTCTGCCATGTCGATATCACGAGCGAGGAATCGGTGGTCGAAGGCTTTGCCAAGGCGCGCGGGGCGCATGGGCAGGAGCGGATCACCGTCCACTGCGCAGTGGTGCACCGCAAGGGCAAGACCGTGGGCCGCAACAAGGAAACTGGCGAGTTCACCCGCCTTTCGACCGAGGACTATGCCTTTGCCGCAAACGGCGTGCTGATCGCCAGCTACCGGGTGGCGAGCCTTTCGGCGCTGGGCATGGCGCATGCCGAGCCGCTTGAAGGGGACGGCGAGCGCGGGACGATCATCCTGACAGGTTCGGTCGCGGCGCAGGATGCGCAGATCGGGCAGGTGGCTTATGGTTCGCTGAAGGCGGGCGTGGTCGGCCTCGTGCTGCCGATGGCGCGCGATCTGATGGACCTTGGCATCCGCGTCAACGCGATCCTGCCGGGCATTTTCGATACGCCTCTTCTGGGCCGCGTGCCAGAGAAGGTGCGCGCAGGGCTCAACGCTTCGGTGCCGTTCCCCAAGCGGCTTGGCCTGCCGGAAGAGTTCGCCAGCCTTGCGATGGAGCTGGTGCGCAATTCCTACTTCAACGCGCAGGCGATCCGGCTGGATGGCGGCATCCGCATGGCGCCCCGCTAAGGCACCGCTAACCCACCCGCTACTCCCCGTCGGCCCGTGCTTGACACGGGCCTTGGCTTCCTTTTCGGGCGCGGCGCTGGAAGAAGAGCCCAACCTCGTGTCGAGCACGTGGCGAAGGTGAGGAGGTGTTGTGGCCTAGCCTGATTTGATCGCCAGAAACGAGGCCGCAACGCCCAGCATCACCACGGCAAAGCCCCGCCGCACCCACTTGGTGCGTGCGGGGTCTGCCAGCCAGGCCTGCGCGTGGCTGCCAGCGAGCACGATGGCGAGGTGGATCGCGGTGGCGATGCCGGTGCTGACAAGCGCAAGGGTCAACGCTTCGGTGAGGCCAAGCGTGCGGCCGCCGAGGAACTCCGGCGCGACGACCACGAAGAACAGGTAGGCCTTCGGGTTGAGCAGATTGAGCAGCGCGCCGGTGGCGAAGGCGCGGCGCGTGGCGGTGGGCGGCGGGGCCTTCTCCGCGCCGCGCCAGGCCTCGATCGCGAGCCAGACCATCATCGCCGCCCCGGCGATGCGCAGGCCGTGGAGCAGCGCGGGCATGGCGGTGAGCAAGGTCGCGAGGCCGAGTGCGGCGAGCACCCCGTTGGCAAGGAGGCCCAGCGCGACGCCAGCGACGGCGGAGAGGCCGCTGCGCCTGCCTTCAGTCGCGGCGAGGCCGGCGAGCCATGCCATGTTGGGGCCCGGGGTCAGCTCGATGAGCAGGACCGCGAGCGCGAAGCCGGTAAGGTCGAGTGTTCCTGCCACCTAGACAGCCGTGCCCACCAATCGGCCGATCCCCGCCGTGATCGCCATGGCGAGCGCGCCCCACACGACGACGCGCAGCACCGGTCTCCCCATCGCCGCGCCGCCCGCGCGCGCGCCGAACGCGCCGAGGAGCGCGAGGAACAGGATCGAACCGGCGGCCGTGCCGGTCACCATGAGCCCCAGCGGCAGGAATGCGGCCAGCAGCAGCGGCAGGAATGCGCCGCCTGTGAACATGGCCGCAGAGGCCATCGCGGCGAGAACGGGCTGCGCGGCGGTCGTTTCATTGAGGTGCAGTTCGTCGCGCGCGTGGGCGCCAAGTGCGTCCTTGGCCATCATCTGGCGGGCGACTTCCTTCGCGGTCACCGGATCGACGCCGCGCGCCTCGTAGATCGCGGCAAGTTCGTTCTGTTCGCTCGCCGGATCGGCAGCGAGTTCGGCGCGTTCGCGCGCCAGGTCGGCGGTTTCGGTATCGGATTGGCTGGAGACCGAGACATATTCCCCCGCCGCCATCGACATCGCGCCCGCGACAAGGCCGGCTGCGCCTGCGACCAGCAGCGCCTGCCGTTCCGCGCCCGAGGCGGCGACGCCGAGGATCAGGCTGGCGGTAGAGACGATCCCGTCGTTGGCGCCGAGCACGGCGGCGCGCAGCCAGCCGATCCGGCTGACAAGGTGGCGTTCATCGTGGGGTCGCATGCGCTTTCTCCTTAACCCGTCCATGGCCCTCATGGACCTGCTGGGACAGGAGAAAAACGATTCAGATCAAGAATCGCGGCTCGCGGCGACGGAGGGGCCGGTCGGCGCAGCGGCCTGGTTCTCGATGATCGGTTGGCCAACGCCGAGGCGCTTGCCATCGGTGATGATCACCTTGTCACCCAGGGTGGCAACGCCAAACAGGCGCTTGGCGAAGCCATCGGGCACGCCAATGCAGCCGTTGGTGGCATAGCCGCGTTCGACCTTGCTACCGTGGATCGAGACGCCGTCATTGGTGAGGCGCAGCATCCAGGGCATCGGCGCATCGTAGATGCTGGAGACGTGGTCGGCGTCCTTCTCGCTGATCGGGAACACGCCGGTGGGGGTGGGCTTGTTGCCATAGCCCTTGAGGATGGCGGCAGCGCCGATTTCGTGGCCATCGCGGAAGACCGAGATCGTGCGCGCCTCAAGATCGACGGTGACGACGACAGGTCCGGTCGCGGCGGCGCGTTCGTCCCAGAAATATTGGCCGAACTTGATCGGTTCATCGATCTTGAGGATCGACTTGACGACGAAAGCGCTGTTTGCGGGAGCCGGTGCGGGGGCGAGCGTGGCGGGCTTGGCCAGCGGCGCAGTTGCCGGGGCGGCGGCGACATGGGCTTCGGCCTGCGATCCGCCGAACAGAACCTGCGCCACGTCCTTGCCAACATGGAATGCGAGCAGCGAGGCGAGCGACATCGCGATGAAGCCGAGCGGCGCGCTGACCCAGCGGGAGCGCAGCAGATCGATCAGGCTCTTGGCGGACGACGACGCAGGCATCTGGGACAACGCTCCTTTCGCGTCCCCAAATAGCGTAAACGAAGGGGTTGGCGAGCGCCATTCCAGCCGCGTCCCGCCTAGGGACGGCGCAGGCTGCCGCCCTTAAGGAGTGTGGTTAACCTGCCGTTACTGCGCGCACTTCGATCGCCAGCTGGCGCAGATCGGCCTGGCCGAAGCTGGTGAGGAAACTGGTGTCCGCCGCATCGCGGCCCACCGCGATCCGCGCGAACGAGGCGGCGTCGGCCATGCCGGTCGGATCAACCATATGCCAGCCCCCCGCGCCTTCCGCATTCGCCAGCCACACTTCCGCCACCGCGTGGAAATCCTGAGGCTTGACCCAGGCCCCGTATCCGCTGGCAAAGCGCGCCGGGATTGCGGCGGCACGGGCGAAGCAGATCAGCGTATGCGCATAATCCCGGCACACCCCGCGCCGCTCGACAAAGCTGTCGATCGCGGTGGTCGAGGCATTGCTCACGCCGGGCACATAGCGAAAGTGCGCCGCGATCCAGTCGCGCATCGCCGCCACTTTCGCGCCGCCTTCGAACGCGGCAAATTCCTCGTCAACGAATGGTGAGAAGCGGTTGGCCGGGCAATAGCGCGAGTCCATCAGATAGGGTACCGTCTCGCCCGGCAGGCGGTGCGGTGGCAGCGCGGCGAGCGTTTCCAGCGGCACCGGGCGGCCCAGCACCTCGACCTGAGCCGCATAGGTCACCGTGCAATCGCCTTCCTGATGCAGCCAGATCCGTTCGCCAATCCCGTCCTGCGCGGGCACACGCGAAAAATGGCCCGCAGGTGTGCTATCGAGCGTGCTCGCGAGGAGCCGCTGGTCGGCCGTCGCGGCGGCTTCGATCTGGAGAAGGCTGTCAGTCGGCTCTGCGCAGTGCCAGGTCATAAGGGTCGTGATGGAAAGGTGCATGGGGTGCCCGGGGCGAGGCCGTGATGGCCGCAGCGCATTGGTGGTTAGGACGGGTTTCAGCATGATGAAAGGTTCGCGTGGGTAATGGGTTCCGCATGACGCAGATTTATGCCTGGCTGGAGCGGGGTGCCCCTTGGCTGGGGCAGCTTTCGCCGCTGTTTGCCGCGACCTGTGCGGCGCTTGCGCTGGTGGCCGTGGGCGGTGCGCTGGCCTCGCGCGGGGGGAGGATCGGCGGGGCGGTGCGCTTTGCGGGCAACCTGCTGATGCTGGCGGTGTTCGCCCTCGCGGTCATGCGCTTCGTGCGGATGGACCCCAGCTTCGATGCGGCGCTCCACAGCATCGGCGGGCCGGCTCAGACCGTATCAGGCGGGGAGACGCGCATTCCGCTCGCCGCCGATGGGCACTACTGGATCAAGGCGCAGCTCAACGGGGTGCCGCTGCGGCTGATGGTCGATACCGGCGCTACGGTGACGGCGCTTTCGGGCGATGTGGCGGCGGCAGCGGGGGTCGAGCCCGATATGATGCGCCCGCAAGCGTCGGTGGAAACCGCGAACGGCAGCGTCACCGCGTCTCCCGCACGGATCGATGAACTGCGTTTCGGATCAGTGGTGGCGCGCGATCTCGATGCCATCGTCATGCCAGCGGAGGGCGGGCCAAACGTGCTGGGGATGAACTTCCTCACGCGCCTCAAGGGCTGGCGGGTGGAAGACGGCGTGCTGATCCTTACGCCGCATCGGCCGCAGGTGGAATCGGCGAGCGAGGAACCCCCAGCCAGGTAAGCCTGCGCCACAGCGCCTCGAGCGGGCCTTGCCCGAAGCGGGCGAGCCACCAGCGCGGCCACGCGAGCATCAGCGCCCAGCCTGCCAGCACCACAAGCGGCAGTGCGCCGCGGGGCAGCACGCCGCCAAGGCCGAAGCCCCAGCCGGCAAACAGCGCGCTCATCACGAAAGTGGTGCCGAGATAGTTGGTGAAGGCGCAGCGGCCCGCAGCGGCGAGGCGCGTGCCGGCAGCGCTCTGATACAGGCGGGGCCACAGCAGCAGCAAGGCAGCGAGATAACCCAGCGTCATCGCAAGGTGCGGGATCGCGGCGAGCGAGCCCATGATGGCGAACATCGCGCCGGGCGGGAACCCGTGTAGCGCGGCCCAGCCGATCAGCACGGCGCTCATCGTGCCGCCGCCGCCGATGCCGATCACCGCCATCCGGCGCAGCGTGGCTTGCGTCCATTCGCCGGTGAACAGCCCCATGCGCAGCAGCGCCATGCCGAGCAGCATGAGCGGGAAGGTTTCGAAGAAGGTCGCGCCAAGGTTCGCGAGCGGGAAGAACGGAGCAGTGGTGAGGCGAAGCCGCACCGCTTCGAGGAAAGGGGCGTGGAGCACTTGGTTGTCGGCGGCGATCGAGGCGGCGATGCGGCCCATCATCGCGGTCTGTTCGGCGGCTTCGGCGGGGGAGCCGTGGCCCGCCAGCACGCGGCCTTCGGTGGCGATTGCGGCGATATCGCCGATCATTTCAAGCCCATGGCTCGCGAGGAAGAGGAGGAGCGCGCTCGCTGCCAGCGGTTCGGGCGCGAGGCGGCGCAAGGCAAAGGCGAGCATGCCGCAAACCGCATAGGGCAGGAGAATATCCCCCCACCACAGCAGCGCGTAGTGTGCATAGCCGAACAGCATCAGCAGGATCAGGCGGCGCACTTGCATGAGGTCGGGATTGGCACCGCGCCGCTCCGCCGCATCGGCGAACAGCATCATGCTTGCCCCGAACAGCAGCGTGAAAAGGCCGCGCATCTTGCCTTCGAACAGGACGTAGGCAGCGATGAACCACAATGCGCCGCCACTTTCGAAGTGGGGCATCGCGGGGCTGAAGGTGGCAAGCAGCGGGCCCCAGAACCCGGTCACGTTGATCGCGAGGATGCCGAGCACGGCAACCCCGCGCACGAAATCAAGTGCGCCGATCCTTTCGGGCATGTGACGTCAGGGCGCCACCACGAGGCAGGCGAAACCCCCGGCCTTGAGCGCGGCGCAGGCGCGCACCGCGCCGTCCTGTGAATAGCCGGTGGCCAGCAGGCGTGTCGCTGTGCCGGGCAGATCCTGCCGGGCATGGCCGGCAATCTCGGGCCGCCCCCGCACGCGCGCCCACAGCGCATCGGCATTGGCCTTCACCCCGAACGCACCGAGTTGGATGCGATAGGCCCCATTGCCGGAGGCAGATGCCACAGCAGCCGGCGCCAGTTTGGGCGGCGCGGGCTTTGGCGCAGCGGGTTTCACCGGCACCGGCTTTGGCTTTGGCGTGGCGGCGGGCTCCATCGGTGGCGGCAGATAAGCCACCGAAGGTTCGGAGTGGGAAGAGGGCGGAAGATCGACCTTCTCGATGGCGCCCGGCGGGGCCTTTGGCGCAGGCACCGTCCGCACCGGTGCGCCTTGCCCGCCAAGGTCTGCTGCGGCGAGTTCGCGCCCGCGCGCATCGGCGGCCTTCCGTTCCAGCTCGCTGGCGAGGCTGACGCCCATCTGGCGCTGTGCCAGCGGGATCGTCTGGTTCATCGTGGCAAGGCTGCCGGTCGCCTGCGCGAGACCGGCAGCAGCCGCCCGCGTCATCAGGGCATAGGCGCGCACCCAGTCCTTGGGCGCATAGTCGCCATTGTAGGCGGCGATGCCGAGCACATACATCGCGCGCGGTTCGCCTCGATCTGCGGCGGACTCCAGCCAGGGCATCGCTGCCTCGTGACGGTTCGTCTGGAACAGCAGGATGCCGTAGTTGTCTGCCGCCGCGATGTGGCCGAGGCGGGCGGCCTTGCCATAATAGGCCTCAGCCCTGACGAGATCCTTGTTTACCCCGCGGCCGAGCTTGTAGGCCTGACCGAGGTTGAACAGCGCATCGGCATCGCCCTTGGCAGCAGGGGCCTGCCAGGCTTTTACCGCCGCTTCGTAATTTCCGGCTGACCACGCATCCACTCCGGCCCGCACCGCCGCCGCGCTGGCCGTATCGGGCGGCGTCGGCGCCGTTTGCGGCAGGCCTTGCGCGGCGGGCGCAGCCGAAGCGGGCTGCATCATGCCCGAGAAGCCGAGTGTCGCCGCCACAAGGAGAGCAAATCCGCGCATGTCCGGTCGATTCTCCCTAGGAACTCGTTGCCTGAAAAGCAGGGTTAACGATGCCGTGCTGCATTGCAGTGCGCAAGAACAACCGCGGATGCTCATCACGCCCTACTGCATCTAAGGTAATTAGCGTAGATGGTTAATACAGAAAAGACAGCATCTTGGCGCCGGATCAGGGGGTGCCTTGCGCAAAATCACGTGCATCGGATGCCGCGATGTTAACCAAAATTTGAGGGTCTTCTGCGATCCCCGGGCAAGAGACCGTTCCGTTTGTTCGTCTTGCCCATAGGGGGGTACAGTGCGCGTATTGGCTTTGGCATCGCAGAAGGGAGGGTCCGGCAAGACGACCTTGTCCGGTCACCTTGCCGTGCAGGCGCAGCGCGCGGGCGCCGGCCCCGTCGTCCTGATCGACATCGATCCGCAGGGTTCGCTGTCTGACTGGTGGAACGAGCGCGAGGCCGAATTCCCCGCTTTCGCGCAGACCACCGTGGCGCGCCTGGCCAGCGATCTGGCCATTCTGCGCCAGCAGGGCTTCAAGCTGGCGGTGATCGATACCCCGCCCGCGATCACCATGGCGATCCAGTCGGTGATCTCGGTCGCCGAACTCATTGTCGTGCCGACGCGGCCGAGCCCGCACGACCTGCGCGCCGTGGGTGCTACAGTTGATCTGTGCGAGCGTGCGGGCAAGCCGCTGATCTTTGTGGTCAATGCTGCAACGCCCAAGGCGCGCATCACATCGGAAGCCGCTGTCGCGCTTTCGCAGCACGGCACCGTCGCGCCGATCACTCTGCATCACCGCACCGATTTCGCCGCTTCGATGATCGATGGCCGCACCGTGATGGAAGTCGATCCGCGCAGCAAATCGGCCGCCGAAGTCGAGGCGCTGTGGACCTATGTTTCCGAACGGCTCGAGAAGAATTTCCGCCGCACCGTGTTCGCGGTGCCGCAGCCCGGCCATGCCGCGCACTCCATGTCCGGCGCACCGCGCGGCGCAGGTGGTTTCGGCCGCCGCGTGATCGGCTCCTGAGCGAAGGACGCCGAAGCATGAGCGAACCCAAGCCTTTCGCCTCGCTGAGCCCGAGCCTGCTTGCCCGCAAGGGCGCGGCCCGTCCTGCGATGCGTCCACAACTCCTCCCCCTGACAGCGGAAGACCGCCAGTGGATGGGCTTCGGCCCGGCCGCTGATGCCGATGATCTGGGCTGGAACGATCATGGCGAGGGCTTCGCCCCGGCTGCGCCGGCTGGCGAAGTTGTCGCGATTGCCGCTGATGCGGTTCCCGAGCCTTCGCAGCCCGAAGTGTTGCGGCAGATCGAAACGCTGGCCGACATGCTGAAGGTGCCGGCTCCGGCGGCCTCCGCACACCGCAGAGAACGCGGCACTGCGCTCAAGGAAGGGCGCAAGGCGGCCTTTACGCTGCGGCTCGATGCGGCGCGCCACTTGCGCCTGCGCCTTGCCTGCACGCTGGATAACCGCAGCGCCCAGCAAATCGTGGTCGAGGCTCTCGACCGTTTCCTCGAAGCGAAGCCCGGTCTCGACGACCTTGCTCGCCGTGCCCTTCGTTCCTGACGCAAGCATTTCAACCGGGACTTCACGCCATGACCACCGCACACGACAGCAAGACTGACCGGAAATCCGCCTATAGGATGGCCCGGATCTGCGTGACCACCGCGTTGGCGGCCGGTCTTCTCTCCGGTTGCGCCGCAGGCGGACCGAACCACGCCAAGTTCGCCTCCAATGCGCAGACCGCGCTTGGCAAGGGCAGCACGGAAAAGGCGATCGGGCTGGCCGAACAGGCCGTGCTCGCCAGCCCGCGCAATGCGGCCTACCGCACGCTGCTGGGCTCTGCCTATCTGCGCGCGGGCCGCTTCGAGGCAGCGCGTCAGGCGTTCGACGAGGCGATGCAGCTTGGTGAGGACGGCGGCAAGGCTGCGCTGAGCCTCGCGCTGGCCGATATCGCGCTCGGGCGCGGCACCGAGGCGGTCGATACGCTCAACACCTATCGCGACAGCATTCCGGCATCGGACTACGGCCTTGCCATGGCCATGGCCGGGCAGACCCAGACCGGCATCGCCGCGCTGACCGATGCGCTGCGCGGCGGCGAGAACACCCCCAAGGTGCGCCAGAACCTTGCCTATGCCTATGCGCTTGATGGCAGCTGGAGCGAAGCCAAGCTGATGGCGCAGCAGGATGTCCCGGCGGACAAGCTGGCTGAGCGCCTGCAGACCTGGGCCTTCATGGCGCGCCCCGAAGACACCCGCCGCCGCGTGGCGAGCCTGCTCGGCGCGCCGGTCAATGCCGATGGCGGCCAGCCGACTGCACTCGCACTGGCAAACTTCCCCGAGGCGCAGAAGCTGGCCGAGGAAGCGGTGGCCATGTCGGCAACCCAGCAGGCGGCAAGCGGTGATGCGGCGGAACTCGCCAAGGCAGCCGCGACGGAAATGCCTGCGCCCCAGGCCGATGCCGCGGCACCCCAGCCGACGCTGGCCGATGCCTCAAGCGCGCCGACGCAGGCGAAGATCGCTGCAATCGACCTGCCGCCTTCGGCCGCTTCTGTTGCTGCCCCGGCGCCGCAGCAAGTGGTTTCGCACCCGGTGGTCCAGCCGGTGCATGCTGCTCGCAGCGCGCAGGCTTCCCCCAGCGCAAAGGGCAGCCATGTCGTCCAGCTCGGTTCGTTCGCCTCCTCCGACGGCGCCCAGCGCGCCTGGCGTCACTTCACCGCGCGCAACCGCAGCCTGGCCGGCTATCACAGCCAGGTCACGCAGGTTGCCGTCAACGGCCGCCAATTCTGGCGGGTGCAGGCGGTGGGCTTCACCGGCTTCGCGTCGGCGCGGCAGATGTGCCAGTCGGTCAAGGCCAAGGGCGGCGTCTGCCTCGTGATGGCCGACCCGGCGATGGTTTCGCCGCAGGGCCGCCCGACGCCGACGCGTATGGCGCAGCGCTGACCGTCACGCATTTGCGTTGTTGCCGGCCCGCTCCCCATCCGGGGGCGGGCCGGTTGCGTTTCAGGCCCGGTTCGCTTTAGGCCCGGTTTCCTTTTAGGCGATGCGGCTGCCGCCCTTGAACAGCGCGGTGACGCGGCCCTCGACCGGGCGGCGATCGAACGGGGTGTTGCCTGCGGTGGCCGCCATCTTGCTGCGATCAACGATCCACGGCCGCTCGGGCTCTACCAGCGCCAGATCAGCCTCAAGGCCGACCTCCAGCCGCCCGGCTGGAACCCCGAGCAGCGCGGCGGGATTGCCCGCGAGGAGCGCGAAGGCGCGTGCCAGATCGATCCTGCCATCGCGCACCAGCGTGAGCGTCAGCGGCAGCAGCGTTTCCGCGCCCGCCATGCCCGGTTCCGCATCGGCGAAAGGCAGGCGCTTGTCTTCCGCCCCGCGCGGATCGTGGCCCGAGGCGATGACGTCGATCGTGCCATCGGCCACCGCAGCGATCACCGCCTGCCGGTCCGCATCGCTGCGCAAGGGCGGTGAAAGGCGGCAGAAGGTGCGGAAATGCGCCAGTTCCAGATCGGAGAGCATGAAGTGCGCGGGGGTGACGCCAGCCGTCACTCGCACCCCGCGTGCCTTGGCGGCGCGGACAAGGTCGAGCGCGGCGGCGGTCGTGACCTGCCTGAGGTGGAGGCGGCAGCCGGTGAGTTCGGCGAGCGCGATATCGCGGGCGACCGCCAGCGACTCGGCTTCGGCGGGGGCGGAAGGCAGGCCGAGCCGGGTCGCCATTTCACCGGCGGTGGCGACGGCGTGGCCGGTGATCCCGGCGTCTTCGGCATGGGTGACGAGCACGAGGCCGAGCATCGCGCAGTAGCTCATCAAGCGGTGCATTACGCCCGAATCGGCGATCCAGCGCCGCCCGGTGGCGACCGCCCTGGCCCCGGCATCGCGCATCAGCGCGATTTCGGCGAGTTCGATGCCTTCAAGCCCGCGCGTCGCGGCGGCGAGGGGGTGGACCCACATATCGGGCTTGCCCGATTGCGCCGCGAAGCGGACGCGCGCCGGGTGATCGAGCGGCGGTCCCTGATCGGGCATCAGCGCGGCGCGGGTGATCCCGCCGAAGTGGAAGGCGGGCTTGTCGATGGCGAAAACGCCCAGATCGACGAGGCCGGGGGTGATTAGTGCGCCCCGAGCATCGAGCACGTCGTCACCCGGTTCGGGGCTGATGTTGCCGAGTGCGACGATGCGGCCATCCGCGACGCGCAAGGCACCTGCCTGCGGTGCGCCGGTGGGGAGGACCAGCCTGCCGCCAGTGATAGTGAGCGGACCGGGGGTCATGTCGCGGCTCCTTCCGCCGAAGCCCAGCCGGGCACGCCCCGCGCGCGGCGGGTGAGCACATCGAGGCAGGCCATGCGGATTGCGACGCCGCTTTCGACCTGGCGTGTGACGAGGCTGCGCGTCGGATGGTCGGCTACCTGGCTGTCGATCTCGATCCCCCGGTTCATCGGGCCGGGATGCATGACGAAGACATGGGGCGGCAGCTTCCCGAAGCGTTCGAGCGTGAGGCCGTAGAGGTGGCGGTACTCGCGCGGGGAGGGGATGAACTGGCCGGACATGCGCTCTTGCTGGAGGCGCAGCATCATCACGACGTCCGCGCCTTCGAGCGCCGCGTCGAAATCATGGCTCGGCGTCACCCCCATCGCGGCGATTTCGGCGGGCATCAGCGCGGGCGGGGCGCAGACGGTGACGTCAGCACCGAGCGCCGTCAGCGAGAGGATGTTCGAACGCGCGACGCGGCTGTGGAGGATATCGCCGCAGATCGTGACCTTGAGGCCATTGAGATCGCTGCTGGGCGCGAGGGCCAGCGCATGACGGATGGTCAGTGCATCGAGCAGCGCCTGCGTCGGGTGTTCATGGCTGCCGTCGCCCGCATTGAGCACCGGGCAATCGACCTTGTCGGCGATGAGCTGCACCGCGCCGGAACTGGCGTGGCGGATCACGATGGCGTCGGCGCGCATGGCGTTGAGGGTCATCGCCGTGTCGATCAGCGTCTCGCCCTTTTTCACGCTGCTGGTGGCGGCATGCATGTTGACGACGTCGGCGCCGAGGCGCTTGCCCGCGATCTCGAACGACAGCAGCGTACGTGTCGAGTTTTCGAAGAACGCGTTGATGATGGTGAGGCCCGAAAGCACCTCTGCGCGCTTGTGGCGCTGGCGGTTGAGCGCAAGCCATTGTTCGGCCTCGTCCAGCAGGTAGAGAATCTCGTGCCGCGCGAGGTGCGCAATGCCGGTGAGATCACGGTGCGGGAAGGCGAGGCCGCCTGCGGGGTATCGGCCATACGCGCTTGGGCTGGCCACTTGGTTCGATTCCATCATCGAAACCATGCCCCTAGTGCGCCTCTTGGGGTCGCTCAAGTGTTTCGGCTGGCATCCGCCCCTCGTGAGACCTAGATATCCCCCATGAAATTCGCCCGCTCGGTCTGGAAGATCCTCGTCGCCATCAAGGACGGCCTCGTGCTGCTCCTGCTCCTGCTGTTCTTTGGCGCGCTCTATGCGCTGCTGACGCTGCGGCCGACGCCCGGCGCGGTGCAATCCGGCGCGCTCTACCTCGCGCTGGAAGGCCCGGTGGTGGAGGAACGTGCGCGGTTGAAGCCGATGCAGCTGATTTCGGGCGGCGGGCCCTCCAAGGCGGTGCAGGAGCGCGATGTGGTGCGCGCGATCGAGGCGGCAGCGGGTGACGAGCGGATCAAGGCCGTCGTGCTCGATCTTGAAAGCTTTGGCGGCGGCAGCCAGGTGGCGATGACGCGCATTGGCGCGGCGATGGACAAGGTGCGTGCGGCGAAGAAGCCGGTGCTGGTCCGAGCGGGACTCTATACCGACGATAGCGTGCAGATCGCGGCGCATGCGAGCGAGGCCTGGGTCGATCCGCTGGGCGGCGCGCTGGTGGCGGGGCCGGGCGGCAGCAATCTCTATTTCAAGGCGCTGCTCGACCGCCTCAAGATCAAGGCGCACGTCTTCAAGGTCGGCACCTACAAGAGCGCGGTGGAGCCCTTCACCCGCGAAAACGCCTCGCCCGAGGCGAAAGAAGCACTCGGCGCGGTCTATTCCGCGCTGTGGGAGGCCTGGCAGGTCGATGTGAAGAAAGCGCGGCCCAAAGCCGACATCCAGCTGGTGACAAGCGATCCGGTGAAGTGGATCGCGGCATCGGGCGGCGATGCGGCCAAGGCGGCAGTGGCCGCCGGTCTGGTTGACCGGATCGGTGACAAGGTGGCGTTCGGCAACCGCGTGGCCGAGATCGTCGGCAAGGATACGGCTGGCGGTGAAGGCGCGTTCAAGGGCACCGCCCTCGCCACCTATCTCGCCGACCAGACGCCCTCGACCGATGGCAAGGCCATCGCCGTGGTGACGATTGCGGGCGATATCGTCGACGGCGATGCAGGGCCGGGCAGCGCAGGCGGTGACCGGATCGCCGAGCTTGTCGACAAGGCAGCGGCTAGCGGGGACTACGCGGCGCTTGTCGTCAGGGTCGATTCGCCCGGCGGATCGGTGACTGCGGCGGAGCGTATCCGCGCCGCGATCGCGCGGATGAAGGCGAAGAAGATCCCTGTCGCAGTTTCGATGGCAGGCCTTGCGGCGAGCGGCGGCTACTGGGTTTCGACACCGGCGGACCGCGTGTTTGCCGAGCCGGCGACGATCACCGGCTCCATCGGTATCTTCGCGATCATCCCGAGCTTCGAGGAAGCGCTGGGCAAGGCCGGGATCGGCACCGATGGCGTGCGGACCACGGCGCTTTCGGGCCAGCCCGATGTGTTCGGCGGCTTTTCGCCCACAGCCGAGGCGGTGATCCAGCAGCAGATCGATTCGGGCTATGCGCGCTTCGTCGGGCTCGTTGCCGAGGCGCGGCACAAGACCCCGGCGGAGATCGACAAAATCGCGCAGGGGCGCGTGTGGGACGGCGGCACCGCGCGGCAGCTTGGCCTTGTCGACGAGTTCGGCGGGATCGATGCGGCGCTGGCCTGGGCGGCCAAGGCGGCGGGGGCGACGAGCTGGCATCCCGTCTACCTCGGCACCGCAGCCGATCCGTTCGGCGCGCTGCTCGATCAACTGGCCGACAGCGAGGCGGACAGCGCGCATGTGCTTGGCACGCAAGGCGGCGCCAGCGATTTTGCAGCGCTCGCGGCCCAGCGGCAGGGCGCACTCGCGCAGCAGCTTCTGGGCGATCTTTCACGGCTGCTCGGCGGGACCGGGGCGCAGGTATACTGCCTTGAATGTGCCGGGATGGCGCCGCCTGCGGAGCCGGTGGCCACCCCTCCGGCTAACACCTGGCTGGCGCTGCTCGGGCGGATTGCCGGATAGGGACAACCGCTTCCCGGTAACACCTTTTGGCAAGGCTTGCCCTTTGCCCAGCGCTGCGATAGGGGCGGCGCTCGCATTTCGCCGGACGCGGGCGTGGCGGAACTGGTAGACGCGCTGGATTTAGGTTCCAGTATCGCAAGATGTGGGGGTTCGAGTCCCTTCGCCCGCACCAGACCCGCCCGGCCCGACCGGGAGCTTGGCCGTACCATTCCCATGGTGCGGCCAGAATTGTTGATGAAGCCCGCATGGGCACCACGACGTCGTACGAGAAAGTTGGATCACAGATGCAGATCGTCGAAACCAGCAACGAGGGCCTCAAGCGCGCCTATGCCCTGACCATCGCCGCGAATGATATCGCCGCGCTTGTCGAGGGTGAGGTCAAGAAGATCACGCCGCAGGTCCGCATGCCCGGCTTCCGCCCCGGCAAGGTGCCTGCCAATCTCGTGCGCAAGATGCATGGGCCCGCGCTGCACCAGCAGGCGCTGGAAACCTCGATCCGCGAGGCGATGGACAAGCTCGTCGCCGAAAAGGGCCTGCGCCCCGCGACCCAGCCCGACGTCTCGCTGGCCGAGGGCTATGAGGAAGGCAAGGACGCCGAGCTCACCGTCGCGCTCGAAGTGCTGCCCGAGATCACCGCGCCCGCCATCGACGGCATCAAGCTGGAACGCCTGATCGTCGAAGTGAGCGATGCCGAAGTGGATGAGGCCGTTGGCCGCATCGCGCAGGGGCAGAAGCGCTACAACGACGCGCCCGAGGGCACTGTGGCCGCCGATGGCGATCAGCTGATCATCGACTTTGCAGGGTCGGTCGACGGCGTTGCCTTCGATGGCGGCACTGCCACCGATCAGCCGCTCGAGCTTGGCTCGGGCCGCTTCATCCCCGGCTTCGAAGAGCAGCTGGTCGGCGTGAAGGCGGGCGATGAGCGCACCATCACCGTGACTTTCCCGGCTGATTATCCGGCCGAGAACCTTGCCGGCAAGGACGCCCAGTTCGCGTGCACCGTGAAGGCGGTCAAGCAGGCCGCTGAATTCACCGCGGACGACGATTTCGCCAAGTCGCTCGGCCTCGAGAGCATCGAGCAGCTGCGCGGCCTGATCAAGGGCCAGATCGAGCAGGAAAACGGCGGCCTCACGCGCACCGCGATGAAGCGCTCGCTGCTCGATCAGCTCGCCGCCGGCCACGATTTCGCGGTTCCGCCCTCGATGGTGGAAGCCGAGTTCGCGCAGATCTGGCAGCAGCTGACCACCGAAGCGGCCAAGGAAGAAGATCCCGCCGCCGCACTGGCCGAGATCGAGGGCGAGAAGGACGATTACCGCAAGATCGCCGAGCGCCGCGTGCGTCTGGGCCTGCTGCTTTCCGAAATCGGCCAGGCCAACGGCGTGCAGGTCAATGCGAACGAAATGGAAATGCTGATGCGCCAGGCCGCGCAGCAGTACCGCGAGCAGGACCGCCAGCGCTTCATCGACTACATCCGTTCGGATGCGCTCGCCGCTGCCCAGCTGCGCGCGCCGCTCTATGAGGACAAGGTCGTCGACTTCCTGTTCGACAAGGCCGAAGTGACCGAGCGCAGCGTGACCCGCGAGGAACTGCAGGCAGTGATCGAAGCCGACGAGACCGGCAAGCCTGCTGAGGCCGCGCCTGCCAAGGCGGCGCCGAAGAAGGCGGCCAAGAAGGCGAAGACTGAAGTCGCGGAAGAGGCTCCGGCCGAGGAAGCGGCTCCGGCTGAAGCCGAAGCGAAGCCCGCCAAGAAGGCTCCGGCGAAGAAGAAGGCTGCTGAGGAAGCCCCGGCCGCCGAAGCTGCTCCGGCCGAAGAAGCGCCTGCTCCCAAGAAGAAGGCCCCGGCCAAGAAGAAGGCCGCTGACGCCTGATTCCAGCCGCAAGGCATTGAAAACGCAGAAGGGCGCTCCGGCAACGGGGCGCCCTTCTTGCATGTGGGCGGCATCCGTATTCGCCCGCAATTGACCCCACGAATCGGTGCATGAGACATTCGGGCAGGATCGGCTCCTGGGAGGGACACCCGATGCATACCGTTCGCAATCGCTTAGCTTCGCGGCCTCCGGTGGCTGTGCCCCCTGCGGCCCTGCCAAAAGTACCCAGCCTTGCCGCCAAGCGGCACGATACGGCATATATCGGGCGCGGCTCGATGGCCGTGCCACTGGTCATTCAGGATGAAAGCGGCCTGATCGAGGAGCGTCCGCAGAAGCGGCGCAATGCCAAGGGCAAGAAAGCGCGCAAGGCCGCCGCGCGGCTCGCTTCTGCCCGAGAAGCCCAAGCGCTGGTGGAACCCGCAGGGTACGGCGTCGCCGTCCCGACGCGGCGTGCCAAGCCGCCCGCGAAAAAGGGCAAGGCGCGTCCGAAGCCTCCCGAGGTTCCCCGCCCCGAGCAGCTTCCCGCCATCCCCGCCGCGAATGCGGTGCGAGGGACCTACAGTTCGCCGGTCAAGCTGCTCGCCGCACCGCCACCAACCCTGCCCGTTCGGTCTGAGCCGCGAGTCGAAACGCTTGCAGAGCCCATCAAACCCGTGGTCGCGCTAGAGCCAGGAACGGCCCCGGCGCTGGCCGAAACGCCGCTGCCGCGCGCACGGGCGCTGGTTCCGGCGCGGCGGCAGGGGCTGATCGACGTGATCGCCTTCCTGCTGCGCGACTCCGGGCGGCGGCTGGCGCGCTGGTCGGCACGCCGCCACAAGACCCGCGCCGAACACGCCGCGCTGCGCCAGGCTGAAGCGCAGCAGATCAATCTGCAGCGCGAACTGGAGGCGCTCGACGCGCTGCGGCGCGCGGAAGTCTAGACGGCTTTACTCCCCCCAGCGCTTCAGCGAGGGCTTGGGCACCGGAACCGTCCGCGCGCGTTCGTAGGCCGCGCCGGCTTCAAGCACGCGCTTGTCGTCCCACTTGGTGCCCATGAACGAGAGGCCCATCGGCAGCCCCTCGACCGCGCCCATCGGCACGGTGAGGTGCGGATAGCCCGCAATTGCCGCGAGGCTGCCCATGCCGACATCGATGCTGTGGTCGCCGGTAACAAGGTCGATCGCCCAGGCGGGCGGCGCGGTGGGGGCGATCAGGAACGAGACGCGGTTCTCCGCCAGCAGCTTGTCGATGCCTTCCACGCCGGCAAGGCGCAGCGAATTGGCGCGCGCCTTCCTGTAGACCGCTGTGTCGGTCATCGCCTCGGCTTCTTCGAACTCGTTCTGCCCGAACCACTTCAGTTCTTCGGGGTGCGCCTTGTTGAAGGCGATCGCATCGGCCAGCGTGCGCGCGGGCGGCGTATCCTTGAACGAGGACGCGGGCACCGACTGGAGATAGGCGGCAAGATCGGTGCGCAGCTCGTAGAGCAGCACGGTGTATTCATCGCGGCCCATCTCTTCTGGCGGGGTGTAATCGACATCGACTAGCGTGGCGCCCGCGGCCTTGAGATCGGCGAGGGCCTTCTCGAACAGGGCAATCACCTTGGGGTTGTTCCCCACGGCCCGCCGCAGCACGCCGAGCCGCACGCCCTTGAGGCTGGCGGCGGAAAGATCGGCGGAAAAATCGGTCTTGTGCGCGTCCGCTTCGGCGGTGGCCGGGTCGGCGGGGTCGCTGCCGGCCATCGCGGTGAGCATCAGCGCGGCATCGCGCACGCTCGTCGTCATCGGGCCGACGGTATCCTGGCTGTGGCTGATCGGCACGACATGGGTGCGGCTGATCATGCCGACGGTGGGCTTGAAGCCGACAATGCCGCCCAGTGAGGCGGGGCAGGTGATCGAGCCGTCGGTCTCGCTGCCGATCGCGCCCCAGGCCATGCCGGCGGCAATCGCCGCGCCGCTGCCCGAGGAGGAGCCGCAGGGCGAGCGATCCAGCGCATGGGGATTGCGCGTCTGCCCGCCGACCGCGCTCCACCCGCTGGAGGACTGGCCCGAACGCATGTTGGCCCATTCGGAGAGGTTGGTCTTGCCGAGCACGACGACGCCTGCCGCACGCAGCCCGATCATGAAGGGTGCATCGCGGCCGGCGCGGTTGTCCTTGAGCAACAGGCTGCCCGCTGTGGTCGGCATGGGATCGGCGGTCTCGACGTTGTCCTTGACGAGGATAACCTTGCCTGCGAGCGGCCCGGCAACGCCCTTCGCGGCGGCTTCGGCCTTTGCGGCATCAGGATTGAGCGCGATCACGGCGTTGATCTTCGGCCCCGCCTTGTCGAGCGCCTTGATGCGCGCGAGATAGGTGGCGACGCTTTCCTGCGCATGGGAAGCGCTGCCGGGGAGCGCTGTCGCGGCAAGCAGAACGGCGGAAACGGACTTGGCGGCACGGCGGAACATGGATCACCCCCTGATGAATTTGTCAGGAAGCTGCGGCCAAGCTTGACGCCGCGCAAGCGCATCGATGGGCAAACAAGGCGGATTTTGCCGATATTGCACCACTTTTCATGGCTGACAGCGCGGATGCGCGGTTAACGCCCTTGAACATCCCGTCGTGGCACGCGACATAGGCCCTGCACATCCAAGAGGACACTATGCTCGATCTTTATGGCGGCCACGGCGCATCGGCTTACGGAAACCAGGGTAAATTCAGCCACGATCCCATCACCGGGGCGCTCGTTCCGGTTGTGGTCGAGCAGACCAGCCGGGGTGAACGCAGCTTCGACATCTTCTCGCGCCTGCTGCGCGAACGCATCGTGTTCGTGACGGGCGAGATCGAGGACAACATGGCTTCGCTGATCGTGGCGCAGCTGCTGTTCCTCGAATCCGAGAACCCGTCGAAGGACATCGCCATGTACATCAACTCGCCCGGCGGCGTGGTGACGGCGGGTCTCGCGATCTACGATACCATGCAGTACATCCGCCCGCGCGTTTCGACCGTGTGCATCGGACAGGCTGCCTCGATGGGCAGCTTCCTGCTCGCTGCGGGTGAGCCGGGCATGCGCATCGCGCTCCCCAATGCCCGCATCATGGTCCACCAGCCTTCGGGCGGCGCGCGCGGCATGGCCTCCGACATCGAGATCCAGGCGCGCGAGATTCTGCGCATGCGTGCGCGGATGAACGACCTCTACGTCAAGTTCACCGGCCGCACGCTCGCGGAAATCGAGAAGGCGATGGACCGTGACACGTTCCTCGAAGCCGACGAAGCACTGAAGTTCGGACTCGTCGACAAGGTGTACGAATCGCGTCCAGAAGGTGACCAGATGGGCGGCGAAGAAGGTTCAGGCGGCGCGCCATCGGCATGATTTCGGCCTGATCCCAGCATTTTGCCCTAAAATGGCAGGGTGCTGGATCAGGATTTGTTCGCTATTTTCGTGTCCGGTTGATTAATGCCCTCCGGGTAGTAGGATAACCGGGCCCGCCCCTCGTGGAGGGGCGTCTGGGATGTAAGAATGACCAAGCTTTCCGGATCGGATACCAAGAGCACGCTGTACTGCAGTTTCTGCGGCAAGTCGCAGCACGAAGTGCGCAAGCTCATCGCCGGCCCCACCGTGTTCATCTGCGATGAATGCGTGGAACTGTGCAATGACATCATCCGCGAAGAGACCAAGGCTGGTCTCGCCGGAAAGAAGGATGGCGGCGTACCGACACCGCGCGATATCTTCGTGACACTGAACGACTATGTGATCGGTCAGGACCGCGCGAAGCGTGTGCTCTCGGTCGCGGTGCACAACCACTACAAGCGCCTCAAGCACAGCGGCAAGGGCGGCGATGTAGAGCTGTCGAAGTCGAACATCCTGCTCGTCGGGCCGACCGGCTCGGGCAAGACGCTGCTCGCGCAGACGCTGGCCAAGACCTTCGACGTGCCCTTCACGATGGCCGATGCGACGACGCTGACCGAAGCCGGCTATGTGGGTGAGGATGTCGAGAACATCATCCTCAAGCTGCTGCAGGCGAGCGACTACAATGTCGAAAAGGCGCAGCACGGCATCGTCTACATCGACGAGATCGACAAGATCAGCCGCAAGGCCGAGAACCCCTCGATCACGCGCGACGTTTCGGGCGAAGGCGTGCAGCAGGCACTGCTCAAGCTGATGGAAGGCACCACGGCTTCGGTGCCGCCGCAGGGCGGGCGCAAGCATCCGCAGCAGGAATTCCTGCAGGTGGACACGACCAACATCCTGTTCATCTGCGGCGGTGCGTTTGCCGGCCTTGAAAAGATCATCTCGGACCGCCTGCAGAAGCGCTCGATCGGCTTCGGCGCGCATGTCGCGGATCCGGACAAGCGCAAGGTAGGCGAACTGCTCCAGAAGGCGGAGCCGGAAGACCTCCTCAAGTTCGGCCTGATCCCCGAATTCGTCGGTCGTCTGCCGGTGATTGCCACGCTGAATGACCTCGATATCGAGGCGCTGGTCAAGATCCTGCGCGAGCCCAAGAACGCGCTGATCAAGCAGTACCAGAAGCTGTTCGACCTCGAAGACGTGCAGTTGACCTTCACTGATGACGCGCTTGAAGCGATTGCCAAGCGCGCCATCGAACGCAAGACCGGCGCGCGCGGCCTGCGCTCGATCGTTGAAGGGCTGCTGCTTGATACGATGTTCGATCTGCCGACGCTGGAAGGCGTGACCGAAGTGGTGGTCGACAAGGATGTCGTCGACGGCCGCAAGGAGCCGGTTCAGGTTCTGAAGGGCAAGGAAGAAGCGGCCTGAGCAAGGCACCGCTTCGGAACTGAAACAAAGCGGGCCCGGAAGCGCACTTCCGGGCCCGTTTCCTTGGGCTTCACCCCACCTTGCGGCTGACCTTGACCGCTAGCCCGCAGTGGTCCGTCACGGTCACCGCGCCAGAGGACTGGGAAAGATAGACCGGTCCGGCCTCCAGATTGATCGTCGTGGTGTTGTAGACCGCGACATCGAACATCTTCGAGCCCGCGCTGTTGGTTCCCCCCTGCTTGACGTTCCAGTTATCAAAAGGGGAGACCACGGTGCTGGTGTGCGCGTTGGCAAAGCCCTGGGGCAGGGCATTCTGGGTGAAATTGCTGGAACTCTGGTTGGTATCGCCGATCACCAGATCAATCGGGCCGCTTCCGATCGTGACGAGGTGGTTGTTGAGCTGGGCGTAGAAGTCCTGCACTTTCGCCGCGTTGGTCGCGATGGCGTTCGGCACATGGACGAATAGCACGGAAAGACCATTGATCGAGTAGATCACGAAGCCCAGCCCCTCGGCCAGCAGCTTGATCTGCCCCGCGACGCCAGCCTGAGCGAATGCCGTGAAGCATTGGCATGCCTTGGCATTGCCGGTGACATTCGCGAGCAGACCCGAACTCTGGCGGAGGCCTGCGAAGTCGGCATTGCTCACATCGAGTTCGCCGCACACGAGCAGGTCTGGCATCGTGCCGATGGCGCGGTAGATGTTCTGATAGATCAGCGCGATCTGCGTGCCGAAGGCGACCTGGGTCGGTGCGCCGCCCAGCGCCTGGATCGGGCGCAGATTCGCCGGCCCTTCAACGGGCAGGGAGAACTCGCTATCGAGTGAAGGCAGGACGAGCGCTTGATGCCCGGCGCCGGCCACCCGCCGCGCCGCAGCGCGGGTCAACGGCTGCTGCCACATCGAGGCGAGGCCGTGCGTCGTGCTCGAATTGGCGTTGAACGACTGGTAGGCGATTACCGGCATGTCCGCTCCCATAGAGACCACGAGTTACAGCTGCAGATTACCCCGTCGAGGTGCCGAGACAAGCTTGCGCAAGTCGGCCCGGTATGCACCGGGCTTCGCTGCCCAAACTGCGCCGCGCTATTCTCGTGGAGGACTCCTATCACCCCGCCAATTTGGCAAACCGTGCGTCTGCCGCGCCCCATGTCGCGGCGGCCATGAAGGCGTCGACATAGGCGGCGGCCTTCGCGCCGTAGTCCATGGCATAGGCGTGTTCGTACATGTCCATGGCAAGGATCGGGGTGCCGCCGGCGAGGGTCTGGGTGTGGTCGCTCGCCCACTGGTTGGTGAGGCGGCCATCGTGCGGGGACCATTGCAGCAGCACCCAGCCCGAGCCGCCGCCGAGCGCCTTGCCCATCGCGGAGAATTCCGCGGCCCAGCGGCTGAAGCTGCCGAAATCGCGCTCGATTGCAGCGCCGAGCTTGGCCCCCGGCTTGCCGCCGCTTCCGAGGCACGAGAAATACACTTCGTGGAGGAGCATCGAGTTCCACGCGATGAGTTCCTCGCGCTTCAGGCCGTTGAGCATGAAGCCGGGAGCGGTGGCCATGTCGAGCTTCGCCAGTTCGCCCTTGATGGCGCCGATGCGCTTCACCGCGCTGACATAGTTGTTGTCGTGATGGCTGGTGAGGAGCTTGGCGGAAAGGCCGGGGATCGTGGCGGGATCGAAGGGCAGCGGCGCCGGGGCGGGCGCGAAGACCGGGCCCGAGGGAGCGGGAGGCGCGGCGGCGGTCTGTGCGGCGGCTGGGATAGCTCCGGCCGCGGCAGCGGTCATGGCAGCGGTAAGGGCGGTGCGGCGATCGATCTGCATGGGGTGCGACTCCTTGAACTGGCTTCGGCCATTGTGGTCAGGAAATCAGCGCTGTCCATCTGCCGGGAAGGCAGGTCGCAAAAAGGGGGCGGTGGCCGTGTCCGGCCGCCGCCCCCTTTTTGTGAGTCCCTGCGATCAGTTGGGCCGCGAGCTGGCGTCGGTCAGCACGATCTTGCCGCTGGCCACCGTGAAGCCTGAGGCAGGAGCGGTGCCGGGGACGATAATCGCAGCGAGGCCAGAAGCCAGGGCAGTGGCGGCAATAGCGGCGGCGGCGGCCATCGAAATGCTGGCAATCTTCAATTCCGTACGAAGCATATCGATTCCCCTCAGGAGCGCTCTTGGCAGCGCTATAGGGGTCATCGATGGTCGCGCGCAGGCACCCCTAAGGGCCAAATGGCTGGTGCGTCAGTTTAGCGTCCGTTTCCGCAGCCATGGTGGGCAAGTTCGGCAAGATCGGTGGTCTCGATCTGCACCGTGGCGTGGCAGATCGCGAAGCGCTGGGCGAGCGTTTGGGATAGGTCGTGCAGGAAGGCATCCCCCGGGTGGCCGCCGGGCATCACGAGATGCGCGGTCATCGCGGTTTCGGTGGTGCTCATCGGCCAGATGTGAAGGTCGTGGACCGCGCTGACGCCCGGCATAGCGGCAAGGTGGTGTTCGACGGCGTGCCCATCGACCGAGGCCGGAACGCCGTGGAGGCCCATCTTGAGCGAATCCTTGGCAAGGCCCCAGGTGCCCCACGCGATCACGCCGACGATCGCCAGGCTGGTAACGGGATCGATCCACCACGCGCCGGTGAGTGCGATCAGCGCGCCAGCCACGACCACGCCGGCGGAAACCGCTGCGTCCGACGCCATGTGGAGATAGGCGCCGCGAATGTTGATGTCGTGCTCGCGCCCGCGCAGGAAGAGCAGCGCGGTGAGCGTGTTGATCGCGATGCCGATCCCCGCAACGACCATGACCGGGCCGGCTGCGACGGGTTCCGGCGCGATCAGGCGGTGGATCGTCTCGACGAGGATCGCGCCGAGCGCCAGCATCAGCAGCGCGGCGTTGAACAGGGCGGCGAGGATCGAGCTCGATTTGTAGCCATACGTGAAGCGCGACGAAGGCGGGCGCGCGGCGAGCACGCTGGCCGCCCAGGCGACGGCAAGGCTCAGCACGTCCGAGAGGTTGTGCCCCGCATCGGCGACGAGCGCCATCGAGCCTGCGGCAATACCGTAGCCCGCCTCGATCAGGACGAAGCCGCTGTTGAGCACGATACCGATGGCAAAGGCGCGGCCGAAGCTGGCGGGGGCGTGGCTGTGCCCGTGGCCATGCGAGTGCGCATGGCTGTGCCCGTGACCATGCGTGCTCGCATGGCTGTGGTCGTGACCATGGTGATGGTGGTGCGCGCCGGACATGCGCCGCTTCCTAGCGCCTTCATGGCGGGTAGGAAAACGCTTTGATTGCAGTACCCGAATTGGGGCCCGAATTGCCAGGGGGCCTGTAAGCCGGGTTCTGTGGCGCGGACGGTATCCCACTTGTGGACCGTATCCGCGTCGGCAGCCATTCCTCTAGGCGGCCCGTTGCCGGGCGCGCTCAAGCGACCAACCCGGACTGCTGGCCCGAAACAGGCCTGCTCCGTAAAGGAGCGCGCAGTCCCTATTCGGTCTTGCTCCAGGTGGGGTTTGCCTTGCCGCTTCTGTTACCAGTCGCGCGGTGCGCTCTTGCCGCACCCTTTCACCCTTGCTGCCCCCCATGTCTTTCAACACGCTGGGTTAGCGGTCTGCTCTCTGTGGCACTTTCCCTGAAGTTTCCCTCGGCGGGCGTTACCCGCCACCCTTGTTTCGTGGAGCCCGGACTTTCCTCGGTCCCGCCACCCTTCGACAAGCTCAGGATGAGCGGGAACGCGGCTGCCCGGCCCCCTGGCGAGGGGTCACCTAGCACGCCCGGTGTCGCGTTCCAACAAAAGCTCGAACAGCAGTGCGCCGATCTGTCCGTCGATTTCGCCATCGATGCGCGCGGGGCGCCAGCGGCGCTGGAAGGCGCGGACGGCGGCTTCGGGATCGGTGATGTCATACCCGAAACGCTCTAGCGCGAGGTAGAAGGCGCTTGGGTTGTCGTAGATCAGGCGCATGGTGAGCTGCGGTTTGGGCAGCGTGATGCGGTACCGCGCGAGGAGGTCCCAGGGGAACAGCTCGCCCGGATCCTGCTTGCGCGCCGGAGCGACGTCCGAATGGCCGACGACATTGGCGCGGGGAATATCGTGGCGCTTCACGATATCGGCGAGCAGCGGGATCAGCGCTTCCATCTGCGCTTCGGGGAACGGGCGGTAGCCGAATTCGTGGCCGGGATTGACGAGCTCGATCCCGATGCTGGCCGAGTTCACGTCGGTTTCGCCGCGCCAGTAGGACCGGCCCGCATGCCAGGCGCGCTTGGCTTCATCGACGAGGCGGATGACGGTGCCATCCTCGTCGATCATGTAGTGCGCCGAAACTTCGGCCGCCGGATCGCACAGCCTTTCGAGCGCTTCGGCGGCGGTGCGCATGCCGGTGTAGTGCAGGACCACCATGGAGACGCGCGATTTGCGCTCGTTCCAGTTGGGCGAGGGAACCTCGCGGTGGACCAGCCAGCGGTTCATGGCAGATCAGGCCCCGACACTTCAGGCAGACACGGGCAGCATGGCCCCCATGACGAGAGCCTCGGGCGTGGCGTGATACTGGATCGTGCCGCCGAGGCCATCGACCAGCTGGCGCAGCATGGCGGCGGGCGCGGTGCGGCTGGAGAGTTCCTCGCCCGAGAGCGCGCCTTCGAGCGCGAGGCCGACGTTGCGATCGAACACGACGCGGGCACCGGTCGCGCGGATCACGATCTCGCTGCAGGGCTTTGCGCCATCCGTCCTGAGTTCGGCCGCGATATCGAGCGTGCCGCCGCGCACCAGCGCCTCGATCCCGATGAGTGCGAGGTTGAGCAGCGTTTTGACCGCAGGCTTGGGCAGGCTGTCTCCGGCGAGCGCCCAGTTGGCCTGGATGCGCCCGTTGTTGCCGACCAGCGCATCGATGAGCGCGCGCGGCTCGGCAAGCGGGACCATCTCACCGAAGCCACCAGCGGCGCCGAAGGCGAGGCGGAAGAAGCGCAGCTTGTCGGCGGAAATGCGTGCGCTCTGCTCAAGCAGCTCGAAGCATTTCTGGCGCATCTCGGGGTCCTTCTCCTCGGCGAGGAGTTCAAGACCATTCGTGAGCGCGCCGACGGGGGAGAGCATGTCGTGGCACAGGCGCGAGCAGAGCAGGCTGGCGAGATCGAGCGAATCGGTGTTCATGTTCAGAATTCAGGCCTTTTCGCTGAATAAGTTGACACAGTTGACACAGTCCTGAGGGAAACCTGCGCTGCCCGGGATGGGGCCCTGCCGCAGCGGTCGCGAAGCACACAAGGAAGGGTCGGGCGTGACGTCACCAACCTGCCTTAACTCTCCTTGATCGCGTAGGAAAGCGCTTCGAACCCTGATGGCGCATCGCGCCACAAGCTGACCGCGCCGGCAGCGGCGATGGCCCAGATCCGGCCATCGCCCGAGGCACTGGCAGCATCGGTGGCGGAAGGGCGGGCAAGGCCGTTCGGATGCGAGTGGAAATAGCCGATCAGCTGCGGCCCGCCCGAAGCCTTGACCGCCCGCGCCGCCTTGTGCGCGGCGATGAGCGCGGCGGGATCGATCTCGAAATGGCGGGTGGGTTCGGGGTGGACATTGGTGGCGGGCTGGGCGGTTTCGATGTGGTTTCCGGAGCCGAAGAGGAGGCCGCAGGCTTCGTGGGGCGCGGCCTGTGCGGCGGCGGCGAGGATGGCGGCGTGGGCCCGTGGGGTGAGGGTCATTCGTTGTGTCGCTGACGCTGTGATTGGTGGTTCGCCCTTCGACGGGCTCAGGATGAGCTCACCACGAGCGGTTTCCTTGTTGCCTGGGTCCGGCATATCAATCGAGTTCACATCCCCACCCCGCTCATCCTGAGCTTGTCGAAGGATGCTGGCGCTGCCTTGCCGATTGCGGGCCAGTTCTGACACCCGCATCCAATCGCCTGCGATCAGAGCCTCTTTCTTGGCTCTGCTCCAGCCTTTTAGCTTTCGTTCGGCAGCAAAGGCTTCGTCGCGGGTGGCGAAGCGTTCTGTCCAAACGAGAGTGACCGGGCTGCGGCGCGCAGTGTAGCCACCCAACATACCTGTCTGGTGCTGTCCTATGCGCTGCTCGAGGTTGTCCGTGTGGCCTACATAGTAAGAGCCATCGGAGCAGCGTAGCAGGTAAGCGTTAAAGTCCATGGTGCTGGGCTAGCGTGGTGCGCGGTGCTTCGACAAGCTCAGCACGAGCGGAATTCCTTAGCCAGATTGTCCGGATACTTGTGTAATCTCCTAACCCCGCTCATCCTGAGCTTGGTCGAAGGATGCTGGCGCTACGATGACCAGTGCCCCACCCTTGCCGCCCCGCCGCGCCGTTCCCATATCCAACCGACCATGGGGGCATGCGAGACCATCATCGAAGGGATCATCCCGACCGGCGGGCTGCGGCTCGACCGGGCGCTTGCCGATGTCTCCGGCCTCTCGCGCGAGCGGATCAAGGCGCTGCTGGACGATGGGCGCGTGGCGCTCGCCGGAAAGCCTGCCGGTCAGGCTTCGCTCAAGCCGGCGCAAGGCACGCCCTTCACCATCCGCGTGCCGGAGGCCGTACCGGCTGAAGCCGCGGCGCAGGATATTCCGCTCCGCGTGGTCCATGAGGACGCGCATCTCATCGTGATCGACAAGCCGGCGGGGCTGGTGGTGCATCCGGCGGCTGGGAACCTCGACGGGACGCTGGTCAACGCGCTGCTGCACCATTGCCGGGGCCAGCTTTCGGGTATCGGCGGCGTGGCGCGGCCGGGGATCGTGCACCGGATCGACAAGGATACCTCGGGGTTGCTGGTCGTCGCCAAGACCGATGCGGCGCACGAGGGGCTGGCGCGGCAGTTTGCCGACCATTCGATCCACCGCGTCTATCAGGCGGTGACGACAGGCGTGCCGGTGCCTGCGGCGGGCACGGTGCGCGGCGCGATCGGGCGCAGCGAGCGGGATCGCAAGAAGATGGCGCTGGTCGCTGACGGGCGCGGCAAGCATGCCGTCACGCATTACCGCACGATCGAGATTCTGCAGGGCGCCGCGCTGATCGAGTGCCGGCTCGAGACCGGGCGAACCCACCAGGTGCGCGTTCACCTTGCATCAATCGGTCATGCGCTAGTGGGCGATCCAGTCTATGGACGCACGTCATCCCAGCATCGGCCCCTGCTTGCCCGGCTCGGCTTCGGCCGTCAGGCGCTCCACGCGGCCGAGCTTGGCTTCATCCATCCGGCGAGCGGCGAGTCGGTGCGCTTTGCCAGCCCGACGCCCGTCGATCTCAGGACGCTCATTATCGAACTGGGAGGGCATGGTGGCTGACGGCAGCCTATGGATAAAAGGTGCAATGCCCCAAAAACGCGCTGTATCGAATGGCGCTACGTGGGCGAATAGTTTTGCTGTGTGGCAAGACTCGGGGCTCTCCGATATACCGGAACAAGCCGCGAACGTCTCGCGACACAGGCCTGTGAGGTTCGCGCCCCCTGCAATCGGGCGCGGCGAAAGGATGTGTTCAGGTGTCTGAGAAGAAATCGACAGCGCTGGTCCCCGCCCTTGGTGGCGGTGAGGCGGGGCTGAACCGCTATCTGGCCGAGATCCGCAAGTTCCCGGTGCTGGCGCCCGAGCAGGAATACATGCTCGCCAAGCGCTATCAGGAGCATGCCGATCCGCAGGCCGCTGCGCAGTTGGTGACGAGCCATCTGCGGCTCGTGGCGAAGATCGCCATGGGCTATCGCGGCTATGGCCTGCCCGTGAGCGAGCTGATCTCCGAAGGCAACATCGGCCTCATGCAGGGAGTCAAGAAGTTCGAGCCCGATCGCGGCTTCCGTCTGGCGACATATGCGATGTGGTGGATCAAGGCTTCGATCCAGGAGTACATCCTGCGGTCGTGGAGCCTCGTGAAGATGGGTACCACCGCGGCGCAGAAGAAGCTGTTCTTCAACCTGCGGCGGATGAAGAAGAACCTCGAGGCATTCGAGGATTCGGACCTGCATCCGGAAGACGTGCGCAAGATCGCAACCGATCTTGGCGTGTCCGAGACCGAAGTCGTCAACATGAACCGGCGCATGATGATGGGCGGCGATGCCAGCCTCAACGTCTCGGTGCGTGAGGACGGCGAGGGTTCGTGGCAGGACTGGCTGGTCGATGACAGCCCGCTGCAGGATGAGACCGTGGCCGACGCCGAGGAAGCGCATCTGCGCCACGCCCTGCTGGTCGAGGCGATGGACGGCCTTTCCGACCGCGAGCGGCATATCCTGACCGACCGGCGCCTGATCGACGAGCCCAAGACGCTCGAGGAACTGAGCCAGGTCTACAACGTCAGCCGCGAGCGCGTGCGCCAGATCGAGGTGCGCGCTTTCGAGAAGCTGCAAAAGGCGATGCAGCGCATTGCCGGCGAGCGGCATCTGCTGACGGCCTGAACGGCCGGTTCCTGGTGAATGTACGGGCGGCCGGGGGTGATCTCCCGGCCGTTCCTGTTTGCGGTGGATCGCGGCAACTACGCGGCCCGCAGGGAAGGCGCGAAGGGACCGGTGCAAGGTTTCAAGCTCCCGATTGCCAGCCGCGCGCCGCCGAGTAATATCGTCGGCGCATGGATGATGAACTGCTCAAGCTCAAGAACCCGCAAGTGATGCGGGCGCGCCGGCCCGGCCTGTTGCATCAGGCGGGCTGGTTGCTGGCGCGGCTGGTCGCGGCGTTCCTGTTCTTGAGCGTGTTCATGGTGGTGGTCTACCGCTTCGTGCCGGTGCCGGTGACGCTGTCGATGATCTTCGATCCCAACGGCATCACCCGGGAATGGGTGCCGCTTTCGAAGATCGATCGCAACATGGTGGACGCAGCAATCGCGGGTGAGGATGGCAAGTTCTGCCAGCATCACGGGTTCGATCAGGATGCGATCCTCAAGGCGTGGGAGCGCAATCAGGAAGGCGGACGCATCCGCGGCGGCTCCACGATCAGCCAGCAGACCGCCAAGAACGTGTTCCTGTGGCAAGGCGGCGGCTATCTGCGCAAGGGGCTGGAAGCCTGGTTCACCGTGCTGATCGAGACGATCTGGGGCAAGCGGCGCATCATGGAAGTCTACCTCAATGTCGCCGAGACGGGCATCGGCACCTATGGCGTCGAGGCGGGGGCGCAGCGCTATTACAAGAAATCGGCGGCGCAATTGAGCCGGGTCGAGGCGGCGCGGATCGCGGCGGCGTTCCCGCAGCCCAAGGTGCGCGCGGTGACGGGTGCGACGGGTTCTACCCGCAGGCACGGCAACGTGATCGCGGCGCGGGTGAACACGGTGCGCGCGGATTACGACACCTGCGTTTATCAATAGGGGCGCCCCGCGACGGGGTGTGCTTGACTGGCTTGGTCAATCAAGCCCGGCATGAGCGGGGCCAAGGGAGAGCCAGCCATGCCGCAGGTGATCATTCACGCCTGGATCGAATTTGCCGATCAAGCCGTGCGGGACGAGGCGGTGCGGCTCGCGGCGCCGATCCAATGGACATCGCGCACCGAGGAGCCGGGCTGCCTTGAGTACTGCTTCGCCGCCGATCCCTGCATTCCGCACCGGGTAACCATCCACGAGCTGTGGGAGGATCACGCCTCGCTCGTCGCGCACTTCCAGCACCCTTGCTACGCCGCGATGCGTGACACGATGGTGGGGCTGGGGCCGACTGCGCTGTGGAACCGGATGTATGAGGTCGGCCGCGATGGGCCGGTCTACCGCGAGGACGGCGCGATGCGCACGGTGCTGTTCGACGATTAGGCCGCTTCGGCGGCCGGTTCGCCCTGCACTGAAATCAGCCAACGCGAAGTGCCTTCGAGGCCGATCGCGGTGAGCAGGCCCGAGGCATAGGCGCCCGTATCGAGGCTGATGCGCAGCGGCGAGACGTGCGGGCTTTCGAGAATGGTGTGGCCGTGGACAACCGCAAAATCGCGGGTTTCGGGGCCTTCGATGAACTCACCGCGAATCCAGCGCAGGTCCGAGATCTTCTGATCCTCGAGCGGGACACCCGGGCGCACCCCGGCATGGACGAAGACGTAGTCGCCGATCTGGATGCTGTCTTCCATCGACTTCATGAATTCGATGTCGTCGGCCGGGACCGCATCATGCATGATCGCGCGCAGCTCCTCGAGCGTGGCGCGGCTGTAGACGTCAGGCTCGATCGGATAGCTCAGCAATGTTTCGCGCCCGCCATGGCGGAGGAAATGGCGCAGCGTATCGTCGCGCTCGAAGCTGCCGAGGAACATTTCCTCATGGTTGCCGGCCAGCATGCGCACGCGGCGGCGCTTTGCCCATTCGCGCGCGGTGGCAATGACGCTCGCGCTGTCCGGGCCGCGATCGACGAGATCGCCCAGCAGGATGACGGTGGTATCGGCAGGGGAACGGCCCGCTTCGTCCGCTTCGATCCGCGCAATCATGCGGCACAACAGGTCGTATCGGCCATGGATGTCCCCGATGGCATAGACTCGCTGACCCTCCGGAACCGCGGGAATCACCTCTGGCTCGGACCGGGATTCAAGAAAGGAACGCAGCAGCTTCAGCATCAAAGAGGGGCCTTACCAAAGTAATATGGGCCTGACAGCGTCCATTACAAGGCGCGCGGCATGGATGGTGCGGAATTGCAACAGAGCGTGGGAAAGCCGCGACCAGCCGTTGGCACGCTCTTGTGCGACGCAACATAATCCGGCAACAAAAAGTTACAGAACGAAGGCTGACCGCAAAAATCGAGTCGCCACGGCCTGTGCAGGTGGGACGACGCGAACCCAAAAACAAAGGATTCCCCATGCGTACGTCCAGCAAGGCCTTCGTGGCCGCAACCTTTGCTGCCCTTAGCTTCGCCGCTGCTGCACCCGCGCTTGCCGACGAAACTGCCCCGCCCAGCGACATCACGGTGACGGGCGCGGCGACGATCGCCAGCCAGTACCGGTTCCGCGGCGTCGCGCAGTCGGACAACAAGCCCGTCGTGCAGGGCACCTTCACGATCGCGCACAAATCCGGTTTCTACATCTCGACCTGGGGTTCGAGCGCCTCGGCAGGCAACAGCCCGATCAACATCGGCGGCACCGAGATCGACATCTACGGCGGCTACACCCACGGCATCGGCAACACCGGCTTCACGATCGACGGCGGCCTTTATGGCTACATCTATCCGGGCGCGACGATCGGCAACTACTGGGAAGTCTACGGTTCGGTGGCCAAGACGCTGGGCCCGGTGACGGCCAAGGTTGGCGCGAACTTTGCGCCAGCGCAGAAGGTGTTCAACTACAACTTCACCTCGACCCATCGCAGCAATCTCTACGTTTACGGCGAACTGGGGGGGGCGATCCCGGGCACTCCGCTGAGCATCCATTCGCACCTCGCGCACACCGGCGGCGGCTTCGACCTTCCTAAGCCGTTCTTCGATTACAACGTGGGGATTACCGCGAAGTATAAGAACCTTGCGCTTGATGCCTCAGTGGTCGGTACGAATATGCACCGCAGCGACTTCGCCCAGAGCGGCCTGTGCAGCGGCGCCGGCGGCGGCGAAAGCCTGACGGCGGTCGATGTGTGCGCGAATTCGTTCTACCGCACGACCAAGCCGGTCGGCGTGGTTTCGCTCACCGCATCGTTCTGATCCCATCCTGTTGCAGGAGGAAAGGGCGCGCCGCCGAGCGGTGCGCCCTTTCTTGCCGCTGACGCAGCGCAAAGACCTTTACCGCAAGTAGAAGTCGATCGTTGTCACGACGCGGACCTTCTTGAACGGCGTGTCCGAAACACCCCAGCCGCCGCCCCCATCGCCGTCCCGCGCGGTCACTTCGAAGTAGCCTTGCGTCGCGTTCTTGATCCCGCCGACGCCGGTGCCGCTATCTTGCGCAAACTGTTCGGCGGACCGGCGCGCGTCCTTGGTGGCGGCGGCGACCATCGCGGGCTTGATCTTGTCGAGCCCGGTGAAAGTGTAGGCCATGCCTGAACCTTCCTCGAGCATCACGCCGCGCCGCACGAGATCGAACTGGCGGCGCACGGCATCCTGCGCGCGCTTGATGTCGGTGGTGCGCAGCGCCATGCGCTGGCGAACGGTGAAGCGCGTCACGCCGTTATCGGTGCTGGTGCTGACATTGACGCCGGTGGGCTGGAGCGCTTCTGCGGGGAAGCCGAGGCCGGCGAAGAAGGCGCGGATTTCCTGGCTGTCGTGATCGACGCTGGCCTGCGCGCTGCCCATGTCTTCGGCGGTGGCGGAATAGGCGATGGTCCAGGTGGCGAGGTCGGCGGTCACTTCGCGTTCGGCCAGCCCGCGCACGGTCACGGCGCGGTCCGCCTCGCGGCTGCGCCTGAGGCCATCGCCGAGGAGATAGCCGCCCGCGACCATGCCAAGGGCGAGCACACCAGCGGCCGCAAGCAGGGGGCGCTGAAGACCCGATGGGGTCAGGCGGGCAAGAAACGATTGGGAATCGGCGGCAGGCTCACTATCGGTAGTCGTCACGGCATGGTCTCCCTGTCGGGCTCTTCGCCCTGCGGTGAAATGTGCAATTCTGTCGATGAACTGAGTTTGAATAGCCAAAGGAGCTGCTCCCCGTGACCAAGTTTCTCCACGCGATGATCCGCGTGACCGATCCCGAGGCGACGATCGCCTTCTTCGAGCTGTTCGGGGTGAAGGAAGTGCGCCGCTTTTCGAGCGACAAGGGCCGCTTCACGCTGATCTTCCTCGCGGCGCCCGGCGAAGAGGGCATCGCGGAAGTGGAGCTGACCTATAACTGGCCGCCAGAGGATGGCAGCGCGGGCGAAGTCTATACCGGCGGACGCAACTTCGGCCACCTCGCCTACCGGGTGAGCAATATTTACGAGACCTGCGCGAAGATTCAGGCGGCGGGCCACATCATTCACCGCCCCCCGCGCGATGGCCACATGGCCTTCGTGAAGAGCCCGGACGGCATCTCGATCGAGCTGCTGCAGGACGGGCACCTTGAACCGGCCGAACCGTGGGCGAGCATGGAGAACACCGGGACCTGGTGAGGGCTTGAAGAAGGGGTTTCTCGCAGAGATCAGGAAGGAAGCGGAGATCGCAGAGAGGTCGCTTCCGGCAGAGCCGGAAATTGATGCCCTCCCGATCAGATCGAAAGCGACTGCGCCACAAGGTACAGCCTCTCTGCAATCTTCTTTCCCTCTGCGTGCTCTGCGAGAAACCTCCTACGCCGCGCGCCGCACCATCCACAGCGCGTAGAGCGCAGGGAGGAAGAACAGCGTCAGCGCGGTGCCAACGAGCGTGCCCCCGATCAGCACGACCGCAAGCGGGCCCCAGAAGCTGGACAGCGTGAGCGGCAAAAAGGCGAGCACCGCCGCAAGCGCGGTGAGCAGCACCGGGCGCGCGCGGCGCACGGTCGCCTCGATCACCGCGGCTTCGAGGCCGAGGCCGCGGGCGCGTTCGGAATCGATCTGGTCGACAAGGATCAGCGTGTTGCGCATGAGAATGCCGGCAAGCCCGATCAGGCCGAGGATCGCGTTGAAGCCGAACGGGAAGCCGGTGATGAGCAGCGAGGGGATTGCGCCGAGCAGCCCCAGCGGCGCGGTCGCGAAGACGAGACCGGTCATGCGGAACGAGCGCGTTTGCAGCATGAGCACGAGCAGCATGATCCCGATCATGATGGGGAAAAGCGGCGCCAGCGCAGCGTTGGCCTTGCCGGCTTCCTCGACCGAGCCGGCGGCGATGATCGCATAGCCTGCGGGCAGCTTGTCCATCACGGGCTGCAGCTTGGGCAGGATCGCGGCAGTCACGTCAGCGGGCTGGATGCCCTTGGTGATATCGGCGCGCACGGTCATCGTCGGCACGCGGTTTCGGCGCACCAGCAGCGGGTCTTCGCTGGAAGGCACGATCTTTGCGACTTGCGCAAGCGTCACGCCGGTGCCGTTCACGGTGCCGATCACGAGGCTGCCGAGATCGCCGAGCGCGTGGCGTTCAGCCCCCGGAGTGCGGACGACGACATCGGTGGTACGGTCGCCGTAGCGGGCCTGTGCCACCGTGGTGCCGGAGATCAGCGCGGAGACCTGCCGGGCGACGCTGGCGGGATCGAGCCCGAGCAGGCGCAGGCGGTCGTTGTCGAACTGGAGCGTGACGGCGGGGGTACGGTCGCCCCAGTCGGTGTTGACCGCGACCGTGTTGGGATTGGCGCGGACCACTTCGGCGACTTGGGCTGAAATGCGGCGCAACTGGTCCGGCTCCGGCCCGGTGACGCGGAAGGCGACGGGATAGGGCACCGGCGGGCCGAACAGCAGGCTGAGCGCGCGGACGCGGGCGCCGGGGTAGTGGCCCTCGGCGGCGAGCTTCTGGACGAGCAGGCGCAGCCGGTCGCGCGCGGCGGGGCTGTGGGTCAGCACGATGAGCTTGGCGAAGGAGGGATCGGCGGGCTCGGGATTGAGCGAGAGGAAGAAACGCGGGGCGCCGCCGCCGAGGTAGCTGTCGACGTAGCGGATCTCGGCCTTCATCTCGGGCCGGGTGAGCAGATCATGCTCGATCTTCTCGACCACGCTGCGTGTTGCGACAAGGCTGGAGCCGTGCGGGTTGTAGACCTCGATCAGCAGCTCGGGCCGGTCCGAGATCGGGAAGAACTGCTTGGGGATCGCGACGACGAGCAGCACGGCGGCGAGCACCATGCCGAGGAGCACGCCGAGGGTGAGGCGGCCGCGCTGCGCCACGCTGCGGGTGATCCATCCGCGCAGCTGTTCATAGCGGGGCGTGGCGTAGATCGCATCATGCCCGCCAGCCACCGGCTTGATATCGGGCAGCAACTTCACACCGAGATAGGGGGTGAAATAGACCGCAACGATCCACGAGACGAGGAGCGCGAAGCCGACGATCCAGAAGATGTTACCGGCATATTCGCCCGCAGTGGAGCGCGCGAAGCCGACAGGGAGGAAGCCGACGATGGTGACGATGGTGCCCGCGAGCATTGGCCCGGCGGTCGCGCCCCAGGCGAAGGTGGCGGCCTCGATCCGGCTCATCCCTTCCTCGAGCTTCACCACCATCATTTCGATCGCGATGATCGCATCATCAACGAGGAGGCCGAGGCTGAGGATCAGCGCGCCCAGCGTAATGCGGTCGAACTGGCGGCCGGTCATCAGCATGATCACGAACACGGCGGCGAGCGTGAGGGGAACGGAGAGCGCGACGACGATGCCCACGCGCCAGCCGAGCGCGATGAGGCTGACGACCATGACCACGCTGAGCGCGACCGCGAACTTGAGCATGAACTCACCGTAGGCCTCGGCGATGTTGGCGGCCTGATCGGCGACTTCGGCGGCGGTAATGCCGAGGGGGAGCCGGGTGCGGATCTCGTCAAGCTTGGCATTGAGCGAGCGGCCGAGGGTGAGGCCGTTGTAGTTCGGATGCATGACGACGCCGAGCATGACCGCCTCGCCGCCCTCATGGCGGACCTGGAAGCTGGGCGGGTCTTCGTAGCCGCGCCGGACCTCGGCGATATCACCGACGCGCACCACGCGCCCGCCTGCGCTGATCGGGGTGGCCCGCACGGCATCGAGATCGTCGAAGCCGCCCGTGACCCGCACGGGCACGAGGCGCGAGGAAGTTTCGAACTGGGCGGCGGGTTGGATCAGGTTCTGATTGGCAAGCGCGCCGAGCACGGCATCGGCGCCCAGCCCCAGCGTGGCAAGCTTGCGGTTGGAAAGCTCGACGTAGATGCGCGGGCGCTGTTCGCCGAACAGCGCGACCTTCTTGACGCCCTCGACGCGCTGGAGCTCGCTGCGGATGGCTTCGGCGCGCTGCACCAGCGCGCGGTGGGGCAAGCCTTTTGCCTGCACCGCGATGAGCGAGAAATAGACGTCGGAGTATTCGTCGTTGACGATCGGGCCGATCACGCCGCGCGGCAGATTGATCGCCTCGTCGCTCATCTTCTTGCGCGCCTGATAGAACAGCTCCGGCGCGTCCTTCGGCGAGGCCTTGTCGCCGAACAGGATGGTGATGGTGAGGAAGCCGGGCCGGGTCTGGGTTTCGATCCGGTCGTAGTAGGGCAGTTCCTGGAGGCGCTTTTCCAGCCGATCGGCAACCTGATCCTGCATTTCCTGCGCAGTGGCGCCGGGCCATGCGGCGGATACCGTCAGCACCTTCAAGGTAAAGCTGGGATCTTCGGCGCGGCCGAGCTGGAAGAAGGCGAAGATGCCCGCAGCCATCGCGGCGAGCAGCAGGAACAGCGTGACCGAGGGTTCCTTGACCGCGATCGCGTAGAGGTTGGGGCCCTTCACCGGGCCGCGCCTTCAGCCGGGCGGACTTTCTGGCCGGCGTGGAGCAACTGCCCGCCGAGCGCGACGACGCGGGTGCCGGGGGGCAGCGCCGCGGCGGGGAGGAACGCTTCCTCCTCGGTAAGGCGCAGCGGCTGCGCGGGCTGGAAGCGGACACTGCGATCCGGCTGAATCACCCACACGCCCGGCCCTTTGCCGAGATCGACGAGCGCGCCGAGCGGGACGCGGCTGCTGCCGACGCTGGTGCCGGGCAGGCGCACGGTGACGGTGGCGCCGAGCGGGGCGTCTTCCGGTGCACCGGACAGGACATAGCGCGCAGCGAACGTGCGAGTCAGCGGATCGGCGGCCCCGCCGACTTCGCGCAAGGTTGCAGTGACGGGCGCGGCGCGGCCATAGACGGTGGCCTGCGCTGATTTGGGGAGCGCGGCGAGCGCTGTTTCGGGGACGGCAACGAGCGCTTCGCGCGCGCCGCTGCGGGCAAGGCGCAGGACGGGCGTGCCGGCGGCGACCACTTGGCCCGCCTCGGCCAGCACTTCGGTGACGACACCGTCTGCATCGGCGACGAGCACAGCATAGCCGCGTTCGTTGGCGGCATTGGCGGCGGCGGCGCGCGCGGCGGAGAGCGTGGCGGCGGCGGCATCGCGCGCGGCGCGGGCACCGTCGTAAGTGGAGGGGGAGATGGCGCCGGTGGCGACGAGCGGGCGCAGGCGCGCTTCGTCCGCTGCGGTACGTGCGGCATCGGCCTCGGCAGCGCGCACTTTGTCTGCCGCAGCGGACGCGGCGAGGCCGAGATCGCGGGCATCGAGCCGGAACAGCGGCTGCCCGGCGCGGACTTGCGAGCCAGCGTCGACGAGGCGGGCGGTGATCTTGCCGGGGACGCGGAAGGCCAGCGTGCTTTCGGTGCGGGCGTGGACTGTGCCGGTATAGGCATCGCCCCCACTTTCGCCACCACCTTCGCCCTGCACCAGCGCGGCGGCGACGAGCGGCTCGGCCGGCTGGTCTGACGCGGTGCCGGAGCAGCCGCTGAGGAGCGCGGTGCCGGCGAGCGCGGCGAGGAGCGGGAAACGGGAAATGGCGCGGCGTTGCATGTCAGCCTCCGAGCCCCTGGGGGGACTTTCGACTCCCCTATAATCACGGCTGACGTTTCAGAAAAGATGAAAAATACTTTCTGTTTTCAGTTTTTCGTTTTGAGCGCCTCAAGCACCAAGCGCGTGATCCCCGCCGTCTCGCTTTCAAGGTGGGCCACGCCGAAGGTATCGAGCATGACCGGGTGCCAGACCTTGGCCATCGCGGTGAAGGTGGCGGCCGAGGTTTCCTCGAGCGGCAGATCGGCGCGCATCACGCCCTGGCGCTGGCCTTCGGCGATGACATGGCGGATGAGGCCGTGCAGCGTATCCATGAACTGCTGCACTGGCGGCCAATTGCCGCGCGTGGCGGCGAGGCACAGATCGCTGGAGCGTCCGCTTTTGAAAAGAAGATCGCGCATTTTCAGAGCGATATCCATGCAAAGCAGCTCGAAGGTGCGGATCGGATCGGCGGAGGCGCCGCGCGCGACCCGCCATGCGGCGTCTTCCACGCCGGTCAACGCGCGGCTTGTCACCGCCTCGTCGATGGCCTGGCGATTGGCGAAGCTGCGATAGAGATTGGCGGGCGACATGCCGAGCGCGCGGGCAACGTCGGTCACCGTAACCTTTTCGAATCCGAGCGCGTCATAGAGGCGTTCGGCGGCGTCGAGAATCTCGTCCCGCCGGTCCACGCTGGGCCGGCCTGCCTTTCGCTTTTCTGAAATGGCTGGGTTGATTTTCATGAAAAAGGATATATTCTTTCATCATTCATAGGTCAAGGACTCTTCCGATGTGGACCTTTCTTGCCGGAGCTGCGGCCGTTCTCGTGCTCGGCGGGGCAGCGCAGGCCGCGCAGGCCACGCCTTATGCCCGGCCTACTGCGCCGGTGCTGCCCGGTGCTTTCCGCAATGCGCCGGCTGCGGCCGATGCCGCGCCGCTGACCGAGGGCTGGTGGAAGGGCTTCGACGATCCGGTGCTGGACCGCATGGTGGACACGGCGCTTTCCGGCAATCTCGATCTCGCAGCGGCTGCGGCGCGGCTGGAGCAGGCTGCGGCAGGGCTGAAGGCAGCCAAGGGCGCGCTGATGCCGCAGGCATCGCTTGATGGTTCGGCCGGGATCAAGCGGCAATCGATCGAGGATGTGCAGGGCCGAGCCTTCTCGCGCTTTCCCGGATTCCAGCGGACGGTCGAGCAATATGGCCTGAACGGCGCGGCCTCGTGGGAGCTCGACTTGTTTGGGCGCCTTTCGGCAGGCGCCCGCGCGGCGCGGGCCGAGGCGGGCGCCGCGGATGCGGGGCTGGCCGGCGCGCGGCTCACAATCGCGGCCTCAGTGGTGAACACCTATATCGACGTGCGCGCGATCGAGGCGCGGCTCGTGGTGGCGCACGCGCGCGTGGCGGCAGCGCGCGATGCTGACGCCCTGCTGCGCCAGCGGGCCGAACGCGGCGTGGCGGCGTTGACCGAGACGGACCGCAGCGGGGCGGAGCTGGCCGGGGCAACCTTGGCCGTTCCGGCGCTGGAGACCGCGCTGGAAGTGGAGCGCAACCGGCTCGATGTGCTGATGGGCCGTGCGCCCGGGCACGTCGCGGCCGAGATGGGAGGGGCCAAAATGGGTGGGGGCGGCATTCCGGCCGTGCGCGCGCCTGCGGTGCCCGATGGCCCGGCCTCGCTGCTGGCGCGGCGGCCCGATGTGGTGGCGGCCGAGCGGCTGGTAGCGGCGAGCGATGCGCGTGTGGCCGAGGCGATCGCGGCGCGCTATCCCCGCTTCACGATTTCGGGGTTTGCCGGGTTCCTCGCCAACGGGATGGGCAACCTGTTCACCGGCGGCGCGGTGCAGGCCGGTGCAGGCGGCGGGTTCAACGTTCCGCTGTTCACGGGCGGGCGGCTGCGGGCGCAGCAATCGGCGGCGGAAGCGCGGCTGAAGGAAGCTGTCGCGAACTGGCGGCAGACCGCGCTGCAGGCCGCGGCGGAGGGCGAGAATGCGCTGCTCGCGCTGACCAAGCGTAGCGAGCAGGCGGACGCGGCGGCCACGGTCGCGGCGCGGCTGGCGGATAGCCGCCAGCGGATCGAGACGGCGTTTCAGGCCGGTGTGGTAAGCCGGATCGAGGCGCTGGCGATCGAGCGGCAGCGGCTCGATGCCGAGGATGAGGCGATTGCTGCCCGTGCCGAGGCGGCGCGCGCGGGCGTCACTGCCTTTCGCGCGCTGGGCGGCGGCTGGCAGGCGGGTGGCGAGCGGCTCGCAGCGTCCCGTTGAGGGACGCCTGTTGCGGCTCATCACGGACCAGAAAGCAGTGTCACGTTAGGTAACGATCCGTTAACCATACTGCATGGGTTGGGCTTCGGGACGAGTCTCTGTTTTGGCGGGAATGGTGCTGGCGCTGCTGGGATGCGGCGTGCTCGCCCGTGCGGCCTTTGCCGAGCGGGTGGCGCCAACCCCTGCGCCGGTCCAGTTCGCTTCGGCCGCGGCGCAATGTGCGCCCGATCCGGCGCTTGATGGTGAGCCGGAGGGGCCACCCCCGCCCACGCCCGTTTCAGCTGCCCGCAAGGGCGTGCTGATCGTGGTGAGCATCCCCTCTCAGCGGCTCTGGGTGTTTCGGGACGGCGACGAATGGGGATCGACGACGGTTTCGACCGGGCGGCGCGGCTATGGCACGCCGGCGGGCACCTTCACGATCCTGCAGAAGCACGTGAAGCACCGCTCGCGCACTTATGACAACGCGCCGATGCCCTATATGCAGCGGCTGACTTGGAGCGGTGTGGCGCTTCACGCCGGACGGGTGACGGGAGCGCCGGCCTCGCATGGATGCATCCGCCTGCCGTGGGATTTCGCGCGGCAGCTTTATGCGTTGACCAATCCGGCTTCGACCTCGGTGGTGATCCTGCGCCAGCCGCTGGACTATGCCGAGGCGGCGAAAAGCGCGGCGCTGGGGCTGCCTGCTCCCGCGCAAACGGCGCCGGTGCGGCAGGCCTATGCGCCGCACCCGCCGCCATCCGCAATGTCCATGGAGTTGCCCATGCCGGGCGCTGTGCAGACGATCCAGCTGGCGGCGGCAACCAATGTCGCCAGGGCGGATGCGCTGTGGCAGGAGCTTTCGGCGAGCGAGCCCGAGCTGCAAGCGCTGGAGCCGGTGATCATCCCGGCGGTGGTGCGGCAGATGCAGGTCTACCGTTTGCGCGCTTCGGGGCCGGATGCCCATGCGATCTGCGGACGGCTGGCGGCGCGGGGCATCGCTTGCATCCGGGTAAGCGCCTAGACGAGACCGCTGCCCGCCGAGAGGTGGGTGCCGAGGTGGGCGATAAAGGCCTCGATCCGCGCAGGGAGCGCGGGCGTGGGGGCATGGACGGCATAAATGCCGACATCCTGCGAACCTTGATAGTGCGCCAGGACGCGGGCGAGCGCGCCTGAGCCGAGCGCTTCATGCACATCCCACAAGGAGCGCAACGCAATCCCGCAGGCGCCGAGCGCGAGTTCACGCACGACTTCGCTGGAATTGGTGCGCACGTGGCTCTGGCCTTGATGGGTGACTGTGCCCTCCGGGCCATCGAGTTGCCAGGGGAGCTGGCTGGTGGTGGCCAGAAGGCGATGGTGCTTGAGGTCGCTAAGCGTTTCGGGCGTGCCGAATTGGGCAAGATAAGCGGGGGCGGCGCAGAGCACGCGATGGCTGGTGCCGAGGCGGTGTCCGACAAGACCGGTTCCGATCTTGGCGCCGATGCGGATCGCCAGATCGCAGGAGCCATCGAGGAGGTCGGCGAATTCGTCCGAGAGATCGAGCTGGAGGCGCACGTCCGGGTGGGCGGCGAGGAACGTGGGCACGTGGGGTACGACATGCATGCGGCCGAACGAAGTTGGCGCGGTGACCGCGAGCGGCCCGCGCACATGGGTGTGGCGGCCGCTGACGCGTTCCTCGGCGGCCTTGAGGGTGGAGCGCAGGGGGAGCAGCGCATCGTGCAGATCCTGCCCCGCCGGGGTGAGCGCGAGGCGGCGCGTGGTGCGGTGGACGAGGCGGGCGGAAAGGCGCTCTTCCAGCCGGGCTAGGCGCTTGGACAGCGCGGCGGTGGAAGCTCCTTGCGCGCGCGCTGCGGCGGAGATCGATCCGGCTTCGACGATGGCGAGGAAGAGATCGTAATCGGGATCGAACATTGTTTCCCTGTGGGAGAAGCTGCATTGAATTATTTCCTTCTACCGGAAGACGGCAGCGGGGCCTAGGGGAGGGGCATCGGATTTTGGGAGTCGGTGCGATGAGCGGATATGTCGAGCGTTCGGGGCTGCAGGTGGCGGGAGTTCTTGCGGACTTCATCGAAACGCGCGCACTGCCGGGGACGGGGCTGGCGGCAGATGCCTTCTGGGCCGGGACGGCGGAAATCCTCGGGAAGTTCGCGCCGCGCAACGCCGCGCTGCTGGCGAAGCGCGAGGACCTGCAGGCGAAGATCGATGCCTGGCACAAGGCGCGCGCTGGCCAGCCGCAGGATGTCGAGGCCTACAAGGCGTTCCTGAGCGAGATCGGCTATCTGGTGCCCGAACCGGCGCCGTTCACCGTTGCGCCGCAGAATGTCGATGCCGAGCTGGCTGTAACGGCGGGGCCGCAGCTGGTCGTGCCGATCCTCAATGCGCGCTTCCTGCTCAATGCCGCGAATGCGCGCTGGGGCAGCCTCTATGATGCGCTCTATGGCACCGATGCCATCCCGGGCGCGGCGGCGGGGAAGGGCTATGACCCCGTGCGCGGCGCGGAAGTGATCAAGTGGGCCAAGGCGTTTCTGGATGAGGCGGTGCCGCTGGCGGCGGGTTCGTGGGCTGACTGGACCGGCGGCGATCTGGCGCTGAAGGATCCGGCGCAGTTGGTCGGCCGGGCGGGCGCGAACCTGCTGTTTGCGCATAATGGCCTGCACATCGAAGTGGTGATCGATCCGGCGCATCCCATCGGCAAGGACGATCCGGCTGGGATCGCGGACGTCGTGCTGGAAGCGGCGATCTCGACGATCTGCGACTGCGAGGATTCGGTCGCGGCGGTGGATGCCGATGACAAGGTGGCGGCTTATGCCAACTGGCTGGGGCTGATGCAGGGCAACCTCGAGGACACTTTCGAGAAGGGCGGCGCGATGATGACGCGCCGGCTCAATCCGGACCGCGTCTATACCGCGCCCGATGGCTCGGCGTTGACGCTGCATGGCCGTTCGCTGCTGCTGGTGCGCAATGTGGGCCACCTGATGACCAATCCGGCGGTGCTACTGCCGGGCGGGGGCGAGGCGCCGGAGGGCATTCTCGATGGCATCGTCACCAGCCTGATCGCGATGCACGATATCAACGGCGCGCGCCGCAACAGCCGGACGGGTTCGGTCTATATCGTGAAGCCGAAGATGCATGGGCCGGAAGAGGCGGCGTTCGCCAACGATCTGTTCGATGCGGTGGAGGATGTGCTGGGCCTTGCGCGCCATACGCTGAAGATCGGGGTGATGGACGAGGAGCGCCGCACGAGCGCCAATCTGGCCGCCTGCATCCATGCGGTGAAGGACCGCATCATGTTCATCAACACCGGCTTCCTCGATCGCACCGGCGACGAGATGCACACCTCGATGCAGGCCGGCGCGATGCTGCGCAAGGGCGACATGAAGACGAGCCCGTGGATCATCTCCTACGAGGACCGCAACGTGCAGATCGGCCTCGCCTGCGGGCTTTCGGGCAAGGCGCAGATCGGCAAGGGGATGTGGGCGATGCCCGACCGCATGGCCGACATGCTGGTGCAGAAGATCGGTCATCCCAAGACCGGCGCGAACACCGCATGGGTACCTTCGCCAACCGCTGCCGTGCTCCACGCGACGCATTATCACAAGGTTGATGTGTTCGCCCGGCAGGTGGCGCGGCGCGCCGAAGGGATTGCCAGCCTCGATGCGCTGCTGACCATTCCGGTGGCGGCGGGGCAGAACTGGTCCGAGGCGGACATTCAGGCCGAGATCGAGAACAACGCGCAGGGCATTCTGGGCTATGTCGTGCGCTGGGTCGATCAGGGCATCGGCTGCTCCAAGGTGCCCGATATCAACGACGTCGGCCTGATGGAGGACCGCGCTACGCTGCGGATTTCGAGCCAGCATATCGCCAACTGGCTGCTGCATGGGGTCGTCACGGCGGAGCAGGTCGATGCGGCGCTGCTGCGGATGGCGGCGAAGGTCGATGCGCAGAATGCGGGCGATCCGCTCTACCAGCCGATGGCGGGTGATCCCGAAGGCAGCCTCGCGTTTCAGGCGGCGCGGGCGCTGGTGTTCGATGGCGTCTCGCAGCCGAGCGGCTATACCGAACCGCTGCTGCACGCGTTCCGCCAGAAGGTGAAGGCGGCCGCCTGAGCCGGAGAACCGCCCGATGACGATTGCCATGCCGGTGCCAGATGCCGAAACGCTCGCCAAGCGCGAGCGGATCGCGCGGGCGCTGCGGGCGATCGTGCCGGGGGAAGGCGTGATCGATGCGCCCGAGGCGCTGCGCCCGTGGGAATCGGATGGGCTGACGGCCTATCGCCAGCCGCCGCTCATGGTCGTGCTGCCCGAGACGACGGCGCAGGTTTCCGCTGTGCTTAAGTGGTGCCATTCCGAGGGCGTGAAGGTCGTGCCGCGCGGGGCGGGGACTTCGCTTTCGGGCGGGGCGCTGCCCCTGGCCGATGCGGTGCTGCTGGGGCTGGGCAAGTTCAAGCGGGTGCTGGAGATCGACCACGAGGACCGTGTGGCAGTGGTGCAGCCCGGCGTTACCAACCTTGCGATCACGCAGGCGGTGGAGGGCAGGGGCTTCTATTACGCGCCTGATCCTTCGAGCCAGATCGCCTGCACCATCGGCGGCAATGTCGCTGAGAATTCGGGCGGGGTGCATTGCCTGAAATATGGCCTCACCACGAACAACGTGCTGGGCGTCAAGATCGTGATGATGGACGGCGAGATCGTGCGGCTGGGCGGGCGGCATCTTGATCCGGGTGGGCTCGATCTGCTGGGCGTGGTGGTCGGCTCGGAGGGACTGCTCGGCGTCGTTACCGAAGTGACGGTGCGCATCTTGCCGAAGCCCGAGACGGCGCGGGCGGTGCTGGTGGGGTTCCCCGATGCCGAGCAGGCGGGGGCCTGCGTGGCGCAAGTGATTGCCGAGGGGATCATCCCTGCCGGCATGGAAATGATGGACCGGCCTGCAATCCATGCGGCGGAGGCCTTTGTGCATGTGGGCTATCCGCTTGATGTGGGGGCGCTGCTGATCGTCGAGGTCGATGGACCGGCGGCGGAGTGCGATTTCCTGATCGGCGAGATTGCGCGGATTGCGGACGCGAATGGCGCGGTGACGACGCGGGTATCGCAGGATGAGGCCGAGCGCATGGCGTTCTGGGCCGGGCGCAAGGCGGCGTTTCCGGCGGTGGGGCGGATTTCGCCGGACTACCTTTGCATGGACGGGACGATCCCGCGCCGCCGCCTGCCCGATGTGCTGCGGCGGATGGAGGAGCTGTCCGAGGAGTACGGCCTGCGCGTCGCCAACGTGTTCCACGCGGGCGATGGCAACCTGCATCCGCTGATCCTCTACGATGCCAATGTGCCGGGGGAGCTCGACAAGGCGGAGGCGTTCGGCGCGGATATTCTGCGGCTGTGCGTGTCGGTCGGCGGGGTGCTGACGGGCGAGCATGGGGTGGGGATCGAGAAGCGCGATCTGATGCCGGAGATGTTTTCGGAAGCCGACCTCAAGCAGCAGCAGCGCGTGAAGTGCGCGTTTGATCCGGAATTGCTGCTCAATCCGGGCAAGGTGTTTCCGGTGCTGCACCGCTGCGCGGAGCTGGGGCGGATGCATGTCCACCACGGCGCGCTGCCGCATCCCGAGCTGCCCAGATTCTGATGATGGGGCGCTTCTGATGCTGGAGCCGAGGGATGCGGCGGACCTCGCCGAAATCGTCGCCGATGCGGCGGCGGGTGGGCGCAAGTTGGAGCTGCGCGGCGGCGGCACGCGCGCGGAGTTTGGCGCACCGCGTGATGCTGAAGTGATCTCGCTGGCGGGGCTGGCGGGTGTGGTCGATTACGATCCGGCGGAACTGGTGCTGACGGTGCGGGCGGGGACGCCGCTGGCCGATGTGCAGGCGCTGGTAGCGAGCGAAGGGCAGATGCTGGCGTTCGAGCCGTGGGGCGAGGCGGGCGCGACCATCGGCGGAACCGTGGCGGCGGGCGTGGCGGGTTCGCGCCGGGTGACGGCGGGGAGCGCGCGCGATCATTTGCTGGGGCTGACAGCGGTTTCGGGGCGCGGCGAGGTGTTTGTCGCAGGCGCCAAGGTCGTCAAGAACGTGACGGGGTATGACCTGCCCAAGCTGATGGCGGGATCATGGGGGCGGATCGGCGCGATGACCGAACTGACCGTGAAAGTGCTGCCACGTCCGCGCCATGTGGTGACGTTGGCGGCGCGCGGGCTGAGCCCGGCGGCTGCCCATGCGGCGATGGCTTGTGCACTGGGGAGCCGGGCGGAGGTGTCTGCCGCGGCCGCTTTGCCCGGTGGCACGGTGCTGCTGCGCGTGGCGGGCTTTGCGCCATCGGTGGCGGCGCGCTGCGCGGCGTTGCCGGGGCTGCTTGCAGGGCACTGCGCGCTGGAGGCCGTGGCCGAGGACGAGGCCGCGCCCTTGTGGCGGCAGGCGATGACGGGCGGCGCCCTGCGCGGCGCGGTGCGCTGGGATGTGCATCTGCCGCCGCGTGCTGCGCCGGAGTTCTTAGCCGCCCTGCCTGCCGGAACGGACTGGGCCATGGACTGGGGCGGCGGGCGGCTCTGGATCGGCACCGATCGCGACGATGACGCGGTGCGCGTGGCTGTGGCGCGGCTGTGCGGGGAGGCGCGGCTGATCCTGGCGCCTGCCGAAATGCGCGCGCGGGTTGCCGCGTTTCATCCGCGCGCACCCGGTGTGCTGGCGCTCGAAGCGCGGGTGCGGCGGGCGTTCGACCCCATGGACGTGTTCGCCACCGGGCGCTTTGCGGAGGATGCGCATGCAGACGCGGTTTGACGCAGGTGCGCTCGCCGATCCGGCGATGGCGACATCGGAAAGCGTGATCCGCAAGTGCGTGCATTGCGGGTTCTGCACGGCGACCTGCCCGACCTATGTGCTGCTGGGTGACGAGAACGACAGCCCGCGCGGGCGAATCTATCTGATCAAGGACATGCTGGAAAACCAGCGCGTGCCGGGTCCGGAGACGGTCAAGCATGTCGACCGCTGCCTCTCATGCCTTGCCTGCATGACGACCTGTCCTTCGGGGGTGAACTACATGCACCTCGTCGATCATGCGCGGGCCTATATCCACGAGCATTATCGGCGACCCTGGCATGAGCGGGCCACACGGCGGCTGCTGGCATGGGTGCTGCCCCATTCCGGACGGATGCGGCTGGCGCTGGAGCTTGCGCCGCTGGGCCGGCCATTCGTGCCGTTGATGAAGCGGATCAAGGCGCTGCAACCCTTGGCGGCGATGGTCGCGCTGGCTCCCAAGCGGGTGCCTGCGCCGGTGCTGGTGCAGCCCGAACGGATGGCGAGGCCCAAGGGCCGGGTGGCTTTGCTGCAGGGCTGCGCCGAGCCGGTGCTGAGCCCTGAGGTGCGCGCGGCGACGGTGCGGTTGCTGGAGCGGGCGGGGCACGAGGTTGTCTTTGCGCAGGGCGAAGGCTGCTGCGGCGCGCTGGTGCATCATCTGGGGCGCGAGAGCGATGCGCTGGCGGCGGCGCGGCGCAATGTCGATGCGTGGATGCGCGAGATTGAGGGGAAGGGCCTCGATGCGGTCATCGTCACCACATCAGGCTGCGGCACCACGATCAAGGATTATGGCCATATGCTGCGCGCCGATCCCGCCCATGCCGAAAAGGCGGCGCGGGTGAGCGCGCTGGCGATGGATGTAAGCGAATATCTCGCCAAGGTGGGGCTGCCACCGGTGACGGCGCGGGGGCTTTCTGTGGCCTATCATCCGCCCTGCTCCTTGCAGCACGGCCAGAAGGTGACCGAAGCACCGAAGCGGCTGCTGGCAGAGGCAGGCTATGCCGTGCGGCTGCCGGCGGAGGCGCATCTGTGCTGCGGTTCAGCGGGCACCTACAACATCCTGCAGAGCGAGATCGCCGGTCAGCTCGGCGCGAGGAAGGCCGAGCGGCTGAGCGCGTTGAAGGCCGATGTGATCGCCACCGGCAACGTGGGCTGCGCGGTGCAGATCGCGCGCCATGCCGGTCTGCCTGTCGTCCACACCATCGAATTGCTCGATTGGGCCACTGGCGGCCCGAAACCCGCAAATCTCAGTCATCTTCCCCAGGAGTAAACACCCATGACCCGTATCTCGCTCGATCAGGCCCAGACAATCGTTGATGGCGCGCTCAAGGAAGCCCGCGCGCTTGGGCTGAAGCCGATCAGCATGGCCGTGCTCGATGCCGGTGGCCACATGATCGCCCTCGCGCGCGAAGATGGTTCCTCGAACCTGCGCCCGCAGATCGCGACCGCCAAGGCCTCGGGCGCGCTGGCGCTGGGGGTCTCCTCGCGCACCATCGGTGAGATGGCGATCGAGCGGCCGACCTTCATCAATGCCGCGGCCGGGCTCAATCCGGCGGGGATCGTCCCTGCAGCGGGCGGCGTGCTGGTGCGCGGCAGCGATGGCGCTGTGATCGGCGCGGTCGGCGTGACGGGCGATACCAGCGATAATGACGAACTCGCCGCGCTGGCGGGGATCAAGGCGGCGGGGCTCGCCGCCTGATGCCTCAGCCGGGGCGGTGGCCCATGGTCCACACGTAGGCCGCCACCGCCCGCGCATCGGCCTCATCCAGCGGCGCGCCGCCCATCGCGGGCATGCCGCCGCTGGCCTTCTTCGGCTTGGCGACTCCGGTGCGGATCGTGGCGGCAAGGCCTTCGAGCGAGCCGTCGCTCCATTGATAGGCGGGGCCGACAAGCGAGCCGCCGGCGGAACTGCCGCGCCCATCAGAGCCGTGGCAGCCTGCGCAGGTGCCGCCCTTGGCCTCGCCGAAATAGATCCGCTGGCCGAGCGCGACTTCTTCCGCGTTCGAGCCGGGCGGGGCGAGAGGGGGCTTGCCGCTGAACGGATCGCCGGTGGTGAGCGCGCTTTTCACCGCCGCGCGCGGGGCGGCGGTGAGCGGAGCGTCCGCCGCGCCGTGGTAGGTCACGCGCCAGATCGTGCCGCGCACGTCATCAGCGATATAGAGCGCGCCGTCCGGCCCCACGGCGAGGCCCGCCGGGCGGTGGGCGGCGCGGCCGGGTTCGCGGTATTCTCCGGCAAAGCCATCGGCAAAGCGGATCCATGTACCCGAGGCCTTGCCGTCCTTCAGCGGCTGGAACGCGACGAGATAGCCGTCCTGCGGCGCGGGCGCGCGGTTCCATGAGCCGTGGAAAGCGATGAACGCGCCCTCGGCATAGGCGGCGGGGAAGCGGCCTGCGCTGTAGATCGCGACATCATTGGGCGCCCAGTGCGCGGGATAAGCGGCCACGATGGGCGTCTTTCCGGCGCAGCGGCCCTGCATTTTGCCGCCATCGCCGCCATATTCGGGGGCTAGCACGTGACGCTGGCCATCGTAGTAGCAGGTCGGCCAGCCGAAATCGGCGCCCTTGAACGGGGAGAACAGGATCTCGCTCGGCAATTCCGCGCCTTGTTCGCCGGAATAGAGCGCGGGCCAGTTCTGCGAGAGTTGATCGCGCCCGTGCTGGGTGGCGAAAACACGGCCCGCGCTGTCGAACGCGATGCCGCCGGTGTTGCGGATGCCGGTGGCCCAGCGGTCGGCGGGGGAGAAGACCTGTCCGGTCTTGTCGGCACGGTAGGCCCAGATGCCGCCGCGCGTCTGCTGTTCGATGCAAGGGTCTGCGCCTTTTGCACCGGGCTGGCGATTGGGGCTCTCGCACGTGTTGGAGGCCGAGCCGGAATTGACGAGGAGGAGGCCGCCCTTGTCGATCGCGAAGGGATGCATTGGGTGATCCCCCTTCATGACGAGGCCGGAGACGACCGTTTCGCCCGCGCCGCCGGGCACTGCCACGCCGGGGGTGAGCGCATAGCGGACGATGGTGCTGCCCTCCTCGGCATAGAGCGCCCCGTTCCACAGCGCGATGCCGGTGCCGCCCTGTCCGCCCTTGCGGGCATTCGAGCCGAAGCGCTCGGTCACGTCGGCGGCGCCATCACCATCGCGGTCCTTCAGCGCGACGATGAAGCCGCCGGCAGGTGCGGGTGCGCCGGGGAAGTAGTCGGGATAGTCCCAGGTGTTGACGTAGACCGTGCCGTCCGCACCGACAGTGAGGTGGCGGGCATGGCCGAGGTGATCGGCAAAGACCGTGGCGCAGAAGCCCGGCGGCAGGCTGAGCCCGCCATTGTCCGGTGCGCAGTCTGCACTCGCGGGTTCGGAAGCGGCAGCCAGCGGGGCGCGCGGGGAGATGAAGGCGAGGCCGAGTGCGGCGGCGCTGGCGGCGGCAAGGATGGTGCGGCGCGAGAGATGTTTGATCATGGCGCGACTGTGGTGGTCCGTCCGCCGGCGGTCAATCCTGATCAGAGGGAAATGGCGGTGAAGACAGGCAGCAGGAGGCCACGCCTGCCTGTGATGGAGGCGGGTGGCAGATGCTCAAGGGGGGCGGGGTTGCGGCAATTATATGACGAGGTGGTCATATAATTGCCGGAGGCCATAGAGTTGCCTCCAACAAAGAGTTTGAGCGCTAGAATGGTGCCAGGTTGCAAATGCATAGATCCCATTATATGACCTGAAAGTCATGTCAGTATCTCGCCTTCACACCGCTCCGATTGCTGAAATCCGTGCTCACGTCGCGGGGCATTGGTTGTTCGTCACGGTAACCACCGAGGGCGGCGCGATCGGGATCGGGGAGGCGACGTATTTTCCCCATCCGCTGGCAACGGCGGCGGTGATCGAGGACCTCAAGGCCATCTATATCGGTGCGGATGCCTTCCGGCCGGAGTGGCTGTTTCAGCTGGCGATCAAGCACCACTGCATTCGCGATGCGTGCCAGATGGCGGCGGTTTCCGCGCTGGATCAGGCGTTGTGGGACATCAAGGGCAAGGCGCTGGGCGTGCCGGTGTGGCAGCTGCTCGGCGGGCGGGTGCGCGACAAGGTGCGGGCGATCCTGCTGGTTGAAGCGGGCTCGGTCGATGCGCTGATCGCGGGGGCCGTGGCCGCGCGCGACGAGGGCTTCACCGCCATCAAGCTCAAGCCCTTCGTGGGTGATTGGGCACGGCAGACAACCGCGCGGATGCTGCAGGATGTGATCACCACCGTGCAGGAAACCCGCGCGGCGGTGGGCTGGGATATCGACATCGCGGTCGAGATGCACCGCAATCTGCCCCCTGACCTTGCGGGCGTGTTTGCCGAGGGGGTGCGGTCCATGCGGCCCTACTTCCTCGAAGATCCGGTCATGCCGTTCAGCCTTGCGGCCAATGTGCAGGCGGCACGCAGCATGGGCGGAACGGTCGCGCTCGCTGAGCGGGTGACCAATATCTGGGAGTTCCGGGATTACTCGGATTGCCCGGATATCGCGATCCTGCGGCCGGACATCGGCCTTGCTGGCGGCTTTACGCAGATGCGCAAGATCGCCGCGATCGCCGAATCGCGCCAGCAGCGCATCGTGCCGCACAACTTCACTTCGCCCGTGGCGACGGCGGCCCATATCCAGATGGCGGCGGCGACGGTGAACTGGGACGTCCAGGGCTATGTCCGCGAGGATCGCGATCCCTGGCGGCAGGTGGTGAAAGCGGTCAACCGGATCGAGGACGGCTACCTTGTGATCCCCGAAGTGCCGGGGATCGGGATGGAGCTTGATCTGGAGTGGCTAGAGGGCGCGAGCTACCAGCCGTTCGGGAGCCAGTTCCACCATGGTCTTGCGCGCGCGGCCGATGGCGGACCGCGCCAGATATGAGCGCCTCGCTCGCCGAACTGCTGCGCGGCTTTGCCGGTGCGCGGGTGGTGATTGTGGGCGGACGCGGCGGCGTGGGCGCTGCGGTGGCGGCGCAGGCCTGCGATCTGGGCGCGCGGGTTGTTGCGGCCTCGCGTCAGGGCGCGGCTGACTGGACCGCGCCGGGGCGCGGCCATGCAGTTCACGCGCGGCTCGATCTGGCGGATTCCGCTTCGATCCGTGCCTTCACGCAGCGGGTGGCGGAGAAGTACGGCGCGGTCGATATTCTGGTGACGGCGGCGGGCGTGACCCGCTCGGTCGCGCTGGCGGACTTGCCGCACCTCGATGATGGGCTGATCGACGAGGTGTTCCTTGCGAACGCCATGGGGCCGCTGCGGTTGGCGCGGGACCTTGCGCCGCTGCTGCGCGCGGGGACCGATCCGGTCTTCGTCAATGTCTCTTCGGTCGCCGCGCGAACAGGCCTTGGCAGCAACATCGCCTATGGCGCCGCCAAGGCCGCCATGGATACGGCGATGATTTCGCTCGCCAAGGCCCTGGCGCCGGCCGTGCGGACGGTGAGCGTGGCCCCCTCGGCGCTCGACACGCCGTTTGCGCAGGGGCGCGGCCCCGAATTCATCGCGCGCACGATCGCCGCCACCCCGCTCGGCCGGCTGGCGAACGTGACCGAAGTGGCCAATGCGGTGCTGGCTGCAGCGCGCCTGCTGACGGCCACCACGGGGGCGACAATCTACGTCGACGGCGGCCGCCATCTCTGACGGCGCGAGATAACCCGTCGCCGCTTGCCATTCTGGAGCCTGCCGATGCGCGATGTGATCCTGACCTGCGCCCTTACCGGGAATATCACCCGGCCCGACATGACCCCCTATCTGCCGATCACGCCGGAACAGATCGCAACTTCGGCGCTGGAGGCCGAGGCTGCGGGGGCGGCGATCGTACATATTCATGTGCGGCATGATGATGGCCGGCCCTCGATGGAACTGGCGCATTATACCGAGGTGGTCGAGCGCATCCGGAACGCCGGATCGCAGCTTATCCTCAACCTCACCACGGGGCCTGGTGGGCGCTTTGTGCCGGATGCTGAAGATCCGCGCCTTGCCGCGCCGGGAACGACCCTGCTGCCGCCGCTCGAACGGGTAAGCCACATCCCTGCGCTGCGGCCCGAGATCGCCACGCTCGATCTCAACACGATGAATTCGGGGGATCAGGTGGTCATGAACACGCCGCGCAATGTGCGGATCATGGCGCAGGCTATTCTGGACGCGGGGGCGAAGCCCGAGATCGAGATCTTCAATCCGGGCGATCTGGTGCTGGCGCGGGAGTTGCTGGCCGATGGGCGCTTCGGGCCGAAGCCGATGTTCTCGTTCGTGCTTGGCATCAACTATGGCTGGCCGGCGAGCATCGAGGCGATCCAGCTGGGCCTTGCCATGCTGCCGCCGGGCGCAATCTGGTCGGCATTCGGGGTTTCGCGCAGCAGCTTTCCGATGGTCGCCGCCGCGACGCTGATGGGCGGGCATGTGCGCGTGGGCTTTGAAGACAACATCTACCTTGCAAAGGGGGCGCTGGCCCGCAGCAATGCCGAGCTTTGCGCTAAGGCAGCGCGGATCGTGCGCGATCTGGGTGCGCGGGTGGCAACGCCATGGGTGGCCCGTGAAATGCTGGGGCTGGTGGCGTGAGCTTTCTGGGCAAACTGCACACCCTTGATCTCTATGGCACGCCCCGCCAGCGCGGACGCCAGCATGGCGAGGCACTGCGCGAGGAAATCGCGCGCCACCACGCCTTGTGGGAGGAAGCGATTGCTGCCGATCTTGGCGAACCTGCGGGCGCCTATCTGGACGGACTGATCGATCAGGGCTTCCTCGATGCGGCCGAGCGCCTTGCGCCTGACCTGTTGGAGGAACTCCGCGGCATCGCCGAAGGCTCCGGCATCCCCTACGCCCGCGTGTTCGCGCGCATGCTTTCTGACGAGGAGCCTTGGGTGCGCATGGAATATGCGCGAGACCGCGAGACTGCGCCCAAGGGCTGCTCATCGCTCGGTTCAGATGCCGGGCCAGATGCGCCGCTGCTCATTGCGCAGACCATGGACGTACCTACATGGTGGGATGGCGGACAGACTCTGCTGCGCTTCATGCAGCCTGATGGCGACCGCGCCCTCGTCTTCACGGTGGCTGGCAAGATCAGTTTGTGCGGCATGACCAGGCGCGGCCTTGCCATCACCTGCAATTCGCTGCTGCAACTCGATCCGGCACGCACCGGCCTTGCCGAAGACCTCGTCGTGCGCAGCTACCTGGCCAGCGGTTCTCCGGCAGCCGGGCACGGGTTCCTGCGGCATGTGCACCATGCTTCGGGCCAGAACTATATCGTCCCCGATGGCCACGGCCGCGCCGTCAGCCTCGAATGTTCGGCAAATGGCGTCAGCGAATGGCGCCGCGATGCCGGTGATCTCGTTGTGGCGCACAGCAATCACCCCGTCGCCAATCCGCACCAAGGCTGGTTCGAGGCGATGATTGCCGGGATGGACGAAGCACAGCGCACCGCCCGCTTCGGTTTCACTACCGAGGCGCGCCTCGCAACGCTTTATGAGCGCATCGATCCGGCGCAACGCCTGGATGTCGCGGCGGCCAAGGCGGTGCTCGCCTGCCGTGAGGGGCCGATTTGCCGCGTGGGGGAAACCGAGGGCAAGCGGGATGGCTTCAGCTTCGGCTCGCTGGTGATGGAACTGGGGGAAACGCCGCGCCTTCATGTCGCGCCGGGGCCAGCTGATCGCACCGCATGGCAGGAGTTTGACGCATGACGCTTGATCCAATGATGCCAAGCAAAGTGCTGTTCATCGGCGATTCCATCACGGACTGCGACCGGCTCCGCCCGGTTGGCGAGGGGGTCATGGGCACGCCGCTCGGCACAGGCTATGTCGCGCTGGTCGCCGCGCTGCTCACCGCCCGGTGCCCGGCGCACCGCCAACGCATCGTCAACATGGGCGTTTCGGGCGATACGGTGCGCGGCCTTGCGGCGCGCTGGCAGAGCGATGTTCTGGCGATCGCGCCTGATCACGTGGTGATCATGATCGGCATCAACGATGTGTGGCGCGCCTTCAGCCGCACGAACTGGGGCGATTGGCAGATCGGGCCGGAGGAATACCGCGAAACGCTGACGCGGCTGGTGACCGAGACCCGCGCAGCGGGCATCGGGGTGAGCGTGGCGGGGCCCTTCTTCATCGAGCCTGATCGCACGGAACCGATGCGGGCGAGAATGGACGCCTATGCCGCCATCGCGAGCGGCGTGGCGGCGGAGCAGGGCCTTGGCTTCATCGATGTGCAGGCTGCGTTCGACCATGTGCTGGAAGCGCTGCATCCCATGGCGCTCGCGCCTGATCGGGTGCATCCGGCGCTTGCTGGGCACATGATCATTGCCGAGGCGGTGATCGCAGGCCTGTTCGCAGCGCTCTGATCAGCGGTCGAGGACGGTTGCGCCGATCAGGCTCGCTTCGCCGCCGATCATGGCCTGATCGCGCCGATCGAGTGCGCGGCGGATCGCGGCGTGGCGGCGGGCGGTGATCTCGTAGCCGCGCATCAGCGCGCCGGATAGGATGAAGCATAGCAGCGGCACGAAGGTGGAAGTCATCAGCATGCCGAAGGTTGCGCTGGCGCTATTGACCTTGGCCGAGGGATCGAAGCCGACGATCGAGAGCATGTAGAACCCCAGCGCCCCGCCGATCGCGCCGCCTGCAGGATTGAGCAGCGTGCGCATCGAGAAATAGATGCCGGGGCGCGACTGGCGGGATTTGAGGCTGTCGTAGTCTGCCAGATCGGCCAGCAGCGCGCTGGGAAACAGCATGTTGGGCGTGCCGAGCGCGCTGACGAAGCTGCCGAAGGCCAGCATCAGCAGGAAATTGGCCTGCCCGCCCGGCGGAAACAGCAGGTAGACCGGCAGGAGTGCGCCATTGAGGATCTGGCCCCAGGCATAGACTTGATGCTTCCCGAAGCGCGCTGCGAGCCGGGTGCAGACCGGGATCGCGAGGAGCTGCGCGGCGGTGGCACTGAGCAGGAACAGCACGATCCCCTCGCCAAAGCCGAAGTAGTTGTCGAGCACGATGGTGATCAGCGCATAGCTCACCGCCCAGCCGATCGCGCTCAGCATGTCGGCGGCGATGAAGCGGCGGAACGGGCCGTTGAGCGTAAAGACCGTGCGCATCTCCAGCATGCCGTAACTTTCGCCCTGGGTGACGGTGCCGACCGGCACTTTCCACACGGCAAGGCCAATCGCGATGGGCATGGCGATCATGCCGATCAGGCCGAACACGGCCATGGCCTCGCGGTTCAGCGCCGAGGTCTTGAGCAGGCCGATTCCCGGCGCCGAGAGGATTTCAGGGAGGGCAAGGAAGAACACCCCGCCAATCAGCAGGGTCAGCGTCTGCGCCCCGGCAATGCGCGAACGTTCGGCGTATTCGGTGCTGATCTCGCCGGTCCAGCTGTTGTAGGGCGTCGCGATCACTGAATGCGCGATGTAGAAGCTGACAATGGCGAGCGCGAACCATGCGTTGCCGGCATCGGCGGGCGGCATGTAGGCCACGTAGAACGCCGGAACCGAGATGAGCGCGCCGCCGATTAGCCAGGGCTTGCGCGGGCCGAACCGGCCACGGGTGCGATCGGAGAGATAGCCGATCGGCGGATCGATCACGCCGTTGAAAATGCGCGCAAAGAGAATGATCGTGGCGATGCCCGCAGTGGTTGCGGCAGTGTGCTTGGCGTAGAAGGCCATGAGCAACGCCGGGAAGGGCGAGATCAGCAGCGAAAGCGGCAGCCCCGGCAGGGCATAGGCTGCGAGCTGGCCGAAGGGGACCTTGCCGCTCACCAGCCGCCGACTTTGGCGGCAAAGCCCTGTGCCGCGCGCGCGACGGCGCGGGCGAAGGTCGGTTCGGTGGGATAGTGGCCTGCGCCGGGCACGATCTCCAGCACCGCATGCGGCACCGCCTGCGCCAGATCGAAAGCGTTCTCCGGCGTGGTGCAGCAATCGTAGCGGCCGGTGATGATATGGACCGGAATGCCCGCCAGCCGGTCCGCCTCGCGCAGCAGCTGGTCATCGTCGACGAAGAAATCGTGCGCGGCATAGTGCGCGAAAATGCGGCCATAGTCGCGCCCGCGCAGGGGATCGGGCGGGGTCAGCGGCGCATCGAAGTGCATGAAGCCTTCTTCGTAGAGGAACAGCCGGGTGGCAAAATCGGCCGCAATTTCGGGATCGTCGCCCAGAATTCGCTTGCAGTAGGCTTCGCGCAGATCGCCTCGCTCTTTGGGCGGGACCGCACCGGCAAACGCCTCCCACAGTTCGGGAAACAGCGCGCGGACGCCGTGGAACCACCAGCGCGTGTCACGCTTGCGGCAGAGCCATGCGCCGACAAGGAACAGGCCAAGGCAGCGTTCGGGATGCGCCTGCGCATAGGCGAGCGCGAGCGTCGAGCCCCAGGAGCCGCCGCTGACCAACCAGCGCTCGATGCCGAGATGGCGGCGTAGCGCCTCCATATCGGCGACGCTGTGCTGCAGGCTGTTGGCGGCGAGTTCGCCGCGAGGGGTGGACTGGCCGCAGCCGCGCTGGTCGAAATGGACGCTGCGCAGGCGCGTGCTATCGCTGAAGCGCCCGCTGCCCAGCATCATCGCGCCGCCCGGACCGCCGTGGCAGATGATCTGGGGCAGGCCGTCCGCGCTGCCCATTTCGACCCAGTGGATCTGGTGGCCTTCGCCGACGTCGAGATGCCCCGAAGCGCGCGGGGCGGCCATTGTGCAGAACGGATCGTCGAGCCGCCGCATCAGCCGATGGCTTCGCCGCGTTGCAATTTCTGAAGCGTTTCGATCACCATCGCATCCTCGCGCTCGGCGAGAGCGGCGTGGGCCTTGGTCGGGCGCACGAACACGGTGAGCTCGCTGATCTGGCCGTTGTCGTCGATGGTGAAGATATCGAGCCCGTGGACTTCGACCGCGCCGATATTGCCCTTGAACTCCATGATTGCCTCGTCGCCCGCTGCCCAGGTGCGGTCGTAGCGGAAGTTTTCGAGGACCTTGGGGATCGACTGGAGAATGATCGCGAAGTGATTGGGATCGGTGACCGGCTTGTGATGGCGCGGGGTGAACAGCCGCGCGCCGGGGGCGAGCCATGCGCTGACCGAACTCCCGGTGCCGGCCTTGACCTTTTCAAGCACGGTTTCGATGAAGGTTTCGGCAGCAGTGGTCATGCGAATTCCTTTCGGGCGAGGGCAAGCAGCGGCCAGTGCCAGTCCGCCGCACCGATGGCCTGGTTGGCTGTGCCGGTGAGGAAGAGGCCGCAATCGGGATCGGTGAACATGCGCGCGGCAGGTGCGCCGGAATGGCCGATGAGGGTCATGCCATCGCGCTCGACCCGGAACAGGCCAAGTCCGACGCCTGTGCGCGGCGCGGCCATGCCTTCGGGCGCGGCCCAGTCCTGCATTGCTGCCAGCGTCTCAGGCTTGCGGAACAGGGACCCGGCCAGCAGCGCGCGCAGGAACGTGGCGAGCGCTGCCGCGGTGGCGACAAGGCCGCCGCCCGCCCAGTCGAAGCTGAGCGAGACGCCGCTGGCGAGAAGGGGCATGTCACCGAAGTATTGATCGATTTCGGGCAGCCGCGCCGGCTCGCGGTAGGCCAGCCAGATATCGTCGATGCCGGCCGGATCGAACAGACGGCGGCGGTAGGCTGCGTGCAGCGGCTCGCCCCCCGCGCGCTCGATCAGGAGGCCGAGAAGCATGTAGCCGGTATCGGAATAATGGAAGCGCGCGCCCGGCGGGGAAAGGCGCGCATCGGCAGTGCCGCTGGCAAAGAAGTGGTTGATGACCCCGGCGTTCGCGTCGTCGGGGCGGGCGGGATCGAAAGGCTGCCAGTGCTTGCCGGGATCGAGCATCAGCCGGCCGATCACGCTGCCCGGCGCCGGGCCGCCCAGCGTTTCGGCATCGTCCTCCATCGTGTCGCGGATGCCGGCGGTGTGCGAGAGCAAGTGGCGGATCGTGATCCCGCCATCGAGCCGCCCCTGCGTTAACGTGCGGTCAATCACCCCGAGATCGTCGAACGGGGTCTCGAGCGAGAAGGCGCCTTCCTCGATCAGCTGGAGGATCACCGTGGCGGTCATCGTTTTGGTGATGGAGGCGACGTGGAACGCGCCGTCGGCGGTCGCGGGTGCGCGGGCGGCGGCGAAGCGGCAAGTGCCGTGGCGATCCTCGATGCGCAGGATCGGCGTGTGGAGCGCCGGAGGGAGCGCGGCGAAGGCCTCGGCCAAGCCTGTTGCTGTTGGCGTCACGCCAGCGCTTCCATCCAGCCGAGCGTTGCGCCGGTGCCGGCAAACGACATGTATTCCGCGCCCCAGGCTCCCGCGTAGCCAGCGGCCTCGATCCCGGCGAACAACGCGGCGAAATCGAGCGTGCCCTTGCCGGGCGGCTGGCGGCCGGGCAAGTCGGAGAACTGGATATGCGCGATAGCCCCGGCATGGGTCCGGTAGCTGGCGAGCGGATCCTCGCCGCCTGCTGCCGCGTGATAGAGATCGAATAGCAGACCCAGCGCCCCGCCAAAGTCGGCGGCAATGGCGGCGGCTTCGGCGGTCGTGCCGATCAGCGCGGTGGGGGCCTCGGCGCGGTTGACCGCTTCGACCACGAGCTGCGCCGTGATCCCGCGGCTGCAGGCCTGTTCAAGCGCGAGCGCGACATTGGCGCGGTAGACATCGAGACAGGCCTCGCGGGCCACGCCTTCGGGCACGCGGGAGGGGCCGATATGGAGGATTGCGGGCTTCAGCAGCGCGGCGGCATCGAGCCCGATATCAAGCGCCGCGGCAAAGGCGGCTTCGCGCCCCGGTACGCCGGAAAGGCCCGGACCGCCGCCCAGATAATCGCCCATATCAAGGTTCATCAGCGTGATGGGCAGGCCCGATGACTCTGCCGCTGCGGCCCAATCGGCTGCGGCGGCTTCGCCCGGCACCTGGATTTCCGCGCCGCAGAAACCCGCCGCCCTGGCCGATGCAAACCGCTCCGCGATCGGCAGATCGCGCCACATCAGGGATACGCTGGTGGTAAAGCGCCTCAAGCCGCAATCCTTTCCGCCTCGGCAAAACGGGCCAGCGCCTGTCCGGCGCGGTCCACGGTCTCGGCGATATCGGCATCGGTCATCGCGGTCGAGCCGACCATCAGGCCGCGCGTGGCCATGAGCACGCCCGCCTCCAGCATCAGGCCGTGCAGTTGTTTCATCCGAGCCAGGTAATCCGTGCCAGAGCGCACATGAAACTCGCGGTAGTTGCGTGCCGGTTCGCGGAAGAACTGCAGGCTGGTCATCGAGGCAAGGCCATTGGCGCGCATGGCAAGGCCGAGCGCCTCGAAATGCGCGGTGAGGCCGTTGCGCAGGGCATCGCCCTGCCGTTCGAGCTGCGCGAAGGCTTCTGGCGTCAGCGCATCGAGGGCGGCGCAGCCGGCGGCCATCGTCATCGGATTGCCGGTGAAGGTGCCCGAATGGCTGATCTTGAGCGGCCCCGCCAGATTGTCGAACACCGCCATCGCGGCGCGCGTGCCGGCCACTGCGCCGATGGGCAGGCCGCCGCCGATGATCTTGCCGAGCGCGGTCATGTCCGGCGTCACGCCGAGGCGGCCTTGCGCGCCGTGGTAGCCTGCGCGGCCGCAGAACACCTCGTCGAAGATCAGCACAACGCCGCGCCGCGTGCAGAAATCGCGGATCGCGGCGAGATAGGCGGGGTCAGCGGGGGAGAAGCCGAGCCGGGCGGGAATCGGGTCGATCACCACGGCAGCGAGGCTCTCGGCCTGTTCCTCGAGGATCGCGAGCGTGGCGGCGGTATCGTTGAACGGGAAGATCACCGCTTCATCCAGCAGGCTTTGCGGCGTGCCGCGCCCGAAGGGCGGGGCTGCGGGGCGTTCGGCCGGGCCCCAGGTCTCGGCGGTCGGCAGGAAGCTCGCTTCGACCAGATCGTACTGGCCGTGATAGCCGCCTTCGGACTTGGCGACTTTGGAGCGCCCCGTCAGCGCCCGGGCCCCCTTGACCGCGACCATGATCGCTTCGGTCCCCGAATTCATGAAGCGCACCTGATCGGCACCGGGCCAGCGCGCGCAGATGCGCTCGGCCAGCTCCACTTCGGGCTCGGCGGGGAGGATGCAGCACAGCATGCGCTCGGCCTGCGCTTTCACCGCCTCGATCGTCGGGCGGTGGCCATAGCCGTGGATCAGGGTAGAGAAGTTGTTGACCCAATCGATATAGACGTTGCCATCGACATCGGTGACCCGGCAGCCCTCGCCGCGGCTGGCGTAGAGCATCGGCGGGCCGAACACGATCATGTGGCGGGTGTTGCCGCCGGGCTGGACGGCGCGAGCACGCTCGAACAGCGCGCGGGAACGATCATAGGCCATGGGCTTGGTTCTCCCGTTCGGACCAGATGCGTGAGGGATCGGTGCGGCCATCGCCGCCGTGGAGCCTGAGCCGGGTCGACCAGCCGAGGTCCTTGCCCGAGATCAGCAGCACTATGGCCGCTGCGCCGAGCCAGAGCCAGATGGAGTGGCTATAGACATTGCCGCCGCCGCCATCGCCATCGGGGCGCAGCTTGAACGCGCCGTAGAGCATGTTGAGGCTGCCGTGGACGATGATCGCAGGCCAGACACTGCCGCCGGACAGGTTGACGAAATAGACCGCCACGATCGTCATCGCGGTGCAGGTGATGATGAAATTGAACTGGCCGAGCAGGAGGTTCGGGATCGTGTTCTGCCCGGTCAGCAGCAAGGGCACTTCGCGCGGGAAGTGCCATAGCGCCCACATCACACCGAGCAGGAGCGCTGCGGATAGCGGGCTTGCCAGCCTGCGGGCGAGCGCGGGCCACGCAAAACCGCGCCAGCCCAGCTCCTCGAGCAATCCGCCCTGATTCATGAACAGCGCCACACCCCAGGCCGCGCAGAACGTGCCGAGCGACTGCATGCCGAACGCCTTGACCAGAACGCTGCGCGCCGCATCGCCGACCAGGAAGAACGCGGCTGCGGACGAGAGCCCGGCGGCCCCCGCGACGATCAGCAGCAAGGCGGCATAGAGCCGCACGCCGTCGCGCCAGGTCTGGTCCCCCAGGATCGGCTTGTAGAGCGAGAGCAGCGGGGCAACGCCCTGCCGGCCCCAGCCGATCCCGGCCACAAGCAGGGCCGCCGTGGTCGGCGCGCCCGGGAAGAACAGGAACATCGAGACCTGCGGCACTTGCCAGTAGCCCATGAGGCTGAGCGGCACGCCATCCGAATGGGCCGCCCAGTAGGGGTGGGCAGCGGCGACCTTGGCGCGCTCGATGTAGAAGTAATCCCCCAGGCTCACGCCCGGTCCGCCAAAGTTTGGCCAGAGCACGGTGTGGATCATGGCGTAGGTCCACAGCAGCGCGGCGATGCCCACTGCTATGCCATAGAACCAGCGGACCGGATGGCGGCGGACCTGCGCGGAAAGGTTCATTGCGCCATGATCCTCGTCCATGCGCGGCGGGCGCCGGCGATGGTGAAATCGATATCGTCATCGGTCATCGGCGTCGAGCCGACAAAACCGCCGCGCATGGTGAGGAGATCTTCCGCCAGCAGCTCCGTCTGGATCACCGGCAGCTTGGGGGCGATTTCGGTGGCGAAGGCATAGGCCAACTCGCGGTAGTTGTTCAGCGGCAGTTCGGTAGGAGTCATGCCCGAAAGCGAGCCTTCGCCCAGCACTTGCGCCGTGATCCCCAGATCGCGCCGGATCGCGCGCAGGCCCTCGCGCAGCCGTTCGCCCTGCGCGGCCATGCGGGCGAAGACTTCGGGCGTCAGCAGGCGCAGCGAGGTGGTGCCGCAGGCCATGGCCATCGGATTGGCAGTGAAAGTGCCGCTGTGCTTGATCTTCGGATCGCCCGCATCGACCTCGAACACGCTCATGAACTTCTGCTGGCCGCCGCAGCCGCCGACGGGAATGCCGCCGCCGATGATCTTGCCCATGGTGGTGAGATCGGGCGTGATCCCGATTTCGCCCTGGAAGCCGTTGTAGCCTGCGCGCAGCGACCAGACCTCATCGAAGATCAGCACGATGCCGAGCTTCTCGGTCTCTTCGCGCAGCATTTCAAGATAGGGGCGGTGTGGGGCGACCATGCCGAGCTGCAAGCGCTGCGGATCGAGGATGACGGCAGCGAGCTGGTCCGCCTCGGCGCGCAGGATGGCGCGCGTCGCCTCGATATCGTTGAGCGGCAGGATCGTGACGAGATCGAGCAGGCCTTGCGGATGGCCAACCTGGTAGGCCGTGGCATTGGGCCGCTCGGCCGGGCCCCAGTTGCCGGGGTTCGATTGGAAGCTGGCTTCCAGCAGATCGAACTGGCCGTGATAGCCGCCTTCCATCTTGGCGATCCTGGGCTTGCCGGTATAGGCGCGAGCTGCCTTGATCGCGATCTGGTTGGCCTCGGTTCCGCTGTTCATGAAGCGCACGCGTTCGACCGACGGGATGCGCTCGCACAGGATCTCCGCCAGCGAGACTTCCCATTCGGTGGGCAGCACGGCGGACATCAGCCGCCCGGCCTGCGCGGCGAGCATATCGACGATTTCGCGCTTGTTGTGGCCGTGGATCAGCGAGGAGAAGTTGTTGACCCAGTCGAGCCGCCGGTTGCCCTCGACATCGGTGATCCAGCAGCCATCGCCGGATGCGGCGTATGTCGGGTTGGGCTTCTGCACGACGAGGTGCCGCGTGTAGCCCGAAGGCATGACATGGCGCGCACGTTCGAAGATCTGTGCGGAAGCGGTCTGGTTGTGTCCGGCGGCAGCGGCGGCCATGGCGGATTCCTTCAGCAAATGGAGACTAGAACTTGACGTTGTTGGCGCCCTTGGTGCCCAGCATCGCCCGCGCTTCGTCTGGCGTGGCGATCTCGAGGCCGAGCTCTTCGAGAATGCGGCGGATGCGGCCAACCTGTTCGCCCGAGGATTTCGCGAGCTGGCCCTTGCCGTACCAGAGCGAATCCTCGAGCCCGACGCGCACGCTGCTGCCCAGCAGCGCGCCTTGGGTGATCGTGGGGATCTGCGATTTGCCCGCCGCGAGGCATGACCAGATGTAGTCATCGCCAAACAGCTCGTCGGCGGTGTCCTTGAAGTGATGGACATGGCGCATGCCGGTGCCGATGCCGCCAAGGAAGCCGAACACCGACTGGATGAAATAGGGCGGCTTCACCCAGCCCATCGTTTCCAGCATTTTCAGGCTGTAGAGGTGGCCGATATCGAAGCATTCATACTCGAAAACGACGCCGCGTTCCTGGCCGAGCTCCTTCGCGATGCGCTCCATCGAGGCGAAAGTGTTCTGCATGGTGAGGTCCTTGGTGCTCAGCACGAAGAGCCTTTCCCAGTCGCTCAGCTTGTCGAGCTCGTACCGCATGCCCAGCATCCAGTTGGCCGCATTCATCGGCCCCATGTTGAAGCTGGTGATCTCCGGCTCGAACTGCTTGGGCGCGGCGAGCCGCTCGTCGAGCACATCGGCCCAGGCGGTCTTCACATCGAACCCGCCATCGGGCTTGCGGCGGATCGCGGGCTGGCCGGTGGTGATGTTGATGATGACATCGGACTGCTGCTTGATGGCGGGCAGATACTGGCCATAGACCGCCGGATCGGTGACGGGGCAGCCGGTTTCCGCATCGCGCGCGTGGAGGTGGACGATGGCAGCGCCCGCTTCCGCTGCGCCGACCGAATCCGCGATGATCTGTTCGGGGGTGATCGGCAGATAGGGTGACATCACCGGCATATGCATCGCGCCCGTGGTCGCGCTGGTGATGATGACCTTGTTGGTCTTGCGCATCAGGTTCTCTCCGGATTGTTCTACTATTGGAAAATTCGGGCCGGGCTGAATGCGCCGTTGCCCGCCAGCATCTGGCCGCCATCGGCCGGCATGATCGCGCCGGTCACATAGGATGCGGCGTCGGAGGCAAGGTAGAGCGCCAGCATCGCGACATCGCCGGTGTTGCCGAAGCGGCGCAGCGCAGTCGCCTCGGTCGCGATCTTGCGCATCGCTTCGTTGGGGGCGAGCTTGGCCATGCCCTCGGTGCCGTCGATTGGACCGGGGACGAGGCTGTTCACCCGCACGCCTTCCGGCCCCCATTCGAAGGCGAGGCATTTGACCAGCATGTCGATCCCCGCCTTGGCCGCGCAAACGTGGGCCTGCGCGAAATAGGGCGCGGAGCCCTGCGGCGCGGAGATCGCGATGAACGAGGCACCGGGCTTCTTCGCCAGTTCATACCCGGCGCGAAACACATGGAAGGTGCCGACGAGGTCGATATCGACCACAGTCTTGAAGCCGTTGGGCGAAAGCGCGGCAGCAGGGGCGACGAAATTGCCCGCCGCGCCCGAGACGATCACATCGAACGGGCCGTTCGCCTCTGCAGCTGCCTTCATCGCCGCGCTCACCGCTTCGGCATCGCGGACATCGGCGGCAAAGCCGATGGCGCCGTGGCCGATCGCGGCGGTTGCGGCCTCCACCTTTTCAGCCTTGCGGCTCAGCACTGCCACCTTGGCGCCGTGCGCGACATAGGCCTGGGCGATGGCGAGATTGATGCCGCTGGTTCCGCCAGCGATGAAGGCGCTGCGGCCGGCGAGCAGATCGGGGACGAAACTCACGATGCAGGTCCTTCAAAGGCAAGAGGCTGACCGGGGCAGGGCCATTCGAACGACACCAGCCGCCCGGTGGAGGAGAGGGTGACGAATGCTGTGCGCCGATCCGGGCCGCCGAATGCGATGTTGGTGGCGTAGTAATCGTCGAGCGGGGTGAAGCGGCGCGCAGCGCCATTGGGCGAGATGCGCCAGATGCCGCAGGCGTTGAAGCTGGCGACGCAGATGTGGCCCTCAGCATCGAGCGCCATGCTGTCGAGGAAGTTGCGATCGGGCAGGCCGGCCACGAGGTGCCCGCCGGCCGGGGCAGGCCAGGGCAGCAGGCTGACTTCGCCGGGTGCGACAATGGGATAGGACAGGATCCGGCGCGTGACCGTTTCGGCCACGAACAGCGTCTTCCCGTCGGCCGAGAGGCCCACGCCGTTGGGGGTGATCAGGCCGGTGACGACCGGGCGCAGGAAGCTGCCATCCGGCGCGCCGTAGTGCACCGCACCAAGCCCCAGTGTGCGCCCGTCACGCTTGCCGTGATCGGTGACGTAGAAATTGCCCAGCGCATCGAACACGAGATCGTTGGGGCTCTGCAGGCGCATGCCACCGGAGGCATCGTAGAGGCGCTGACTCTCTCCAGTGGCGAGTGAGACGCGTTCGATCCAGCCGGGGACATCGGATTGCCCGGTCGGCCGCCGCCAGCCATTGGCTTCACTGGTATAGAGCCAGCCGCCGGAATTGGCGATGACGACCCAGCCATCGGGGCCGAGCGCTGCGCCGTTTGGCCCGCCTTCGAGCTGTGAAATGACCGCGAGGTCACCATTTGGGCTGACGCGTGTGAGGGCGCCACCCTCGATCTCCACGACGACCACACTACCGTCCGAAAGCGCGATTGGACCTTCGGGGAAGCGCAGTCTGTCTGTGATGACCTGAAGTGCCACGCGCGACTCTCTCCCGTTACGGGAGAAAGTTTATGACCCGTGGGTCATATAATGCAACCGGTTTTTACGCGGGCAGTTTTCCGGCACCCCGCGCGGCCAGTTCCAGATAGAGCGCGCTGTGATCGAGTTCGGCGTGCGGTCCTTGGCACATGGCCGCGTAGAGCGCCTCGGCAAGGCCGGCGAAGGGCAGGTCGAGCCCCATGCCGGCGGCAGCAGCGGTGATCGTGCGCATGTCCTTCAGCTGCACGGTCGCCTTTCCTCCGGGGGCAAAGCGGCGCTCCAGAATGCGCGCGCCGTGCTGGCGCCAGATCGTCGAATCAGCAAAGCCGCCCATCAGCGCCTGGTGGACCGCCGCGGCATCGCCGCCGCCCGCCTCGACTAGCAGCATGGCTTCCGAGACGGCGCCGATCGTCACGCCGACGATGAGCTGGTTGGCAAGCTTGGACAGTTGTCCGCTACCGGCGGGGCCGACATGGGTGACCCGGCCGAGAGCCTCCAGAACCGGCTGCACCCTCGCTACCGCTTCGGCGCTGCCGCCTGCCATGATCGAAAGCGTGGCCTCGATCGCCCCCTTCTCGCCGCCCGAGACCGGCGCATCGACGCAGGCAATGCCGCGCTCGGCAAGGCGCGCGGCCTGCGTGCGCGAAGTCGCGACCGGGATCGAACTCATCACCACGACCGCCGAGTCCGGCGCGAGCGCCTCGGCCACACCAGCCTCGAACAGCAGGGCATCGCAGGCCGGCCCATCGGTGAGCATGAGAATGGCGATCTCTGTGCCGCGCGCCGCCTCTGCCGCATCGGCAATCGCGACGAGGCCATCCTGCGCCAGCGCTGCCGCCTTTGCGAAGCTGCGGTTCCACACCGTCACCCGGTGTCCGGCCTGCGCCAGATTGCGCGCCATCGGGGCGCCCATGATGCCCGTGCCGAAGAGGGTGACGGCGGTCATGCCAGAGCGGTGGGTCCCGCGATCGCCGCCACCAGATCGGCGACTTCGGGATCGGGGGGATTGTGCGCATAGACCGCGCGGTAGATGAGGAGCGCATGGAAGCGGCACAGGAATTCGGGATCCGCGTCACCTTCTCCTGCCTCACCGGTATCGGTCTGGACCCGGGTGCGGTTGAACAGGCTCTGGTCCATCATCCCGCCGACGGTGCGCACGGCCAGCATCAGCAGGGCCGGATCGAGCGCGGGATTGTTGAACCGTGCCAGCGTGCCATCCCAGGCATGTTCGGCAATGATGCGGTTGCGGCGCTGCCACAACTCGCGCATCGCATCGTCGGTCTCGCCCATCTGGATGATGCATCGCAGGATGCCGACATTGCGCAGGAAGCCGCGCTCATACCACCTGACCAGCGTCAACGTGCTGCCAAACGCCGTCTCGCGCGGGGAGAACGAGGGCAGGGTCTGCGGCTCGAACGCGACGAAGCGGCGCGCCAACTCGATCAGGAACTCGTCCTTCGTCTTGAAGTAGATGTAGAACGTGCCCTTCGCGAGCCCGGCCTCGGCCGAAATCTCCTCGACGTTGAGATCGCGGTAGCCGACATTGTCCAGCAGCCGCGCCCCGGCGGCCAGCAGCTTGAGGCTGGTCTTCTCGCCACTGCGGACTTTGCGGATCTCGAGCGCCAGCGCTTCGAGATAGGTGGTAAACTTGATCGCGCCGATATCCGACAAGGCCCGGTCCTCTGGTTAGACGGCCTTCCCGATAGCGCGGCGCGACCGAGGCGTCGACACCGCGCATCAGGCCGATCAGTACCGGAAGCTCACCCGCGCGCCGATCACGCGCGGCGAGCCCTGGTAGTAGAGCACATTGCCAGTGAGCGGATCGCCGCCGCCGGGGTTGCTGGCGTTGGGCGCATAGAAGATCGACAGCGGCACGAAAGTGTTGGTCACGTTTTCCGCATAGACCTCGAAACGGGCAGACCCGATGGTTGCGCCAGCCCGCAGATCGAGCGTGGTATAGGCGGGGATCTGCTCCACCGGGGTCCCGATGCGCAGCAGGCCCGAAAGCGCGTTGCCGCGGTGGGTGACCGAGGCGCGCGCAAAGCCTTCGACCTTGTCCGTCACCGGGAAGTTGTAGTTGATCGATCCGCTCGCGGTGAAATTTGCGGTGCCGGGAATGCGCGCTTCCTTGATCAGCGCACCTGATGCGATGACATCCTTGAGCTTGCTGGAAATGATCGTGGTGTTGGCTGCGAGCACAAGGCCTTTGCTTACTTCGTAGCTGGCATCGAGATCGACGCCGTAGCTGCGCGCGGAGCCGGCGTTGCCGATCACTTCGCCCACGCCGCCGGTGCCTTCCTTGGTCACCACCTGCAGGTTCGACCAATCGTTGTAGAACACCGCCGCATTGAACCGGCCACCCGCGCCGAACTGGGTCTTCACACCCGCCTCGTAGGCGCTGAGCCGTTCGGACTTGAAGGTCTGGTCCGCCGGTGTGGCCCCGGCCACGAGCACGAAGAGATCGTTCTGCCCGCCCGAGCGGAAGCCCCGGCTGAACGAAATGTAGGCAGAAACGTCGCTGTTGGGCTGCCAGCGCAGGGATACGCGCGGGTTGAACACGTTGTCCTCGCCCTTCGAGCCGAATGTCTGCGCGAAGGGCAGGCCGCTGAACAGGCTGGTCGCGAGTGTCGAGGACTTGCGTTTGTCGTTGAAATAACGCGCGCCGGCAAGCAACTGGAACTTGGGCGTTATATCGAACGTGCCTTCGGCAAAGGCCGCGATCTGGCGCGAGTTGCTGGTGGTCTGAGCATCGAGATCACCCGAGCCGGGGAGCGTATAGCCGCACAGCCCGCCGCACAGGACATTGGCGATCCCTGCCGGGGTCAGCGGCTCCTGCGGGCCGCGGATGCGGAAGCCCACATCGCGGTTGCGGTAGAAGCCGCCGGCAGTGAGCTGGAACGGCCCCTTGAACGCCGAGACAAAGCGCAGTTCCTGATTGAATTCCTTGACCCGAAGTGTGTTGTCGGTGCGCGATCCCTGGAACACGAACTGGCCGCCGCTCAGCGGCACGCCGATCTGATTGGCGAGCGCAATGATGCCGAACTGGTCGGTGGTCTGGTCGATCCGGCGCTTGAAATAGTTGCTCGAGGACAGGAACGTGCCGAAATCAGCCTTCTGTTCGAGCACGAGGCTGTACATCTCGAAATCGTCGGTCATCCCGACTTTGCCGGACGAGAAATAGCCGGTGCCGTCGCGTCCGCCGCGATTGGGATAGCCGCGGTCGGCGCGGCTGAGGAGCACCGAGGCCGTGGCTTTGAAGCTATCGTTCGGCGTGATCGCCAGAGCGGCGCGCCCTCCCCACGAATCGGCACCATTGGCATCGGGGGTGGTGGTGGATTTCGTCCAGATCGTCTTCACATCGGGCGCAGCGGGGCCGAGAATGGGATTGGGCTGCGGCAGGAACTGTGCGGTGACGGTGGCGGCGGTGCGGTCGATCCAGCCTGCGTCCTGCTGCCAGAAGCCGACCACGCGCAGCGCGACCTTGTCCTTCACGATGGGCAGGTTGACCATGCCGTTCACGCTGCCATTGGTGCCGCCGCGCTTGACCGCGCCGACATTGCCCTCGATTGCGCCGGCCACTTTCCCGGCATCGGGCTTGTTCGTGACAACACGGATCGTGCCCGCGAGGGAGCCTTCGCCGAAGATCGTGCCTTGCGGCCCGCGCAGCACTTCGAGCCGCGCGGCATCGAATACCGCCGCCTGCGGGAAGAACCCGCCGACCGAGAAGGGTGCGTCATCGATATAGAGGCCGACAGCCGTACCGGTCGTGCCGTTGATATTGCTCGTGTTGAGTTCGGCAATGCCGCGAATGGCGATGGCACCGGTGCCGGTCTGCTCGGTGCGGAATTCAACGCCGGCCACATCCTGCAGCGCGCTGCCTATATCGGTGGCACCGGCAGCGCGAAGCTGCTCTTCGGTGAGCACGTTGATGGCGATGGGCACGTCCTGCACGCTTTGCGCGCGCTGGTTTGCCGTCACGATGATTTCGTTGTCCTGCGCCTGCTGCGCCGTAGCGGGTGCAGCCATGACCAAAGTCGCCAGAGCTGACGAGACCAACAGTGTGCTTCGTGCTTGAACCATTCCCGCCTCCAATCGTCGCGCCATCACCTTTTGGTGCCTGCGCCAGCCTGGGGGCAGGCACCGAACCGGCGGCTGTCCGTGATCGGATTTGCTTCCGTTCGGCACCGCCGCCAATTATGACCTTAAAGTCATGTTGAATTGCCGATAAACCGGCGTCAAGCCCAATGTTTGCTGCGATCAAAGATTTCTGAAGCTCATGGCATGACAATGAAGTGACCTTTAGGTCATATAAAGTGGCGCGGAACCGGATTGGGCGGAAAGGGCTCCAACTCAGCCTTATTGGCGGGGGACGCGCAGCCGTTCGATTCAGGCAATTGCGGCCATCGCGAGCTGTCAGCGACACGCCGGAAGCCAAAGAGCAAATGACGGGAAATCTTACCAGTTGGGGGATGACGCAAGAGCAGGCGCTGAACGCTGTTACCTTCCGCTTCGCGCCCACGCTTGGGTGGGTGGTCTAGGAGCAATGGGAAACCATGCACGATCACCTGGTCGGCATGCTGGATTTCGACACTGCGTTTTCTGCCGGGTTGCGGGCAATCGTCGGCGGACTGGTGGTGACGGGCCCTGTGGCTGCAGGCGGATGGGAAAGGTCCGCCCGGGCCAGCCCTTCCGCCAGTTGCGTCAGGGTCAGATGGAACGCGGCATCGCTATCGAGGTTGCCGATCATCATGGGGTGCACCGAGGCGTTGCTTTCGAACAGCGACCAGCCAGGCGTGACTGCCTGCATGCTGGAACAGGCAATTCTGGCAAGGTCGCGGCTCATGCCGCCTGTTTCAAGGTGGTCCAGAATGACATTAGCCACGTCCTGCTCGACAGTCTGCGAGGGCTGCATGAAAGAGACGAGTCTTGCTGAATCGCGATTGATGCGGTGGCTTTCGCGCAAGGCCGGTGACGTACATCGCCTTTGCCTTCTCGCAGAACCTTGAAACCGCGCTGATCCTTTCCGTGCCGGGCAACAGCTAGGGCTTGGTCGTCGGCAATGCGCTGGATCGGCCGAGCACGAGGCAGGATCGGCGCACGTTATCGGCCGGTTGGATGCAGTCTATGTGCTCTCAATGCTGGGGCGGGAGGCTGCGCGGCATTTCGAGATGATCGTATTCCAGCTTGCACTTGGTGCCGCCGAGCAGGCCGGGGAGGAGCTTGATCTCCGCACACTGCCCCTGCGCAATCGCCGGGAGGACCTTCAGCACGTGTTAGGCAATTGGGCTGGCGCAGTCGAAGATGAACTCGATGGCCGGTCTGCTCGCTGATGTTTTCCTCACCCCGTTCTGCTTTACCACTGCTCGCGCCACGGGCGCAGATCGAGCTCGTGCGTCCAGGCCGACCGCTGCTGGCGGTGCAGCATGACGTAGTTCCGGGCGATTTCGTCGGGCTTGAGGATAAGGTCTTCCTCCAGCAGCGGTGTCACGTCATCGAAGCGCGAGCGCGTGAAGACCCCGTCGATCGCCCCGTCGCAGATCACATGCGCGACATGAATGCCAAGCGGGCCCAGTTCGCGCGCCATGGACTGGGCCACGGCGCGCAGGCCGTTCTTGGCGGCGGCAAAGGCGGCCAGCCGCTCCCGACCGCGAATGCTGGCTGTTGCTCCCGTGAAAATGATCGTGCCCCGTTGGCGGGGGGCCATGACATTCGCCGCTTCCCGCCCGGCGAGAAAACCCGCCAGACAGGCCATTTCCCAGACCTTGGTAAAGACCCGCGTCGTGGTCTCACGAATGCCGAACTGGACGTTTGCGCCGATGTTGAACACGACCACGGCAATCGGCCCGATGTCCCGCTCGATGGTTGCGAACAGATTCGTGGTTTCCTCCTCGGATCGTGCATCGACGCCAAAGGCATGCGCCTCGCCGCCCGCGCTCCGGATGGTCTCGGCAAGCGCTTCGAGCTGGCTCAGATTGCGGGCCCGCCGGGTCATGCAGACCGCCATGCCTTCGCCTGCGAAAGCCCGAGCGATCGCCCCGCCGACACCGTCGCCTGCGCCAATTACGAGACACACGTCCTTGCGGGCTGGTTGAAGTTGCTCGGCTTGTTCCATCTGCCTCTCCTGCATCGGGCGGTTTCGCTTCAGCCAAATTCCGGCTTGGCTGGCCCACGCTTGACCATCTGTATGATAATAGTCATTCAGATGGTCAAGCGAGTTGCTCTCCTCCCCACCGTAGCGCGTAACTCGCGCTGGATTGGCGCTCAATCGGGCAGGAATGGCTGGCATTCTTTGCCGCCGCGCTGTACCGAGCGCTGGGTATTCAGCATGATGAAAATCATGGTGAGAAGGAAAGCCGATGCAGATGGAGGCCGCAATTGGGGCATTCTAGAGCCGAGAAGGCACAAAGCCGAAAGCGCATTCTGGCCGCTGCCGCCACGCGTATCCGCGAAGCCGGGCTCGAAGGCATCAGCGTGGGCGAACTGATGAAGTCAGTAAACCTCACGCATGGCGGGTTCTACGGGCATTTTGAATCGCGCGCCCATCTGATCGCGGCAGCGCTGGAGCAGGCGCTTGCTGACGGCGACCAGGCTGTTGCAGCCCACGTCGGCGAGCGCGGCGCCACGGTCAAATCCATCGTCAACAGCTACCTCAGCCCCGCGCACCGCGATCACCCCAGCAGCGGCTGCGCCATTCCCACGCTTGCCGGAGAGGTTGGGCGGGCCGATCCGGAAGTGCGCGCCATCATGGCGCAGCAACTTGCCAAGGGATTCCGACTCATGGGTGAAGCCTTGGGCGAGGCAGATCAGGATACGGAGCAGTTTGCTGCGTCCGCCTGGTCGATGATGATCGGCGCGATGATGATCTCGCGCATCATGGCTGGTGATCCGCTGGCCGATCGCGTGCTGGCGCATGCGCGCAAGTCCATTCTGGAGCTTGCGGATCTGCACGGTGGGCGCAAGTCCTGACTGCTGGATAACCGGCTTGATTTTGCATGATGCTCATCATACTCATTTGCCGGTCTGGCATCGAGGAGATGAGTCGTGGCGGCAGTGGCTTTCCATTTCGATTATCGCAGCCCCTATTCCTATCTGGCGATGACGCAGATCGGCGACCTTGATCTGACGCTGCACCCCTTTGATGTGATCGATGTGATGAAGCGCGTGGGCAACACGCCGACCACGATCACCTGCAAGGTCAAAGGCCAATACGCGAACGCCGACCTTGGCCGCTGGGCTGGCCGCTACGGCGTACCGCTGAACCCCAATCCCAAGATGCGCGAGATTGAAGGACGGCGGTTGCTGCGCGCGACGCTCGCCGTTCCCGATGGCCCCGAACGCCGCAAGGCCGCCGAAGCGCTGTTCAAGGCGATGTGGGGAGAGCCTGCACCGCTTGGCTCGCCCGAAGAGATCGCGGCTTTGCTCTCCCCGGCTGGCGTTGCGGGAAGCGCGGATCTGGCCGACCGGATGGATGGCGACGATCTGGAAGCCCTGCTCGATGCCGCGAACGCCGTCGCCGCTGAAAAAGGCGTGTTCGGGTCGCCCAGCTTTTTCGTCGGCGATACGATGTTCTTCGGCAATGACCGGCTCGAGTTCCTGCGCGAAGCGCTGGCAGAAGCCGGGGCGGTGGCGGCATGAAGCCCCTCGCGGTCATCACCGGGGTCGGCCCCGGCACAGGCAGTTCGCTGGTCCGGCGGTTCATTGCAGGCGGGTATCAAGTCGCCATGATCGCGCGCAACACGGCGCGGCTTGATGCGCTGGTCGCTGAATTGCCCGATGCCTTCGCGGTGCCGTGCGACGTCACCAACACAGCGGCCCTCCACGCAGCGCTCGAAGGCATCCGCGCGCGTGCAGGAGCGCCCGAGGTCGTCGTCCACAATGCGGTCGGCGGCGCGTTCGCCGATTTTCAGGAAGTGGCGCCGGAAACGCTGCAGGCCAATTTCGATGTCAACGTGATGGCGCTGTTGCATCTGGCGCGGTGGGCTGCGCCGCTGATGATCGAGCAAGGCAAAGGCGCGATCATCGTCACAGGCAACACCTCGGCGCAGCGCGGCCGCCCCAAGTTTGCCGGGTTTGCCCCCACCAAGGCCGCCCAGCGCATTCTGGCCGAATCCATCGCGCGCGATCTGGGGCCCAAGGGCATCCATGTCGCCTATCTGATCATCGATGCCGTGATCGACGTCCCCTGGGCCCGGAAGCTCTATTCCGCCGCCGAGGACGACTTCTTCATCAAGCCTTCCGCGATCGCCGACGAGGTCTTCCATCTGGCCCATCAGGACCGGTCCGCCTGGTCATTCCTTGCCGAAGTGAGGCCATACCGAGAGAACTGGTAGGAGAGGGCGGGCCAAAAATGGAGCGGGTGAAGGGAATCGAACCCTCGTATTCAGCTTGGGAAGCTGCCAGCTAAGTCTATTTTTCAATAACTTAGCTTGCAAGAACTGGCAGCAATCTACACCCGATATCGTTAAAGTCAGAATAGGCGGCGGCGCGCGGCTTTCACCGCCGCCGCATCGCGCGCCTCGCACCGCTCCACAATTCCGATCGCTGCAAGGGTTCTCTCGTTGGCCTTGTCGAGCTGGCCCGTCTGCTGGTCGGCAAAGCTCACCCAGTCGGCCACGCTGGATCCTTCGGGCAGCGGCGCGCCGGGCACCGGCACGCGCCAGGTGTCAGGGAGCAGGCTTGCGCAGGCAGCGGGGATCGCTGCGATAGGCGGCGCGCAGGCAGAGAGCGTTGCGGCCAGCGCTATCAACGGCAGCAGGCACCGCCATGGCAGCGCCTTCAGCCTTGCGGATTTCGGCATCGTTCGTCCTTCCCGTTGCATCGATGGCGGCCTCGCTCGCGCCCACTGCGCCCACGGTGCCGACCGCATCCTGTCCGCTCGCCACGGCCGCGCCCGCCGTGTTCCGGCTAAGCGCGGCTTCCATTCCCGCCGTGCGCGCGCGCTGGCAGGTGGCCAGCAGCAGAACCGCCAGGGCCAGCGCCACCGCGCCGGCAATCAGCGTCCAGCGCAGCCCGCTCATGGCGCTGCCTGCCCCGCCGGCGGATTGTCGTCGTCGCCGTTCTCGCCGCCCGAAAAGTCCACCCGCTTGTCGCCCCATTGCGCTTGCAGGCTGCGACGGTTGATCGCCATGCCCAGGCTGAACAGCACCACCACCACACCGCCGATTGCGATCCACAACACCCAGCGCAGCGTTGCGGCGCGGCCTTCCTCGCTCGCCACGGTCCATCCGCGCTCCGGCAGCAGCGCCGCCATGCCCCACCACACCAGCGCCGTCAGGAATGCAGCGCCCGCCACAGAGAAGAGCAGCGCCAGCACCTTACGCCAGTCGCGGGGAGGCCAGTCCTTGAAAAGCGTCATGCACGCATCTCCGCCGCAAGCTTGGCGTGATAATCGTTCCGCGCATAACCCGCGCCGTTGTAGGCGGCGGCAAAACGGCGGCAGGAGTCGGGGTTGCTAGTGATGGCTCGCGCCTCGTCCTCCAGCCTGAAATGCCGGATATAGCGCACCAGCATGTCGAGGTGCGCGGCCTCGCCCGTCACGCAGGCATGGGCCATGGCAAAGGGGCTGGCATAGCCCAGCTCGTCCCACCATTCCCCCATGATCTGGAACGCGCCCCAGCTTGCCGCCATGAACGCCGCATCCACCGCCCCCGTGGCGATGGCATCGGAAAGCCGGTCCCAGGCATCGAGCACGCCGTTGCCGTCCGCATCGCGCGAATAACCACCCGCGCTTGGCTGGCTGAACGCAGCCGGACTCCAGTATCCGGCGGTAAAGCGGTGAAACTTGTGTCGCTCGTAAAGCATCTTCGGCCGCCCCGCCGCATCAAAGCCGCGCCCGGATGATTCCACCGTCCAGATGGCCTTGATCTGGAGGATTGAGCAGCCGATCTGCCCCGCCGCCCAGGAAAGCTCCGTTGGCCGGATCAGGTCCGCCGCCGGGTTGCGGAACCAGTCCAGCAACAGGGCCTTCGATTTCGGCCCCCATATCCCGTCCGGGTTCGCGCCGATCGCGCGCTGGAGCGCCTTGATATCCATGCCTCACCTCACCTGCTTGATATGAACGGGCACCTCGATCTGCGTGCCCTTGGTCGCGGCCCACCAGATGACCACGCCGATCAGCAGCGGGAACACCAGCGCCTTGATCGTGCTCCACACACCGCGCCCGGTTGCCATCAGCACCTGCTTGGTCGCTTCGGTCAGCAGCGCGGCGGCAATCGCCTTGGCGTCCTCATCGGTGATCGTCCGCACATGCTCGCCAGATGCGGGGGCGTCGGCGTTGTCATCCATGGCTCAGTTCCCCGTCCATCCGGTGGCATTCACGAAGACGCCGCCGGTCACCGATGAAATCAGCGCGACGTTGACGGCCGTGTTCGCAGTTCCGCGCAGCGGCGGGTCGAAGATCAGCTCGCTCCCGCCTTCGATGGCAGCCGTCTGCAACTTGCCGCGATAGATGACTGTCGCGCCGTCCTTGACGACAATTTCGGTCGCAGCACTTAGCGTGTCATGCGAGATGGTCAGCGATTTGACGTAGTTTCGCACGCTCGCGCCGCGCGCTGCCGCGATGGCAACGTCTGCGGTGCTGGATACGATGCCGCCAGCAGCCGATGCATAGCTCCAGTATGTCGAGGAAAGCCCCGGCTGCACGACAAGCCCGTTCGTATCCCCGCGCACGCGATCGAGCGTGGTGCCGTTGAAGGCATAGGGAAAGGCCTGCGTGGCAAGGCCGGTGTTGGAAGTGGCGAAGCCGTCCGAGCTGGGCGCGGCGGCCGTCACGCCGGTCGCACCGTTGAAGCCGAACAGCGCCACGCCCAGGCTGCCGCGCGTATCAACTTGAAGATCCCCGCGCTGGCCCGTCGTATAGGTCGGCCGGGTCGCGTTGTAGATCGCGCCCACCTTCACCGGGTTGCCGCTGTCCGTGGCCCCTGCCGCCACGTTGCCCGTCGCCGCCACCGGCACAGGGTTTGCCGTCGTCACAGGCTGACAGTTGATCCCGCTGGCGTCGCATTGCAGGTTCACCGCCGCATCGGCAAACGTGCCCGCCACGTTGGTGGGATAGGCGATGCCTGCCAGCGCTGCCTCCGGCAACAGCAGCGCCGCCAGCGCGATCATCATCAAAATCCGTAGACGCATGAAGTCTTCTCCTGTTCGGCCCGCGTCAGCAGGTGCCCTTGATCACGAGGAACCAGTCCACCCCGTTGAACATCGCGATGCCCGCTTCGCCGGTTGCCAGCGTGAGGATCGTTGCTCCGGCCGTGTCGTTGATGAAGGAAAGCGCGAAAGCGCCACCCGCCGGCCGCGTGAAATAGAAACTGTCACCGGACGTCGCGCCCTTCTTCTTGAGCGTGATGGTGCGCGCGGCCGTCAGCGGCGTGTTGAACGTCTGCTGATATTCGTCGACGCCTACCTGGAGCGTGACGTTCGCATCGCCCTTGGTCGCCGTCCCGCGAAACTCGGCCGGAATGGCAAGGCTCTTCACCGTCACCGCCCCGCCCGTGGAAAGATCGGCAAACGGCCGCACGCTGCGCGCCGCGTCGTTCGGCGAATTGATCCACAGGCCCGCATGCTGGAATGTCACCGCGCCCACCGCGATCGTGGTGTAGGCAAAGGCCTTGTTCAGCGAGGTCAGCAGCGGCGGCCGCTCGATCCCCACATTGATGGCCGTCACGTTCGCGCCGTCGATCAGGTTCAGCCCACCCGAATTGGCGATGCGGAGCAGGCCGCCGCGAAACACATAGCCGCCCGCGATGGTGAGTGATCCGGGTGAGACGATCTCGCAGTTCTCCAGCTCGAACATGCATGTGCTGTCGCCCGCCATGGCCGAAGCCGTCGTGGTTCGGTCCATTTTGCAATCAACGAATCGCGCAGCCCATCCCCCGCCCGTCGTCGTGAAGTTGTGGATGCTGGAATTGCGGCAGATGAAGGCATGCGTGCCCGTCCCGGTCTTGGAGAAGAACGCCACCGAGGTCATGGAATTGAGGCCGGCATACGCACCGGGGAAGTTGCACTGGTGCGTGAAGTTCTTCACTTCGGTCAGGCTCGCGCGGCTGACCACGGCATTGCCGACATAGATGATGCCCTGCCGGATATCGGTCGTGAAACCGTCCACCGTCACATCGTTGCCGCGCACCTGCATGGCCCAGTTCAGGCCGTTGACCGTCTGCCCGGGGCTGACCGAATGCGTGCCCCACGCCACGATGTCGATGAACAGGGTGACCTTGCTGTTCGGATGCGTATCCCAGCTCGCCGCCGTGCAGCGCACCGCCACGCCGGTAACGGTGTTGCGGCGGCAAACCCCCTGCCGCATCCGCGCGGCGGCCGCCACGCCGCCGATGATGCCATCGGTATAGGCATGCCGGCATTCTTCGGCATAGATCTTGTAGTAGCCGTCCACCGTCGCGCCGAACGGCGAGCAGCCATAGCCGTAGCAGTTGCTGCCTTCATCGTCGCGCAGATCGCGGGCGAAGATTTCGAACACCGGGTTGTAGCAGGAAACGGGCATGAAGCCCCGGCTCGAATTGCCTTCCACCCGCACCTTGCCGCGCGCGCAGATATAGCCCTCGATGCGCACCGCCTCGCGCACCTGCGTCTTTTCGCCCTTCACCTTCAGGTCCAGCACGCATTCGTTCTGGTCTACCTTGTAGATCGTGCCGGTGGCGGCATAGAGCGCCGCCTCGTCGATGGTCCGGTCAAACCACAGCGTGTTGCCGCCGGTCTTGTCGATCACCTGCGCCCAGTCCGCCAGCGAAGTCGAATTGGCATTGTAGGTGAAGGTATTGGGCACGCTATCGCCCAGGAACACACGGTCACCCACGTTGAGCGCAGCATAGCTCGCCGCATCCACCGGCAAGGTGCTGACAATCGCGCCGCTTCCCACCGGCGATTGCGCGGGCACGAATGCCCCGGTCCAGCTCCCCACGGCGGCATAGGTATTTTCGGCGCGGAAGCCGGTTGTCCCGCCGGTGAACTCGATGAAGCAATCTTCTTCGCAGACCACAACGCAGTAGCCGCTCACCGTGGTAAAGCTGGCGGCCTGAATGGTTCGGTCGATGATGAATGGCCGGTGCCAGAAATTCATCAGGTACATGCCCTGCGCCAGCAGCACGCTTTCATCGGTGCCGGGTGCGGCGGCAGGCAGGCCGTTCACCCCGGAAAGCCCCGAAAGCCGGAAGGCATTGGGATCGCCCAGCACCTCATGCAGCGTCTTGTTGCCCACCGCGATCAGCAGGTCGCCGATCGTGCTGGCAAGGTCGCCGCGCAGCGCACTATCGTTCCCGGTGCCGCTCGCCGGAACCAGCTCGCCGGCCGCTCCCCCGGCATAAAACTTGCCCGCAAACAGGCTGCGATCAAACCGCCGCAGCCTGCCCCCGCGATATTGCAGGATATCGCCGTCCAGCAGACCCGCAGTGTCCAGCGCCAGCCCCGCCTGGCCCGGCAAGCCCAGAATGGCGCGCATTGCGGTATCCGCCGCCAGCGCATCCTGCTCCTGCTCGATCAGCGCACGCCGATCCAGCTCGTCCTCGATCTTCTTCGCCGGCAGCGGCTGCGTCGGCGAAAGCTGCGCCAGCTGGACCCGGCTCGTCTGGCGCGTCACGGTCAACTGCACGCCCGCCGTGTAGGCGCGCAGCGTGCGGATCGATCCCGCCCCGGTGCGCAGGTTGCCGGTAATCTCGTAATCGGTGCCCAGCACCTGCACCGCGCCATCCGGGTCGGTCACCACCAGCTCGCTGGCCTGCATGGCAATCAGGCCCGCCAGCGATTCCGCCAGCATGGCCGCGCCCGGAACGTAGCTATGGGAGAGGACCGCCGAAGATACCGTCATGAGAAGCGCCCGACCTGATCGCGCTCACGCCATGCGAGCGGTAAAGGCCGGGACGGGCTGGAGCGAGGTCCCCGGTGTCGTCCTGTTATCGGATCGTTAACGCCGCGTCAATTCGCCGCCGCTGCCTCGCGCTCTGCCGCTGCCTTGGCCGCCACATTCTCCGGCGCGCCCGGATTGTCGAACATATTCCCGAAATCCGGCGCGCGTGCTGGCATCAACGTGCCCGGCGGCACGAACATCGGGTGCCGCTCGTCCTGGATGCGCTGGAGCATGCGGGCCTCGTCGTCGTCGTGCTTCGGGTTGATAATGGTATCGATTTCGTGAACCAGCAGCCGGTCATAGGCGGGCCGCAAATACCATAGCGAGCTGGCCACCGGCACTTCCTGCCGCATGATCTTCACGATGTCCTTGCCCACATGCGTATCATCGCCACGGATCGCCGCCGCTGCGTTGCCATAGGTCAGCTCGATCACGTTCTGCGCAGTCTGTGCACCCGGCCCTGCAATCGTCTGGGCAATGCCGCCACCAAAGCGGTTATCGCTGGCTTTCAGGAAATCGCCGAAGATGCCGAAGCCGCCGCCTTGCGCAACGGCGCTGCCGACAAAGCCCGCGCTGTCCATCGGCTCCGGGTCCTCGCCGCGCAGCAGGTGCTTCAGCTGGATCGCCGCTGCCCCCGCCAGCGTGGTGAGGATGCCAAGCCGCATGGCATAGGCCGCCATGAAGCGTGCGCCGGCATAGCCGCCCTGGCCCATCGCGCGCCGGCCGTGCGTGTTCATCAGCGTAAGGCCAAAGCCCTTGAACAGGAACAGGCTCTTCATCGTCTCGCCGAAGACGGTCCCGCGCTTGAAATTCTGCGCCAGCATGGCTTGCGTGCGAAGATCCGTCTCGGGCACGGCCAGGCGCTTTTCCGTGTGCACCATGCGCAGGTAGGAGTTGCGCAGGGCATCATCCCTGATCGCCATCGGGTTGAACCACACAGTGCCGTGCGCGTCCTCCATCGGGGTCAACCTGATCGTTTCCCACTCGGCCGGGCCAATTCCGTAGCGGTCGATCGCGGCGGCGAACTTCTCCGGCAGCTGCACGAACGGCAGGTGCGCGAAGTCCGCTACCCCGGCATTGAAGCTCTTCACGAACAGCGCGCGCATCACATCGGTGTGCTTCGCCAGGCCCGAAGCCCGGATCGTGGTTTCTGCCGCCCGCTTGGCCAGCTCGCCGGAAAACTCTTCGCCCATCATCCGGTGCGCTTCCGCGCCCGAATGCGCCCAATCGGAAAGGATCGCGCCGTGTCGGCCGAGCATCTGGCGCTCTGTCAGGCTGCCTTCGGTCGGGGCCATCAAGCGCACGTAATCGGCCACGCTCTTCCACACGTCCAGCCCGTTGAACGCGCGCACCACCGATGCTGTGGCCGTGTCGCCCGTCGCGGCCGATACCACCGCGCTGCCCAGCTTGGCGCTTGTCTCGAAGGCGCGAAAGGCATCGAACCCCGCCGCGATCTTGCGGCTTTTCGGGATCATGTTCTCATGCCGCCCCATGAACACGTCGTAGGTAGTCTGCAATTCCGATGCCGCCGCTAGCGCTCTGTCCAGCGGGTCCGGCGCAAGCCTCTGCCTGATTGCCGCCACCGGGTCCTTCAGCAGTTTGGCGCGCGGTTGCGGCGCGCGGCCCACCCTGGCCGCCGCCTGCTGCACCAGCGTATCGCCCACATGCTTGATCGTCGCATCCGGGTTCGCCCCAAACCGCTGCATCGCCGCCACGTCGCGCGCCATCCGGTCAAGGTGGCGCAGCATCCCCTCCGCCACGCCCGTCTTTCCGAAGGCGCTCGCATAGGCAAGGTGTGCCTTGCTGTCCGAAAATACGAAGAAGCGCTCTTCCGCGTGCCGGTTGTACAGCGCCTTGCCGTTCCCCATGCCGCCGATTTCCATGCTGGCGCGGCCATCGGTCACCACGTCGTCATACATCTTGCCCAGGATCATATCGAGCCGGTCACCTTCCAGCGGCAGCCCGGTTTCGTTGTCGAGCATGGCATCGAGCTTCAGGATCGGCACCCCGCGTTCATCGGTGCCCAGCACGAACTTCTTCCACGCATCGAACCCGGCCGCGCGAAACTTGTCGCCGCTGTGATCCTGCACCCAGTGCCAGTCCTCGCGTTTGGCGATGTGCCCGCCCGCCTCGTTGAATTGCTGGCGCGCCAGCTCGGCCACCTTTTGCGCGGCCAGCGCCATCTCGTGCGCGTTCACGTCGTCCACCACTTCGCCATAGGCAGCGGCAAGGATATCCTCCTCCAGTGCCGGCGCACGTACCTTGCCCAGCACCGTGGCGCGCGTTTCCTTCAGCAGGCCGTCCAGCGTCGAAAGGTATGTGGCCCGCAACGCCTCGCGCTGTCCCTCCATGTCCATGAACCGCGCCCGGTCATCCCATGCCGCCAGTGCGGTGAGGGATCGCGGATCAAGCAGCCCGCCCGGCTTCATGCCGCCGTTGTACGTGGCAAGGTCCTTCAGCGCGTTCACTTGCGCCATGGCCGTGCTGATCTTCGCGCGCTTCGCCGCCTTCGCCTCACCGCGCAAGTGCTTCATCGTCAGCTCGGTCGCTTCCGCCGCCGCTGCCATCATCCCCTTCTGGTGCTTCAGCCGGTTGAAGTGGCGCGTGTAGAGCTGCTCGGCCTTTTCCCCTTGCGCCTTGGGGATCGATCCTTCGGCCACAAGGGTCTTCACGCATTCGCTAAGCGCCATGGTCTATGCTTTCGGCAGAGGGGCAGGGGCGAGGCAGGCCTCGATCGTGTCGAGGCCCTGCTCTTCCACGTCCGCCTCGCGCAGATAGTCGGCAAGCCGCACAGGCTCGCTGTCGCCGTCCGGCGTGATCATCATGTCGGGGTTCTCGGTGGCAAACAGGTCCAGGTCGTGCCGCGCGCTGTCCATCTGGCGCTGCGCTGCCTCTGCGGCCGGATCGTCGAACCCGGCCAGCGTGGCCTGCGCCTGATTGTCAAACGGCCGCGCATCCAGCGGGTCGGGCGGGCCTAGCTCTCCGCCGCCAGCATTTCCGCCAGCTTCGGCCCCATCCAGGGCCGCAGCGCGTAGGTCAATGGCCCGGATGTCGCTCGCAAGGTCGCTGGAGACGCGGGCGAGGGATTCTCCACCGGCAAGCCGCTTGGCAGCCCGGTCGATGGCGTCTTTGACAGGTCCGGCGCTCCAGGCGAGCTTGTCGATAAGGGCAAGGGCTTCATCATTGCTCAACGCTTCCTGTCTGCTCGCCGCCACATCGATCTTCGAACCCGCGCTTTCCAGCGTGCCCGCCTCGTTCGCCGCCACATTGTGGATGCGCTTGAGGTTGCGCAGCTTGGCCATCGCCGATTCTTTGACGCGCGCCCGTTCGGTGAACAGGCTGGCCATCGTGTCGAGCTGGCCGAACATATCAGTCTGCACGCCGCCCTGAAAGCCCGCCTCGATGCCTTGCCGCACGATATCGTCGGCCTGTGCAAGGTTCGCCGGTTTGGTCTTCTTCAGCAGGTCCACCAGCGCCATGTGCGCTTCAGGCCGATCGGGCAGGCGCGCGCCGATGATCGCGCCATATTCCTCCGGGATCACCTTGTTGACCACCGCACCGAATGCTTCCGGTGAAAGCCGTGCCGCACCTTCGGCATGCCGCGCCTTGGCCCCGCGCGGCACACCTGCCTGCCGCAGTGCGTCCGGCCCCGCATCCCGCAGCACCTTGGCCATGTCGAGGATTGTGCCGCGTTCGCCGGCGATATTCTTCAGTGCGGCAAAGGTGCGCGCATCGCGCGCGCTCACCCCGTCCGCTTCGCGCAGCACATAGGCGTCAAGGTTGATGTCTCGCCCTTCCTTCGCGCCGATCCGGCGGGCGAGGCCGGTGCGCTGGTGGCCATCCGCCACGAAATAGCGGCCTTCCTTGTCCTGCCACAGGATCACGCGGTCAGAGAAACCCGGCTCCCACTTGGTCACCCCGGCCAGCGCGTCGGTCACCCCTTGCGCATCGCCGCCGGATTTGAACTGGAAGGTTTCCGCGTCCACGTTGATTTGGCTCGCCGCCACCCGCTCCAGCGCATGCGGCATGGCCCCGCGATACTCGGGCAGCAGCGTCGGCCGCGGCGCGACAGGCTGCGAAAGCGCCGCCGTCTCGGCATCGATCGCGGGCGCGGCCGTGATCGCCTGCACCCCGCTTTCCGCCGCCTGCACCGCATCTGCTGCCTGCGCTGCCGCCAGCGCCAGGTCATCGCCTGCGCCGCCCATGGGCAGGCCTTCACCGCGCCCGCCCATCTTGCGCTCGGCAAAGGCGATGGCATCGGCCACCGTGCGCCCCGCCAGCACGCTGGCATTCGCCTTGATCGATTTCGCGCTGATCAGTCCCGCCAGCGGCGTATCTCCCGCATGGCCCAGCACCTTGATCGCATCGCCATCGCCCAGAAAGTGAGCAAGGTACAGCGTGGTCGGCGTCACCGGCTGCCGCGCCGCCGTCAGCTTTGCCGCGTTGTCGGCGGTAAACCGCTCCAGCATCGCGCGCTCCACCCCGCTGCCGCGCCGGGCAAGGATATCCTTGTTGCTTAGCTTCGCCTCGGCCGGAAACGTCTTGCGAAACACCGAAACGAACGTGGAGTCGACGAACTGGCCCACCCCCACCGCGCTGCTCGCCGGGTTCTTGCCCGTGCCCTCCACCGCCGGATTGCCCGCGATCCGGCGCACCACGTAATCCACCGCCTCGCGCCCGCTCACCGCAGCACCCGGCCCAAGCTCGCCGGGTGCGCGCACCGTGCCGCTGGCAAGGCCACTGGAGCCGCCCAGCGAGCCCTTCTGCGAAGGCTTCGGTATGCCGGATGTGATGCGGTCCATGGCGGCTTGCAGCGCGCTCTGATGCGCCACCGTGCCCGCCCCGTCCGGCACGAATGGATTGCTCGCCGCCTCGTCCGAAGCGCGGCGGAGGATGGAAACCGCACCGCGCTCCGCTTCGGTCATCTTGTCCCGCCCGATCGCCGCCTCAAAGGCATTGGCAAGGTCCGCATCGGGAATGTCGGCAATCCCGATGATCTTGGGCCGCAGCGCTTCGGGCAGGTGCGGGATGATTCGCGCCAGCCCCGCTTCCACCACCGGGGCCGCCACGTTCCCCGCAGCCTTTGCCGCCGCGCCCAGCACCGGCGCTGCCACATACTTGCCCACACCGGCCACCAGCACGTTCCCCGCCGCACCCATCGCCACGTCGCCCGCCATATCCGCCGCGCCATAGGGTTCGCCCATGCGGTCCATCGCGCGCTTCTTGTCAGGCAGCATCACTATACTGCCACCCGCACCGGCCAGCGCTTCGCCGATCACGAACCGCGCCAGCGTGCCTCCGCCTCCGCCCACAAGCATGGCCATGGCCTGCGCCGGGTCCCTTGCCACCGCGCCCACGCCGCCGATCATGCTTGCCACCGGCGCGCGGCCTGCCACCGATGCATCGCGCGCACGCTGCCCAAAGCGGGTGGCAATCTGCCGGTCCCATTCCGCGCGCGTCGCTGGCAGCGCGCCAAAGGCCTGCCCGTTTGTGGCCCGCTGTGCCTGCATCGCGGCAAACACCCTGTCATGGTTCAGCACGCGCGCTGTTCCCGGTGGCCCGGCATAAACCGGCCCGCCGGGTGTCATCGCCATCATCGAAGTCGCGCCATTGTCGTAAAGCGGCCCCGAAGGCGATGTGTCCATGCCCAGCTTTGCCAGCGCGTCGAGCGCGTCGGCATAAGCATCGTACTCGCGCGGGGCCTGCACCAGGCTGTCCTGCGTATCGCGGGCCACGTTGAAACCCGCCGTAATGCCTTCCCACCAGCCCGGCTTGTCCGGCGGCGGCGGACCATTGCTTGGCCGGTCCGAAATCGGCGAGCGCAGCGTCTGCGGCAGAACCGGCGGCATCAGCGCAGCGCCTTCACACGCAAATAGTACGGCTCTGTCCGGCCATCGCGGCGGCGACGCGCCAGCGCCTTGAAGTCCGGGCCGATCAGCATGTAGCGCTCTGCACCATCTGCATCGGGCTCGGCCTGCCGAAGCTGGAAATGGGCCTTGATATCGGCGGCATTCGCAGGCTGCCCGTTCGCCAGCACCGCGTTTGCAAAGTCATGCCGGGCATAGAGCTGGGCAAACTGTTCGGCGGTCAGGAACGGCGGGATCACCACTTGCATGCCGTTCACCGTCTGCACCCCGCCATACCGCTTGCCGTCGCGAACGCTGCCCCCGTAAACCCGGTCCACGGCCGCCTTCAGGTTCGCCTCGTCATACTTGTGGCCCGTCGCCGCCATGATATCGAGCGCGGTATCCCGGATTTCCTTGTAGGCCCCGCCATCATGGTCCGCCACGCCGCCCAGCTTGGCTGCCATCACCGCTTCGATCTGCGCGTCAGGGTTCTCGCCCTTTGCCGCCACGGGCTTGAACACGTCGGGCCGCTCGCGCCGCATCTGCCCGCCTTGCACCGCCCACCCGCGCGCCAGCGGGTCCAGCCCCGCAACAACCGCCGCCTGCGTGTCGCCCGCCGCCGTCGCCGCTGCAAAACGCCGCTCCGGCGGCATGGCGGCTAGCTGCGCCACCCCCTGCATGCGCTGTTCCGGCCCGCCCTTCAGCATCGGCCCCAGCCTGGCCCCGGCGGCATCGTCACGCGCCTTTAGCTCGTCCTTGAAGGCATCCAGCAGCCGCCCCTCGTCGGGCTTCAGTTTCTGCGCGCCTCCCGCTGCGCGCCGCGTCTCCAGCGCCCCTATCCGCGTCTCCAGCGAACCCGTGTCGAGCGCCTTGGCGTTCTGGACATTCACCATGTCTCCGGCAAGGTAGCCCGCTTCCATCAGCTCCGATGGCTGGAGGCCTGCTGCTCTGCCATTCGCCAGCACGCTGTTGATCGTGGTCACCGGCACGGTATCGCCGTTCTTGATCGCCACTTTCACTTGCGCAATCGCCTCGCGCGCCGCCTTCTGCCGTTCAGCCTCCGCCGCGCGCGCCGCCACTCCGGCCGCATTGCGTTCCGCATCGATCTGCCGCCGCAGCGTGTCCGCCGCGCCATCGGGCAGCACCCCGGCATAGGTGCCCGCATCCAGTTCCTTCTCTACCGCGTCATAGCGCCCTGCACGGATCGATGCGGAAAGGCCCGATACCCACACCTGCCCTGCGGCAGTCCGGGCCACGCTGTCGCGCAGCGCTGCCGGGATCGTGCTGTTGGCTTTCACCGCCGCGCTCACCGTGTCGGCAAATTCCGCGGTGCGGTCGGGCGCATTGGCGGCATTGTCGCTCGATGTCGTCACCAGCTGGTCGGTATCCGCTGCGCTCGCCTTGGCCCGGATCGCTGCGACATGGGTATAGGCCGCCGTCTTGCGCGCCTCGGCAGCCTGCGTCAGCACCGGCTCCCAATGATTCAGCAGATCGGGGTCATTGCCAATCTCGCCGCGCAGCGCGCTGATGTCGGCATCTACCCTGGCCGGGGCCTGCTTTTCGAAATCGGCATCGTTCTGGTGGTCGATCACCCAGCGCGAATACTCGCCCTCGCCTTGTGCCAGCTTCATCGCCAGGGCAGAATTGGCCTTGTCCTGCTGGCGCGCCTTCTCCCGCTCGGCAATCGCGGTGGCGATCTTGTCCGTCTGGATTTCAGTCTGGCGATTTTGGTCGAGGATGCCGCCCGCTGTCCGCCCCAGCGCTGAAACCGTCTCCCCGATGCCCAGCGGCTCGGCCACCGGCGCGGCCGGCACTACGCTCGCGTTGATCCGGCTCGTGAACCATCCCGCCATGTCACCCGTTCCTGTTCAGGATGCTGGCATTGTTGCGCTTGTTCATTTCAAGCTGCATCTGCCCGTTTCGCTGGTCGAATTTTGTGGCGGCATAGCCCACCGCGCCGCCAAGGAAGCCCTTCACCAGCGCCCCCCGCGCCTGCCGGTCGGCCTGCCCCGCGCGCACCCGCAGGTTGTATGCCTCACCCCGTGCCTTGCTGCGCAAGTTGGCAATCTCCAGCTCGCGCTCCAGCGCCGCCTGCTCGACAAGATCGGCCACCGTGCCAGTGCCCACCGGGTTGCCATCCGCCGCCGCCATGGCAAGTCCAGCGCCCTGCGCCAGCCTCGCGTCGCGCGCCGTCTGCCAGGCGTCCAGCTCGCCCTGAAATTCGGTGCGGTTCGCATTCTCGCGGTCCATCCGCGCCTGCGCCCGCAAGGTGCCGCTCTGCTCCATGCCACCGATGATCGGCCCGGCGACACTGCCCACCAGCTGCACCGCACCCAGCAATCCCGCGCTCATGCCGGCCTCCCGTCGATCCGCGCGTACACGGCCATGTCCTCCCCGTCGGGGCAGAAGCGGTAATGCCACCCCTCGAAGCCCAGCCCCAGCAGCCGCGCCCACTGGTGGCCTTGCTTGAAGCCGCGCCGCACCGTCACATCGATGCGCCGCTCCGGCATGCTGGCGATATAGGCGCGGCACCAGCGCGTCACATGGGCAAGCCGCGCCGTGCCCAGTTCGCTCATCACCGCCCATGCCGTCAGGTATTCGGCATGGCTGCGCACCATGCCAAAGCAGGCCAGCACGCGGTCACGTTCCGGATTAGCAAAGGTCCAGCAATGCTCTTCGGCGGCAAAGGCCTGTGCCCGTGCGTCGCGCGCCGCGCAGTCCGGCCAGTCGTTCGCCTGCTCCGGCTGCACCTCGATCATGCCCAGATGCCGCGCCTCGAAAGGCACCCGCAGCATGTCGCCGCTCACGGCGCGCCCCTTGATCATCCGCCCGCCTTCTTCACTTGCTGCATCACCGCCAGAATGGTCGATTGCTTGGCTGCCGTGCGCTCGATCTCGATCACGTTGAGCCCGTCGTAATCGCCGCCGGTATCCAGCGGGATGTCTTGAGTCAGAAATGGCAGCGCCACGTCCATTGGGCTGTCCGTCGTCTGGCTCTCCACATCCCTTGCCGAATTGGCCGCCCCGTCCACCGTCACGCGCAGGCCAAGGCTGTTCTGCACGCGCAGCCACACTTTGGCCGTGCGGCCGATCTTGAACATCGCCGGGCCATTGTCGCCCCCCGCCTCCACCGGCAGCGAACGCCAGCGGCAGGCAAAGGGCTGGCCCAGCATCACCTTGCTGAACGCGCCGTCGTCGCCATAGCCCGAAAGGTCCACCGTGCCCGTGCCGTCCAGCGTGAACGTGCCCAGCACCGCGCCATCGGCGATGATTTCCACGTCCTTGCCCGCCAGATGCGCCGCCGTGAAGATGCTGGCCGGCGGCCCGTCATAGGTCAGCGCCGCGTCACACATGATGCCGTTTTCGTCATATTCGCCGGCATTTCGGAACGGCGCCATTTTCATCACGAACCACGCGCCGTCCGGCGTTTCCGCCGCGATCCACAGATCCTCGCGCGTGCCATCGGGGGCGGTGCAGGCGGAGATGGAACGGGCCAGCATGCCGCCACCCAGCGGCCGGTTGAACCAGCCAAGGATGGCCTCCTCCGGCATAAGCAGGCAGCCCTTCAGCATGCCGTCCTCGTGCACGCTCCACAGCAGCGGCATCGGCTCGCTTTGCTTGGCCATCTCCACGATCGGGCTGTTGCCGATGTGGTCGGCATAGCGGGTCATGTCCTCCACGCCGAGCCGCTCGTAAGTCGTATCGGTCACCCGCAGCACCTTGCGCCGGTTGCGCTGAAGGAACACCGGCTTCCCGTCGATGTCCACCGGGCGCACCACGGCGCTGCCGCGCCGCGAATTCACCGTGTTGCGCACATTGCCCGGTGCGATCCCGCGTGCGGCGCTGCTCTGCTGCATCACGCCTTCCTCGCGCGCGCCTCCGGTGAACAGGTTGTTGCCCGATTGCATCCACGCGATTTCGTTGGGGTCGGTCAGCGGGGAAATGAACGCCTGATCGTCGCCGATATCGCCGTTTTCGTTGAAGCGGTCGAAGTCGTCATACAGCCCGATCTGGCTCGCATAGCGCACGTTGTCCTTGGAAAGGATCAGCCGGTCCTGAATGATCGCGCCGTGCTGCGGCCAGCCCCGCTTGGGGCTGAACGCGCCAAAGCGCCAGCGCCAGGTCGCATTGGTCGATGCAAGGTCTTGGCTGACTGTCGCCGTCACGTGCGTGCTGTCGGTATAGCCGGTGATCTTCAGCCGCCCGATCGCGCTGTAAAGATAGGTCCAGGCGCAGCCATAGGGGCCTTTGGCATTCACATCGTTGCCATTGATCCCGTCGTACTGCGTGCCCTCGTTGTGCGTCGGCGCAACCGATCCCGTGATGGTGCCGGAGCTATGCTGATAGACCTTGCCGTTGACACTGACCACGCGCATCCCGGCCGTCACCGTCATGCCCACCATCCAGTGCGGGATGGTCGAAAGGTCGATGAACTCCATTTCAAACAGGCCGCCCACGTCGCCCGGATCGAACAGGGGCTGGTTGGCCACCAGCGTCACCGTGCCGCTGCTCGCGCTGGCCTGCACGGTCAGCGTCTTGTCTGCATTGCGGTCCTCATAGGGGCCGTTCTTGAAGGTGAAATCGACCAGCGTGAACGATGTTGCCCCGGTGCGGAAAAGCTGCCTGGGGGCCACGTCGCGGTGCCAGAACCACATCGTGTCCCCATCGGGAGAAAACGTGTAATCCAGCGCCTTCACCTGCGGCAGCGTGTAGGGATGCGCCAGCTCCACCGGCACGCCTACCGTCTCGATCCGCACGTCGTTCGTGTAGAAGCGAAACTTCAGCGCCGACATTTCGATCTGGTAGGCCTGCGTGAGGTACGGCTCGAACGGGATCAGGCGGCAGGGCCCCGCCGCCGTCTCCACGTATTCAAAGCCGGGGCAGGCCTCTAGCGGGCCTTGCGGGCGCGGCACCCACCCGGTCACTTCAAGCGAGGAAACCTTCCACACCTCGTGGTCCACGCGGCCGAGCATGAACGGCGAAAGCTCGCCGCCGGTGAAGTTGGATTGCAGCGGGGTGACGAGAGACATCGCGCCTTACCGCCCCCAGCCCGGATAGCTGCCCCCAAAATAGCTGCCCGACGCCCGTTCGCGCCGCGCCCGGTTCCAGCGCGAAAGATAGCGGGCATTGCCCGTCGTGCGCTCGCCCGATGCCAGGCCGTCCAGCTTCTTGGCCTCCTCCAGCGCGGCCTCGCGCATCTGCGCCATGTCCTGCGCCTTGCTGGCAAACTGCGTTGCCGCGTCGGCCAGGTCCATCGCCAGTTGATAGGCCATGAACACCTGAAAATGTGCAGGCCAGGCCCCCACGTCTTCCACGTCGCGAATTCCGCGAAACGGCAGCGGTGCGGCGGCATTGGTCAGGATATGGCCACCCTCTTCCACGCCCTCGAAGAAGGCATCGTCGTCGCGCGGCGGCGGCAACCAGCGCATGCACTCGGCAGGCAGCTTGAAGCGCCGGGTATAGCCGAAAGCGGGCGCGTCGCCCGTCTCGTTCAGCAGCGCGCGAAACAGCGCGAAATTCCACGGGTGGCACACGATCGCGGCGCGGCGGCTTTCGTGCCACAGGTCGGCCAGCTGGCGCGCCAGCGGCACACGATCATCGATCGAGATGATCCGCGTCACCGTCCCCAGCAGGATCAGCGCACGGTTGGCGATGCGGGTCTGCGAAGTCACGATATCAGCCACGCTTCACTCTCCCACCAAGAAAGCACCCGCCGCGTGTCCAGCCCGAGATGAAGACCTCGGCACGCGGCGGGCGTAGTTTCAGCCCAATGAGCGCGGGTGTGCTCACTTATGGCTGTAGTACGTATCCACCTGAAGCTTGCCGCCAGCGGTCACCGGGATCACGGCAACGCTGGTGGTCAGCACCAGTTCTTCGGTCGAAAACGGCACGGTGTTGAGGCCGATATCGTTGAAGTCGAGCAGCTTGATGCGCACGGTTGCGCCCGCCGCCGGGCCTGCCACCGCCGCGCTGTACTTGGTGGCATTCGCGCGCGTGCCCACGGAAAAGCTCACGCCCGCCATCGAAACAGTGCCCGCCGTGAGATCCACCCAGTCAGGCACATCGCCGCCGCGCAGTGCACCGATCACCAGCGTGGTGCCGATGGCATTCGCGCCGCCGTCGTCGGTCAGGAACACTTCGCGGTTGCGCCGAATGCCTGCATTGTTGCTGTGGCCAGGGGCCTGCTGCGCCTTGGTCCCCGTGTACACGTTGGTCATATATTTGCCGGTACGGTCGGCCATGATCGTTCTCCTGAAAGCTTTTGACGGCCCCTAAGCGCGCTCACCTTGAGCTTGCCGAAGGGCCGTCAGATTGATCACCGGCCGTTGCAGACCATCTGGAAGCACTTCTTCTCATCGACCCGAGTGATCGCCGAGCAGGCTTCCGCATACTGCTGCATCTGGTGCTTCTTTCCGGGGTTCTCGCCCTGGCGGTAGAAGAACTCGGTCCAGACGCCACGGTAGAGGCCGCTGGGCACGAACGCCGGCAGCGAAATCTGCCCGGCTGCCGGCACGATCGTGCCCGGAGCCGAAGGATAGGCGCGCGCCGAAAGCATGTTGCAGCGGATGTAGCGGAAGCCGAGGAACCCGCGCCCGGCAGCGAATTCACCGCGCGCCAGCGGGCGGTCTTCACTGTATTCCCAGTTGGCAAATTCGGTGATGTTCTGAAGGTCGATCACGCCCTGGTTGTCGATGAACAGGATCGGCTCTTCGGTCTCGGTGTCCACGTCGTTGTCGTTGAACAGCTTCATCAGCGCTTGCAGCTTGGCTTTGGTGATACCGGCACCGCCATGCGGAATGATGTTGCCGGGGGTGAAGGGCACCGCAGTCGCGCCATATTCGCCGGTATAGGCGTTGCCGTAGAAGCCGCCGAGCGGATCGAAGAACGCATCGTCGTGATACCGGCGCGCGGCATCGGCAAGGCTCTTGGGCGGCACCGCCTCAATGTTGACATCGGTTGCCTGAATGTCATGGCGTCCCACCAGCACCGCCGCATCGGCAGGCTTGCGCTTGCGGATCGCGCGGCGAACGTTGCCGATGTCGACATAGTTGGTGTCGTCGGCGCGGTTGTTCTGCGTTTCGAGATTGATGATATCGAAGCGGTCTTCGAGGACCTTGATCGTGCCGCTGCACTGGCCGCTGTTGCTCTCGTCGAACAGCTGGGTGAACTTCCCCGGAATCTGGTTAAGCTCGTTGGTGACCTTGAGGGTATAGGCGATGGTCCGATCGGTCTCGGGCCAATTTTCAACTGGAACTGCCACAGTCTTTCTCCTGGCAAAAGTTTCACAACATGCGAAATTTTCGTCAGGGGTATCGCCCCGTGCGTCGCCGCAGGGCCGGGCCGGACTGGCGACTCACGTGCCGCGTGAACGCCCGCACCTTTTGCGGGGAAGCACCGGGGCCGCCATCTGGCAGGGTATCCGGACGTTCCGATCGGGCCGGGGGGCAGGGTGCTTCAGCCCGATCGGAACGCCCTAGAAGTTTATCGAATCGATAACAAAGTCAAGCTGATTTGTGTCAGCGCCGCGAAGTGCCCGCCGCGATGATCTTGGCATATTCGTCCAGCTTCTTGCTCTCGGCGCTGTTCGGGTTGCGCAGCTTGTCCGCCGGGAGCTTCGCCGCCGCCTCCTTGGCCTGTTCCGGCGTCATCGTGCCCAGCGCCATGGCCATTTCGGTATCATCCACCTTGCCCATCTCGCCCGTGCGCCGCGCGATATCGAACAGGATGCGCACCGAATTGCCCGCGCCGACAAGGCGGGCGAGGTCGGTATCGAACTTCACCGGGATGCCCATGCGCGTCAGCCAGGAATTCGTCGCGGCCTTGGCGGCCGCGAACTCCGCCTTGCCCATGCCCGCTTCCAGATCGGCCAGCTCGCGCTGCGCCGCCGCCTGCAAGGCAGCCTGCTGCTCGGCAACATAGGCGTTGTTCGCCGCCACCAGCAATTCCGCCTGCGCCGGATGCAGCCCGGCCTTGTGGAACACCGGCCGCATCGATTCGGCAAAGGTCGCATCCTGCCCTTCAGGAACCTCGATCTTGTAGTCTTCCGCCTTCTCCGGCCGCACGGCAGCAGCAAAGCGCTCGAAGCTGTCGGGATCGTCGGCCTTGGGCAGCTCGATGCGGTTCCCCAGCATCTTCTGGCGCTCCACCAGCCCCGCCGCCAGCTCCTCCACCGATTTGAACCGCGCCAGCGTCTTGTCGCCCTTCAGGTCATCGGGCAGGCTGTCCATCCACGCCTTCGCGCCGGGATCGGCAGCGGGATCGGCAGCCGGGGCCGGGTCCGCCCGGCCCAGCGGAGAAGCAGGCGCGGGATCGGCAGCCGGGGCCGGATCGGCGCCAGATCCATTGGGGGCGGCGATGGGGTCAACGTCACTCATCGTTGGTTCTCCAGTTCAGTTTGCAGGGATTTGGCTTTCTCGGCCGGGATGAGGCGGAAGCGCGCCAGCAAGTGCAGCATCAGCCGCCGCTTGCCCTCCAGCACGCACAGTTCAGCATGATCGGTCAGGGCAGAGGCCGCGCCCAGCCCGGCCGCCTGCGCTAAATCGTCAAGTACGATTGCGCCTGCGCGCGAAAGCGTGGCTCCGTCCGGATAGAACAGCTCGCGATAGGCCTCGTGCACTTCACGCAGCGCCCTGCGTCGCTGGATTCCGCCCATGCCGGGCAGGCTGCGCCGCTTGCTGCGCGATGCGGCCATTTTCGCGCGCAGCTCGATCAGGTCCGGGCTCTCGCCGTAGTCAGGCGACATTGGGAGGCACCGCCCCGGCCAGGTCCTTCGATGCCTTCGCCAGCTCCGGCACGGCGGCCAGGAACTGTTGCTCCTGGTTCTGCTGATCGTGCTGCTGCTTGATCGCCGCGCGCTCATCTTCGGTGCTCATGATCGAAACTGGCACCGATGTGTTTTCCGCCACGAACTTCAGCCGCTTCTCGAACGGGAAGTATTGCTTGTAGGTCTGGTAAGTCTCGGGATCGTTCTGGAAGGTCGGCGCGAAGAAGCGCTCCATGTCGAGCAGCGCGCCCACGCCGGCCGCGCCCTGCGATCTGGTGACGCCATTGTCATAGACCGCCTTGATCCCCATGCCCGCTTCGCGCGCCTCGCGCACTTCGCCGGGTTCGTCGTCCATCAGGCCCAGCTCGTCCATCAGCGCCAGCTCGCGGTCCAGCTCGGGAGAGAACCATTCGTTCTCCTGTCGCGCCAGCGGGGTCAGCAGCACGCCGGCATCGGCCTTGCGCTCCATGATCTGGCCATCGGTCACATGGCTTTTCAGGTCCTGGTTGATTTGCAGCAGGTGGGCATAGAACGCGCGGTCGATGTAGCTGTGCCGCAGCTCCAGCAGCCGCTCGGCTTCGGTGTTGTCGGCCGGGTTGAACAGCGCCTTGATCCGCTCTTCATAGCGGCTGCCAAGCCCGCCCATGATCACTTCGCGCGGGGCATAGCGGATGCCGTAATCCAGCATGTCGTCATGCGCCAGCATCGTCGGCCCCGCCTTCTGTTCGGCGGTTTCGGTCATGTCCACCATCATCATCTCGCACTGGCGGACAGAGGGGAGCACCTGAAACGCGGCGCAGTGGCCATAGGGTCCGTTGAGGCCCTTGGCGAAGCGGCTCACCACGCGCGGGGCGGCGACGTAGCCACCGTCCTTGAACAGTTCCTTGCCTTCCACCGCCACAAGGCACCCGCGCCAGGGCTTGCCCAGATGATCGATCCGGTCGGGATCATATTCGGTGTTCGGATAGATCGCGTGGATGAATTCCACCTTCTCGTCGTCCCCGGTGCCGCCCTGCTTGCTGATATGGCGTTTCACCACTTCGGGGCTTTCCGGCCCCCACTTGTCCCATGCCTGGCGGGCCGTCAGGGTGAATTTGTTGTGCGTGCGGATCGGCAGCCCTTCGGCGTTCTCTTCCACATAGATCTGGCCGATGAACTCGCTCTGGTAGGAAAACCCGATCGGGCGGCCCATGATGTCGCGCCTGATGTCTACCCAGCTCGATTGCATGGCAAAGGCCAGCAGGCTCGCCCAGCCTTCGCCAAGATGGTCGGTAAAGCCCGATTTCGGGTCGCTGCGCAGCTGCTGGAGCAGGCGGTTCTTGCTCTCCACCCACAGCGCCACATGCTGAAGCTTCATCAGGTCATCGTCGTCCAGCGTCCAGCGCTGCCAAATCTGGCCCGAAGGGTTGGAAAGGCCCATCGCGATCGAGACGCCTTCCTCGAATTTCTGCTGGGCATATTCGTCGAACACGGCGGTAACGATGCTACGCTGCACATCGCCGTACTGGCCCAGGCAATAGAACTTCGCCATGCGCGGCAGGATCAATTCGGCTACTTCCTGCCGCAGCTCGCGGATCGCGGTCTGTCCCGCCGCCATCCGGTCCTGCCGCTTGATGATCGCCTCGCCGCTGTACATGGCCACCCTTTCCTGAAACCGTCGCGCAATGGTGGAGGAGCGCCAGACTCCTCCATCACGCCCCTCAGCCGAAGTTGAACCGCAGATTGTTGCCGGGGATCATCGCGGAAAGCCCGCCGCCGCCGATCAGCAGCGCGCCGAGCCGGCACACCGAAAGCACTTTGCCCCCGGCATCGAGCAGCACCGCAAAGCGCAGCGTCACCTGATCCATTTCGGGTTCGAGCTGGATCATGCCGCCATAGAGCAGCGAGCCGGCCTGCGCCGTGAACAGCGCTTTGCCGCCCACCACCGGGGCGAAGGGCTGCACCACGCCGTTGTCATCGGCCAGAACCATCACTGCCAGTGCGCCGGCATCAAGGTATTCCAGCACATCTGCCCATTTGGCGAAGCCGTGATCTTCCGGCAGCTTCAGCACCTTGCCCAGCTTGGGCAGCTTGACGGTCGCTTCTTCCACGGGGGGCGGCGGTGCAGCGCCCAGCACGGCAATCTGCGCATCGCGCTGCGCGATCGTCGCGGTAAGCGCCAGGATTTGCGCATCGCGGTCCTTCAGCTCGTCCTGAAGGCTGGCATTCGTGGCATTCGCCGCCGCCAGCTTGTCGCTCTGCGCCAGATACTCCGCCTGCGCCGCATCGAGCGCGGACTTTGCGGCCTCGACTTCGCCGGTCAGCAGCACCACCGGATCGTCGATCGGAGCGGGATCGGGAGCAGCCTCTCCGTTCGTGTCGAGCGAAGTCGAGACACCATCCTCGCTCACGGGTTCGGCGGCACTTTCGCCGGCCGGAGCTTCTTCCGCCGCAGCTTCGGCCGGCGGCGCGGCATCCGGTGCCGCTGCGCCCGCCACGTCGTCAGGGGCTTGCGTTGCATTCTCGCCATCCGTCACTGTCTTCAGCCGTGCCATCGTCGTGTTCCTTCGCCGTCAAATCGGGGCCTTCAGGCCGAACGCCCCAGCAAACTCGTCTTCGGCCCGGTCGAGGCTTCGGCCCCGCCCACGGGCGTCTTTTTCTGCCCGCGCGCACCCGTGCGCCGCGCCAGGCTATCCGCCGCCGCCGCGCGCTCGAGCGCGTCGTTGCGCGTCGCCACCTGCGGCGCCTGCTGCTGCTGCCCACCGCCGGAAAGCGCCTTCGACACACCCACTGTCGCCGCCGTTGCAAGAAGGGCCGGAACGATTGCCGCCAAAAACGCCATCACGCTCTCCTTTCGCGGCCGCGCAGCTGCGCCACGTTTTTCGAGTAAGAAACCTGTCCACCCGTCCGCTGCCGCGCGTCGCGGCGGTCATCCATTTCGGAAACCACGCGAGCCTTCCTGGAGAGGCCAAGGCACAGGTATTGCAGAGCATCCTGCACATGGCTGAAGTCGTTCTTGGTCGGCAGATCGCGGAAGCGGCCACCGGCCGATGTCTGGATGCGCTCGATCACGTAGCCGTTGTTGAAGCCGCGCCGCAGCATCCGCGCCGTTGTGCTCACCAACAGGCCGGGCCGCCCGCCCGGCGATGCATTCAGGCGCGCCCGCACAGCCTCAAGGCGCGGCTCGATCCGGTTCCCCGGCTCCCCGCCGGGCTTGGCGCTGCCGCCAAAGGCACGCAGGAAAATTTCGATCCACGTGCCCTCGTCGTCATACTCGCCCCATTCCGCCGCCGGATCGAAAAACCCCTTGCCCAGCGTCGCCCGCGGATAGGCGGTGCTCACGAATTCGCGGGCCAGCTCGCCGAAAGCGGTCGGCCCCATGCGGGTCAGTTCGTTGTTCTTCGCCGGATCGAAGATCACCAGCTCGTCCAGCACCCGAAGCTGGCCCATATCCTCTTGCGCAAACACGATCGCGGGGGTTCGCCCGCCGTCGATGCCGAAATGGATCGGCAAGTCAGGCAGGGGCTGAAGCGCACCCTCCGCCATGTGCATCCGGTCGTTGAATTCAGGATAGACCGGCTGCCCGGCGCGCACCGCGCCGAATTCGTTGTGAATGAAGCGTCGGATGTCGTTCTCCGACATCGTGAGCATCATGCCCTGATAGTAACCCTTGCGCAGGTTCTTGAGGTTTTCGGCCTGGGGACTAAGCCCGCCGGGCTGCCGGTGAAAATTGATCCCGAAATCGTCGCCGAATTGCTGCTGGAAACCATCCACCATGTCATCGGGAATGCCCAGATTGCCCTCAACCAGCAGGTCATAGGTCCAGTTGTCCACGTCAGGCGCGTTGAAGTCGGCAATCACCCCGTTCCAGCCATGCACGGAGCCGTGATAGCGGCCCACGCGGGGCAGGCCGAAGCGGATCACCGAAGGATCGAGCGTATCGACCTCGTTGAGCCACAGCACGGTCAGCGACATGCCCTTGAAGACCTCTTCGGCCTTCAGGTCGCCCATCGCGCGGAACCACATCGTGATCTCGATCTCGCCGATGCCGATCACCATGCGCCGCACCACGTGCCGGTTCAGCTCGCCGTTCCAATTGGCCTTGGTTTGGGGAAACCAGCGGAACCAGTCCTGCATCACGTTGGTGGCAAGCTGGGAATAGGTTGCGCGCACGCAGCACACCGCGATCCGGCGCACGCCGTCCTGCATCGGCTTCTGCCACAGCGCCGCGTTGATGATCTTCTGGAAGCAGCTCGTCGTCTTGGCCGAACCGTAAGGCCCCATGATCGCCGAAATCAGCTTGGTATCATTGATGAAGCGGTCCGCGATCGGGCCAACCGGCTCCATCGTCAGGACATTGCTCTCGCCGTCCTCGCTCAAGGCCGCTGCCGCGCTCATTCGCCGCTATCCGGGGCCACCGGCTCGATGCGGGCATCCTCGATTTCGGCTTCCAGCAGCCGGATATCGTCGGCATGGACCACACCCTTCATCCGGCCCATGAATTCCGTCAGCGCGGCATCGGAAACCGCGCCCTTGGGCAGCAGTTGCGGCGCAAAGATGAACCCATCGACCTTGCCGTCGACTTCGAGGCGCTGGACGGCCTTGCCGTGCACCCGGTCCATCAGCTCCTGGACGCACTTCAGCCAGAATTCGGCCACATCGCGGATGCGCACTGGCTTCGATTTGTCCTCGCTGCGCTGCGCTGCCACCCACAGGTCGCGCAGGCTCTGCCAATCCATCGCCATGACGTTGCCGAGGGCATTTACCGGGTCGCCGAACTCCTGGACGATGTACTTCGCCAGATCCTGATCACGCTTGTTGCGGGCGCCTTCCGGCCGCCCGCGCTTGCGTGCCAGCTGGAACACGTCGCGGGGCAGATTTCCCTTCTCGTCGCGCAGCAGATCGAGCTGCTCGGCGCTCGGCATGCCGTGGAGCGGCCGTGCAGCGCTGTCGCCGGCAGCTTCAGCCAGCATCCGGTCAAGCCCGCTGGTTGACATGGCCCGCCCCCGATTCTAGCGTCCGCAGAACGTTGACACCTTTGGCGCAGGACAGGGCAAATCCCCCACCCGAACCCGCAGTTTTCCGCCAATTTTGGCGCGATATTGGGCGGCACCCAGACTGGCCGTTGACACCTGCGCTTGGTGCCGCCCGCACCCCTGACCCCAGTGGGGCCTGAAGAACTCCGCGCCCTTTCAGGCGTCCGATTTCGGCCTTGCAGCGGCCATTGTCGCGGGGCTGGCCCCGGTCCGGAAACTTTTGACCAATCTGGTTCCTGTCGTCAGCGACGGGGAGGGGAAGCGGTCGCCGTTGGCGAGGGGGTCGCCCCCCCTGGCCGAAGGCCAGACCGGCCGAATTCAGCCTGTCAGGCTGAACCGCATCGCCCGAAAACCGCGAAACATCAAAGACTTGCGCGCCCCGTTCTGACTTCGCCGTTCTGACTTGCCCGATCGAGGCCCCCCGAAACCGCAGAATTCCGCGGATCCCGATCCGCGCCCCGCAGCTCGACCAGGCCGCCGCCGCCGCCCCGATCCGGCCGGAAAACTTCCCAGCAGCGCCGCCCCCCGCCGCACCAAACACCCGTCTGGACGACATCGAGGCGGCCACGCCGAGCGCCCCGGCATTTCCAGCCCCTAGTTTATTCGCTGCGAGATGAGTGCCCGACGCCATAGGGCCGGATATGTATCCCCCGGATCGGAGCCGCCGCAAATGGTTAATGGGTAGCGACGCCTGAAACCGCCCTAACCGCCACCGATTAACCGGCCACCCCTCTTAACCTACAGAAACATATAGATATAATCCGATAGGTTAGCAGGTTAGCGCCTTGCCCTGCCAAATACGCATGCGAGCCGCGAAGCCCATCGATCCGGCCCGATCGCGCGCGCCTGATCGCGCGCATATAGAGAAGGGCGCTAACCCGCTAACCTGCTAACCACCACCAGATAAGCGAGCAATTACAAGGCCTTTCCCCGCCCTATAGGTTAGCGCCGCAAGTTAGCCTTGCGGTTATCGCCGCCCCCCGACCCACCGGCAGGCCCGGCAAAGCCCTCTTGCCATCCCCATCCATGGGTACGGGTCCGGGATAGAGAGAGCGAGGCGCTAACCGATCTATGACGACGCGGCGCGCCTCATCGGGTCCGGGCGAACTCGGCCGAGAGGAAGGAATGATGTGCGCGGACGCACCGCATCGGCCCCGGCTATGGCCGGGTTCCGATGCTGTCCGCGCGAGCTGGTTTAAGTCTTCTTGCCGTCCGCCTGGCGCGCGTCGCCGTGCCCTTCGGCGCGGTCAGCCTCTGCCGCAGTCAGGGCAAGCTCTACAGCGTGCCGGATGAACTCGGCGCGCTTCCCGTCCGGCACCAGCGCATCGATCCGCGCCAGCGTTTCCGGTGCCAATCGCACCGCCGTGAACTTGCCAATTGCCGGTCTACCCATGGCGCGAAGCCTTATCCGTTATCGTTTTTTGCGTCAATCGCGCCGAATAAGCGATAACGGATATTGACATAACCGATAACGCTTATATTTATAGGGCTCCCAACCAACGGAGGCCTACCCATGATTGACCGTTCCGCCATCGCCCAGGCTCTCGCCAAGGCCATCGCCTACAAGCAGTGCGGCAAGCAGGCTGATGCCGAAGCCTGGGCGCGCCGCCTGGTCGAGCTGCTGGAATGCGCCGACATCCTCGCGCGGGAGGCCTGAACCATGTTCGAGGTTTGGTACTTCTCCGGCAACGGTGACCCGATGTTCGGCGGCAACGCTGATGACCGCGTGCTCTATCGCAAGGGCGAAGAATTCGACTGGTTCAACAGCCGTTGGGCCGCAAAGCAGCGTGGCTTTGAGCGCGCCAGCTTCGATGATGCCGAAGCAGCCTTGCAGCTCGGCAACCAGCTGGCCCCGGCCAAGGCTCTCGTTTCCGTCATTCGCGCCTGACCGCCCCCCGTGCCGCCGGGTCCGCAGAACGGGTCCGGCTGCCGGATAGGCGGCCATTCTGCCAGCCTCAAACGGAGAAACCACCATGCCCCGCGACATCTACCAGGACGTGACAGACACCATCGTTCGCCAGCTCGAAAGCGGCGCGCGCCCCTGGCGCAAGGATTGGGTGAGCGATACCGGCACCGGCATGCCCCGCCGCGCCTGTGGCAAGCGCTACCGGGGCATCAACGTGCTGCTGCTGTGGGCCTCCAGCATGGCAGGCGGATACCGCTCCAGCACCTGGATGACCTTCAAGCAGGCTATCGCGCTCGGCGGTGCCGTCCGCAAGGGCGAGAAGGGCACCGGCATCGTCTTCTTCAAGCAGCTCACCGTTGCCGATCGCGCCGATCCCACCGGCGAAGCCGAGAAGAAAATCCCCATGCTGCGCGGCTATACCGTGTTCAACGTCGACCAGATTGACGGGCTGCCCGCCCGCTTCCTGCCCGCCGCTGCCGCGCCGCTCCCCTATGGCCCCAAGCAGCGCGCCGAGCTGGCCGAGGCGGCGTTGCGCAGCTCCGGCGCGGATATCCGCGAAAGCGGCGACCAGGCGTTCTACGTTCCCTCGCAGGACTACGTGAACATGCCGACGTTTGACCGTTTCCACACGGCAGGCGGATACCTTGCCACGCTGGCGCACGAGCTGTGCCACTGGACGGGCCACAGCTCGCGCCTTGATCGCGCCCAGCTCAACGCGTTCGGCTCGAAGGACTATGCCTTCGAAGAGCTGGTGGCCGAAATCGGCGCGGCCTTTGTCGGCGCGCGTCTCGGCATCGTCGGCGATCACATCGATAACCATGCCGCCTATCTGGCGCACTGGCTCACCGCGCTGCGCAGCGACAAGAAGATGATCTTCAAGGCCGCCAGCCTCGCCCAGCTCGCCGCAGACATGGTGCTGGCAAACGCAGGCCTGGACGATGAACCGGCAGACATCGATGCCGAGGCCGAGGAAGCCCCCGCGCCGATCGCCGCGCCATCGCCTGCCCCCATGCCTGCCCCGATGCCGGCATTGCAGCTCGGCTTGCTCTGACCGCCCATTGTGCCGCCGGGCCGGATCACGGTCCGGCGGCCATGTGGGCGGCCACGGTGGCCGCGCCAGACAGGAGAATGAAACATGAGAACCTACATCATCGAAAAGACCAAGCACGGCATGTTTGCCATTCGCGCCGAAGGCGATCAGTCGCCGGAGCCGCTTTGCTGGCGCAATACGCGGCGGCTCGCTGAAAAGATGGTTGACCACTACCAGCGCAGCGATTTGGCTAAGTATTCACTCGAAATTCTAGCCGCGCTGCGCAAGGCGCAAGACTTGCTGCGCGATCTCGAAGCGCCCGCCCACCTTGAAGACGGCGAGGCGCTGGACGAAGAGATTTCCGCGCTCCTCGCCCGCATCGATGGGGATGCCTGAACCATGGCCTACGCCATCCGCTATCGCAGCGCGTCGGATACCGGCATGCTGGTGGAAATGACCAGCCCCGCGCTGCTCACCCACATCCGCAATCAGGAAGCCTCTCAGGAGCGCTGGGAGGCCTACTGGGATACGCCCGAAGGCGTGCGCACCGGCACGCCGCCGCCCGAACCGTCATGGCCGCAATTCGATCCTGTCAGGGCCTCGCAGGCACACGATTGGGTCCGGGCAGACATGCCCCACGAGACCACGCTTTGGATCGATCAGGGCAGGATCAGGAAGGCCTGACCAAACCACCCGCCACCCACGCAAAAGGCCCCGCCGCACCAGCGCCGGGGCCTTTTTGCATCATGCGCTCAAGGCGTTTCGCGCGGCTTCACAGTGGTTTTCCGAAGCGTCGGATTGATACGCAGCCCCGCACCGCGCACCAAAAGCGTCCTGTACGCTTGCTCGCCCGCATCGGTCAGCACGTAGGCATTGGCATTGGCCAGCTTGCGGAACAGGCCGCGCCGCTCCAGCCAAAGCAACGGCGTGGAATAACCGAACAGAACCAGTTCGTCCCCGTCCAATCCATAACCCAACTGCCGCGTGCGATAGCCCCGCCCCTGCACAACGATCTTGTCAGGGTGGCTGCCCGCCAGCCAGATGTACTGCTGCTGCCGCTCTGTCAGCGGCTTGCCGTCACCCACCGCCACAACTCCCGCCGCGCGCCGCGTCCGCCAGCACTACGGCCGCCTGCGCTTCCAGCAGGGCATTGGGCAACCCTTCCAGCGCGGAATAACTGAACGACACGCACCGCCCGTCTTTGTCATGCACGGTAAAGCACATCCCGATCATGTCTGGCCCGCCATAGGCGGCAAGCCGATCCTTGAAATAGTCCAAAGCCTCGCGCTGCACGTCGGCCACCAGGTCCAGCCCCTCGCGGATCGGCAGCACCGCCGCGCCCTCCGGCTCGCCGCTCATTCGCCGCCCCCCTTGCGCTTGCGCTCTTCCCTGATCCGCCGCACCGCTTCAGCGTGGCCCAGCTCCTTCGCCGCGATCGCAATCTCGATCTGCTCGGAAAGGTCCACCAGGTCGAGGAACGCCGCCAGCGGGATCAGCGTGCAAGCGCCCTGCCACCCGCCGATCTTGGGTATCTTGCCCTTGATCGCAGGCATCTGCCCCGTCTCGTGGCCAGCCTTGTTTCGCACCACATGCACCAGGCGCGAAAGCGCATCGGGCCACCGCCCCTGATTGAATTCGGTGGCCTTGTAGATTTTTGCCATGCCCTCGTGCGTCGGCCCCGCGATGCACAGATACCCGGTGCCCAGGTCAGTCATTTCGATCACACCGGCCTTGCTGGCGGCATGGTCCGGCTTCAGATTGCACAGCCGCATGCCGTGGGCGGCCAGCTGGGTCCGGGCAAGGTTCCACCCCGTCTCGTCATCGGTGCCCAGCGCGATGATCCCGCGCTCGATCCACTGCCCCACCGTCTGCTGCACCTGCCCGCCGCTCGATGGCAGGTGGCTCGATAGCAGCGTTGCTACCGCCCGTTCGGGATGGTCGATGTTCTCGGTGCGCAGCGTGCTGATCAGCGGCACGATCGCCGCCACGATTTCCTTCACCCGCGCCGGATTGTCAGCATCCTTGCCAGCCTCACTCGCCGCGTCCGGGGCATCTTCAAACAGCGCCAGGTCAGCGCATGCCAGCGCCGTGGCATAGCAATCGCGCTCGCGCCCCGTGCTGCCCCGCCGCGCCATCTCGCCCTCGTATGCCTTCAGCGTCGCGGCATAGCGCGGCCATTGTTCGGCAAGCCGCCGGTGCAGCTTCGGCCCCATCTCGCCAAACCAGTCCGGGCACACATAGGCCTGCGAAGGATCAAGCCGCACGCCGATTTCGGCAATGATCATGCGGTTGCGCTCTTGCGGCCGCATCTTCGGCGGCAGCACGCTCGATCCCTGAAAGCTGGAATAAAGCTCGGTCTTCACCGCCTTCTGGTCTACGCTCGATCGCAGCTTGCCGCCGCCGTCAAAGCTGCGCAGCATCAGGTTGTACATCCGCTTGATGTAGCCCGGATCGTCTTCCTTGCCCTCCAGCTCGTCCAGCAGCACCGCGATGCGCGCCTTGCCCATCTCGGCCGTGATGCCCGCCTCGCTGGGATCTTCGGGGCTGATGAACCAGCCTTCGCCGATCAGGTCTTTCAGCCGCGCCAGCAGCGTCGATTTGCCCTGCTGGGTCGGCCCCGTCACCAGCAGCGCCGGGCGGCGAAACAGCGCGCCGCACAGTTTCGCGCTCATCGCCCAGCCAAACACCAGCCAGGCATAGATATCCACATTGTCCGCCGGGTCCGCCGGATCGCCGTCCAGCCTCACATGCGTCGGCCCCTTCCAGTTCCACCCGCCCCGGTTGATATGGTCAAGGCAGTCCCATGCCTCGCCCCGCGTCGCCGCCTTGTCGGCGGGGCGCACCAGCTCGTCGTCCAGCGGGAAGATCATCCGCTCGTAAAGCCCTGGATGCCGCACATAGAGCGGGCGCACCGCCCCATTGCGCGGTTCGCCCGCAATCACCAGCTCGTCCCCGCAATGCAGCACCAGCGCGCCCTTGCGGCTCGCATGGCTGCCCCGCTGGCGCTCGGCATCGTCGATCTTGATCCGGCCCTTGGCTTGGCAGGCCGCGATGATGGCCTTTTGCGCCTTGTCCTGATCCAGCTTGCCTTGGATGGGCTGGCCATCGCGCATCATCGGGAATTTGTCCGTGATCCAGCCCGGCGTGAACAGTGAATAGAGCTTGCCCTTGACCAGTTTGTCGTCGGTCCAGCGCAACTGAAACAGCGAATCGAGGAAGTAAAAGTTATCCCCGTTGACCCCCAAAAAGGTCACCGGGCAGTCCGGCCCAAAGCCCCCGCCGGTCGGATCGCGCATGTCATCCGGCTCGCCCCGCTCCACCGGCGCACCACGCGGCTTGCTCTTCCGCGCCGCCACCTTGCCGCGCATGTCAGGCAGCACTTGGCCTTCCGCCCCGCCGCCCGTCGCGTCCTCCCCCGCGCCGCTCATGCCAAACCGGCCTTCGCCATGGCTTCCTCGCTAAAATCCTTGAACCCCGGCGAGGGCCACACCGCCCGCACAAAGTCCGGATCGTCCCGCCGCGCCTGGTGCGCCGCCACCGCCGCTTCAAAGCTCGCCGCCGCGCTCTCGTTGTCCGCCGCGTCGCGATCGGCGATGAAGCACACGCCCCCGGCCTGCTCGGGCAGCCACACGTTGGCCATGTTCGCCAGGCTCACCGCCGCCCCGATCCACGCGCCCGGCTGCATCACGGCATAGTTGAGCGCGTCCTCGATGCCTTCGGAAAAGTGCGGCACCGTGCCCGGCGGGATATCGCGCAGCCGCTTGCCGCCCGCGCCCTTGCGCAGCGGGATATACCCGCCCACCTCGTGATAGGTGCCCAGTGTCGCCTTGTGGCTCTTGATCTTGCCCGTCAAGCCAAGGTGGCGCGTGCCCATCACTTCGGGTTCACCCCGGATCACCCGCACTTCGCCTTCCTCGTCCACTTCTTCCAGCTCGAGCCGGATCAGCTTGTGCTGCACCACGCGGCCAGTCCGGCTCGCATGGTCCCACCCGCTGATGTCGACGTAGGTGCGGTGCACCGCCACAATGTCGCCCTCGGGGCCGAACACCGCCGCCAGCATGGCAGGATATCCGATCCAGCTCGGATAATGCGATCGGATTGGGCACCCCACGTCAGGCCGGTATCGCAGCGCTCCCGGCCACGCGCCAAGGCTGCGCCAGCCCGGCACGCGCCATTGCAGATAGGCTTCCGCCGGCGTGCCGTGGATCGGCACCGCGCCGTGCCACAGCGCCTGCGCCCGGCTGCGCTTCTTTGCCGCCGCCGCGCTGGTGTCCACCTTGGCCTGCGCTGCGCGCGCCTCCGCCTCGCGGGCAAACCGCGCCCGGTCGGCATCGCTCACATTGGCAAGGCCAAGGCTCTGGCGCAGCGCCTTGATCGCCTCGCCGAAATTGCCCCCGTATTTCTTGGCAATCACCAGGTCCAGCATCTGCCCGCTGCGGCCGTGCTCGCCCCGTTGCAGCTTGAACGCGGTCCAGTGCCCTTTCAGCGTGCCGTCACGGTTGATCTTCATCGATTGGCCCGGCTCGCCTTCAAGGCTGCCCACTTCCCAGAACCGGCCCGCCTGCCGCGCCCCGGAAAGATACATTGGCACCAGCTCGTCCACGCGGTCATTCAACCTGCGGCGAATCTCCGCCAGCTCGGCCGCGCGTGCGGCCTGCTGCTCTGCTGTCAGCTCGCGCCGTGCCCCTTCGGCCATCACGCAGCATCTGTTTCCGGGTAAAACACATCGGCATTCACCTTGCCGCCCGTCACCTGGCGCAGCCGCGCCATGTATCGCGGGCGCGGCCGCCGCTTGCCCGTCTCCCAATTGTGCCACACCTGCCGCGTCGTCCCCACCTTGTCCGCCGCTTGCGCCAGCGAAAGGCCTTGCGCCATGCGCCAGGCACGCAGCGGGTGGCAGGTGCCCGGCAAAGACAGGGCGGCCGTCGTGTCAATGCGATCGATGCTGTCAGGATGTGTCATAATGGTTCGTGTAATGGTTTCGATTACACGTTGACAAGCCCCCGTCATCAATTACTCGTCTAGCCATGGTTTGTGATGTCATTCATCTCCTGCCTATGGACAAGGCACCCAACCGCATCCGCGCGATCCGCATGGCGGAAAAGCTGTCGCAGCAGGCGCTGGCCGATAAGGTCGGCGTCTCCAAGGTCACGATCAGTTCGCTCGAAGTCGGCCGCATGCAGCTCACCCTGGATTACATGAAGCGCATCGCCAGCGCCCTCGGCCTCACGCCCGTGGATTTGCTGCTGGAGGAGGAACAGAACGCATTCCTCCGGGAAGAGGAGATGGAGCTGGTTCGCGCCTATCGTGCCGCCACCCCGTTCCAGCGCGATATGATCCACCGCGTTGCCGAACCGCGTGATCCGGTGCCCTTCGCCGATCCGGCAAAAACCGCTGATTCCGATCGAGCGGCATAGGCGTGTTATCGATCCGATAATTTTTGCGCTTGACCTTGTAATCAATTCGAGAACATAACACCTCCGTTCACCCGAACGGAGGTTCTCGATGTCTGTTACAAACATCGCCGATTGGCGCGCCGGTCCGGCCCCGGCCAATCCGCCAGCCACGCAAACCGTTACCGAACTCGGCCAGCGCGGCCAGTTCTGCGGCGTGATGTACGTCGCCCGCCAGCTTCGGCTCACGGCGGTCGATATCCGCACCGTCGTCCACCACATCCGCGCGCACATTCGCGCGTCCGGCTTCCCCCCGCCGGTCACCTCGCGCTTGCGCGCCGGCATGCCCGTCCATGGTGCCGATGCCGTCACCCCCAAAAGCGAATGGCTGCGCACCGCCGTCGACGCTTGGGTCGATGCCCGCTACGCCGGCACCCTGCCCGATAGCCTCCCGGCGGATGCCACCCGTGCCGGCCGCGTCGATGCGATCCTCGCCGAACGCTTCACCGGCAAGGTGCAGGCATGAACGCCCTCCACCAGCAGCAGGCTGATTGGGATGCGGAAATGCCGCCGCCCCCGCCGCCGTCTACCGCGCTGCTCGCCCCCGGCATGGCGCGCGCTCTGCCCTACACGCTGCTTATCGGCTTTGCCGCGCTCTATGTCGGCGCGGTGCTGGCCGATGCCGCCCTCCGGTTCTGGGGTTAGGGCGATGCTTCACCCGATGCCGCCTGAAAACCCGCGCCCCGATCTGCTCGATCTGGCGCTGTTCATCGTCGCCATGGTCGCCGTCGCGGTGCTCACCGGCTTTGCCGCGTGGGTGGCGGGGTGGAGCGGCACGGCATGAGCGCCGCCATGGATCAAACCACGTTCGATGCGGAAGAGCTGGCCGATTTCACCCAGCGTCTCTTGGCAGACAGCGCCTTGCGCGAAGTCCTGGAGGCCCGGCTCGATCAGGTTTTGGTCCATGGTCACACCGCGCAAAGCGATGCGGGCATGCCCGTGCGCTACTTCGTGGGGGAGCTGCTCCGCCGCGTCCAGGCCCTCGCCGATGGCGAACACTTCCAGCAGGGCCACGCCCTCCAGCGCCGCCGCGCGATCAAGCTCGCCGCGCTCTCCCTCGTCCTCCTCCAGCGCCTCGATCTTGAGGCTGAAAAGGAAGCCAATCATGGCCGATGATCCGTTTGCCGGTTGCGACAATAGCGCCGCTCGCGTCCTTGATGCCGCCGATCACACGATCAGCCCACTGCCCTTTGTCACGCAAATGCCCGGCGGGCAGGTTTCGCTGCCTGCAATGTGGTTCTGCACATCGCTGTTCACGCTGGAAAGCGGCCCGGTCCACATCCTGCTCCAGCTCCAGCGCCACCGCCTGATGCTGCACGAAGCCTTCACCCCCGAAGGCGCGCGCCTGCTCGCGGCCGAGCTGGTCAAGATGGCCGATGCCGCCGAAGCGCAGATGCTCGAACGCAGCAACGCCCAGCTTGCCGCCACCCTCGCCAAGGGGAAGGGCGCATGAACGCGCCTTTGCTCTCCGATCTGCGCGAACCGCCCGTGGTCGGCCGGTACTACATGGTGCCTGTCATCAAGTATATCTGGCATGGCCGGTGGGATCACTGGCCCGTGTTGGGGCCGCTGCACACGGATGCCGATCACTTCAACTTCCCGCACCGGCATTACCATGTCGATGTTCGTTTCCTGTCAAAGAGCCGGATACGCTGGGCCGCCAAGCGGGCAGGTGTCTTTCGTTTGCACGATGAAGATTGGACCGCGACCGTAGCCAATGCCGCCACAGTTGCGACTGGCTATCCGCTGTTTCATTTCGCGCATCCGCACCGGCGAGGCAGGCCGGGGCTTCAACGGCTCATGTGCCGGGTTGATGCTCTTCCGTTTGTGTTGGGCGGCAACAAGCTCATGCAGGCCCTGCGCGCGGCCTATCCCGATCCAGCCCAACCCATTGCCAAATCCGATGGCCGCCTGCTCTGCCCGCACCGCAAGGTTGATCTGTCCAGCTTCGCGCCCGATGCCGATGGCATCGTCACATGCCCGATCCATGGCCTGCGCGTCCAGTGCGCCAAGGTGGCAGCATGAACGCCATCCCCGCCCCGTTCGTGTCGAGCCCCTCGTCTTCGCTCGGGATGAACTTCCGGCCTGAAGGGCCGGAAGTCGAGACACCGGCCTGCACCTGCCCCGGCTGCGGCACGCCCTTCGCCCCCGGCGGGCGCGGCCTGGGCAAGCGTTTCTGCTCCGATCCCTGCCGCCGCAGCTTCCACGCTGCCACGGTCAGCGATGGTCAGGCCCTCGTGTCCTACGTGCAGGCCTGGACGAAGACCCGCCACGCCAAACCCGGCACCCGCGAAGCCAAAATCTGTGCCTTCGCGCGCCAGCAAATCACCGAAATCGCCAACCTGCAACTGGAACGCGCCGTCGATGCTGGCCGCGATCCCGTCGCCTACGTCGCCGCCCTCATGGACAGCGGCACCCGCTACATCGATCGGACGCGCAAGTGAGCGGCACCTTCTCCGATGGCCCCGGCCTTACGCTGGAGCATATCCGCAAGGCGATGGAGCTAGTGAAGGACCTGCCGCCAGCGCCCTTCTTGGGCAGCTCTGCCATGTTCCCAAAGGACCATGCATGGCGCTTTACGCAAGACGGCCGCGAGTACGTTCTCGCTCATCCCGATTTCTGGGCCAAGGTGCCGACTTGGACGCTGAACAACCCGCTCAATCCGTGGTCGATCCGCATCCACGATATCGATAGTCCGCTGGGCGAACGCGAGCGCGATCACATCACGGCCGTTCTGCGCAAGCAGACCGCGATCTTGTTGGGCAAGCCCGAAACGCTCGAGCAAGGCGCATGACCGACGCGGACCCCACATGGAAGCCCGCCACCTGCACCGATTGCGGCGCGCCGTGGCCCTCATGGTCGCTCGATGGCCCCACCGGCCCTTGGCGCTGCATGTCCTGCCACACCGTCTCCGCCCGCGCGCCGCGCCCCAAGGCCCCACCCATCGCGCCCGCGCCCTCCAGCCCCCAAGGAAGCTTGTTGTGAGCAACAACTTTGAAGCCGCCATTCTTGATGCCCTGCGCGCCGAAACTGGCAAGCTGGTCGAGGCCGAAATCGCCGCCGCGAAGGATCGTCTTGAAGCCGCACTGCGTGAGGCAACGGCCAAGGTCGTGCTGACCGTCTTCTCCGACATCCGCGTGGAACGGTACGGCGCAGAGCTGACAATCCGCGTCAAGACGGAAGGGCTTGGCGCATGACCGATCAGCCGCCCACCTTCGACCAGTTCACCCGCTGGCTCTGCCCACTGTGCAACGAACCCGGCATCGATAGCTGGAACAAGGCGTTGCACGATGGCATCGATCACCACGGCAACTATCCCAACCCGTGGATACTCGGCGATGATTGCCAAAGGTGCTGGCACCCGATCACGCTCGCCTACTTTGCGCAAGATGAAGCCCCGCGCGCCATCGCCGGGCCGAACGATCATTCCTATGATTATGAACCGGCTGCCATGGCCGAGTTTCAGGCCAAGCGCGCTGCCGGGGTGGAGCTGCTGCCTTCCGCATCCCGTGACTCCGATTGGAGCCGTGGCTGCCTCGCCGCGAAAGGCGATCTGCAATGACCGCCCCCCTCACGTTCGCGTCAAGCGAAGTCCCGATGCCTGCCGCCTGCGCCGTCTGCGGCTGCACCGAAACCCGCGCCTGCGGCGATGATCTGCGCGGCCCCTGCTGGTGGGTCGGCGAAAGGCTGTGCAGCCACTGCGCCCAGCCCGATGCCCGGCGCGGCCTCGCCCTGGTCGCGGCCAGCCAGCTTTCCGAAGTCGTGGCAGAGCTGCTGCGCTTCTCGCGCGAAGGCGATCAGGAAGCCTTTGAACCCTTCGCGCTCGATCCGGCGCAGAACACGGCCGATGCCCTGCGCGCCATTCTCCGCATAGAGCGCGCCGCCATGCCCCCGCCGGGCACGCTCGATCCCGATGAACACGGCCAGCTCATTTCCGCGCTCGCCCGCTTTCTGGATGGCTGGGCATGAGCATCCGCCCAGCCTTGGCCGATCCGCCACCGCCCCCAAACGCTGTGCTGATTGCCGCGTTCAATCGCGGCGCGGCACGCGGCCGCATCGGCGCGAAGCACTACCGCGATGAGTGCCCCTATGGCGAAGACCGCCCTTGGCAGCGCGATGCCTGGCTCGCCGGGTATGATGAAGCATGGGCGCCCGCGCCATGACCGCTCCCCACACCGTCCGCATCGGCCCCGCCACGCTCATTCTGGGCGATGCCTATGCCATCCGCCCCACCCTTGGCTGGTTCGATGCCGATGTGATGGACCCGCCCTATGAGTTCAACAACAGCGGCGGCGGCGCCTGGCGCAAGGCGCGCGGCAACAGTGATCGGATCGTGGCCGAAGGGCTGACCGAAGGGTTTGATCGCTTCATCATCAACCCCATGCTCTGCGGCGCGGTCGTGGTGTTCTGCCACAATGATCAATTGCCCCGGCTGCTCCCCTATCTCGATGGCAGCTTTCACCGCTTCGCCTTGTGCGCCTGGACGAAGCCGAACCCATCGCCCCACCGCAACAAGCACTATCTGCCCGATCTGGAGCCCTACATTCACGCCTGGAATCGCGGCTTCCATCCCGTGGGCGAACACCACGATATGCACCGCCACGTCTCGGCCCGCGCGCTCCCCTCGAAAACTCATGATCACGGCACCGTGAAGCCGGATGATGTGATGGTGAAGATCCTCGCCAACGTGAACGGCCGCACCGTCTGCGATCCCTTCATGGGCACCGGCAGCACCGGCGTCGCCGCGATCCGCCTGGGCAAGCGCTTCACCGGCATCGAACACAACGAAAAGCACTTCGCCACCGCCGTGAAGCGCATCACCGAAGCGGTAGACCGCCGCTTCCCCAACTGGAGGAACCTTGCCGCATGAAGGAGCTATTTCGATACTCGACCACCGACGCTGGCTTGAAGTTCAGCATTGCCGAAAACGAGTTTGGCAATCTGCTTTTCACCGACCATCTTCGGCGCGTAGCGGTTGCTTTGCCCCATACTGCGGAACGCCCGCTTTATGCGCTCCTCGCCGAACGTGGTGTAGACCACCCAGCCTCACCGGCCGATCCCGCCGAAGGCCCTGCCAAGCCCAATCCGGCACACACCATTCGCGTTTCCGGCGATTATGTCATCCAAGACCCGTTCGTGTCGAGCGAAGTCGAGACACCCGCGCCGCCGCGCGAAAGCGGCATCGCTACCGATCCCTTCGACGTGATGAAGACCGCGTTGATGGACGCATGCCCCGCGCTGGCGGCCATCGCGCCCATGGAGGATATCGACCAGCTCACGGCAGCCGCCTGCGCCGCCTACGGTCGCCACCAGACGGGCGAGGCCTATGGCCTGCCGCCCTATGAACCGCCCGCCTGCGGCACCCGGCACCTGCTGGCAGAGCGCTTCCTGCGCCTGCTGGACAAGGGCACGCCGTTCGATGCGCTGCCATCGGGCGAGAATTGGGCTGTGCTGTCCGAAGCTGTCGATGATGCAGGCGTCGCCTTCGCCCGCGAAGCCCTCGTCCGCGATGCCAAGCCGCACCTCGACGACGAAGACCTGCCCTTCTGATCCCGCGCCGGGCGGCACCCGGCAATCCAGCGAAAGCACAGCAATGAGTGACACACTGACATTCGGCCAGAAGGCCGTTGGCCTCACCTTCAATCCCAGCGGCGATGATGCCGTGGCCATGTGCAAGGCGCAGTTTGCGTCTGCCATCGATCAGATGAACGATTTCCGCAACGCGCCGGGCACCACGCCCGAAGCCAAGCGCCTCGCCAGCATCGCCATCACCGAAGCACAGGGCGCGCAGATGTGGGCCGTCAAGGCGCTCACCTGGCGCGATTGATCCCGCCCAGCGGGTCGCACCGGGGCCGGTCGCGTTGACCGGCCCCACAACCTCAAAGGAACAACCATGGCCGATTCCACAGACGACCGCCTCCGCCTCCTGATCGAACGCATCGAGCGCTTGGAGGAAGAAAAGAAGGGCATCGCCGACGACATCAAGGACGTCTACGCCGAAGCCAAGGCCACCGGCTACGATCCCAAGATCATGCGCGCCATCGTCCGCCTGCGCAAACTCCGGCCCGATGATCGTCGAGAACAAGACGCCATCCTCGATACCTACAAATGCGCACTGGGGCTGGAGTAGGGGCGATGGGAGAAGACTTGAAACCTTGTCCGTTCTGCGGAGCACCTGCCAAGTTTGGCATTGTAACCGAAGGCGGCGAAGCCAATCCTGATTTTGGCGGCCACTTCATTCAATGCACGAACGAACGCTGCCACGGCTGCATGGGCCTTCGATTTGCGTGCGGCGATGATCCGAAACCGGCCTTGCGTGACGCTTGGAATACTCGCTTCAGCCGCCCCATCTGCGACGAAACCGAAGGGGATGGAGCGTAACATGTGCAACGCATGCGGCTTCCTCTGCTGCGGCTCCGATGAACTCGGCGGCTGCGGCTGTGAACATTGCGGCGAAGAGGCATGCCTCGACGTCTGCGAGCACTGCGGCGAGAACCAGTGCGACGGCTATTGCGGGTCGGATGACGATCTGGAGTATCTGGACGATCCGGTATGAAATGGCCCCGATGGCTCATGGCTTTTGGCGAGTTTCTTTGTCCGCCAATTCCGCCAATCATCACGATCGACACCATGGTCAACCGCCCGTCCTCACCGCTGGAACAGGCATGCTGTGGCAATTGCCACTTTCATCAGCCCTTCGGCAACGGAATGGGCGAATGCCGGCGCTACCCGCCAGTGCGCTACGGCGACGGCAATTCGCAGCACTGTCCATGGACAAGGACGGGCGATTTCTGCGGCGAACATCAGCGCAAGCGATCCACATGACCGAGCGCCGCAAATCGATCTGCGGCCGCGATCCTGCGGCCGGGTCGGGGTCCTGCTATTTCTGGTGGGAAACCTGCCCGGCCAAGGTCAGGGATTGCCACGCGCGCCATCGCGGGGCGGGCGGATCAGATGATACCTGGCAAGCGTCGCGGTCACAGCCCACGAAAGCAGCCTCGCCCCATGATAGGCTCCCAGGTATTTGAGCACGAAATGCAGCACGCTCGCCCAGGCCAGCCCCTCATACCGCAAATCGAGCGCCAAGCCTGCGATGAACAGCATTCCGTAAGCCCGCGCAAAGGCATAGCCCGTTTGCCTTACATCGCGCTCCATCACTTCGGACCAGCCCTTGGCCAGTCCACAAAGCACGATCAGCAGCAGGTAGTATTCGGGATTGAATACATCATCGTCCATCGCCACGCCCCCGTTTGTTGACCGCGCCGCCGCCATCTACCACACATTCCCCCTATTGCGCCCCTGACGTTGACACAGGAGTACGCCCGATGCCCAAGCCCACTCCCGAGCTGCGCCGCGCGCGCCTCGTCGCCAGCTCCATCAAGGGCCTCACGGTGAAGCCCGCCGCCGGCGGACGCCTGCTCTGGTACTGGGAACCCAACCGCGCCGAAAAGGCTGCCGGGTGGAAGCCCATCGCCTTCAAGGAAGATAAGCGCGCTGCCCTCGCCGGGGCCGAGCACCGCAATGCAGAAGTTGCCGCCTGGCGGCGCGGAGAGGAACCGGCCGAAGCCGCCGGCGATGCCGGCATCACGCCCGCGCCCGCGCCGCTGAAGCACAGCCAGTTTCAAACCATCCGCGAACATGCGGACCGCTACCGGACGCAATACCTCGTCCACAAGTCGCCCGGCCACCAGCGCACCGCTGGCAGCAACCTGAAGCTCATTTGCGATGTGTTCGGGGATCTGTTGCCCAGCGACATCCTGCCCCACCACATCACCAACTGGACCGATTCGCTGCGCGGGCGCGGGGCCTATACCCACCTCGGCCGCAAGGTGTCGGATACCACGGCGCACAATCGGCTGCGCACCTTCCGCGCGTTGCTCGCCTGGATCAAGAACCCGCACGAGAAGTTCAGCCAGCCCAAAGGCCGCAACCAGATTTGGGAGGCGGACGATCGCGCCGCGTTCATCGCCGCTGCCAACAATCTCGGCTATCCCCTCATGGCCCTCGCCATGAAGCTGGCATTCTACACCGGCCAGCGCACCGAAGACCTGCTCCAGTTCACCGAAGCCCAGCTCGTGCCGATGAACCACATCCTCGATGCGCAGGATCGCGCCGTCTTCACGGTGCGGCAGGGGCCGGACAAGGGCAAGGTCATGGGCTGGCTGCTGGTGCAGGGCAAGAGCAAGCACCGCGATAGCCCGGTCAGCATGCACATCCCGATCGAGCCGGAGCTGCTGGCCGAAGTGCGCGCCGCCCTCGCGCGCAACCGCGCCGTCGATCGCGCCGCCACCCCGCCACGCCTGCTCACGCACGTGCTGGTGAACGAGACCCCCGGCCAGCCCGGCGGGCAGCCTTGGCTCTATCGCCACTTCAACCGGCGCTGGAATGAAATCAAGGATCACGCGATCGAGAAGACCGGCCGCACGCACATGGATGATCTTGTCTGGCACGATCTGCGCCGCAGCCGCGTGGTAGAGCTGAAGCGTCAGGGCTACAGCCACGACCGCATCGCCACCCTCACCGGCCACGAACCCGGCAGCGTGGACGCCATCATGAAGGTCTACGGCCCCGTAGACAGCAACATGACCGTCGCCCTGCTGGCAGACAGCACCAAGAAATCACGCCAAAGGAAGAAGGCATGACCGATATCGCCGATCAGTTTATTGAGCTTGATCGCTTGATGATCGAACACAATTTCAACGTCGATAACCGCGCTCGCTTGCTGGCAATGTACCTCGTCGGCATTTTGCCGGACGACGCCTATGCCGAGCTGATCACCTTCCTCAAATCTGCCATTGCCGCGAAGAGTCAGAATTCTGACTCGGCAGGAGTCAGAACGCAGGCCCCTCACACCCTCTAAGTCATTGAAAGCGCTGGAGCGGGTGAAGGGAATCGAACCCTCGTATTCAGCTTGGGAAGCTGCTGCTCTACCATTGAGCTACACCCGCACACGGACCGGCTGATAGCCAGACTCGGCGGCTATGCCGGAGGCGCCGTATGGCGGGATCGCTGGCGCGCATCAAGCCCCTTTAGCATGCCGAACGGGCGGGCCAGCGCCCGAAGTTACCGCGCCACGATGCGAAACGTGCCGCTGGCCTTGGCGATGAGGGCGTCGTCCGCGAACACGCGGGCATCGGCGAAGGCGAGCGTCTTGCCGAGGCGGGTGGGGGCGGCGCGCACTTCGAGCCATTGGCCGACCTTTCCCGTGCTCAGGAAATCGACCGAGAGATTGATCGTCAGCGCCGAGGCATTCTCCAGCAGGAGCACGCAGGCGAGGCCCATCGCGTTGTCGGCGAGAGCCGAAATCACGCCGCCGTGCAGCAAGCCGCGTGCGTTGCAGTGGGGCGTGTCGATCCTCAGTGCGAGCACGAAGAGATCATCGGCCCGCCGCATGTAGAGCGGCTCCCATGGGTCGGTGACCGGGCTTTGGCGGAAGTGTCGTGCGAAGCCGTCGGGTATGCCGGGGGCGATGCTTGTCATGTCCGGTCCAGGAATGCGGTGATCGCTGCGAACACGAGCGCAGGGTCTTCGAGCTCCGGTGTATGGCCGAGCGCATCGAGGGTGACTTGCTCGACCCCGTCATAGAGCCGCGCGAGCGAGTGGGCGTTGCTGGCCGGGTGCGAGCCATCGGCGGCGCCCCAGATCGAGAGCATGGGCTGGGGCGGGCGCGGCAGTTCGGGGCGCGGGGCGAGGTAGATCTGGTAGGCGCTGGCAAGCGACCACATCGCGCCATGGCTGAAGGACCGCTCAGCGCATTCGCAGAAGTCCGCGACGCGTTCCTTGCGGCCGACCGAGAGCCCGTACCATTGCGGCATGCGGCGCGGGGCGAGGCGGCGCATTGCGAGCTGGCCGATGATCGGGCGGGCGAGAATGCCCTTGGGATCGCGCCCGGCCTTCCAGATTGCGAAGGCCTCCGTGCCGCCGCCCTGGATCAGGCACAAGTGGGAGGCGAGTTCCGGCATGCGGCGGGCGATATCTAACGCGGCGAGGCTGGCGGCGCAGGAGAAGGCGAACACGCAGCCGGACCCGCAGACCGCGCGGATGAAGCTGGCGAGGTCGTCATTGGTTTCGGTGAAGCCGAAGCCGTACCCGCTCGCGGCAGCAGTAAAGCCCATGGCGGGCAATTCGACCACCACGACGCGGAAGCGTTCGGAGAAAATGGCCAGCAGCGGGGCATAGACCTCGATGGTCATCGGGGGATCGACGGTGAAGACGATGGTCTGCCCTGAGCCAGCTTCCAGATAGCGATATTGCACCAGCGGGGTAGAATGGAAGCGCACCGCCGGGGTGGCCTTCGCGGGCCAGCCCGTGCGGAACCGGGCCATGCGCGCCGCGCCGTTCCACGTATCGAGGCGCGCGCCGAGCCGGGCCAGCAGACCGGGCATCAGGCGCTCCGTTCCGCAGCTTGACGGGTGGCCGCGCGCGAGAGGAAGAACCACGCCGCGACAAGGAACGCCGCGATGCCGAGATGGCGGGCGACGATTGCAGTCGGTGCGCCTGCATGCACGGTCAGCCAGGCATCGCCGAGCGGCATCACCAGCGCGGCGAGCGCTGTCCAGCGCAGCGCGGCGAAGTCCTGCCGGATCAGCAGGATCGTGGTGATAATCGCGATGAAGCCGGCGCGCAGGCCATAGACCTGGACCCATGCCGCCGCTTCCGCGCCCGCCAGCGGCAGGCCCATGTAGGTGGCAAAGCCGAGCGGATTGGCGAAGGTGCGAACTGCATTGAGGCCTTGCAATGCGGCGATGGCGGCGGCCAGCCAGAACCCGATAGTGCGCATGCCGCGCAGACCCGCCTGTCTGTCATTCATTGTGTTGATCTCCCACGATTGTCTGATGGGTTACGGCATTGCGCGGGTGCTGTAATTTTGCGATATCGCAAACCGCTTTCCTGTTTGCGCGAGGATTCGGGCCATCAGCGTCAATCCCCAGGACCTTGCCGATCTTATCGCCATCCGCGAGGCAGGCACGCTGAGCGCGGCGGCCAAGGCGCGCGGGGTGGCCATTTCCACCGTTTCGCGCCGGATCGAGACATTGGAGGCCGCGCTCGGCCTCTCGTTGGTGGACCGCCGCGCAGATGGCGTGCGGCTGACTCCCGGCGGGCTCGCGATTGCCGAGGCGGCCGAACCGCTGGCCGAGCAACTGCTGCGCGTGCGCCGGGTGGCGGACAGCTTGCGCAAGGGCGGGGCGCAGGTGCCGGTGCGGATATCGGCGACCGAGTTCGTGATCTCCGACGTGCTGGCCCCGGCGCTTGACCGGTTGTGGGCGAGCGGGGCGGATTTTCCGGTGCACCTGCAATCGCAGGCCGATGTCGTCAGCCTTGCGGGGCGTGACGCCGATCTTGCGATCCGCATGGTCCGCCCCGAAGGCGCGAGCCTCTATGCGCGGCGGCTGGCCGAGATCCGGCTGGGGTTCTTTGCGGCCCCGGCCTATCTGGCGGGGCGGGCGGCGGACACGATCGACCTCGGGGCTGAACGGCTGCTGGTCTATGATGACAGCTATGGCCGCCTTCCGGAACTGGAGTGGATCGCCCGGCGCGGGCTGGACGAGAGCGTCGTGATGCGCACGGGGAGCACGCGCGCGTTGCTGACGGCGGCGCTGTGCGGGGCCGGAATTGCCTTTCTGCCCGCACCATTTGCGGCACGGACGGGGACGCTGGTCGAAATTCCGCTGCCGGCTGCCCTGCCGACGCGGCAGCCCTGGCTGATCGTCCACCGCGATTTGCGCGGGCTGCCGGCCATCAAGCTGATCCAGAAGTGGATCGTGGCGACCTTTGCAAACCTGTAGGTTTTGGCAGGCGCGCGCGCCGTTGCATGCGCGCCGCCGCCGTGGGATGCCTTGCGCCGCTTGCCAGATGCAGGAGCGGTGATGATCGAATTGCTGAGCGCGCCCACGCCGAACGGGTGGAAGATTTCCATCATGCTTGAGGAATGCGGCCTTCCGTATGAGGTGAAGTGGATCAACCTCGGCAAGGGCGAGCAGTTCGCGCCGGACTTTCTGGCGGTAAGCCCGAACAACCGGATACCCGCGATCGTCGACCATGCCCCGGCTGATGGCGGCGAGCCTGTGCCCGTGTTCGAGACCGGGGCGATCCTGGTCTATCTGGCGGAGAAGACCGGGCAGTTCCTTCCTACTGATCTGCGCGGGCGCAAGGCGGTGATGGAATGGCTGTTCTGGCAAGTCGGCGGGCTGGGGCCGATGCTGGGGCAACACGGGCATTTTCGGCTCTATGCGCCCGAGCGGATTGCCTATGCCACCGAGCGGTACCGCGCCGAGGCGCTGCGGCTTTACGGGGTGCTCGACCGGCAACTGGCGCGGCAGGAGCATGTGGCGGGTGAGGCCTATTCGATTGCCGACATGGCCTGCTTCCCGTGGATTCAGACGTGGAAGGCGCAAGGGATTCCGCTGGAGGAATTTGCGGCACTGAAAGCGTGGTATGATCGGCTGAAGGAGCGCCCGGGCCTGCGGCGCGGGATGGCAGTGGGGCGCGAGCGGATCAACAAGCGGCCGCAGGACGATGCCGAGACGCGGCGGGTGCTGTTCGGGATCAAGAATGAGGAAAAGCCATGAGCGTGCGAGTCGAGTTTTTCTATGACCTGTCCTCGCCGTGGACGCGGCTGGCGTTTCACAATTTCCGCGCAGCCATTGCAGGGCGCGATTTGGCGGTTACCTGGCGGCCGTTTCTGGTCGGCGGGGTGTTCAACGCGGTGAACCAGAGCGTTTATGAAAGCCGCGCCAACCCGGACAATCCGAAGTTCCGGCTGAGCTTCGTGTGGCTGAAGGAATGGGCGCGGCTGGCGGGGCTCAGGATGAATTTCCCCTCGGAGTTCCATCCGGTGAAGTCAGTCCACGCCATGCGGTTTTGCTGCGCTTTGGCGGAGCAGCCTGAGGATTTGCTGCGCTTCAGCGAGGCGGCGTTCGAGGCCTATTTCGGCGACGCGCGTAATATCGATGATCCGGAAGTGCTGGAGGATATTGCCAATGCCTGCGGGCTTGATGGCGCGGGCCTAAAGGCGGCAGCGGGGAGCGATGCGGTGAAGGCGCGGCTGCGTGCGAACACTGACGAGGCGATTGCGCGCGGGGCTTACGGTTCGCCGACGATCTTCGTGGACGGCGCCTACATGTACTTCGGCAATGACCAACTGCCGCTGGTGATGCAGCGGATCGCGATGGTGGAGGCCGGCTGAGCGCAGTTGCGCTGGATCAATGATCCGGTGTCCAGAAGTGTGGAATTTCGATCTGTCCAGCTGGAGTGACAGATCATGCGCATTCTTCTTGTTCATCCGAATTACCATTCCGGCGGCGCGGAGATTGCGGGGAACTGGCCGCCTGCCTGGGCGGCCTATCTCGCGGGGGCCTTGCGCGGCGCGGGCTATGACGACGTCCACTTCATCGATGCGATGACCGACCATGTGGATGACGCGGCCCTTGAAGCGCGCATTCGCGAACTGAAACCCGATATTGTCGGCACGACCGCGATCACGCCTTCGATCTACAAGGCGGAGGAAACGCTGCGGATCGCCAAGAAGGTCTCGCCCGCGATCATCACGATGCTGGGCGGCGTCCACGCGACCTTCATGTTCAAGCAGGTGCTGACCGAGGCACCGTGGATCGACGTGATCGTGCGCGGGGAGGGCGAGGAGATCCTGCTCGATCTGGTGCGCTCCATCGACGATGGCCGCTGGCCGCTGGCGCGCCATGAAATCGAGGGCCTCGCCTTCCTCGACGGGCAGGACATCATCGCTACCAAGGCCGCGCCCACGGTGAAGGATCTTGAAAAGATCAAGCCGGACTGGGGCATTCTGGAGTGGGGCAAGTATATCTACATCCCGCTCGGCAAGCGGGTGGCGATCCCCAACATGGCGCGGGGCTGCCCGTTCACCTGCTCGTTCTGCTCGCAGTGGAAGTTCTGGCGTGATTACCGCATCCGCGATCCCAAGGCCGTGGTCGACGAGATCGAGACGCTGGTGAACGACCACGATGTGGGCTTCTTCATCCTGGCGGACGAGGAGCCAACGATTAACCGCAAGAAGTTCATCGCCTTCTGCGAAGAGCTGATCGCGCGGGGCCTGCCGGAGAAGATCCAGTGGGGCATCAACACACGCGTGACGGATATCCTGCGCGATGAGGAATATCTGGCGCTCTATCGCAAGGCGGGCTTGGTCCATGTGTCGCTCGGCACCGAGGCGGCGGCGCAGCTGAAGCTTGATCTGTTCAACAAGGAAACCACGGTCGAGCAAAACAAGAAGGCGATCCGCCTGCTGCGCGAGGCGGACATTCTCGTCGAGGCGCAGTTCATCGTGGGGCTGGAGAACGAGACGGCGGAGACGCTGGAAGAGACCTACCGCATGGCGATGGACTGGAAGCCGGACCTTGCCAACTGGTCGATGTATACCCCCTGGCCGTTCTCCAACTTGTTCGAGGAGCTGGGCGACAAGGTCGAGATCCACGATTTCGACAAGTACAATTTCGTCACCCCGATCATCAGACCCGCCGCGATGGACCGGGCCGAGCTGCTCGACCGGGTGATGAACAACTATCGCCGGTTCTACATGCGCAAGGCGCTGTTTTCCTATCCGTGGCAGGGGACGGGGTATCGCCGTAAATACCTGCTTGGGTGCCTCAAGGCGTTCCTCAAGGCGGGCTTCCAGCGCACGTTCTATGATCTGGGCCGAGTGAACTACTGGGGGCCGCAATCGAAGAAGGGCGTCGACTTCAAGTTCGACCGCACCCGCACCAACCACCGTGCCGAAACCGGCGACTGGCAAGCGGTGGCCGAGACCAGCCGGAAGGCAGCCAAGCGCGAGGCGGTGGTTCATGAGGCAGCCGGCGTGATCAAGGCTTGCGGCGGCGGGACGGAGCAACTGACCGACGAGGAAGCCGATGCGTTAAATGCGCTGCCCGCGAGGGGCGATATGCAGCCTACGCGCGGGGATGCGCCGGGGCGGAGCGGAGCGCATACATGACGGCGCTGGCCGGAAAGGTCGGCCCGAACGCGATCATCCAGCTCGCCGATGTGCTGGCCGACCGGATCGGGCTGGAGGAGCGCGCGGCGACATTGCGTGCGGCGGGGCTGGCCAAGTATCTCGCCGCCGATCCCGAACGGATGACCGACGAGCGCGAGGCGGCTGCGCTACACCGCGTGGTGCAATCGCGGCGTGCGGGCGATTGGGACGAGCTTTCGTGGGAAGCGGGAGAGCGGACCGCCGAGTATCTACTCGAAAACCGCATTCCCAAGGGCGCACAGTGGGTGCTGCGGCGGCTGCCGGCGGCGCTTTCGGCCCACATGCTCCTGCGTGCGATCCGTGCCCATGCCTGGACCTTTGCCGGTTCAGGGGCGTTTTCTGCGCGGATCGAGCGCGGCGCGGTGGTCATTTCCATCGCGGACAATCCGATCGCCATGCCGGGATGCCCGTGGCACCGGGGCGTCTTCACCCGGCTGTTTAGGGAACTGGTGAGCCCGCGCGTGCTGGTGCGGCACGATCACTGCTGCGCGCAGGGCGCCCCCGCCTGCAATTTCGTGATCGGCTGGACCTGATCACCAGTTGACCCGTATTCCACAATTGCTACCAAGCAGTATAAACAAAGCAATAGTGGGAGAGCGGCGATGGTTACAGCCTCACAGGTCATGCTCACGGCAACCGAGCGCGTCACATTGGGCGTCCCGGCAGCCGAAGCGGTCGCGCAGGAAGCGGCGGCGCGCGGTGCCAGCCGTGTGTTCATTCTCGCCAGCAGCTACCTCAATCGCCAGACCGACGAGATCCGCCGCATCGAGGCCGCGCTCGGCGCGCGCCACGCCGCGACGCACGACGGCATCCAGCCCCATGCACCGCGCAGCGATGTTCTGGCGGCGGCCAATGCCGCACGGGCTGCGGGGGCCGATCTAGTCGTCACCGTGGGCGGCGGTTCGGTGACGGATGCGGGCAAGATCCTGCTGATCTGCCTCAAGCACAACATCACCACCATCGAATGCTTCGACGATTACCGCGTGCGCGTGGACGATACGGGCGCGATGGTGATCCCCGAATTCGCCGGGCCGGATGTCCGCGCGATCTGCGTGCCGACGACGCTTTCGGGCGGTGAGTTCAATCCGCTTTCGGGCGCCACGGACGAGGCGATCAAGCTCAAGCAGGCCTATACCCAGCGCGAGATGGTGCCGGTCTGCGTCGTGCTCGATCCCGCGATCACGGTGCACACGCCCGAATGGCTGTGGCTCTCGACCGGCGTGCGCGCGGTCGACCATGCGACCGAGACGCTGGCCTCGTTCCTCTCCAACGATTTCTGCGACGGCATTGCCGACAGCGCGCTGCGGCTGCTCGCGGCGGGTCTCCCGGCGGTAAAGGCGGACCCGGCCGACCTCGATGCGCGGCTGAAATGCCAGATCGGCGCGTGGCAATCGATGATCCCGATCATTGGCGGTGTGCCGATGGGGGCAAGCCATGCCATCGGCCATGTGCTTGGCGGCACCTGCGATGTGCCGCATGGCCATACCAGTTGCGTGATGTCGCCCTATGTCCAGGCGTTCAATGCACCCGTCAACGGCGAGCGGCAGAAGCGCATCAGTGCCTGCCTCGGTGATGCTTCGCGCCCCGCGCCGGAACTGCTCGACAAGCTGATCCGCGGGCTGGGAATGCCGCGCAGCCTCAAGGAAGTGGGCGTGCGCGAGGACCAGCTCCAGCTGATCTCCGAATACACGCTGGAAGACATCTGGGGCCGCACCAATCCGCGTACGATCAAGACGGCGGCTGACGTGATGGAAATCTTGCGGACCGCGATGGGCTGATGCACAAACTCGCCGACCTGACGGACATGGCGGAGCTGATGGACAAGCCGAAGAAGAAGCGCGCCGCATCCCAGCTCAAGGATGAGATCACAGCCTACAAGCGGCGGCGCATCCTCGAGGAAGCGAGCCACTTCTTCTTCCTCAACGGCTATGAGGCGACGACGCTGGATTCGGTGGCCGAGCAGCTCAATGTGACGAAGCCCTTCATTTATTCGTACTACAAGAACAAGGGCGAGCTGCTCTACGAGATCTGCCAGACGGGCATCCAGCTTTCGCTGACCGCGCTGGAAGAGGCGCTTTCTGTGGAAGGCACGGCGAGCGAGCAGCTGAAGATCGTGGTCGAGCGGGTGGCGCGGATCATCATCGAGAACCAGCGCTATGTGACGGTCTACCTTCGTGAGGAAAAGAGCCTGCTGCCCGAAGACGCGCGGCGCATCCGCGATCTGCGCCATACCTTCGATACCAAGCTGGCAGCGCTGCTGGAGAAGGGGCGCAAGACTGGCGAGTTCGATGTGGCGGCGCCTTCGCGCACCGCGATCTGGGTCTCGGGCCTCTTGAGCTGGATCGCGCTGTGGTATCACGAGGGCGGGCGCTGGTCGGCCACCGAAGTGGTGATGGACGCGATCAGCATGGTGCAGAAGATGGTCCAGCCGGCAGGGGGCAAGCATGCCTGAGGCGAAGGGCCACACCGATCCGCGTGTGCTGGATCGTCGCCGCTGCGTGCTGCGCTACCTGATCGATGATTTCGCGGCCTCGCAGCCTGAGGCGGTCTATGCCGTGTTCGAGGATGGCGGACAGTGGACTTATGCCGAGCTGCGCGCGCAAGTGGTGCGCAAGGCGGCGGGGCTCGCAAGGCTGGGCGTGAAGCGCGGCGATCATGTCGCCGTCTGGCTGCCCAACGGGCGCGAGGCGTTGATCACGTTTTACGCGATCAATTACCTCGGCGGCGTCTTCGTGCCGTTCAACACCGCCTATCGCGGGTCGATCCTCGAGCATGTGCTGGCTAATTCGGATGCCACCGTGCTGGTGGCGCATGGCGGACTGCTGGACCGGCTGGAGGGAGCCGATGCCGCTGCTGTCACCACCATCGTCCAGCTGGGCGCGGGCACTGCGCCTGCGCGCTTTGCCGTCCACGCATTCGAGGATGTGACCGGCGAGGAAGCCGATCTGGCCCCGCTGGATCGCCCGATCGAGCCGTGGGACACCCAGTCGATCATCTACACTTCGGGCACGACCGGGCCGTCCAAGGGCGTGCTCTCCTCCTACCTCCACCTCTACACCAATGCCGGGCCGGAAAGCTGGCACTTCGTGGGCCGCGAGGACCGCTTCCTCGTCAACATGCCCGTGTTCCATATCGGCGGGCTCGGCATTCCTTTCGTGATGCTGGCGCGCGGCGGTTCGATTGCGCTGATGGAGAACTTCTCCACCGACACCTTCTGGGATTTCGTGAAGCGCACCGGCTGCACCACGATCTTCCTGCTGGGCGTGATGGCGACTTTCCTGATCAAGCGTCCGCCTGGGCCTGAAGACACCGATCATGGCGTGAAGAAGGCCTTCATGGTGCCGCTGACCGAAGCGGCGGGGCCGTTCCACGAGCGCTTCGGGATCGATGTCTACACGATCTTCAACATGACCGAGATTTCCTCGCCCATCGTCTCCGAGCCCAATCCGGTGAAGCTGGGCACGTGTGGAAAGATCCGCCCGGGGGTCGATGTGCGGCTGGTCGATGCCAACGATTGCGAAGTGCCGGTGGGCACGGTGGGCGAGATGATCGTGCGCACCGACCGGCCCTGGGCGATGAACCACGGCTATCACAAGAACCCCGAAGCCACCGCCAAGGCCTGGCGCAACGGCTGGTTCCACACTGGCGACGCGTTCCGCTGCGATGCGGAGGGCTATTTCTACTTCGTCGACCGGGTGAAGGACGCGATCCGCCGGAGGGGCGAGAACATCTCCTCGTTCGAAGTGGAGAGCGATGTCACTGCGCACCCCGATGTGCGCGAGGCGGCAGTGATCGGCGTGCCGAGCGAGTATTCGGAAGATGAGGTGATGGCCGTGATCGCCCCGGTGCCGGGCGCTAGCATCGACCCGGTAAAGCTCTCGGAATTCCTCGCTGCGCGGATGCCTTACTTCATGGTGCCGCGCTATATCCGCATCCTGCCCGAACTGCCCAAGACGCCGACTGCCAAGGTGATGAAGGCCGAATTGCGCGCCGAAGGGATCACGCCCGATACATGGGACCGCGAAAAGGCAGGGATGCGGCTGAAGAAAGAGCGGCTTTAGGCGACGTTCACAGCTTCTCTTTTTCAGCGGCGCTTCGGGTAGCTTGCATCAGATTCAGCAGAGCCTGCTCATCGGCCCGACTTTTGTCGGTAGCCGAACTAAGCGCGACTTTCTGGTATCCGATTGCTGCATCAAGGCCGCTGAGATCGCCGCGTACATGCGCGGACATCCAGCCTGCGAACAGCCACTTGGCCAGTAGCGGCGCGGCGTCGCGTCGGCCACCCTTGAATGCCTGTTCCAGAAGCGCTGCGGCCTTTGCCTGACTTCGTTCAACGCCATCGCCGTTCCAGTAGATCTGCCCGAGAACGAACTGCGCGTTCGGCTGGCCTTGAGCGGCCGCGAGCTCGTACCAACGACGCGCTTGTACGATATCTTTCGGGACACCGACGCCTGTCAGAAAGAGATTGCCCAGATCGGTCTGTGCATTCGGTTCGCCCAACTCCGCACCTTGCTTGCAAAGCGCAGCTCCCTTGGTTTCGTCCTTTGGGACCCCTTTGCCTGCGATGTAGAGATTGCCGAGCGCACACATCGATTTGGCATAGCCTCTCCCCACGGCCTGTCCGTAAAGTGCCGAAGCCTTGGCTAGATCCCGCGGCACACCGCCGCCGTTCTCGTAACACAGCGCAAGGTTGTGAAGACCATCGGACCGGGTTGCGGCCGACTTGGCAAACCACGCGCAGGCGGCGACTTCATCCTTCAGTGCAAAATTGAAGACCTCGCCCAGCATCTCCTGCGCGTCGGATCGACCGTCAGTCGCGAGAGCTTCGAGGCGGGACCTGGCATCTGACTGCCCGCTCAGCCATTTGCGTCCCAGATCCAAGACATCGGCTCCGATGCTTGCATCCGTGACACCGGGTGACGCTGCTATAGGGGCGGGATCAGCATTCGCCACCGCCACGCTTGGTGGAGCCAGCAAAATCAGGTTTGCGGTCAGAAAACGGAAAACGGAACGAGCCATACGAGGCATCGTAGATCCTCGTAGCCCTGCAGCGCAACTGGCCGTCGGCTTGAACAGGACAATCATTTCCCACCCCGCTCACCCTGTGCCTGTCGAAGGGTAATGGCGCAGCGGTTGCGCCAGACGCTTCGACAAGCTCAGGGTGAGCGGAGTTGGGGAGCAATCAGATCCTCAGAAGTTCACCCCGAGCGTCACGCCATAGGTACGCGGCGGGGCGACCGAGCCGACGCGGACGCTGCTGAACAGCGGGGCGGTGATGATATTGTTGGTGATGACCAGCTTGTTGGCGAGGTTGCGGCCCCAGACGTCAACCGACCACTTGTCGTTCGCCGAGGTGAAGCGCAGTCCCGCGTTGATCAGCGCATAGGGCGCCTGCGTCGCGTCGGCATTGTTGAACTCGGTGAAGAAGACGCGGTCCTGCCAGTTCACTTCGGCGCGCGCGTTGAGCTTGCCCGCCGAACCGATGGGAATGTCGTAGTCCGCACCAGCGCGGAACGAGAATTCCGGCGCGTTGGAGAGGCGGTTGCCCGCCACGCTGATCTGCTTGAAGGCCTGCCGGTAATCGCCGGTGGTGAACTTGCGGTACTTGGCATTGAGGTAGGTACCGAAGAGTTCGAGCGTCAGGCCCGGCAGCGGCTTGGCGCGCAGTTCGGCCTCGATGCCATAGTTGCGGGCCGATGCGGCATTGACCGTGGTGACGACGCTGCTCGCATCGACGAAGCCGACCTGCAGGTCGGTGTAGTTCATGTAGAACGCGGCAAGATTGGCCTGCAGCTTGCGGTCCGCCGTCGCGGTCTTGAGGCCGACTTCGTAGCTCCAGACGTATTCGGGGTTGATCACGTCGTTGCGCGAGCCGACGTTGATCACGCCCGATTTGAAGCCGCGCGTGACCGAGGCATAGACCAGCGTCGCATCATTGGCCTGATAGTTGAGCGTCACCGTGGGGGTGAAGGCGTTCCAGCTCTTGGCCTTGTCGGTGTTCACGCTGCCAAGGAAGTCGAACGTGCCGACGCCTTTGCGCTTTTCGTGGCTGAAGCGGCCGCCGGCGGTGAGCTTGAGCTTGTCGGTCAGCGCGTAGGAGCCCTGCGCATAGAAGCCCAGTGCATCGATAGTGACAGTGCCGTTCTGCAGGTAGTTGAGGCTGTCGAAGGCGTTGTCGGGGACGAACGGCGGCACCTGGCCGGCGATCTTGAGCAGCACGGCAAGGTTGGTCAGCGGCACGCGAACTTCGCCGTAGAGGTTCTCATGGAAGTACATCGCGCCCAGCAGCACATCGAGCTTCTCGGTCTTGTAATGGCCGACCAGTTCCTGGCTGAAGGTCTTGCTGTTCTCGATGTAGTTGTTCTGCCCGAACATGTTGGCGTCGGACGCGTCGAGGTCGTCGCGGTTGAAGCGCTTGAACTTGTGGTACGAAGTGATCGACTTCACGTCCCAGTCGCCCGGCGTCCACGCGATGGTGCCGGTGAAGCTGTGGCCGTCACGCTGGTTGAGCGGTTCCTGATCGGACCAGATGTTGCGGATATTGGCGGGGCGGCCTGCCGCTGCCGCGACCGTGAACAGCGACTTGCCGCCGAGGATCGAGCCGAGCAGGTTTTCCGGCGCCACCGTGGGGCCGAAGTAGTGGAACGCGTAGTTGCTGTCGTCCTCGTGGAAGTATTCGCCCGAGAGCGTGATTTCCACGTCGTCCGCAGGCCTCGCGAGGATCGTTCCGCGCAAGGCATAGGCATCGCGGTTGTCGATGTCCTTGCCGGTAAACTCGTTGATGCCATAGCCGTCGCGGCGGTCGTACTTGCCCGCGATGCGCACCATCAGCTTGTCGCCCGAGATGGGACCACCAACCGCGCCTTCGATGGCGACCGCGTTGTAGTTGCCATAGCTGCCGCGCAGGTAGCCATCGAGCTGGTCGGTCGGCTTCTTGGTGATGAGGTTGATCGCGCCCGCTGTCGCGCCGCGGCCATAGAGCGTGCCCTGCGGCCCGCGCAGCACTTCGACGCGTTCGAGATCGTAGAAGCCCGAAAGCTGCGCAGCGGGGCGGGCGATCTGGGCGCCGTCCTGCAGGAAGGCAACGCCGCCGTCTGCGCCGAGATCGATCGAGGTGAGGCCGATGCCGCGGATGAAGATGCGGTTCACGCCGAACTGATCACCCACCGAAAGGTTGGGGATCGCGGTGGCGAGCGACTGGACGTCCTTGACCCCGCCAACGCCGAGATCGGCGGCCGAGACGGCGGAAACCGAAGCCGCGACTTTCGACAGCGATTCCGAGCTGCGCGTGGCGGTCACCACGATATCGGCAAGGCCCTCGGTCGGCTGAGCGGCAGTCTGGGCGGCTTCCTGCGCCACGGCGGGCGCGGCGATCAGCGCGCCGCCTGCGAGCAGCGCGGCCAGCGCGGTACGGCGCAGATTCGAATCGACACGTGCGGAAAACTGGCTGCGAACCATCTTCTATCCCCTCATCCCCCGCAGTATTGAAACTGCGTACCTTTTTTATCTACTGGTGCGTAGATACCTGTTCCGCTAGGTAGATGGCAAGTGATAATCAGGGAGAGTGGCTTGACCACGCTGAAATTGGAAAGCCTGGCCCCGGCCGGAGACCCGGTCGATCTGGCCGCGCTCGCTGCCGATCCTGCTGCCCTGCGCGCCGCTCTGGCAGAAGCCGACGCTGCCACGCTGATGCTCGTGCTGGTCCAGCTGACGGGCGATCACGGCCTGCTTGATCGCGCACGGCCGCACATCACCGGGCCGATGAACTACCACGAGACGATGCCCGACGACTTGCGTGCGGAAATCCGCGAGCGGCTCGAGGCGACGCTGCTCGATTACGCACGCACCGGCGATCCGCTGCCGCCGCTGCCCGAAGGCGATTTCCTGCAGGACATGCTGTCCACCGCCGTCGGCGAGCACGTGAGCGCGGACTATACCGCGATGATGCGCGAGGATCTGGAAGCCGCCCAGCCCGATCCGCGCGGGCTGATCTGGCGCAAACGCCCTGCGCCCGCCGCGCTCGAAAGTTTCCCGGTGGTGATCATCGGCGCCGGCATGTCTGGCGTGTGCGCCGCGATCCGGCTGGGGCAGGCGGGCATTCCCTACACGCTGATCGAGAAGAACGCGGCGGTCGGCGGTAGCTGGTATGAGAATTTCTATCCGGGTTGCGGGGTCGATACCCCCAACCACTTCTATTCCTACTCGTTCGAACTGAACCACGAATGGTCGCACTTCTTCGCCAAGCGCGACGAGCTGTGGACCTATTTCGAGCGCGCGACCGACAAGTACGGCATCCGCGAGCATATCCGCTTCGAGACCGAAGTAAGCGCCGCAACCTATGATGCGGCCACAGGCACCTGGGACGTGGCGACGCGCGATGCCTCCGGCGTGGTCAGCCACATCAAGGCGCGCGCAGTGATTTCGGCGGTTGGCGTGCTCAACCGGCCCAAGCTGCCCGATATCGCGGGGCGCGAGACTTTTGCCGGCACAGCGCTCCACACCGCGCAGTGGCAGGAGGGGCTGGACCTCAAGGGCAAGCGCGTGGTGATGATCGGCACCGGTGCATCGGGCCAGCAGGTCGGCCCGACGATCGCGCCCGATGTGGCAAAGCTCACCATCCTGCAGCGTTCGCCGCATTGGGTGGTGCCCAATCCCAATTACTTCGCCGAAGTGTCCGAAGGGATGAAGTGGGTGCTCGCCCACGTGCCCTTCTTCGCGCGGTGGTACCGCTTCCAGCTGTTCTGGGCCTTTGCCGATGGCCTCCACGCCTCGTTGCAGGTCGATCCGGCGTGGGACGATGGCGGCAAGTCGATCAACCAGGTCAATGCGCGGCACCGCCAGTTCATGGAGCGCTATCTGCGCGGCAAGCTGGCGGGGCGCGAGGACCTGATCGCCAAATGCACGCCGAGCTATCCGCCCTATGGCAAGCGCATCCTCGTCGATAACAATTGGTACGACATGCTGCTGCGGCCCAATGTCGATCTGGTGACGGGGGTACCCGCGAAGATCGTGCCCGAAGGCGTGGTCATGGCCGATGGCACGCTGATCGAGGCCGATGTGATCGTCTACGCGACCGGTTTTCAGGCCAGCAAGATGCTCGCGCCCATGACGATCACCGGCGAGGGCGGGCGCGATCTGCACGCCATCTGGGGGCCCGACGATGCGACTGCCTATATCGGTACGATGGTGCCGGGCTTTCCCAACTTCTTCATGCTGATGGGGCCAAACACCGGGCTCGCGCATGGCGGCAACGTCATCTTCATTACCGAATGCCAGATGCGCCTGATCCTCACCGCGTTGCGTGAGGTGATGGAGACCGGCGCCAAGGCCATCGATGTGAAGCCGGAAGCGCACGATGCCTATGTCGCCGATGTCGATGAGCGGCATGCCCGCATGGTCTGGACCCACAAGGGCCTCACCAACTGGTATCGCAACGATGCTGGCCGCGTCTTTGCGCTTCTGCCCTATCGGCTGGTCGACTACTGGAAGATGACCAAGAACTTCAAGCCAGAGGATTTCAGCCTGACATGAGCGCGATTGCGATCGAACTGGCCGATGGCCGCACGATTTCCGGCAGCTGCGATGCGCAGTTCACCGGGGTGCTGGCCGAGTTTCGCCGCAATTTCGAGGAACGCAAGGAAGTCGGGGCGAGTGTCGCCATCACGCTTGGCGGCCGTTTGGTCGTCGACCTGTGGGGCGGACAGGCGCGGCCTGCCACAGGCGAGGACGCTGCAGAGCCCTGGGCGCGCGATACGGTTTCGATCGTCTATTCGTGCACCAAGGCGGCGACGGCGCTGTGCCTCCATCAACTCGTCGATCAGGGCAAGATTTCCTACGAGACGCTGGTCGGCGATATCTGGCCGGAATTCGCCAGCGGCGGCAAGGAAGCAACCACCGTCGGCATGATGCTGGCGCACACTTCACCCGTCCCCCATTTGCGCGACCCCATCCGCACGGGCGGGCTTGTCGACTGGGACTACATGACCGCGCGCGTCGCAGCCGAGGCCGCGCACTGGGAGCCGGGCACGCGGCAGGGCTATCACGGCGTAACCTACGCATGGACGGTGGGGCAGCTCGTCCGGCTCGTTGCGGGCATGCCGCTGGGGCAGTTCTTCCGCGAAAACGTGGCGGGGCCGCTTGGCCTCGATTTCCATATCGGCCTCCCGGAAAGCGAGGAGCCGCGTGTCGCGCCGATGATCGCGCCCGATCCGGCGGAAGTGAACTTCACCTCGGCCTTCTTCCGCGCCGCGACCACGCAACCGGGGAGCTTGCCCAACTTGTTCCTCACCAACCTTGGCGGAGCGGACTTCAACTCGCGCGAGGTTCATGCGGCGGAAATCGGCAGCGCCAACGGCATCACCAATGCGCGCGGGCTTGCCGGCATGTACGCACCGCTGGCGAACGGTGGGGGCACCCTGCTTTCGCCCGACCGGGTACACCGCATGGGCCGCGTCAGCGCCGCGACGCACAGCGACGCGGTCCTGTGCCAGCCGATGCGCTTTGCCATGGGCTTCATGATGAGCACCGACAACCGGGCATCCGGCGGCGATAGCCTGATCCTCGGCGAGAGCGCATTCGGCCATGTCGGCATGGGTGGCAGCGTGGGCTTTGCCGATCCAGCGCAGGGGCTGAGCATGGGCTACACCATGAACCGGATGGGTGCAGGCATTCTCGTCAATGCACGCGGACAGGCGCTGATCGACGCGGCCTACCGGGCCGTGGGCATGGCTTCGGATGCAAGCGGGGCGTGGCGATAGCGGCGCGGCCGGCATGCGCCAATTTCCCTATCAGGCAATGGTTTGACATAAGTGGCGAACAATAACTTGTCGCCAAAACGGCACAATTCGCGCTAATGTTGCCCGAGTGACAGGGGCGGGCACAAGATTCGCATGGGTGCGGTAACGACAGAACTTGGGCGCGAAACGGCCGCCAATGCCCGTTTCGACGTTCAGCTGATCGGCCCGTTCCGCCTTTCAGGGCCCGATCGCGCGGCCATTCCGATTCAGGGCCGCCGCACCCGCGCCTTGCTGGCCACCTTGGTGCTTGCCCCGCAGCAGTCGATGGGGCGCGAGCGCCTCGCCGGCCTGTTCTGGGGTGATCGCAGCGATGCGCAGGCGCGCGCCAGCTTGCGCCAGTGCCTGCTCGAACTGCGCGGCGTGCTTGCTTCCGGCGGCGGCAGCGATGCCGATCATATCATCGCGACGCGTGAGACGGTCGCGCTCGTCCCGGGCGCCTTCACCTGCGACGCCCTCGCTTTGCGTCAGGCGCTGGGCGGCGAGGACTGGGAAGCGGCGGCGCGCCTGATCGACGGAGCCGGCACCGCACCGCTGCTGCAGGACCTCGAACTCGGCGGAGCCTATGGCGAGTGGCTCGATGTGGCCCGCGCCGAAATCGATGCGCGCATGGCCGATGGGCTTGCCCGGCATCTGGCCGCGCGCGAAAGTGCGGGTGATTGGGCCGCCGTCAAGGCACTCGCCGCCGCATGGCTACGCCGCGATTCGCTGAGCGAACCGGCCGTGGCCGCGCTTATCCGGGCCGAGATTGCCACCGGCGCGCGGGCAGCGGCGCACATCCGCTATCAGGCGTTTCGCGATCTGCTCGCTGCCGAGATCGGGGTCGCTCCCGGCCCGCTGGTCGATGCCGCGCTGCGCAGCGAAACGATCCCAGAGCCGCTCGTGGTAGCATCGGAAGCGGTGTCACCAAAGGCGGCCGCATCGGCACCGCCGCCACCGAGCGGTGGGCTGGTGCTGGCCGTGCTTGCCTTCGACAATCTGTCCTCCGATCCCGATCTCGCCGATTTCTGCGATGGCGTTTCGGAAGAGATCCAGCGCACCGTCGCGCGCGGCACCGGGATCGCGGTGGTCGCGCGCGCATCCAGCTTCCAGTTCCGCGGGGCCGACAAGGGCGTCGCCCAGGTCTCCGCCGCACTCGGCGCCTCGCACCTGCTCGATGGTTCGGTGCGGCGCAGCGGCACGCGCCTGCGCATCACGGCCGAACTCGTCGAGTGCGCCAGCCACCGCGCGGTGTGGAGCGAGCGGTTCGACGGCGATCTCGAGGATGTCTTCGCGCTACAGGATTCGATCGCGGAGCAAGTGGCCGCCGCGCTCCAGCTCACGCTGCTGCCGCGCACGCCGACACCGACGCTGGAGCCGGCGACTTACGAACGCTTCCTACGCGCGCGGGGCCTGCTGGCCGATGGCGATGCGCAGTTCGACAATACCGCACGCGAGGCCGTGCCGCTGCTCGAAGCGGTCACGGCAGATGCGCCAGGCCATGCCCCGGCGTGGGAAATGCTCGCGCTCGCCCGCGCGCTCGTGCTGCGTTCGGGGCGCAGCACGCAGCCTTTTGCCGAGGCGCGGGAAGCCGTGGTCGTGGCCGCGAAGACGGCGCTCCAGCTCGATCCGCGCCGCGGCGGGGCCTACCGGGCGCTCGCCATGCTCGAGCCATGGGGGCACCATTCGGCACGCGAGAAGCTGCTGCGCCAGGCGCTCGAAGTCGCCCCGCGCGATCCTGCCGCGCTGACCGACATGAGCGATTTCTGCTGGGGCGTCGGCCGCTTCCGCGATGCGCTCGCCTATGCCGAGCAGGCCTGCGAGCTCAATCCGCTGATGCCCGCCGCGCGGCTCCATGTGGCGCAGATGCGCGCCTATGTCGGCGATTACGATACCTCGGTGAGCATGCTGGAGGAGCTGCACCTGCGCTGGCCGCGCAATGCCGGCATCCTGATGGCGCTGCTCAATTGGGCCGGTTCGCTCGGCTATCCCGATGTCTACTATCGCCATATCAGCGCGATCGATGGTTTCGAAGGCTGGCAGGGGCGTGACCTTGCCGCCGTGCGGGCTTATGTCGAAGCCGTGTTCTCAAAGGACATGAACGTGAAGCTGTCGCGCGCGGCGCGCTATCGGGGCCTGCTTGAAACGACCGGCACGATCACGCTGAGCCTGCCCACCGGCCTCGGTTTCATCGGCCTTCCGGATGAGGCCTTCGAGCTGGTCGAGCAGGCGGACTACAGCCACGTCTTCGATCCGGCCGGGCCGACGCCGAGTCTGTTCTATCCCGGCGTCGCGCTGGGGCCGTGGAGCTGCCTGCTTTCCCACCCGCGCTTCGTCCGTGTGTGCCACAGGCTCGGCCTGTGCCGCTATTGGCAGGATACCGGCCAGTGGCCCGATTGCGCGGCCTGGGTGCCGTTCGATTTCAAGTCTGCGGTTCGCCGCGTAGTCGAAGCAGGGCCTGCGCCCGGCGAGTAGGCGCCCTTCAGGCGGTCTGCCCGTAGGTGTGCAAGGTCGTCCTGATGTGGAACTGGGCGTCGGCGGTGTAGGAAATGCCCAGCGCCACCTCGATCGGCAGATACTCCATGTCCCAATTCGTCGGCGGGGTCCCCTTCGCGTTGAGCGAGGGGGGCGGCACGGTGAGCTGCGATTGCGGATGATGGACGCCCCCGCCGAATGTGGCGTGGAGCGTTTCCTCCATGCTGTCGGAGCAGAGGAATTCGACCACCGTGTTCGCGCCGGAAAAGAATGCGAGGTCGCGGATATTGCTGTGCTGCACTGTCGAGGAAACGATGGCGCGGTAGGCGGCGCAGTCCATGTCGAACACGTCACGGAACTGGCGCAGCGTGTTCACTTCCATCCCCGCCGAGTCGGTCCCGATGCCGCTGTCGATGCTGCCGGTGAAGATCCCGTCGGCCAGCAGGATGTCGACGAAGGTGTTGAGATCGCCTTCCTCATCGAGCAACTGGCCGAGGCTTGCCATTGCCGCCGTTGGTCTCAGACCCATGCGCATGCAGCCGATGCTCTGGCTCTGCGCGTGGGGATCGAACTTCGCCATGCCTTCGATCGCCATGTCGATCGCAAGGTCCGCCGGGGCGGCACCTTCCGCCATGCGCAGCGCCGCCATGCCCATTTCCGTGCCCCAGATCTCGCGCGCCGAAAACATCACATAGCTATTGTCGGTGAACGCAAACGGCTGGATCCACACCCGGTGCGGATCGTGAAGCAGATTGTCCGCCCCGACGCTGTGGCGCAGCGCGGGGAAGGTCCAGACGAGCTCGGTATGGCTTACCGTATCGCAGCCGGTCCGGTGCTCCCAGGTGCTCGAAAGGCTTTCATGCCGCGTTACGCACAGCAGGCCATAAGTCTTGCCCGGCAGCGGGGTGTAGTGGAAGGGCGCCCGGTCCGGCGCGGCGGCATTGAAGCGTGTGTCCAGATGCTGCGCGATCAGTCCGCGGTCGACCGCGATCACGAACAACCAGGTGCGCGCGCCGAGCGATTGCCACGGTGGCAGCAGCTGGTCGGTCGAGAAGGATTCGATGAATGCGGTCATGGCAGGCCCACTCCTCTGCGGGGACCGAAGAAGCCGCGCAGCGGGCGATACCAGCGCGCGACAAGATCGCTTGAGCCGGTCGTGGGCGGCAGGCCATCCCGGTCGATGGGAAACTCGCGGATGATCCGCATCGTGTCGAAGTTGATGTCCGCCATGAACCGGCAGCCGGCCACAGTATTCACCGAGAACGGCTTGCCTGTGGGTTCCTTGCCCACGTCGAGGAACACCTCGAGGATCTGGTGGAAGCTCGCGAGGTCGTTGAAGGTGAGGTCGATGTCCTTCTCGTTGTAGAAGCGCACGTCGCGCACATTGAGGTATTGCGCCCGGCACGTGACCAGCGCCTGATAGACCGCGCGGTGCGGATTGGCGGCATCGCGATACTGCTTCAGGCCCACCGTGCGCATTGCGGTGGGGACAAGGCCCAGCGAGAAGGTGTCGATGAAGTTGGCAGCAGCGGCCACGCCGCCCAGCAGCTTCGACGCCTCCGGGCTTTCGAGGAGGCTCGCCAAGGTGCGGCGCGGCGGCTGGGTGCCGGTCGGGGTCGGCAGGAACGGCTTGGTCTCGACCTTCATGAACTCCTGCTGCGCCTGCATTGTGCCGGTTTCGCTGTCGGGCCAGCCGGGAAGGCTGATCTTGCCGCGAAAACTGTCCGGATAGCGGGCCTCGCCGATCTCGATATCGGCGAGCAGCTTGCCGAGGCCGAGCATCTCGCGCCCGCATACGCTCGACATCGGATTGCCGACGACAATGAAGGGCAGGGCCCATTCGACCGCGGTATCGGTGATGAGCTTCGCCGCGCCCACGCCATAGCGCATGACGGGGATCGCCACGAAGACTTCGGTCTGGCTGATCGCGCCGCGATCGGAGTAGGCCACTTCGCCCAGATGCGCGCTCGCTGGGGCCGAGCTGATCATCGTCGGGTAGTCGAGAAACAGCACGGTCGCGTATGGCCAGAACGGCACCGGCCGATAGACGTAGCCGCGCGTCTTTTCCTCACCGATGTTGAGATAGCGGTCGCAGTATTCCTGAACCTTGGCCATCGATACGTTGAGGTAGAAGGCGTTCACCGTCACGCCGGGGAAGTGATAGGGCGGGGGCACCTGCTGGCTGGCGGCGGACTGGACGTAGGGGACGCGTGTGCTCATGCCGCCGTGCTCCTGTCTTCACTGAGGAAGCGCGCGGCGCCCGCCTCCACCGCAAACCGTGATCCGAACGCGGCAGCCAGGCTGGAAACGCCGGCGGGAGCGCCGCCTGCCAGCACGCGGCGCAGCGCCTCGCAAGCGATCCGCACACTCGCGCCGTAGCCATCGAGCGTTTCCATGGAGAGACGCCGCACCCGCCGCCAGGGGTCGTGCGCTTCGACAATCATGGTAAAGCGCGCCGCCTCGCGCCGGGCCTCATCGGGCTCCTGGGGCCAGACGCGCGCCATGGCCGAGCCCGCCAGGCGCCACGGCGCGGCACCCGTCAGCCCCATGCCGATGCCCGAAGCGCGATAGCCCGCGCGCATCGACCAGTGCATCGCGGAATAGATCGCGATGTCGGGCACCCCGGTCAGCGCGCCGGCGGTGATCACGCTGGCCCAGTCGGTCGCCACCGTCTCGCACGGCCCTGCGCCGAAATCGAACATGGCGGCAAGGCTTCCCGCCGGCACCATCGCCAGCGCGCCGCTGCGCCGGATCACCGTGCCCGGATCGGCAAGCCCCGCCATCGTCGCGACGCTCCCGCGCGAGACGACTTCGGCTGCGGAAATGCCCAGCTTCAGCGCGCGGGTATCGGGCCAGCGCTCCACCGCAGCGAGTAGCAGGCAATCTGTGGCCGCCGGGGTGAGCGCCGCACCGGGGAGCACCGCGATGCCTGCTTCCCGTGCCGCGGCATCGCGGGCAAACAGCGCCTCGATCACCCGCCATTCACCGCCGAGATCGAGGTAGTGCGTGCCGCTTGCCAGACAGGCATCGAGCATCGGCATGGCGGTGGCCGCGAACGGCCCGGCGGCATGCAGCACCGCGCCCACATCCGCGAGCGCCGCGTGCAGGGCCTCTGGCGCATCGAGCGGAAAGGCCCGCCAAGGCAGGCCCAGCGGCTCCGCCACGGCGCGCACCGCTTGCGGATTGCGGCCCGCCAGCACCAGATCAAGATCGCCCGCCAGCGCCGCCGCGATGGCCCTGCCGGTATAGCCAGAAGCCCCATAGAGCAGCGCGCGGCTCATGCCCGGTCAAACACCCAACGGACGAGACTGCCGAGGAACGCGCGTTCCTCCGAAGGTGGCAGCGCGCCATAGACCGCGGCAAACTCGTGCTCCGCCGCGCCCGCCATCGCAGCGGCCACCTTGCGCGCGTGCTCGATCGAGCCGCGCTGGTGCATCAGCCGGGCCAGCCACAGCACATCCTGCGCGCTGCGCTCCTCGCGGCTGAGGCCGAGGAACGCATCGAGCCGGGCGCGTTCCGCCTCGTCGCAGGCGGCGCGCGCGTGGATCAGCATCAGGGTGCGCTTGGCTTCGGCAAGGTCACCGTTCTGCTCCTTGCCGTAGCCGGGGTCTTCAGAGAGGTTGCGCAAATCATCCTCGATCTGGAAGGCAAGCCCGAGGAAATAGCCGAACCGCACGACCATTTCCGGATCGAGCCGCCCGCGCGAGCCGATGATGAGGCCGAGTTGCGCCGGCCAGATCATCCCCATCCACGCGGTTTTCTTGAGCGCCATGCGCATGTAGTCGGCTTCGGTCAGGCCGGTCACGTTGCGGTCACGCCAACCAAGTTCGAGCGCCTGGCCCTCGGCGGTCTGGCGCGCCATCATCGAAGTCACGTCCATCACCTGCCGGATCACATGGCTGCCCAGCGGGCTCACCGCATCGATCAGCGGGCCGAAGGCGGCAAACAGCAGCGCGTCGCCGGCGTTGATGGCCAAGGGCACGCCGTGGAGCGCATGGAGCGTGGGCTTCCCCCGGCGCAGCTCGCTGCCATCCTGCACGTCGTCGTGGATCAGCAGCGCATTGTGCAGCATCTCGATCGCCGCCGCCGCGCGCACGGCTGCTGCGGGGGCCTCGCCGCCAAACACGGAAGCATTGGCGAGGCAGATTGCCGGCCGCAGCATCTTGCCGCCACGTGAGGGATAGTCCGCCAGCATGTCGTCAAGGAACGGGGACGGCGCGCCCGCCGCGAGATAGCGCATGACTTCCGCCCGCGTGGCGGCGCCGTAGCGCTGAAGCAGGGCGCCGTGGGCTGCCATCACGCGATCTCGACCACCAGCTGGCCAAGCGGAAGTGGCTGCGTGGCGCAATGGACCGCGCCGGAATAGACGCCAGCGGGCTGATCTTGCGGAACAAACACCATCACGGTGAGGCCGAGCCCGCCCGCGTTCGTCTCGAATGCAACCCGGGCAATCGGCGGCGCGCTGATGCCGTGCGGGACGAGGCCGTTGCAGCTGATCTGGTCTGCCCCGGTGGGCGAATCCGGACGCGCCAGCGTGGCGGTGTGCGCTTTGGCGGTGCGCTTGCCGTCAAACAGCACGTTGAGCTGGATCGCGGGCGCCGCCGTGCCGGAGATCGGGTGCGATCCCGGATGCCGCGTGGGATTCGGGGCCGGGTGCTGGGGCTTGGCCTCCTGAAACGGCGGCACCGGGGTCGAACCCGGCGGCGGCGGGGTCATCAGGGTGTCCGTCTGACGCAGCAGGGCTTCGCAGATATCGAACGTCGCGCTGCTGAGCTGCTTGGCGAGGCCCAGCAGATTGGCGGCCATGTGGCGCACATCATCGGGTACATCGCGCACGTTGTAGGCGCCCGCGCGGAACTGCTCGGCGGCCTTGCGGCCCTGCCCGATCGTGTCGCTCAGCACATCGTAGGCCGTGCGCACCGTGTCCGCGATGGCTTCGTTGACCACGAGCGCATCGGGATCGCGGACACCGCCTTCCGGCGCGGGATCGGGCGCGGGCGAAGCCGTGGGCGCTTGGGCCGCTGCGCTGGTGATCGGCTTGCGATGGGGCGCGGAGCGGGCGGCCACGGGTCGGGTCACCCGCTGATCCGGGCCAGAGACTGCGGCCACCGGATCGTGCTGCTCAGGGGTGGTCATAGGCGATGATGTCCTTGAGGTCCGGCGCACCGGAAATGGCATGGGCAGCCAGCAATCCCGACATGACCGCCCCTTCGACGCAGCCGGAGTGGAAGCCGCTGTCGGTCCAGTCTCCGGCGATGGTGAGATTGTCGTAAGTCCGGTCGAGCGGCGAGATGCGGCTGCGCCAGCTGCCGGGGGTGTGGATCACATAGCGGTCCGAGGGGTTGACGTTGGCGCGCCAGTACTGCGTGGCGAACCGGGCGCGGCCTTCCGGCTCCGGCCCGCCGCTTTCGTCGGCCTTGAGCACCTCCCAGCGGAACTGGCCGGCGGCGTCATAGGCGCCCGGCCAGATCGCGCGAACGGGGCCTTCGAGAAAGCTTTCGGCAATGGCGCGCACTTCGGCATCGCGGGCCGGCTGATAGGTCATGTCGCCTTCGGCGGGAGGCTGCGCCGGATCGCGCAGCACGGCGCAGAAATAGACCGAGGTTGCCGGCGGTCGCTTCCAGCTTTCTTCGGGCACAACATGGGCCATGTCGCACCAGGTATCGAACGGCTTGGCGAAGGCGCCGGTGATGTACGCCGGGTTGGCCGCGTTGTTTCCGGGCCAGCCCAGCGATTCGAGATCCTTGTTCAGCCACACCTGGAAGGCCTGGCTGGCCACCGTTTTCACATCGCGGCACATCGCCTGCCAGCGCGGATCGCGCGAGACGATGCCGTTGGCGCAGTGCGGGACGGCACCCACACCGACGCCCAGCACGACCATGTCGAAATCGCGGCCTACGTCGAGCACCGCTTCGCCTTCGCGGCGGCGGTCCCAGTGCGATTCGAACTTGCGGCCTTCGGCGAGAAGCGCATCACCGCGTTCGAGCTGCTTGTAGTCCGGCACGGAAGGCCAGCACGGGCGGCCCTGCACATCGACGAGCGGCTGGTATTCCCCGCCGCCCGCGATCTGCGCCTGCACATCGAACCGCAGCCGCGCGGCATGGGTGCCTGCCGCGTCGAGCTCGATATCGGCAAGGCGGTGGAAGAAGCGGAAATCCACGCCGCGCTCCCTCAGCGCGGTGTAGAGCGGGGCGAAGACAACATCGCCCATCCCGGCGCGCATCCGCCACATGAACGCGCCGCGATAGCCGAAGAAGGTGCGCAAGGTGCCGCGCAGGCCCTGCCCTGCTGAGAGGCGCGGCTTGGCAGGATCGCCGTCCTCATAGCCCATCGAGAGATCGTAGAGACCCCGCAGGAATGGCGATTGCAGCGAACGCAGTGATGCACCGTTGAGCCGCATCCATTCGCGGCATTCGTAATCGTCGATTGCATCGAGTCCGCGCGGATCGAACATGATCCCGTAGCGCAGGAAGCCCGTCAGCGTCGCCAGCGTGAGATCGGCGATCTCCCACAGGAAGCGCAGGCGATGATCGGCGAGGAAGCGGTCCTCGATCCACTGGCGCAGCGGCACGGCCAGTGCGTCCACCGCGCTCATGAGCAGGCCCGCCGTCGCCGGGCTGACCGAACGCACCAGCGTAGCGAACACCCCGAGCACTTCGGCCATCATGGCGGCGGAAGCGAACAGCCCCATGCGCGCCAGTTCGGCGATCCGCGCGGTCAGCTCCGCCGGGTTTGCCGGACCCGCTGCCTGCGGCGCATCGAAGCGCGTGATGAGGCCCTGCCCGTCGACCGTGGTATCGAGCACCAGCGCGCGCAGCAGATCGAAAGCGCCGGCCATGTAGTATTGCAGGCTGAACACCGCGTCCGGCGCCAGCGGATCGCCGGGATAGCCGGCGCGCGGCGGCATGTGCACCTGCCAGCGCTGGAACCCGCCCGTCTCGCTGGCGGAACAGAGCGCGACGTCGTTCTCCGCCGTCCATGCATCGCGGAAATCGCCATAGAGATGGCCAAGGCCCTTTGCCTCCAGCTCCGCGTGGCAGGCGCGCATCATGCGGAAGGCGTTGTCATAAAAGCCGAGCCAGATGTGGAGGCCATGCTCCTCGATCCGTCCGTTCTCGCCCCGGCCCGAGGCGCCCTTGCCGCCAAGCCGCCAACCTTCCTGATAGACCGTGACGTGATAGCGGCCACCATGCTCTGGCCCGGTCAGTTCCCAGGCCGTTGCCATCGATGCGCAGCCGCCGCCGATGATGGCAACCTTGATGCGCGAATCGGGTGGGGTCGCGGCGGTCAGAGTTGCCTCCGCATCGACTGCGTGCAGACCGCCTTGTGCCGTTCCATTCCCGCCCTCCAAGGCTAAGTATCCATGCTTAGCCGGAAATGTCCACCGGCCTCGCACGGCGTCGGCGCACTCCGGACCCGAAACATGCAAGCGGGCCGGGAGCGCTATGCTCCCAGCCCGTGCTGACCGGTGCGGCGTGCGCGGGATCAGCGCTGCGCGAGCATCTGGTCCCCGCGCGACTTCGCGGCGGCAAGCGCAGCGGTGCGGGCCTTGGCGCGGCAGGCGTTGATCGCGAGGCGCTCCTGGGGGGTAATCGTGCCGGTGGACGTGCCGCAGACGCGGTTCACGGCGCCCGCGATGCGGGCCTTCAGCGTCGACTGCCCCTCTTCGCTCGCGAGGTTGAGGTCTGCGGTGGTGACGACCGCGACCTGGACGGTTGTCTCGTCCGCAACCGGAGCAGCGCTGGCGAAGGCGGGGGCGGCCATCGCGCCGAAGGTGAAGGTGGCGGCGATCGTGGCGGCGAGGAAGGTCTTGGTGTTCATGTTGGCTCTCCCGTGAAGTTTCGGCGGTTCGTGCTGCCGATGAAGTGGTTCTAGGAGGCCAGCGTCAGGGCCAGCGCAAAGCGAGCGTGAGTCGACCGTCAAAAGTGCAGCAGCCGTGAAAGTTCTCGGGCCCGCGCGGGTTGCCCGGCAAGATTCTGCCGCGCCTGACGCGAGAGGCACAAGCGAAAGGGCCGGGAGCGTGGTGCTCCCGGCCCTTTGCTGACCGTTGTGGCGATGTGGTGCGGGGATCAGAGCTGTGCGAGCACCGAGGCAAGTGCGAAAGCGGCCGTGAAGAATGTCTTGTGGGTCATTTTTTGCTCTCCTGTCGGTTTCGGCGCCGCGCTCCCCCGTGGATCGCGGAGTCTAGTCCCCGTCGGCGCCGATGAGCCTGTGCTAGGGAGCGTGCGTCAAATGAGGCGCGGGTCCAGCGTCAAACGAGCGTTAAAAACTGCACTGAAGCGCAGAAATCCGGCGCGAAAGATCGGGGCGCTGGGACGAGGCCCCATCGATCGACCGCAAACGGAAACGGCCCGGCCCCTTTCGAGGCCGGGCCGTCCCGGTGTTCGCGTTGAACAGAGCCGATCAGCCGCCGGGGCTGTCGTTCGTGTTCGTGCCGATCAGCGCACCGATACCGCCACCCAGCACGGCACCACCGAAGATGAAGCCGAGATTGGGGCTATAGCCAGCCGGGGGAGGCGGCGGAGGCGGAGGCGGAGGGGGCGGAGGCGGCGGGGGAGGCGGCGGAGGCGGAGGCGGCGGGGGTGGCGGCGGCGGGGGAGGCGGCGGCGGGGGTGCCGGCGTCGTCGTCGTCGTCGTCACGGTCGTCGTCTTCGGCATATACTTTGCCGAACGCTTCCGCTTGTGCTTGCCCTTGCGAGCAAGGCTCTTCTTCTTGAAGGACTTCTTGTGCTTTGCTGGTGCACCTGCATCGGCGTAAACCATCACAGGTGCGGCAATCAGCGATGCGGCGGCAAGTGCACACATCGCCCGGGCTATAAAGCCAGCGGGGGGGTTAGCCATCTTTCTACTCCACACAAAAGCGGCGCCTCGCAAGCGGCGAAGGTAAACTGCGATTTTCTTATTGGACCCCGATCCACGTATGGACCCTCAGGGAAAGTAACTATCATAGGTAATTTGCGTTCGCAAAGAGCGATTGCGTCATCGGCTCGCATTTGCAGTAAGTATTTAATTTATAAAATAAAAATACATTCAATCTGGCGCAAAATCTGCTTTGTCGCTGTTACCATGCGATTTTGTCTGATTGATATGAGGATGCAGGTCGCACATGCTCGGTACCCGATTATGCGAAATAAAATAGCAATATAACAATAGATTAACCATCAATGTGCGGCGCTTAGATCGACATCGCTGCGCGGACGCGGTGCCAGCCAGACCAATATCGCTGCGAGTGCGAACAAGGCGGTACAGCCCCAGAATACCGCGTTTGTCGCCAGGGTTACGCTTTCGGTCTGGACGATTCGCTCGAGAACCATTCGCCCCTGCTCGGCGGTGAAACCTGTTCCCTGCGGCAGTGGATGAACCAGGCCGGCAAGGTCCTCATGCGCCATCTTTGCCTCGCGCTCCCACATCGTCGTCGCAAGCGAAGTGGCAAAGGCCCCTGCCAGGGTGCGCATGAAGTTCTGCAGGCCTGCCGCCGAGGCGGTCTGATCCGGGCGCACCGATCCCAGCGCCAGCGACGTCGTGCCGATGAAGAAGAACGGCATGCCCAGCCCCTGCAGGAACTGCGGCAGCGCGATGGTGAAGAAGTCCATCTGGCTTACCCAGCCGGTGCGCAGCAGCGAGATTGCGCCAAGCCAGCAGACGCCGAACGAGACCAGCATGCGCACGTCGTACCGGGCCATCATGCCGGCGGCCACGGGCGACATCAACACCGCGAGCACGCCGACGAACGCCGTGGCATAGCCGGCATAAGTCGCGGTGTAGCCAAGGTTGGTCTGGAGGAAGAGCGGGATGACCACGATGGCGGAGAAGAACCCGGCATAGGCAATGCTCTGGGCAGCAACCGCCGCGCTGTAGCCGCGCTGGCGGAACACCGAGAGATCGACCACCGGATTGGCTTCGGTCAACTCCCAGATCAGGAACGCCGCGAAGCCGATCACCGCGATAACCGCGAGCGCGCAGATGAACGGGCTGGCGAACCAGTCGGCATTGCGGCCTTCGTCCAGCATGATCTGCAGCGCGCCGACCCAGATCACCAGCAGCACAAGCCCGATATAGTCGATCGGCCGCTGCACCGTCGGCGTCTCGAAGCGCTGGACATAGCGCACCGCGAAGACCGCGCAGAATGCCACCACTGGCAGGTTGATGAAGAAGATCCAGTGCCAGCTCCAGCTGTCCGAGATCGTGCCGCCGAAGATCGGGCCGAGGATGGGCGCGACGACCACCGTCATGCTCCACAGGCCCAGCGCCATGCCCACCTTTTCGGGCGGGAAGATGCGCACCATCAGCGTCTGTGACATCGGCATGATCGGCCCGCCGCTGAGGCCCTGCAGGATGCGGAACACGATCAGCGCTTCAAGGCTGCGCGAGATCCCGCAGAGCAGCGAGAACAGCGCAAAGCCAATGATCGCGGTCAGGAACACGCGCACCGCGCCAAAGCGCGCCGCGAGCCATCCCGATAGCGGCACGCAGATTGCCTCTGCCACCGAATAGGACGTGATCACCCAGGTGCCCTGCGAGGGCGAGACGGCAAGGCTGCCGGCGATATGCGGCACCGAAACGTTGGCGATGGTGATGTCGAGCACCACCACGAAGTTGGCCAGTGCGAGGCTGAGCCCGGCCAGCACGAGTTGCCAGCCTTTCAGTCCCTCCGGCCTTGCGTCCAGCGCAGCGCCGCCGCTCATCTCACTTGGCTCCGGTGTCGATCGTCGCGGTCATCGAAAGACCGACCCGCAGCGGATGCGCCCGCAGTTCCTTCGGATCGAGCGCCACGCGCACGGGCAGCCGCTGCACCACCTTGATCCAGTTGCCGGTGGCGTTCTGCGCCGGGATCAGCGCCTGCGCCGATCCGGTGCTGCCCGAGAAGCCAGCGACGCGGCCGTGATAGATCACGCCCGAGCCATAGAGGTCCGAGGTGAGTTCGACCGGCTGGCCCGGCGCGACACCGCGCAGCTGGCCTTCCTTGAAGTTGGCATCGACATGCGCCTCGCCCAGCGGAACCACCGTCATCAGGACCGTGCCGCCGGCAACGCGCTGGCCCACCTGCACGGCGCGCTGGGTGACGATGCCATCGACCGGCGCCCGGATCACGGTGCGCGCAAGATCGAGCTTCGCGCGCTCGAGCCGTGCCTTGGCGGCCAGCACATCGGGGTTCCCAGCCGGCGCCGTACCGCCGACTAGCGCGGCATTGGCGTTAGATTGCCCCTGCGCCGATCCGCGCGAGGCACGCGCCTGTGCAAGGTCCGCTTCGGCAACAGTCAGCTGGCCCTGCGCCGCCGCGAAGGCATTGCGTGCGCTCGAAAGTTCCTCGCCCGAAACCGCACCACCCGAAACCAGCGCTTCGCGCCGCGCGAGATCGATCCGGGCGCGGGCAAGGTTGGCGGAGGCGACACCGACAAGCGCCTGCTTGCGGCGGATATCCGCATCGGTTGCCTGAACCTGCGCGGCCAGCGCTGTCCCGGTCTCGACCGTCTGGTTCACGCGCCGCAGCGCCTGCGCGACAGCGGCTTCCGCTTCGGCCACGGCTATGCGTGCATCGGCCGGATCGAGCTCGATCAGCACGTCGCCCTTCTTCACCTGCATCGTATCGACCGCGGCGACGCGGATCACCGTCCCTGGCGCCAGCGCCGTGACCGGCGCGATCTCGGCCGCGACGTAGGCGTTGTCGGTCTCGACATATCGGCCCGCGAACAGCCATTCGTATCCGCCATAGACAAGCGTGGCCGCGAGAACGACGCTGCCCAGAATGGCAAAGCCGCGCTTGCGCTTGCCAGCCGGATCGCTGGTGGGGGCGGCGGGAGGGGGAGGCGCCATGGTTTCGGTCTCTTCGAGCATGATCTGGGGATCGCGGTCGGCCATCGGGTGCTCTTTCTTCAGGCTTTCGGGCCGTATCCGCCGCCAAGGGCGCGGATCAGCTCTACATTGAGGGTCAGCGCACGCGCATCGAGCGCGGCGACAAGCTGGCGGTTGCGAAGCAGCGCGTCCTGCGCCGTCAGCACCGAGAGATAGGGCGAAAGGCCACCTTCATAGCGTCGCCGTGCGATGCTGTAGGCTTCCTCCGAAGCGGCGAGCGCTGCATGTGCCTCCGTCTGCCGCACCCCGAGCGCGCGCTGCGAGGCCGCCACATCGGCCACTTCATTGAGCGCGCGCACGAGAGTCTGGTCGTACTGCGCCACGGCTTCGTCATAGTCGGCCCGCGCGGCGCGGTAGTTGCCCTGAATCCGCCCGCCCGAGAAGATCGGCAGGCTGATTGCAGCGCCGGCTTGCGCGATGTCCGATCCCTGGGCGGTCAGATTGCCGAGGCCCAGCGACTGCAGGCCGATGAAGCCCATGAGATTGACGTTGGGATAGAAGCCAGCGCGGGCGACGGTGATGCGTGCCCCGGCAGCTTCGGCGCGGCGGCGCGCGGCAGCGATGTCGGCGCGGCGGCCGACAAGATCGAGCGCGAGGTTGGCGGGCAGGCCGGGGGTGGTCAGCCTGCGGGGCGACGGCAGGGCAATCGCCGCGCCGCGCTCCGGCCCGGCCCCGAGCAGGGCGGCGATGCGATTGCGGGTGAGCGCAATGGCCTCGTCCGTTGCGGCGAGATCTCCCCGCGCCAGTGGCACTGCGGCATCGGCCTGACGCTGCTCGCCGCGCGTGTCGAGCCCGCTCGTTACCCGGCGAGCGACGAGCGCGGCTACTTCCACGCGCTGCTGCACCGCAGCCACCTGCACCTCGCGCTCGGCGGCGAGGCGGGCGAGATCGGCGTAGGCAGCGGCGACCGAGGTGGCCAGCGCCAGCCGGGCCGCGCGTGCCTCGAGCCCGGCGGCTTCACGCTCCGATGTTGCGGCGCGCAAGGCTGCGCGGTTCTTGCCGAAGAAATCGAGCTCGTAATTGAGATCGAGGCTGACGCGTCCGGTATCGTTCAACCCCTTGGGCACGAATTGCGCGGGGAAGCCATTGTTGTAGCTCTGCTTGACTTCGGTCACCTGGCCATCGGCGCTGAGCGAGGGAAGCAGCGCGGCGCCAGCGCTTTGCGCATAGGCCGCCGCCTTGCGGGCACGCGCATCGGCGGCCGCCAGCGTCGGCGAACCTGCCAGCGCTTCCTCGATCAGCGCGGCAAGCTGTGGATCGCCATAGTCCTTCCACCAGCCATCGCCGGGCCACTGTCCCGGGGCCGCATCCGCAGGAGCCGCGACCGCGCCCAGCGTGGACGAATCGCGCAGGGCCGGGCGCGGGCCGAGATCAGGCACGGTGGCGCACCCGGCCAGCGCGCCACAGCTGCCCAGCAGCAGGACAGTGTGCAGCGCCTTGCGGACGTGCTTTGGCGGAATACCCAAATGCATTGATGACACCATAATGACAGTACGGTTCGGTCACTAACGAGATGAAGGCTTGCGTCCGCCGAGTCAAGTGAATAAGTGTACGGAATGGTCACTAGCGAGACATTGGCCAAGGGGAGGCTGGGGCGACAAAGCCCTGACGAACGGAGAGAAAACATCCTCGCCGTGGCGGCGGAGGCGTTTGCCCTTGAGGGCTATGGCATCACCTCGATGTCCACGATCGCCGCGCGGCTGGGGGGATCGAAGGCCACGCTATACAAATACTTCACCTCGAAGGAGGAACTGTTCCAGGCGGTGATGCAGCGCAAGTGCGAGGCAGTGATCGGGCCGCTCGAGGAACTGGCCGACACATCGCGCGATCCGGCTTCGCTGCTCCACGCGTTCGGCAAGATTTTCCTTACCCGGCTGTGTCAGCCCGATGCGCTGGTCATTCATCGCACCGTGCACGGAGAAGGGCAGCGCTTTCCGGAAGTGGCGCGAACCTTCTTCGCTTATGGCCCTGAGGCGGCCTATTCCGTGCTGACGCCAGCATTTGCGCGGTTTCACGCCGAGGGGCTGATCGATTGCCCTGATCCGCGCCTCGCAGCCGAGCAGTTCCTCGCCATGGTGCGCGGCGATCTCCATCTGCGCGTCTCCAGCGGCTTGATCCCTCCGCCCGATGATGCCGAGATCGAGCGGCAGGTAGCCCATGCCGTCGGCATTTTCGTGCGCGGCATTTCGCGGCGTGACCGGGCCGATTGAAATCTCGCGCAGCCCTCCGCTCGCCCCTTGACCACATCCCCTCCGCGCGGGCACACCCCCTTCCGCATCGACCCCGAACCGGGGCGGTCACAAGGCTGACTACAAAAGGAGAGGCCATGTTTTCGCACGTCATGCTCGGCAGCAACGATATCGAGCGCTCGAAGAAGTTCTATGATGCCACGTTTGCGGCTTTCGGCGGAAAGCCCGGGATGGTCGATCCCAAGGGGCGGCTCATCTACGCGCACAACGGCAGCATGTTCCTGCTCACACCGCCGATCAACGGTGAGCCCGCCACTTGCGCCAACGGCGGCACGGTCGGCTTCGCGATGACGCCCGAACAGGCCGATGCCTGGCATGCGGCCGGCTGCGCCAATGGCGGCACCGCCTGCGAAGATCCGCCGGGGCCGCGCGAAGGCTCGCCGTTCTACCTCGCCTATCTGCGCGATCCGGACGGCAACAAGCTTTGCGCGCTGCACGTGATCGGCAGCTGAGGCAGGATATCCATGGTGCCTGATTCCACGTTCGAGACCGTTTCGACCAGCAAAGCCCATGGCGGCACGCTCGGCGTCTATCGGCACCATTCCACCGCGACGGGGACGGGAATGACCTTTTCGGTCTTCCTGCCCCCCCAAGCGGCAAAGGCGCAGGTGGAAGCGGGAGCCAAGCTCCCGGTGCTGTTCTACCTTTCGGGGCTGACCTGCACCCACGCCAACGTGACGGACAAGGGCGAGTACCGGCGCGCCTGCGCCGAACATGGCATCATCTTCGTGGCCCCCGATACCAGCCCGCGCGGCGAGGGCGTGGCGGATGATCCGGATGGCGCCTACGATTTCGGCCTTGGCGCGGGCTTCTACGTCAATGCCACCGAGGAACCCTTCGCGGCGCACTACCGCATGTGGGATTACATCGCGCATGAACTGCCTGCGCTGATCGAGGAACATTTCCCGATTGATCCTGCGCGCATGGGCATCACCGGCCATTCGATGGGCGGCCACGGTGCGCTGACCATCGGCCTGACCTTCCCGGACAAGTTCAAGTCGCTAACCGCCTTCGCGCCGATCGTCGCGCCCGGGCAAGTGCCGTGGGGCCACAAGGCGCTCGGCGGCTATCTGGGGCAGGACCGCGCCGCGTGGCGCGCGCACGATGCGACCGCGCTGGTGGAAGACGGCAAGCGCCCGGCGGGCGACATCCTGATCGATCAGGGCGCGGCGGACGGCTTCCTCGCCGAACAACTGCGCCCCGAGCTGTTCGAGGCCGCGTGCAACGCTTCGGGCGTGGACCTGACGCTGCGTCTGCAGGACGGCTACGACCACAGCTACAACTTCATCTCCAGCTTCATGGACGATCACATCCGCTGGCACGCCGAGCGGCTCTAGGTCTCCGACTATCGTCACCCGCGAGCGTAGCGAAGCAATCCAGGGCCGAGTAAAGCTGCCCTGGATTGCTTCGTTACGCTCGCGGGTGACGCGGCTCATGGTTGGTTGAAAGCTGAGCCCCACCCAATTCTTCGTCATTCCCGCGAAGGCGGGAATCCAGTGCGGCTGGCGCTGGGTGTGGGGCTCTAGATTCCCGCCTTCGCGGGAATGACGAGATAGGGGCTCTGCCGAGGGGGCGTTTACTTCCGCACGTCCTTCGCCACGGCATCGAGCAGCCCGTTGACGAACTTGGTCTCGCGCGCGTCGAAGAAGGCGTGGGCGACATCGAGGTATTCGCCGATCACGGTGCCCACGTTGATATCCGCGCGGGCCATCAGCTCGTAGGCACCTGCGCGCAGGATCTGGAGCATCGTGCGGTCGAGCCGGGAGATCGACCAGCCGTCCGCCAGCCGGCGCGTCAGCACATCGTCGATCTCGTCACGCCGCGCTGCAACGCCGCGCACCACATCGTCGAAGAAGGCGACATCGGCTTCGAGGTACTGGTCGTCCTCGATCTCCGCGCCGAGGCGGTGCATGTGGAACTCGTCCAGCAGCAGGTGCAGCTGGGGCTTTTCCATCTCGAGCTGGTAGAGCGCCTGCACGGCGGCGAGCCGCGCGGCAGATCGATTGGGGGCCTTCGAGCGGGTCATATTCCAAGCCTCAATTCGATCGAGCGGGCATGCGCAGCAAGCCCTTCCGCCTCGGCCAGCGCCACCGCCGCCGGGCCTACCGCACCAAGCGAGCCTTCGCTCACGGAAAGGAAGCTGGTGCGTTTCATGAAATCGAGCACGGACAGACCCGAAGCAAACCGCGCGCGCCGCCCGGTGGGCAGCACATGGTTGGGCCCCGCCACGTAATCGCCGATGGCCTCGGGCGTGTAGCGGCCGAGGAAGACGGAGCCCGCGTGGCGGATGCCCGCGAACAGCGCTTCGGGATCGTCTGTCGCGATTTCCACGTGCTCCGCCGCCAGCGCATTGGCGAGAGCGGGCGCTTCTGCCAGCGAATCGACGACAATGATCACCCCGTGCGCATCCCAGCTGGCGCGGGCGACGGCGGCTGTGGGCAGCAGTGCGATCTCGGCCTCGACTGCGGCGGCCACTGCATCGGCAAAGGCGGCATCGTCGGTGATCAGGATCGATTGCGCGGCAGGATCGTGCTCGGCCTGGCTGAGCAGGTCGGCGGCGATCCACTGCGGATTGTTGGCGCCATCGGCGATGACGAGAATTTCCGAGGGGCCCGCCACCATGTCGATGCCGACCACCCCGTAGAGCTGGCGCTTGGCTTCGGCCACCCAGGCATTGCCCGGCCCGGTGATCACATCGACGGGGGCGATACGCTCGGTGCCATAGGCCAGCGCGGCAATCGCCTGCGCTCCGCCGACGCGCCAGACTTCATCTACGCCGGCAAGGTGCGCCGCGGCGAGGACCAGCGGATTGATCTGACCCTTGGGGGTCGGCGTGGTGACAACGAGCCGGCCTACGCCCGCAACTTTGGCGGGAATGGCGTTCATCAGCAGCGAGGACGGGTAGGCCGCGCGTCCGCCGGGAACATAGAGCCCTGCGCCATCGACCGGACCCCACTTCGCGCCGAGGCGGACGCCGGCAGCATCGACATAGTCGCGGGGCTCTGGAAGCTGTGCGGCATGATAGGCGCGGATGCGCTCCGCTGCGAGTTCGAGCGCGGCGCGCAAGGGCGGATCGAGCGCGTCGAAAGCCTCGCGGCAGGTCTCCGCCGGGATGCGCCAATCTTCGCCCAGATCGTGGCCATCGAAGCGCGCGGTGTAGTCGGCCAGTGCTTCATCACCGCGTGCGCGGACGTCGGCAAGAATGGCGGTGACATCGCGCGCGACATCGGCATCGCTCTCGCGCCGATCGCTGACGACAGCGGCGAAAGCGGCGGCAAAGCCCGCGTCACGGGTGTGAAGACGCTGCATCAGGCGGTCTTCCGGCGCGCTACGAGTTCGCGGAACGTATCGATCAGCGCGCCCATGCGAGCAGGATCGGTCTTGAGCGCGGCGCGGTTGATGATGAGGCGCGCCGAGACGGGCATGATGCGGCTGGTCTCGACAAGGCCGTTGTCCTTGAGCGTGCGGCCCGAGGAGACGAGATCAACGATCCGGCTGGCGAGGCCCAGCGAAGGCGCCAGTTCCATCGCGCCGTTGAGCTTCACCACTTCGGCAGCGATGCCGAGCTTCTCGAAATGGCGGCGCGTGAGGCTGGGATACTTGGTCGCGACGCGGGCATGGCTTTCGCGTGCAGTCGCACCGCTTTCGACCGCCGCTGCCGGTTCGGCCACCGAAAGGCGGCAGTGCCCGATATCGAGATCGACCGGCGCGTAGAGATCGGCGTAGTCGAACTCGTCGATCACGTCCGAACCGACGATCCCCGCCTGCGCTGCGCCGTGGGCGACGAAAGTCGCCACATCGAAGGCGCGGACGCGGATGATCGTCATGTCCGCCCGGCTGGTGGCAAAGCTCAGCTTGCGCGAGGCCTTGTCGAAGAAGTCCGCCTCGGGCACGACACCGGCGTCCGCCAGCAGCGGCAGCGCCTCGTCGAGGATGCGGCCCTTGGGCAGGGCGAAAACGATAGGGGTCGGCGCGGTCATGACGCGCCCGCCCCTATGGCAAAGGGCCGGAAAGGGCAACCGTATGGAACGGGTCATGGATACGCACGACGTCGCGGCGGCGATTGCCTGGCAAGCGGATCACGCGGCAAACAACGGCGCGCCCTGCACTGCGCGGGTGGTGCGGGCGCAGCTTGCGCTGCTTTCGGGCGAGACCGAAACGGGACGGCGGCTGGCAAGCTGGCCGGGCATTCCGCTCGAGGATGCGCTGCCGCTGCGGCTGGCGGGGGGCTTCCATCATCTGGTCCTCTCCGGCGCGGATCTGCGGCTTGCCGCGGTCTATCGCGGGGAGGTGACCGATCAGGACGCAGTGGATGCACTGATCGTGGACCTTGCCCGCCAGCACGACGCGGCGCTGCTGCCGTGGCTCGATGGGCCGCCGCAGACCAACGAGGCAGGGCGTTCTGCCTCGATCATGGCAGCGCTGCTGTGGCTTTCACCGCGCATGGGCCCCCGCTTCGAGCTGAACGAGCTGGGGGCCAGCGCGGGCGTCAACACGATGATGGACCGCTATCACTACGATCTTGGCGGCACCGAAGTCGGCCCGGCGGATTCGCCGATGCGGATCAAGCCCGAATGGCGTGGGCCTGCGCCTGTGCCCGCGCCGGTGGAGATCACTTCCATTCAGGGCTGCGACCGCGCGCCGGTGAACCTCGCCGATCCCGCCGAAGCGCTGCGCCTCAAGAGCTATGTCTGGGCCGAGGTGACCGAGCGCATGGCCCGCATCGACGCGGCGATCCGGCTGGCGGGGGAGCAGCCGCCGACCCTCACGCAGATGGATGCGGGGGACTGGGTGGACCAGCGCCTTGCCGCGCCGCTGGCGGAAGGCACCACCCGCGTGTTCTACCATTCGATCGTCTGGCAATATCTGCCCCCCGAAACCCGCGCGCGGATCACGGCGGCGATCACCGGCGCGGGTGAGGCAGGCCAGCGCATCGCGTGGATCATGCTGGAAACCAATCGCGAGACCTTCCGGCATGAGCTGACCGTGCGGTATTGGCCCGGCGGCGCCGAGCCGGTGCTGCTGGGCGAGGCGCATGCCCACGGTGCGTGGGTGGCGTGGCACGGAGCAGCGTGATTGGCCGCAGGGACCAATTGCGCCTGCCGCCGCCCGTGCTAGCCTCTTGCCAACTTCGCGGAGAAAGCCCCCCATGCGCCCGATGAAACTGCTCCTCGCCGCCCTCGCGCTCGCCGCCGTGCCGGCCGCCGCCTTTGCCGATTCCCCGCCCGTGGGCTGGCGCGAGCAGGTGCGCGCGTTCAACATCGAGCACTGCAAGCACCCGGCCTGGGGCACCTCGCATTCGGACCGCGACTATGCGCTCGCCAAGGCCATGGCAGCCACGGACAAGGTTGCGCTGGACGACGACGTGCTCTTCGCCGCCGCCTATCTCCACGATGTGGCGGCGTTCAAACCCTACGAGAAGCCTGATCTTGATCATTCGGACGTCGCCGCCGATATCGTCGGCAGCATCCTTGCGCCCACAGGCTTCCCGATGGCCAAGTTGCCACGCGTGCAGGCCGCGATCCGCGAACACATGTACTATCGCACGCCGACCGTGCCCGAATCGCTCTATCTCCACGATGCCGATGCGCTCGATTGGCTCGGCGCGATCGGCGCGGCGCGCATCATGGCGCTGGCGGACCCCAACGGCGGCCAGCCCGATGGCCCGGCGGTGCTGCCGATGCTCAAGGAAAACCTGCGCGATGTGCCGGCGCGCGTGCTGTCGCCCGCGGGCAAAGCGCTGATGCCCGCCAAGCGCGATTCGCTGGCCAGGTGGATGGAGACGCTCGCGGCGGAGACGGACGGGTACAAGACGCTTTGACCATGCCTCGGATCCACTATCGCCCCTACGCCAAGTCCGACGAGGACGCCGTCATCGCGCATATCCTTGCCATCCAGCAGGGCGAGTTTTCGGTGCCCGTCACCGCCGAGGAGCAGCCCGATCTGCGCGCGGTGGCGGATGTCTATCAGTCCGGCACCGGGGGCTTCTGGGTCGCCGAAATGGAGGGCCGCATTGTCGGCACCATCGGCCTGATCGGCTTTGGCGGCGGTAAAGGGGGCAGTGGCGAGGGCGCGCTGCGCAAGATGTTCGTCGCGGCCGAGGCGCGCGGGCGCGATCTTGGGGTGGCTGCGGGGTTGTTGGCCATACTCGTCAACCATGCCCGCGACGCCGGGATCAAGGGGATCACCCTCGGCACGATCGAGCGCCTTCATGCCGCGCGCCGGTTCTACGAGAAGAACGGCTTTGTGCCGATCGATCCCGCTGCGCTGCCCGAAGGCTTCCCGCGCATGGCGGTGGACACGCATTTCTACCGGCTGGAGCTTTAGCCAAGACCGTTCGTGTCTCGACTTCGCTCGACACGAACGGAACCGGGGTGATTGGCGTTGACCAATTACCCCAGAAACGCATCCAACGCGGCGTTGACCTTCCCGGGCGCTTCCCACGGCACGAAGTGGCCGCAATCGGGCACTTGCACCACGGTCAGGTTCGGGATCATTGCGTCCAGCCCCTCAAGGTTCGAGGGCGGCAGGGCCATGTCGTCCATCGCCCAGATCACCAGCGTCGGGATGCCGAGCGGCGGCAGCGGCGACGGGGCATAGCCTTCGGGCAGGGCGAAGGGCGCATCCATCGTCGGCACATCCATCGGGCTTGCGCGGTACCAGTTGAGCATGGCGATCGCGCTGTCCGGGTTCGACCAGTCCTTCAGCAGCGCCGCGCGCTCTTCCTCTTCCATCACCGGGGCGCGGTCGCCCCAATCGAGTGCCTGCATGAGCAGCGCGCCGAGGCCGTGTTCGCGCACGAGCGGATCGTGCGCGGTATCGCGGAAGGTGCGCATATACTGGCTCGCGCCGCGCTGGACGGGATCGAGCCAGAGCAGCTTCTGGAAGATGGCCGGATGCGGCGCATTGGCGACCACCGCGCGCGTCACCCGCGTGCCCTGGCCCATCAGCGCCACACCCCAGGCAATCGCGCCGCCCCAATCGTGCCCCAGCACGGTGAACTGCCCCACACCCAGCGCATCGGCTAGGAGGAAGATATCGCCGATCAGCTTGTCCGGCGTGTAGTTCTCCGCGCCCTCGGGCTTCGACGAGCCGCGATAGCCGCGCTGGTCGGGCGCGATGCAACGGAAACGGCCCGAAAGGTGCGCGATCTGGTGCCGCCAGGTGCGATGCGATTCGGGAAAGCCGTGGAGGAACATCAGCGCGGGCGCATCGCGCGGGCCGACATCCACCACATCGAGCTCGATTCCGTTGGCGAGCTTCACGCGCGTCAGTTCACTCGACACTGGCCTGCTCCATCTTCTTCGCATAGCCATCTGCCACCATCGCGGCCATCTTGTCGAAGATGGCTTCAGGCGTGCGGCAGGCTTCGCCGATTTCCTGTTCGAACCCGCGCGCGACGATGATCTCGCGCTCTCCGGCGGCCATGGCGGCAAGGATCGCGGCGGCGGCATCAGCCGGATCGAGGCCCTTGTCGATCGCCTTGTCGCTCACGCCCCGGCGGCTGCCATCGGCATTAAGCGCATTGCGCGAGACATTGGTGCGGACCGAGCCCGGCGCGATGACATGGACCTGCAGCCCCTCGCCGGTCACTTCGGTGCGCAGCGCATCGGCATAGCCGATCAGGCCGAACTTGGCCGCGCTATAGGCCGTGCGCATCGGCACGCCGACTTTGCCCGCCACGCTCGAGACCATTGCGATGCGACCTTTGCCGCGCGCCACCATGCGGCCGAGCACCGCCTGCGTCAGCGCGATGGGGGCGAGCAGATCGACCGCGATGATCCGTTCATAGACAGTGTAGTCGGTATCAATGGCGAGGCTGCGCTGCGAAATCCCTGCGTTGTTGAAGAGGATGTCGATCCCGCCGCTGCGCTCTGCCGCCCAGGCCCAGGCCTGCTCCGCTGCCGCAAGGCCGGCCGGGTGGTCGGTCGCTTCGAACGGCAGCACAAGGGCGGTGGCATTGCCCTTGGCGCAGTCCGCCGCGACTTCCGCCAATGCCTCCTCATTGCGGCCCGACAGGATCACATGCGCGCCTTCCGCCGCCAGCGCGCGCGCCATTGCCGCGCCGATCCCCGATGATGCCCCGGTGATCCACGCCACCTCTCCGGCAAATGCCATGTACGTCTCTCCCTCTTGTTTTCTGATCTAAAGATTGGCGCGGGTGTTGGGCACTTTGGGCAGGGGGATGAACTCGTCCTCGTCCCCCGGCACTTTGGGAAAGCGCCCTTCGTCCCAATCATGCTTTGCCTGCGTGATCCGCTCGCGGCTCGAGCTCACGAAATTCCACCAGACATGGCGCTGTGTGGTAAAAGCCTCTCCGCCGAGCAGCATCACGCGTCCGCCGCCTTCGGAGGAGAGCTTCAGCGTCGCGCCCGGCGCCAGCACGGCAAGGCTGTAGAGCGCGAGCGGCACGCCATCGACGCTGGCTTCGCCGCCCACCAACATCACCGCGCGCTCGTCCGCCGCAGCATCGATGGGGATCGCGCCGCCGGGGGCGAAGAGAATCTCAGCATAGATCGTCTGGCTGTGCTGCGTGGTTGGCGCGGTCTTGCCCCAAAGCGTGCCCATGATCACCCGCGCGGTGGTGCAGCCGTCCTCGATCGGTGGCAGATCCGCCTGCTGCTCGAAGGCGGGGTCGATGTCCTCGCGCCCGTCGGGCAGCGCCAGCCAGGTCTGCATGCCATAGAGCGCCGGGCCGCCTTCTCGCTCCGATGCAGGGCTGCGCTCGGAATGAACGATGCCGCGCCCCGCCGTCATCAGGTTGACCTGCCCCGGGCGGATCGTGGCGTAGGTGCCGAGGCTGTCGCGGTGGTCGATCGCGCCGGCATACTTGCCCCCGAACAGCCAGGTGACGGTCGCAAGGTTGATATGCGGGTGCGGCCGCACATCCATCGCCGTGCCCGTGGGCAGCACGGCGGGGCCGAACTGGTCGACGAAGATGAATGGGCCGACCATCGTGCGCTCACGCGCGGGCAGCACGCGCCGCACTTGAAAGGCGCCCAGATCATGCGTCACCGGGGTCAGGGTTTGCATCACGGGCCCACCTGCGGTTTCACTCATGGCGATACCTCCGCCTGAAGCAGCTCAAGGATGTTCACCGGAAACACCGGTTCGTGCCATTGTGCCAGTTCGGCGGCGGCAAACCAGCGGAATTCCTTGATCAGTTCGCGTTCCAGCGCGGTGTGCCCGGCAGGATCGGGCGTGAAGCTGGTGGTGTGCACACGGAAGAAACGCTCGTCGGAGGTCACGGGCTCGCCCTCCAGCGTGATGAAATCATCGGTGCGCTGTGCGATCTCGGGGCCGCAGCTTTCCACGCTGAGCCCGGTCTCCTCGAACAGTTCGCGCACCGCCGCGGCGTGGAAATCCTCATCGGGATCGCACTCGCCGCCCACGCCGCACCAGAACGCGCGGCGCGTGGGCGGGGCAAAGCGGATCAGCAGCAGGCGATCGTGCTCGTCCATCAGCAGGATCCGCGCGGCCCTGCGGACGCGCCGCGGCGAACTACTCACCGCCTCATCACTCACCCGGTGCACGGGCCTTGATCGCAAGCGCATGCACCCGCTGACCGGGAATGTCGCCCAGCGCGGCATTGACCATGCGCTGGCGCATCACGCGCGAAACGCCGGTGAACTGCGCGCTGGTGATCTCCACGGTGAAGTGCGATTCGCCCGATCCGTCGTCGCCCATGTGGCCGCTGTGGCTGGCGCTGTCGTTGATCACGGCGAGGTGTTCGGGGGCGAGGGCTTCGGTGAGAAGCTGGGTGATTTCTTGGGCAAGGGGTCCGGTCATGGCTTCCATCTTGGCCGATCCATCTCCATGTGAAAAGCCGAATGAGACATGATCGCTTCCATGGCCGGGTGCAGGGCACCGGACGGCAATGCGCTGCCCCGGGTTGCAGCGAGCCGGGTGAGTTCCGCGCGCCCGGCGCTCGTGCGGCAGGAGCCGATGGTCCGGGCGACTATCGCTGGATGTGCCTGGAGCACGTGCGCCAGTTCAACGCGGGCTACGATTTCTTCAAGGGCATGACGCCGGAGGAAATCATGGCGGCGCAGTCTCCGCTGGCCGGCTGGGCGACCGAGACGCGCGCCTTCCGCCCTACCGCCGGGATCGATCAGGCCCCTCGCTGGAACGATTTTGCCGATCCGCTCGATGCCATCGCCCAGCGCGCCAAGGCGCGCCGCGAGGATGCGCTGCACCGGCAGGAAGCGGCGCGGCGCGGCATCGGGCCGGACGAGCGCAAGGCCTACGAAACCATGGGCCTCGGCTTCGATGCGGATCGCAAGGCACTGCGGGCGCGCTATTCGCAGCTTGTCCGCCGCTTCCACCCCGATCGCAATGGCGGCGACCGGGCCTATGAGGGCCGCCTTCAGGCGGTGGTCGAGGCCTATAACCTGCTGCGCGCCATGCCTGCCTTCAACGCCTGAGGTTCCCCTGAAATCGGGGGGAAGGCTGGACAAGCTCCCCTAGCGGCGCAAAGCTGCGCAGCAAGGGCCATGCAGGGGGCAAGCGACATGAAGAGCGAAGATCGGCAGCTGGGAATGGACCGCGCCATCAGCCGGCGCGATTTCGTGAACGGAGTTGCCGCTGGGGCGCTGGCCGCCGGCATTCCCGGCACATCGTTCGCCTCTGCCGCCCGCGCCAAGGCCGTCATGACGCCGGAGATCGATCCCAATCCCTATCCTCCCGCGCGGCAGGGCATGCGCGGCTCGCACGCCGGCACCTATGAGGCGGCGCACATGCTGCGCGATGGCACGCTCAAGCTGGCCGACGCCGAGGAAAGCGGCGAGGTCTATGACCTGATCGTGGTTGGCGGCGGCCTCTCTGGTTTGTCGGCTGCGCACTTCTTCCAGAAGCGTGTCGGCCCCGGCGCGAAAGTTCTGGTGCTCGACAACCACGACGATTTCGGCGGGCACGCCAAGCGCAACGAATTCACTGTGGGGGGCCGCCTGCTCGTCTGCAACGGCGGCACGCTCAACATCGAAAGCCCCAGCCGGTACGACAAGTGGTCGCGCGTGCTGCTCGATGACATCGGCGTCGATATCGCGCGCTACGAGCGGGACAACACGGCCAACGCGGGTCTCTACAAGTCGCTCGGCATGGGCCACGGCATGGTCTTCGATGCCGAGACCTTCGGCGGCAGGGACGTGGTCCTCGCCTTGGGCGGCGGCTGGCGCGGCGGTGCGATCGAGCCTGAGAAGCTGGAGAAGGCGCCCCTCGGCCCCAAGGCGCGCGCCGATCTCGCCCGCCTCTTCGCCAAGCCGCAGCCCGATTATCTGCCGGGCCTCGATCAGGCGGCGAAGAAGGACTGGCTCGCCCGCCATTCCTACAAGGAGTTCCTCACCGAGAAAGTCGGCGTCGATCCACAGGTCTACTGGCTGTTCCAGAACATCGGCATGGCGAGCTTCTGCGTCGGCGGCGATGCCGTGCCCGCGCTGTTTGCATGGGTGCAGGGCTACCCAGGCTTTTCCGGCATGGCGCTGGGCGAAGTGCCGGCGGACCTCTTCGCCGATCTCCCCGGCGGCCAGCACGGCCGCCAGCGCGAGGGCGAGAAGTCGATCCACTTCCCCGATGGCAACGCGACGCTGGCGCGGCTGCTGGTTTCCAGGCTGGTGCCCGAGGCGACGACGGCCCGCACGCAGGAGGACATGGGCACGGCCGTGATCGACTACAGTGCGCTCGACCTGCCCGGTACGCCCACCCGCATCCGCCTCTCCAGCGTCGTCCTCAATGTCGCGCATCGCGGCGATCCCGCTTCGGCGGGCGATGTGGCGGTGCACTATGCCAAGCAGGGCAAACTCGTCGAAGTGCGCGGCAAGGCCGTGATCATGGCCTGCTGGAACATGGCGATCCCCTACATGATGCCCGAACTGCCCGCCGCGCAGAAGGAGGCGCTGGCTTATGGGGTGAAAGGCCCGATGGTCTACACCAGCGTGGCGGTGACGAACTGGCGGCCCTTCGTGAAGCTGGGTGCTGCGAATTTCCATTGCCCGACGATGTTCCACCAGGAAGTCGGCCTTACCGAAGCGGTCAGCCTCGGCGACTTGAAGCACCCGCAATCGCCTGACGAGCCGGTGGTGCTCCACCTCGTCAAATATATGAACAAGCCCGGCCTGCCCCGCCGCGATCAGCACCGCGTCGGCCGCGCCGAACTGCTGGCGATGAGCTTCGAGACTTTCGAGCGCGAGACGCGGCGGCAATTGCAGCGCATGCTGGGGGCTGCGGGCTTCGATGCCGCGCGTGATATTGCCGGGATCACCGTGAACCGCTGGGGCCACGGCTATTCGTATACCTACAACTCGATCTACGATCCGGTGGATTGGGTTTACAGCGAGAGCCCGAACCGGCCCTGCGTGATCGGCCGTCAGCCGTTCGGCCTTGTCAGCATTGCCAACAGCGATGCGGCGGCGAGCCCGCACACCGATGCCGCAATCCAGGAAGCCCACCGCGCGGTGCAGGAAGTGATCGAGCGGCGGACTTATCCCTTCGTCCCGCGCCGGACGGCTTGAGGGTAGAAGGATTTTTCGCGCAGGGATCGCAGAGGCGCAAAGAGGGTGTGCCCGGCCGCAGGCCTTTCTTATCATCGCAGTGCAAAAGAGGAGAGCGGCCTTGCCGCAAAGCGCTGCACCTCCGCGCCTCTGCGATCTCTGCGCGAACCCTTTATTCCGAAACCGCCGCCAGATCCGGCTCCACCCATCCGCGCCGCGCTTCCACGCTGAACAGGCGCTCCTTCGAATAGAAGCACAGCGGCCACTGGCGGTCGCCGATCTCGCTTTCGAGCAGCGCGTTCACCGCGCCGACCAGCGATGTCCCCTCCGCCAGCGTATCCGCAAAGGCGCGCACGCCCTTGATGTAGAGCTGGGTCAGTGTCTCGTGATAGCCTGCGCTGTCGGTGTTCTCGCCGCCGACCGCCACGTTGTAGGCGCAGATGGTGCCGGGCAGGTCCTGCTCGGGCGCAAAGTCCGGCCGCTCGCGGATCAGCCACAGGCACGCAGCCAGATGCGCCTCGTGCGTCCACTCCGGCTTGGGCAAAGTGCGCGCGAGCAGCCCTTCGCCCACATGCCGCACCGCCGCATCATCGGCAAAAAGTCGGATCGAATGCGCGGCCATGGGTAAACACCTTTTAGAACGAGGAGCGCGCCCTTACCCCGCCGTCGTCGTTGCGACAGCAACGACTGGCCGACACCGGCACAAAAAAGAGGCCTCGCACGGGGCGAGGCCTCACGCCAGATAGGATTGTCGTCTTCTTGCTTATGCCGCAATCGGTGCCGCGTTGCGCACGCTTTCGTCGACATGGTCGGCGAACTGCGCGAAGTTGTCGATGAACTTGCGCACCAGCTCGGCCGCGGTGCGGTCATAGGCTTCGCCGTCGGCCCAGGCGCCGCGCGGATCGAGCAGGGCAGTGTCCACGCCCGGCACAGCCACCGGCACTTCGAAGCCGAAGTTGGGATCGATGCGGAAGTCGGCGCTGTTGAGGCTGCCGTCGAGCGCGGCGTTGAGCAGCGCGCGGGTCGCCTTGATCGGCATGCGCTTGATCCCCGGCATCGTGGCGAGGCCGCCCGACCAGCCGGTGTTGACCAGCCAGCACTTCACCCCGCCCTTGGCGATGCGCTCCTTGAGGAGGTTGCCGTAAATCGAGGGATGGCGCGGCATGAACGGTGCGCCGAAGCAGGTGCTGAACGTCGCTTCCGGCTCGGTCACGCCGATTTCGGTGCCGGCAACGCGCGCGGTGTAGCCCGAAAGGAAGTGGTACATCGCCTGATCGGGTGTCAGCCGCGCAATCGGGGGCAGCACGCCATAGGCATCGGCGGTGAGGAAGATGATGTTCGACGGGACCGGACCGAGGTTCTTCTCGCTCGTGTTCGGGATGAAATCGATCGGGTAGGACCCGCGGCTGTTCTCGGCGAGCGAGGCATCATCGAGATCGATCATGCGGGTTTCGGGATCGATCACGACGTTTTCGAGGATCGTGCCGAAGCGCTTGGTCGTCGCGAAGATTTCGGGCTCCGCTTCAGCCGAAAGGCGGATCATCTTGGCATAGCAGCCGCCTTCGAAGTTGAAGACTGCCGTGTCCGACCAGCCATGCTCGTCATCGCCGATGAGGGTGCGGCTGGCGTCCGCCGAAAGCGTGGTCTTGCCGGTGCCCGAAAGCCCGAAAAACACCGCCGTAGTGCCGTCAGCACCGATATTGGCCGAGCAGTGCATCGGCATGACACCCTGCACCGGCAGCAGATAGTTGAGAATGCCGAAGACCGACTTCTTCATCTCGCCCGCATAGGCAGTGCCGCCGATGAGGATGAGCTTCTCGGAGAGATTCACCGCAACCACCGTCTCGCTCCGGCAGCCGTGGCGCGCGGGATCGGCGCGGAAGCTCGGGATGTCGATGATCGTGTATTCCGGCGCAAAGCTCGCCAGCTCTTCCGCCGTCGGGCGCACCAGCAGGGTGCGGATGAACTGCGAATGCCACGCAAACTGCGTGATCACGCGCACCGAAACGCGATATTCGGGCTGCGAACCGCCGAACAAGTCTGCGACATAGGCCTTGTCGAGGCCGCCAAGCGCGGCAAGGAAATCGGCCTTGAGCACGGCGAACTGCTCGGGCGTCATGCTGACGTTGGTCTTGCCCCACCACACGGTGTCTTCGGTCTCCGCATCGCGGACGAAGAACTTGTCCTTCGCGCTGCGCCCGGTGTGCTTGCCGGTGGCGACGACGAACGGGCCATCTGCCGAAAGCACGCCTTCGCCATTGCGGATCGCATGCTCGACCAGCGGCGCGGTGCCGAGGTTGGCAAAGATCTGTGCCGGCTCGGGAAGGCCCTGTTCGGCCAGGCTCACGTTCAATGCGGTATCAGACACAGATCGGTCTCCCATGGCAGGTCTGCCAGTTGCCCGGGCCGGTTGGGGCTCCGGGCGAGGCAGGGCCCCGCGTTGCAATCACACCCAGATGCTTTCGTCCGCCGGCGAATCCGCTGCTGTTTTGCATACGAATGCGCTGAGTCCGTTTTGGCGCATAGCCACCCGGCCATGCTGCGTCAAATGCCCTCGCGGCAACCAAGTTTTTTGCGCAGCAAGTTGCACCGCGTACAACTGCCCCGCAAACCCGACCGGTTCCCGCACCGGTTGCCAGCCGCGAGGTGAACCGGTAATCGATTGGGCTCTGCCTCGCCGCCAGCCAGACCGGAAGCCGCCCTGTCCGACGCATCGCAATCTCCGGCTCCCTCCGCGCTCCGCGCGCCCGCGCGCAGCGGCGATGATCCCCGCGTGATCGCGCTAGTGGACGATGACCGGAACATTCTCACCACCGTCTCGATCGCGCTGCAGGCCGAAGGCTTTGCCACGCGCCTTTATTATGATGGTGCCGCCGCGCTGAAGGCATTGATCGAAAACCCGCCGGACCTGGCCATCTGCGATATCAAGATGCCGCGCATGGACGGGCTCGAACTGCTCAGCCGCCTGCGCGAGAAGAGCCAGCTTCCGGTCATCTTCCTTACCAGCAAGGATGCGGAAGGCGATGAGGCGCTCGGTCTTGCGATGGGGGCTGACGACTACATCGCCAAGCCGTTCAGCCAGCGCCTGCTGATCGCCCGCATCCGTGCGATCCTGCGCCGCTCCGAAATTGCCCGCAGCGATGCGGCGGGTCCGGCCGAGCCGGGCGAGGAGGCGCAGCCGTTGCCCGAGCCGATCCGCCGCGGCCGCCTCGTGATGGATCCGGCGCGCCATACGGTGACCTGGGATGACGCGGCGGTTTCGCTCACCGTCACCGAGTTCCTGATCCTCGAGGCGCTCGCGCTGCGCCCCGGCGTGGTCAAGACGCGCAACCAGCTGATGGACGCGGCCTACCACGACGACGTCTTCGTCGACGACCGCACCATCGACAGCCACATCAAACGGCTGCGGCGCAAGTTCCGCGCGGCAGACGCCGAATTTGCCGCCATCGAGACGCTCTATGGCGCCGGATACAGTTTTACCGATTCCTGATCTGGCGCCCGAGTCCGCCCGTGCGGGTCAGCGTCGCCGCACCTGGCGCGTGCGCGGTGTCTCGCTCACGGTGCGCATTCTCGCGGTCAACGGCATTGCGCTGGCGCTGCTGGCCGGCTCGTTCTTCTACCTCGACAGCTACCGCAAGCAGTTGCTCGCCGAACGCTTCAAGCTGGCGCGCGCCGAAGCGGAGATTGCCGCCACCGCGCTCACCGAAGCGCGTCCAGCCAAGGCCCGCGAAGTGCTTGCCGAAATCGGCACTGCGCAAAAGCTGCGCCTCACGCTGTATGACGCGAAAGGCGGCCTGATCGCGGACAGCTTCCGCCTTGCCCCGCCGCCCTTCGCCTTCGCCGATCCGGACAAGGAGGCCTGGTACACCACCGCCGCGCGGCTGCTCGATCGCGGCGTGGATTTCATCGTCGGCGCCCCTGTGATCGAGCGCTACCGCGAACCGCCCGAGACGGGCGCGGCCAACTGGCCGGAGATCGCGCGCGCCCGCACCGCACGGGCGACCGAGGTCTACTTGCGATACGCGCCCGATCGCACCCCGGTGATCACCGCGGCGACCCCGGTCGGGACGGATGGCGAGATGCTGCTCGCGCTGCGCAATGCGACCGATGTCACCCAATCGGTCCGCGATGCGCGCCAGTCGCTGGGGATCATTATCGGCGTCGCCTTCCTGCTCTCGATCCAGCTCTCGCTGTTTCTCGCGCGCACGATCGTCCAGCCGCTGCGGGCGCTGGTCCGCGCGGCGGTGCGCGTGCGGCTCGGGCGTGATCGCGCCGTGGTGGTGCCGCGCCTGCCCGAACGCGGCGACGAGATCGGCCTGCTTGCCCGCGCCTTTTCCGATATGACCACCGCGCTGCGCCAGCGCATCGATGCGGTCGAAAGCTTCGCCGCCGATGTCGCGCACGAGCTCAAGAACCCGCTGGCCTCGCTATCCAGCGCGCTCGAAACCATGGAGAAGGTGGACGACCCGGCGCTGCGCCAGCAATTGGCCGCAATTGCCGCGCACGATGTCCAGCGGATCGACCGGCTGATCACCGAAATCGCCGATGCCAGCCGCATCGATGCGCAATTGAGCCGCGCCACATTCGCCCCGCTCGATCTGGGGGGCCTGGCCGGAGATGTTGTCGGCGCACGCGGCGCGCGGCCTGATCGTGAGGCCTGCCCGATCCGTATGGTGCGCGGCGGCGGCACCGCGATGGTGCGCGGCGATGCCCTGCAGCTCGAACGTGTGCTTGAGAACCTGCTCGACAATGCGGTCTCTTTCTCCCCGCCCGGCGGCACCGTCGAAGTGGTCGTCTGGGGCAGCGAGGGCCGCGTCTTCCTCGCCGTCTGCGACGATGGCCCCGGCATTCCCCCGGCCGAGCGCGAGAAAGTGTTCGAGCGCTTCCATTCCGTGCGCCCCGCCAGCGAGGCTTTCGGCGCGCACAGCGGCCTTGGCCTCGCCATCGCGCGCACGATTGCCGAGGCGCACGAGGGCTCGCTCACCATCACCGACCGTCCCGGCGGCGAGCCCGGCGCGCAACTGGTGCTTGAATTGCCGATGGCCGGGGAGGACGAGGAGTGAAGCAGACGATCAAGCATCTGGCCACCTGCGTCGCCATCGAGGGCCGCGCGGTGCTGATCGAGGGACCGCCGGGTGCGGGCAAATCGAGCCTCGCGCTCGCGCTGATCGATCGCGGTGCGGTGCTGGTGGGGGATGATGGCGTCACGCTCGAACGCGATGGCGCGCGGCTGCTAGCCAGCCCGGTGCCCGAAACGGCCGGCCTGCTCGAGGTGCGCGGCCTTGGCCTCGTTACCATGCCCACCGCGCGCGGCGTGCCGGTCGCGCTGGTGATCGCGCTCGACCGCGAGGGCCCGCGCTTCATCGAGGTGGCCGAAGTCGTCACGCGCCACGGCGCGCTTATCCCCCAGGTCCGGCTCTGGCCTGACGGCCCTGTCCTCCATCTGCGCGCCGAACTGGCCCTGCGCACATTCGGCCTCGTCGATTGAGCCGGATGTCGCAAAGCGGAACAGAGCCGCGCGCTTACCCACGTCCGTTGCACCGATGCGGTCTTTCCTTCGCGCCTCGGCTGGCGCAAACCACCCGCCATGTCGGCTGAGTCGGAACCGGAACAAGCGCGGCAGCGCATCCTGCTCGTCACCGGCGTACTCGGCGCCGGCAAGACCACCGCGCTGCGCACGCTGGAGGACATGGGCTGGGAGGCCATCGACAACTTCCCGATCCGCTTGCTCGACCGTTTGCTGGAGACCGAGCCGGGTTCGGCGCAGCTGGATGCGGGTTCCCCGCTTGCGATCGGTTTCGATACGCGCACCCGCGGCTTCGATCCCGCCAGGACGATCGAGCGGGTCAAGCGGCTCACATCGCGCGGCGATCTTGCGCTCACCACGCTGTTTCTGGATTGCGGCGGGTCCGAGCTTGAACGCCGCTACAACGAAACCCGCCGCCGCCATCCGATGAGCGAGGACAAGCCCGCCGCCACCGGCATCGCCGCAGAGCGCGAACTGCTGGAGCCGCTGCGCCGCTGGGCGGACGTGGTGATCTCCACCACCGATTTTTCCACCAACGATCTGCAGCAGGCGATTCGCGACCAGTTCGGCAGCCATACGCCGCAGCGCACCACGCTCACCATCAGCAGCTTCGGCTTTTCGCGCGGCACGCCGCCGCTGGCGGACCTCGTGTTCGACATGCGCTTCCTCGCCAATCCGCATTGGGACGATGTCTTGCGGCCCATGTCCGGCAAGGATGCGCCGGTCGGCGATTATATCCGCCGCGATCCGGCATTTAGCGAGGCTTTCACGCGGATCCGCGATCTCCTGCTGCTGCTGCTCCCGCGCTTCCAGGCGCAGGGAAAGGCCTATGTGAACATCGCCTTCGGCTGCACCGGCGGGCGCCACCGTTCGGTGTTCATGGCCGAACAAATCGCTTCAGCCTTGCGCGAGGCGGGATTTTCTCCCACATTGCTGCATCGCAACCTGGGGTCGCGCGCTGCCGACATGGTCGAAGGCGCGCAGACGTGAAAACAAGAGACATCTGCCGTCCATCCGGGGAGACAGGCAGGGAACCGGGGGAATGGGCATGCACTGGAAGTTGGCGGGACCGATCGGGCATTCAGCCGGATGCGGCACCAGCCTCGACCGAAATTGCCCAGCCTGAACGCGGCACATCGCCGCGTCGCCCTTCGGAGCCACCCCCCCTTATGAACCGCCAAGCATGATCGGTCTCATCCTCGTCACCCACGGCGCCCTTGCCGATGAATTCATCCACGCGATGGAGCATGTCGTCGGACGCCAGCCCGATATCGTCGCGGTCTGCATCGGCCCCAACGACGATATGGAGCGCCGCCGCAAGGAAATCGCCGAGGCGATCCGCCGCGTGGATAGCGGTGAGGGCGTCATCGTGCTCACCGACCTGTTCGGCGGCACACCGTCCAACCTCGCGATCTCGCTGATGGAAGCGGGCAAGGTCGAAGTGATCGCGGGCATCAACCTGCCCATGCTGATCCGCCTCGCCAAGGCCCGCAATTCAATGGGCGTGCGCGAGGCGACCGCCGCGGCGCGCGATGCCGGGCGCAACTACATCACGATTGCATCCGAATTTCTGGGGCAGGACGCCTGAGCATGACTGACGACGCCGCTGCCAACTCATCTGATGTTACAACGGCGCGCGAAACGGTCCTCATCGTCAACCAGCGCGGCCTGCATGCGCGGGCGAGTGCAAAGTTCGTCAATGCCGTCGCGCGCCTGCCCGAAGGGGTGGAAGTCCTGGTGATCAAGGACGGGACCGAAGCGCAGGGCGGCTCGATCCTCGGCCTGATGATGCTGGGCGCGGCGAAAGGCGATTCGGTTGAGATCGTCGTGACCGGACCTGACGCGCAGGGCGTGCTGATGAAGGTCGCCGGGCTCGTCAAGGACGGCTTCGGCGAAGATTGAGCGGCTTGTGACCCGCCGTCAGATCACCGGGTTTTCCAACCCGACCATCAAGGCCGTCCGCGCCCTGCGCGAAAAGAAGCACCGCAAGCGCGAGGGCCGCTTCCTCGCCGAGGGGCTGCGCCTGCTGACCGATGCGCGCGAATGCGGCCGCCTGCCCGAACTGCTCATGATGGCCGAAGGGCGCGAAGGGCATCCCTTGCTCGATGCGCTGGAAACGGCGGTGGCGCGCGCGGGCGGCGATGTGATCGAAATGCCCGAGGACTTGCTGGCGAAGGTGACCGGCAAGGATAATCCGCAGGCGGTTGCGGGCGTATTCGCCGAATGGGACACCCGGCTCGAAGCGCTCGACCGCGCGCGGGCCCCGCTTTGGCTGGTGGCGCAGGCCATGCGCGATCCCGGCAACCTCGGCACGATGCTGCGCACGGCTGATGCGGTGGGCGCGGGCGGCGTGATCCTGCTCGACGATTGCGCCGATCCCTTCTCGGTCGAAGCCGTGCGCGCGAGCATGGGCGCAGTGTTCACCGTCCCGCTGGCGCAAGCGCGGTGGGAGGATTTCCAGAGCTGGCTGCGCGCCGGGCCGGGCCAGCTGGTCGCGGCGTCCTTGCGTGAGGCGGTGCCCTATCGCGGTGCGCCGTACACGGCGCCATGTTTCGTGTTGGTCGGCAACGAATCGCGCGGCCTGCCGGAAGAGTATGAGATGGCCTGCGATCTGCGCGTGACGATGCCGATGAAGGGCCGCGCCGACAGCCTCAATGCGGCGGTGGCAGCGGCGGTGCTGGCCTATGAGGTGCTGGCGGCGCTGGGCGAATAAGTGCCCTAAACCCATCTTCGTCATTCCCGCGCAGACGGCAATCCAGAGAATCCACAGCGCCCACGCCCCCTTCCCCGCCTTCGCGGGGATGACGAAGCGGAGGGGGTAGGACGGCGACCGTTCAATCGCCGCCGATGATTGCGTCAATGCGCCAGCCGTTTTTCCCGCGCGTAGCTTGTACGCGGTAGTCGATGATGCTTCTCAGTTTGGCGGTTTCGACAAAGGCGGTGCTCTTGCCATCGGGCAGCGTCACTTTGGCGAGGGGTTTGCCCGGTTCCGGATAGGTCTGGACCGCTACCAGCGCCCAATCGAGCGTGCCGATCACCGACGATGCCGAGCTTAGCTTGGCATAAGCCGGGACGCTGGGGCCAAGGACCAGCATGGCCGCATAAGGATCAACATCCTGCGGCGACCTCTCGAAAATCCAAGGCATGCTGGCGCTCTTGCCCTGTCCCTCCACCGGCGATGAACTGCAACCCAGCGGCAGAACCGCCGCAATCTCGTCCCACAGCCGGTATTCCTTGTTGGTCAGCCGCTTCTTCAACTCTGTGACGCCGTAGCCCCCGCCGAAATCGAGTTTCACAGCGGGATCAGCGAGCGCCGCCAGCGCCGCCGTATCGCGCTGTGCAACCGCCTGTTTCAGTTTCGCGCGAAAGTCCGTCCAGCCGGGCAGACCGGCGCAATCGTCGCGCGGCGGGTAGCTGGCGGCTTTGATCAATGGTGCGGCAGGTGAGGCTGCTGCAACTGGCGCTGCTGCAGAAGGGGCTGGAGCCGGGCTGGCCGGAGCACTCGCCGAAGATGAGGCTGAGGGGGCTTCGGTCGGCGCGGATTTCCCGCCGCAGCCGGCAAGGAGGGCCAGCGCGATCAGGCCCGGCGCTGCGTGTCTTGCCTTCATGGATGATCCTTGCTGACCTGCGCCTTCGCGAAAGGGGTCGCACGAAGGCGCTGGCCCTGTCCAGAAGCACGCGGCGAACGCTACTCCGGCGCCTCTTCGCCTACTACGGCTGAACTGTCCTCAGGTTCCACCAGCGCCAGCTTTGCTGCCTCACCACTTTCGGCGTGTCGCGGCGCTGTCTCGATCAACGGCACATCTTCGATCTCGCGCTTGCCGATCTCGATATGTTTGTCGCGCAGGCGGCGCCCGGCGGAGAGCACGTTACGTTCAAAGCTGCCGACGAACTTGTTGTAGTGCCCTACCGCGCTGTCGAGGCCGGAGCCGACGCGCTTGAGGTGTTCCGCCGCCACCGCGAGCCGGTCGTAAAGCTCGCCGCCCATCTTGCCGATCTCGCGCGCTTCGCGTGCCAGGCCGTCCTGCCGCCAGACTTGCGCGATCGTGCGCGCGATGGCGACGAGGTTGGTGGGGGAGGCCAGCAGCACGCGGCGTTCGAAAGCGAAGTCCCACAGCCCCGGATCGCGTTCGAGCGCGGCGGCGATGAAGTGCTCGCCAGGCACGAACATCAGCACATAGTCCGGCGCCTCATCAAACTGGCTTTGATAGCTCTTGGCGCCCAGCGTCTGGATGTGATTGCGCATCGATTGGACATGCGCCGCCAGCGCCACGCCGCGCGCATCGTCGTCCGCCGCCTCGAAGGCGTCCTGATAGGCGTTGAGCGAGACCTTGGCGTCGATCACGAGGATCTTGTTGCCCGGCACCTTGACGATGGCATCGGGGCGCAGCCGCCCGTCCTCGGTATCGACCGAATGCTCGGTGACAAAATCGGTGTGTTCGGCCAGCCCGCATTGCTCAAGCACGTTGCGCAGCTGCAGTTCGCCCCAGCGCCCGCGCGTCTTGGGGCCGTTACGCAAGGAGTTGCCGAGCTGCAGCGCGGCGGTGCGCACGGCTTCCTGGCCCTGCCGCATGCCCTCGATCAGCCCCGTCAGCTGCCCGAAGGCATCGACGCGCTTGGCCTCAAGGTCCTGCACTTGCTGCTCGTATTTCTGCAGCCGCGCGCCGACCGGCTCCAGCACGGCTTGCAGCCGCGCTTCGCTGGTCTTCTCGCTTTCGGCAAAGCGCGCATTGGCGCGGGCGAGGAAGGCTTCCTGCGCGCGTTCGAGAACTTTGTGCCCGGCGTTCTCGAATTCCTTGCGCAAGGTCTCCTGCGCTTCGATCAGCAGGCGCTTCTGCTCGGCGAAGTTTTCTGCATCGGCCTTCATCCGCTCCAGTTCGGCGCGCAAGGCCTCCCGGTCGGCGCGCAGCGCGGCGAGTTCGGGGCGCATGCGGTCTGCCTCGGCAGCGCGTTCCTGCGCGGCGGCGAAACCGGCGGCGAGCGAATCGCGTTCCTCACGCACGGTGGTCACTTCGGCGGCCAGTGCATCGTGCTGCCCGGCCTTGACGCTGGCGGCGGCGAGTTCGGTGATCGCGCGGCGGAACTTCTCGTCAAGATCCTTCGCCTCGGCATCCCGGACGGCGAGGCGCGCCTGCAGTTCGCCAAGCGGCCGCGCGCCGAGGAACCAGCCCACGGCGAGGCCGGCAAGCAGCGCAATGATCAGAAAAACAAAGACAAGGGTGGTATCCACGCCGACTCCAATACAGGAACGAAGCGTGAACTTATCCTGACTCTACCGGCAGCGCAAGCGGGGTGGAGCTCACGCCGCGCGGCGCATCTTTTCCAGTTTGCGCAGCACCATCTGCCGCTTGAGGCGCGAGAGGTGGTCGATGAAAAGCACGCCTTCGAGGTGGTCCATCTCGTGCTGCAGGCAGGTGGCGAGGAGGTCGTCCATCTCTTCCTCGTGGACCGTGCCGTCGAGGTCTTGCCAGCGGGCGCGGATGCGCGCGGGGCGCTCCACTTCGGCGTACATTTCGGGCACCGAGAGGCAGCCTTCATTGTAGACGCGGCGTTCTTCGGAAGGATCGAGGATCTCCGGGTTGATGAAGACCCGAGGCTCGCGCTTCGTCGGCTGATGATGGTGGTGATGCCCGTCGTGCGCGCAGGGCACCGGCTCGGCATCCGGATCGTCGGGCTGCAGGTCGATCACCAGCACACGCAGCGGCACGCCGACCTGGACGGCGGCCAGCCCGATGCCGGGCGCGTGGTACATCGTCTCGAACATGTCGGCGACGAGCGTCTTCAGCTCCTCGTCGAACACGGTGACGGGCGCGGAGATCTGCTTGAGGCGCGGATCGGGGACTTCGAGGATTTCGCGGATAGCCATGAGGCGCAGATAAGCAACGCGCGCCCGACTCGCAAGGTGCTACCCGACCGGCCTTCGCGCCCGCAGCGCCTGCGCAAGGGTGCCTTCGTCGAGATAGTCCAGTTCGCCGCCCACCGGCAGGCCGTGCGCCAGTTGCGTGACGCGCAAAGGCAGGGTGTCGATCCGTTCGGCGATATAGTGGGCAGTGGCCTGACCCTCCAGCGTTGCGTTCATCGCGAGCACCACTTCATCGATCCCGCCTGCCTCAAGCCGCACTAGGAGTTGGCCGATCGAAAGATCCTCCGGCCCGACGCCATCCAGCGCGGAGAGTCGTCCGCCAAGGACATGGTAACGCCCGGTGAACAGCCGAGCGCGGTCGAGCGCCCACAGGTCGGCGACTTCCTCCACCACGCAGAGCGCGCGGGCATCGCGGCGCGGATCGGTGCAGATGCTGCAAGGGTTAGCCGTATCGACATTCCCGCACGTGCTGCATTCCACCAGCCGTGCGCGCACGCCTTCCAACGCCTCGGCCAGCTGGACAAGGCTCGTCTCGCGCCGCTTGATCAGCCACAGCACCGCGCGCCGCGCCGAACGCGGCCCAAGGCCGGGAAGCCGCGCCAGTGCGCTCGCCAGCGCCTCGATCTCTTGCGATGCCATGGGGGGAGAGATAGGGCCACGCCACGCAAACGAAAGGCCCTTTTGAGCGTTATGCGCATCGTCTTCATGGGAACCCCGGATTTCGCCGTCCCGACCTTGCATGCGCTGGTCGCGGCGGGGCATGAGGTGGTTGCCGCCTATAGCCAGCCGCCGCGTCCGGCGGGGCGGGGCAAGCAACTCCAGCTTTCGGCGGTGCACCGCGCGGCGGAGGCGCTGGGGATTCCAGTCTACACGCCGCTTTCGCTAAGGGGCGCAGACGAGCAGGCTGCGTTCGCGGCGCTGGAAGCCGATCTCGGCGTGGTCGCCGCCTATGGCCTGATCCTGCCGCAGGCGGTGCTCGATGCACCGCGGCTGGGGTGCCTTAATGTCCATGGCTCGCTGCTGCCGCGCTGGCGCGGGGCGGCGCCTGTGCAACGGGCGATTCTGGCGGGGGATGAGACTACCGGCGTGACGATCATGCAGATGGAGCGCGGGCTCGATACCGGGCCGATGCTGGCCACGGTCGAGACGCCGGTGGCGCGCAAGACGGCGGGTGAACTCTCCGCTGAACTGGCGGAGAAGGGTGCGGCGTTGATGGTTGCGGTGCTGGCCAATCTGCCCGCGCATCCCCCGGTGGTGCAGCCGGAGGAGGGCGTTACTTATGCGCACAAGATCGAGAAGGCGGAGAGCCGGCTCGATTTCACCCGCAGCGCAATCGAGGTGGAGCGGCAGGTGCGCGCCTTTGCGCCGGCGCCGGGGGCGTTTTTCGAGCTTGAGGGCGAGCGGTACCGCGTGCTGGGTGCTACGATCCAGCCGGGCAGTGGCGAGCCCGGAACCACGCTCGATGACGGACTCGCGATTGCCTGCGGCGAAGGTGTGCTGGTGCCGACGTTGATCCAGCGCGCGGGCAAGCCGGCGATGGAGACCGCCGCCCTGCTGCGCGGGCGGGCGATCCCGGCCGGCACACAGCTTGGGTGATTGCATGACCCGCTACGCCCTCACGCTCGAATACGATGGAAGACCCTACATGGGCTTCCAGCGGCAGGCGCATGGGCCTTCCGTGCAGCAGGCGTTCGAGGACGCGGCGGAAAGCGTAGTCGGCCATCCGGTCACGTTGCATTCCGCCGGGCGCACCGATGCAGGCGTGCATGCGCGGGGGATGCGCGCGCATTTCGATAGCGAGAAGCCCCTGCCGCCGTTCCGCATGGGCGAGGCGCTCAACGCGCGGCTGCGGCTGGCGGAACAGGCGGTGGCGGTGCTCGATTGCGTGGTAGTGCCGGACGATTGGCACGCGCGGTTTTCATGCATTGGGCGGTCCTACGATTACGTGATCGCCAATCGCCGCGCGCCGCTGGTGCTGGAAGCGTCGCGGGCGTGGCGCATCGCGCAGCCGCTGGACGCGGACGCCATGCACCACGCCGCGCAAGTGCTGGTGGGGCGGCACGATTTCACCACATTCCGTTCGGCGCAATGCCAGTCGGCGAGCCCGGTGAAGACGCTGCGCCACCTCTCCGTGCGGCGCGAAGGGGATCACGTTATCGTTGCGGCGGAGGCGCGCAGCTTCCTCCATCATCAGGTGCGCTCGATGGTCGGCTGCCTTGCCATGGTGGGCGAGGGGCGGTGGAGCGCCGCCGATCTGCGCGATGCGCTCGATGCTTGCGACCGGCAACGCCTCGGCCACAATGCGCCTCCCGATGGCCTCTATTTCATGCGCGCGCTTTACCCGGCCGATTGAGCCGTTAAGTTGCGGATTGAAACCCGCGCGGGACAGACCCGGCGCGGCCGCAATCAGGAGAGAACCATGGCATTTTCCGGCAAACAGCTCACCACCCGACTCGATGCGGACGGCACGCTGACCGTCCAGATCGTACCGAAGACGTGGGAGGCCCCCACCGGCAGCCAGGTCCTCGTGGCTGTCGAGGCGACGCCGATCAACCCTTCAGACCTCGGCTTGCTGTTCGCCTCTGCCGATACCGCGAATGCCGCCTACAGCCCCGGCAAGGTCGTGGCGAAGATGCCCGACAATGCCACCCGCGCGATGACCGCGCGCCACGGGCTCGACATGCCGGCGGGTAACGAGGCGGCGGGGATCGTCGTCGCCGCTGGTGACAGCCCTGCCGCGCAGGCGCTGATGGGCAAGCGCGTCGCCTGCGTGCCGGGCACCGCCTATGCCAGCTACGCCTATGCCGAGGCGGGCATGTGCCTTCCCGTCGATGACAGCGTGAGCGCCGCGCAGGCTGCTTCCAGCTTCGTCAATCCGATGACCGCGCTGGGCTTTGTCGAGACGATGCGGATGGAAGGCTTCACCGGCCTCGTCCACGCCGCCGCCGCGTCCAACCTCGGCCAGATGCTGGTGCGCATCTGTCAGGAAGACAACGTGCCGCTGGTCAACATCGTGCGCAGCGAAGAGCAGGTCGCGCTGCTCAAGGGCCTTGGCGCAACGCATGTACTCAACATGACCGAACCCGGCTTCCAGGCCGCGCTTGTCGATGCAATCCACGAAACCGGCGCGATGCTCGGCTTCGATCCGATCGGCGGCGGCACGCTCGCAGGGCAGATCCTCGCCGCGATGGAATCCTCCGCCAGCCGGGGCGCCGCGTTCAGCCGCTATGGCTCCTCGGTGGCCAAGAAAGTCTACATCTACGGCGCGCTCGATCTCGGGCCGACGATCCTCAATCGCGCCTTCGGCCTCACCTGGGATCTCGGCGGCTGGCTGCTGACGCCGTTCATGGCCAAGGCCGGCATGGACACAGTGGGCCGCATGCGCGCCCGCGTCGCGCGCGATCTCACCACCACCTTCGCCAGCCACTACAAGGCCGAAGTCAGCCTTGAAGGCATGCTGGAACCCGCCGCCGTCGCCGAGTACAACGCGCGGCGCACGGGCGAGAAGTATCTGGTGGTGCCGACTGCCTGAGGCTCAGTAGTAGATGTAAATCGTCTGCGGCGTCGGTTCGATCACGAACCCGTCGAGGCGGAAGTCCGTCAGAAGATCGACCGTTGCCGCTCGCGTCACCGGATCGATCTTCGTGACGGTGAGGCTCGCCGCGCCGAACAGGAACGTGGTCGGCAGCTTGGCAACCTTGATCGACTGCGCGATCGGCACGCGCGTGCGCCAGCCGAAGCGGCCCAGCTGGAACATGTGCAGCGCCGCGAACTGGAACTTCTCGCCCTTCACGCGCATGTTCAGCCAGAACTTGGGGCCAGTCAGCGCGCCGCCATCGAGGTATTCGACTTCGAGCACGGAATCGCCGTCGATCGGTGTCAGCGTCCGGGACACGTAGCGGACCGGCTCGATCGCGACGAGGTGGCGGTCCTCGGGCTTCTTCGTGCCGATGATGAAGGCGCTCTCGAAATCGCCGTTGGCGTCCTTGTCGACAAGGCAGACCTGCGTATCGCTGCGCAGCCGCGCGCCGAGCGAGAGAATGCCCGCGGTCGCCAGATTGGCGAGCCCCTTGGCCATGTTGTGGCGGCTGGCATCGCAGAAGGTGCGGGTGGTCTTGGGCAGATCGGCAAGATCGCCGCCGCGCAGGCCCACGGCGAGGCGGAGCACGGCATCCTGCGTGACCGCAAACTTCGCCCCGACCGCATCGAACGAGACCGGGGCGGCAAGGTCGGCGGTGCTGAACCAGGCCAGCTTGCCGGAGAACACGATGTCGTGCTCCTTCAGCGTGACGTCCTTCGCCAGCGGCATCGATTTGCCCGAGGCCTCGACGACATAGCCGGTGAGCGTCACGTCATAGGGCTGGTTGCCCCCGGCATGAGCGGGCGCCGACCAGAGCGCGAGGCCCGCCAGTATGAGCGCCGCGAAGCGCCGCGCGGTCTTCAAACCTGCAAACATCTGCTTCCCCCAAAGCAGCCGCTGGCAAGCGGCAATCAAACCTTGCCGACGACGCTTTCAGGCAGGTCCTTGCCGAACACGCGCTGGTAGTATTCGGCCACCAGCACCCGCTCGGTCTCGTCGCACTTGTTGAGGAACGAGAGGCGGAAGGCAAAGCCGGTATCGCCGAAGATGCCGGTGTTCTGCGCCCAGCTGATCACCGTGCGCGGGCTCATCACGGTCGAGATGTCACCGGCCATGAAGCCCTTGCGGGTGAGATCAGCGACGCGCACCATGTCCGCCGCCGTCTTGGCGTCGAGCCCGGGGACCTTCTTGGTCACCACGTCGATCTCCGTCGCGGCAGGCAGATAGTTCAGCGCGACGACGATGTTCCAGCGGTCCATCTGGCCCTGGTTGATCGCCTGCGTGCCGTGATAAAGCCCGCTCGTGTCACCCAGGCCCACCGTGTTCGCAGTGGCGAAAAGGCGGAAGTTGGGGTTCGGGCGGATCACGCGGTTCTGGTCGAGCAGCGTGAGCTTGCCCTCGGTTTCCAGCACGCGCTGGATCACGAACATCACGTCAGGCCGGCCCGCATCGTATTCGTCGAAGACCAGTGCGGTCGGCGTCTGCAGGGCCCAGGGCAGCAGGCCCTCGCGGAATTCAGTGACCTGAAGGCCATCGCGCAGCACGATCGCGTCGCGCCCCACGAGGTCGATGCGGCTGATATGCGCATCAAGGTTGATGCGGATGCACGGCCACTTGAGGCGGGCTGCCACCTGCTCGATGTGCGTCGATTTGCCGGTGCCGTGATAGCCCTGCACCATCACGCGGCGGTTGTGGGCAAAGCCCGCCAGGATCGCCAGCGTTGTATCCGGATCGAACACGTAGTTCGGATCGAGATCCGGCACCCGCTCGTCGGCCACCGAGAAGGCCGGGACTGTCATGTCGATGGGAATGCCGAAGGTCTCCCGCACGCTCAGCGTGATGTCGGGGGCGGCAAGGACGGTGGTGGCGCGGGTATCGGCCTGCAGGTTCGGAATATCGCTCATCGCCTCATCGCCTATACGGGGCTGCGAAAGGCTGCAATAAGCTTTGCGTGCTGACTCGACCGCGGGAGGCGGATGCTATGAAATTGTATGGGGCTCTACTCTCGCCCTTCGTGCGCAAGGTGGCGGTGGTTCTGGGCGAGAAGGGGCTGGACTACACCCCCGCGCGCGGGGGCCCAGGCGTCACGGACGCAGAGTTCCTCGCGGTCAGCCCCTTTGCGAAGATCCCGGCGATCGATGACAATGGCTTCACACTCGCCGATTCGTCGGCAATTGTTCATTATCTTGAGGCGAAACACCCCTCCCCGGCACTGATCCCCACCGATCCGCAGGCACTCGGCCTCGCGGTGTGGTTCGACGAGTTCGGCGATACCATCTTCGCCGCCTCGGGCCTCAAGATCCTGTTCAACCGCGTGGTCGGCCCGCGCTTCCTCGGCCTGCCTGTCAACGAGGCGCTTGCCCTTGAGGGCGAGGCCGAACTGCCGCGCATTTTCGATTACATCGAGAGCGTGACGCCGGACGAAGGCTGGCTGCTGGGTGAGGGCTTCACCATTGCAGACATCACCGTCGCCTCGATGCTCTGCACTCTGCGCTATGTCGGCCATGGCCCCAATGCGGCGACCTATCCGAAGACCGCCGCATGGCATGCCCGCGCGCTGGCGCGCCCTGCGTGGCAGGCTGTCGCGCAGAAGGAAGCGGCACTCATGCAGCGCATCCTGCCCGATCTCGTTCCCGCCTGATCGCAGGCGCCGGGCAACCGGAATGGAGAGGGTGTAGATAGGCACAGGCGTGCAGCGGCGAGGCGAGAGACCGCGCATGATCGAACAGTTGCTGTGGATCGGAGAACGGACATGAGCGTGCCCTGCAGCTTCATCTGGTACGAACTGATGACGCCCGATCTCGATGGGGCCAAGGCGTTCTACGATGCGGTCGTCGGCTGGCGGATCGATGGCCCGGGCGAGCAGCCGGGCGAGGATTTCTACCGCATGATCATGCGCAGTGATGGCGGCGCTACCGGCGGGGCGCTCCGCCTCTCGGAGGAGATGATCGCCGAGGGCGCGCATCCCACGTGGCTCGGTTATTTCCACGTCGATGATGTCGATGCCAAGGCCGCGGCGATCGTGGCCGAAGGCGGACGCGTGCTCATGCCCGCGCAGGACATTCCGCAGGGCCGGTTCGCCATGGTCACTGATCCGCAGGGCATGCCCTTCTACGTCATGCACCCGGTCCCGCCGCCCGATATGCCCGATGCGGTGAGCACCTGCTATGATCGGACCACACCGCAGCACGTCTCGTGGAACGAACTCGTCACGCCCGATCTCGCAGCGGCGAAGGACTTCTACGCGCGCCACTTCGGCTTCGAATTCCATCGCACGATGCCGATGGGTGAACTCGGGGACTATTGCTTCATCGACCAGAACGGCGTCGATATTGGTGCGGCCATGCAAGCGCCGCCTGGTTGGCCGCGCAGGGGCTGGACCTACTACATCCGCGTGGCCGATATCGATCAGGCCGTCACAGCGGTTGCCGCGCACGGCGGACAGGTGCTGAACGGGCCGCATCAGGTACCGGGCGGCGACTGGACCGTTGCCGGCACCGATCCCCAGGGCGCGCCCTTCGCGCTTGTCGGCCAACGAGAAAGCTGAGCCATGGCAGACTACACCTTCTTCACCGTCCCCATGTCGCGCGGCCAGATTGCCCGCTGGGCGCTCCACGAAGCGGGTGCAGAGTATGAGCATGTGCTGGTCGATTGGGCGGATCGCCCGGCCGAACTGGCCGCCGCCAATCCGATGAAAAAGGTGCCCACCTTGATCCACCACGCGCCGGAGGGCGACCGCGTGATCACCGAATGCGCGGGCATCTGCGCCTATCTGGCCGATATCCACGCGGAAGCCGATCTTTTCCCGCGCGAGGAGGAAAAGGCGGATTACTACCGCTGGATGTTCTTTGCGGCTGGTCCGCTCGAGCAGGCGGTGATCAGCCGCGCGATGGGTTGGAATGTGCCTGAAGGCAAAACGGGGATGGCCGGTTTCGGCACCTATGAGCTCACCATTGAAGTGATGGACGGGCTGCTTTCCAGCCGCGACTGGGTCTGCGGTCCGCGCTTCACGATGGCGGACGTCTATGTCGGCAGCCAGATCGACTGGGGCCTGAACTTCGGCTCGATCCCGCCGCTCCCCAGCTTTGCCGCCTATGCCGAACGCATCCGCACCCGCGCCGGCTACCAGTCCGCCAAGGCGATCGACCGGGAGCTGATCAAGGCGGCCAAGGGATGACCTCCGCGGTCCTGTTCCTGTGGTACGAAAGCGGGGCCGAGGATGCCGCCCAATTCTATGCCGCGACCTTCCCGAACAGCCGGGTTGGCGCGATACGCCGTGTGCCGGGCGAGGAAGGCAGCGTCCAGACCGTCGAGTTCAGTGTGCTCGGCATCGGTTGCGTGGGGTTTAACGGCGGACCCTATTTCAAACTCAACGAGGCCGTCTCGTTACAGGTCCCTACCGAAACGCAGGAAGAGACTGACCGCCTGTGGAATGCCATCATGGCGGCCGGCGGCAGCGAGGGCCGCTGCGGCTGGTGCAAGGACAAGTGGGGCCTCTCGTGGCAGATCACCCCGAACGCACTGGCGCGGGGCCTGTCAGACCCGGACCCGGCCGCGCGCGCCCGCGTGTTCGAGGCGATGATGACCATGGGCAAGATCGACATCGCCGCCATCGAGGCAGCACGAGCCGGGGAAAGCTGATGCTCGAACTCTATGGCCACCCCTTCTCATCCTACACCTGGAAAGCGCTGATCGCGCTCTACGCCAGCGAAACGCCGTTCGCCTTCCGCATGCTCGGCCCGGATGAGCCGGAAAACGGCGCCCGCGTGGCCGCCGCCAGTCCGCTCGGCAAGTTTCCGCTGCTGATCGATGGCGATGCCGAAGTGTTTGAGGCCACCTCGATCATCGAGCATCTCTGGCTCCACCATTCCGGCGCGGCGCACTTGCTTCCGGCCAATCCTGTCCGGGCGGCCCATGTGCGGATGATCGACAGGGTTTTCGACAACTACGTCATGGCGCCGATGCAGGCGGTCGTCGATGAACACCTGCCCGGCGGCGGGATGGATCAGGCGCGCATCGCCAAGGCGCGCGCCAATCTGGAGCGGACCTACATCTGGCTCGAGCGCTGGCTGGAGCACTACACACCGGGCGAGGCCATCAGCCTTATCGAATGCGCAGCGGCGCCGTCCCTGTTCTACGCCGATTGGGTTCTGCCGATCCCCGCATCATGCCCGCGCCTTGCGGCCTACCGCGCCTATCTGCTCGCGCTGCCGCCGGTGGCGCGCTGCGTGGAAGACGCGCGCCCCTACCGTCCCTTCTTTCCGCTCGGCGCGCCGGATCGGGATTGACGGCGCCCTTCAGCCGGCCTGCTTGCCCGCGATATACCGGTCGATATTGGCCGCCAGCACGTCGAGCGGCACGTTCCCGCCCTCGACCACCGCGTTGTCGTAATCGCGCAAGTCATAGGCCTTGCCAAGCGCCGCCATGGCACGCGCGCGCTGGCGCAGGATCTCGCTGCGCCCGATGAAATAGCCGCAGGCCTGCCCCGGCCAGCTGCAATAGCGCTCGACCTCGCTGGTCACCTCGTCGCGGCCCGAACCGTTTGAATTGGCGAACCAGTCGATCGCCTGCTCGCGGGTCCATTCGCGCGCGTGGAGGCCGGTATCGACCACCAGTCGGCAGGCGCGGAAGGCGATGGACTGGAGATAGCCCAGCTTGCCCACCGGATCGTCGTCATAGGCGCCAAGCTCGTCGCCCAGCGTTTCGGAATAAAGCGCCCAGCCTTCCGAATAGGCGTTGAAGGCCAGCATCGCGCGAATCGTCGGCAATTGGTTCGAATATTCGCCCTGCCAGACATGGCCGGGGATCGCCTCATGGTGGACCAGTGTCGGCAGGCTGTAAGTGCTGTGGAGCCGCGTGGTGCCGAGATTGATCCACATCTTGCCCGGGATCGAACCATCGATCGAGCCGGGACCGCCATAGGCACCGGGCGCGCCGGGTTCCTCTGCCGGGGGCAGGCGCCGCACCTCCAGATTGCCGCGCACCAGCCGGGAAAACGCGCGCGGCATCTGCGCGCGGATATAGGTCAGCCGCTTCTGGATAAACGCGATGATCTGCGCGCGGCCCTCGTCGTTGTCGGGGAACTGGAAGCGCGGGTCCTTGCCCAGCGCGGTCATCCGCTCGCCCACCGTGCCGCTGGTATAGCCGAGCTTGCGGAGGATCGGGTCCATCTGCCCCTGCAGTTCGGCCAGCGATTCGAGGCCCAGCTTGTGGATCTCGTCTGGCGTCATCCGCGTCGTGGTGCTGGCGCGCAGGGCCCAGGCATAGAACGCATCGCCGCCGGGGCGCTGGTGCATGCCCGTTGCCGGCACCGCGTTGCTGCGCTGTGCGATCAACTCGGCAAGCTGCCGCTCCAAAGTCGGGGCGACTTGCTTGGTGACGATCTCGCGCGCACGGCCCGCCCAATCGCCGGCGATCCCCTTCTCGCGCGTGCGCCGCTCGATCGATTCGACAAGGCCTCCGCCTGAACCCATCGCCGAAAGGCTCGCGCCCATCTGCCGGATCGCCTTTTCGATCAGGAACGAGGGCGCGATCACGCCTTGCGCCGCCGTGGCCCTCAGCCGCGCCGTCTCGCCAGCCAGCACCGCAGGGAACTGCGCCAGCCGCGCCAGATAGGCCTCGGCATCCGCCGCCGAGCCCACCGGATGGTCCGAATCGAGGAAACGCGGAACGTCGATGTAGGCACCCACGTTCTGGATCACGACGTAGGGCGTGTTGCGCCATCCGCCGACGGTGACGTCGCCATAAGGCAGGGCAAACCCGTCCAGCGCGGTGCGATAGGCGCTCTTCACCACCGCAAGGCTGGTGCGGGTGACGGGATCGAGGCCCGCGTCGGCAATCGCCTCGACCTTGGCGAGATCGGCGCGCACCAGCGCCGCGACAGCCGCCTGCCCCGCAGCCGAGCGGTCTTCCAGCGCGCCCCGCAAGGCAGCATGGGCCCCGGTATCGAGCCCCAGCGAGGTCGCGCTCTCCGGCTTCAGCGCCAGCATCCGCCACGCGGCATCATCCAGCAGTGCCGCAGCCGGCGAGGGCGCTCCTGCCGGTTGCACCTGCGCCGAAAGAGCCTGCGCAGGCAGCGCCAGCGCGGCAGCCCCTGCAGCGAGGCCCGCGATCGCCTCGCGGCGCGATAGGGCAGGGGAGAGAGCGGGCGAAAGGGCGGGGGCGGCAGAGGCTTGCTGTGTCATGCGGCGGACAGTGTCCCACCAGCCGCCCGCTGTCAAAGCCGCGTCGTGCACCATCGCGCGGCGGGGATTGGTTCGAAAATGGAGCAACCGGGCATGGACTTGCCGGCCCTTTCTCCCGCCTTTCAGCGCGAACGAAGGAGATCCCGGCCCATGGCTGGTCACGAACGCTATCGGCTGCTTGATGAACTGCGCGGGGTTGCCGCGCTGGCGGTGTTGGTCTTCCACATCGGCACGCGGGGCGGCGGCCCGCTGATCCTGCCCAACGGCTTCCTCGCGGTCGATTTCTTCTTCATGCTCAGCGGTTTCGTGATTGCCGAGGCGTACGAGGCGCGGCTTGCCAGCGGCATGTCGTTCAACGCCTTCGCCGCGCGCCGCCTTGTCCGCATGGCGCCGGTGGCCGTGCTCGGGGCACTAGCCGGCGGGGCCTATCTCGTCGCGCGCGCCTTTGCCGCACCTGCTCGTTCCGATCCGCTGGCCGAAGTTCTCGGCGCGAACCTGCTGAACCTCCTGCTCCTGCCCAAGCTTTGGCATGGCCGCGCGACGGGCTGGGAGATGTTCCCCGCCAACGGCCCGCTGTGGTCGCTGTTCTTCGAGATCGCGATCAACTTCGTCTGGGCTGCCTTCCTTGCCGGGCGCAGCACGAAGGTGCTCTGCAGCCTCGTCGCCGTGAGTGCGGGGCTGCTCGTCGTGCTGGGGCTGCGCTTCGGCACGCTCGATATCGGCTGGGAGGCCGTGTCGCTGGCTGGCGGCGCGGCGCGGGTGGGCTTCGGTTTCGGCAGCGGTCTGCTGCTGCACCGCGTGCGGCACAATCTCCCGCGCATGGGCCGCCCCAGCGCGATCATGGTGCTGGCAGCGCTGGTCTATTTCCTCGCGCTGCCATTGCCAGTGCTGGGCTGGCAGCTGCTCGTCGTGCTTGTGTGCATGCCGGCCGTGCTGATGGTCGCCGTCGCCGCCGGACAGGAACAAGTGCTGCCCGGAGGTGCGCTGCTCGGGCGGCTTTCCTATCCGGTCTACGGCATACATGTGCCGGTGCTCGCGCTTGCCGCCGGCGTACTGAAATATGCTGGGGGAGGCGCAGGCGGGAACTGGGCAGCGCTTCTGCTCGCGCCTTTGTTGCTGCTGGCGGCTTGGGCCGTGCTCGTCTGGTTCGATGAACCGGCCCGCGCCTGGCTTGCGCGGCATGTTCTAGTCGGCGCTGATTCGCCTGCAGGCACCGCGCGGCCGCGCCGCACCGGTTTTCTCCGCCGCTTTCGTGCGGCGACATAGCGTGAGCGCCGCCAACTGCTTCGGAACTGAACCTGTTTCCACGCGGCGAGGCCACCACGCACCGCTATGCACGAGGTTAGAGGCGTTCGCTGCGCCGGCCGTCTGCCTCGATCAAGGCCAATACCGACTGGGTTACCACGTATAGATAAGTATTTGTCAAACGTGCTATCCTTAATATGGAATTAATAATTGCAATTGTCGGACGTTAATTCCGGATGAGAGCGTCAAGTACGCGGTCATAGAAGTATTGGAGATTAAAATGGCGACGATCAACGGAACAAAGGGCAATGAAATCATCACGGGCACGGCAAGTGCCGACACGATCACCGGCGGGGGTGGCAGGGATGTGCTGTTTGGCGGCGGCGGAAACGACATGCTTTACGGCGGTGGCGGCAAGGACTGGCTCTATGGCGGCGATGGTAACGACGTTCTGAAGGGCGGCGGGGGCCAGGATTCGCTTACCGGTGGCGCCGGCGCGGATCAGTTCGTGTTCCGCTCGGGCGAAGGCTTCGCGCCCATGAGCTTCAGCGGCGGCCGCGGTGTCACCGAGGTCTGGCAGTGGGTCATGGTCACCGACCTCACCTTCGCGGACGGTGACAATGTGCGCATCACCGGCTTCGACGATATCTTCGGCACGCTCGGCATGTCGCGCAAGGGCACCGGTTCCTACTTCATCGACGGTCAGGAAGACATCAACGCGATGGCCCGGTTCCTCACTGCGAACCCGACCAAGGGCAGCTTTTACGAGATCAAGGGCGGGCCCTTCGATGGCACCACGTTCCTGCTCAACGATTCCTTCGGTCACACGCAGGCGATCACGCTCAGCAACATCCATCCGGATCCCATCGTGATCTGAACCCGAAGGCTGCGGCACGGCGCACCCTTGCGCGTCGTGCCGCGGCAGGTGCCGATGGCCGCTTGTCCCGCAGGAGAATGCACGATGCGGTTCCACACTCTCGATGGCATGCGCGGTATCGCGGCCCTCGTCGTGCTTGTGTTCCACATCGTCCAGCAGCGCACGCTGGCCGCGCTGCCCTTCGCCGGGCTTGCGGTCGATTTCTTCTATGTGCTGAGCGGCTTCGTCGTTGCCCATTCCTATGAGGCGCGGCTGGCGGGCGGCGCGCTATCGCTGCGCGCGTTTGCGCGGCTTCGCTTCATCCGGCTCTATCCGCTGGCGTTCCTTGGCATTCTGCTGGGCACGATGCTGGCGGCGCTCGCGGCCGCGGTGAAGGGTTCGGTCAGCCCGGCTGATGTGGCGACTGCGGCGCTCTTTGCCTTCCTCCTGCTGCCGTCCTTCGTGTTTCCACAGTGGCCCACGGCTTATCCTTTCAATCCGGCGGCGTGGTCGCTCACGTTCGAAGCGCTCGCCAACGTGCTCTTTGCGTGCATCGCGCGCTGGCTCAGCAACGCGGTGTTGATCGCGATCCTACTGGCAGGCGGCGCGGCACTGGCGTGGCTCGCCTATGCCAATGCTGGGATCAGCGGCGGGCACGAACAGGCAACCGTACTCCTCGGCGTGCCCCGCGTGATCTTTCCGTTCTTCGCCGGTGTCCTCCTGCGCCGCCTGCCTGCCGCCCCTGGCAGCGGCGTGCTGGCGGGGGGAGGCCTGATGCTTGTCCTGCTTGCCGTGCTGCTGGCGCCGTTCGGCTGGGGTGCGGGGAGTTCGCTTGCCTGTGTCGTCATGCTGTTTCCGCTGCTGGTGTGGCTGGGCATCGCCAACCGGCCTGGCCCCAGGCTTGAACGCGCCTTTGCCGTGATCGGGGCCTTGTCCTATCCGCTCTACATCACGCAGGCCGCTGTGCTGCGGCTCGGGCTCGAAGTAGTGCGCCGCTACCCGCTTTCGCCCGCCCAGTTCGCGTTGTTCGCCGTGGCAGAGGCGGCCTGCGCCCTCGCGCTTGCCTGGTTCGCGATGCGCTGGTTCGATGCGCCGGTGCAGCAGATCCTCCGCCGACGCGATCAGCCGCGCACGGCGCCCACGGGCACGCGCGGCGCTTTCGCCTGATTGCGGCGGGCCATATTGGTGATGGCTTCCGGATCATCATCGGCTAGATTGCGCGCCTCATCCTTCAGGGAGTTCGGCGCATGAGCATTTTCGATCAGATCCTCGGCCAGATCAGCAGCAATGTCGATGTGAAGAACCTTGCCGCCAAGGTCGGCATCGATCCCTCGATGATGGAATCTGCGATTGCCGGGCTCGCCGCTGGCCACGCCGCGCCGACCGATACGGTCGAAACCGCTGCGGCCAACACCGGGATCGATGCCGGCGTGCTGCAGCAGATCGTCGGCCACATCGGCGGCGAGGGCTCGCTCGCCAGCTTCGCGACTATGCTCGCCCAGCACCCCGATGCGGCCAACATGATCGGCGGACTGCTCGGCGGGAAGGAAGGCGAAAACCCGCTCGGCAATCTTGGTGGCCTGGCCTCGGGCCTGTTCAAGTCCTGACAGCCGGCGCTTTCGCACCTCGATGACTGACGCGGCACTATCGCTCGCCATGCTCACCGCGCTCGCACTCCTCGCGGGCGCGGTGTTCCTCTGGCGCAAGGGCGAGCGCCAGCGCCCGGCGCTCATGGCGATCCTGGCAGCCGTGATGATCACCAATGTCGTGATCTGGTCACTGCCGACAACCGGCGGCCAGACGCTCACGGCAGCGGCTGCGCAGCCCTGATGCCGGTGACGAAATGCTGCGCCTGAAGGAACGGGGGTGGATTCCCGCTGCCGCCGCCGTAAATCTCTCCGACTAACCCGGTGCCACAGGCACCCAGACCTTCGGAGAGACCATGACCAACCACATCGCGGGCAAATCCATCGTTATCACCGGTGCGGGGGGCGGTTTTGGCCGGCTTGTCGCGCTCAAGGCCGCCGCGCTCGGCGCCAAGGTGGCTTGCGGCGATATCGATCTTGCCGCTGCCGAGGCTACTGCGGACGCGGTCATCAGCGCTGGCGGTGCGGCCATCGCGGTCGAAACCGACGTGCGCGATCTTGGTGCAGTCAAGGCGCTCATCGCCCGCGCTGCCGAAGCCCACGGCGGGATCGACGTGATGATCAACAACGCCGGCATCATGCCGCTCGCGTTCTTTTCCGATCACGAGGCGGCCTATCCCGCGTGGGAGCGCTGCATCGATATCAACATCAAGGGCGTGCTCAACGGCATGGTCGCCGCCTACGATCCGATGATCGCCGCCGGGCGCGGGCATATCGTCAATCTCTCCTCGATCTACGGCAACTTCCCGGTGATCGGCGCGGCGGTCTATGGCGCGTCCAAGTCTGCGGTGAACTTCCTTTCGGAATCGCTGCGTGTCGAAAGCCGGGGCAAGATCAAAGTCACCACGATCAAGCCCACCGGCGTGCCCACCACGGGCCTTTCCGGCACCGTGATCAACCCCGCCGCCGGGGTTGGCATTGTGGCGCACAACATGCCTGATTTCATGGAGATGGTCGGCCAGATGGGCGCCGGAACCTTCCCCGCAGAGCGCCTCAGCCCCGATTCGATCGACTACGCCAGCCTCGCGCCCGATCACATCGCCGATGCGATCATCCACGCGATCAACCAGCCGTGGGGCGTCTCGATTTCCGAGGTCACCGTCCGCGCTTCGGGGGATCATTTCGTCCTCTGAGGACGCCGCCGCACTGCGCGGTTTCCCCTAACCAAATCCGCAGTGGCCCAAAGGTCCGATCCGGTTCAGCCTCTCCCCATCGGCGTTTGGCCTTGTTGCCTTTCGCCGAAACAAAAGAAAAATGGGGAGAGGCAGCATGAAGCAATTGGCCCGCGCCAATAGGGCGCGCTTTTTCAAGCTCTTGATGATCGGTGGTGCGCTGGTGCCCGCCGCCGCCATGGCACAGTCCCAGCCAGCCGATGCGCAAGGCGCCAGTGAAGGTCAGACTGACACCAGCGGGATCGACAACATCGTGGTCACCGCGCGCTTCCGCAATGAAAAGCTGCAGGACACGCCGCTCTCCGTCAGTGCGCTCAATGCGAACATCATCCAGAACTCGGTGCTGCTCGATGTGCAGAACATCCAGAAGTTCCTGCCCAACGTGCAGCTTGCGCGCGTATCTTTCGCGGGCAATGCGCTCGCCGCCTCGATCCGCGGCGTGAGCTTTGCGGACCTTGAAAAGACCTTCGATCCGGCCATCGGCATCTCGATCGACGGCGTATTCCTCGGCACCAACACCGGCGCGAATGTCGACTTCTTCGATCTGGAATCGGTCGAAGTGCTGCGCGGACCGCAGGGGACGCTCTATGGCCGCAATACAATCGGCGGCACGATCTCCATGCGCCGCACCAAGCCCACCGGCGAACTCGGCGCGACCCTCCATGGCCGCTACGGCAGCTATGGCACGTATGATCTCGATGCTGTGGTCAACCTGCCCAAGATCGGCGATGTCGCCTCGATCAAGCTGTTCGGCCTCTTGCGGAAAAGCGACAGCTTCACCCGCAACCGCTACACCGGCGAGCGCGAGAAGGGCCGTGATTTCTGGAACATCGGCGGCTCGATGCTGCTGGATCTGGGGCCTGATACCACCGCGCTGCTCTCGGTCGATTACCAGAAGGACCGCTCAGGCTACCCGTCCACGGTCAACCTCACGCAGGCCAGCGGCCTCCCCTTCGGTGCGGGCGGCAATATCTGCGATTTCACGCTCGCCATCGGCCTCGGCGATCTCGGCTGCGCCTCGCAGGGCTACCTGAAGCAGGCCAAGGAGAACTACACGCTGGCCAACACCTCGCTGCCGTTCCGCAGCTTTATCGACGGGGTGAACGGCAGCCTTGAAATCAACACCAAGCTCGGCGGCTTCAAGCTCACCGCGATCACCGGCTACCGCAATACCAACGACTCGCTGCTCGAGGAAAACACCGGCGCACCGCCGATCCCGGTTGCACCCGGCGTTGCGTTGCCGCTGTTCGTTGCCGCGCGCGATCAGTCCTACAAGCAGTTCAGTCAGGAAGTGCGCATCAGCGGCAACCTGACCGACCGGATCGATATCGTCGCCGGTGCCTACTACCTGCACACCAACTATTTCATCAAACCCTACCCCTACAACGGCGCGCGCGCCGCGCAGGCCTATATCCTCAACGGCCCGGTGCAGAACTTCACCGCGGGGCAAAGGCTCGATTCCTTCGCGGTCTTCGCCGAATCGATCATCAAGCTGGGCAGCAACGTCCGCCTCACTGTCGGCGGGCGCTACACGTGGGAAACCAAGGACTTCAACATCGACTTCACCGTGCCCGGCGCGTTTTCGGCCAAGGCGAAGAAGACCTTCAGCGATCCCACCGGCCGCGTGATCCTCGATTGGAAGCCGAACCCCGACACGATGCTCTATGCCAGCTGGTCGCGCGGGTTCCGTTCGGGCGGCTTCAACGGCCGCGCCACTTCGGCCACTTCGATCGGGCCCTACAACCCCGAAAAGGTCGACAGCTACGAAGCCGGCGTGAAGAGCGAATTCTTCGGCGGCAAGCTGCGGCTCAATCCCACCGCGTTCTGGGTGAACTACAACAACAAGCAGGAAGACATCATCCGCGCGGCGGGCGCCGGCACTGAAACCATCGTCGAGAACGCGGCCTCGGCGCGGATCTGGGGCCTCGAGCTTGAAATGCAGGCCCGCCCCACGCCCGACCTCACCCTGCGTGCCTCGGGCGGCTACCTCAACGGCAGGTACAAGACGTTCCTCATCCCCAACCTTGCCAACCCCGGCACATTCATCGACGTCTCGAGCCAGCGCAACTTCCGCCGCGCGCCCAAGGTCTCGTTCAACGCCGGCGTCGATTACGGGATGCAGGTCAGCTCGGCCGACCGCGTGACCTTCACGCTCGACTACGCCTTCATCGACGACCTCACCGCCTCGCCGCTCGCCGATACCACCGGCGCCCGGCGCGACGTGATCCCGGCCTACGGCACGCTCGATGCCTCGATCGCGCTCCTCCACGAAGGCAGCGCGATCAAGAACCTGCGCGTCTCCGCCTATGCCCGCGACCTGCTCAACAAGGGCGGCCGCCTTGCCAACGTACTCGACGCCGGCCTGTTCTACTTCGGCGTTGTCGCGCCGCGCCAGCAGTTCGGCATCGAAGCAACGGTGAAGTTCTGATCTGACCCCGTAAAGCCCTCTCCCCCGCTCATCCTGAGCGAGTCGAAGGACAGGGGAGAGGTCTTCTCGGCTCGGAGCGAGGCCAGAAGAAGAGCCTCCGGCGGGCAAGGGCCACAGCCCGTGCACCCCCGAATTTGGCGCCTTGAAGGTGGCACACCCCGCCGCGCGTTGTTGCAGACCCGACCGACAATGACAAAGAGCAAGGCCCGGGGGCTTGGGCGACCTTGAGCCAGATCAGCGCGTTACAGGAATATGGCGCTGCGCCAGTTGGGCAGGGGATTTGGCGGCAATGCACTTGTTACCGTGATTTCCATTCCGCATGATCGGCTCGCACCCATGGCAGCGCAAGGATATGGGCAGCGTGGGTTCCGGGGAGAATGTTGCAACATGGACGGGCAATTTGATTTTGTGATCGTTGGCGGCGGGTCTGCAGGGTGCGCGCTGGCCAATCGGTTGTCGGCCGATGCCGGCACGCGCGTGGCGCTGCTCGAGGCGGGTGGTAGCGACAAGAACATGTTCATCCAGATGCCGGGCGGCATCGCCGAAATCATCCCGCCGGACAAGAACAGCGCGTTTGACTGGAGTTTCTGGACCGAGCCGCAGACCCAGCTTGGCAATCGCAAGCTTTACTGGCCGCGCGGGCGCGCGCTGGGCGGATCGTCCTCGATCAATGGCATGGTTTATATTCGCGGCCATGCCAGCGATTACAATCGCTGGGCGCAGCTCGGCCTGACTGGCTGGGGCTGGGAGGATGTTCTGCCCTATTTCCGCAAGTCCGAAGACAGCGAACGCGGTGCGGACGATTTTCACGGTAGCGGCGGCCCCTTGCACACCAGCCGCAAGGGCGCGCTGCAAAGCGTGCTCAACGAAGCCTTCGTACAAGCTGCTGTGCAAGCCGGATATGCCCGCACCGATGATTTCAATGGCCCGCAATTCGAAGGGGTAGGCCAGTATGATGCCACGATCAAGGATGGCGAACGTTTCTCCGCAGCCAAGGCCTATCTGACCGAGGCGGTGCGCAAACGCCCCAATCTCACCATCCTGACAGGGGTGCAGGTGGAACGTGTGTTGTTTGAAGGCACGCGGGCGACAGGGGTGTCCTATCGGCAGAACAATGCGGCGTTCAGCGTCGCGGGCCGCGAGGTTATTCTCTGCGGCGGCGCGGTCAACAGCCCGCAATTGCTGATGCTGTCCGGCATCGGTCCGGCTGCGCATCTGCAAGGCTTCGGCGTGCCGGTGGTGGCCGATAGCCCGGATGTCGGCGGCAATCTTCAGGATCACCTCGATGTGATTGTGCAATGGCATTGCAGCCAGCCGATCACGCTGAACCGCAACAGCAAGATGATCAACAAACTGGCGGCGCTGGGCAAATGGGTCTTTTTGCGCTCTGGCAACGGCGCGCATATGCCCACGCCCATGGGCGCGTTCCTTTCAACCCGCGAAGGTCTTGCCGCGCCCGATATCCAGATGCATTTCATGCCGGTGCTCGGCAATCCGCATGGCCGCGGCGGGCTTGGCAGTCGCCATGGGTATCAGCTCCACGTCTGCCAGTTGCGCCCCGAAAGCCGCGGCACAATCCGCCTGAAATCGCCCGATCCGCTTGCACACCCGGCGATCGACCCGAATTATCTCAGCGCGCCCGAAGATGTCGAAACGCTGCTCAGCGGGGTTGAAATGGCCCGGCGCATTGGCGGCCAGCCTGCGTTTGCTGCGTTCAACGATGGCGAAGCCTGGCCGGGACCACAGGTGACCGACCGCGCCGCGTTGCTTGAAAAAATGCGGGGCTGGGCGGAAACCATTTATCACCCGGTGGGCACCTGCCGCATGGGCATCGATGATCGGGCAGTGGTCGATGGCGCGCTGCGGGTAAACGGCGTGGATGGACTGCGGGTTGTTGATGCCAGCGTGATGCCATGTCTGGTTTCGGGAAACACCAACGCGCCGACGATCATGATTGCCGAAAAAGCCGCAGACATGATCGCGACTCGTAACCGGGCCTGAGATCGGTAAACACGCAACAGCGCATGGGAATGTTGGGGGCACCCCCTGCCCAAAACGCGAGTGGCCGCGGCCACGCGCCCTGCCCATGGTCGCGCATCGCAACACGCAAAGAAGGAACGCGCAATGGATCTGGGGCTCAAGGACAGGAAGGCCATTCTGGTTGGCGCCAATGGCGGGATCGGGCGTCAGGTGGCGCTCGCGCTCGCGGCGGAGGGTTGCCATGTCGCGGTTTGCGGCCGCACGCAGGCCAAGGTTGACAAGATCGTCGGTGAACTCGCGCCGAGCGGGGTCACCGTCTATGCTGAGGCGCTCAATGTCACCGATGCCGAGGCGGTTCCAGCCTTCGTCGACAAGGCGGCCGAAGCGCTGGGCGGCTGCGACATCTTCATCAGCTTCACCTCCGCCAATCTGGGCGAGGACAGCGATGCCGGCTGGGATGCGGTGATGCAGGCCGATATCCTCCCCATGCGCCGCGGCGTTGCGGCAGCAAAGCCCCACCTCCTCAAGTCCGATGCCGGCTCGATCATCTGCATGAGCTCGACCGGCGCGGTCGAGGAATTCATGGGCGTGCAGCCCTACAATGCGCTGAAAGCGGCGGTGATGGTCTATTCATCAGACCTGTCGCAAGCGCTCGCGCCGCAGGGCGTGCGCGTCAACTGCATCACCCCCGGTCCGATCATGACCGAGGACGGCCCCTGGACCTATATCAAGAACAACATGACGCCCTTCTACGAAAGCACTCTGGCCAAGATCCCGATCGGCCGGATGGCGACGGGCGAGGAACTGGCCCGGGCGATCGTGTTCGTCGCCTCGCCTGCCTGCTTGGCGATGACGGGTGCGAACATTGTCGTCGATGGCGGCTATACCAAGCGCGTGCAGTTCTGAGCTGAACACCCCCTCTCCCGTAACGGGGAGGGGGCTTTCCCGGCTCAGCGGATCGGGCAATCCGGCGAGAGGCGCATATCGAGGTAGTTGTCCACCGCGCGCATCATATCGTCGAGTTCGTTCTCGAAGAAGTGGTTGGCGCGCGGGATTTCGTCGTGGTGGATGGTGATGTGCTTCTGGGTGCGCAGCTTGTCGACCAGCTTCTGCACCGCATTCGGCGTCACCACCGTATCGGCCGCGCCCTGCACGATGATGCCGGAGGCGGGGCAAGGGGCGAGGAAGCTGAAATCATACATGTTGGCCGGCGGGGCGACCGAGATGAAGCCGCGGATTTCCGGGCGGCGCATCAGCAGTTGCATGCCGATCAGCGCGCCGAACGAATAGCCTGCGATCCATGTCGTGCTCGCCTCGGGATGGATCGACTGCACCCAGTCGAGCGCGGCGGCAGCGTCAGACAGTTCGCCGATGCCGTTGTCGAAGCTGCCCTGGCTGCGGCCAACGCCGCGAAAGTTGAAGCGCAGCACAGCAAAGCCGCGCGCCACGAAGGTCTTGTACATCGCCTGCGTGATGCGATCGTTCATCGTGCCGCCTGCCTGCGGGTGCGGGTGCAGGATCATGGCGACAGGCGCACGCGGGCGTGAAGCGGGCTGGAAGCGGCCTTCGAGGCGACCATCGGGACCGGGAAAGATGACTGCGGGCATGGACTGTCCTGATTTACCGAGCCCTGTCGTGGGGCCAAGGGGCCGCGCGGCACGCCGGGGCTGGGAAAAGCGAGAAGCCGCTATATAGAAACGGTTGCCTCAAAAGCAATCATTCCCGCCATACGACGGATCCCTGCGCCCGATGCCTGCCATCTACCTCGATCATGCCGCCACCACGCCGCTGCTGCCCGCAGCGCGCGAGGCGATGATGGAGGGCTTTGCGATCTGGGCCAATCCTTCGAGCCCGCACAAGGCTGGCCGCGCCGCGCGGGCGGCGCTGGAAGACGCACGCGCGCGGGTGAAGGCGGCGCTGGGCTGGCCGGGCGAAGTGGTGTTCACCAGCGGCGCGAGCGAGGCTCTGGCGATCGGACTGGGCCGAGCGCAGGCGGACCGGCGGATTGTCTCGGCAGTGGAGCACGATGCGGTCTTCCGCGCGGCGCCCGATGCGCAGGTGCTTCCGATCCGCGAGGGCGAGCCGGATGCCGATGCGCTTGCGGCCATGCTTGCCGCACCGGGCCGCGCGGTGGTTGCCGTGCAGTCGATCAATTCGGAAACGGGCACCGTACTGATGCCGCTTGTGCGTAACATCCTTGCCGAGCAGGTGCGCGCGGCGGGCGGGATGCTGCTGGCGGACTGTTCGCAATCGGCGGGCAAGGCGGCGCTGCCGGATGCCGACATGATCGTGGTTTCCGCGCACAAGCTGGGCGGGCCGATTGGCGTAGGCGCGCTGCTGGTGCGCGATTGGGCGATGCTGCAGCCCAGCGGCGGACAGGAGCGCGGCTATCGTCCGGGAACGGAGAACCTGCCCGGCGCGCTTGGCCTTGCGGCGGCGCTCGAGGCGGGGGACATTGAAAGCTGGCAGACCACCGCCGAGCAGCGCTTCGATTTCAGGAATGCGCTGTTCCGCCATGGTGAAGTGCTCACGCCCGGCGTGCAATGCAGCCATATCTTCGCCGTTGCCGCCCCGCGCATGGCCGCCACGGCGATGCTCATCCGCATGGATTCGCTGGGCTTTGCGATTTCCGCAGGCAGCGCCTGTTCGTCGGGCACGCTGAAACCCAGCCGCGTGCTGCAAGGCTTTGGCATCGATCACGATGTGGCGCGCCGCACGATCCGGGTCAGCCTTGGCTGGAACACCACGCCCGCCGAACTGGATGCCTTTGCGCAGGCTTGGGCCGAGGTGAACGCGTGATCTACCTCGACTATCAAGCCACCACCCCGCTCGCGCCCGAAGCGCGCGAGGCCATGCTGCGCTGGCTGGCTGATGACGGTTTCGCCAATCCGCACAGCCCGCACCGTCCGGGGCGGGCAGCGGCGGCGGCGGTGGAGGTGGCGCGCGAGCAGGTGGCGGCGCTCCTGCCGCCCGGTGGCCGGGTGATCTTCACCGCCGGCGCGACCGAGGCGCTCAATATCGCCATTCTGGGCTGCGGGGCGCGGCGCATGGCTGTTTCGGCCATCGAGCATGCGGCGGTGCTCGATACCGCGCGCTTTGCCGATCCGGATTGTGTGGTCTTGCCGGTCAGCGCGGACGGGCTGGTGGACGCAGCTGCCCCCATTCAGGCGGGCACAGGCCTCGTCGCAGCGATGCAGGTCAACAACGAGATCGGCACGATCCAACCGGTGGAGGCCTTGGCCGAGGCGGCGCATGCGGCGGGTGCGCTGTTTCTCTGCGATGCGGTGCAGGCCGCCGGCAAGCTCGCACCGCCCGCGACCGCGGACATGATCGCGATCTCCGCGCACAAGCTCCACGGCCCCAAGGGCATCGGCGCGCTGTGGGTGCGCGACGGGCTGACACTGACGCCGCTTATCCATGGCGGCGGGCAGGAGCAGGGCCTGCGCTCTGGCACGCTTTCGCCTGCGCTCTGCGCTGGGTTCGGTGCGGCGGCCGCCTTGTGTACAAGTCTGCGGGAAAGCGATGGACAGCACGTGGAAAGCCTGTGGCAGCAGGCCCGTGCGCTGTTTGCGGGCTGGACACTCAACGGCAGCGCAAACCAGCGCTGGCATGGCAATCTCAACATCCGCCGCGATGGGCTCGATGTGGCGCGACTGATGTCCGATTGCCGCAGCCTCGCATTTTCTGCAGGCTCTGCCTGTGCCAGTGGCTCCGGTCGGCCCAGCCATGTCTTGCGCGCGCTCGGACTTTCGGACAGGGAAGCAAAAACCGCGATCCGGATCGGCTTCGGACGCTATACCAGGGCAGAGGATCTTGAGCGGGCGGCGGCTGCGATCAACGCGGCGGCGAACAGTCAGTGAGCGCGTGGCGCGCTTTGCGCGCCGGGTTGCAGGGAGCGACATAAGCCATGGTCAAGGTCACCTTCATCACCGCGCAGGACCAGCGGATCAGCGCCGAGGCGGCAGTTGGGACGCGGCTGCTCGAAGCGGGCCAGAATGTCGGGATGCCGCTGGAAGGCACGTGCGAGGGGCAGATGGCCTGCTCGACCTGCCATGTCGTCGTGGCGCCTGAATGGTTCGGCAAGCTCGATCCTGCCAGCGATGACGAGGAAGACATGCTAGATCTTGCCGCCGGGGTAACGCGGACGAGCCGCCTTTCGTGCCAGATCGTCCTCACCGATGCGCTCGACGGGCTGGAAGTGCGCGTTCCCGAAGAAGCGCGGGATATGCAGGGCCGCTGAGGGGCAGGGCCGCTGAGGGGCAGGGCCGCTGAGGGGCAGGGCAGGGCCCGCCCTTGCCGGATTGACTGCCGGCAAGAGCGGGCTTGGCTTAGATGCTTTCGATCTCGTCCACTTCGGTCCCGTCGTGGGTTCCCTCACCAGTTTCCTCGTCGATTTCCTCGTCGGCTGCTTCAAGCGCCTCGATCAGGGCCTCGGTGAAGGCCGGAATATCCTCGGGCTTGCGGCTGGTGATGAGATTGCCATCGATCGCAACTTCCTCGTCAACCACATCGGCACCGGCATTTTCGAGATCGGTGTGGAGTGAGGGCCAGCCAGTGACAGTGCGGCCATGAACGAGATCGGCCTCGATCAGCAGCCACGGCGCGTGGCAGATCGCCGCGATCGGTTTGCCGTCCGCATCGAAGTTCTCGATCAGCTCGATCACCCGGTCGTCCATGCGCAGCACATCCGGATTCATCTGCCCGCCGGGGAGCAGCAGTGCGTCGAAGTCCTCGGCGGAAACTTCCTCAATGTCCTTGTCGACGGTGACGGCTTCGCCCCACTCCCCGTGATTCCAACCCCGGATCTTGCCCGGGGTGGGGCTGGCGAGCGTCGTCTTGATGCCCGCGGCTTCGAGAAGCTTGCGGGGTTCCATGAGTTCGGATTGCTCGAAACCGTCGGTCGCAATGATGAGGACGCGCTTGGCCATGGGAAATATGCTTTCTGTCGGGGGCGGGACTGACAGGGTAATGATCGGGGGATGCCGGTGTTCCGGGCGGTTCCGGAAGCTGGGCGCGCTTGCTATGGATTCGCCAGCATGACCAAGATCACCACCGAAGCCGAACCCGATCCCTTCGACGCCATCGTCGATGCGCCCTTTGATGCAGCGCTGTCGGAGCGCTATCTCGTCTATGCGCTCTCCACGATCACCGCGCGTTCGCTGCCCGATCTGCGCGATGGGCTTAAGCCCGTACATCGGCGGTTGCTCTGGGCGATGCAGCAGCTGAAGCTCGATCCAACGGGCGCGTTCAAGAAGTCCGCGCGCGTGGTGGGCGATGTTATCGGCAAGTATCATCCGCATGGCGATGCCTCGGTCTATGATGCGATGGTCCGCCTCGCGCAGGATTTCGCGCTGCGTTATCCCTTGGTCGAGGGACAGGGCAATTTCGGCAATATCGACGGGGATAATGCCGCCGCTTACCGCTACACCGAAGCGCGGCTGACGCGCACCGCGATGCGGCTGATGGCGGGGCTGGAAGAAGGCACCGTCACCTTCCACCCCACTTACAACGGCGAGGAGGAAGAGCCGGAGATATTCCCCGGCCTGTTCCCGAACCTGCTCGCCAACGGTTCCAGCGGCATTGCAGTCGGCATGGCGACCAATATCCCCAGCCATAACGTGGCCGAGATCGTCGACGCCACGCTCATGCTGATCGACAACCCGGCGGCCACCCATGCCGAGCTGATGGAAGTGTTCCACGGCCCCGATTTCCCGACCGGCGGCCTTGTGGTCGACAGCAAGGCTTCGATCAGCGCCGCCTATGAAAGCGGCAAGGGCGCGATCCGCGTGCGCGGGCGGTTCTCCACCGGGCGGCAGGAGGATGGCAGCTGGGAGGAAACCGGCATCGAGAAGCTCGGCAGCGGCCAGTGGCAGCTGGTGCTCTCCGAAATCCCCTACCAGGTGCAGAAGGGCAAGCTGATCGAGCAGATCGCCGCCCTGATTGCGGACAAGAAGCTGCCGATCCTCGAGGACGTGCGCGACGAGAGCGACTCGGCGATCCGCATCGTGCTCGTGCCCAAGAGCCGCAATGTCGATCCCGATCTGCTCAAGGAATCGCTGTTCCGGCTGACCGATCTCGAAGTGCGCTTCGGGCTCAACCTGAATGTGCTCGATGCGCGGCGCACGCCCGGCGTGCTGGGGCTCAAGCTGCTGCTGCAGGAATGGGTGATCGCGCAGATCGACATCCTGCTGCGCCGTTCACGCCACCGGCTGGAGAAGATCGCGAACCGGCTCGAACTGCTCGGCGGCTACATCATCGCCTACCTCAACCTCGACAGGGTGATCGAGATCATCCGCACCGAGGATGAGCCCAAGCCGATCATGATGGCCGAGTTCGAGCTGACCGACCGGCAAGCCGAGGCGATTCTCAACATGCGGCTGCGCAGCTTGCGCAAGCTGGAAGAGATGGAACTGCGCAAGGAGCGCGACGGGCTGATCGCCGAGCAGACCGACCTGCAGGCGCTGCTCGATGATCCCAAGCTCCAGAAGAAGCGCCTCAAGGCCGACCTCAAGGCGCTGCGCAAGGAATACGCCGAGACGACCCCGCTCGGCGCGCGCCGCACCACGCTGCTGGAGGCCGCGCCGACGCGCGAATTCAGCATGGATGCGATGATCGAGAAGGAGCCGGTGACGGTGATCCTTTCGGCGCGCGGCTGGATCCGGGCCGCAAAGGGCCACCTCGCGCTTGATACGGACTTCAAGTTCAAGGAAGGCGATGGCCCGGCCTTCGCGCTGCACTGCCAGACGACCGACAAGCTGCTGTTCGCCCTCGACAACGGGCGGTTTTACACGCTGGGGGCGGACAAGCTGCCGGGCGCGCGCGGGTTTGGCGAGCCGGTGCGCACGATGCTCGATATCGATCCGGAGGCGCAGATCGCGGCGCTGGTGGTGCACAAGGCCAAGGGGCAGCTGCTGCTTGCCGCGAGCAGCGGGCGCGGCTTTGCCGCCGAGATGGACGAGCTGCTGGCCGAAACCCGCAAGGGCCGCGGCGTCGTCACCACCAAACCCGGCGTGAAGCTGACTGTGGTGCGCGAGATTGCGGCGGAGCACGACCATGTCGCCGTGGTGGGCGAGAACCGCAAGCTGGTGATCTTCCCGCTGAGCGAAGTGCCAGTGCTCGCCAAAGGGCAGGGCGTGACCTTGCAGCGCTACAAGGATGGCGGGCTGGCAGACGCCATCACGCTCACTTTTGCGGATGGCCTTTCGTGGGCAATGGGGGGAGAAAGCGGGCGCACGCGCACTGAAAAGGACCTTCTGCCGTGGAAGGTCGCGCGCGGCGCGGCTGGGCGGCTTCCGCCCACCGGCTTTCCGAGGGACAACAGGTTCACATGACGGGTAACAGACTGGCTGGACGCATCGCGCTGATCACCGGCGCTTCTTCGGGCCTCGGCGAGCATTTCGCGCGGCTCTATGCGAGTGAGGGCGCTGCGGTTGTCATCGGCGCGCGGCGCGTGGAGCGCATTGCGGCGCTGGCGGACGAGATCAACGCTGGCGGCGGGAAAGCGCTGGCCGTGGCGCTTGATGTGACGGACGAAGCCTCGATCATCGCGGCGTTCGATGCGGCAGAAGCAGCCATCGGCGTGCCCGATGTGGTCGTCGCCAATGCCGGGATCGTGGTGCCGGGCCGGGCGATCGATGTGCCCGCCGAAGGCATCCGCTCCGTCGTCGATACCAACTTCACCGGCGTGTACCTCACCGCCCGCGAAGGGGCGCGGCGGATGATCAAGGCGGGATCGAAGGCGAGCGAGAAGGGCCGCGTCATCCTGATCGGCTCGATCACCTCGCACATGACCGGGCAGGGCGATGCCTCCTACGCCGCCACCAAGCTCGCCGTGCAGCACCTCGGCCGTCAGCTGGCGCAGGAATGGGCGCGGCTGGGGATCAGCGTCAACACGATCCAGCCCGGCTACATCAGCACCGAAATCGCTGGCGACTGGTTCGATACCGAAGGCGGCAAGGCCCAGATCAACACCTGGCCCCGCCGCCGCCTGACCGATATCACCGCGCTGGATGAACCGATGGTGTTCTTCGCCAGCGATGCTGCGCGGCAGGTGACGGGCTCGCACATCACGGTGGACGACGGGCAGAGTTTGTAGGGGGCGGCGGCAGCAGGCATCGGGGCAAACGGAGATTTTACCATAGCCTGCTAAACCGGATGTCATGCGACCACGGGGTAACCTTCGTCTTGTAGCGGCACGGCCAGAACGGCGTGCGCGTGCAGGCTTGCTTGGCAAGCATCGGAAGAGCCTCGGCGTGCTCACCTTGGCGGCAATTGTAGGAATCGGAACCGGAACTGCAAGCTTGGCGATCAACGATGGTGCGCTGGCGACCGCGAGGAACTGGGTAGGCTCGGCTGCGGTAAATCTCGGGTTGATGCGAAAGCGCGCGCCGCAGACGGGCGATCATTGGATCAGTTGCGATCAGGCGCGAGCCGCAGGCACCGTGCCACTGTACATCGGGGAACCCGGCTATCGTGACAGCCTTGATGCGGATGCAGACGGGGTGGCTTGCGAGCCATACCGCTGGAGTGCGCTCTGGATGCACACGCGGCCAATCAAACCCTGAATGCTAGCTTGAGCCCCCCGGCAGCCCCGCCATGAAGTCCGCGCTCAGCACTTGCGGCAGCTTTTGCGGCTCGGCGGCCTTGGCCGGATACCACAGGTAAAGCGGCACGCCCGCTGCGCCCTGTTGCGCAAGGAAGCTCGTGATCTTGGGATCACGCCGCGTCCAATCGCCCACCAGCACGACGACGCCGGCCTTGCGGAAGGCATCGCGCGTGGTCTCGCGCTCGATCGCGGCAGCTTCGTTGACCTTGCAGGATAGGCACCAGTCGGCGGTGAAATAGGCAAACACCGGCTTGCCCTCAGCCCGCGCCGCAGCCAGCGCGGCCTCGCTGAAGGGCTTGGCATCGAGGAGTCCCGCTTCCACCTCGCCGCCGGGGCCCGCCGTGGCGAGGCGCGGCGTGGCGGCTAGGGCGAGCGCGGCCAGCGCGACGCTGCCGGGCAGGGCCCACTTCATCGTGCCGAGGCCCTGCCGCTGTGCGCGGCCGATCATGATCAGCAGCGCCACGACCAGCACGGCGAGCGCGATGGCACCTGCCGCATAAGCCGGTCCGCCCAGCCGCCATGCCAGCCAGCACAGCGCCAGCACCGTCAGCCCCATCGGCACGGCCATCGCGCGGCGAAAGCGCTCCATCCATGCGCCGGGTTTGGGCAGCAGTCGGCGCAGTGCAGGCACGAAGCCCAGCAGCAGGAACGGCAGCGCGAGGCCGAATCCGAGCGCGGCGAAGACCGCCATCGCAGCCCATGCCGGCAGAACCAGCGCAGCGCCGACCGCAGCGGCCATGAACGGGCCGGTGCAGGGCGTGGCGACGAAAGCAGCCAGCAGACCGGTGCCGAACGCGCCGACCCAGCCACCCTTGCCTGCGCCGCCGCCGCTTTCGATGGAAAGCCCCGGCAACTCATAAAGCCCCATGAAGTTCGCCGTGATCGCGACCGCGAGGAGCAGCAGGAGCGCGACGACGCCCGGGTCCTGCAACTGGAATGCCCAGCCGACTTGCGTGCCCGCCGCGCGCAATGCGAGCATGGCCGCGCCGAGGCCCATGCAGGCCAGCATCACGCCGGCGGTGTAGGCCAGGCCTTCGACATGCGCGTTGTGGCTGCCTGCGCGGGCCAGCGCCATCGCCTTGAGGCTGAGGATCGGGAAGACGCAGGGCATGACGTTGAGGATGAGCCCGCCCACGAGCGCGCCAAGGATGGCGAGCACCAGCGTGGCGGCGGAGAACGGTGCGGGCGCACTCCCCTTGCCGAGCGGCGTGCCGCCCGTCGGCACCGCGCCGGGTGCGGCGGTGAAGGCAATTCCGCCGAGCGATTCGCCCTTCGCGCCAGTGCCCAGCGACAGCACGCCAGAGAGCGTGGCGGGCGGCTCTGGCGAGGCGAAGGAGGCCTTGGCGAGTTCGATCACGAGCGTATCGCCCACGCGGCTGAACGCTTGCGGCTTGGCGTAGCTCGCCACGCCCGGCGCATCGATGAAGAAGTGCGGCTCGCCAATGGCGGCGCCCGCCGGGAAGGGCAGCGCAATGCGCCAGCCGGTGGGGGATGCTGCGACGGTGCCCTGCCGGTCGAGCGGGGCAGGCAGCGCAGCGCGCCAGCCATCGAAGCGCGCATCCGCCGCACCGCTGCCCACGGTCACGGTGCCCTGCAACGTCGCGCTTTCGGGCACGCAGATCGCCTCGGTGCAGGCGAGCCAATTGGCCTTGGCGCTGATCGGCAGCGTGGTGCCGGGGGCAGCATCTTTAGGTACGGTGAAGGGCACGAGCACGGCGTAGTCATGCTCGTAGACGTGGTTCATCAAGCCCTGCAGCAGCAGCGTCTGCGGCACGGGGAATTCGAGCGCGCCGGTGCCAGCGCCCGGCGGCAGGGTCCATTCGAGCGTGATCGGCAGGCCGGCATCGCCGGGATTGGTCCAATAGCCGTGCCAGCCCTTGTCCGGCTGCATCAGCACCGCGAGGGTTATCGTCTCGCCGGGCTTTGCGGGCCGCTCGGCGAGCAGCGAGGCGCGGATGTGCGGCCCTTGCGCCGCAACGGGCGGGCCAGCCAGCGCTAGCCAGCAGGCCGCGAGCAGAAGGGCGATGTTTCGCAGGAATGCCATATGCCTCGTCTATCGCACCGCAATCGCTTTGGCCACCTGCCCGCCCGGCTCCGGCGCCCCCGGTGCCTTTGCGGGCAAGCAGCCACGCGAGGCCTCTTGCGCGCATGCGCCGCCGGGGCCATCACGCAGCGGCCCGGCCCGGAGCAGGCGACTCCGGTTCGGCCAAGTACCGAGAAAGGTTACTCTATGGCGCTTCGCACGTTCCGGTCCGTCACTCTGGGCGCGGCTGCGCTCGCCGCCGTGATCGTCCTGCCGCACTGCGGGCTGGCACGTCCGGCCGCGAAACGGGCACCAGCCCCGGCGGCTGCCCCTGCAGTCCTGCCGGCCGCGAATGCGCCCAAGCTCATCGTCGCGATTTCGATCGACCAGTTCTCGGCAGACCTTTTCGCCCAGTACCGCTCGCACTTCACCGGCGGCCTGGCGCGGCTCGCCACCGGCGCGGTGTTTCCGGCGGGCTATCAAAGCCATGCCGCGACCGAGACCTGCCCCGGCCACTCCACGATCCTGACCGGTGTGCACCCCGCGCGCACCGGGATCATCGCCAACACCTGGATCGACCAGTCAGTCGCGCGCGGCAAGAAGGCCGTCTACTGCGCCGAGGACGAGACTCAGGCGGCCGCGGACCCCAAGGACTATGTCGCCTCGGTCGGTCACCTCCTCGTCCCCACGCTGGGCGAGCGGGTCAAGGCGCTCTGGCCGACCAGCCGCAATGTCGCCGTTTCAGGCAAGGACCGCGCCGCGTTGATGATGGGCGGCCATTTGATCGACAGCGTCTACTGGTGGAAGGGTGCCGGCTTCACCTCGCTCGACGGGCGCGCGCTGACCCCGGCGGCGGTGAACGAGAACAAGGCGCTTGGCGAAGTGCTGAGCGCGGGCGCGCCGGAGCTTTCGCTGCCTGACTGGTGCAAGGCCAAGGACCGTGCCGTGCCGCTGAGCAGCACGTTTGCGGTTGGCACCGGCCGCTTTGCGCTGGCCCCGGGCGACAAGAACGGCTTCCGCGCCTCGCCCCGGCTCGACCGCGCGACGATCGACCTCGCGACCGAACTGGTGGACGAGAACAAGCTGGGCAAGGGCGCGACGCCCGACGTCCTGTCGGTCAGCCTTTCCGCAACGGATTATGTCGGCCACGGCTATGGCACCGAAGGCAGCGAGATGTGCATCCAGATGCAGCAGCTCGATCTGGCGCTGGGCGATTTCTTCGTGGCGCTGGACCAGCGCGGGATCGACTATGCCGTGGTGCTTACGGCGGATCACGGCGGGTTCGACATGCCCGAGCGGCTGGGCGAGCAGGCGCTGCCTGCCTCGCACCGGGTGAGCAAGTCGCTCCTGCCCGAAGCGCTGAGCGCGGCAGTGGCGGCGAAGACCGGGCTCGATCCGAGCGGCCTCGTCCTCTCCGATGGCGCTTCGGGCGACATCTGGCTGCGGCGCGATCTGGCGCCGGCAGACAAGGCCCGCGCCCTCGAAGCGCTCAAGGCCGAACTGCTGGCCAACCCTGAAGTTGCCGCCGCCTTCACCGCCGACGAGATCACGGCCGCCCCCGCGCCCACCGGCTCGCCCGAGACCTGGCCGCTGATCGCGCGCGCCAAGGCCTCGTTCTACCGCCCGCGCTCGGGTGATCTCGTGCTGATGCTGAAGCGCGGGGTGGTGCCGATTCCGGTGCCGGGGCCGGGCTATGTTGCGACGCATGGCTCGCCGTGGGACTATGATCGGCGCGTGCCGATGCTGTTCTGGCGCAAGGGGATGGCCTCCTTCGAGCAGCCCAGCCCGGTCGAAACGGTGGACATTGCCCCCACGCTTGCGGCACTGATCGGTCTGCCCGTGCCCGCAGGGGCATTTGACGGGCGCTGCCTCGATCTCGATGCAGGCACCGGCGATACTTGCGGAGCACGGCCATGAGCGAAACACCCAGAAGCCAGACGATGGCCTCTGATATCGTGATCATCGGCGGCGGGCTCGTCGGGATGACGCTCGCCATCGGTCTTGCCAAGGCGGGCATCCCCAGCGTGGTGATCGACAGCTCCGACCCTTCGGCGCAGACCGCCGAAGGCTTCGATGGTCGCGCCTCGGCGATTTCGACCGCGAGCTGGAATCTCTACAGCCATCTCGGCCTTGCCGAAGTGCTCGAGCCGCTGGGCTGCCCGATCGATTCGATCGCAGTGACGGACGGGATGAAGCCCGGGCGGATCGATTTCCAGCCCGCACCGGGGGATGGCTCGCTTGGCCGCATGTTCGCCAATCGCGATCTGCGCGTGGCGATGTACGATGCGGCGGCGAAGGAGGACCTCATCACCTTCCTGCCCAATGCGCGGGTGGCGGAACGGGAGCGCGATGCGCATGGCGTGGCGGTGACGCTTGCCGATGGCCGCGTGATCAAGGGGCGCCTCATGGTGGGCGCCGAAGGCCGCGCTTCGCCAACCCGCGACGAGGCGGGCTTCACCCCCGCGCGCTGGAGCTATGGCCACCGCGCGATGATCGTGGGGCTGGCGCATTCGAAGCCGCACGGCAACGTGGCGTGGGAAATCTTCTATCCGGCGGGGCCTTTCGCGCTGCTGCCGCTGCTCGACGATGCGGAAGGCAACCACCGCTCGGCGCTGGTGTGGACGGTGAGCGAGAAGGACGCGCCCGGCGCGATGGCGCTGCCCGACGGCGCATTCCAGAGCGCGGTGCAGGAACGCATGGGCGATGTGCTGGGGCAAGTGCGGCTGATGGGGCCGCGCTCTTCCTGGCCGCTCAATTTCCACCACACCGCGCGGATGGTGTCAGACCGGCTCGCGCTCGTCGGCGATGCTGCGCACGGGATGCACCCGATTGCCGGGCAGGGGCTGAACCTTGGCCTGCGCGATGTGGCGGCGCTGGTGGAAGTGCTGACCGAAGGCATGCGGCTGGGGCTCGATCCGGGCGATGCGCAGCTGCTCGCGCGCTACGAACGCTGGCGCGCGGCGGATACCTTCATGGTCTCGGCGGCGACCGATGTGCTGACGCGGCTGTTCGGCGTGCCGGGGCGCTTGCCTTCGGCGATCCGGCGGTTGGGCATGGCGGGCGTGCAGCGCATTCCGGCGCTCAAGCGCTTCTTCATGGACGAGGCGCGCGGCATGAGCGGCGCGCTGCCGAGCCTGCTGCAACCGGCTTAAGCGGCGGGCGCGCTGGCTGAAGGCGAGGGGCTGGCGACTGGCCCGGGCGCAGCCGCATCCGGTTTTGCCACAACCGGCGGTGTCGGCGGGAAGGAGAGCGCGGCGGTTTCCAGCTGATCGAGCGCGTGCTGCGCAGCTGCGAAATCGCGGGCATGGGCGAGCCATTCGGTCGCGGCATCCTTGCCCGGCATCCGCTCGACTTCGGCGATGGCGACATCGATGCGGCCCCCGGCCAGCGCCTCGCGCACGCGCATCGCGCGGCTTTCGGCGGTGGGGGAGGGGCTGTCGGCATGGCGGATGACAAAGAGTTCGCTCATTTGGCGCGTCAGCCAGTCCCACGTGCCTTCGCTCTGCGCGCCGCCGGTTAGCTGCGGGCTGATCTTCTCGAAGGTTTCGTTCAGCATGGCGAGCGTCATCGGCTTCTGGGCGGCGGCGATCACGCGGTCCACGGCGGATTGTTGGGTGCTGCCGAAGCGCACGCGCAACTGGGCTTCAAGGTAGCCGAGCGGCTGGCCGCGCTCGATCGCGCGGCGGGCGGCGAAGGCGACCAGCAGGGCTTCGGCCTGCGTGGCCTGACCGGCTGCGGCGACGGCCTGCTGGTTGAGTTCGGCAAGGCGCTGCTCGAGCGCGGAGACCTTGGCAGCGGCGGCGGTGAGCGCGGCATCGGTCGCCGCGAGGTTGGCAGTGGTCTGCGCGGCGGCCTGCGACATCGAGGCCGAGGGCGCGGGGATTGGCGAGGCAGCAAGGCCCGAGACGTGCACTTCGAGCCAGCCGGTCTTCCAGCCGTACCAGGCGCCGCCAGCGAGCGCTGCGAGGATGAAGAGGACAGCCAGCACCGCCCGCCCGCGACCAGATCGGTTGCGTTGCAGAGCTAGGGGCGAACCAAAGGTCATGTCCTGCATAGGATCATTTTTCAGTTGTTAGTGTCCTCTTGGTGACACTTTCTCGCACATTTGCACGGCGAGTGCCAGCACTGCTTGATCGGTACGTGTCTCTGCGATTTCAATGTGTTGCCAGCCGAGCCCCGCCATAGGCCCGATTCGTGAGGCAAGGCAGGCCAGCGCGATCTGCCCGCGCGCCACGCCGATCCGGTCCGATTCTGCGGCGAAATGAGCGGCGGCTTCTCCGGAGTGGAGCAGGACAACGGCGGGTTTCGCCAGCATGCGAGTGAGCGCAGGCGGCATCGGCAGGCCGGCAGCGGCATAGACCACCACATCGTCGACCTCGACGCCTACGGGCATGGCGAGCGGCACGCGCTTTTCGCCGGCCAGGCGCAGATAGCGGCCCGGCGGCAGGGCGGAAACCATCGGCTGCAGGCCGCCTTCGCCAATCGACGCCACGGTGAAACCAGCCGCGCGCCCGGCCTCTGCGGTGGCCGCGCCGACAGCGTGGACGGGCAGGCCCCTGAGCCGCGCAAGGCCCTCGCCGCCGAGTCGGAACACGTTGGCGCTGCCGACGAGCAGCGCGCTGTAAGGCGCGGGATCGGGGGCGGTCCACTGCGCGGGAGCCATGTCGAACAGCGGGAACGGCTGCGCATCAAGGCCGAGCGTCCGCGCGGCGGCCACGGTGGCGGCGTTGCCCGGTTCGGGGCGGATCACGATCACCGGGATCATCCCCGGGCGGCCTCAGCTGCCGGTGAAGTGGCGGCGAATGGCCTCGGGCGCGCTGGCCAGCAGGGTGCGGGCGAGCGCGGCGGGGCCATCGCTGTCGCCCGCCGGGAAGGTGGCGCTCGCCTCGATCCGCTCCGCCCCATCGGGGCTGAACAGCGCGGCGCGCAGCGTCAGGTCCGTGCCCTCGGCGGTAGTGAGCAGCGCGATCGGGCTGTGGCAGGTGCCGCCAAGGCCGCGCAGCAGGGCGCGTTCGGCCATCACGGCGGCGTGGCTCGGCTTGTGATCGATGGCATCGAGCAGTGCGACAAGATCGGCGCGGGCGGCGAGGCATTCGACGCCGATGGCGCCCTGCGCGGGGGCGGGGAGCCAGGTGTCGGACGGGAGCGGGCTGCCAACCGCGCTCTGGCCGAGGCGGTTCAGCCCGGCAGCGGCGAGCAGCGTGACGTCGGCTTCACCCGCTTCGAGCTTGCCGAGGCGAGTCGCGACATTGCCGCGGAAGCCGACCACGGTGAGATCAGGGCGGGCGTGGAGCATCTGCGCGGCGCGGCGCGGGGCACTGGTGCCGACCCGCGCACCGGCGGGAATGGCCGCCACGCTCTCCGCGCCGACCAGCACATCGCGCACATCCTCACGCGGGAGCACGGCGGCGATCATCAGCGTGGCAGGGCGCTCGGTTTCCACATCCTTCATCGAATGGACCGCGAAATCGATGCTGCCATCGGCCAGCCAGGCATCGAGTTCCTTGGTCCACAGCGCCTTCCCGCCGATTTCGGCGAGCGGGCGATCAAGCACCTGATCGCCGCTGGCAACCACGGTGACAAGTTCGATCACATCCTCCTCCCAGCCATGCGCGGCGCAGAGCCGGCGGCGGGTTTCCTCGGCCTGAGCCATGGCGAGCGGAGAGCGGCGCGTACCCAGTTTGAGCGGGTTTGCAGCGGTGGGCGTTATGGACGTGTTCATGCGTCACTTGCCGTAACGGGGAATGTCTCTAAGGGAAAGTCTCCCATGGCCTTGATCCTCGGCATCGAATCCTCCTGCGACGAAACCGCCGTCGCCGTGATCGACGGGGCGGGCACCACGCTCGCCGCGCGCATTGTCGCGCAGCGCATCGCCTCGCAGGATGAGGAACACCGCCCCTATGGCGGTGTTGTGCCAGAAATCGCCGCGCGCGCCCATGCCGAAACCCTCGCGCCCATGGTCGGCGCGGTGCTGCAAGACGCGGGGCTCACATTGGCGGACATGGATGCGATTGCCGCCACGGCGGGGCCGGGCCTGATTGGCGGGGTCATGGTCGGGCTGGTAACGGCGAAAGCACTGGCGATGGCGGCGGATAGGCCCTTGCTGGCGGTGAACCATCTTGAAGGCCACGCCTTGTCTGCGCGGCTGGCGGAGCCGGACCTCGCGTTCCCCTATCTGCTGCTGCTCGCCTCGGGCGGGCATTGCCAGATCCTCGAAGTGCGCGGACTGGGCCAGTATCGCCGCCTCGCCACGACCATCGACGACGCGCTGGGTGAGGCGTTCGACAAGACCGCGAAGATCCTCGGGCTGGGCTTTCCGGGCGGCCCGGCGGTGGAGCGGATGGCGCGCGAAGGTAATGCCAGGGCTGTCCCGCTGCCGCGCCCGCTCTTGGGTAGTGCGGAGCCGCATTTCTCCTTCGCGGGCCTGAAAAGCGCGGTGATGCGCGCCCATGATGCCGGCATCCACCAGACGGCGGATATCGCCGCATCGTTCCAGCAGGCCGCGATCGATTGCGTGATCGATCGCACGCGCCGCGCGATGGCGGCTGCGAGGCCGGTGACGGCGCTGGTTGTCGCGGGCGGGGTTGCCGCCAATGCGGCCCTGCGCGGCGCACTGACGGCGCTTGCGGAGGAGGCCGGGCTGCCCCTCGTCGCGCCGCCGCCGAAGCTGTGTACCGATAACGCGGCGATGATCGGCTGGGCCGGTGCGGAGCGTCTTGCCGCCGGCCTCACCGATTCGCTCGACGTGCTGGCGCGCCCGCGCTGGCCGCTCGATCCCGATGCGGAGCCGGTGCGCGGCGCGGGGGTGAAGGCATGAGCGAGGCGGCTCAAGTCGGCGTCGTGGGCGGCGGCGCATGGGGCACGGCGCTGGCGCAAGTGCTCGCGAGCGATGGCCGCGACGTGCTGCTCTGGGCGCGCGAGGCCGATGTGGTCGAGGCGGTGAACGCGCAGCATCGCAATCTCCGCTTCCTGCCGGGGGCTGCGCTCCATCCGACGATCCGCGCGACCAGCGTTCTCGCCGATCTCGCCGTGCTGCCGGTGCTGCTGCTGGTCACGCCGGCGCAGCATCTCGGCACGGTGCTGGGCCAGCTTGCGCCGCTGGGAACCGACATCGTGCTCTGCGCCAAAGGCATCGAGCAGGGCACGGGCCGCCTGATGATCGAGGTGGCCGCCGCCGCTGCACCGGGTGCGGCGCTGGCCGTGCTCTCCGGGCCGACCTTTGCGCATGAGGTGGCTGAAGGACTGCCAACCGCCGTAACGCTCGCCTGCGCCGGGGGGGAGGCGCAATGGGCGCGGCTTTCGCCCGTCATCGCGCGGCCCTCATTCCGGCCCTACTATTCGGCGGACGTGATCGGCGCTTCGATCGGCGGCGCGGTGAAGAACGTGCTGGCGATTGCCTGCGGGGTGGTCGAAGGGCTGGGCCTTGGCGCCAACGCCCGCGCGGCGCTGATCAGCCGGGGCTTTGCCGAAATGCAGCGCCTCGGCCTTGCGATGGGCGCAGAAGGCGAAACGCTGGCGGGCCTTTCGGGCCTTGGCGATCTGGTGCTCACCTGCTCCTCCTCCGAAAGCCGCAATTTCGCGCTCGGCATGGCGCTCGGCGCGGAAGGCGACCGCACCGGCGGCGCGGCGGCCCTGCTCGCGGAGCGCAGCACCGTGGCCGAAGGCGCGTTCACCGCGCCGGTGCTCGTGCGCGTCGCCGATGAACGCGGCATCGCCATGCCGATTGCGGCCGGAGTTGCCGCCCTTCTCGATGGCGCTATCTCGCCCCGCGCGCTGGTGGCGCAGCTGCTGGCCCGCCCGCTTCGTGCGGAGGCCCCGCTTGGCTGAAGCCGCCGCCCCCCTCTCCGCCGAACAGCAGGATATTGCCGCGCTGGCCAAGGGCGGGCGGACCAATTTCTTCGGCTTCCTGCTTCGCCTTGCCGCGCGCATCCCGTTCCTGTTCATCGCCGGGCGGCTGTATGGCGCAGAGGACTTGGGCCGCTTCGCCTCGGCCACCATCGCGGTGGAGCTGGCGGCGCAGCTGGCCACGCTTGGCCAGAAGCGCGGCCTGGCGCAGCAGCTGGCGAGCGACGATCGCGACGGCGCCGAAGTGGTTGCCGATGCGCTGCTGCTGTCGGGCTTCGTCTCTGCCGTGCTGGCGGCGCTGCTCTATATCTTCCCGGCCCCGATGTTCCCGAGCGGGCATTTCACCCCGCTCCAGCGCCTGCTGCCGCTCACCGTGCTGCCGATCGCGCTGGGCGATATCGCGCTGGCGGCGCTGGCCTATCGCTTCGATGTCGGCGCGACGGTGCGGGCGCGGTCGGTGGTCGAGCCGTGGACGCTGTCCATCGTGGCGGGAGCGGTGTGGCTGGCGGGCTTCACCTTCCTTTCGATCCGTGAATCCGGGCTGATCCTCGCCTATGTCGCCTCGATCTTTGCCGCGACGCTGACCGCCTTCGTGCCCCTGCTCAGGAGCTATGGCCTGCCGCGCCAGTGGTCGCCGCGCCCGATCGATCTCCTGCGGCTGGCGGTGAGCAACCTGCCGCTGGCCGGCGCGGATGCGATCGAATGGGGCACGCGCAAGCTCGATCTGTTCCTGCTCGGCGTGTTTCAGGCGCCGCCTGCGGTCGTGGGCATCTACTACGTGGCGCAGCAGGTCGCGACCCTGCCGCAGAAGCTCAAGACCAGTTTCGAGCCGATCCTTGGCCCGGTGATCACGCGCAATCTGCAGGGCGGAAACTTCCCCGCCGTGGCGCGGCAGGTGTGCCAGGTCGGCTTCTGGATCATCGCAGCGCAGGCCGGGGTGGCGCTGGCGCTGGGCATTCCGGGCGCGGCGGTGATGGGGCTGGTGGGGCCGGGCTTCGTGGCCGGAACCGCCGCGCTGGCGCTGCTGCTCGCCGCCGAAGTGGCCGCCGCCACCGCCGTGGTGAGCGAGGCGGCGCTCATCTACATCGCGCGGCTGCGCAACTTGTGGATCAGCCTTGCCACCATCGCGCTGCAGGCGGCGCTGACCGTGGGCTTCATGCTGGCGGCGCGGCGGGCGGGGCTCGATCCGCTGATCCAGGCGGCCGGAGCAGCCGCCGCGCTGGCGATTGCGCTGGGATGCGCGTCGCTCGCCAAATCGTTGCTGCTCGGCAGCCTGCTGGGTGAGCGGATCAGCAACTGGCGCTGGGCGCTGATCTGGGCTGCGGCGCCGGCGGTGCTGGTGGGCTTTGCGGCAAAGCTCATGCCCGAATGGGTCGAGCTTGCCTTCGGCATCCCCGCGATCCTCGGCGTCTATGGCGCGGTGATCTGGCGGCGCGGCTTCGGGCCGGAAGACCGCATCCTGTTCCGCAAGCAGACGCTCTGAAGCGGGAGGTCTTGGCTTCAGCCGCTGCGCATGGGAAAGCGCCGGACAGGTCCGGCAAGTCTTGGGGTGATCGATGATGGAATGGATTCAGGCAAACGCGGTTCTGGTCGGCGCGATTGCCGTGCTGCTGGTGCTGGCGCTGGTCTTCCTGTTGCGGCGCGGCAAAGCGCTGCCGGAAAAGCGCGAGTACCGCGATGTCCTGTCCGAAGGTGCCGCGCCCGCCGCGCGCAATTCGACGCTGATCGATGCACCGCCCGCCGCCGCGATTGCGCCGCCGCCGGTGCTCGCCGAAGCGCCGCCGCCCGCCACGGATGAAGGCGACGACCTGACCCGGATCAAGGGCCTTGGCCCCAAGATCAGCACTGCGCTGCGGGCGCTCGGCGTCACGCGCTATGCCGAGATCGCGGCGTGGACCGAAGCGGATGTGGCGCGGATCGACGCGCAGCTGGGAGCTTTTGCGGGCCGCGCGACGCGGGACAACTGGATCGAGCAGGCCAAGCTGCTTTCGAGCGGGGATACCGGCGCCTACGAAGCGAAGTTCGGCAAGCTTTAAGCGCTCAGGATTCCCTCGCGGCGCAGCGCTTGATCAGCCCGCCGGGGACTTCGCTGGCAGGCACTGCGATATGTCCGCCGCCCGGAAGCGTGCCGACGAACTTTGCCTTGAACAGCGTCAGGCGCTTGTCATCGGCCGGGATCGCGCCCTGCCAGACATAGCCGCGCTGGCCCGCGACTGCCGTCGCATCGACCGGCAGGCGCAGGATATAACCGCTCCCCTGCAGCGCGAAGAGCGCGGCGGCCCCGATGGGCGCGGCGACATTGCGGGTGACGACCAGCGAACCCTGGCGGCATTCAAGGCTGAGCAGCGGCGCCTCACCCGGATAGCCGAAGCGGGCGGCATCCGGCGTAGCGGCCCATGCGCCCTTGGCATCCGGCGCGCGCATGGCGGGGGGCGCGGGGCTATCTGCCGGCATGGCGACGCGCACACCGTCAACCGGGCCATCCTTGCCCGCCGTGGTCGTTGCCGAAGAGGACGAGCAGGCCGCCAGCAGCAGGACCAGCAGGGGAGGGACGACACGCGAAATCAAAGCTTCATCCTTTTAGGCCCCGATCATCGCCGCGGCACTGAGGTCGGACCCAAGCAGCCGAATTTCAAGGCCAGCGCAAGATAGGGAAAGGCGCAGCGCGGTGGATAGATATCCGCGTGCGGTGCGAGGTGGATGCTACTTCCCCCACTTTTTCTGGCTCTTCCCAAACCGCGTCTTCCTTGTCCCCGGCTTGCCTTCGTTGCTCCGCCCCACAATCGGCGCTTTCTTCTCGCCATCGGGCAGCCCCAGTTCGCTCGCTTCCAGCGCGCGGATCTCATCGCGCAGCCGCCCGGCGGTCTCGAATTCCAGATCCGCCGCTGCCGCGCGCATCTTGCGTTCCAGTTCCTCGATATAGGCGCGCAAGTTGTGGCCGACGAGGTTGTTGGCCCCGCCTTCCGTCTCGATCTCGACCAGCACGCCATCACGGCTCGCGGTGTCGGCCACGATGTCGTGGATGTCGCGCTTGATCGATTCGGGCGTAATCCCGTGGAGTTCGTTGTAGGCGCGCTGCTTTTCGCGGCGGCGGTCGGTCTCGGCAATCGCGCGTTCCATGCTGCCGGTCATGCGGTCGGCATAGAGGATTACCCGGCCATCCACGTTGCGCGCGGCGCGGCCTATGGTCTGGATCAGCGAGGTTTCGCTGCGCAGGAAGCCTTCCTTGTCCGCGTCCAGAATGGTCACCAGCCCGCATTCGGGGATATCAAGCCCCTCGCGCAGCAGGTTGATGCCCACCAGCACGTCATAGACGCCGAGGCGCAAGTCACGGATCAGTTCGATGCGTTCCAGCGTCTCCACGTCCGAATGCATGTAGCGCACGCGCAGGCCCGCTTCGTGCATGAACTCGGTCAAGTCCTCCGCCATGCGCTTGGTCAGCGTGGTGACGAGCGTTCGGTAGCCGGCCTCGGCCGTCTTGCGGCATTCGTTGATGCAGTCCTGCACCTGGTCCTCGACCGGGCGAATCTCCACCGGCGGGTCGATCAGGCCTGTGGGGCGGATGACCTGTTCGGCGAACACACCGCCCGATTGCTCCATCTCCCAGTGCCCCGGCGTTGCCGAAACAGCCACGGTCTGCGGGCGCATCGCGTCCCATTCGTTGAAGCGCAGCGGGCGGTTGTCGATGCAGCTTGGCAGGCGGAAGCCATATTCCGCCAGCGTGATCTTGCGGCGGTGGTCGCCTTTGCTCATCGCCCCGATCTGCGGCACGGTCTGGTGGCTTTCGTCGACGAACAGCAGCGCGTTGTCCGGCAGATACTCGAACAGCGTCGGCGGCGGCTCGCCCGGCATGCGCCCGGTAAGGAAGCGCGAATAGTTCTCGATTCCGGCGCAGCTACCCGTCGCGTGGATCATTTCGAGGTCGAAGTTGGTGCGCTGCTCCAGTCGCTGCGCCTCCAGCAGCTTCCCTTCCGCTTCCAGTTCCTTGAGCCGCTCGGTCAGCTCGAAGCGGATCGCATCCGCCGCCTGCTTCATCGTCGGCCCCGGCGTTACATAGTGCGAATTGGCGTAGACGCGGACCTTGGAAAGCTTCGTGCCGGCCTTGCCCGTCAGCGGATCGAACTCGCTGATGGCCTCGATCTCGTCCCCGAAGAACGACACGCGCCAGGCCATGTCCTCATAGTGCGATGGGTAAATCTCCAGATTGTCCCCCCGCACGCGGAAATTGCCGCGCTGGAAGGCGGCATCGTTGCGCTTGTACTGCAGCGCCACCAGCTTGCGGATGATCTCGTGGTTGTCGACCGTGTCGCCCACCTTGAGATCGAAGATCATCGCCGAATAGGTCTCGACCGAGCCGATGCCGTAGAGGCACGAAACCGAGGCGACGATGATCACGTCGTCGCGTTCCAGCAGCGCGCGCGTGGCGGAGTGGCGCATCCGGTCGATCGCCTCGTTCACCGAGCTTTCCTTCTCGATGTAAGTGTCCGACCGGGGCACGTAGGCCTCGGGCTGATAGTAGTCGTAATAGGAGACGAAATACTCGACCGCGTTATCCGGAAAGAAGCTCTTCATCTCGCCATAAAGCTGCGCAGCAAGGATCTTGTTGGGCGCAAGGATCAGCGCGGGGCGCTGCAGTTCCTCGATCACTTTGGCCATGGTGAAGGTCTTGCCGCTGCCCGTCACGCCAAGCAGCACTTGCGTCACCTCGCCCTCCTTCGCCGAGGCGACGAGATCGGCAATTGCGGTCGGCTGGTCGCCCGCCGGCTGGTATTCGGAGACAACGCGGAACGGCCGCCCGCCTTCCGATTTCTCGGGTCGCACGGGCTTGTGCGGAACGAAGTTTTCAGAGGTATCGGGCTCTTCCAAGCCCCTGCGGATCACGAGTTCGGCCATCCGCCGAATATGGGGAACAAACCGCGTCCATGCAATCGGCACGCGTTGCCCGTTATACCTTTTCCTGCACCCGGAAGCGGCCCTGAATACGTCGGCATGGCCGGCTGCCTGCGCCGCGACGGATAGGCATGGGGCGGCGTTTGCTATATCACGCCCGGTGGTAGCGTGACCACCGCAAGCCTCCTTGCGGCATGTGAAGGATCAGGGAACTGCAGGTCTCTCAGCGCATCATCGCGGTCGCGGTCCTCGCCGTCCTGCCGCCCTCGGCGCCGGTGATGGCGCAGGATGCGGTGCCGGCGGCGGGGCCATTGCCCCCCGCGATGGCGGACGTGCTGGCAGCGGTCGAAGCCTCGCACGATCCGCGCGCGCTCGACGCGCTGGTGCAATATCTGCAGCAGACACACCCCGAAGCACAGGCCGCCATATCGGCCTGGGCCCTGCGCCGCAGCGCGCTGGCGTGGCTGGCCGAGCCCCTCCCGCTGGCGAGAAGGGACGTCAAGGTCGAGCTTCCGCTTGAGGATCCCGAGCCGTTGCAGCCCGCCCTCTTCGCCATGCCCGTCAAATGGAGCGGCGAAGGCGAACTAGGGGCCTTCGTCAGCACCGGCAGCGCGCCGGGTTCGGGCTTTGTCGGGCGCCTCACCGTGGTCGCGGAGAAGGGGCGCTGGCGCGTCGCCACATCGGGCCGGATCGATTACCAGAAGACTTCGGACGAAGTGACGCGAAACCAGATCCGGCTGACGCTTGAGCCCAACTACAAGTTCGATGACCATGGCTATGTGTTCGGCCTCGGCCAGTATGAGCGTGACCGCTTTCAGGGCTTCATTGACCGGTACAGCCTGTCAGCCGGGCTCGGGTACAATCTGCTGGAGGGGGACGGCCGGAAGCTGAGCATCAAGGCTGGCCCCGCCTTGCGCGTGACCCAGCCTGTGGAGGGGCCGCAGGAGCAGACCCTTTCAGCGGTTGCACTTGCCGATCTCAAGATCAGGCTCACCCCCACGCTGAACTACAGCCAGGAAGTCAGCACCTATTTCGATGCGGTCCGCCGCACCTACTACACGCTGGCCGCGCTGGATTCGCGCCTGAGCAGCAAGCTCAAGGCCCGGCTTTCCTACACGCTGCAGCACGAAGCCGGCTCGGGAGTCGCGCGCACATTGACGGACACCACCAGTCGGCTCACCCTGCTCTACGGCTTTTAGGCCGGTGAGGCGGATCATTGGAAAACCGCCGCGCGGGTGTTAGCCCTGTCATCACATCAGCGAGAGGACCTGAACCCATGCGCCTGCCCCTTCTGCCACTCGTGGCTCTTTCCACCGCACTGGCGCTGGCCGGCTGTGGCAGCGGGAAAACGGTGACCGCCACCAACGAAAGCGTTTCGGACGTTGCCAAGAAGGTGTCCGACGCCGGGCTGCGGTTCAATCCCGGGCGCTGGGAATCGACGATGAAGTTCGTCAAGATCGAGATGGAAGGCATGCCGCCCGAGGCCAGGGAAATGATGGGCAAGGTCCTCGGCAAGGACCGCACCTTTGCCACTTGCCTCACCAAGGAAGAGGCCGAGAAGCCCGACGCCAAGTTCTTCGGCCAGGCCGACGAGCGCTGCAAGTATGACACCTTCAGCATGGGCGGCGGCAAGATCGATGCGAAGATGACGTGCAAGGCGGAGCAGGGGGTGCAGACCATGGCCATGGTCGGCAGCTACACGCCCGAGACCTACCAGATGACGATGTCGATTGGCGGCATGGGGCCGCAGGGCAAGCCGATGTCGATGCAGATGGAGCTGAACGCCAAGCACAACGGCGAATGCACCGGCAAGGAAGAGAAGTAGGCGGCTATTCCGCCGCTTCCAGCGCCGCTCTTGCCACCTCCACCTGCACGCCCGAAAGCGCGGCGTTGCCCGAAAGCGGATCGAGCGCGCCGGATTCGGTGAGCGCATTGGCGCTGACTCCGGCGCGGCTGCGTGCCACCTGCATCGCCACGCCGGGCAGATCATGCCCCCAGCCGTGGGGAATCGAGACCGTGCCCGGCATCATGTCCTCGGTCACTTCGGCGGGGATGATGACTTCGCCCGAGGATGAGCGGACAGCCGCCATGTCGCCGTCTTCAAGGCCCAGCGGCGCAGCATCGTGCGGGTGGATCATCAGCGTGCAGCGGTTCGGCCCCTTGGTCAGGCGGTGGCTGTTGGCGAGCCAGGAATTGTTGGTGCGCAAATGCCGCCGCCCGATCAGCGTCAGCTTGCCGGTCTCGGGCACCTCCACCTCCAGCGCCGCGAGCGCTTCCATGAAAGCGGGGACGGCGCAGGCGATCGTCTGGCCGTCGCTGCGCAGGCGATCGGGGAGAATGCCCGTCTTCGGCACCCCGAAATCGAGGCCTGAAGGCGCGGCTTCCACATCGGCGAGCGAGACCTTGTAGGGGCCGGTTCGAAGCAGATGATCGAGCGCCTCGCGCGGGGTCGGCTCCTGCACCGGCTGGCCGCTGATGGCCTGGGCAAGGCCGCGCAGGATTTCCCAGTCGTGCAGGCTGGCAGGGTCCTCGCGCTCCAGCGTGGGCTTTGAATAGACAGCCACATTGCGCACCGCCATCGGCAGCAGGAACAGGCCGTAATGGTCGCGCTCCAGGGGCCCCGTCGGCGGCAGGATATAGTGCGCGCGGCGGCTGGTGGCGTTGCGGTACATATCGACCGAGACCATCAGTTCCAGCCCTGCCAGCGCCTTGTCGAGCCGGGGGCCGTTGGGGGTCGAAAGCACCGGATTGCCCGCGACCACGAACAGCGCCTTGATCTGGCCTTCGCCCGGCGTCTCGATCTCCTCGGCCAGCGCGGCGGCGGGAAATTCGCCCAGCACCGATTTGTGGCCCGAAACGCGCGAGGTGAACTTGCCGAGCGAGCCGCGCGGCAGCATCGCAATCGTATCGAGCGCGGGGATCGGGAACACGGTGCCGCCCTCGCGGTCGAGCTGCCCGGCGGCGATGTTGATCAGCGCGATGAGCCATGCGTTGAGCGTGCCGTGCCGCTGCGTGGCGATGCCGAGCCGGCCATAGAGCGCGGCGGGGCCAGAGGTCAGCCGTTCTGCCAGCCACGCCACGTCTTCGGCCGCAACGCCGGAGGCCGTGAGGCACGCCGCATCATCAAACCGGGCGAGCAGCGCGGACACTTCGGGAAGCCCCGTCACGAAGTCCTGCACCGGCTGGAAGGGCCTGCGCGCCATCACCGCCTTGAGCAGTGCGACGAGCAGGAACACGTCGCTCGCGGGGCGCACGAACACGTGCCGGTCGGCGATCTTGGCGGTCTCGGTGCGGCGCGGGTCGATCACGACAAGCTGGCCGCCGCGCGCCTTCAGCGCCCGCACGCGATTGCGGAAATCCGGCACAGTCCAGACCGAGCCGTTGGATGCCATCGGATTGCCGCCGATGATGATCAGCGTCTCCGTGCGGTCGATATCCGGAATGCCGAACATGCTGGCATGGCCATAAAGCAGCAGGTTCGCCACCTGGTGCGGCATCTGGTCCACCGTGCTCGCGGAAAACTGGTTCCTGGTGCCGAGCGCCTTGGTCAGGTGATGCGCGTTGAGTGCATTGCCGTAGGAATGCGCATTGGGATTGCCGACATAAGTCGCCGTGCTGGCGGGATCGCGTGCGAGAATGGCGCGTGCCTTCTCGCCGATCTCGCGGAAGGCCTGCTCCCAGCTGATTTCGTGCCATTCCTCGCCCACGCGCTTCTGCGGCGTGCGCAGGCGGTCTGGATCGTTCTGCAGGTCTTCCAGCGCGGTCGCCTTGGGGCAGATGTGCCCGCGCGAGAGGGGGTTGTCGGGATCGCCCTTGATGGAGAGGACGCGGCGTCCTTCCACCTCCACCAGCACGCCGCAATTGGCTTCGCAGATATGGCAGGTGCGGTGATGGATCTCGCCCATGGCTTGCTCTCTCCCGGAAATTAGCCGTGCGGTTAAACGTGTCACCTTGGCACGGCCAAGGCAAGCGCGAAGCGGCGAAACCCATTGCGGCGCAGTTCAGTTACGAATTTGTCTCGCAAGTGCAGCATGGCGCTTGGCAAAGGCCGCGCGCTGTGCAAGCTTTGGCGCATCGGGATGATCGCATGAAAGCAGCCTCGCCCTCGTCCTATGACGAGATGTTTGCCGCCGATGGCTCGGTGCGCCCGGCCTATTGCGGGTATGAAGAATGGTATGCCAATCAGCCGGCAGACTTGCTGCGCCGCAAGGGGACGGAGGCTGAAGCGTTCTTCCGCCGCACCGGCATCACCTTCAATGTCTACGGGAGCGAGGACGCCGAGGAGCGGCTGATCCCGTTCGACATGGTGCCGCGCATCATCACCGCGCACCAGTGGCGGCGGCTTTCGCGCGGGATCGAGCAGCGGGTGCGGGCGCTCAATGCGTTCCTGCATGATCTTTACCACCGGCAGGAAATCGTCCGTTCGGGCCGCCTGCCCGCGCGCCTGCTGGAAAAGAACCCGGCCTTCCTCCCGCAGATGGTCGGCTTCACGCCGCCGGGCGGCGTCTACACCCACATCGTCGGCATCGATCTCGTCCGCACCGGCGAGGACGATTTCATGGTCCTCGAAGACAACGCGCGCACGCCCTCCGGCGTCTCCTACATGCTGGAGAACCGCGAGACGATGATGGCGATGTTCCCGGAACTGTTCACGCGGGTGCGCGTGCGCGAGGTTTCGGACTATCCGCGCCGCCTTGCGCGCAGCCTCGCCGCCTGCCTGCCGCCCGCCGCCAAGGGCCACCAACCGGTCGTCGCGGTGCTCACGCCCGGCATCTACAACTCCGCCTATTTCGAACACGCCTTCCTCGCCGATCAGATGGGCGCCGAACTGGTCGAGGGCAGCGACCTGCGCATCGAGAACGGCCGCATCGCCATGCGCACCACGCAGGGCTACACGCCGATCGACGTGCTCTACCGCCGGGTGGACGACGATTATCTCGATCCACTGTCGTTCAAGCCTGAAAGCCAGCTTGGCGTCTCGGGCATCATGGACGTCTACCGCGCGGGCGGGATCACCATTGCCAATGCGCCGGGCACGGGCATCGCCGATGACAAGGCGATCTACTCGTTCATGCCCGAAATCGTCGAATTCTACACCGGCGAGAAGCCCATCCTCCCCAACGTGCCGACCTGGCGCTGTTCGGAGCCGGATGCGCTCAAGTATGTGCTCGAGCATCTCTCGGAACTGGTGGTGAAGGAAGTCCACGGCTCGGGCGGCTATGGCATGCTGATCGGGCCGACCTCGACGAAGAAGGAAATCGCCGCCTTCGCCGCCAAGCTTGCCGCGCGGCCGCACAATTATATCGCGCAGCCAACGCTGTCGCTTTCCACCGTGCCGATCCTTGGCCGCGGCGGGCTCACCCCGCGCCATGTCGATCTGCGGCCCTTCGTGCTCGTCTCCCCCGGCGGGATCGACATCACGCCCGGCGGCCTCACCCGCGTCGCGCTCAAGAAGGGCTCGCTGGTGGTGAACTCGTCGCAGGGTGGGGGCACCAAGGACAGCTGGGTGCTGGATGACTGATATGCGGGCCACCCCATGCTAGGCCGCTCCGCCAACGGCATCTTCTGGCTGTTCCGCAACCTCGAACGGGCGGAAAACACCGCGCGTCTGATCGAGGCGGGCTTCCGCATGGCGCTCACCCGCGATGCGCGCGATGCCAGCGACGAGTGGCGCTCGGTCATCGTCACGCTCGGGCTGCGCGCACTCTACGAGACAAAGTTCGGCACCGATTATGCCGGACCGAACGTGATCAACTTCATCCTGCGCGACAAGGATAACCCCGGCAACGTCCTCGCCATGTGCGAACTGGCGCGCACCAATGCGCGCATGGTCCGCGCCGGGATTACGCGCGAGGTGTGGGAATCGGTCAACGACAGCTGGCTGCGCATGCGTGAGCTGCTGGCCAGGCCGGTCGCCGAAACGCGGCTCGGTGCGGTGCTCGATACGCTCCGCCGCCAATCGACTCAGGTGCGCGGCGCGATGGAAGGCACCATGCTGCGCAACGAGATCTACAATTTCGCGCGCATCGGCAGCTTCATCGAGCGGGCGGACAACACCGCGCGCATTCTCGATGTGAAGTACTACGTGCTACTGCCCTCGATTTCCTATGTCGGCTCCAGCCTTGATAACGTGCAGTGGGAAAACGTGCTGCGCAGCCTCGCGGGGGAGCGCGCCTATCGCTGGCTCAATGCCGGCCGTATGGAAGCGCGCGGGATTGCGGAGTTCCTCATCCTCGATAGCCGGTTCCCGCGCAGCCTGGCGTTCTGCTACGGCAAGCTGCGCTCGAACCTCGCCCACCTCGCGCGCGAATATGGCTGCGAGACCGAGGCGCATGCCATCCTGCAGGAAGCGGACTGCGATCTTCACACGATCACGATCGACGCGATCTTCGAGCAGGGCCTGCACGAATACATCGCGAAGTTCATCAGCCGGAACACGCGGCTCGCCAACCAGATCCAGTACGACTATCGGTTCATCGATTAGGCGCTTCATCGATTAAGGGAAAACGGCCGCTTGCGACTCTGGGTCGATCATACCACGCACTATACGTTCTCCGCCCCGGCGGCGCGGGGGCAGCAACGTCTGCGCCTGACACCCAAGACCAGCGCGGGGCAATCGATCGTAGCGTGGAAGATCGGGCTCGAAGGCGCGCGGCAGGAAGTCGAGTATGATGACGAGAACGCCAACCACGTCACCCTGATCGCGTTCGAGCCGGGCGTGACCGAAGTGACGATCCGCTGCGAAGGCGTGGTCGATACCAACGACAAGGCTGGCATCGTCGGCCATCACGCGGGCTACCTGCCGCTGTGGCATTTTCGCCAGCCGACCGAGCTGACAAGCGGCGGCCCGCGGCTGCGGTCGCTGATTGCGGGCCTTTCGGGCAAGCAGGATACGCTGGAAAAGCTCCACTCGCTCTCCGCCCTCGTGCGTGGATCGGTGGAATATGGCTCGGGCCATACCGATACCGCGAGCAACGCCGAGGCTGTGCTCGCCGCCGGGCACGGGGTGTGCCAGGACCATGCCCACGTCTTCATCGCGGCGGCGCGCGCGCTGGGCGTGCCGGCGCGCTATGTCAGCGGCTACCTGATGATGAAGGACCGCGTCGAGCAGGATGCCGGCCACGCCTGGGCCGAGGCCATGGTCGATGGGCTCGGCTGGGTTGGCTTTGACATATCCAACGGAATCTCGCCCGATCCGCATTACGTCCGTGTCGCGACGGGCCGGGATTATCGCGATGCTGCCCCCGTCACCGGCATCCGCTACGGTGCCTATGACGAAACCTTGCACGTGAAGCTTGCCGTCGCGCAGCAGCGTGTGGAACAGTGACCTCGCACGCGAGTCCGGGCGACGCCAGACAACGAGGGGCAGGACCAATGACGTATTGCGTGGGGATGGTGCTCGACAAGGGCCTCGTGCTGATGAGCGATACCCGCACGAACTCGGGCGTCGACAACATTTCCACGTTCCGCAAGATGTTCACCTGGTCCGTTCCGGGCGAGCGGATCATCTCGATCATGACCGCAGGCAATCTGGCGACCACGCAGGCCGTGATCAGCCAGCTGGAAGAGCGCAACAAGACACCGGGCGAGCGGAGGCCATCGATCCTCGATGCGCCGACGATGTTCCAGATCGCGACGATTGTCGGCCGCCTGCTGCGCGATGTGATCGAGGGGCGGCAGGATGATACCGGGATGCAGGGCGAAGGCCCGCGCTTCACCGCCTCGATGATCGTCGCCGGCCAGATCAAGGACATGGAGCCACGCCTGTTCCTGATCTATCCCGAAGGCAATTTCATCGAAGCCTCGTTCGATACGCCCTTCTTCCAGATCGGCGAGACCAAGTATGGCCGCCCCATCCTCGTGCGCGGCTATGACAAGACGATGAGCTTCGAGGACGCGGTCAAGCTGCTCATGGTCTCGTTCGATTCGACGCTGGCGGCCAATCTCTCGGTCGGCCTGCCGTTCGATCTCATGGTGATCGAGCGCGACCGGTTCGAGCCGCTGCACCACAAGCGGATCACGGCGGAAGACCCGTTCTTCAAGCTGATATCCTCAAGTTGGGGCGAGGCGCTGCGTTCGGCGTTCTATTCGCTGCCGGACTACAGCTTTGATGATCCGGTGACCTGATCCGCAGCCGGTTTCGTTAACGCAGCCGGTTATACGGATAAACACTTATCCAAATCGGTTCGTTCTCCGGGCTGCGCCGAAGGGGCGCTACTAAGCACCAATTCGGGGTTATTGGGTCCATTCCCGAGTATGATTCCCTTAGGTACTTAGGTAGGTATCGCCGCTTGGCGGCGCTTGTGGGTTCAGAACGAAACTAACCCCGTTGGCGTGGTGGCCGGTGTTCATGGTTTGGTTAACCCATGATCGAACGCGTCACCCTCCATGTCCTCGATAGCGACACAGCCCGCCGGGCCCAGCTCGCTCGTCTCGCATTTGCCGCAGGGCATCATGCGGAAATCTATGCCCACGCGGATGAGCTGCTCAGCCATGCGCCGGCGGGCGGTCTTGTCCTTGCGCAGGATGAGCCGGTGGGCGAGGGGATAACCAGCCTCGTCGCTGCCATGATGCGCGCCGGGCAGTGGCTGCCGATCATCGCGATCGCCGAAGCGCCGACGATCGACGCGGTGGTTGCCGCGATCAAGGCTGGCGCGCTCGATTATCTCACCGTGCCCGAACAGATCGCCCCGCTAAACGAGGCGGTGGCCCGCTGCGCCCGCGAAGCCGATGCCCAGCGCCAGCAGCGCGCCCGCGCGGCGGAAGCCCGCCAGCGCATTGCCCGCCTCTCGATGCGCGAACGGGAAGTGCTCGATCGCCTCGCCGAAGGGTGCAGCAACAAGGCCATCGCGCGTGATCTCGAAATCAGCCCGCGCACGGTCGAGATCCACCGCATGAAGATGATGGGCAAGCTCGGCGCCCGCCACGCTGCCGAAGCCGTGCGACTGCGGATCGAGGCCACCGGTCTGGGCAATATGGCGGCCTGAAGCTTCCTTTCCGGCTCCGGCGCCTGCCGTTAGTCCTCCGGGATCACCCAGCGGAAATCCTTGGTTTCATATCGCAGGCCCGAAAAGTCCGAGATTCTGTCGCTGAAGGCAAAGCGCAGGCGGCGCATCGCGACCTTGCAGGTCATGTTGTCGAGATAGGCCGTGCCTGATGATCCGATCGGCCGGCAGCTCGCCGGTTCGCCATCGCGGCGAAAGCCCACCAGGATCTTGACCTTGCCCTCGATCTCCTCCCGCAGCGCTAGGCTGGGATAGTCATTCTCGGAAACCTTTGATTCCAGCGAACCGTTGCCAGTTCCGATCGGCGGGCGTTCGTCGAAGGGCACTTGGGGATAGACTATATCGACATCGCGCCAGATCAGCCGCTGGCCGACCGTGATCTCGCTGCGGTTCGGCCCCAGCCGGATCGCGATATAGGCGATCTGGACGCGCGCCGGTGCAGCAGCCGGGCGAGTGGATCGGGCGGCAGCGCGCACCGGCCGGCCCGCCGATTTGCGCGGCGCGGCCCTTCGCACATTCGGGCGAACCGGGGCGGGGGGCGGCACCGCAGCCCCCGACGGCAGCGGCGCGAAGCCGGGCCGCCCGGCGCGGGTCCAGGCCGCGCAGATTTCGGCCTCTTGCCACTCGGAAAACGGATTGGCCTCGATCTGGCAGCGCCCGTCGATCATCACCATGGTGACATCGTAGCCCTTCCCGGCAGGCAGGATCACGATCGGATCCAGCGGGGTGAGCAAAGTTCGGCCCCAGAACGCAACCGCCAGCTGTCCGGTATCATAGGGCAGATCAAAGCCGAAGTTGCGCCGGAACTCCCCCTTCGCCTTGATCTGCTCGCACAGCGCTGCCACCCCGCGCGCCGTGCTGCCGGTTTCGCCGGGAACGCAGGCAACCGCGCGGCCCTGGCGGTTGAACGTGATCCGGGCGGTTCCGAGCTCCGTATCGCCCGGCCCAAAGGTGGTGACGCCCATGGCCGCCAGCACCGGATCGGATTCCGAATAGAACTGCAGATCGCCCGCGCCGGCCAGATCGACATTGTCGCTGCCGATCACGACCTGTTCGCGTGATGAGGGTGGCGGTGGTGGCGGCGGGGTGGCTGCAGCCAGCGCCAGTGCGGAAAGGATCATCGGCATCGCAGCATGCTAACCGGCGGCAAATGTCATGGGAAGGCCGCGCGCGCTCAGCCCTGCGGACGCGCGATGCCGGCGGCATCCGCGATGCGCTCCAGCTCCAGCACCTCGTCGTAGGCCGCAGCATCGATCGGCTCGGCGCCCAGCAGAAGTAGGTCCGCGCGGGTCTCCGCCAGTTCCGGCGCATGCATCGCCGCCAGCAGCGCCTCCTGCACCAGCTGCGCGACCGGTTCCGGCGTTGCCCGCGCGGTCACGAAGGGCAGGGCGGGAACCTTGCGGGAAACCGCAATGACCTTCAGCCCTTCGCGCAGACCGGGATAGCTCGCCTCGGCGGCGGCAAAGGTCACCGCGTCAATCGCGGCCAACTCCGCCTCGCCCGCCGCGACTGCGCGCATGCTGGCGACATGGCCGCCGGTGCGGACAAAGCCGGCGAAGAAGGGGCCGGGTCCGCACTGGTCGGCAATGGTATGGCGCAGCAGGTTCACGCCGGTGTTCGACGCAGGCTCATTGATCGCCGCGACCGCGCCGCGATAGTCCGCCAGCGCCGTGCGTGCATCCCCGGCGCGGGCGACGATCACGCTGCTGTGGCGCGTCTCTTCGCAATGCGGGGCGCCATAGCGGGGTGCGGCTAGCACGCGCAGGTGGCCTTTGTGAAAGCGCGCGAAAGGATAGCCGCAGGCCTGTCCGAACAGCAGCGCCGGATCCGGCCAGAGCACATCCGGGGCGCGTGTCCGCTCAAGACTGGCAGGCACGTCACGCACGCCTTGCGCCGCGAGGCGGGCCGCGATCCAATGCCAGAGCGAATCGTTGGCGGCGCGCTGGGCGGGGTGATCGTACATGCCCAGCGAGGCGACCGGGCCGCTCATCCCCCGGATGGCTTGTAGTCAGGATGAACGAGTTCGTCGTGCGGGCGCAGGGCGAAGCGGCGCAGCAAGGCACCGTAGGAGCGATAGACCGGGCCGGCAGGAACCTTGCCGCGCCGCGCGGCGTGGAAGCGCGGCAAGCGGTACCATGCAAGATCCGGCCGGGCGTGGTGCGCCGCATGGAGATTGTTGTTGAGATAAAGCAGCGCGAGCAGCCCGCCGCGCTCGACCGTTGCCGCGCGGCGCGCCGGATCGGGATCGGCGCGGTGCTCGGCATGGCTGCGCAGCATGGAAAGCGCGGTGCCGGGATAGACGAAGTACAGCAGATAGGTGCCAAGGCCCAGGCCGCACCAGTTCAGCCAGACCAGGATCACGGCCACGCCCGCGCCATGCGGCAGCCAATCGCGCAGGAAAGCGCCGGGTTCATGTCGCAGCCGGGCCAGTTCTTCCACCAGCGTCCGCGCCACCACGATCGGCGGACCGAGCACGAGCCGGCCGATGAGCGTCTGCTGCACGCGCTCGCTCCACCACAGCAGGCTGCCTTCGCTGGCGACATACTTCGATTCCGGATCGTCGAACGGATCGGTCGTCAGCCTCGTGGAATGGTGCGCCACGTGGCTGCGGTAGTAGATTTCGTAGGGAAGCCAGATGTTGATTGGCGGCCAGCCAATCAGCGTGTTGATGAGCGGACTGCGCGTCGGATGGCCGTGGATCGTCTCGTGCTGCAGCGAATTGTGCCAGGCGCTGATCCAGCCGCCAGCCACGAACAGCACGGCACCGGGCAGCGCTTCATGCCACCAGGTGAGGGCCAGCCATCCGCCATAGATGGCCGCAGCAAGCAGCAGGGTTGGCAGTTCGACCCATCCCTGCGGACGGCGCGGGGAGCCTCGCATGCGCATCAGGCTACGCTCCCCGTGGCCGCTTCCTGCGGCAGGCAAATGACAACACCCGGCAAACCGAACGCGTAAACGTAACGAATCATTGCAACCCCACCTGGCCCGATACGCAACTCAACAAACTTGGTTGAGAACGGCAAGCGAAGAGATGTTTATAACGGCACAGCGTGGATTTCAGCGCCCCTGCAGCCGGACCGCATCTACTGGCAGAACGGCCTGCCGCCGCCGACCTCGAGGTGGAAATGATCGCGGTGTGCGGCGTTGTACTCAGGGCTCAGCACCGTACCGAAACGCTTGCATGCGCTGGTCCGGATCGTGGCAATGAACGCGCGGATCTGCGGGTTTTCGCTGTCCCAATCGCGCAGGACGGTGATGCGCCGCCCGTCCGCCAGCACAAAGCCGCTGACGTCGACGGCATTGGCGCTGGCGTGGGCGGAAAGGCGCGATGTGCCGGCAACGGTGCGGCAGGCATAGCTGCCCATCGTCTCGATCCGCGCCAGCGGACTGCCGAGAATCGCCCGCGCCGCGCGGTCCACGCCAAAGCGCGCCCAGCCGGAGAGGGTGTTGGCCAGCGGGCAGGTCACCGGGCCGAGGTTCGAGATCTGGAGCATGCCGCCATCGCTGCGCAGCGAAGCGATTCGCACCGCGCCCACTGCCGAACAGCCCGCGCCATAATACTGGTCCGGCAACGGGGTGAAATTCGCATATTTCTGGCTGAGATTGGCGAGGCACATGCGGCTGTCAGGCGCAGCGGGCGGGTTCCAGGTGGTCGCCGTGCGCACGGGGCGCGGGGCCGGCGGTGATCCGCCGACGCAGCCGGCGAGCAGCACCGGCAGGGTGAGCGCAAGCGTGAGGGCGAGCGGACGGGCCATGCTGCCATTCTGCCGCGCCGATGGTTAATTTGCGATTAGGAACAAGCTTAAGGGAAGCCCCGCCCCCTAACGCAGGTTGACAGGATCACCCCTGCCACTATGCACGGCGCCGGGCCACGCGGTCCCAACGCCGCGCGTGCTCTCTGCAAGGAGAGACTACATGACTGCACCTACCCCTGCGCGCAAGCCTGCGCGCCCTCACTTCTCGTCCGGCCCCTGCGCCAAGCCGCCCGGATACGATCCCGCCAAACTCGCCACCGAAGTGCTCGGGCGTTCGCATCGCTCGAAGATCGGCAAGACGCGTCTGCAGCTCTGCATCGATCTGATGCGCGAAGTGCTGCAGCTGCCCGATACGCACCGCATCGGCGTGGTTCCGGGGTCTGACACCGGCGCCTTCGAAATGGCGATGTGGACGATGCTGGGCGCCCGCGGCGTGACCGCGATGGCGTGGGAAAGCTTTGGTGAGGGCTGGGTCACCGATGCGGTCAAGCAGCTCAAGATCGATCCCACGATCATCCGCGCCGATTACGGCCAACTGCCCGATCTGTCCGTCGTCGATTTCTCGACCGACGTGCTCTTCACCTGGAACGGCACCACTTCGGGCGTGCGCGTCCCCAATGGCGACTGGATCCCCGACGACCGCGAGGGCCTGACCTTCGCCGACGCCACCAGCGCGGTCTTCGCCGACGACATTCCGTGGGACAAGATCGATGTCGCCACCTTCTCCTGGCAGAAGGTGCTGGGCGGCGAGGGCGGCCACGGCGTCCTGATCCTTGGCCCCCGCGCGGTCGAACGCCTCGAAACCTATACCCCCGCCTGGCCGCTCCCCAAGGTGTTCCGCCTCGTTTCCAAGGGCAAGCTCACCGAGGGCGTGTTCAAGGGCGAGACGATCAACACCCCCTCGATGCTCGCTGTGGAAGACGCGATCTTCGCGCTCGAATGGGCGAAGTCGGTCGGCGGTCTCGAAGGCCTCAAGGCCCGCTGCGCCGCCAATTCCGCCGCGCTCGACAAGCTGGTTCAGGAACGCAGCTGGCTCGGCCACCTCGCCGCCGATCCCGCCTCGCGCTCGATGACCTCGGTGTGCCTCACCGTCGAAGGCGCAGACGAAGCCCTGATCAAGGCGTTTGCCGGCCTCCTCGAAAACGCGGGCGCGGCTTATGACATCGCCGGCTACCGCGATGCCCCGCCGGGCCTGCGCATCTGGTGCGGCGCCACCGTCGATGCGGCGGATATCGCCGATCTCGGCCCCTGGCTCGATTGGGCCTGGGCCGAAGTCAAGGCCACCGCTTCCGCCTGATCCCTGCTAGCCCTCTCCCCTTCAGGGGAGAGGGTTGGGAGAGGGGCACAAGCGCCACCTTTCCGACTTTTTCCAACCATCACAGGGCCGGACGAGACCAGTTCCCCTCTCCCCGGCCCTCTCCCCTGAAGGGGAGAGGGAGACAATCATGACCAAGCCCCGCGTACTCATTTCCGACAAGATGGACCCCAACGCCGCGCGCATTTTCGCCGAAAGCGGCTGCGACGTGGACGTCATCACCGGCGAAACCCCCGAAGAGCTGATCGCCCGCATCGGCGACTATGATGGCCTCGCCATCCGCTCCTCGACCAAGGTGACCAAGGCGATCCTCGATGCCGCGACGAACCTCAAGGTGATCGGCCGCGCCGGCATCGGCGTCGACAACGTCGATATCCCCTATGCCTCGACCAAGGGCGTGGTGGTGATGAACACCCCGTTCGGCAACTCGATCACCACCGCCGAACACGCCATCGCGCTGATGTTCGCGCTCGCCCGCCAGATCCCCGAAGCCAATGCGCAGACCCAGCAGGGCCTGTGGCCGAAGAACGGCTTCATGGGCGTCGAAGTCACCGGCAAGACGCTCGGCCTGATCGGTGCGGGCAATATCGGCTCGATCGTCGCCAGCCGCGCGCTCGGCCTCAAGATGAAGGTCGTCGCCTACGATCCCTTCCTCACCCCCGAACGCGCGATCGAGATCGGCGTCGAAAAGGCAGACCTCGATACACTACTCGCCAAGGCTGATTTCATCACGCTGCACACGCCCCTCACCAGCGAGACGAAGAACATCCTCAGCCGCGAAAACCTCGGCAAGACGAGGAAGGGCGTGCGCATCATCAACTGCGCGCGCGGCGGCCTGATCGATGAAGCCGCGCTCAAGGACCTGATGGATGCCGGCCATATCGCCGGCGCCGCGCTCGACGTGTTCGAGACCGAGCCCGCCAAGGAATCGCCGCTGTTCGGCACGCCGAACTTCATCTGCACCCCGCACCTCGGCGCAAGCACCACGGAAGCGCAGGTTAACGTCGCGCTGCAGGTGGCCGAACAGATGGCCGAATTCCTCGTGACCGGCGGCGTCACCAATGCGCTCAACATGCCCTCGCTCTCGGCCGAGGAAGCGCCGAAGCTCAAGCCCTACATGGCGCTTGCCGAACGCCTCGGCAGCCTTGTTGGCCAGCTCGCGCATGACAACCTCACCAAGATCGCCATCGAAGTGGAAGGCGCCGCCGCGCAGCTCAACCAGAAGCCGATCACCGGCGCGGTGCTGGCGGGTCTGATGAAGCAGTATTCGCAGACCGTGAACATGGTCAACGCGCCCTTCCTCGCCAAGGAGCGCGGGCTCGACGTGCGCGAAGTGCGGCATGACCGCGAAGGCTATTACCACACGCTGGTGCGCGTCACCGTCGGCACCGCGCAGGGTGACCGTTCGGTCGCGGGCACGCTGTTCGCCAACGGCCAGCCGCGCCTCGTTGAAATCTTCGGCATCAGCATCGAAGCCGATCTGGCGGGCGACATGCTCTATATCGTGAACTCGGATGCGCCGGGCTTCATCGGCTCGATCGGGACGCTGCTCGGCAAGGCTGGCATCAATATCGGCACTTTCCACCTCGGCCGCCGCGAGGCCGGCGGTGAGGCGGTGCTGCTGCTCTCGGTGGATAGCCCCGTCACCGAGGCGGTGCTGGCCGAAGCTCGCACCGTCCCCGGCGTCCGCACGGTGCGCGCGCTGAAGTTCTAAAAATAGGGACAGTCCCTATTTTATCGGCTCCAAGTATCGGCAGTTCCTGTTTAATGTGCCGCTTCCGGCGGGCAGATTAAATGGGGACTGTCCCCTTTTTCCGTGCTTGCTCAACCTGAGCCTGTCGAAGGATGCCGGCGCTACGCCCGCCCTTCGGGGCGCATCCCCGCGCGGTGTTTGACGCGCCGGACAAAGCCCCATAGCCTCCTCCTTCGGGGACCATTCCCAAGGGGGCTCACTTCTCATGCGCAAGACACTTCTCGCCGCGGCCGCACTCGTTTTCTCCGCAACACCGGCGCTCGCCAACGACAATGCGATGATCCAGGCGGCGGATGACGCGCTCGCCGCTGCGTTCAACAAGGGCGACACCGCCGCCGTCGGCGCGATGTACGCAGCCGACGCCACCATGCTCCCGGGCGACAACAAGCTCTACAAGGGCGCGGATATCACCGCATGGTGGACCGGCGCGGCCACCGCGATCACCAACCTCAAGCTCACCGTCCTCGAAACCGAGCGCCTCTCGCCCACCTACATCCGCGAAATCTCCCGCGTCGAATACGACACCAAGGGCGCTAACTCCGTCCACGCCAACGTCACCGCTGTCGTCGTCTACAAGCTGGTGAACGGCAAGTGGATGCTCTGGACCGATATCTTCCATTGATATCCTGAGAGCCCTCTCCCCTTCAGGGGAGAGGGTTGGGAGAGGGGAACCAGCCTCAATGCCCGAAAGCACTGCATACGACGCCGTGATCATCGGTGCCGGCGTCATCGGCTGCGCCATCGCGCTCGATCTGGCGCGGCGCGGCTACCGCACCTTGAATGTCGACCGCGGCCCTGCACCGGGGCACGGCTCCACATCCTGGTCTGCTGCGATCATCCGGCCCTACTATTCGACCATCGACGGCACCGCGCTCGCCTATGAAGCGCACTTCGCCTGGCAGAACTGGGAGGAGTACCTCGGCTACCGCCCCGATTCCGCGCTGCACTACAACGAATGCGGCTGCCTCGTCCTTGAAGCGGTGGACAATCGCCAGCTCACCGGCACGCGTGCGGTTCTGCGCGAAGTCGGCGTCCCTTTCACCGATGTCGGGCCGGGCGAGCTTCCCGAATGGCTCCCCGGCGCGGACCTCCGCCAATTCAGCCCCGCCCGCCGCATCGATGACCCTGCGTTCGGCGAAACCGCGGGCGATCCGATCACCGGCGCGATCTTCTGCCCCACCGGCGGCTATATCAGCGATCCCCAGCTGGCGACCGCCCAGATCGCCGGGGCCGTGGAGCGCGCCGGTGGCCATTTCCGCTTCAACGACACCGTTCTGGCCATCCACCAGTCCGCCGGGAAGATCACCGGCCTCACCTGCGACAAGAGCGGCCTGATCCACACCCCCATCGTCATCAACGCCGCCGGCCCCGCCTCGCGCTGGGTGAACGGCCTCGCCGGCGCGCACAAGCCGGAGCACATCAGCACCCGCCCGCTGCGGCAGGAAGTCGCCACCATCCCCATGCCGCAGACCCCGCAAGGGCCAAGCCTGCGCTTCGTCATGACCGACGCCGACGCCGGCATCTACATGCGCCCGGACCAGGCGGACCGTCTCCTGATCGGCTCGCTCGAACCGGCCTGCGACGTGCTCGAATATCTCGACAGCGAGGACTACGAGACCAGCCTCACCGACCAATGGACCAATCAGGTCTGGCGCGCCGCCCTGCGTTTCCCGCACCTCGGCATTCCCAACACGGCCCAAGGCTTCGCCGCGCTCTATGACGTCAGCGAGGACTGGATCCCGGTTTACGACAGGAGCGACATCGATGGCTATTTCACCGCCGTCGGCACCAGCGGCAACCAGTTCAAGAACGCGCCGCTTGTCGGCGGCCTGATGGGCCATCTGATCGAGAGCGTGATGAACGGCGCCGACCACGACCGGACGCCCTTGCAGTTCCGCTTGCCCGCAACGGGCCGGGACGTGGGCCTCGCCGCCTTCTCCCGCCTCCGCCCCATCAACCGCGCGAGCAGCTTTTCCGTGCTGGGGTGAGTGGGGTTACGGCGACGCCTCGCTTTCTGGCCGCAGTCGTCATCCGCCAGCGTTACTCCAGGTAGCTCCGGCGCAGCGCCGCGATATCCTGCGCGGTGAGGCCGATTTCGTCCCTGAGGTAATTGTCGACCGATCCCCATTTGGTCTCGATCTCGGCAAAGGCCCCGGCGAGATAGGGGGTGCCGTCTGCCTCCAGCAACGGCTGCGGCTTGTCTGCGCCGGGCGCGCCTTGATAGCGCGCAAACATCAGCGCGACAGGGTTGTCCTTGTAAAGTTCTGGGTTGATGCGCGGCAGTTCAAACTGCGGCCGGCGATATTCGGTTGAGAGCAGATAGTCCCGCACGATCACATCGCGCGGCACGCCCAGCGCCGACATCACCATGGCCGATGCAAACCCGGTGCGATCCTGCCCAGCCGAGCAATTGAAGGCCAGCGGACCTTCGTTTCGCTTGAGCTTGTCGAAGATGACCTTCAATTGCGGCGCGAAGAACTTGGGGAAATTGTGATAGAGCGCCGCACCATTGCGCATCGCAGCGCCCGTATTCATCATCGAACCCATCTGGTAGCCGATGGCGGAATAGGCCACGCCGTCAATTCTGGAGGGCGCGAGGACGCGCTCTTCGTCAGACCGCAGATCGATCATGTTGCGCAGGCCCAGCGCGCGAATGCGGGCCTGATCCTGCACGGTCAGCAGCGGGGTTGCGCCCGACCGATAGATCGTGCCCCACCTGATCGTCTTGCCCCCTGCCGCCGGGTAACCGCCAATGTCGCGGAAGTTCGAGCCCTGCTCCAAGGGTAGCACTCTTTCGGCCACATGCACTGCGCTGCCGTCCTGGCGATCCCGGATCGTGAAAAAGCGGCGCGCCTCGGTGCTTCCCTCCTTGTCGATAAAGCTGCCGTCAAGATCGGCTGCCGAGACGACTTGCGCGTCTTTCACCGATGCCTGGGGGTCGCTGGCCACGAGCACGTCGACCGGCCCCGTCGCTTGCCACCGCACGGTCAGCGTCCCGTCCGCCGTGCGAATGACTTCCGCCCCGGTTACCTTGGCCGCCACCGGTTGTGCGGAGAGGAGGGCCATGATTGCCACTGGCACCATACCATGGCCGAGAAGCGCGCCGGTTTTCATGATAAATCCTTCACGAGATGTGCCGAGAATAGCGAACCCGCTCTCATTGGCCAATATTTTGACCATCGCGTAAAGATGATTTGTGACATTTCGATAGCAGTCACATCGGTTCTATTTGTATCCGATTCAGTGTCTTCGTTTTGCCTTCTATCAGCCGCTGAAGTGTCACTGTCAGTCCTTAGATGCGCCGCCTGAGGGGCAGGGCGGTCTAGCGAAATGCTGTGATCGGAAACCCCTGTTTACTGCTTGTTTCAGGGGGCACACGATGAAACCAACATTGAAAACACTTGCCGCGCAGATTCTGGCCGCGCAGATTCTGACTGTGTTGCTCGCAGGCGTTTCTACACAGGCGATTGCCGCAGAGGCGGCTCCCGCCACGTCAGATGATGCAGCAGCTGCCGATGCGGGCGAGCAAGGTGGGCTCACTGAAATCATCGTCACGGCGCAAAAGCGGCCGGAGAACTTGCAGCAGACCCCGATTGCCATCTCGGTGCTCGACAGCGCCGCGCTGGTCAATCGTCACGTCCAGTCGCTGGTGGATCTCAGCGATGGCGCAATCCCCAGCTTGCGCGTGGCCCCGTTCTTCTCGCGGCCGGGCGCATTGATCATCAACGTACGCGGCGTCGGCGTGCTGTCCGACAGCAACCAGCCCGCGCGCGATCAGGGTGTCGGGGTCTACATCGACGGGGTCTACCTCGGCCGACCGCAGGCGCTTGGCGCGGCCATGTTCGATGTCGAGAACATCGAAGTGCTGAAGGGGCCGCAAGGCACTTTGTTCGGTCGCAACACGGAAGGCGGCGCGGTCAGCATCACCACCAAGCGGCCCAGCGGCGAATTCAAGCTCAATACCACGGTCGGGGTCGGTAACTATGGCAGCTATAACGGGGTGGTTCACCTCGACCTGCCCAGCTTCAGCAACTTCAGCCTCAAGCTGGATGGCATCGTCACACGTCGCGGCGGTTTTGTGAAGAATCCGCTCGCAGGCCAATCAGATTTCAACAGCTACGATCGCCGCGGCGGCCATGTCGAACTGTTGTGGAAGCCGACCGATACGGTCACCGCCGATCTTTCGTTCGACTCCTCCTATGATGCAACCAGCACGCTGTACCAGCAGCTCGTCAGTGCCCCGTTCGCAGTCCCGGCCTCGGGCCCTGACAACCCTGCCATTGCGGCCTATGTCATCGCAGCGGCCACTCCCTTGCAGCCGAAGCGCGTCAGCGTTGCGGCGGTGGGGGCGATCCAGCAGCCAAGCGTCGGCAAGACGACCGGGGGCCGGTTCAACCTTGAATGGCAGGTGATGCCCAAGCTGCTGCTCAAGTCGATCACTGCCTATCGCGAAATGACCCAGACCCAATTCGACAACGCTGCCGCTGCATCGTCGTTCGTGACCCGGCCTGCGGCCAATTTTACTGGAGCCTTGTTCCAGCGCTACAGCCTTGCGGCCTTCCGCCAGAACCAGTTCAGCGAAGAAATTCAGGCAATTGGCGAGTTTGGCCGGATCAAATTTGCCACTGGCGCGCTCTATTATCAGGAGCGCGTTCAGGATGACGCGCAGGCGCCGTTCGTGGCACGCTTTTCGGACGCGGCGGGTAGCGCTTTCACGGTGGACCTGGCCGGGTATCCCACGTCAGCGCTTTCGCCCTATGTGGTGCAGCGCGCCAGCCATGTCACCACCACCAGCATCGGGGCCTATGGACAGGGCACCTACACGCCGCCGATCGCTGCCGACATGCTGCATCTGACGCTTGGCGCACGCTGGACGCGCGACAAGAAGGAGGGGCGGCTGTTCACGGTCAATGGCGCGCTTCCGGCTGGAATCAATGGCAATCCGCCGGCAGAGATCCCGCTCGATTATTCAAAATCGCGGGTCGACCCGTTGGTCAATCTCAGCGTCGATGCATCGCGCGATCTCCATCTCTACGGGAAGTGGAGCACCAGCTACCGCTCGGGCGGCGCGAACTCGCGATCGCTGAGTTACGCTACGTTCAATCCAGAGACTGTCTCGATGTTCGAGATCGGCGCCAAGACCGAGTTCTGGGATCACCGCGCGCGCTTCAATATCGCGGCGTACACGGGTTCCTACAAGAACATCCAACTCGACTTCAGCGGCCAGTATGAGGATTTCGTCAATGGCGTGCGGGTCGTCACCACGCGCACCACGACTGACACGGTCAATGCCCCCGGCACCGGGCGGCTCAAGGGGATTGAGGCCGAATTGACCGTAATGCCGCTGGAAGGCCTGACGCTCTCGGGCAGCTTTGCCTATACCAGCGTGAAGATCCCCGACACGGTGAACCCGTTCCAGCAGCGCATCAACGGCCAGATTGTCTCGGTCACGGCCGCCCAGAAGATCTATCAGGTTTATACGCCTGAATACGCCGCCAGCGGGTCGATCGATTACGAACTCCCCCTGAATGGTTTTACGGTCAGAGCCCATCTCGATGGGAACTATGATTCAGGCTTCTATTCCAACTACACCGACTCGCTGCTCGATACCCGCACCCGGGCGGTGCGCTTTGCGCAGCCGAAGGGTGAGAGCGCGTTTGTCATGAACGGCCGGATTGCCATCGCTGATATCGACATGGGCAATGATAGCGCACGGCTGACAGTTTCGGCCTGGGCGCGCAACTTGTTCAACGAACAGCATTTGTTCTACAAATCAGGCTCTCCGACTGCCGGTATCACCGGCTTCTTCAACGATCCGCGCACGTTTGGCGTGGAAGTGAACGTCAAGATGTAAGAGTCGGCCGTTCAGGCTGCCGAACAAGAGAATCCCATGCGGCCCATCCGCATGGGATTTTCGTTTCAGGGTAGAGGTTCTTCAGGCCTAAGCCGCACCGGCGAAAGGGGGGCGCTGCAGCATCTTGCCTGTCCGGCGCCCCCCACGAACTTTCCTACATCCCCCAAATCTGCAAGGCTCTGCGTGTCCGCCCCACAGTGCCGAGCCACCTGACCCATGCTGCCACCCCAACCGCCAGCACTGCCGTCATTGATCGCCTTGGCCGATCAAACTCACTCCACTAATCGAATGCAGTTATTCCTCAGGACTGTGTCAACTGTGTCAACCGTAAGGAATTCCGACAGGTCGGTGTGGGGCAGCACATGCCGCACCCAACCCGCGCAATTGGGGTTCGATTCTCGCGCGCCGTGGGCTAGGGCGCCGTTGCCATGACCGAACCGAATTCCGATCTCCTGCCCGAGGGCCTCGAAGACCGTCTCCCGCGCGAAGCCGCCGCGACCACGCGCGTGATGCGCAGCTTGCAGGACGTGATGCACGGCCACGGCTATGACCGCGTGCTGCCGCCGATGATCGAGTTCGAGCGCAGCCTGGCCGCGCGGATGGACGGGATCAACCAGCGGCGCATGTTCCGCTTTGTCGATCCGGCGAGCCTGCGGATGATGGGCCTGCGCAGCGACCATACGCCGCAGATCGGCCGCATTGCCGGCACGCGCCTCGCCGCCGCCGCGCGCCCGCTGCGGCTGTGCTATGCGGGGCAGGTGCTCACCATCAAGGGTGATGCGCTCGATCCGGCGCGCGAGCGGCTGCAGTGCGGCGCAGAGCTGATCGGGACGGACAATGTCGCAGCGGCCACCGAGGTCGTGTCCATCGCCATCGAGGCGTTGCAGGCCGCCGGCGCGCAAGGCGTCAGCGTCGATTTCACGCTGCCCGATCTCGTCGATACCCTTGCTGCCAAGGCCTTCCCGCTGGCGCCGCAGCAGATCGAGGCGGTGCGGCGCGAGCTTGATACCAAGGATGCGGGCGGGCTCGTCGATGCGGGCGGCGAGGCCTATGTCCCGCTGCTATACGCCACCGGCGATTTCGATACGGCGATTGAAAAGCTTGCCGCCATCGACGCAGGCGGCGCGCTCGCCAGCCGCATCGCCGCGCTGCGCGAGATTGCCGCAACGCTGGGCGGCACCGCGCGGCTCACGCTCGATCCTTCGGAGCGCCACGGCTTCGAGTATCAGTCCTGGCTGGGCTTTACGCTCTATGCCGATGGGGTGCGCGGCGCGCTCGGCCGCGGCGGCACTTATCGCATCGCAGGTAGCGGTGAGGGCGAAGTCGCGACCGGCTTCTCGCTCTATCCTGACGCCCTGATCGCGCAGGTGGCCGAAGCCGAACCGGCGCCGGAAAGCGTATTCTTGCCCTTCGGGCATGACCGCGATGTCGCTGCCCGCTTGCGCAGCATCGGCTGGCGCACGGTCGCCGCACTGAGCGAGGCGGACAGCGCCGCCACGCTCGGCTGCACGCACGAGCTGCGCGGCGGCGAGCCGGTGAAGCTTTAAAGCTTCACGACCTCGCCATCTTCCTTGGTGAAGCTCTCGGGCTTCCGGTCCAGCAGGCCCAGCACCAGTTCCGAAGGCCGGCACAGCTTGGTGCCCTTCGGCGTCACCACGATGGGCCGGTTCACCAGGATCGGGTGCTCCACCATCGCGGCGAGGATGGCCTCGTCGCTGGCAGCGGGATCGGTCAGGCCGAGTTCCTCCGCCGGGGTGCCCTTGGTGCGCATGATTTCGCGCGGTGCCGCGCCCATGTCGGCAAGGATCTGGTCAAGCTGCGGCCGCGTCCAGCCGGCCTTGACGTATTCGACGACCGTGGGCGCGTAACCCGCCGCCTCGATCATCGCCAGCGTATTGCGCGAGGTGCCGCACTTGGGGTTGTGGTAGATGGTGATCGGGAAGCTGTCAGTCATGCGTGGTCCTCTGCCAGAAGCCAGCCGAACACGGCAAGGGCGGCAAGCGCGCCAGCCAGCTGTCCGGCGATGAACATGGGGATCGATGCGGGCGCGATGCCCGCAAACGTATCGGTGAGCCCGCGCGCCAGCGTCACCGCCGGATTGGCGAAAGACGTTGAGGCGGTGAACCAGTAGGCCGATGTGATGTAGAGCCCCACCGCCACAGCCGTGAACTCGCGGCGGTGCTTCGAGACGGCGAGGATCGTGCCGAGCAGTCCGAATGTGGCGACCAGTTCCGCAAGGCCCTGCGCCCAACCGCCGCGCGTGTGGGCGGAGATCTGCAGTATCGGCAGTGCAAACATCGCATGCGCCAGCCACACGCCCAGCACCGCGCCGATGACTTGCGCCGCGATATAGCCAAACGCGTCCACCGGACTGAGCTCACGGCGCAGCACGGTCGCCAGGGTCACCGCGGGATTGAAGTGTGCGCCGGAAATCGGGCCGAACATGTGGATCAGGACCACGAGCCCCGCACCGGTCGAGAGCGTGTTGCCCAGGAGCGCGATGGCATCGTTGCCGCCCGCAAGCCGCGCGCCCATCACGCCGGAGCCGACCACCACGGCGAGCAGGAGCAGGGTGCCGAGCCCTTCCGCCACGATCCGCCGCGCTAGGCTCATGCACAGGCCCCACAGTCGGGCGCGAGTTCAGCGAGCGGCGCGCAGATTTCCGGCCTTCCGCCGCAGCAATCCTCCGCGAGGAAGCTCATCAACGTGCGCATCGCGGCATAGTCTGCGGAGTAAATCAGCGAGCGGCCCTCGCGCCGGGCATGGACCAATCCGGCATGATCAAGGATCGCGAGGTGAGTCGAGAGCGTGTTGGGCCGCACGCCCACTTCGCGCGCGATCACGCCGGCGGGCAGGCCCTCAGGTCCGGCCTTCACCAGCAGTCGGAACACGGCGAGCCGGTGCCCTTGTGCCAGCGCCGATAGCAGATCCACCGCGCGGGGCAGGGCAAGAGATACGGTCAAGCTCGGCTCCTGATTCGATAATTCGGCGATAATCGAAATGAATTCGCATGGCCATCCCCCATAAGCTGGTGGCGCCCCCTTTTCCTTGCCCTCAGCGCCACACTCCCCTAGGGCGCCAGCCGACTTTGAACTGCAACAGAATGAAAGCGTGAGCCGTGGCCAACGTGACCGTGATCGGCGCCCAGTGGGGCGATGAGGGCAAGGGCAAGATCGTCGATTGGCTGGCTAGCCGCGCCGATGCCGTGGTGCGCTTCCAGGGCGGTCACAACGCAGGCCATACGCTGGTGGTGGACGGTTCGGTCTACAAACTTTCGCTGCTGCCGTCCGGCATTGTGCGGGGCACGCTTTCGATCATCGGCAACGGTGTGGTGCTCGATCCGTGGGCGCTCAAGGCGGAGATTGAGAAGCTGACCGGGCAGGGCGTGAGCATCCATGCCGAAAACTTTGCGATTGCCGACAATTGCCCGCTGATCCTGCCGCTGCACCGGGACCTCGACGGCCTGCGCGAGACGGCGGCGGGTTCCGGCAAGATCGGCACCACGGGGCGCGGGATCGGCCCGGCCTATGAGGACAAGGTTGGCCGCCGCGCGATCCGGGTGTGCGATCTGGCGCACCTCGATGCACTCGATTCGCAGCTCGACCGGCTCTGCGCCCATCACGATGCGCTGCGCGCCGGTTTCGGCCAGCCGCCAGTGGACCGCGCCGCGCTGCTGGCAGAGCTGCGCGAGATTGCGCCCTTCGTGCTGCAATATGCCCAGCCGGTGTGGAAGCGTCTGAAAAAGGTGCGCAAGGCCGGCGCACGCATCCTGTTCGAAGGCGCGCAGGGCGTGCTGCTCGATGTCGATCACGGGACCTATCCCTTCGTCACCTCGTCCAACACCGTTTCGGGCACGGCGGCATCGGGTTCGGGCCTTGGCCCCAATTCGACCGGTTTCGTGCTCGGCATCGTCAAGGCCTATACCACCCGCGTTGGTTCGGGCCCGTTCCCGACCGAACTGGAAGACGAAGTTGGCCAGCAACTGGGTGAACGCGGCCACGAATTCGGCACGGTGACGGGGCGCAAGCGCCGCTGCGGCTGGTTCGATGCGGTGCTGGTGCGCCAGTCATGCTCGATCTCGGGCGTGACCGGGATTGCGCTGACCAAGCTCGACGTGCTCGACGGGTTCGACAAGGTGAAGATCTGCACCGGCTACCGCCTGCGCGGGAAGGTGCTGGACTATTTCCCGAGCCATGCTGCCGATCAGGCCGCGGTGGAACCGATCTACGAGGAAATGGACGGCTGGCAGGGCACGACCGCCGGCGCGCGTTCATGGGCGGACCTGCCGGCGCAGGCGATCAAGTACATCCAGCGCGTGCAGGAGCTGATCGAAACCCCGGTCGCGCTTGTCTCGACCAGCCCGGAGCGCGAGGACACGATCCTCGTGCGCGATCCTTTCATCGACTGACAACGGCCACGCCGAATCGGAGCGGATGCGCGCCCTGGCCGGGATGAAAGTGCATGTTCCGCGCGGTTGCAGCCCATTTTGCCGCGATGCGGAATGCATCCGCGATGCGCGGATCAAACCGTTGGATTTGCGGGGATCGTGTCGGCTCTGCCGGAGGTGTTCCCCTGGCCTGCATCCAGTTTGGAGCTTTTTGATCTTGACCTGAGCCTGTTTTGTTCCACTCTTGTTCGTATACGGACATTTACGGAGTGCGCTTTCAATGGGACAGGCTGCCAGGCAGTTCGACTACGGCAATGGCGATGCAGGAGCACCGCCCGTGGTGGAGATGCGCGATCGGGTGGAGGGCAGGCTTCAGGGCCGCGTGCAGGATCGCGGCACATCGGCTCTGGCTGTCTCCATCTTCGCGGACCGCAGCTATTTGCGGGCCGAGATGGAGGAAGACGCGGTGGCGGCCGGCCTGCGTATCGCGCAGACGGCGGATCTCGGCAATCTGCTCGGCTCGGAAGGCGGTCCGGCGCTGGGTGATCTCGTGCTGGTCGATTGCCCGGTGATCGACGGCGCCGAACTCGCTGCGCTCGCCCGGCTCGATCTGCGTGCGGCGAAGAGCGGATCGCAACTGGTGGTCTCGACCAGCATCGGCTCGCTCGACGATGTGTTCGGCTGCCTTGATCAGAGCGAAGCGCAGATCCTCGTCACCCCCAGCCGTGCTGACCGCGTGATCGCCTTGGGCCGCACGCTGGCCCGGGCCGGAAACCGCGTGCGTGAGCTTTCGGAGGAAGACCGGCTCGCGCTGCTGCGCCTTACCGAACAGGTCGGCCAGATTGCCCAGAAGCTTGAGGCGCTCTCGTCCGGTTCAGGTGCTGCGACGGCGCAGGCTTCGGCGTTCCGCTTCGATGACTCCGGTGACGAGGCGCGACTTGACGATGGCACGGACCGGCTGGTTCGCGCCGCCCGCCCGCCGCTTCCCGATCCGCGGCTCGTCCGCAAGATCATCCGCCAGCGCCAACTGCGCGCGCGCTTCTTCGAAGGTGATCTCTTCGCCGATCCGGCGTGGGACATGCTGCTCGATCTCACTGCTGCGCGCGCCGAACACGTGCGCGTCTCGGTCACCTCGCTCTGCATCGCCTCGGGCGTGCCGCCGACGACCGCGCTGCGCTGGATTGGCCAGATGACCGACGCGGGTCTGCTCCAGCGCGTTGACGACGAGACCGATCGCCGCCGCGCCTTCATCACGCTGACCGACAAGGCTGCTGATGCGATGGCGCGCTATTTCGCCGAGCTGGGCTCGGCATCGGCGATGCTGGTCTGAGCCCGGCCTAGCGGCGATCACCCGACGAGCAGGGAGGGTTGGGCGCGATTGTGCCCACTCGCCCAGCTCCACGCCTCTCGGAAGCTGTTTGGCCCATGGTGCCGTGTACCCATACGAAACTGGCAACTTTTCTATCCGGAGCTTGGGCGAATTGGGCCAGTAGCGATGGAGCCTCGCAGGGGCATTTTGCGGGGCTCGTCAATCTCCGCCTCCAGCCGCCGAACCTCCAGCTCAGGCGGCTTCGCGCGCGGCACCCAGGATGCGTTCGCCCAGCATCCGGCCGGAGATCCAGGCGCATTCCACGCGCGGGCCAAGCAGCCAGTCCCCGCAGGCGCCGATGCGCTGCTGCTCGTTCCACAGGCAGCCAAGCCCGGTGCCGGCTGACAAGGCGTAGCGCCAGCGATGCGCGGAATGAGCGAGCGGCATATGGGCATGCGCTCCGGTCGCTTCATGCAAGGCAGCGAGCAGAAGGGGCGCGATTTCCTCTGGGCTGCGCTCGAGATGTGCTGTCGACCATTGCGGTGTGGCCTGGACCACCCAGCTCTCCGGTCCGCGCCGACCGGGCTTGGCGTTATCGCGCGAGGCCCAGGCGAGGATGCCGTGGTTGCGCAGGATGTCCTCGCCGTGGGGCAGGGGGCTGTCGAAGGCGAACATGCCGGTCCAGCACGGCTGCGAACGCGCGAACAATGCCGTGCGGGCCAGATCGAAATCGTGGAGCGTCAGAATCGGTGCGGCCTGCTCGGCAGGAAGCGCAAGGACGGCAGCATCGAATTGTTCGGTCGGCATGCCCTCACCAAGGAGGCGCCATGACATGCCCTCTCGGGCAAGGCCGCTGACGTGGTGCGAAAAGCGCACTTCGTGCCGCGCCGCCATCTCGCGCACCACGACATTCATGGCGGGAACGCCGATCCACGCGTCAGCGCCCGCATCGGGCCAGCGGACTGCCAGCCCGGCATCGGCCCAGCGGGCGACTTCAGCCGCGAAACCATCATGGCGAACGGTAAAGTACTGTGCGCCGAAGTCGAAGCTCGCCTCGCCGTGTGGGGTCTCGACCCGCCTCGACGACATCCGGCCGCCAGCCTTGCGGCCCTTGTCGAACAAAGTGACCCGCCAGCCGTCCTTTGCCAGAACATCTGCACATGAGAGGCCCGCAATCCCGGCCCCGATGATGGCAACGCTACGCATGGATCTGATCGCCGTTACTTGCGGCCCATCAGCGACAGCACTTCCTTGCGGCTGCTGTCATCCTCGAGGAAGCAGCCGAGCATGCGGCTGGTGACCATGCCGACGCCTGGCGTACGAACGCCGCGACCGGTCATGCAGCCGTGCTGCGCCTCGATCACCACGGCGACGCCATGTGGCTGAAGATTGTCCCAGATGCAGTTGGCGACTTCGCTGGTCAGCCGTTCCTGAATTTGCAGGCGGCGAGCGAAGCCGTGGAGCACTCGCGCCAGCTTGGAGATGCCGACGACGCGGTTCCGGGGAAGGTAGGCGATCGATGCTGTGCCAGTGATCGGCGCGAGGTGGTGTTCGCAGTGCGACTGGAACGGAATGTCGCGCAGCAGGACGACTTCGTCATAGCCTGCAACTTCGCTAAAGGTGCGGCGCAGGTGGATGCCGGGGTCTTCCTCATAGCCGGCGCAATATTCGCGCCATGCACGGCCGACGCGTGCGGGCGTGTCGGTAAGGCCTTCGCGCTCCGGGTCATCGCCCGCCCAGCGCAGCAGCGTGCGGATTGCTTCCTGAACAGGTTCAGGAACAATCAGTTTTCCGTCCTCGTCGCGCGCTTCGAACTCGTGATTTACGTAATTCATGCGTGCGCTCCGTGGACGAGAGGAAGTTGCGCGCCGGAATGGACCACGCACTCGCTGCAGAAAAAGGGCAGAAATCCGCGCGGCACATATTGCAGCACCGTCGCAAATGGGTTTACCCACGCAGCAATCTTGGCTCTAAGGATCGGGACGGGGCCGGTTTTTGGGAACATGGACCTAAGGGCAATTGCGCGCGGCGCTCCGGAGCCGAAGGGAAAGAATATGGCAATTGGCGCAATGATCGAGAACAGCCTGGTGGCCGCGGTGGTGAGCAACCCGCGTTTGCCGGACAATCCCATCGTGGATTGCAACGCGGCTTTCATGGAACTCACCGGCTATGGGCGCGATGAAATCATCGGGCGCAATTGCCGTTTCCTGCGCGGCCCGGGCACCGAACCGGAACTGACCGCACAGTTGCGCGATGGCATCGCAGCACGCGTGCCGGTGATGGTCGAGTTGCTCAACTATAAACGCGATGGGACCCCGTTCCGCAACGCAGTGATGATCGCGCCGATCTTCGATGCTGCGGGGGAGCTTGAATGGTTCCTCGGCAGCCAGGTGGAAATCGCCGGGGCAGCCGATGCGGTGCCGAGCGCCCGCGCGGTGGAAGCGCGCGAGAAGGTCGCCTCGCTTTCGCGCCGGCAACGCGAGATCCTCGAATGCATCGCAGCCGGGCGGCTCAACAAGCAGATCGCCTACGAGCTTGGGCTGAGCGAGCGGACGGTCAAGCTCCATCGCGCGGCGGTGCTGCGCGCGCTGGGCGTTCGCACCAGCGCGGACGCCATCCGCATGGCGATCGAAGCGGGGCTCTGACGTCCGATCTGGCGGCAGTGCACCTGATTCGCCCGAAGGGGCTGCGAACCCTGCCAAAGTGGCGTGATTTGCCCTCCGGGACAGGTTGAGGGCGCGGGGGGCGAAGCCCACCTCTGAGCCATCGGGTCGATGGAGCAAAGCTCCTCTTCGCGGTCGCAAATGGGTGCGAGCCTTCTGGTCCCCCCCGCTTCACCGGGAGGTTCGCACCTGTTTCCCTGTCATTGTGAGTTTGCCAGCCGGTGCCTTGCGATAAAGCGCGAGCCGTGTCTGCAGCGCGTTCGCTTGCAGTCCGCCCGTCTGGCTGGTGATCGAAGCTGGTGCAGCCGCTTGGCCGCATTGCTTGAGGGGAAGCAAAAAGGTCCCCCCGACCATCAGGCCGAGGGGACAGGCTGCGTACCTCGTGAAAACGATCAGAATGCAGCGGTAATCGAGGCCACAAACTTCGAACCGGCGATCGTCTTGCCGTTCTTGGTTGAGGAGAAGTTGGGCTGCAGGTAGGCTGCCTCGGCATCGCTGATGTCGGTATCGACATAGGCAAGGCCGAGCGTGAGCTTGCCGAGTGCGATATCCGCGCCCAGCAGCCAATCGACGTATTCACCCGTCGGCGCGACGCTGGTGCCGTTGGGACCCAGGCCCGAGTTGCCCTTCGAGTAACCGATGTGGCCCTTGAGGGTGACCGGCGTCGAAGGGATACCGGCAGCGGCGTCGGTCCACACGTAGAAGTTGTCCGTCTTGGCGCCCGGATTATCATACACGCCTGCAACGGCTGAGGCGCCCGAGTTGTACCACTTGCCCAGCGCTTGCTGCTTGGGGGCATAAGCCACGCCGGTGGTGACGCTGGCCGGCCCGAGCGTGCCGGAAACCTTGACATAGGGTTCGACGAAGGCGGTTTTGCTGGAGCCGCCGGGATAGGTGTACCAGGTCAGGCCGACGTCGAGCGCAACGGATTTGGCGACGGGGACCTTGTAGCCGGCGATGAGGTCGAGTTCGAGGTTCGGACCGCCGAAGGTGCCCCAACCGGCGAGGTTCGACGACCAGAAACCCGCATAGGCGCCGCTTTCGTGGGTGACAGTGATGCCGCCCTGAACGGCTGCGCCGCCGTTCGACTGCGAGACGCCGCGGAAGCGGTAGTCGGAAACGAGTGCAACGGTGCCCGAGACGGTCACAGCCGGGGGAGGCGCGGTTTCTTCGGCATGCGCCGCAGTAGCGGCCAGCGCGGAAACGGCAGTCATGAGTGCCATGGTGGCAAGACGGAAATTCATGTGGAACGACCTCCCTGGGGCTGAGCCCGAGATTAAGGATACCGTTCCTGCCTGCGGCCACACTCCGCGTAGCATCTCACCAACTGGTGCTACGTCCGGTGCGGTGAAGTAATACTTACGGTAACGATTTTGCTGCTTGATTGCTGGATGGTGTCGTAATGTTGCTAGGCGTGCTGCAGTGCAAAAAAACCGGGCTGCGATGTTTTTGCAACAGCGAGGGAGTCAGGTGGGATTCGCCGCTGCCGGCAGGGGCAGGCTGATCACGGCCGCCAGTCCCGTGCCCTCGCCATCGAGCTGGCGCTTGTTGATCAGCGAGAGGGTGCCGCCTTCCAGCTTGACCGCTGCCTGCACGATGGCAAGGCCCAGCCCCATGCCCGGCGTATCGCGCGTGCGGGCGGTGTCGAGCCGGAAAAAGGGCTGGAACACGTCCTCCATGCGGTCTTCGGGAATGCCGGGGCCATCATCCTCTATGCGGATGACAACGGCATAGGGCTCGCTCGCCAGTGAGACGCGGACATTGCCAGCATAGTGCAGCGCGTTGTCTATAAGGTTTGCCAGCGCCCGGCGGATCGAGACCGCGCGCGCCATGATCTCGCAGCTCTCGGGGCCATCGTAATGCGCATCGAGGCCCTGATCGGCGGCGCTATCGACCAGGGTGGCGGCCATGATCGCGATATCGATGCGCTGCGGCGGGATCTGGGTGCCGCCAGCCTCGACAAAGGCCTGCAGCGATTCGAGCAACTGGCGCATCTCGCCGATATCGTGTTCCAGCTCGGCGCGCGTTTCGTCATCGAGCCCGGCGCCATCAAGCCGCAGTTGGAGCCGCGCCAGCGGTGTGCGCAAGTCGTGCCCGATGGCCAGCATGGACTGGGTGCGCTCGGCCTGCTGGCGCTGGATGCGGCGCTGCATCTGGTTGAAAGCGCGGATCAAGCGGCGCACTTCATCAGGGCCCTGTTCTGGCAGGCCGCCAAGACTCGGCGTTTCGATGTGCCGAAGCGCGCTGACAAGGTGTTGCAACGATCGCATCGTCGCGCGGAACATGAACCATGCCAGCGCGCCGAGCACCAGCGTGGGCAGCAGCATCGGCAGGATCTGCCAGAGCGAAAGCTGAAGCCGCACTTCGCCAGCATACGTTTCGAAACCAAGCGCACTGCCATCTGCCATGACGAGCGTGCCGGCGACATCGCGGCTGCCGCGCGCGTGCTCAACGAAGAGGTGCTGGCCATTCTCCGCCAGCGCGGGTCCAGCCGCGAGAATGCGAGCCGTCAGGGCCGTATCCTGCGATGTCGCTGCCACCCGCGGAGCGCGGGGATACCATTCGAGCGTGAAGCGCCGCGAGGAAAGTGCGCGGACCGCCTCGGGACGCCGCTCGGGCGCTTCGCGGGAAATCGCGCGGGCGGCCAGGGCCAGATGCTCGCCGATGCGCGCGGCATCGTCGCGCTGCACCGCCGTGGTCGTTGCGGAATCGAACAGGAAGGTATTGGCGAGGAAATCGACAGCGGCGACCAGCAGCAGGATCGCCAGCAACCGTTCGGTCAGGCCAAGGCGGCGAAATCCCAGGCGATACTGGCGTTTCAACCCCGCCGGACTTCCGCCTTGAACATGTAGCCAACCCCGCGCACCGTCACGATCGGCGGTTCGCTGCCACTGGCGGAAAGCTTGCGGCGCAGGCGGCTGACCAGCACGTCGATGCTGCGGTCCGAACTGTCACCCAGCCGTGTGCGCGAAAGTTCGATCAGCCGTTCGCGCCCGAGCACGCGCTGGCGGTGGCTGACGAAGGTGGCGAGCAGATCGAACTCGGCGCCGGTGAGATCGACCATCGCGCCGCTGGGCGAGCGCAGCTCGCGGCGCGACAGCGAGAGAATCCAGCCTTCGAAGTGGACTTCGCTGGTGCGTTCGTCACCCTTGGCGACGCCCTCGCCGCCGCCGCGCCGCAAGACCGCGCCGATCCGCGCGATGAGCTCGCGCGCACTATAGGGCTTGGCGATGTAGTCATCCGCGCCAAGTTCGAGCCCGAGCACGCGGTCTTCTTCGCTGCCGCGCGCCGAGGCGAAGATGATCGGCACATCGCTCTGGCGGCGCAGCTTGCGGAACAGTTCGATCCCGCTGGCACCGGGCAGCATGATATCGAGGACCACGAGTTCGGCGGGCTCGGCTTCGAGCATGACCCACATTTCGGCACCAGTCGCCGCCGTGCGGACGGCATAGCCGTTCTCACGCAAGGCGCGTGCGGTCAGCATGCGGAGCGAAACGTCGTCTTCAACCAGCAGAATGGAAGGTGCAGTCATGGCCGTGTTCCGAGCCTAGAGGGGGGCAGGGGAGGCGGCAAGCCCCCCGCATGAACAGTTCAATCCACTGCGGCGAGTTCGTCACCGCGCGCAGTGTTGCTGCGGGTTTCGGCGCGGGCCTGTGCGACGTGGGCATGGCAGGCCGCGCCCTTGAGCGGATCGGGATTGCAGGCGATCGGCACGGATGCCGCCGCGCGCGGCGAGGGGGTGTGGCGCTGCGCGGTGCAGGCAATGCTCTTCATCGCATCGGGATTGCAGGGTGCCGGGGCAGCGTGAGCGATTGCGGGGGCAAGCGCAGACGGGGGAGCAGGCGGGGAAGCGAGCAGGGCGGCGGACAGAGCAAGCGAGGCAAGCAGCATGAGCGACTCCGTTGCAAATGGGGCTGCTGCTCCGATGGTGTCATTTGATTGCCTACCGTCGTCTGATTTGTGACGAATTGTGTCTCCTGCAGAATCATGCGCGCTCGCGCGCCCATGGCCGGCGCGTCGCGGGAGCATTGATCGCAAGCGCGGTCAGGTTCAGAGGCTGCGACCGAGTGTTAATACGTACATTTGGCAGGATTCACGATTGCGCAGGGCGATGGCGCTGCGGAGGAGCGCTGCCTTTGTGCGTGCGCGCCAATCATGGCAGTGCCAGAAATTCCGCGTAAAACATTGATAAATATAAATAAATAGCAGGGTGAAGCGCCGTCTTCAGTTTGGCGGCGGGCCTTTCACGGTGTCCTCGATCATCAGTCCATTTGGTGATGGTCGTTAAAGCGCACGGTTAAGGCGCGGCTCCTACACAATGTCTCCATCAGCGGGGGAGGCGTCGCTATGGAAGAAGTGCGCGAAAGCTATGGGGCGATTTATCGGGTGGTCCGGGAAGCCAATGGCTTCGGCTATGTCACGCCCGGTCTGCGAGGCCGGATGTATCAGGCCATCGATACGCTGAAGACCTTCAAGGCGCCGGCCGACCACATCGGCATTGCCGAGCGGATTTCGGTGACCTTGCACGCGCTGGAGTGGGCCACGCTGCGGCGCGACGATTCGCGCCGGGCGGTAGACTGGCAGGCGCTCGGCGCGCTGGAGGAGCAGTGGCTGTCCGCCCCTGTTCCGAGATCATGATCAAGCGGTTGCTGCACCGGTTGCTGGTGGAAGACCGGAGCGGCGCCACCGCAATCGAGATGGGTTTCCTCGTTGCGCTGATCTCGGTGGCGATCATCGGTTCGCTGCACACTTTCAGCAACCAACTGAACAACACGCTCAACATCACGACCGCCAATATTGCTCTAACACCTTGAAGATAAAATGAGGATCGCAATGCAGTTCGTAATGGAAATGCTTCAGCGGCGGATCCGGCTGCACGCCGACCGCTATGAAAGGGTTCTGGCCGCGCTGGAGGATGCCTTCGGCAAATACGAAGCGGGCCAGATCTCGATCAATGCCTATCTGGAGGCCGTCTGCGCGATCGAACAGAGCTTCCGCCACGATCGCGCGCTCTGGCTCAAGCTGTGTGACTGGTCGCTGGCGCTGCGCTGGATCAATCGCAGCGAGCGGCGGGCATTCGTCGAGACCTGCGATGCGCTTGACTGGTGCCGGAACTGGGCGATCCGCCAGCGCGGCGTCGATGTGGCATCGTGCCTGCAGAGCGTGAGTGCGGGCGTAGACCTTGGATTCGACCAGTCGCTGGGGATCGCCGCATGACCGACCGCTTCGCCGTCGCCTGCTTGCCGGAGGAGCGAGGGCGATGACGCCAATGAAGAACCGCAGCGACCGGTTTGGCAATCGCCGCCGCTATGCGCGAGTCGCTGCCGGCCAACGGATGATCCTGATCTCCGTGGCGAGCCGCATGGATGGCGAACTGCGCGACCTTTCGCAAACAGGCGCGCGCGTGAGCCTGCGCACCATCCCACCGCGTCAGGGCCGCGATGTGCTGCTGCGCTGGGGGGCGCAGGAGATTTTCGGTCAGGTGGTGTGGAGCAACGGGCATGAAGCGGGCGTTGCCTTCCACAAACCCATTTCGCCCGAAGAACTGATCGAAACCGTGGGCGGCGAGGTGCCGGAACAGCAGCCGTCCGGGCGCAGGGTGCTCTAGCGCCGATTGACGAAGCACCCAAAACCTAGCAATAGCGCCGCTTCCGGCATGCCGGGGCGGTTAGCTCAGTTGGTAGAGCATCTCGTTTACACGGGGATGTGGATGCTGATCTAAAGCGTTGAGGGCCTTAGGCTTTCCGCTTTTCCGCAGTCTTCCGGTCGGGACTATGTCGGTACTCTGATGCATCAAGGGCGTTGCGGACGTCTTCGTCTAGGACGTGGGCGTAGCGCAGGGTGGTTTCGATGCGCTTGTGCTTCAGGGCTTCCTTTGCTGCTGCCAGAGATCCCGTCGCGCGGACGATGCGGGTGCCGCGCGTATGGCGCAAATCGTGGATCCGGAAATCATCGATGCCGGCCTCTTCCTTGGCATGGGCGAAGGGGCGGCGGAGTGCGGTGGGGGTGAGCGGGTAGCGTTCCCCGGCGAGGCGCGCAGGGTGCTTGCGGCCGCGCTTGTCGACGAAGGCGGGCTTGGTGCGCTGGGCGACATAGGTGAACACGAACGGCCCCGCCTGGGGCTGCCGCGCAATGATCTCGATCAGGGTGGTGGTTAGCGGGCGCATGACGGTATCGCCGCCCTTGATCCGGGTCGCGGCCTGCTTGGTGGGGAACTTCACATCGGACCAGCGCAGGCCGAGCACCTCGGCGCGGCGCCAGCCTGACTTGAGCAGGAAATCGACGGCATCGGCGAGGTCTTCGCGCAGCTCGGCGAAGAGGCCCTCCTCCTCTTTCAGATCGAGTTCGCGCGGGGGCTTCTTCGGCACCTTGAGCATGAGGGTGCCCCAAGTGGGCATCTCACCCACTTCGAACCTGGCATCCTTGGCCCTGCGCCAGAGCGAGCGGGCGTTCTCGATCTCGCGGTTTACCGAGGCGTTGGATCGTTCATCGCGGCGCCGTGCGAAGTAGATCTGCAGATCGCGCTGGGTGATCGTGGAGAGTAGGCGATTTCCGCCAAGGCCGGCCACCAGCGCGGTGATCATGTAGCGGATGGTGGGCCAGCTCGGCAGGCTCTCGGCATGGTCTTGATAGAGCCCCGCAGCTTCATCGAGCGTGATCTCTGGCCGCTGGAGATCGGGCAGCGCGGCCTTCTGCCGTTCGCGCCGTTCGAACTGTTCGGCGAGGCGCTTCGACGTGCAGCCGGTGCTGCCATAGTATCGAACGCCCTTGAACTGAAACTCGTAGTGCCAGTTGGGCTTGCCCTTGGGCTTCCAGACCGTCACGCGCTTACCTGCGCGCGGCGCGGGCCGTGAAAGGGATGATTTCGCCGCCGGTGCGCGCGCGCTTCCCATGGGCCTTGCGGGCGGGCTGCTGACTTGATCGTAGGCACTGGGCGGGCACCTGCTGGCGGAGGGCTTCGATGTACGATTCGAGATCTGCAACAGTGTAGCGCACCGCGCGCCCGATCAAGACATAGTGCAGCAGCCCCTCCTGCCGGGCCTTGCGCAAGGTGCGCTGGCAGAGCCGCAGCCGTTCGGCAGCCTCGGCTTCGGTGAGCAAGAGCGGCAGGCTGCTGCGGTCGGAGCTTCTCATACCTGTTCCGTGGCTTTCGCAGTCAGTCGAAGAGCATCCAGGGCGGGGGTTCGTAGGGCCTTGGAGGGGATGGTGGCGGTGCAGGGGGCCGTGGAGGGTGTGGTGGCCACGGTGGCGGGTGGCCGTTCATCTTGGCCTGCAAGCGGGCGTTGCTGGCTTCCCACTTCGCGCGGGCTTCGCGGCGTTGCAGCTCCTGCTCGGCCTCTGCCGGGGTGCAGCGCAGTTCGAGCGCGAGTTCGAAGGCGGCGCGGTGGCGGCGCCAGCGTTCGGCCTGAGTGAGACGCTCACGCGACATGACGCCTTGGCCCGGCAGCCCGTTGCGCGACGATCTGCGCTTGCAGCTTTGCCCGATGGGCCATTTCGGCATCGCGCTGCTGCTGGTGCCAGACGCGCATGTAGAGCCGGTGTTCGAGGCTCTCCAGCTCGGCCGCTTCGGCATGGGTGAGCATGCGCTGGGCATTGAGCTCGTAGAGTTCGCAGCGGCGCGCGTTCTGGATGGGAACGGGGATCTGGCGCTTCATGGCTGCCCCCACATGTCGAGCAGGCCACCCGTCGCGCCGATCGCCATCGTGATCAGCATGAGCACCACATAGACCGCGACGAAGCGCCAGCGGTGCGGGCGGGGTTCGGGTTCCATCGGGATCAGCGCCACGGGCAGGCTCCCACGCAGGGGCACTGCACGAGGCCCGCGATGATGCGTTCGGCGAAGTGCAGCACGGTGAAGACGAGAATTGCGAAGGCGAGCAGCTTGCCCGCCTGCTGGATGCCGGCGGCGTTCATGCGGCTTTCCTTTCTGTAGGGGCTGGCCTTTCGCTGAAGCTGGCCGCATCCGCCCGCAGCAGGCGCGTGATCGCGGCCATGCGGTGGACGCGGGGAATGAGGCCATCGGTGCGCGCAAGGTGCCAGCGCAGGCCGTGGAGAAGCGCAGCCTGATCGGCGAGTTCGGCGCTGTGGCGGCGGCGCGCCTCGGCCTCGATCCGCTCGATCGACAGGTCGACGGCGGCGCGGCGGGCGTGGAGCGTATCCACCGGGGGCAGCTCGCCCTCTTCCCGCACGATCCAGCGCCATTCGGCGACCAGCAGGCGCCAGGCGGCAATATCGGCCTCTGCCGCGTCACCCGCGATCAGGCCCTTGCGGATCCATTCGGGATAGGCCTGCTCGCGCCGGGCGAGGCTGGTTTCGGCCTGGGCGAGGAGCGCGGCATAATCGAACGCGGTGGACGGCCAGACCGGCCAGCTTTCGAGCGCGGCGGGATCTCCGGCGATGTGGAATTCGCCGTTCATGACCGGGGTGTTCATGCCGCACCGCACGAGCAGGACGCTTCCGGCCCATAGAGCGCATCGAAGAACGGCTTGTTGTCGATGCGCCACTGCCGGGCATTGGCGAGGCGCTCGGCAAAATCGCGGGTACTGGCATGGCTGCTGCCGTCGATTTCGAAGTTGCGCTCTTCGGGGCCATGCAAGGCTTCGAAGTGCCGGAAATTGACCTCGCGCCAGATCGCCGGATCGGAGGCATCCGTCTCCGCCAGCGTGCGGTGGTTATAGGGGAAGCCAGCAGGTGCGGCGGCTGCGCAAAGGCGCGGGATGATGAGCGCGCGGGCCATCATGCGGCACTCTTCGACGGTGCAGGCCGGTTGCGGCGCGGATAGCCGCCGGCGAGGATCGTGCGGGTGGGGATGCCGAGCCGGGTGCAATCGGTGCACCAGACTTGCCCCGTGCGCTGGGTCCAGCCCACCGGCAGCTTGCCATCGGCGCTGTTGTGGACGGTGCCACAACCGCATTCGAAGGCGGGGATGTTCGGAATGATCAGGGCACGTTTGGGGGCAGGTCGCATCGGTATGCTCCTTCTTCAGATGACCGGGTTTTCGGAGAGCGGGCGCTGGAAGACCCAGCAGTGGAAGAACTTGCCGCTGGGGCTGTTCACGCTCTTCTGCGTGATGAACTTGCGGCCCTTGCTGGCCTTCAGGTGGCGGCGCAGATCGTCCTCGCTCGGCGGGGTCTGGCCGTGCGCGCGGCAGCGTTCGAAGAACTGCGGCAGGTTGACCGCGATCTCGCTCTCGGGCTTGCGGCTATTGTTGAGCGGGCGCTCGATCGCGGGCGGCTCGATCTCGACCAGGTAATCGAAGATCGCCCAGAACTTCTCGACCACCGGGTGTTCGCTCGATGTCACCAATTGCCGTTGGCGCGTCATCTCGGCGATGAATTCGAGGCCGGCGCGGTGCAGCCCTTCGGACATCTTCAGGATGCAGCGCATGGCGGTGAGCCCGGCGGCGAGCTGGGCATGGTTGCGCAGCAGGCGGACGTTGCCCACGCCGGTGGTGCGCTGCAGCTCGTCGAAATAGCGCGGGTAGCAATCGCGCCAGATCTTCATGAAATCGGCCTCGCGCCGCAGCAGGTGGATGACGAAGCCGGAAAGCTCCTCCACCGGCCAGCGCTCCAGCTTTTCGGCTGCGGCCTTGGTTTCCGGGCTGAACCGGCTCTTGTCGAAGTGCAGGCCCATGATGCGTTCGAGCACCGCTGGCGTCGCCATGACGGGATCGTTCTGGGCGATGATGATCGCGCCGCGAAACAGCGGTTCGAACGTCTCCATGCCGCCGTTCTTGACGCCGCGGCTGCGGGTGGCGCGGCCGTTGTAGAGGCTCTTGAGCTCCTCCCACTCGAACCGGCGCGAATGCGGCGCGCTATCGCTGCGGTCGCCCTCGATCAGAACCACCGGCAGGTTGGAAACCTTGCCGAGGTTGCGCGCGATCGCGGCGGCGGTGGCCTTGGTGGGATCGAAGCCTTCGTAATTCTCGCGGCCGGTGACTTTCCAGAGGAACTCCAGCGCGGTCGATTTGCCGGTGCCGGGCAGGCCGGACATTTCGAGGAAGGGGAAGCTCTTGGTCTCCGCGCGGATCTGCTCGGCGAAGAGGCTGGTGATCCAGAAGGCGGTGGTGATGAGGCCGTTCTCACCGAAGGCATCGATGAGGACCGGGAACCAGTCGGTCGGCACCTTCTGGCTGTCGTAATCGATCTCCAGCAGGCGCTCGGTGGTGGCGAGCTTCAGGCTGCAATCGCCGAAGTCGAAGAAGTCCTCTTCGTTGAGCTCGAACACCCGGCCCCGGCGCACCGCGATGCCGCCCAGGACATAGACTTCGCGGCTGCGGTCGTAGCCGGTGAAATCGAGGGTCTCGACCGTCTTGATCCGGCGGGTCTGCGCTTCGAGCAGGCGATCGAGCTGCTCGCCGCTGCCGCGCCAGACCGCGCCCGAGGCGACCGAGATCATGCGCTTCTTGAACTCGGCGCTGGCGGACATCGCTCCGCCGGAAAAGCCCGCCTTGACCGGCGGCTTGTCGACCGGGAAATCGATGCGCAGGTAGTAGAGCGATTCCTCGGTCGCGGGGTTGCGCTGGAAATAGAGGGTGCGGAAGCTGGCGTTGCAGATGCGGGTGATCGCACCCGCCTGCTCGGCGGCTTCCTGCCGGATTTCCTTCGGATCGCGATCTTCCCAGTCCGGGTTTTCCTGCAATTCCTTGTAGGTATCGGCGATCTTCTTGGGGCTGAATTCCGCCCAGTACATCTCGTTCTGGAAGGTGAGCGGGAAGCTGGTGCGCTCCTTCTGCTGCCACATCATCCATGCCTTCTCGAAGGCATCGGCGGCGATCAGGACCGCGCCGTTCTGGCGGTATTCCTCGAGGTGCTTCTTCGTCAGCCGCTCGCGGACCAGCAGGTTGTTCCAATCGAGCTTGTCGTCCTCACCCTCGGGCCGGGGCTGCGCGGCGGTGGCTTCCCAGCCTTCATCGCGCGCGCGCTTAACGTATTTGCGGGTGTAGTCCGCGCCCGCCTTCCCGATATCGAAGGCAAAGACGAGACGGGGCTGGTGCGTGGGCGTCGGCCCGTTGGCGATGGCCTTGCGCAGGGCATCCAGCGCGATCTCGGGATAGTTGTTCACCGACATCGCAGAAACGGCGGCGAGGCCGGCATCGTGCAGCTCGGCCCCGCCGAAGGCCTGCACCAGCGCGGCGGCATCGAAAATGCCCTCCGCGATCCAGATTTCCTTGGCGGCGGCAAGCTGCTCGATCGTGTGCGCGGGGTGCTGCCACCACTGGCCCTTGTAGCTTTTGCCCCACGCGAAATGGGCCTTCTTCTCAAACCGGCCCGGCTGATCGATCAGGCGTTCCCAGTGGCTGCCGCCGGGGAGCAGAAAGCGCACCGTGGCCGAGGACAGGTTGCGGCCCCGGTCGTGATAGGTTTCCTGGCTGTAGCTGCCGCGCAGGAGGCGCAGATCGAGGCCGCGCGCATGGCTTAGATAGGCATCGGCGGCGGCGTTGGGGTTCGTCTCGGTCTGCTGGTGGCGGTTCGACCAGTTGTCGAAGATCTCGGGATAGAGGTCGCGGACCTCGCCCTCCCACCCGCAGCGGTTTTGCCGCCCGCAGCGCAGCACCCAGGGCTTGGTGCTAGAGGTATAAAGCTCGCGCTTGTTGCATTGGGGGCAGCGGCCCTTCTGCAGCCAATCGCCCTTCTCCGCGTCGAACTTATAGTCGCGCTTGATGTTGGCCAGAACTTCGGTGCGGATATCGTCGCGCATGAAAAATGGGGGCTTTCAGGAAGGCGGCGGGCAAAGAGAGGGCGTCACCGGAAGCGGGGTCCGGTGGGCGGATAGCGGGCGGGGCTTGGTAGGAAGGCGGGCCGGGCTTAGCCGGGCGGTTCAAAGGGTCTGGAGCCGGGGCCGAAGAGTTCGGGCTGGCTCGGGTCCCCTGCGGGGCGCAGCATTTCGAGCACCTCCTGCCGGGTGGGGACGCGCAAGGGCAGATCGACCTTGGGGTTCGGGATCGCGCTGGGGGTCAGGCCCCAATCGTAATGCTCGCTGGCGCGCCATGCGTGGCCGCAGAACATGTTGCTGCACTGGTAGTAGATCTCGCGGTGCGTCGGCGTGATCTCGCGGCTCGTGCGGCGGCGACCGATGCAGGAGCAATGCGGGCAGCGCAGCGCGCCGGACTTGCTCGGCTGATCGGCGATATCGGTGATTTCCACGATCGCGGGCTCAACGCCGATGCTCTCGTGAGTGTCCCAGGCTCCCCCCATCGCGCTCATCCCTCTGCCGCGCCATGCCGATCGAGCGCGGCGATGCCGTCTGTCAGCGCCTCGATCGCTTCCTCCGCTTCGCGCCGCGCGGTGCGGCGCTTGGCGGGATCGTTGGTGGTGGCGGCATCGATCAGGGCGCTGATCGCCTCCCCGCTTTCGCGCGCGGCGCGGCCGGCTGCGATGGCGAGATCGGGGCAAGTCGCATCGCGCGTGGCGAGTTCGAGCTGCAGCGTGAAGACCTGGTGGAACGGCGCATGATCGCCGCCCGAGCCGAGGTATGCGCTATCGAGCCGCAGGGCATCGATGATCGAGATCTCGCTGTCCGCATCGGGATCAGACCACATGCGCACAAGCCGCTCGCTGCGGCCCACCAGCATGGCGCACTTGTCCCACCCAATGCGCGCCGCGATGACGGTGAGCGCGCGGTGGAAGGTGAGAGGTTCGCGGCGTTTGGTCATGCGGCGCGATCCTGCAATCCGGTTCGCAGATTGAAAGCGACATACGGAACTGCGCCATCTACGCCGTGCCAGCGGGGCGATGGGCCCAGATCTGGCGGATAGATATCGGGGCGAAGATGGTGGCGCGAAACGCCGGTGAGTTCCTCAACGAGGAGAACCTTCTCGGCGGGAAGCTGCCGAGACTGATTGAGCCAGCGCCAGACTGTCGGCTGCGACACGCTGAGCGCGTGGGCCATCGCCTGATCGCTCGGGTAAGCGGATCGGGCCTGAAGGAGTGCTTCGTACCGGGATGGTTCAACGTCCATAGCGCTCTAACTATACATTTGCGTATAGATAATCAACGTAAAAGTTGGGTGCGGTGCTATACGTGTCTGCATAGACTGCAGACATGGCGGAGGTGATCGGCAAGAGAATCGAGGGGCGGATGCGCGATCTGGGCTTGTCCCAGAGCGCTCTTGCGCGTGCGGCCGGAATGAAGCAGCCGTCGATCGGCAGGTTGATCAGTGGCGAGACGCGCCGGACCAACCATTTGGTCGAGATCGCGCAAGCGCTTCGAACCACACCGGACTTTCTCACCGGCGTGACGGATATCCCCGATCAGCTGCCTGGCATGCGGCGTGATTTCAGAGGAATCCCGAAAGACGATGCTGGCCTGTCGGACGTTGTCGAGATCCGCGAGTTGGATCTCACGTTCGGTTTCGGCGCCACCTATCTGGATATGCCGGTAACCGAGACGATGCGGCCGTTCGGGCGGGATTTCATCCGCCAGCACACCCGCGCGCGGCCCGAGGAGCTGTTCTTCGCGCAGGGCATCGGCGATTCAATGTTCCCCACCTTGCTCGATAGCGATGTGCTCCTGATCGATACCTCGCAGAAGGTTGTGAACATCGCCGCTAAGGTCTGGGCAGTCGCTTATGGCGGCATGGGCATGGTGAAGCGGATCAGCCCCGCAAAGGGCGGCGGCGTGATGTTGCATTCTGACAATCCGGCGATCCCTGATCAGGTCGCACACGACGGTGAGCTGCAGGTGCTCGGGCGGGTGGTGGCGTTCTTTCGGAAGATGTGATTCTAGGATTCGGAGGGGCAGATGGGGACAAAAACCAAATGCGAGTACTGCAAGAAGAACATTGACGCCTCCGCATCGCGATGTCCCTTTTGCCAAGGCGAGTACACTCCCGAACAAGTCGCGCGGCGTCTCAAGGCGGCAAATGACGGCCGAAATTTCGGCTGCGCGGTTCTGGTGGCTATTGTTGGGGGGATCTATCTCTGGGGCAGTATTTCCCCAGAGAAGAACACAACCCAGCCAACAACCGTCGAGCCTGCCTCAGGCAAGACCGAAGCCGCACCATCTACCCCTGCTGCTATCGTTGCCGCAGAACCAACAAGCTCGCTGACCTTCGCCCAGCAGAATGCGGCGCGGTCGGCATCGCAGTACATCTCGATGTCTGGTTTTTCGCGGATGGGGTTGATCGATCAGCTCTCTTCCTCGGCTGGCGAGGGCTTCGATGTTGCCGATGCCACTGCTGCGGTAGATAGCCTTGATATCGACTGGAAAGAACAGGCTGCCCGCAGCGCGAAGCAGTACCTCAACATGTCGGGCTTCTCGTGCAAGGGGCTGGTCGAGCAGCTCTCATCGTCTGCTGGGGAGAAGTTCACGGTAAGCCAGGCTCGGTATGGGGCGACGCAAGCAGGGGCCTGTTGAGCATGTACGCAGGCATCTGACGCAAAAGTGGCAAACCGACACTGTGCGGATCAAGAAGAGGGAAGCCGATGGACGTTCAACTACCGGATCAGTTCCTCCCGCCGAAGGCTCCGCCGATCACCTTAGCCCGGGCTCCAATCGAGGAACGTGCCGCAGTAAAGTTTGTTCTTGGGCGACTTGAGGAAGCATCTCGCTTTGCAAGACAGTTTGCCGCGAGCGTCGCGCTATTCGCCTATTCGAGTAATTTTGATCGAGACTTTAGTGGCCGGTCCTTAATGATGGACTGGATGCCTATGGGCGGGAGAGAAGCCTCGATGGCACTTTACCATTTGTGCAAGGTCATGGAAGGACTTCATTTCAAACACATTGCTCCTGAATTTTCCAAATTTGTGGATTATGATAAGCTTGCGAGCGCTCGGAAACGGTTCAGGACCGAGTTTCCTTCGATTGAGAGCCTTCGCCTTTCTGTAGCGCATGCAGGCGAACTACAATCGACCCCGGAAAAAAAGGAACGCACGTATGCCCGAGAGAGCACGTCAAGCGACTTTGACATACTTGAGGGCGGATACTTGGGTATGACAGACGTTATTGTCGGAAACAGGTATCAAAATACGGTTAATGGACAGGTTGTCGAATGTGATTTATCCCTTGATCGGGTATTGGTCCTGAATTCTGTGCTTCAAGAGTTCTTTGATGGCTTCAGCAATGCTGTTAATTAGGCCCTGCTATGCTAAGCGTTTAACTCCATGCTCAGCCGGGTTTTCAGGCCGCTCGAATCCATCGTGTGATCGGCGCTGGCGATCTGCCACCTTTCGCGGTCGATGTGGGCGCGAAAGCCGGTGGCTTCGATGGGCGTGCCGGGGGTGAGCAGCGGGTTGCCCCAGGCGAGGGTGACTTCGAGCGTGGCGCTGGCGCGCTTCTGGCGGCCCAATTCGGACTGGGCGGCGGTGGCTGCATCTTCCTCGCTCGCGTAGATCCCCTTGAGCCGCTTCTTGCGTGTCCCGCCCACGCGCACGGTCTTGCGCTTGCCTTCGTCGGGATCGTGCCACTGCGCTTCGGCACCGTCCTGATCCTTCTCGCGGCTCGAGCGGCGCCAGCTCGCCTCGGCGCAGCGGCTGCGCGGGATCACGGCGGCGGGGATGGCCTTGCCGGTGCCCGTGGTGGCGCTGCCGCGCGGGGCGAAGATGAGGCAGCCCGCCTTGACCGTGGCCACGGCATCGTGATGCCGACCGAGATCGCGCAGGAACTGCATGTCGGACTTGTTGTGCTGCTCTGCCACGCCTACGCCGCGTTCGCCGAGATCGGGGTGGCAGCGGGGCTGGAGACCATTATCCTCGGCGAGCTGGCCGATGACCGCGCCCACCGTCTGCCCCTGCCAGATGCGCGTCTTGCGCTTGCGGAAATCGCCTTTCAGATCCGCGCTACGGGCGGTGATCGTTACCTTGTCCGGCGGGCCTTCCCAGCTCACCTCATCCACCGTGAAGCTGCCCTTGTCGACCAGCCCGGTGGAGACCTGCGAGCCGCGATCCCAGCCCAGCGCCACGGTGAGGATGGAGCCCTGCGGCGGCGGCGCGAACAGGCCGTCGCTATCATCCACCGCAATCTCCAGCTCATCCGCTTCCTCGCCCAGCTTCTCGGAGAGCCGCAGGGACAGCAGGCGCGGGGCATAGGTGGCGGTGAGGTCTTGCCCATCGAGCGTGACGCGCCAGGCGGCGCGGGCTTGCACGAACGGCGCGGTCTGGGGCGGCACGCTGGCCATCAATCCACCCGGCTGAGTTCGATGGTGAAATCATTGCGGCGCGCCTCGCCCCGATCGAGGAGGTTGCCCCGGTCTTCGGTGAGCCGCTCGATCGTGAAGGTGCCGATCACGTTGCCGTAGCCATCGACCAGCGGCCATGCCTCGCCCTCTGCCGCCATCTGGGCAAGGGTTTCTAGGGCGTAGTAATCGCCCACCAGCTCGGGCACCTGCGTGCCGGACAGGGTAACGCGGTCCTCACCCGGCCCGGCAAACTGCGCCGCCGGCCGCGCGCCGAAACGATCGGTGCGCGGGTGCCGCCAATCCCGCTCGCGCTGCATCTTTTCGAACAGCGTGGTGTCGGTATCGAAGACGAAGAGGCCAAGGGCTGCGAGCATGGCGTAAAGTTAATACCTTGAAGGCCTGTAATCAAGGTTCAGTAGTTGTTCGACTAAAAATCACAATCTATGAAATAAGCGATGAATATTTCTAAATACTAGAAAAATTACGAAGAATTAAGAATTAAGTGATTGATGAATTTTTCTGCGAGTTTTTGGAACAAATGCGTCAGGCGATCTCGGGCGCGAAAAGCGAGAAATTAGCGACCCGGGTTTTAGTATTGAGAATTAGGGGCGCTATGATCGGATAATGTGCTGATCAGTGGTAAAGGAACCTTGCAGGATTTTATGGCGGGAGATGCAAATTCGGTCATACTGGTTCAACCTGATTCGCCTTGTGGGGGGGGTTATGAAACAGCGGGTGTATCTCGCCATTTTTGCATCTTTGCTTATTATGTGTGGCAACCGAGCAGGTGGCCAGACAGTTGAATTTTCGCCTATGGTCAAGACATCAGCGGCCTGGCCATTGGGGCGCTTCCAAGCGGAATTGGCTAAGGCCCTCGTTTCCTGCGGAGTGCAGACAATCTCGGTAGATCAGAAGCTGGGTTCAAATACCGCTGACGGCATTGCGCGCCTTCGACGCTGCAAGGGGTATGAGACGAGCGATGGACCGGATCTTGCCCGTAAGCTTACGCCTCAGCTATGGTCAAAGCTGATGAATGAGCCATTTCCATCCATCGCTGACAGAAGCCGGGTGATTACCTACAACTATGAGGGCACAGACTATACGCGATTTCTCTGGAACGTAGGGCAACCAGCGGACCCATATGCTTATGGAACGTGGGGTCCGTTCGGCGCTACATTGGCGCAGGGGGGAGAAATTCAGGCGATCATACAGACCGTGATCAAGCAGCCGGGTGGAGCAGAGAAGGTCAGGGCGGCCTTTGCTTCTACTGCTTTCGCTACGCCTGCAAAGTATGCTTGGCGAAAAGACTATTGTGCAAAAAACAGGCCCGTGTCGGCTGGCAAGCGTGGTGCAGATCTGCTTCTTTCGCTTCCTAGGCCTTTGACAGCCTCAGCGCAACGCGATTTGGAGAGCGAATTCTGTGCTGATGATCGATACAGCCTATGGCCTGCCGCGTTTCAGATTCTGGGCTCAGATAAAGACGTTATAGCGGCTTATGACGCAAAATACGCAGTTCAGAACAAGAACGTCGCTGCTCGGCTTGCAAGTGTTTACTCTAAGCTCAGTCTACCCATTTCCGAGATCGATTGGGTGTTCTTTCTGGACCGCGGTACGCAGTATACGACTGATTTAGTGGCCGCAGAGGCCGCTATTCGGGCACTCCCGGCAGGTGCCAGTGCTGCTCGGCGACGGCTCGCGATTTCTAGGGCATCTTTGCCACCTGAAGATAAAGAGCATCACAAACAGCGCCATCTTCGGATTGGGCGCGACATGGCGTTCGTGGCGGGATCTGCTTCGGTCGATATGTCACCTGGCGAAGTTGCCGATTGGAGATACGTTGGTCCTCTAACCGCGGAGGCCTTTGGCCTATCTGATGATAGGACTATTGGCATTAATCCGTTTTGAGCATGATCTCCGGTCTGTCAGTCTGGTACTGTCCACGAAGATTATCTGAGCCGGGTTGGAGCGAAGGGAAACTCTATGCGTAGTAAGTTTGTTCTTGCATTCGCCTGTTTTGCTTTGGCCGCACCTGCTAAAGCCCAGGACATTCAAGTTCTGACAGGTTGTATCGATGACCTGTCTGGTCACGCCTGCCTTTTGACACCGCCAGAGAAAGTGAGAACGGACGCGGACTACGGCGCGATATATGTGCAGATCTCTCCTCCAACCTCGGTGACCGAGCAAGCCGTAAAGGCGGGAAAGCGAAATTGGAAGAATTGGATTGGCCGGTTCTTTATGTCTAATACAAAAAGCGGTGCTTTGATTGCCGAAGTTTATCAAGGATCAAACAAAATTGCGATTATACCGGTGTCGATGTTTTCAATTGATGAAAGAAAAGGGCTGAAAATAGAGTCTAGTAATGCTTTTGTAGACATGCAGCAGGCGACACCATATTTTGCGCTGGATACAGATTCAAATCCGATAAGAGTAATTTTGACCTACAGATCATCGAGGGATCAATCCTCGAACATACTGGGCACATTCAATAAATTTGTATCGGTGGCAACCGGGTTTGGAGTTTCGGGATTTCTTGTCTCTGCTGGATTGAATACAGCTTCTGCTGCGCTAAAGCCTATAGAGCAAGACATCGCTAATAACTTCGACACTAATGGTGACAGCAAGCTTGAGCTAGGCTTTAGCTTTGAAAAAAACGCCGGGGCGGACTTCACGTTCGGTTTTGACCCTTCAAAACAAGATCGGTCGGGCCGAATTACGTTCCAGCTGGTGCGGCGGGCAAGTATCTTTGGCGACTTTCCATTCGCCGATCAGCGGCCGCTGTTCCCCTTTCGGGGGCGTACCGATGTTGGCTCGGCAAACGATCTCCTGCTTCGTCAGTTGGCAGGCAAGAAAGTCCGCGCGCAATTGCAGGCTGCTAGTTCTGGCCAGTTCGACAGATTGCAGCAGGTCGATATCAAACCAGCCGATTTCGAGGCTGTCTGCAGTGTTGTCGAAGCGGCAGTTCTTGCGCAGGGAACCAACTCACATGATGTAGCGGCAATGATGTGGGCCTCGCTCATGAGCGCGGGCGGTATCCTCCGAGCAGATTTGCGCGAGACAAACTGCTTGAAAAAGTGGATGGGAACCTTCGCCGTCTATGGCCTTAAGCTTCCAGAACCTAGCCAAGCCATTAGCGACTCCACGGATCAATCTTCGGATGTAGGACGGGGCACCGTCGTTGATCCAAAGCCTGGGCTTGCCGATCTGAGCGAACCTGCTCTTCGCACATTCATGAGTGCACTGTTCCAGATCATGGCGCAGTCTGATTCCAGTGAGGTCCGCGTTCGGGCGTATCAGTCCATGCTCTCTCTCGCGCCACATCCGACAATCGACCTCGATCCCGACTTTGGGCTAGCTGCGCTTGACGAATCTGCAAATGCGCGGTTTGTCGCGGAGAAGTTGTCGGCTTTGTCATTTCGCTCAGGGTGCTTTGTCCGCCAGGATGACAAGAGCATCAGTTTTCTCGCTCGGCTAGTTTCTCCTTCAGTTTCAACGGGTCAGCCATTATGGTTGATGAATCTGCGGCTAGAAAGCCAGCGCAAGCCCGCTACGGCCAATTCCTCGGCGATCGGCAATTGGAGCATGCGTATGGCGAAGATTGAGGACATGACGCTTTTTGCGACTGCTTTCCCAGGTCGAACGGGTTGCGCAGACTACGCTCTTGCTCCGAATTGATTTTGTCGTTCCCCACAGCATTGGTGCAGGCGGTATGAGGTCATCAGGACTTTCGGCTTCTACTGATCAATTGACGTCAAAAGATCCGTTTTCTGGTCTTCAATTGTTGAAGCCATAAATCTCGCTTTGGTCCAACAGAACCAATCAGAAGTCATCCTGAAAGCTTGAGCGGCGGGAGCGGGCCTGTTCAGCCTTGATTCGGCGGATGATCCGGTCTGCAAGTGCTTCGGCATCTTCGCACGGCTGCTGGTGGATCACGATCGAACCGATTGTCAGGCCGCCCCGCACGCCTGCAGCGCCGCCGGCGGGGCCGGGGGCGGCGAAGGACGGCCCGGCGAGGGTGAGCGCGCCAGCGCCTGCCACGGCGCCCGCCATGCGGCCCATGGCGCGCAGAGGAGCCCTGCCGCCCTGATCGATGCCGGAGGCCAGACCGGCTGTCATGTGCCCGCCCATGGCCATCATGAGTCGCGAGGGGGACTTGATGCCGAAGAAGGCCTTGAAGGCGTTCACGCCGTTGCGCGCTACCTCCAGCAGCCGGTTGCGCAGGCCGAAGGGATCGATCATCGAGAGCAGGCCGCTCATCATCATGGAGCCAAGATTGGAAAGCCAGCCCGGCCCGGCGGAGAGCGTATCCTTCACCCACTGCCACCCGGTGGCGAACGCAGTCCGGATCTTGCCCCAGTTCGAATAGACCAGATAGGCGACGAGGGCGACGGCCGCGCCGATCGCGACCACGGCGAGAACCATCGGATTAGCGAGCAGCATAAGCCCCGCCTGCATCATGCCGCGCGCCATGAACAGCGCGGCCATGCGCAGCACGCCGAAGGCCTGCGCCACCTGCGGGAAGACGGCCGCGAGCGAGCCCAGTGCGCGCCACTTCATCACCACGCCCCAAAGGGTGGAGAACGGCCCCAGCGCGGCCCCGAGCGCATATTGCAGCGCGCCGAAGCCGATGCGGGTGGCAATCAGCGCGGTGACCAGCGTGGTAAGGCCGCTGGCCAGCCTCGGGTTCGCCTGCGCCCACTGGCCCACGCCCATCATCAGGCTGTTGACCATGCCGAGGACTCGAGTCCCCGCCGGGAGGACAGTGGTGCCGAGCGTGATCGCCAGCTCGGAGGCGCTGCCCTTGAAGGCCTGCCACGCGATGCTGGCATCCTGCGCCTCACGCTGGCGGAAGGCGGCATCGACCGTGCCGGCGGAGCCGGTCGAGATCTGGTCGCGGATCTTCCGGTAATCGCCCATGTCGAGGATGAGCTGGCGGAGCGCGCCCTGCGCCTGCATGTCTTCGAACGCGAACGACAGCTTGGAGAGATCGCCGCCGGTGGCCTTCTTGGTGATATCGGCGATGGCTTCGAGCGGGGTCTTCCCTTCGGCATAGGCGCGCTTCAGGGCATTGGGCAGATCGACGCCGAAGTTCTTTTGGAAGGCCTGCGCGGTGCTCTTGCTGTTGATCTTGGCCAGCAGGTTCTGGACGTTGTTGGCGGCGGTGGCGGAATCGCCGGTGCCGCGCCGGGCGATTTGTAGCGCGGCGGTGAGATCGGCCACGGCGCTTACGCCCTGCTGCCCGAGCGCGCGGGCCGAGGCGGTGAGCGCAGGGAAGTATTGCGCCATATCCCGCACCTCGAATGCGCCCGCTTTGCCGCCGGCGGCCATGATATCGAGCGCGCGGGAGGTCTCGTTGATCGGAACCTTCAGGTTGTTGAGGTTCGAGAACGCGGCATTCGCGCCATCGGCGATATCGACCTTGAACGCGGTGCCGAGGCGGCTGATCGGGCCGATCATGGCCACGGCCTGGCGCGGATCGAGGCCCATGCCGGCGAGCACATCCACCCCGCCGCGCAGATCCTCGGGCAGCGCATGGGCAGCGCGGGCGGCAGCGAGGATATTGCGCGCCATCTGCGCCGTTTCGGCGTTGGAAAGCTCGGCCTTCTGCTGGATATCGACCATGCCGCTGGAGAAGCTCATAGCTGCGCTGCCGGCGAGAATGAAGGGTGCGGCGAGCGATGCCCCGCCGATCACGTTCGAAGCGCCGCTCGCCTTCAGGCCCTGCCCACGCGCGGCGATGCGGGAGCTTTCCCCATCGATCACGTTGATGCGCTTCTGCCGCTCGATCTGGGTGTTCACGCGCGCCATGGCATCGGCCAGCGCGCGTTGCCGGCTGATCAGAGGGGTGACGTTGCCGGTGGCCTTGGCGATCTCGCGGTCGAGATCGGCCATCTCGCTTTTCAGCTTCTTTGCCTCGGCAAACATGGGCCGCAGCGCCTGCGTGCCGCTGCGGCCCAGCCCGATGATGCTGCGCAGCGCGCCGGAGAGCTTGTCCTGCCCGACGAACGACACGATCAGCGAGAGCTTGTTGTCGGCCACCGGGTTACTCCGTTCGGTTCATGCGGTTCCAGCGATCGATGGCGAGGCCGCGCCACGTCATCAGGTCTGCCAGATCCAGCGCCGCCAGTTCGCTTAGCGGCCAGTGAAAGATGGCAGCGATATCGGCCATCATGCTCTCGGCGCTGAGGCCCCCATCGCTTCCTCGATCAGAGTTTTCTGTGCCGAGGTCACGAAAAAAAGATGGATGGTCCCTGCCGCCTCCGCGATGTCTTCCGCTTCGAGCTGGGCGGCTTCGTGCGCGGTGATGATCGGCATGGAGATGCGCGGCAGCAGGGTGATGACCGAGGTGACATCGCCCACCATAAGGCTCTGGATATTGAGCCCGCGCAGCTCGCTCGCCTTGGGTTTGCGCAGGGTGAGCACGGTGATCGGCCCGCCTTCGCGAACAATCGGGTTCTGAAGCGTCAGCAGGGCAGTGACAGGCGGTGGCAGGGTGTTGAAGTCAGTCATGGCAGCGGGCCTTTCGTTTCAGCGGGCAGAAGGTCTCCCTCCCGGCGTGCCCGCCAGCCACCGGGAGGAAGTTGGTCAGGCTCCGATCGCGGCGCGGATCTCGGCGTAGCGATCGACGCCGAAGACGACGAAGATCGCGTTGACGAGATCGATCTCCATCCACTGCACGCCGTCGACGGTGAGGCTGTAGTAGCTGCAGCCGAGCTTGTACTTGTGCTGGGTGTTGTCGCCCGCCTTGGCGTTGCCCCAGTCGATCTCTTTCCAGCGGCCAAGGCAGGCGATTTCCACGGCCTGGACCTGCCCGGTCTGGTCGTTCTGATAGGCCCCGGCGAAGCGGGTGAGCGCGGCATCGACGGCGGGGGCACCGAACTGGCGGAGCGCGCCAGCGATGAGCCCGGCCATGGTGATGCCCAGCTCGATCTTGTCGAGCCCCATGTCGATATCAACCGGGCCGAGCATGCCGCCGCCCCGGAAATCTTCGACCTTGAGCATGATCTTGGGGAGTTCGACTTCCTCTATCTCACCCAGATAGCCGGAGCCATCGATGTAGAAGTTGAGGTTCTTCAGCTTGGAGGGGAAACCCATGGCCTATGCTCCGAAAAGGGGTTGTGGGGCGCGCTTACGCGGCGACCTGCTGGGCGAGGTTGGCGTAGTAGCGATCGGTGATGCGCTGGTTGAGTTCGAGCCCCTCGAGCGGCGCGGCGGGGGTGAAATCGTAATCGATCACCAGTTTGCCGGCGGCGAGATCGGTAGGGTTGTTGAGCGCGGGATCGTACCAGGCCTTGGCGCCGATCAGCCGCCCCTGGCTCACCAGCTTGCGCAGGCGGGCGTTGATCGTGTCCGCGATATCGCGGACCAGACGCGCGGTCATCGGCTTGTCCACCGCCCACGCGAGGCCATAGGCGATCTCATCCGCGATCACCTGGCTGGTGCGGGTGGCGCTTTCGAAGGCGAACAGCGGTTCCTCGCTGCGGGTGCGGTTGCCCCAGAAGCGGAAGCCGCCGCCGAAGCGCACCAGCGTGGTGACGCCAGCAGTGTTGAGCAGCGCGGCATCGGTGGTCTCGCTCTGGAAATCGAAGGTCACGTCCGTTGCGATTCCGGTGACGCCGCCGACCACCACGTTCGAGAGCGTCTTGTGCCAGCCCTGCGACTGATCGATCTGGGCGCGCAGGCCGAGCGCGCGGGCCACGGCATCGCCCGCGAAACCGCCGGTGAAGTTCGGCCAGATGAGCATCAGCTCGCGGTCGCCGAAGTCTGCGGCATAGTCGATCACATCGGCGACATTCGCGCCGATTGCGGCGGCATAGACCATGCCGCGCAGCGCCTTGGCGATGGTGACAAGATGCGCGGTGACCGGCGCGGTATCGAGGCCGGGGGCACCGATGATGCGCGGGCGCACGGCGAGCTGGGTTTCAGCCGAAAGCAGGAGATCCGCGCCGGCGTTCACCAGAGCGTCCTGGTCTTCCTCATCAACAGCAACGCGCACCAGCACGATCACCGGGCTGGCCTGATCGGCGATGGCGGCGAGCGCGGCGGGGAGCGTGCCAGTGGTGCCGATATCGGCCAGCGCAGCCCGCACATCGGTGATCAGCACGCGGGTGGCGAGCGGGAACACATCGCCATCGGCGAGGGGCGCGGTGCCGATCAGGCCGATGACGGCCGTCGAGCTATCCGCGATGGCGCGGGTGCCTTCGGTGAGGACGTTGGTCTTGATGCCGTGCAGCATGACGGGCTCCTGTGGGGTTTCAGGTGGAAGGCGAGAGCGGGATGGTGAGGCGGGTGAGGGCGTTGGCAGCCTGATCGGCGCGCGCGGCGATGATGGTGACCTTGAGCTGCCCCAGCACCAGTTCGCCGCCGAGTTCGACCTTGCGGACGATCACGCGCGGTTCCCACCGGGCCACGGCCATGGCGATGGCGACCGAGGCGAGGAGGCGCGTGGCGCGGGTGAGCGGGCGATCGAGCAACTCGGGCAGCAGGCAGCCATATTCGCGGCGCATAGGGCGGGTGCCGAGCGGCGTGGAGATGATATCGCCGATGGACTGCGCGAGGTGCGCATCGCCGGAAAGCACCTTGCCGGTGCTGCGGTCCATGCCTGTCAGCGAGGTCATGACGGCGCGCCTGTGAGGCTGCTGCCTGCCGAGACACCGCCGTGGGTGTGGGTCTTGAGGTTCTTGCCGCTGGCGATCACATCATCGCTGGCGGTGAGCCTGCCGGTGAGCGTGATATCGCCCTCGATGGTGATGCCGCCGGGTGCGGTGATCGCAAGCGTCGCCCCGCCGGGCAGGGCGAAGGCCAGCGCATGGCCCTCGGGATTGTAGGATAGCACCGCGCCATCGGCGAACTTGATCATTTCGGTGCGCGTGCTGCTGGCCGGGGGATTCTCGGCGTTGGCAAGCCCTCGCAGCGCCACGGCATTGCCAATCATGCCGCCGGGGCAGAGCAGGATGACTTCCTCGCCCACGCTGGGCGGCGACCAAATGCGGGTGGCACCCGCGCGGCCTTCCATCCAGCGGATCGGGCCGGTGACAGCCTCACCCGTCGCTCCATCTTCATCGAGCGTGACGGTGCAGCGCGCGGCGACGAGATCGACCGAGGCGATCCGGCCAAAGCGGATCAGCTCGTCAGGATCGCTGGGGGTGGATTCGGGGCTGCGCATGAGGCGCACAAAGACCGAGCCCGGCCCGCCGCGCCACCCGCGCGCGTTGTGCCGTTAACTGGAACAACGCGTGCCGATGGCGTTGCTGGATTTTATCCCGCGCTGATCGCTAAAGACGAGATGCGTTGCCCAAGACCCAGATCACACAACGATCTGAATGTCGGTATAAATCAGCGTAGGGTGATTGACTGTTCCCATTAGCGCGATCTGCACCGCCGCAACGCCGCCCATGCCGTCAGCGTCGTAGTAGAGATTGCCCGTGGTCGTGTCGTAGATCACCCGATCTGTGGAATCGTGGGCCGAAGTCGCACCGGCCGCCGCGTAGAACTCGTCTGTGGTAAGCGCTCCCGTGTGGGAAATACCGCTATAGATCGTCTTGTTGAGCTGGACCTTGTCGTTCTCGCTCCCGTTGAAATCCGTGATGGTATCAACGTTGGCGGTTGCCGGAGCCGTGTTGAAAACGAAGAAGTCTCGGCCGGTGCTGCCCGTAAGAACATCCTTTCCAAGGCCACCAAGCAGAGTGTCGCTCCCGGCGCCGCCATTGATGGTGTCGTTGCCTCCGAGCCCCGTGAGGAGGTTGTCGCCATCATTGCCTATCAAGGTGTTCCAGAGATCGTTGCCCGTGCCGGTCAGGTTTGCTGCGCCTGTGAGGGCTAGGTTCTCGACGGCAGACCCAAGCGTGTAGCTGATGCTCGCCTTTACGGTGTCGCTACCGTTCCCTGCGAGTTCGATCACCTGATCGCCAACATCGTCCACGAAGTAGGTATCGTGCCCGGTGCCGCCATCCATGATGTCGGCACCGGTTCCGCCGTTGAGCCCATCGTTGCCACCATTGCCGATGAGCTTGTCGTTGCCGACGCCGCCCCAAAGCGTGTCATTACCGCCGGCCCCGGTCAGCGTATCGGCGGCCGAAGTGCCGGTGAGCACTTCATTGACCACATCGGTGACGGTGATCGCCAGAGCCTGGGTATCAGTCAGCTGGCCATCCGAAACCTTCACGATGACATCATAGACATTGTTCAGCCCTGCATCCTTTGGGGCTTCGAAGTCCTGTGCGGCCGCGAAAGTAAGTGCGCCGGTTTGTGCGTTGATCTTGAAGAGGCCCGCGTCGCTTCCGCCGACAATCGAGTAGGCCAGGGTGGTGCCAGGATCGACGTCATTCGCCGTGACCGTGGTTACCGCCGTGCCGTTCTCAGCCACCAACAAGGTCGCTGTCGCCCCACCGCCATTTGAGGTGATTACCGGCGCTTCGTTGACGTTGGTAACCGTGACGGAGATCTCCTGCCAGTCCGCCAGAGACCCGTCCGAAACTCGAACCTTCACCTCATAGACGTTATTGCCATCTGCATCACCAGGAGTGTCAAAATTGACTGCAGATTTGAAAGAAAGATCGCCAGTCGCAGGATCAATCTTGAACAGGGCTCCATCAGCGCCGCCAGCGATGGAGTACGTCAGCGTAGTGCCGGGATCACTATCGGTTGCGGTTACCTTGGTGACCGCAGTGGTATTTTCCTTGATCGATACGGATCCGAGGTAGCCGCCCCCGTTGGAGGTAATGACAGGGTAGGAGCCCCAGCCGAACATTTGGGCCTTGACGCTGGAATCGCTTGAGTCGCCCAAAGTGTGGCTTTCATCACCCCAGGCGACAACGAAGCCGCCATTCGATAGGGCGGTAATGCTCGGTAAGTTCTGGTTGTTTCCCGTGTTGGTGTTGACCAGGAACTCCCCGCCCACTTTCGAACCATCGGCGTTGAAGACCTGCGCTTTGATGCTTGCACCATTTGGATCGCCCAACGTACCACTGAAATCGACCCATGTGATTACGAACTGGCCATTCTGTAGACCTGTGATCTTGGGCAGAGCTTGGCCGCTCGATGTTTGTGTATTGACCAAGAATTCATTGCCGATCTTCATGCCATCAGCAGAAAAAATCTGCGCCTTGATGCTTTCCAGGCTCGAGTCGCCGAGCGTTCGGCTTAAGTCTGTCCATGTCACGACGAAAGAGCCATTCGTCAGACCAGTGATACTCGAGTAGGCTTGATCGCCCGCTGTTTGTGTGTTGACCAAAAATTCGCTGTTAACCTTAGTGGCATCAGCCGCAAAAACCTGCGCTTTTACGCTCAAGCCGCTGCTGTCGCCATTAAGCCCGCTCTTGTCGTCCCACGAGATCACGAACCCGCCATTGGTCAGTCCGGTGACTCTGGCGTTGGTTTGGTCCGTTTTGGTTGTAGTATTGACCAGGAACTCGCCACTAACTTTCGTGCCATCGGCGTTAAAGACCTGTGCCTTAATGCTGTAGCTGCTTGAATCACCTAACGTTAAGCTCGTATCATACCAAGTTACAACGAAACCTCCATTTTTCAGTCCCGTAATTTGCGGGTCAATTTGATAGCCCTTCAATTCCGTGTTCACTGAAAACTCGTTGCCAATTCGACTGCCGTCTGATTGGAAGAGCTGCGCTTTTACCGAAAGATCAAAATCATTCCATGTAATAATAAAGTTACCATTTGTAAGCGTGGTAACAGTAGGTTGTCTTTGGTAGCCAATTGTCGTGGTGTTTACCAGAAATTCGCTACCAAATTTAGTGCCGTCAGCAGAAAAAATCTGGGCCTTGACGCTAGTGTAGCTGGAATCTCCCAACGTCCCGCTGCTATCGGTCCACGTCACTACAAAGCCGCCATTCGCGAGGCCAGTAATCGTGGGTCCGCCTTGCCCACCTGCGGTCTCGGTGTTGACGAGGAACTCTGATCCGACCTTGAGTACGCCGAGCATAGGAATCTCCGGAGCTTGTTGATTCGCTTCGGAGAATCGAAATATATCTCCAAAATGGAAGAGTCGATGCTGCGGATAAACTATTGTATGTCCCGATTATAGGCACTTGGTTGGTCGGTGGAGTTATGCTCTTGTAAGCACTGACGCAGTGTTTTTCAGGAATGGAAAGGATTGCCGGGCGCCTGACCCCAATCATGTTTTTGGTCTGAAACCGGGACGGCTTGTGAATCTGCGGACTAGGGAGCAGAGGTTAGTCCCCCTTGATCGCACCGAACTCGATCTTTTGCGCCACGCCGGCTGCAAGTTCGGCGACGCGCGCGCCGGTAGCCTCTGCATCGTATTTGCCATCGCTCTTGTGGCAGGCGTTGACGGGGCGGCGGTGGACAACGCCCAGGTGCTCGAACTTAACGGCGACGGTGCGTGCGGCGGCATTGTAGCGGCCAATCGTGGCTTTCATGGATCTTACTCAGGTTCGAGGATCAATAGCCCTTGGCGCGCCAGCGGAAGCCGGAGAGGCTGCCGGAGCCGCCGCTGGAGGGGTCCTGCGCATAGACGGTGACGCCGTTCACGGTGCGGGTGCCATCAACCTCCTGCACAAAGTTATCGTAATCGCCGACGCCGGGGATGATCGCGGTGAGCTGGAGATCATAGTCGGTGCTGGAGAACGCGCTGGGAAAGGTGATGGTGGCGGTCTGCTGGCCGCTCGTCCCCGTGCCCCGGCCGTGCTGTTCGAGCACGGTGTTGCCCGCGCCGTCCGGCATCCTCCACCAGCGCCCATTGGCGTTGCTGCCGGTGCTGAAGGCGCTAAGCGGCACGAAGGCGCTGGCATGCTGGCCATCGAGCAGATCGGCATCGACGCCCGAGCCCGCGCCATCGACGGTTAGCAGTCTGAAGAGAATGCGATCGGCGGCGACCATGTTGTCGACATAGGCCTTGCGCGCGGCATGGGCGGGCAGCGTGGGATCGCCAACAAGCGCGAGCTGGCCGGTCATCGTATCGCCGGCGCGGTTGACCGGCGTGAAGCCGAGGCGGGCGGCGATATCAGCGTACCATGCGCCCTGCTGGCCATCGAGCAAGTCGCCATCGAGGCCCGAGCCCGCGCCATCGACGGTGAGCAGGCGGGCGAGGATCGCGGCGGCGGCGACCATGTTGTCGACATAGGCCTTGCGCGCGGCGTGGGCGGCAAGGGTGGGATCGCCGACCAGCGCAAGCTGGCCAGTCATCGTATCGCCTGCGCGGTTGACCGGGGTGAAGCCGAGGCGGGCGGCGATATCAGCGTACCAAGCGCCCTGCTGGCCATCGAGCAAGTCGCCATCGATGCCCGAGCCAGCGCCATCGCGCGCGAGGAGGAGGGGCAAGAGCGCGGCGGCAAGCGCGGCGGGGGTGACGGCGCGGACGGTATCGGCCCCGGCCTGCGCCTCGGCATTGGTGGCGATCTCGATCAGGCCCTTGCGGGTAGTGGTTGCATCGGGATCGAGGAAGTTGGTGGCGCCGAACGACAGCTCGGCGGAGTTGATATCGGCGAAAATGCAATCGACCGCGATGAGGGCAGCGCTATCCGCCGTCTTCACCAGGATCGGCGAGGACTGGCCGTAGATCGCGAAGAGGGTGCCATCATCGAGATAGAGCGCGAAGGAGCGCAGGCTGTAGGCCGCGCCGCCATCGTCTCGGATCGAGACGTGGATGGTGTCCTCCGCCGTGGCGGTGCCGCCCACGGTTGCCACCCGCGCGATCTCGCCCGGCAGTGCGGTCATACCGGGGTTGGCGGTAAAGCTGCTGGCGGAAAGCCCGGCCTCGACAATGGTGACGGCATCGGTGCCGGTGAGCTGGGCATTGAGCAGCCGTCCCCGGCCTTCATCGGTCACGATCAGGTTGAGCGGCATATCAGGCTCCGAACGTGAGGACATCGCCGCCGAGGGACAGCGGCATGCCTCTGAGAGTGAGGGAGAAGGCGGGGGCGGGCGCGGGATCGACCGGGCTGGCCACGGCAAGGCGCGCGTAAGTCACCGGGCGGGAGACGGCGCGCAGGCCGATGCCCGCGCGGGCACGCTGGGCGAGCGTGAAGGTGAAGTGGCTGCGCAGCGGCTTGGTCGCCTCGATCTCTGCCACCACGGCATCGACCAGCGCGGAGGAAGGCGCGGTGCCTTCGCTTTCCGCCGGCAGTGACAGGGTGACATCGAAGGTGTGCGGGGTGCCGGGCGGGGTGATTTGCCACCATTCGCGCAAAGTGATGTTGCCGCCGAAGGTGCCGATGACTTGGCGCACCGAATCGAGCGTGCCCTTGCGCCGCTGCACCGCGATGGCCTGCGCGATGCGGGCGCGCCGGGTGCGTTCGGGCCATGCCGGATCCCACTGATCGATCGAAAGCGCCCAGGCGAGCCAGGGCAGCAGCTCTGCCGGGCAATCCTGCGCGGACCAAAGCGTGCGGAGCGGGGAGCCGATGCCATCGAGCCGCTGGGCGGCCAGCAGATCGGTCGCCAGTTCGAGCGCGGTGCTGTTCGGCGGCAGGATGGAGAGGGCGGGCGGCATCGATCAGGACGCCGTGCCGCCATCGATGATGGTGATGCCGGTGCAGATGGCCACCTGCAGCGCGGTGGGCACCAGATCATCGGCAGGATCGGCCAGCGCGACATTCTGGACGCCGCTGGCAAACAGCGCGGCGATGATCCCCGCGCGGGTGACCGAGCGGCCCAGACGGCGCGAGACGGCGAGGTAATCGTCAAGGGCGGCCTGTGCGGCGGCGAGCACCACGGCCTTGTCTGGCCCGGCGCGGAAGGTGATCGTCGCCTCGATCGTGAATTCCAGCAGCTCGGCGGCGGCAACGGTGACGTGATCGGTGAGCGGGCGGACGGTGGAGGCGGTGAGCGCGGCCTCCACCGTATCGAGCAGGCCTTCAGACGGCGTGCCATCGCCGCTGCGGGCGAGGATCGTGACGACAACCTCGCCCGGCGAGGGGCTGGTGGCGCTGGCATCGGCGACATCGGCGGAGGCGCCCAGCGCGTGGAAGATGTAGGCCCCCGATGGCCCGGCGACCGAATAGCCTTCGGGCGCGAGCACGATGCGCCGGCGGAAATCCTCATCGCTTTCGAGCACGGCGGGGGTGCCGGTGCCGGGATCGGCCGGGGTGACGATGTAGCGTTCGACCTCGAACAGCGCGCCCAGCGCATCGAGATCGCCGCCGCGCGCATAGGCGACCATGACGGCGCGGGCCGCATCGTTGACCCGCTGGCGCAGCACGAGCTCGCGGTAGGCCCCCACCTCGCAGAGCTTCACGATCGGATCGCTTTCGACGGTGGCATCGAAGGCGGGAAACTTGGCCTGAAAGTCCGCGATCCACGCGGCGCGCAGGGTTTCGAAATCGAGCGCCTCGATCACATCGGGTGCGGGCAGACGGCTGAGGTCGACCCCGGTGAAACTGTCAGTGCTGCTTGCCATGGCGGCTGTTTCCGCCGGGGAAGGCCCGCGCGCCTAGGCCCGCGCGTTGTGCGGGGGAAGCGCACAACGCCGCGCAGTGGCGGGGCGGGGCATGGGTGCGGGAGGAGGAGGGCGCGACGTTCCGACCAAAGGATTGCCATGCCCAGTCCCAAGCCCATCGAAGGCCTTTCCGGGCCTGATGTGACTGCCTTCCGCTCCGCGATTTCCCCGCATGTGGAGGCGTTGACCGCAGACGAGTTTTCCGCGCGGGTACGCAGTGACGAGCTGGAAAGCAGCACTCCCGGTGCATCGGGTGCATCGCGCGTCGCGTTCGAATCCGGGCAGAGGCTCGAGGTGCTCTATTCGGCGGGGCCGATCTACTTCTCGCGCGATTATGCCTCGGGCGGCGGAGACGAGGCGACGCAGGTGGCCGCGATGATCACCAAGCACAGCCTGCAACGCCGCCCGCTGCTGATCGACCGGCCTGTTTCGCTGTCCACGCTTGCGGTTTTCAACGGCTACTGCGTGATCCTGAGCGAGGGCGACGGGCTGCTCAACATCACGGGGGGAGGCGCCGGCCTGCGCGCGCGCGAGGCCTTCACCATCGTGGGGAACTGGACCGCCGCGCCATCGCTGCTGGTGCAGTATCCCAGCGGCACCGGCAGCTACATCACGGCGCTTGAGGTCAATTCGACCGCTTACGATGAGCTTTCGGCGGGCGATTACGTGCACCTGTCCGACAGCGTGTGGAACCGTTTCCAGTACATCAACGGGGATGGCGTGCTGGTGGCCGATGGCGGCAACGGGGTGCTGACCAACCAGACCAACCTGGCCGAGACGGCGAAGGTGATTGGCAAGTCCGATGATGGCAGCACGATCTACCTCGATCGCGCGCTTGCCGAGTTTTGGCTCTACAGCGCGTCGGGCACGATTGCGAAGCTGGGCAATAATCCTTGCGTGATCAATGTCGGGATGGGCGGCGAGATCAGCACGACGCGCGATCTGATGCGCCTGGAGGGCTATGTCGGCGCCGACATCGACGCGCGGATCGAGGCGAACTCTTCACGCGGGGTGATGCTGCTTTCGTGCATGGGCGCGCGGGTCCGCGCGAAGGTGCGCGATCTGCGGGATGACGAAGCGAACAATTCCTTCGGCTACGGTGTGTGCGTGGCGGCGGGCAGCACCGATTGCACGGTCGAGGTCCATGCGCGCAATGTACGCCACGCCTATTCCGATATCATTGTCGGCACCGCCACCGGCCTTGCCTATCCGCTGACTTTCAGCGGCGGCGTGGTGCGGCGGATTTCTGTCACTGGCGAAGGTATTTCGTGCACCGCGGCGACCTGGGACACGCACACCTTCAGCGACCAGGTCCGCTTCGAAAACATCAAGGCATTTGGCACGCACAACACTGCCGCACCCGGCCAGCCCAAAAGCGGCCTCAACTGCGCGGTGCAGGCGCGCGGGACCAATGTGACGATCGACGGGCTGGAGACCAACCTGCAGGTCGGCATCCGCTACGGCGTCGATGCCTGCCGCAACAGCCGCCTTGAGATCAGCAACTTCCGCCATCGCAATTCGATCCCCGATGGCGCGGCGGCGACTTCGGCCAACTCGCTCCTCTCGTTTGTCGGCACGCGGTTTGCCGGAAGCGGCAGCCACAAGGTCAACATCCGCAATTCCTCGCTGCACAACATCCTCTACGTGGGCAACGGGTGGAACTTCCTCACCGTTCACAACAGCGAAGTGAACATGGGGACCAGCACATCCGGCTTCCCCGGCAACACCAACAGCGGGTGCGTTACCGAATACGTCAACACCACGGTGCGCGACCCGGCTTCCATGAACGTCAGCACCGGGCTGACTTTCGACGGCGGCAAGATCGTCATGGCGACGACGAACGGTTTCAACCTGCTCGATGGCGCGGTGCTGAAATCGCGCGCGCACGGGATCGAGATCACCGGGGGCGGCCAGATCGGCCCGTCCACCGCAAACGCCGCCTATGCTTCCACGAGCATTGCGACCGGAGCGGTCACCTTCATCTACAGCGGCGTGTGGGTCGATGATGCGCGGACGGAAGGCACGATCCGGGCATTCTCCAACCTTTCCACCGGCGGCACCGTGACGCTGGACGATATCACCGCCCGGCCGCGCACCCTTGGCGTGCAGACCCGTGGCAATGCCGACTTTTCCTTCCGTGCCGGACGCGACCGGGTGAGCCAGCGCCTGTCCGTCCCGATCACGCAGGAACGCACGATCACGCTGGAAACGATCGGGGCGGCAGACGGGGAGGAGGCCGAATTCTTCCGCAGCGGCGGCAGCAGCGGCGGCACGTTCAACTGGGTGGTCAAGCAGGGCAGCACCACGCTGGCGACCATCCCGGAAGCCTACGCCTGCCGCTTCAGGTTCGATGGACCGAATTCCAACTGGCGCCTGACGGCGCGCCCACCGCTTTAAGCAGAGGACTTTGCGATGACTGACGACATTTTCAGGTTTGCCATGAGCGCGGATGTCAAGGTGCCGCTCACCGATCTTGTCGGCAAGATCGTGGCGCGGACCGAGTACCTCGAAGCCGAGCCAAGCTATGTGATCGCGTGGGAAGACCCCGCCGAAGGGCCGCGCGAGAATGCGTGGTCGGAAACCTCGATCGAACCTGCCGAGGTGCTGCCATGACCGAGCCGCGCTGGCTGACTTTCGCGCGGAGCCAGATCGGCGTGCGCGAGATCCCGGGGCCGCGCCACAGCCCCACGATCATGGGTTGGCTGCGCAAGCTGAAATCGTGGGTGAAGGATGACGAGACCCCGTGGTGCGGCGCTTTCGCAGCCATCGTGATGCAGGAGGCCGGGCTTTCGATTCCCACGGAATACCTCCGCGCGCGGGCCTGGGCGGACTGGGAGGCGAACCTGCGCAGCACGCATGTTGCACCCGGTGCCGTGCTGGTCTTCGCGCGTGAGGGCGGCGGGCATGTGGGGTTCTACGTGGGCGAGGATGAGACCGCCTTTCATGTGCTGGGCGGCAACCAGGGCAATTCGGTGAGCATCACCCGCATCGGCAAGGCGCGCTGCATCGCGATCCGCTGGCCGAGGGGTGAGCCGGTAATCGGCGGGCCGGTGCGCCTTGCGCAGAACGGCCAGCTTTCAAGGAACGAGGCATGAGCGCCCGCCCCACTCGCCGTGCAATTCTATGGGGCGTGGCGCGCGATGGCGCGGTGCTGGGCATCCTGATCGCGCTGCCGATCATCGCGCTGATGTGGGGCACGGCGGCGCTTTAGGGCGCGCCGATCAGCGCGCGAGCCAGCTTCCCACTTCCTGATCGATCAATTCCAGATCCGCCGGCGCGAAGCCGAGGAGGCGGCGCGTGGGGTAGCGCACTTCAATCGAGTTCGGGATCTTCGCATCCACCGGCGCGGTGAGGCCATAGTGGTGCACCGCCGCCGTTCCGGCCACCAGCGGGCGGAAGGTCACCTCGATCTCATCCGGGCGGGCGAAGGCGCGCAAATTGCGGGCGAGCGAGGTTTTGGGGAACATGCGGCCCCGGCGTTTGCGCAGACGGCCGCGCTTGTCTCGCTTGCTCTTGCGCGGCTCCATCGGCGTGCCATCGGGCTGCACATTATCGCGGATGCGGGCGGCATTGGCATCGCGCAGGGCCTTGCCGATCTTGCGGGTGAGGCCGAGCCGTTCACCCGGCTCAAGCTTTTGCAGCACGCCGCCCAGCCAGGGCGCGAGGGCATCGAGGCCCTCGGCGCTTGTCTCGCTCATAGTTCGGGCAGCGGGGCGAGCTGCTCGCCATCATGCCAGATCGAGAGGACCGGGCCGGGGCGCAGCAGCTCGCCATCGGGATCGATGGGCACGGGCTGATCGATGGGGGTGAGGTTCCAGCGGCCCTCGCCCTGCGGCTCTGCCGCGACGCATTCATCGAGATCGAGCACGATCTGCACATCGAAGGTCTGGCTATCGAGGATATCGACCTCGAACGCGAAGCCGTTCTGGCCGCCGGGGGCGAGCCGGTCGGGCTGCTGATCTCGCAGCCATTCCGTCACCGCGAAGAAGGGCACGGCGGGATCGCCGGCGAATTCCTTGAGCAGCACGGTGAGCTGGTATTCCCATGCGAAGCCGTGGCTGCCGAGCCGGGAGCGGACGCGGCCCTTTTCGATCCACATGGCGAGCCGATCGGCATCCCGCGCCAGTTCGGGCATCAGCGCCACGAGCATGGCGCGCAGGGAGGCGGGCTTCTTCATTCGGGCGGGCGGGTGAGATCGTGCATGAGGAGCTTGCAGTGGTGGCGGAAGGCAAGGCCGAGGGCCGTGGCCGCGCCACCAAGGCTGGCGATCGAAACAAGCACGAGGACCAGGTCACCCATTGGTCGTGTCCTGAGAAAGGCCGATGCGGCGCTTGAACAGGATCGCAGCGCCATCGAGCAGGAGGGGGAAGCCGACAAAGCCCTGCGCCATCGCGAGCAGCACGGCGGCGACGGGGTTGAGGTGGTAGTAGCTCACCAGCACCACCGAAGCGGTGGCGAAGGCGGGAAGGGCAGAAAGCTCGGCGATGGCGATGTAGCGGCGGCGGCGCGCCCAGTGCCCCGCGATCACCGGATCGGTCGGGATATCGGCGCTATCGCCGTAGAGCTTCAGGCCAAGCTTGGCGACCACCACGGTGGTGGAGGCGAAAAGGCTGGCGATCCACCAGAAGAGGAATTCGCCCCAGTCTTGAAGGTCGCTGCCCATATCAATCCCACAGGTTCACGGTTTCGAGGGTGCTGGCGCTTGCCCCAGATGCGCCAACGGTGGGCGGATCGGGCAGGACAACGGTTGTGCCTTCTGCGATGACAGCGCCGCGCTCCGCGAGGCTGGCGGTGCCGGTGCGATTGAGCTCGAACGCGGCCTCGACCACGCCGCCGCCGGTGGTTCCCAGCGCGCGCCAGCAGATGAGGTCGAGGGTATCCCCGGCGCGGGCGGTAGCGGTGGTGGTCATGGCCATGGATCCTTGCCGCGAACTTCTCGCATCGCAGGGCGGGCCAAGATCATGCGCTGCAGATCATGGATCTTGCTGCACAGCTCCATATGCTCCGCCGGATGAACAGCAGGCAGCGCGAGAAAGGCATTCCAAAGCTCGGCGGTCTGCTGGAGCACCGCGCTTTCCGCTTCGGTGAGAAGTTCGCTGGTCATCAGATCAGCTCCACCGTGCAGCGGGGGGTGCCGATGAGATCGCGGACGGCCTGCGTGCAGAAGCGGCGATAATCGGCGGCGGTGAGCTGTTCATCATCGGCGCGCGCCTGGCCGTGGGCGGTCGCGGTCATGTCGCGGTGCAGCTCGGCCAGCTCGGCAGCGGCGGCGAAGCGCACGGCGCGGGTCCAGAGCAGCACGGCGCGGCTCTTGCCGCCGAGGGTGCGCTCCGGTTCGAAATCTTCGAGCGAGGCGATCTCTTCGGCTTCGCGCGCGGCGCGCCAATCGGCGAGTTCGCCATCGACCGTGATGAGCCCGCCCTCGATCGCGGCGACAAGGCGGGCGTGCGGCACGGTATCGCCGAGGCGCAGCTGATCGCGCATCGCGTTGCAATCGATCTCCGGCCACCAGCCATCGCCCGCCACCGTCGATTCGGGCGGCGAGGCGGGCGATGGGGGGACGGTGACGAAGGTCATGTGGCCTCGGGTTCTAACGGGGGGTGAGGGTTTCGGCCTTCGGGGACGCTACCTCCGGCCTTGCCCGCCCCCCGGCGCGGGTGGCGCAGCTCGGTTAACTGGGTTCTTCGATAGGTGTGGCGGGCGCGAGGTTCTTGAGATCGCGGGTGAGGGTTTCGATCAGCTTCTTGACGCCCACGGCCTTGTTGAGGCCGAGCGCGGTGTTGAAGTGGGCGAGGGCAGCTTCGAGCAGCGCGCCCTTGCCGCCGGCGACGGCGCTTTCGGCGGTGGGATCGAAGACTTCGGCGCGGGCCATGAAGCCGAGGCCGAGGGCCTTCTCCAGCTTGGCGCGCACCTGATCGTGCATGTCTGCACCGGCCACCAGCGCGGCGACCTTCTGCAGGGTATCGAGATCGATCTGCGGCGGGGTCTTGAGCCCGGCCTCGGCAAATTCCTCGGCGATCAGGGTGGCGGGCTTGCGCACATAGTGTTCGGGCAGGGCGAGGCCGTGCTGCAGCACATGGGCGGCGATGGCGAGGGCATAGGGCCAATCGGCGACGTCGATCGCCCAGACCAGCATGGTGGTGACGATCTCATCCTGCGCGGCCTGTTCGCCAGAGAGCGCGCCTTCGACCCACGGGCGGTAGCGCTCGATCATGCTGCGCTTGGCCTCGATCTTGCGCTCCACGCTTTCGATGCTGCGCAGTTCATTGAGATCGATGCCCAGCGCGGCGAGGAGGAGCTGGTATTCGCTGGCGGCAGGCCCTTCGGTGGGCATGGCAGGCGCGCCGGTGGTGGCAGCGGCGGTGCCGGCGGCAAGGCTGGCGAGGACACGCTGGCGATGGGCGAGGGCGGGGCTGTAGGACATGGGCGGCGCTTCCTTGGTGGTGGGAGAACCTGCCCCTCCCGTTCCGCCAGGTGCGCAACGCGGGAGGGGCGGGAAAGGGAGGCGATACGACCCGCCTCCCTTTTTCATGCGGCTTAAGGCGCCGGGCGAGCCGGGGCGGCGCCGATGACGATGTTCTCGACGAAGGCGACCAGCTCGTAATCCTCGACCACGTAGTCTTCGTTGACGCTCTCGTAGTTGGCGATCCGGTCGTATTCCGGCTCGTCTTTCAGGAAGCGGCGGCGGGTGCCTTCCTGATAGTAGATCGAGAGGTTCTTGAGCGTGGTGATCAGCAGGGCGTTGGCCGGGAAGAACGGCACGCGCACAGCCGGGAGCCCGCCGATCTGCTTGTCCGAGCGCAGGATGCGGTCAGTTGCCTCGACCTCGGTCGCGGTTGCGCCGGTGGTCTGGGCGATGGTGAAATACTTGTCGTCCACCAGATCATGGCCGACGATCACCACCAGATCGGTGTTGCCGCGATGCCATTCGGGCAGGAGCCGCTTGGCATCGAGCACGAGGGCATCGAGCGAGCTGTAGTCTGCCGCCGCGTTGGCCGAGCCGCCGGTGGCGTTGTAGGCCACGCTCGCATCGAACAGCACCGCGCCGGGCTTGACGTAGATCGCCTTGAGCGCGGCGTTGTTGGTGCCGTTGGTCTTCACGGTGAGGCCACCGTCGCTCAGCACCTGGGCGGGCGCCGTATCGCGGATCTTCTCGAGCCAACCGACGTTGACATCCTGCAGCAGCGGGTTGGCGGTGCGATCGGTGGTCGAGGCAGCCGAGGTGCCGTTCCAACCGATCATGATGCGATCGCGCGACTGCTGCTTGAGGATTTCATCGCGCAGCAGCGTTTCGAAGTCCGGGCGGTGGCGCCAGGCATCCATGAGGGCGTAGCGGCGCGACCAATCGAAATTGGTCTGGCGGCAGAAATAGGTGTTGGTTTCCGAGTTGCCGGTGGGATCGGACGGGTTGCGGCGGGTGCCGCCAGAGGTGTCCGTCCGGCCCGCCATGGTGCGGGTGGTGCCGAGGCCGAGCGTCTGCCCGGTCTGGTCGATCACCGGCATCACGTTGATCATGCCGAGGAACTCGGACGATTCGCGCATCTTGACTTCGAGGCGCTGCTCGACCGCCGGATCGACCGAGAACTTGGTGGTGGCATCGTCGATGCCGTTCAGCAGCGCGATCTGGCTGACATAGGCGTTGAAGCGGAGCCGGGTTTCGTTGCGCATGGTCTCTTCCTTGGTGGGGTGGCGCGGGTCTTGAGCAGGCTGGCGGGCGTGTTCGGGGAGGCGGGATCAGCAGTCCGTCTTGATGGTGTCTGCGTTGCCGCCGGTGGCCGGGGCGCGCTGCTGAAACTTGTTCGCGGGGGTCTTTTCGAGCAGCTCGGCGAAGCCCTTCACCTGCGTTTCCAGCGCGGCGGCGCGCTGGTTGCTGGCCTGCATGAAGGCTTGCAGCGAGTTGCCCATTTCGGTCATCGCGGTGCCGATGGCGGCGAAGGCAGCGGCCTGTGCGCCTTCCTCGGGCGCCGCCGCCGGCGGGGAGGGGGGCACCGGCGGCGACACGATGGCGGGCTTGCCCGACAGGCTTTCCACGAAGCGAGCGATGGTGGCGAGGAAGCCGGTTGCAGGATCGGCTGCAGCTTCGGCTTCGGCCAGTTCGATGGTCACTTCCTCGGCGGCGGTGAAGAGGTTGGCCTTGTCCTGCTTGCGGTGGGCGAGCGGGCTGTTTTCGCCCTGCGTGGCGGCGAACTGCAGCATTTCGGTGCCGAGGCTGGCGGGGCTGTCCGTGACGGCCAGGCCGACGAAATAGGCCTTGCCGGTGCCGGCGAAGTTGGGCGCGATCTCGATCGAGGAGTATAGCTTCTGGCCCTTCTTGTTCATCGCGATCAGGGGATCGAGGGCATCGATCTCGGCGAAGAGGGCGAGGCGCTTTTCGGTCTTGCCGCCAACGGTCAGATCGACCGTCTCGGTCTTGAGGCTGAGCACATCGCCATAGGCCTGGAACGGGCCATCGGCGGTGATGCCGCGAACGTGTTCGAGGTTGACCCGCGCGGCATAAGTGTCGCGGTTGTAGGTTTCGGCCGCGTCGAGCAGCCACTGCCGGTCGATCGCGCGGCCATCGGTGGTGGCGCCTTCGACTGCGACGCGGAAGAAACGGGTCTTTGCCATCGGTATGCTCCGGTTCGGGTTTGGCTGGCTGGGCGGTTCAGCCGGGCCGGACGGGTGCAAAAGGCATTCGGCGCGGCAACCTTGCAACGCGGGCGCGTTGTGCCCCGCAGGGTCACAACAGGCGGGCATGGGCCGCGAGGGGCAGCGGGCCATAGCGTGCCGCCGCATGGAGCTGCCGCCGGACAATGATAACCCGCTGGAGGACGAAGCCCCCGAGGCCGATGAGGCACCCGGGGCACTGGCTGCGCCTGTCGTTTCGCTGCCGGCGGTGGTGGCCAAGCGGCTTGAGGCGCGCTCGCTCTACTGGCGGGGCTGGTCGATCACCCAGATCGCGGATGAGCTGGCCATCCCCTACACCACGGTGGCGAGCTGGAAGATCCGGCACGGGTGGGACAAGGCCAGCCCGGTGGAACGCGCCGAGGAGTGCCTCTGGGTCCGCTACAGCCAGCTTATCGCGAAGGAGCAGAAGACCGGGCACGATTTCAAGGAAATCGACCTGCTGGGGCGGCAGTTCGAGCGGTTTGCCCGCCAGCGAAAGTATGAGGGCGAGGGCGGCAACGAGGCTGACCTCAATCCCAAGCGCAGCAACGGGGCCAAGGCGGCGAACGCGAAGAAGGACGCTGAGAAGAACCTGATCACGCCCGAAATGACCGCGCTGCTGCGCGCGGACATGGAGGCGAGCCTTTTCGGCCATCAGGAAGACTGGCTGAATACCACGAGCCTGCGCACGCGCATGATCGTGAAGAGCCGCCAGATCGGCGCGACATGGTATTTCGCCCGCGAGCGGCTGCTGGTGGCGCTGGAGACCGGCAAGAACCAGATCTTCCTTTCGGCGAGCCGCGCGCAGGCCAATATCTTCCGCGCCTACATCGTGCAGTGGGTGCAGAAGGTGTGCGGGGTGACGCTGAAGGGCGACCCGATCTGCATCCAGCGCGGGGTGATCGAGGGCGACGGCGCAGACGACTTTGGGGCATCGAAGGTGCTGGAGCCGGTCGAGCTGTACTTCCTCGGCACCAATTACCGCACGGCGCAGGGCTACCACGGCGATGTGATCATCGATGAGAGCTTCTGGATCTACGGGTTCGAGGAGCTGTTCAAGGTCGCCGCGGCGATGGCGACCCACAAGATCTACACGCGCACGCTGTTCTCCACGCCCAGCACCCTGGCGCACGAGGCCTATGCGATGTGGAGCGGCGAGCGCTTCAACCGCCGCCGCGCCAAGGCCGACAAGGTGCGGATCGACCTATCGCACAAGGCGCTGAAAGACGGCGCGATGGGGCCGGACGGGATCTGGCGCCAGATCGTCAACGTGTTCGATGCGGTGGCCAAGGGCTTCGACCTGGTCGACGTCGAGGAGCTGCAGCGCGAATACTCGGTCGACGAATTCGACAACCTGTTCCGCTGCATCTTCCTCGATGACAGCCAGTCGATGTTCCCGCTCGAAGTCATGCGGCGCTGCCTGGTCGACAGCTGGGAGGTGTGGCGCGATTTCCAGCCCTATGCCCTGCGCAAATACGAGGGCGAGGTCTGGCTCGGCTATGATCCCAACGCCAGCGAGAGCGGGACGGGCGATGATGCCGCGCTGGTGGCGCTGGCGGCGCCGCTTAAGCCCGGCGGCAAGTTCCGCGTGCTGGAAAAGCTGCGCCTGAAGGGCCTGCAGTTCGATGCGCAGGCCGATGCGATTCGCGAGATGACGCAGCGCTACAACGTGACGCGCATCGCGATCGACACCACCGGCGCGGGCAAGGCGGTGCACCAGCTGGTGTGCAAGTGGTTCCCGACGGCCGAGGCCATCCACTATTCGCCGCTGACCAAGAGCCAGATGGTGCTGAAGGCCAAGAACGTGATCACTGCCGGGCGCCTCGAATTCGATGCCGGGTGGCTCGATGTGGTGGGGGCCTTCATGGCGATCCGCCCCGAGATCACCAAGCAGGGCATCACCTATACCGCCGGGCGCGCCGGGAATGTCGGCCATGCGGACCTCGCCTGGGCGATCATGCATGCCCTGTTCTTCGAACCGCTCGACGCCACAGAGGTGCCGGGCGGGGGTTCCACGCTGGAGATCTTCGATGAGCCGCAAGACTGAGACCACCGCCCAGACGGTGGAAGCGCCTTCCAATATCGCCGCGTTTGCCTTTGGCGATGCGGTGAGCGTGCTGGATCGGCGCGAGATTTTCGACCTGTTCGAGGTGGCGCACAACGGGCGCTGGTATGAGCCGCCGATCAGCCCGGCAGGCCTTGGCCGCGCCTATCGCATGGCACCGCACCACCAGAGCCCGATCCTGCTGAAGCGCAACATGCTGGTGGGTTCGTTCGTTGCGAGCCGGTGGCTGAGCAAGGGCGATTTCGCGCGATGGGCGCTCGATTGGCTGATCTTCGGCAATGCCTATCTGGAAGACGTTCCCAATCTGGCCGGGCGCCCGGCGCTGCTGCGGCCAGCACCTGCAGCCTGGACGCGCGTGGGGGTGGAGCCGGACACCTTCTGGTTTGCCCCGCGCACCTACAATTCTGCCGATGCGACCCAATTCGCGCCGGGCCGGGTGCACCACATGGCCGAGCCTGATCCGATGCAGGAAATCTACGGGATGCCCGAATATCTCAGCGCGCTGCAGAGCGGGTTGCTGAACGAGAGCGCCACGCTGTTTCGCCGGAAATACTACATCAACGGCAGCCACGCGGGGTACATCCTCTATGTCTCCGAAGAGGGGTTTTCCGAGAAGGACAGCAAGACGCTGCGCGAGGCGATGCGCCAATCCAAGGGGCCTGGCAACTTCCGCAACTTCTTCCTGCACATCCCCAAGGGCAAGGAAAACGGCGTGAAGATCCTGCCGATCGGCGAGGTGGGCGCGAAGGACGAATTCCTCGGCATCAAGGATGTGACCGCGCAGGACATGCTGGCTGCGCACCGCACGCCGCCGGTGCTGTGCGGCATAGTGCCCAAGAACACGGGCGGCTTCGGCAACGTGGTGGATGCCGCGCGGACTTTCTACCACCTTGAGATCGTGCCGATCCAGCAGCGCATGTTGGAGGTGAACGACTGGCTGGGGCTGCCCGCGATCGGGTTTGCCGAGCCGGACTTTGCCAAGCTGGTGGCGACTACGCCGGCGGCGACCACGAAGGCCTGACGAGTTTCCCCACTCCACCCAGCGGTGCGAGCGGGGGCCGGGCTGTTGGCGCAGCCCAAGCCGGCGGACTGGACTCCGCCACGAACCGACCGAGCCCGAATCGGTCCGTCCCGCTCCCCGGCCGGGGGTGGAACGGATGCGGAACAACGCGACAGGAGTCCAGTCCCTATGAATACCCTATCCCATTCCGAAATGGAGCTTTCGCCGGTCGATCCCGTGCGCCCGATCGCACCCTACATCGGCGGCAAGCGCAACCTCGCCAAGCGCCTGGTGGCGCGGATCAACGACACCCCGCACGAGACCTATGCCGAAGCCTTCGTGGGCATGGGCGGGGTCTTCTTCCGGCGCGACATGCGGCCCGGTGGCGAGGTGATCAACGATTGGTCGGAGGATGTCTCGACCTTCTTTCGCGTGCTGCAGCGGCACTATGTGGCCTTCATGGAAATGCTGCGGTGGCAGATCACGAGCCGCGCCGGGTTTGAGAAGCTGATCGCGCAGGATCCGGCGACGCTCACCGATCTGGAGCGTTCGGCGCGGTTTCTTTACCTGCAGCGCCTTGCCTTTGGCGGCAGGGTGCGCGGCCGCACCTTTGGCGTGGTGCACGGCGCGCCGGCGCGGTTCGATATCACCAAGCTGGCGCCGATGATCGAGGCCGCGCACGAGCGCCTTGCGGGGGTGATCATCGAGCGGCTGCCTTGGGCGGACTTCCTGCGCCGCTATGACCGGGCGGGCACGCTGTTCTACCTCGATCCGCCCTACTACGGGTGCGAGCGCGACTATGGCGAGGGCATGTTCGGGCGGGATGAGTTTGCCGCCATGGCCGAGCTGCTGCGCGGGCTGAAGGGAAGGTTCATCCTCTCGCTCAATGATCATCCGGACGTGCGCGAGATATTCGCCGGGTTCGCCATGGAGGGCGCCGAGGTGCGCTATACGCTGGGCGGGATGGACAAGAGCAAGATGGCGAGCGAGCTGATCATCTCGAACTAGCGCCAGCGGTGCGCGAGGCCCCGGCTGATGAGGTAGCGGCCTGCGTCGACGCCATTGACCGACAAGCGGGCCAGCGTGCGGCCATAATGATCGGTTCCGGTGCGTTGGAGTTTGACCGGGCCTGAAGCCAGGAACTGGGCGAGTGCGTCACGGGCGCGCTCGCCCTTTGTGTAATCGCACCAGGGCGGGTTGGCGCTACCTTCAAGGCGGCGCATGGCGGCAGGGCTGCAGCGCTCGGAGCGGAAGAGCTCCGGCGCGTCGATATCCTCTATCCGGATGCGCTCGCCGCTGCAGAGGCGCACCGTGTCGCCATCATGGACGCGGGCGATGCAGACGGGCGTGGCGGCGAGCGAGAGGGCGAGGAGGAGCATGGGCGGAGCGTACCACCCCCTCAGAGCCGAGGCGAGCCCGAGCACCCCTCCTCGACCCCGCGCGCCGCGCTTGCCCCCACGCCCCGCCCGCGCGCTTCAGATGCCAAAATTACGCTTTCGAGCATCAAGAATTGCGGCCCTTGTGTAGGTATTGGAGCATACGTGCGCGTTCGCAGATTGACGCGCGTTGTAGTCAGGGGCCGGAAAGCCTGTAGCACGCTAGGGATAAGGGGGCGTCGGCAAACGTCTCACATTCCTCACATGGTCAGATTCCGCTTCGGAGCACCGCAGAAATCTGCCGTTTTCATGGTGAGGATCCTATCCTCACTTACCCTCACATCCGACCTCACATTTTTGAAGAATGGCGGATTTCCGCGCTTTTTTATTTTTCACATGTGATGTTCAAATGTCCTCACATGGTGATGAAGAGGTGATGCGATTTGTGATGCTTGAAACCCGCAGAAATCCGCCAATGTGATGAATGTGATGGGTTTCCCGATACCCGCCCGGACTTTTAGCGTTAAGTTTGTGTGCAGCGAAGGCAATTAGCCGATCTTGATCAAGATGACCTTCTAAGCGCAATGTTTGCGCATATTGGACAAACCATCGCCCGCTCTAGATTTCCCTTTGGGCTCGTGCTCGTTTCGCAGCCAACGCGCGCGATCGCTTGTAGCGCATGGCCGCTACTTCCTCCGGACTCATTCCCAAGACTGCTTGCTGGGTGGCATCCGCCAAGGTAGCAAAATCGACAATATGTTGGTTGCCTTTCAGGTAGTCGGCACGTGCGCCACCCGCCCTTTCCCAATTGTCGGCGAGTGGTCCGTCCCCAAAAAGGTCAATCCCGGTCAGCACGATAAGCGGACTTGGTCGAACCTGGGTCCATCCCCACTTCGCAACAGCTCTCAATCCTTTGATTTCAGATTGAGAAAGCTCGTCCTTAAGGCATGCCGCCACCAGATATGAGCCTGGAAGTAGGGTCGCCAATTCGCGAAAGCGCGCCATATCCTTGGGTCTAAAGGATTCACTCGCGAAGCTTTTGCATTCACCGACGATGGTAATGGGATCGCGCGCTGCCTTTCCGATCCGGTCCTTTCCATACCAAGCGAAAAAGTCGGTTTCACTCTTGCCGCCGGCATGGGTTAGCTCAAGGCCTGTTGCATAGGTAAACTCATTCATGCCTCCCAGCTCGTGCTCAATGAACTGAAGCGTGAGCGCGACCGCGTAGCCGCCCCTGGCAAAGCCGGGCGTCGCAAACGGGCCGACAACTCGATATTTGAAAAGCTTCGAGCTTGGACTGCCTTGGGGGAAGGGGAATGGTTTAGTGCAACGTGCGCATGAAAGCTGTGTTCCAACATCATCTAGGCTGTACCAGTTTTCTTGCGTGCAGTGCGGGCAACGAGGCGCCAAGCCGAGCTGGAGCAGTCCATCCGCCACAAGTCGATTAAGAGTCTTCCAATGTCCGAACGACTTCTTCTGAATGGGGCCGAGCACCCTTTCCCAATCGCTTACCGAGGCAGTCTTGTCGGAATATTCATCGGTCGAACCGTCGTTCCACTCCGTATGGCTGCGCGCCATCTTGTTAAGGAGCTCGATGATCGTCCTCTCAGCAAATATGCGCGAACCACTTAGCCCGCCGACTGAATTGATAACTTGCTCGGCGACCCGTCCGGCATCGGACGGCGCGGCGACGATATCGCGTGCCTTGAGCCACGATAGGATGGCTTGTTTGGGTGAGGCAAGACGCAGATGGGAGTCATCATGAGCATAGCGATGGAAAGTGATATAGCCTTCTCGCGAGACGAATTGATCACCCATTCCACGGACCGGATAGCTGTCTCGGCAATCGAACGTTGCGGCGGGCAAAGCTTCGGCAATCTGCTTGGCGTCACTATATTGTCGAACTTTAACAACGTTAACGAAGCTCGCGCCTTTACCCCTAGTATTCACCTCGAAATCTGGTGCCTGCACGGGGAACTGCACCATGATCGATTCTTTGCCGCTCGGCGTAAGCTGCACCTGGCGCGACTTGAGCGACATAGTGCTTGCGCCTGGACGCCAGATCCGTTCATCCGCTTCGGGTTCCTGCCAGATAGGTTGATACCATCCCTGAACGCTTACGCTGTGATCCGCCAAACTCTCCACAGGCAGATCAAGGCGCTTAAGCACGGCCTCCACGTCTAGAGACCGTGAGACATGAATCGAGGTGCGGATCATAACGCCGTTAGGATTCGTCGGCAGCAGGCGATAGTTAGTCCTGATATGGCGCAAGATGAAGTCGCGGGACTGCTCTAGCCAATCAGCGTTCACTGGAACCACATCGGGCGTAAATAGACGAAAATTCCAGAAATCTATTAAATCATTCCCGCTAGCCGGATCGAAGATAAAAATTGACGGTTCTGACCGATTGGCATGACGAATTTTGGCACCTCGCGTCGTGTAATATAGGGGGTAACCCGCCCGCCCCTCGGCAATCTCTAGCCAAGTATCAAATGAGGGCGGCTTCAGCTTGGCTTCGAACGCCTGCTGGTAAGTATCCTCTATATAGGCTAGCCTTAAGTCGGTCGGGAAATAGCCAAAAGCTGCCTCAAAAAATGCTGTTTCTTTTGCGGATCCTTTCGAGAAGTACAGGATTTGCGGATCTGTGCGTTTTTTGTATTGAAATTCTTCAAAGAAGAGTTGGCGGTAAATATGGGATATGTTGGTTCCAACGTTGAGGTCGGCAGCCATCCCATGATCCTCACGAATAAGATCATCGAAATTCAAAAAGCGCATACGGGCAAACCAGTTTGGCGCTTCACTGACTCCAATCGCATCAAGCTGTTCGGATTTCGTCGGGACGAGCAAGTCCGGCTCGAAGAAGCGAATGTAACCCCGGCTGATCTGCCGCGGATGCTCCTGCGGCTGATAACTCGACCTAGAGTTTGGGTGCCGCTTCAAGACAGGGATGATGGGACACATGACACCACCCCACATCGTCGTAGCTATGCGCATCACGCGCCGTATCGAGGCATTGTCACGCGTATTGACTAGGAAGCCGAGCCGGATCGGGCGGAGGGTAATATCGGCGGTAACTGGCTCTAGGCTTTCGTCCATTCTCATTGCGCGTTCGCCTGCGGCATTTGGAGTAGTCTCCCTAATCGCTTCACGTTAAGGCATCAGTTCAGATTCGCTTTACACGACAAAGCAGCATTTTTGTGCACGTCAGCGTGAGGCTTGGCCAGAGGCGTCTGCGCCTCTTCATTAATGGCCAAACCCAACGGTGCACGATCGCTTCGAGGCTGATTTGGACGACCGCTATTCCTGATGTTTGGTCGGGACTATGTCGGGACTCCAGGTGCCGCTTCGTTCCTTTTGATTCCGTTCTGATCCTTAAATGCTCAGGTTGACTGTGCAGCGATATGCCCTAAATGCGCGGGTTCCGGCGCGCCGGGCGGTTAGCTCAGTTGGTAGAGCATCTCGTTTACACCGAGAGGGTCGGGGGTTCGAGCCCCTCACCGCCCACCATTCCGGTTTGCCCCATTCCGGTTTTCGCTGGTCCTTTGCGCCATAGGCTTTGCTTATAGGCCGCCCGCAGCAAATCCGATTGGCTGCCCGGGTGCCGCAACGTTATCTCATCACGTGCGGACCGGGCCCCTCTGGCAGCTGTCTCCTCCCCCCGCAGGCAGCTGCGATGTCGGACCGCATCGAGCCGACCCGGACAGTCCAATCCCCCCCACACTTCAGGACTGCACCGGGCCGGCTCGAACCGACCATTCGGATGAGGAGAGAGGCAATGCATGCACAAGACTATCGGCTATCGCTGGTTCACCACCGGCTGGAGACCGAAATCGGGCGCGAGCAGGCGCGCAAGGCGCCCGATCGCTGGCGCTTGATGCGGCTGAAAAAGCTCAAGCTGGCGATCAAGGATCGCCTTCACCGGCTGACCGGCGCGACCGGCGCGACCGGCTAGAGCGTTTTCGAAGCAGGTGGAATCACCTGCTGGCTCGGAAAACGCGGTAGAACAAATGCCTAGAGCAGTCGGTCCGATGCAATCGGATCGGAATCTGCTCTAGCGCAGCGTATCAGCCAGCATCGCATCGGTGCGCGGGCCGGCCCAATCGTGCGAGCCGATCATCCGCCAGACCTCCTTGCCAGCGGCATCGTAGAGCACGGTGGTGGGCAGAACGCCGGTGTTGTAATGCTGGCTGAGGGCGTTGTCCGGATCGAGCCAGGGCGCGAGATGCGTGAGCTTGCGGTCCTTGAAGAAGGCATCCACCGCCTTCGCCTGATCCAGATCCTGCGAGACGGTAAGGACCGTGAGCTTGCCGGCCTTGGCTGCGGCCAGCGCATCGAGCGTGGGCATTTCGAGCACGCAGGGTCCGCACCAGGTCGCCCAGAGGTTGATCAGCAGCGGCTTGCCCTTGAGATCGGCCGTGCGCACCTTCTTGCCCGATGGATCGGTAAAGGTGAAATCGGGCAGCGCGGCGCCGCGATTGCTGATGTCGAGCGTGCCGTTGAACGGACCCTCTCCGTCAGCGGGTGCGCCTTCTGCGGCAGCGCCTTTTGGGGGTGGGGCGGGGGCGGATGCACTGCTCTGCGGTTGCGTGTCCGCCGGGGTTTGCCTATCGCACCCGGCGAGAAGCCCGGTGGCGAGAAGCGCCATTGGCAGTAGCAACTTGGCAGACGGACGCCTTGAAGAGGTACTTGGGGACATGAGCGGCAATTCAGGCTCCAACCAGATGTGGGGCGGGCGCTTCGCGGCGGGCCCTTCGGCCGTCATGCGCGAAATCAACGCCTCGATTCCCTTCGACAAGGCCTTGTGGCGGCAGGACATCGCCGCGTCAAAGGCCCATGTGGCCATGCTTGGTCAGAAGGGGATCGTGACGGCGGAAGATGCGGCGCTGATTGCGGGCGGTCTCGATCAGGTTGCAGCCGAATATGAGGCCATCGGGGTGCCCGAAAACTGGGATCTCGAAGACATCCACATGACGACCGAGAGCCGGCTTGCCGAGTTGATCGGTGCGGCGGCAGGCCGGCTGCACACCGCGCGCAGCCGCAACGATCAGGTGGCGACCGATTTCCGGCTCTGGGTGCGCGATGCGGTGGACCAGACCGGTGCGGCGCTGGAGGCGTTGCAGGTGGCTCTGGTGACGCGTGCGGGCGAGCATGCTGCGAGCATCATGCCCGGCTTCACCCATCTGCAGACCGCGCAGCCGGTGACTCTGGGGCATCACCTGATGGCCTATTACGAGATGATCGGGCGGGACCGGTCGCGCTTTGCCGATGCGCGCATCCGGATGAACCAGTGCCCGCTGGGCGCGGCGGCGCTGGCGGGGACGGGCTTCCCGATCGACCGGCATGCCACGGCAGCGGCGCTGGGCTTTGACGGGCCGACGGCGAACAGCCTGGATTCGGTGTCCGACCGCGATTTCGCGCTCGATTTCCTGATGGCGGCGGCGCAGTGTTCACTTCACCTGTCGCGTCTTGCCGAAGAGTTCGTGATCTGGGCGAGCCAGCCCTTCGGATTCGTTACCCTGCCGGACAGCCTTTCGACCGGCAGCTCGATCATGCCGCAAAAGAAAAACCCCGACGCGGCAGAACTCGTGCGCGGGCATGCGGGGCGGATCGTGGGGTGCCTGACGGCGCTGATGATCACGATGAAAGGCCTGCCGCTGGCCTATTCGAAGGACATGCAGGACGACAAGCCGCCGGTGTTCGAGGCGGCCTCGCTGCTCGCGCTTTCGATTGCTGCGATGACGGGCATGGTGGCCGAGGCGACCTTCCGCACGACGCGCATGCGCGGCGCGGCAGAGCTTGGCTATGCCACCGCGACCGATCTGGCCGACTGGCTGGTGCGGCAGGCGAACATCCCCTTCCGCGAGGCGCATCATATCACCGGCAGCGCGGTCAAGCTGGCGGAAAGCCGGGGCGTAGCGCTCGATCAGCTGGCGCTGGCAGACCTCAAGGCGATCGATCCGCGGGTTGATGAGCGCGTGTTTGCCGCGCTTTCGGTCGAGGCGAGTGTGGCCGCGCGCGCCAGCCATGGCGGAACCGCGCCGGACGAGGTAAGGAAGCGCGTGGCCGAGGCGCGTGTTGCGCTGGGGCTGCCAAAGGACATCGAGGCCTGATGCGCAACTTTCGCACCCTGATCCTGCTGGCTGCCCTGGGCACCGCACTGGCGGGCTGCGGCGCGCGGCGCGAGCTCATGCCGCTCAAAGGTCACTCCCTGCCCCCCGCGCCCTTTGGCCGCGAGGACAAACCCGGGCCCGACGTGCTGCTGACCCCGCCGGTTCAGGCGAAACCGCAGCGCAATATCGAGCTGCGCAGCCGCTCGGAGGATCGCGAGGACGATCCCTTCGATCTGCCGCCGGAAGAATAGAACCCTGCTCTGGCCCTGCGCCGGACCCCAGTTTCCAGGAATACCCCGATGGATCATTTCGAATTTCGCGGCGGCGTGCTTCATGCCGAAGACGTGCCGCTGCCCTTGATCGCGGCTGAAGTCGGCACGCCGGTCTATGTCTATTCGCGCGCGACATTGACGCGCCATGCGCGGGTGTTCCGCGATGCGCTCTCGGTGCTGCCCAAGGTTCACCTCGCCTTTGCGGTGAAGTCCAACCCCAACCTCGCCGTGCTCAAGGTGCTGGCGGCGGAAGGCTATGGGGCGGATGTCGTCTCGGCAGGCGAAATGGACCGTGCGCTCGCGGCGGGTATTCCGGCGGCGGATGTGGTGTTCTCGGGCGTGGGCAAGACGGCGGCGGAAATGCGCCGGGCACTGCAGGCGGGCTGCGGACAGTTCAATCTCGAAAGCGAGGAAGAGGGCGAGGAGCTCGCCGAGATCGCAGCGAGCATGGGGCTGACCGCGACCGCGACGCTGCGCATCAATCCCGATGTCGATGCCGGCACGCATGCCAAGATCTCGACCGGCAAGGCCGAAAACAAGTTCGGCGTGCCCTACGATCGTGCTGCGGGCATCTATGCGCGGCTGTCCGTGCTGCCGGGCCTCGATCTGCGCGGCCTCGCGCTCCATATCGGCAGCCAGCTTGCGCGGCTCGATCCGCTGGAAGCGGCCTTCACCAAGGCCGGGGCGCTGATGCAGGCGATCCGGGCGGAAGGCTTTTCGGTGACGCACATGGACCTCGGCGGCGGGGTGGGCGTGCCCTACAGGGCGGGCGAAGTGTTTCCGCAACCGGCGGACTATGCCGCGATGGTCGCGCGCGTGACGCAGGACTGGGACGTGACGTTGATGTTCGAGCCCGGGCGGCTGATCACCGGCAACACCGGCGTGCTGCTGACCGAAGTGGTGCGCGTGAAGCAGGGCGCGCTGCATCCCTGGGTGGTCGTCGATGCGGCGATGAACGATCTCGCGCGCCCGGCGATGTATGACGCGTGGCACGATTTCAGCGCGGTGACGCCGAAGGGCGAGACGATGACCGCCAATATCGTCGGCCCGATTTGCGAATCGAGCGACACCTTTGCGATGGCGCGGGAAATCGACGTAGTGGCGCGGGGTGATCTGGCGGTATTCCGCACTGCCGGCGCCTATGGCGCGACAATGGCGAACACTTACAACTCGCGCCCCATGGTGCCCGAGGTGATGGTGGATGGCGCAAAGTGGGCGGTGGTGGCCGACCGCATCGAGCCTTCGACCATCCTGTCTGCCGAGCGCGTGCCGGCCTTCCTGCTGTGAGGCTGGCGGTGCGCTAGCACCCTTCGACAAGCTCAGGGTGAGCGGACGTGGGGTTTGCCGTGCGTGGGTCTTTGGGTCTTGCCCTTAGGTCCGCTCGTCCTGAGCTTGTCGAAGGACCCAGCACAGCATAGGCGTTTCGCATGACGCTCCCAAGCCTCCCGCTGTTTCATCGCCTTGCCGGGCAGCCGGTGGTGGTGCTGGGCCATGGCGAGGCGGCGGAGGCGAAGCGGCGGTTGGTGTTGCGCGCGGGCGGCAAAGTGATCGAGGATCTGGCCGAAGGCATCGATACGGGCGCGCGGCTGGCCTTCATCGCGCACGAGGACGATCGGGCCTGCGAGGCCGATGCGATCCGCGCGCGCGGGGCAGGGCTGCTGGTCAATGTCGTCGACAAGCCGGCGCTGTGCGATTTCACCACGCCTTCGATCATCGACCGTGCGCCCGTGCTGATCGCGGTGGGCACAGGCGGGGCTTCGGCGGGGCTCGCCAAGGCGCTGCGGCTACGGTTGGAACGGTTGTTGCCGCAAGGGCTGGGGGCGCTGGCGGAAGCGCTCTACGCGGCGCGCGGCGCAATGCGTTCGCGCTGGCCAACAGGGCCGGAACGCAGGCGCGCGCTCGATGCGGCGCTGGAAGATGGCGGCGCGCTCGATCCGCTGCGTGAAGGTGGCGCGGCGCGGGTGCTGGGCTGGCTGGAGGGCGGCGCGGATGGCGCGGCTGGCCGGTTCACGATCCGGCTGCGCTCACCTGATCCCGATGATCTGACACTGCGCGAGGCGCGGCTGCTGGGGCAGGCCGATGCAGTTGTGGCGGGTCCGCTGGTGCCGGGTGCGGTGCTGGCGCGGGTGCGGGCGGATGCGATGCGCATTGCGCCCGGGGATGCCGAGCCCGAAGGCGGCATCGTGGTGGTGATCGAACCCTAGTCCGGCGCGACGATGTGCGCGAAGAGCTGGTCGAGGTGTAGCTGAAGTTCCTGCACCGCCGGATTGTTTGCGTGGCGGGGGAGGCTCAGCGGCAGGCTCATGCTCTGGTGCAGCGCCGATGCTTCGGTGATCGTGAGCATGCCGCGCTGGCGCAGGATGTTGGCAAGGCTGGCGATGCCGTTGATCGCACAAATGTCAGAGACTTCCAGCGCCGCAAAGAGCTGGGGAAGATCAAGATCGGGCAGATCGGTCATTCAGGCCGGACTGGGGCTGTCGGCGAGCCGTTCCAGGCGCGAACGTTCCCGGCCTTCGGCAACTTCGCGCAGCTGATCGGCCATGGCGCGCCATGCCTTCTCGGAACGCAGCGCACGATCACGCACGTTGTCGAGCTTGGCACCCGATGCTTCGGTTGCCGCCTGATCGGCGCGTTCGACGAGAAATTCATAGGACAACGCCATCTACGTCGACTCCGCAAAAGAGGCAGGCGGAAGGTAGGCGCCCGCAGCGACCAGCGAACTGGCTGCTGCGGGCTCGCCTCGATCAGTTCGCGCTGGCGAGATTGATCGCCGATTCCTTGCCATTGCGGCCGGTCTCGACGTCATAGCTGACGCGCTGGTCCTTGCTCAGCGTGGCGAGGCCTGCGGCCTGCACGGCGGAGATGTGGACGAAGCTGTCCTTGCCGCCGTCATCCGGCTGGATGAAGCCATAGCCCTTGTCTTCGTTGAAGAATTTTACGGTTCCGATAGTCATGGTCGCTTCCTTTCAAGAAACGGGAGTGACCGCCGGCGCGAATGCCGACGGGGTCGTGCGTCTGGTCGTCACTTGAAAGGAAATCGAGGGAGTCGGAGATGCCGGAACCGGGTTCCTGCAGCTCAAATCAAAACGTCGATGCCCGTCTCACTTCAACGAGAGCAGCATGGAAAGACCGGCGCTTGCCGGTTGAAAAAGCCAGGCATCTTGAAAAGGAAAGGACGCTGACAAAGCAGCCGTCAAATTCCGTCGCAATCGACGTGAGGCGAGTTTTCTTTAGAAGCCTGTGCAAAAATTGCAAGACAATTCGGCCGTGGGTGCGGCAGCGTGCATCCTTACGGGCCGCAATTATGCCATTTACGGTCAGCTTTCCTTGGGCGCAGCGAGCAGGAAATTCATCCAGCTGCTGGCGACCAGCTTGCTGCGGTCGCCCTGCCAGGCCTCGACCCGGACGTTCGCCACGCGGCGGCCGGCGCGGATGACCTCGCCGCGCGCAAAAGTGCGTTCCTGCACGCCGCCGCGCAGATATTCGATGCTGATGTTGACCGGCTTGATGCGGGATGCGCTGCCCTGCCGATCGAGCTCTGCGCGGAGGGCAGCGTGGGCGGCCATCTCCAGCAGTCCGCCGATTGCGCCGCCGTGGAGGAAGCCCGGGCGGCCCTGCACACGCTCGGCAAAGTCCATCGCGATGACCGGCGCGCCGTCCTCGATGTGATCGACTTCCATGCCCATGGTTCGGGCATAGGGAGGCAGATTGTAACCGCTCATGGCTTCGACCACCCTTCGCTGCTCACCAGCATGAAGATGCCGGCGGTGTGCGCGACCGGATCGGTTATGTCGCCATCGTGGGCGATCCCGCGCACGAAGGCCATCGAGCGGCGCACCTGATAGCATTCGGCGCGCGCGATCACCGTCTTGCCCGGCGTGGCGGCGCGCACATAGTCGATGCGAAGGTCGAGCGTGACTTGCGGGTTGAAAGTGCCCTGCCGCGTCCAGACCGACATCGAGGTGGCGTTGTCGAGCAGGCTGATGATCGGCCCCGAGGCGAGCACCCCGGTTTCCTCTACACCGACGAGATCCTCGCGCCAGGGCAGGGCAAGCTCGATCCAGTCCTCGCCGTGATCGTGATATTCCATGCCGAGGAAGCCGGTGTGGCCAGCGCGGGTGAACCAGCGGGCGCCGCGTTCGGGATCGAACACGAACCCTTCCGGCATGATCGTCTTCATGAGGCCGGCGGCCTTCTCATCCTTGCTCATGGCTGACGTCCTGCCGGGGTGCCGCTTTGCTGACAACCATCATTTGTGGCCTGAAGTCAGAACGCACTGCCGACCATGGCATCGAGCGCGCCTTGCAGGATGAGCGCGGCGGCGTGCGAATCGATGCGTTCCGCCCGCTTTGCGCGGCTGAAATCCTGCTCGATCATCGCGCGTTCGGCGGCCTGCGTGGTCCAGCGTTCGTCCCACAGCAGGATGGGCAGGCCAAGATCGGCAAGGTTGCGCGCCATCGCGCGGGCGGCCTGGCTGCGCGGACTTTCGCCGCCGTCCATGTGGAGCGGGAGGCCGATGACGAGGCCTTTCACGCTGCGCGCGGCAATCAGCGCTGCCAGTTCGGCCTTGTCCTGCGCAAACTTGCGGCGGCGGATCGTCTGGCCGGCGGTGGCGAAGCGCCAGTCGCGGTCACACAGCGCGACACCGATGGTCTTGGTGCCGGGATCGAGGCCCATCAGCGCGCCGCCTTCGGGCAGGGCGCCGCGCAGTTCGGCCGCACTGGTGGTGATCATTCGACCGGCGTGAACCATGATGCCTCGCGCCGCGCGATATCGGCACGGACATTGGCCCAGAACAGCGGGATATCATAGACGTGGTAGTTGTTGCCGGGCAGCACATAGGGGCCGAGGTCCGGTGGGTCGCCGATCATCAGCAATCCCGTTTTCGCGTCGCAGCGGGCAGGGATGCCAAGCTTCAAGAGCTTGCCCGTCTTGAGATCCATCGAAGGGAGCATGGTGCCGAGGTTGGCTGCGCCGGGTGCGTCGGGCGCGGCGCCGCCGGTCAGCGGATTGGTGCACAGCACGGGTTCGCTGCCCTTGGCCTTGCCATCAAGCCCCGGCTCGGCGCGGTAGGTGTCGAGCATCTGGCCTGCGTCGGCCGGTTCGGCAAAGCTCATCCAGCTCATCACGCAGCCGAAAGAAACGGGCGCAGCGCAAGCGGGAAAGCCTGTCGCGGTCAGATCGTGCGCGGGTGAGACCGGCCAGCCGATCACGTAGACCGCGACGATCTGGCTGGCGAGAGGCTTGCCCCTCACTTCGTCCTGCAGCAGGTGCATGAGGTGCATCGCGCCCTGGCTGTGGCCCGCGAGCACGATGGGCGCGCCAGCGGGAACTTGGGCCAGGAAGGTCCGGAACGCAGCGCGCACGTCGCCATAGGCAACCGCGCGGGCCTTCAGCGTCTCTGGCCGGTTGACGAGGAAGCTGCCGAAGGCTGCCTGCCGGTAGTAAGGTACGAAAACGGCCGCTTCGCCATTGAAGGCGCTCGCCATGCCGCGCATGAACAGGGCCGTGCGATAGCGCGCGTCCTCGTCCTCGATCGGGCCGTTCCAGTGATCGCGCGCGAGGTAGCTCGTCGGGTGGATGAAGAAGACAAAGGCCTTGCCCTGCGGTGCGGCGGGGGTGCCTTCGGGGTGATACTGCGCGGGATCATTGGCGGTGCCGGGGCGTGATACCCACATGGCTGGATCGTCGTAGATGCCTGCGCGCAAGGGCGCCTGCGCTTCGAAGGCGCCGCGCGGCACGAAGGCGAACCGGGTCAGTTCGACTGACCAGATGCGCAGGGCCAGCAGCGCGGCGATGACCATGACGATCAGCAGCGCGATGAAATAGAGGAACTTGCGGGCCATCGACGCCTATTCTGTCTGTTCTACGCGGCGGGTGTTGTGTTCGGCCTGCCGTTCGAGCGCGATTTTCAGCATGACCACCAGCGGATCGGCGAGCGCAAGGCCGAGGATGCCGAACAGCACGCCGAAGATCAACTGCGCGCCCAGCACGAGCGCCGGGGCAAGATCGGCAGTGCGCTTGGCGACCATGGGCACGATCACGTTGCCGTCCACAGTCTGCACCACGACGTAGACGATGATGCAGTAGATCCCCATCGCCGTGCCGCCCGAGAAGCCGACGAGGATCATCAGAATGCCCGAAATCGGCGCGCCGATATTGGGCAGGAACACGAGCAGGCCGGTGAGCAGGCCAAGCAGCGCGGCCATCGGCACGCCATAGACTGCGAGTGCGATCCAGGTGGCGACGCCTTCGATCACCATGCCGAGCATGCGCCCCGCAAGCAGCATGCGCAGCGTGCGGCCCATGCGGTGCGTGGTGCCGTGGAAGTACTCGCGGCTTCCGGCCGGCAGCATCCACGCCAGGCCGCGCTGGTACAGATCGGGCTCGAGCACGAAATAGATGCCGAGGATGACGATGATCAGCAGCGTGGTGACGCCGCCGAACAGCCCGCCGAGCGCCTGAGTCACCTGACCGACCCCGCCGAGCAGTTGCTGCACCAGACTGCTGACATCGCTGCGGCCCATGGTGAGGCCATGCGCAGAGGCCCAATCGAGCGCGCGCTGGGCCTGCCGGGTGACGAGCGGCGGCATTTCTGCGGCCTGGGTCATGATCTGGCTGCCGGCAAACTCGACCACCCAGACAAGGAAAGCGACCGTCAGCAGTAGGACCACCGCCACGCGCCATGAGCGTCCGATGGGCAGCACTCGGCCGAGCAGCCGCTGACCGCCGTCGATCAGCATGGCGAACACGAAACCGCCGAAGATCACCAGCAGCGGATGCGCAAGATATACCGCCAGGGCGGCCAGCCCGGCCATGCCGATCCACACCGCCGCGCGCTTGATTTCCTGCCGGACGAGATCGTCGCGGATATCGGTGGGCCCGGCGCTGTGCTGCGGGGCGGTCTCGGGAACGGTGGTCGGTACGTCGCTCATCGCTTGGTCGGGGCCCTTTGCGGCAGGATCATCGGTCGCAGTTTGAGCGAAGCGCGGTTACCCCGCAAGGCACCGTACCATGTCAAAGGATTCCACGTCTCGGTGCCATTGAGCGAATACGTGATGAATTCGGCGCGCCCGCCGATATCGGCCAGCGGAACCGGCCCGCCGAGGCCTTTTTCGATGATCGGCGCGCGGCTGTCGGCAGAATGATCGCGGTTGTCGCCCATCAGGAAGGCATAGCCTGCCGGGACCTTGGTCTCGGGATAGTTGTCGAGCGGCTGCTGGCGGTGATCGATGATCCGGTAGGTCGCGCCGTTTGGCAGGGTTTCGCGGAAGATCGGCAATTCGCAGACCTGCTTGCCGTCTGCCGCGCGGTAACGAAGTCCGGCGAAATCATCGGGATCGCAGGGCTGGTTGGGATCGACCGGCAGCTCGAGCGGGGCTTCGGCGATCTGCGGCACGGGTTTGCCGTTGAGGATGATCTGGCCGTTCACGACGGCAATTCGGTCGCCCGGCAGCGCGACGACGCGCTTGATATAGTCCTCATCGCGATCCGGCGGGACGACGATGACGATATCGCCATAGGCCGGAGTCGAGGGAAGAATGCGCGTCTTCGAGCGCGGCAGGAAGTGCATCGAGGCCGAAACCCACGACCAGCCATAGGGATACTTCGAGACGACCAGCTGATCGCCGACAAGCAGGTTCGGCATCATCGAAATCGACGGGATGTAAAAGGGCTTGGCCACGAAGCTGTGGAAGCCGATCACCGCCAGCAGCATGAGCAGCAGGCCGCGCATTTCGGCGAGCCAGTTGGTGCCCTCGGGTTCGCCAGCTCCACTTTCGGGTGCCGTGTTTTCCGGCTGCTCTGCTTCGGGGACCGGCGCGGTTTCGGTAATGTCGCTCAAGCAGCACCTTCAGAAAGGGGTCGCGCCTCGATCACGACGAAGGCCTGCGCCCATGGGTGATCGTCGGTGAGCGTCAGGTGAACCACCGCCACATGCCCCGCCGGGGTGATCGCGGCAAGGCGCGCGGCGGCGCCGCCCGTCAGCGCCAGCGTCGGCGCACCGGAGGGCGCGTTGACCACGCCGATGTCCTTCATGAACACGCCCGCCTTGAAGCCAGTGCCGACCGCTTTGGAGAACGCCTCCTTGGCAGCAAAGCGCTTCGCCAGCGTGCCCGCCTTGGTATAGGAGCGGCGCGCGGCCTTGGCCTGTTCTGTTGGCGTGAACACGCGCTGCACGAAACGCTCGCCGAAGCGGTCGAGCGAGGCCTGGATGCGCTCTATGTTGCAGAGGTCGGAGCCCATGCCGATGATCACTGCCCGCTCCTCACCGCCCGCTCCTCACCGTGCCGCGTCCATCAGTTCGCGCATCCTGAGCACCGCGTTTTCGAGCCCGGTGAAGATCGCCTCGCCGATCAGGTAGTGGCCGATGTTAAGCTCGGCCAATTGGGGAATCGCGGCGATGGCGCTGACGTTGTCGTAAGTGAGGCCGTGGCCGGCGTGGGGCTCGATGCCGTTCTTGGCGGCCAGCGCGGCCATGTCCGCGATGCGGCGCAGTTCCACCGCGCGGGCCTCACCCTCAGCGTGCGCGTATTCGCCGGTGTGGAGTTCGACGACGGGCGCGCCGAGCTTCATCGCCGCTTCGATCTGGCGCGGATCGGGAGCGATGAACAGGCTGACGCGGATGCCGGCATCGGCGAGTCGGCTGACGATCGGGGCGAGGCGGTTGTGCTGGCCGGCGGCGTCCAGCCCGCCCTCGGTGGTGCGCTCCTCGCGCCGTTCGGGCACGATGCAGGCGGCGTGCGGCTTGTGCCGCAGCGCGATGGCGAGCATTTCCTCCGTCGCGGCCATTTCAAGGTTGAGCGGCAGGTTGGTCGCGGCCTGGATGCGCGCAAGGTCCTCGTCGCGGATGTGGCGGCGGTCTTCGCGCAGGTGCGCCGTAAGGCCATCGCCGCCGACTTCGGCGACGATCTGCGCTGCGCGGACCGGATCGGGATGTTCCCCGCCGCGCGCGTTGCGGATCGTGGCGACGTGGTCGATGTTCACGCCGAGCCGCAGGCGCTGCAGCCTGCCGGCGTTGGAGAAGGTCTGCTGTGTCATGATGCCCTGTGTCACAATGACTTGCACAAAGCTGCGGCCAGAACGTCGTGCGTCAGCCCGGCTTGCTGCCACACTTCGCCGAAAGCCTCCTCGGCGTTGCCGCGGTTCCAGGTCATGATCACCACCATATCAAGCTCCGGAAGAATGATGTTTCGCAAGGATACCCCGCCAATATGGCCGCGTCGTTCGACAAGGTGCACGCCTGCGCCCTCGCATCCCTTGAGCGCGGCTTCATAGGACCATTGCCCGAGCGCCGCGTATCCGTAGCGCGGCTGGCCTGTCCACATCACGGCGCGCTGGGCGGGTGGCAGCAGCTTGCCTGACATCAACGCGCGGTCGAACGCCAGAAGATCATGCGTGGTCCCATAGAGCGCACCAGCCGGGCCGAAATTGGCAAGATGGAAAGCGCGCGACTCAGGTTTATCGCCTTCGAATCCCGCGACAGCTGATCTGGAGAGTTTGGACGGGGCCTTGGGAAACACGCCCAAAGTACGCAGCCCGAGCGGCTTCGCTATGCGCTCCTCGACCAGCGCGGCATAGGTCTTGCCGGTGATCGCTTCGAGCACCGCGCCCATCATGATGAAATCGCAATCGCCATAGCGGAAGTCCGCTGGCGGGACATTGTCGGGCTTGCCGGTCGGTCCTTCGCACCAGGTGACGCCGGTGGCCGGGCTGCCAAGTGGCGCTCTGTAGAAATAGGCCCAGCCGTCATTGTCCTGCGGCGCAAAATCGTCTGCGTGGCGCAGGCCCGAGACGTGCTGCATGAGCATGCGCGAGGTGAGGGTATCGGCGTGGGGTGCCCGGCTGCGCGGCAGATAGCGCGCGATCGGCTGGTCGAGATCGAGCCGGCCTGCGGCGACTTCCTGCATGGCAATCGTGGCGGTGACCTGTTTGGTAACCGACGCCCAGCGCCAGATCCGGCCAAGCCGGTGCGGCGCGGTCCCGCCGGGCTCGGCCATCCCATATGCGCGTTCGAGCAGGATTCGGTCGCCACGGGCGATGAGCAGCGTGCCGGCAAAGTCTGCCGCCTTGATGACAGCGGCCAGGCGCGGTTCGTTGATCGCAGGAGCCGTGCCGGTGTCCGGCGTCTGCGCGACGGCAATCGGCGCCATGATCGACACCAGCAGCGCGCCCAGAATGCACCTTGGCAGGGCTCCCGCAGCGGCTCTCACCTGCGCGAACATCAGGCGGCGCGGCTGCCGGGCTTGATCGCCTGAGTCGCGGCGAGTTCGGGTGGAAGCTCGTCGGGCGCGTAGGTCGGGAAGCTGAGGCTGACGAGCGGGTAGAACGGCACGCCGAGGTCTGCCGTGCCGCCCGAGCGATCGACCAGCGCCGCGCCGGCCACCACGATGCCGCCCGCCGCCTCGATCGCGGCGATGGCTTCGCGGCTGGAAAGGCCGGTGGTCACGACGTCCTCGACCATCAGCACCTTCTCGCCGGCCTTGAGCGAAAAGCCGCGCCGTAGTTCGAACGTGCCGGTCGGGCGCTCGACGAACATGGCCTCGACGCCCAGCGCACGGCCCATTTCGTGGCCGATGATCACCCCGCCCATCGCGGGCGAAATGACCTTGCCGATCTGCTGGCGCAGTTCGCGCGGCAGAGTCGCGGCGAGTGCGGCGGCAAGGCGAGAGGCACGCATCGGGTCCATCAGCACGCGGGCGCATTGCAGATAGTGCGCGCTGTGGCGGCCCGAAGAGAGCAGGAAGTGCCCCTCTAGCAGGGCCTCGCTGGCGCGGAATTCGGAGAGGATCTCGTCTTCGAGCATGGTTGTCTCATCATGAGCGGGCGTCGGAGCCCGCAGGAGGTGCTTCAGGGGTGGGTCAATAGCGAAGGGAGGGGCGCGGCGCTATGCCGGACTGCTCGATTCCCGTTATTCGCTTGCGCCTTAGAGCTTTAGGGCAAACCCCATTGCCCCAAAAATATACGTTGAGGCGCTTGAGGCTTGGGGCGAGCGCGCGTATAGGCCCCCTTGAATTAAGGGATTTGGGGTGTGGAGTGTCGGAGCAAAGGTCCGGCGCAGAAGCAAAAAATCGAGAGTTGCACACGATGAGTCTTTCCCATGTTGCCCGCGCCGTGACGGGTGCGATCCGGACATTCAGCCTGGCTGCCGCGCTTGCATTCGCGCCCCAGGCCATGGCTGCTGCCGCTCCGGCACCCGCAGCCGAAGTGGCTCCGGCGCCTGCCGCCCCGGTTGCAGTGACGCCTGCTCCCGCCGCCAGCGCCGCTCCGGCAGATGCTGCCGCGCCGGTGGACAAGGGTTCCTACACCCCGATGAAGCCGACCGATGGCAAGGGCCAGCCGGTCGCCAAGGCGTGGACCTTCCAGGATCAGTATTCGCCGATCGGGCAGGAAGCCCTGGCGATGCACGATTACCTGCTGATGCCGGTCATCGTCGTGATCACGCTCTTTGTCCTGCTCCTCCTGCTTCTGGTCATGGTCCGCTTCCGTCGCGCCGCCAACCCGGTCGCATCGAAGACCAGCCACAACACCACGATCGAGATCATCTGGACGGTTGTTCCGGTGCTGATCCTCGTCGTGATCGCGGTGCCCTCGATCCGCCTGCTGGCGCACCAGTATGCGCCCGCGCCCAAGGGCGCGCTGACGGTTAAGGCCACTGGTTACCAGTGGTACTGGGGCTACACGTATCCGGACAACGGCGGCTTCGAGGTGATCTCGAACATTCTGCCCGATGCGGAAGCGCTGAAGCGCGGCGAGCAGCCGCAGCTGGCCGCCGACAACCGCATGGTCGTCCCCGCTGGTGAGCCGATCCGCCTGCAGACGACCGGTTCAGACGTGATCCACGCCTTCGCCGTGCCCTCGCTGTGGTTCAAGCTCGACGCCGTGCCGGGCCGCATCAACGAGAAGGTGCTCTTCATCAAGGAACCGGGCGTTTACTACGGCCAGTGCTCCGAGCTGTGCGGTGCCCGCCACGGCTACATGCCGATCGTGGTCGAGGCGCTGCCCCGGCCCAAGTTCGAAGAGTGGGTGAAGACCCAGGGCGGTACTGTCGGTGCTCCGGCGGCCGGCGCCACCACCACGGCGGCCGCAGCGCCCGCCAAGACCACGCCCGCAGCGTAACAGATTTCGAGGACAAGGTTAGACCACCATGGCCAGCATTCCAGCCCACGAAGGCTTCGACGCCCACCACGAGGCGCACGATCATGACCACAAGCCCGCGTTCTTCGCGCGCTGGTTCATGTCGACCAACCACAAGGACATCGGTACGCTCTACCTGATCTTCGCGATTATCGCGGGCATCATCGGTGGCGGCGTCTCGGGCATCATGCGCGCCGAACTCGCGCACCCGGGCATCCAGTATCTCGGCTGGTGGACCCACTTCCTTGGCGGCAACGACCAGGACTTCAACGCGACGCTCCACCTGTGGAACGTGCTGATCACGGCCCACGGCCTGATCATGGTGTTCTTCATGGTCATGCCAGCTCTCATCGGCGGCTTCGGCAACTGGTTCGTCCCGCTGATGATCGGCGCGCCGGACATGGCCTTCCCGCGGATGAACAACATCTCGTTCTGGCTGACCGTCTCGGGCTTCTGCTCGCTGATGATCTCGGCCTTCATGCCCGGTGGTACCGGCATGGGCGCAGGCACGGGCTGGACGGTCTATGCCCCGCTTTCAACCTCGGGCTCGGTCGGCCCGGCGGTCGACTTCGCGATCTTCTCGCTGCACCTTGCGGGTGCTGGCTCGATCCTCGGCGCGATCAACTTCATCACCACCATCTTCAACATGCGCGCACCGGGCATGACCCTGCACAAGATGCCGCTGTTCGTGTGGTCGATGCTCGTCACCGCGTTCCTGCTGCTGCTCTCGCTCCCGGTTCTGGCCGCGGCGATCACCATGCTGCTCACCGATCGCAACTTCGGCACCACGTTCTTCAACCCGGCTGGCGGCGGTGATCCGGTGCTCTACCAGCACCTGTTCTGGTTCTTCGGCCACCCCGAAGTCTACATCATGATCCTGCCGGGCTTCGGCATCATCAGCCAGATCATCTCGACCTTCTCGAAGAAGCCGGTGTTCGGCTACCTCGGCATGGCCTACGCCATGGTCGCGATCGGTGCGGTGGGCTTCATCGTGTGGGCGCACCACATGTATACCACCGGCCTCGACGTTAACACGAAGATGTACTTCACCGCCGCCACCATGGTCATCGCGGTGCCCACCGGCATCAAGATCTTCTCGTGGATCGCGACGATGTGGGGTGGCAGCCTCGAGTTCAAGTCGCCGCTCGTCTGGGCAATCGGCTTTATCTTCCTCTTCACCGTCGGCGGCGTGACCGGCGTGGTGCTCGCCAACGGCGGCATCGACGACAACCTCCAGGACACCTACTACGTCGTGGCGCACTTCCACTACGTGCTGTCGCTGGGTGCGGTCACTTCGCTCTTCGCCGGGTTCTACTACTGGTTCCCGAAGATGAGCGGCCGCATGCACAGCGAGTTCCTCAGCCACCTGCACTTCTGGGTGTTCTTCATCGGCGTGAACCTGATCTTCTTCCCGATGCACTTCCTCGGCGTTCAGGGCATGCCGCGTCGCTATCCGGACTACGCCCCGGCGTTCGAGTTCTGGAACACGATCGCAACCAATGGCTACATGGTCATGGCTGCCTCGATGGTGATCTTCTTCGTCAACATCGGCTACTCGCTGGTGGCCGGCAAGAAGGCGGAAGGCAACTACTGGGGTGAAGGCGCCACCACGCTCGAGTGGACGCTTTCCAGCCCGCCGCCGTTCCACCAGTTCGAAACGCTCCCGGTGATCGAGGACGCGCACGCGCACTGATCGGATACCCGGTTTCAACTGGGGGTCTGCACACACAGAGGGGCCCCGGAGTGATCCGGGGCCCTTTTGCGTTGGTCGTCCCATGAGACAAACTTTGGCACCAAAGCCCGGTGCCGTTTCGCTTTCCCTTCACGGAATGCAGGCCTATAGGCCGCCCATCATGACCACCGCGAACCCTCAGGCCCTGATCATGCCCGCCGACTGGCGCGACTTCTTCGCGCTGACCAAGCCGGGCGTGATGCGGCTCGTCATCTTCACCGCGGTGTGCGGCATGCTGGCGGCGCCCGGCACCATCCACCCCGTGCTCGCCTTCACCGCGATCCTGTGCATCGCAGTGGGCGCAGGCGGCGCTGCGGCGCTGAACCAGTGGTGGGAAGCCGATCTGGATGCGGTGATGAAGCGCACCGCCAAGCGCCCCATTCCCGGCGGCCGCATGGATCGCACTTCCGCGCGCGATTTCGGCTTCGCGCTCTCGGGCATCTCGGTCATGACGATGGGGCTCGCCATCAGCTGGCTCGCGGCGGGGATCCTCGCCTTCTCGATCTTCTACTACGCCTATCTCTACACCGTGTGGCTCAAGCCGCGCACGCCGCAGAACATCGTGATCGGCGGCGGTGCGGGCGCGTTTCCGCCACTGATCGGGTGGATCGCGGTGACCGGCCACATCACGTGGATGCCGGTGCTGCTGTTCCTGATCATCTTCATGTGGACACCGCCACACTTCTGGGCACTCGCCCTGTTCGTGCAGATCGATTACTCCAAGGCGGGCATCCCGATGATGCCGGTCGTGGCAGGCGAACGCTCCACCCGGTGGCAAATTCTGGCATATGCCGCCGTGCTGCTTCCGCTTTCGATGACACCCTGGTTCATCGGCGGAACGGGTTGGATATATGGCCTTTCCGCGCTCCTGCTCAGCGGGATGTTCCTGTGGCTGTCGTTCAAGGTGGGCCTGCGCACCTCGGCCCCCGGCGATGGCATGAAGCCGGAGAAGCGCTTGTTCGCTTATTCGATCTTCTACCTGTTCATCCTGTTCGCGATGCTGGTCGCCGACCGCTTCGCGACGATCCTGGGTCTGCAAGCATGAACCAGCCTTTCAATGACCGCCCGCTCACTGCTGCTGAAACCGATGCGCTGCGCGCGCGCCAGCGTGAGCGCAACAAGGTCATGGGCCTGATCCTCGGCTTCCTGGTGGTCCTGTTCTTCGCGATCTCCATCGTGAAGATCACCGCCAAGCCGGAACATGCACCGGCAGAAGGCACAGAGCAGGCGGAGCATTCCTGATGGCGCTGGCGCTCGATGTAGCAAACCGGCGCAACCGCAAGGTTGCCGCGATCGCTGCGTTCGGCGCGGCGGCGATGCTCAGCCTCGGATTTGCCTCGGTGCCGCTTTACCGGATGTTCTGCCAGGCCACGGGCTTCAACGGCACGACCCAGCGCGCGACAGCGGCGCAGGCGGCTTCGGTGAAGACCACCGCGCGCCCGATCACGATCCGCTTCGATGGCAACGTGACCTCGGGCATGCCATGGCAGTTCCGTCCGGAGCAGGTGACGCAGGACGGGCACATCGGCGAGCGCAAGATGGCCTTCTTCATCGCGAAGAACACCTCGAACCGGCCCATTGTCGGCCGCGCGATCTTCAACGTCACACCGGAGCAGACCGGCGCCTATTTCCACAAGATCCAGTGCTTCTGTTTCAACGAGCAGCGGCTCGAACCCGGTGAGCAAGTTCGCATGCCGGTGATCTATTACGTCGATCCCGAGATGCTGAACGACCCGAACGCGAAGGACGTTCCCGAGATCACGCTTTCGTACACCTTCATGGAAGCAGCGGACAGCGTGGCCGCACCGCCTGAAAAACAGGGTGGCAAGAGGTAGGAAAGCCTCTGGACCGCACCGCAAGGCCTCGATAAAGGCGTTTGCAAACAAGCTGAATCGTGCCTTCGGGCGGCGATCCGGCAAGTCCCAAAAGACGGGGGTTGAAAAGACGAACATGGCCGGCACGAAGAACCACGATTATCACATTCTGCCGCCGGACATCTGGCCCTTCGTCGGCGCGCTGTCCGCGCTCACGATGACGAGCGGCGGCGTGTTTGCCATGCACGGCATGGCCGGCGGCAAGATCGCACTGTGGCTCGGCGTGTTCGGCGTCGCGCTCACGATGTTCTCGTGGTGGGGCAAAGTGATCAAGGAAGCGCATGCGGGTGATCACACCCCGGTCGTGCAGCTGCACCAGCGCTATGGCATGATCCTGTTCATCGCTTCGGAAGTGATGTTCTTCGTTGGCTGGTTCTGGGCCTTCTTCGATTTCTCGCTGTTCCCCAACCAGTTGGTGGAAGTGGTCGGCGGCAAGTGGCCGCCCAAGGGCATCGAAGCGGTGATGAACCCCTTCGACCTGCCGCTGCTCAACACGCTGATTCTGCTCTGCTCGGGCACGACGCTGACCTGGGCGCACCACGAACTGATCCACGGCAACCGTGAAGGCCTCAAGACCGGCCTGTGGGCGACTATCGCGCTCGGCCTGCTGTTCAGCTCGATCCAGGCCTACGAATACATGCACGCGCCGTTCCCCTTCGGCGAGAACACGTATGGCTCGGCGTTCTACATGGCGACCGGCTTCCACGGCTTCCACGTGATCGTCGGCACCATCTTCCTCGCAGTGTGCCAGGCGCGCGCCTACAAGGGCCACTTCACGCCGCGCCAGCACTTCGGCTTCGAAGCGGCGGCGTGGTACTGGCACTTCGTCGACGTCGTGTGGCTGTTCCTCTTCGTCGCCATCTACGTGTGGGGCGGCTGGGGCGCGCCGATCGAGTGATCGGTTCCCGGTGACAGACAGCACCGAACAAGCAACGAAAGGGCAGGGCGGGCTTACCCGCGCTGCCCTTTTCGGTTTGTGCCCCCGCTGCGGGGCGCGGAGCTTGTGGGATGCGCCCGCAGCCTTTGCGCCGTCCTGCCGGGCCTGCGGTCTGGTGTTTGAGGATTATGAACCGCGCGGGCGGGGGCTCTATTTCGTGCTGCTGCCGCTGACATTCCTGCTGATTGCGGGGGCGTTGAAGCTCGATGATCTGGTGCGCCCGCCTTTGTGGCTGATGCTGGCGCTGATCGTGGTGGTGGTGCCGGGCGTGATCTTCGGCACACTGCGGCTGATGAAGGCGGCCTTGCTGATAGCGCGGCTGCGTGCGGCGGGAGTTGTGGCGTGAAGCGTATTCCGATTGTGCCGACGCTGATTGTGCTGCTGGCGGTCGCCTACATGGTCCACCTCGGCCTCTGGCAGCTTGACCGGCTGGGGCAGAAGGAAGCGATGCTGGCGCGGTATCAGGCTGCGCAAAGCTCTGGCACCGAAGTGCCGTTCCTCATTCCGCCGATGCTGGCCGAAATGAACTATTACCATCGCAGCAGTCTTGACTGCGACATCGTGCTCAGCATGACGACGCTCTCTGGTCGCAATGCCAAGGGGGAAGCTGGCCTTGCGCATTCCGCGCAGTGCCAGACGCCGGAAGGTTCGACAGCAACAGTCGTACTAGGCTGGTCGCGCGATCCTTCGACGCCGGTCTGGAAGGGTGGCCGTGTGACGGGCTGGATCGCACCCGGACCAAGGTTGGTGGCCGATCCGCCGGTGGCCGGGCTGGACGCCAACGCGAGGCCTGACCCGAACGACATCCCCAACAACCACCTCGCCTATGCGGTGCAGTGGTTCCTCTTCGCGGGCGTGGCGCTGGTGATCTATGCGCTGGCGCTCAGGAAGCGGATGCGCGGAAGCTGATCACACCCGTTCGTGTCGAGCGAAGTCGAGACTC
>NZ_JBMDKN010000019.1:0-1629 GCF_057809735.1 Novosphingobium sp. FG137 | reverse complement strand
ATGCCACGCTCGGGACGGTCAAGGCGCTCGATGATATCGACCTTGATATCACCGGGAAGCTGAACTTCACCAAGCTGTCGCTGACGGGCGGCACAAGCAGCGCGCGCTTTGCCGATGTGACCTCGAACAGCGCCGGGGCCGTGGACGGCGTTTCGTTCAACCCAAGCGATGCCGCCACCCCGCTGACCGGGGCCAATGTCGTGCGCATCAAGGCCGGATCGGTCGGCACGCCGGGGGCGGCTTCCAACGCACTGATCGTCAAGGATGCGGCCGGCAACCCCGCATCGGGCGCCTTCAGCTTCACCGCCGATCAGGGCGATATCCGCATCGGTACCGCGACAGCCGATGGCAACATCGGCGTCACGGCGACGCTCGGCTCGGTCACCGGCCTGGCCGATGCCTATGCGGCCCCCACCGGCGGTGAGATCGCCGCTGGCACGCACAAAGTGTTGCTCGATGTGGGCTCGGGCTCGTTCGGTGCGATTACCGCCTCGACGCTGACCCAGCTCACCACGCCGACGATCCTGCGCGCCCGGTCCATCACCGCCGACGCGATCAACCTCGTCGCCATCAACACGCTCGACCTTGGCACCGTGCGCACGGCAGGCACGCTCACGCTGCGGACGACAGGCGGCACGGCAGCGACCGGCACGACGCTGGAGATCAACGGTCCGGCAACGAAGCTGGCCGAAGGCTTCGGCGCGGCAACGCTGACGGCAAAGCCCGCCGATGCGCTGATCACGGTCAACGCCGTCCAGGGCATTGCGCAACTGGGCACGCTCACCGCCGGCACCGGCGCGGACCCCGATCCAGCCACGGGTGCAGCGGGCCAGATCACCGTCAACGCCCGGGCACTGACCATCGCCACCGCCATTGCAAAGGACGGCGGCATCACCGCGACGGCGAGCGACGGCCTGCTGCAAGTCGGCACCGGCACCGCGAAGCAGCTGATCGCGCTGACCAAGCAAAACCTCGATGGCATCAGCACCGGAACGGACACGACCACTGATCTGCTGCGCGCCACCAACCTCACCAGCACCGCCGGTTCGATCGATCTGCTGAGCGAGACGTCGGCCAGCGTGACCACGCAGGCCAAGGCCGCCATCGATCTCAAGATCAGCGCGGCCAAGGACATCGGGATCACCACGGGCGAGGCCACCGCAGGCTCCCTTGGCTTGCTGGCAGGCGGTGCGATCACCGCCAACACGCTCACCGCCGGGATCGATATCGCGGTCCAGGGCGGCACTTCCGGCGCATCCCCGACGACCAACGTCAAGATCACTTCGGCCACCGCAGGGGATGACATCGACGTTGCCGCGCTGAACGGCGATCTCACGCTGGACAACGGGCTCTCGAACAACTCGCCCGGCACGCGCGGCACCTCGGTGTCCTTCGGCACGCCGGGCGCGGTCGGCTCGATCACGGTCGCAAGCGGCGGCGAGACCCAGCTTGGCGAATCGACGATCCGGCTGCGTTCGGCTGCGGGCGACATCGCCTCGGCCACCAGCCTGAGCACCACAGCGGGCGACGTGCTGGTCAATGCGTTGAACGACGTCTCGCTCGCCGCCGTGACCGCAACCGGCGGCAGCGTGGTCGTGCGTGCGGGTCGTGATGTAACGCAGGCGACCA
>NZ_JBMDKN010000018.1:0-1947 GCF_057809735.1 Novosphingobium sp. FG137 | reverse complement strand
CGCTGACCGGGGCCAATGTCGTGCGCATCAAGGCCGGATCGGTCGGCACGCCGGGAACGGCGTCCAACGCGCTGATCGCGGGTGACGTCAACTCTGGCACCTTTACCGCCAATGCTGCGGCTGGCGACATTCGCCTTCGTAACATCACGGCCACAGGCAATCTCAGCGCCGCAGCAACGCTCGGCTCGGTCACGGGCGTTGCCGATGGGTACACCCCAACCTCGGCAAGCAATATCGTCGATGCCAATGGCAAGACTGTCCTGATCGATGTGGGCAGCGGGGCGTTCGGAACAATCAATGGCGGTCTGGTAAAGACTGTGACCAGCGGCGCGACCGTGCTGCGGATCAACAAGGTCAATGCAGGGACGATTGACCTTGCGGCCAGCAACACACTCGACGTCGGCACGATCATTGCCAGCGGGCAGGTCGATCTCGCCACCACCGGCGGCACGGCAGCGGCCGGCACAACGCTGGAGATCAGCGCTCCGGCAACAAAGCTGGCGGAAGGCTTCGGCACGGCAACGCTGACGGCAAAGCCCGCCGATGCGCTGATCACGGTCAACGCCGTGCAGGGCATTGCGCAGCTGGGCACGCTCACCGCCGGCACCGGCGCAGACCCCGATCCGGCCATTGGTGCAGCGGGCCAGATCACCGTCAACGCCCGGGCGCTGACCATTGCCACCGCCATTGCAAAGGACGGCGGCATCTCCGCGACGGCGAGCGACGGCCTGCTCCAGGTCGGCACCGGCACCGCGAAGCAACTGATCGCGCTCACCAAGCAGAACCTCGATGGCATCAGCACCGGATCGGACACGACCACTGATCTGCTGCGCGCCACCAACCTCACCAGCACCGCCGGTTCTATCCAGTTGCTGAGCGACACCTCGGCCGATGTGACCACGCAGGCTCAGGCCGCCATCGATCTCAAGATCAGTGCAGCGAAGGCTATCGGGATCACGACAGGTGTGGCCACCACCGGTTCGATCGGCATGCTGGCCGGTGGCTCGGTCTCCGCCACCACGCTGATTGCTGGCACCGACATCGGGATACAGGGCGGCACTTCCGGCGCTTCCCCGGCGACCAACGTGACGATCACCTCGGCCACTGCCGGGGATGACATCGACGTTGCCGCGCTGAACGGTAATCTTTCGCTGACTGTTGCCAACGCCAAGGGAACCGGCCCGCGAGGCAGCCGCGTGCGGTTGGCCGGTCTGCCGGGCACCAGCGCCCTGGTGGAAATGGTTTCCGGCGAAGTCGATGACGAGCTTGGCAAGTCGACGATCCGGCTGCGGTCGGCAACGGGTGACGTGACCTCGGCGACCAATCTCACGGCTGCGGATGGTAACATCATCGCAACCGCATTCCGCGACGTCTCGATCACCAAGGGTTCCGCCACCGGCGGCAATATCTTTGGCAGTGCTGGCCGCGATGCCAACCTCGTGACCGGAAATGCCAGCGGCTCGATCGGCCTGCTGGCCGGCGGCGCCGTCACCGGCACTGCGCTCGTTGCCGGTGTCGATATCAGGGCGCAGGGCGGAACGGCCGGTGCCCTTCCGTCGACGCCCGTTGCCATCACGTCTGCCACGGCCGGCGATGACATCGACCTCGTCGCAATCAACGGTGACGTCAGCCTTGCGACCGGTCTTTCGAAGAACACGTCCGGCGCGCGGGGTACTTCGGTTACCTTCGGCACGCCCGGCGCGGCAGGATCAGTCGCGGTCGCAAGCGGCGAAGATGCGGCGCTGAGCCAGTCGACAATCAGCCTGCGTTCGGTGACGGGCGACGTGATTTCGACCACGAACCTTTCGACAGCAGACGGCGATATCATCGCCACCGCGTTCCGCGACGTGTCGATCACGAGGGGTTCTGCCACCGGCGGCAATATCTTCGGAAGCGCTGGCCGCGATGCAAGTCTCGTAACGGGCAATGCGAGCGGCTCGATCGGCC
>NZ_JBMDKN010000017.1:0-3670 GCF_057809735.1 Novosphingobium sp. FG137 | reverse complement strand
GACATATTCTTTGCAGTCGCAGTTTATGTCGAGTGTGGCGGCGGGAGGCGCAGGTTTCCTTCGGTTTTCCATGATTTCACTCCAGATAATATGAGTGCCAGGGGGGTGTCCGGAGACGGGCTAGGCCCGCCTTCGAACGTCGGTGAGCATCGTGATCAGGGCATCGGATGGCGGCTTGAAGCGCCCAGGCTTGATGGCAGGAGCGCCGTGCGCCGCGAGAATCTGCAGCTTCTCCTCGGGATCGGCGCGCAAATAGGTCTCGGTGCTCTGGATGCTGGCATGGCCGAGCCACAATGCGACCTTGCGAATGTCCCCTGTCGCCGCGAGCGTGTGCATCGCACAGGAATGGCGCAACACGTGCGGTGTGACGCGCTTGCCAAGGATCGACGGCTGCTTCGTTGCCGCGGTCTTGACGTGCTCGGCCAAACGGAACGCAAACCCGTCGCGTGTCATCGGCTGGCCGTTGGCATTGAGGAATATCTCGGCGACCTCGGCTTCGGGGCGGATCGCAAGCCATGCGCGCAACGCGAACTGGGTCTCCTTCCAGAGCGGCAGGACCCGTTCACGCCGACCCTTGCCCATGATGTGCACGGTGGACAGGGAGCGGTCGGGGAAATCGCGCAGCTGTAGCGTTACGAGTTCCGACACCCTCAGCCCCCCGGCATAGGCCAGGTGCATCATCGCGCGATCGCGGGTGCCAAGGCGGGTCCGGGGATCCGGGGCATCGAGTAAAGCCTTGATCTCCGCCCGGTCGAGATAGTCGATCAGCGCCTTGTCGGTCTTCTTGGTCGGGATCGATCTGACGCGGAGTGCCTGATCCAGGCAGGCCGGGATCCGATACTCGATATACCGGAAGAAGGACCGGATCGCGGCGAGCCTGCCATTGCGGGTTCGCACACAGCTGCCGCGCCCGTTCTCGACATGATCGAGGAAGGCCATGATCATGTCGGTGCCGAGATCCTCGATCTCAAGATCGGTCGGCCGGCACTTCAGCCGATCGGCAGCGAACTGGACCAGGAGGACGAAGCAGTTGGCGTATGTCTTCACCGTGTGCGGGCTGACAGCGCGTTCGCGTGGCAGATGCTCACGCAGGTATGCCGAGAGATGCGGAGCGAGCGCCGTCATGCCGCTTCTCCCCGGTAAAGTTGCTCGCTGGCGGCAGCGATGTCGCGCAGCAGCACCGGAGTGGCCTCGAGATACCAATAGGTGTTGGCGACCGACGCATGCCCCAGATAGACGCTGAGCCCGGCCATGTGGTGTGCGATCGCTTCCCTGTCGTGCGGGCAGGACTCAAGGGAACGCACGGCGAAAGTGTGCCGCAGGTCGTGGAGCCGCATCCCGGCCGTTCCGGTCGGTCCGCGGTATCCGAGCTGCCGGGCCAGCCTGACGAACACCACGTGGACACGCACCTTGTGCGGTGCTCGTCTCCGGATGGTCACGAACAGGTCATTGCCCGTGGCGCCGAGACTTGCCCGAGTGGCGAGATAGGCTTCGAGCGCCTGACGGGTCGATGGCTGCAGGGCAATCAGCCGCTGCTTGCCGAACTTGCCGTTGCGGACGATCAGGCCATCCTCGACCAGGTCGTTGCATTGTAGCGCGAGGGCCTCGGAAATCCTGAGGCCCGTCGCAGCCAGCAGTCCAAACAGGCAATGGTAGGTATGAGGGCTGATCATGCCCTTGGGCGGCAGGTCCAGCGCTGCTGCCATGATCGCCCGCACCTGTTCCGGTTCAATGATGGTCGGGGTCGGGCGTGGCCGCTTGCCCCGGCCGAAAACGCCGGCAGGCGGAACCTCGTGGCCTGAATCCTCGGCATGAGCGAAAAGGCTGAAGTTACGTACGGCGTCGAACCTATGGCGGGCCACGTTCTGCGAGCTTGCCGTGTGGCACCAGTCGTAGATGCGCTGCACTTGGGTGTGCCGGTCACCGGCGCGGACGGCGAAATCGGCGTATTGGCGCAGCAAGCGTTCCTGTTCGGAGAACTTCCGTCCCGAGCTGCGATGCAGCGTGACGTATCTGGAAATGTGCATGTTCAGCATGACGGTTCTCCCGGCCATGGCTGCGCGATCTTCATGAGCATCGGCAGATCGACCTTGGCGTAGATGGCAGTGGTCTCGGGCGAGCTGTGACGCAGGATGGTCCCAACGGACTCTAGGCCCGCGCCCGCTCGCAGCAGGTTGGTGGCAAGCGAATGCCGGAATATGTGCGACCCGGTCGGAACTCCTTCGATCCCACCCCGGTCGCGCGTACGTGCAACGATGCCCGCGATCTCGGCGGACGACCGGAAGGGCCGAAACGGTGCTTGTGCACGCAGGAACAGATGCTCTTCGGCGGCCTTCGGGCGGGCTGCCGCAAGATATGCCAGGATCGCGTCGCCGACATCCTGCGGCAACGGTAGGCGGTCCGGCCGACGCGTCTTGCCTTTGACCGTCAGGTGGCCGGATCGCCAGTCGATGTCGTCGAGACGCATGTCCTGAATATCGGCAGCCCGCAGGCCGAGCCTGGCGAGCAGGAGAATGATGGCCTTGTCCCGGACTTCCACCGGACGATCTGTCGGACAGGCTGCAATGATCCTCTCGATCGTTGCCGGATCGACGTGGCGGGGTAGCGTCGAAAGGCGGTAACGCTGCACTGATGGAACCGCATGCAACAATGCCGGCCGGCACTCGCCTTGCACGACCAGAAACCGAATGTAGCTCCTCATAATCGTGACGAGCAGCGATGCCGAGCCCGGCGTCTCCTTGCTTCGTCGTTGGAATGCGCTCCTGAGCGCGGCGGCATCCCATTGTGAAGGCTCGCCCAACATCGGCATGAGCCGTCTGATATCGGTCCGGTAGCGCCGGATCGTCTCATCGGTGGCACCGCGATGTTGCTTGAGCCACGTCAGGTAAGCCGACATGTGCGGGTCATCGTCCGCCACCGGTTCAACCGATGGGATGACACCCCGGCCTCGCAGGAACCCGACGAAGTGCCGTGCGCATCGCCGCCGCCGCTTGGTGCCCGTTGCGACCAGCTTGCCCCGCTTGCGCCAGACCGGGCATCGGCAATCATGCGCGGCGTACTGGTCGATGATCGTGTCATCGATATCGATCCACTGGCGCCGCGCCATGCGAAGCCAGGCCACGAAATGCTCGGCCTCGGACCGATAGGTCTGTGCCGGTCCCTCGGCGAGTTGCAGGCGATCGATCGCATCGGAATAGTCAGCGAGGTGCCGTGGCAGATCGTCGATCCCGTCGTCGACTTCGACGTAGCCTTGATCTTCCAGGAACCGGACGAAGCGCCTGACCCTTGCTGCTTGGTCAGCCTTGTAGTGCGCTTGCTGCGCCGAATACCGGTGGCACCGACACCGATGCTTCTCGAACCGCCGGACAGCCCGATCGTCAATCGTGCGGATCGCGATCTCGTGCAGGTCCAGCCAATGCAGGAAATGGCGGACCGCCGCGCCATACAGAACCGCACAGCCTGACCTCTCGTCGAGCGACAGAGAGGAGAGGAATGCGGTGAGAAGGGTGCCGTGACTGGGCGGGTCTTCGACCCGGAGCGGGGCAGCTCGAAACGGCAATGATGATCTTGTTCGCATGTTGGTTCCTTCGACTTGTTGAGGTTGAAGGAGCCGTAATTATCTGGAGTGAAATCATGGAAAACCGAAGGAAACCTGCGCCTCCCGCCGCCA
>NZ_JBMDKN010000016.1:0-2500 GCF_057809735.1 Novosphingobium sp. FG137 | reverse complement strand
TGGATCACCTCCTTTCTAAGGATCGATCGGAAAGCGCCATCTCTTGTAGGTGGAAGGGCTTCCAATCTTTTCAAAGAACATGCCGTCGTCCTCATGTCCCTTCATCACTGGAGATTAGCGCAGCGTTTGGCTGCGTTATAAGCCTGAGCTGGTTATCAGCCGCCCGCGGCGCGCCCTAGGGGTGTTTGCCAGCTTTGGTGCGGTATGGGCCGGTAGCTCAGGTGGTTAGAGCGCACGCCTGATAAGCGTGAGGTCGCAAGTTCAACTCTTGCTCGGCCCACCATATCCGCATTTTGCACGACATGGTTATGGGGCCTTAGCTCAGCTGGGAGAGCACCTGCTTTGCAAGCAGGGGGTCATCGGTTCGATCCCGATAGGCTCCACCATGCCTAGACAACTACTCCAGAGATGAAGACACGATATCCGGCTGTAATGGCCGGTCAGCGGGATTTGCCCGCGCTTCTTTGACATTGTGAATGGGTTTTTAATCGATGCCGTGGTGCATTGGTGCGTGGTTCAAGGACCATGCGCGGATGCGTCACTTACAGATGTTGAATCTGGCTGAGATTATTCGTCCACATCTGAAAACAGCGGCAGCGTATGCAAGGTTGTCGTTGATGGTGTGGATTCTCAAGCGTGAGGTAAGAGCATTTGGTGGATGCCTTGGCATGTACAGGCGATGAAGGACGTGGCACGCTGCGATAAGCGTCGGGGAGTTGTGAGCAAACTTTGATCCGGCGATTTCCGAATGGGGAAACCCACCTTCACCATTTCTTCCATGTTCCGAGCGATCGGGATGCGGGAGAGGTGGATTAGGTATCACTAAGCTGAATAAAATAGGCTTGGTGAAGCGAACCCGGGGAACTGAAACATCTCAGTACCTGGAGGAAAAGACATCAACCGAGATTCCGTTAGTAGTGGCGAGCGAACGCGGACCAGGCCAGTGCCTCTTTTTCAACTAGCAGAACACTTTGGAAAGAGTGGCCATAGCGGGTGACAGCCCCGTATGCGAAAGTGATGAAAGAGGACTCGAGTAGGGCGGGACACGTGTAATCCTGTCTGAACATGGGGGGACCACCCTCCAAGCCTAAATACTCGTACATGACCGATAGCGAACCAGTACCGTGAGGGAAAGGTGAAAAGCACCCCGATGAGGGGAGTGAAACAGTACCTGAAACCGAATGCTTACAAGCAGTAGGAGCCTCTTTAGGGGGTGACTGCGTACCTCTTGCATAATGGGTCAGTGACTTAGTTTATCATGCGAGCTTAAGCCGTTAGGTGTAGGCGCAGCGAAAGCGAGTCTGAATAGGGCGCTAGAGTATGATGAATTAGACCCGAAACCCGGTGATCTAGGCATGACCAGGCTGAAGGTGCGGTAACACGCACTGGAGGGCCGAACCGTTGAATGTTGAAAAATTCTCGGATGAGTTGTGTTTAGGGGTGAAAGGCCAATCAAACCGGGAAATAGCTGGTTCTCCGCGAAATCTATTGAGGTAGAGCGTCGGATGTATGCCGATGGGGGTAGAGCACTGGATGGGCTAGGGGGTCGCGAGATCTACCAAACCTAACCAAACTCCGAATACCATCGAGTCTTATCCGGCAGACAGACGGCGGGTGCTAAGGTCCGTCGTCAAAAGGGAAACAGCCCTAACCTACAGCTAAGGTCCCCAAGTCATCACTAAGTGGGAAAGCATGTGGGATTTCCAAAACAACCAGGAGGTTGGCTTAGAAGCAGCCATCCTTTAAAGAAAGCGTAACAGCTCACTGGTCTAAATAAGAGATCCTGCGGCGAAGATGTATCGGGGCTAAAGTGATGCACCGAAGCTTAGGGTTCAGTCTTTTGACTGAGCGGTAGCGGAGCGTTCCGTAGGCCGATGAAGCGATCTGGTAATGGGTCGTGGAGGTATCGGAAGTGCGAATGCTGACATGAGTAGCGACAAAGAGGGTGAGATGCCCTCTCGCCGAAAGACCAAGGGTTCCTGCTTAAAGCTAATCTGAGCAGGGTGAGCCGGCCCCTAAGACGAGCCCGAAGGGGGTAGTCGATGGGAACCACGTTAATATTCGTGGGCCTGGTGGTGTGTGACGGATCATGTGTGTTGTCACTCCTTAACGGATTGGAGTGGCTTCGAAATGGTTCCAGGAAATAGCCCCACCGTATAGACCGTACCCGAAACCGACACAGGTGGTCTGGTAGAGTATACCAAGGCGCTTGAGAGAAGTATCCTGAAGGAACTCGGCAAATTGCCTCCGTACCTTCGGAAGAAGGAGGCCCCACGTATGCGCAAGCACTCGTGGGGGGCACAGGCCAGGGGGTAGCGACTGTTTAGCAAAAACACAGGACTCTGCTAAGTCGGCTTCAAGACGACGTATAGGGTCTGACGCCTGCCCGGTGCCGGAAGGTTAAGAGGAGGAGTGCAAGCTCCGAATTGAAGCCCCGGTAAACGGCGGCCGTAACTATAACGGTCCTAAGGTAGCGAAATTCCTTGTCGGGTAAGTTCCG
>NZ_JBMDKN010000015.1:0-15835 GCF_057809735.1 Novosphingobium sp. FG137 | reverse complement strand
ACCTGCGCCTCCCGCCGCCACACTCGACATAAACTGCGACTGCAAAGAAATCGTGTAATGTTGAGCTCAACATTAGACATACTCGCGCGGGCTGAGATCGATCTCGAGCGCCTCGCGTTCTTCATCGGACAAATCGGCAAGCCGCCGGTCGAGCATGGCTTCCGCCGTCGAGACGAGCTGGACCACCACGGCATTGCCCTCCGCGACCGCGGTGTCGATGGCAGGCAGCAGGCTTGGCAGCTTCATCGAGAGGAGCAGCTGTGCGAAGAAGCGCTGCTTGGTGCCTTCGAAGACCGAGAGCGCAGCAGACTTGGCGCCACTATTGAGCGTGCCGCCGGTGTCGGCATCGACAATCCGCGTTGCCTCAAGGGCATCGCGCAGATTGGCGTGGATGATGGCCCAGGCATCGGCATAGGCATCGTAGACTGCGATCTGGTCGGCGCTAAGAACGTGTTCGAGGATCTCGTACTCGACGCCAGCGAACGACAACGCCCGCGCGGTGTAGAGCCCCAGCGCCTTCAGATCGCGGGCGACGAGTTCCATCGCGGCGATACCGCCGGCGCGGATATCGGTGACGAACTCCTCCCGGGTCGCGAAGGCGGTCTCAGGTCCCGAGAGACCAAGGCGGGTGGCATAGGCGAGGTTGTTGACGTCCGACGCTCCGGTTGCGGAAGCATAGAGTACCCTCGCGCGCGGCAACAGGTTCTGGAGACGCACGCCGGCCACGCCCTGCTCAGACCCCTTCACCTTGCCGCGCGAGCCTTCGCCGCCGGCAGCATTGGCCATGGCGTGTGCCTCATCGAAGACGATCACGCCTTCGAAGTCTTCCCCGGCCCAGGCGAGGATCTGATCGAGCCGGGTCGCATCTGCGCGGCCCGAACGGAGCGTCGGATAGGTCACGAATAGGATACCCTCCTGCATCGTGACCGGGCAGCCGAGCTTCCAGGTCGCCAGGGGCTGGATGTCGATAGGCAGGCCTCCAAGCGCGGCCCAGTCGCGGCGCGCGTCCTCAAGCAGAGCCTCGTTCTTCGAGATCCAGATATGGCGTCGCTCCCCTTGCACCCAACGGTCGAGAATGACGCTGGCGACCTGGCGGCCTTTGCCGGCACCGGTGCCGTCACCGAGGAAATAACCCATGCGGTAGGCCCTGCCCTCGGCACTGGGCACCAGAACGCAACCCTTGTCTTCGGGCATAAAGAGACCCGTCAGATCGCGCGCGTGGGCGCTTGCCGCGTAGATTAGGGTTTCAATCTGTGCGGCCGACAACAGACCCTTGGCAATGACATGACCGGGCAGCCTGGGAACGACGGAAGGGACAGGCGCAGTGATCGATCCCATGGCGACCGATTCCACAAGCGGTGTCGGATGATCGGCTGCACCTGGTATCGCGATGCGGCTCGGGCGGTAGGGCAGATAGTGGCCGACCTGCTCTGGCGTCGCGGCCGGGACTTCGAGCGCAGAAAACGCAACCGGCGCAGTTTCCCCAGACCGCGATCCTGGATTTGTGGCGAGTGGCATCGGCCGTGCAGAGGGCTGAAGGAGCGGGATAGCCTTTAGCGGCCGGGGCGGCATCGCGGTGAGGCATGGCGGCGATGAGCGAGCCGGTACTGCATCGACGAGCGCACAGAGTTCACGGAACTCAAACACACGGCCAGTGACTGGCTCACTCGTCACATCGAGCTTGTCGATCACCAGCAGCCTGGTCGTGATGGAGGTACCGTGCGTAACGAACCCGCGCTCGATGATGAGATCGAGGCGGATGGCTGCAGGCTTGGCCGACCGGGCGAGGAAGCCTGGCAGATCGAACCACTCGGGAAGGATGGCGGCGAGCCGCCCGCCAGGGGAAAGCCGGTTCCATGCCGAGCGCAGATGCCGCGCCGCGGTTCGGCCATCGCGGCCGCGTTCCGCGCTCCACGAGTAGGGCGGGTTCATCAGAACGGTCTGCGGGCGGAATGCCAAAGCAAGAAGCTCGTCGATGAGCTCACCATCATGGCTGGAAACGCTGGCTGCGGGGAACAGACGAGTAAGACAGTCGCAGCGCAGCCCGGAGATCTCGTTGAGCGCGAGCCGCGCGCCAGCCTTGTCCGCCCAGACGGCAAGCATGCCGGTTCCGGCGGACGGTTCAAGAAGGAGCTCGCCGCGCGCAGGAGCACAAGCCCTCGCCGCCAGCCAGGCAAGGCGCGGCGGCGTTGCGAATTGCTGGAGTTCGACCTGCTCTTCGCTGCGGACGGTCTGGCGGGGAACCAGAACTTCCAGTTGATCGAAGTGCCGAGCGGCCTTGCCCGGCGTTGATCGGATATCGAGATCGGACCTCGACTGAAGCCAAAGGACCTGCGCAAGTTCGAGAGCTGCGTGGGCGTCGCGCACCGACCAGCGGCCCGCCGCGTCGCTGCCGCCGAAATGTGCGGCCAGTTCGGCATTGAGGACGGATCGCGAAATCGCGTCGCCGCGATCGAGTCGGTCGGCGAGCGCCTGTGCTGCCAGAAGGACGGCAGGCTGGCCTGAAAGGGGCAAGGCAAGAACGGGGAGAGTGGACATGGAAGCCTCCTGACGACACCCGCGCCATGCGGGTCTCAAGAAGCTCCAGGCCTCCTCCCCTCTCTTGTCCGGCTCAGACTTCGATCTTCTGCCGGGCCATCAGGACATCGTTGAAGTCGGCGCCCGGTTGTTCGGGACGATGCGTGACGATCACGCGCCCTTCCCGCTCATAAGCCGCGCGCGCGCGTCGCTCAGCCAGATCGCCAGCCGCATCGTGATCGATGAACAAGTGAAGTTCACTCACGCTCTCCGGGATCGCAACCAGCCCGAAGCGCTCGGTTCCGAGCGTCGCCCAGCAGGGAATGCCAAACAGCTCCTTTGCAGAAAGGGCTGTCTCGATCCCCTCGGCGAGCCCGAGCTTTCCGCCGCGAGGGCCGTGAAGTCGCACCGCGCCGCGGCCAAGAGCACCAAGCGCGCGCTTGGGCCCATCAAAGCGGGCAACGCGGAAGGTCTCAAACTCAAGAAAGGTGCGATGAAGCGCAATGACGCCGAGATCGGTACGCACAGCGGCGAGAAGCGATGGGTGAAACCGCACCAATCCCTTGGGACCAAGCGGCGTGCGCGGGTGATACCGCAGATCCGGTGAGCCTGCATGGATGGCGCGGCCCGCGAGATAGCGCTCAGCCGGGCTGTCAACGAGGCACGTCGCTTCCCGCCAAAGCCGCTGGATATGTTCGCTCGGCATCGCTTCCGGGATAGCGGTCCTGACCGGCTCGGTCCGTCCATCGAACAAGGTTGAGGACCTCACCCCTCGCTGGGCGAGCGCCGCCATGACTGCGGCGTTGGTACAGCCGGCAAAGCAATGGAACAGGATCGCCCGTGAACCAAGCGTCACGCTGAGCGAGGGTGTGCGATCTTCATGCGCTGGACAGCGGCACATGCCGCGCGAGCGTGACCAGGAGCCCTCAAGGTCGGCAACAATCTGACGGGCACGGGCTTCAAGACGATCAACAACAAGGGCATTCGACATCGGGCATCTCCATCACGGATGCCACCGCCCGCGCAGCCTCCACTCTGCGCCCATCACGACGTGCTTTATCGCACGACATGTTCTTTATATGTTCCGTTTCCTGATTCGGCAAAACGAGAATTTGTCATGGGAAAATGCTGGTATCTGTCCGCCGCCCTTGCGCTGTTCGCGCTCAGCAGCGTTCCTGCGGAGGCGCAGACAATGCAGGCGAATGCTCGCCCTGACGGCCCGCAGGCGCAAGGATCTGGGACTTTTCTGCGTCAGGATGGCTTCGTGCTCTACGAACATGGCATCTGGCCACGGTCTGCCAGCGAAAAAGCACATCGGATTGTGGCCTTCGATCAGCAGAGCGAGAAATCGCCAAAACAGACTACGGGAATAGATGCCAGGAGCCAAAGGAGTTGGCGCCGGACGATCTACCTGCCTCAGGTTTTAGCTGCTGAAGCCCGCTATTCCTTGCCAACTGGGCTACTCGATGCGCTGGTGTGGACTGAATCGCGATACAACCCCCTTGCGGTCAGCACAGCGGGTGCGGCCGGCTTGGGGCAACTGATGCCCGGTACCGCAAGAGCACTTGGCATCACAAATCGCTACGATCCCGGCACGAACATCCTTGGCGCAGCACGCTATCTGCGCCAGATGCTTGATCGGTTCGGTTTGGTCCACCTTGCCGTAGCTGCCTACAATGCCGGCCCAGGTGCCGTCGAACGGGCTGGCGGGATACCAATTAACGGCGAAACTCCGAACTATGTTCGGGACGTACTTCGCAATTGGCGCTGAGAATGAGGGATTAAGTGAGCACAGAACGGCAGCGCATCGCCGGGATTTTGGACCGTGCCAAGCGCGGCTTGATCCTGACGACTGACCTCCACGAAGTCTGGGTGATCGAGGCAGAAGAGGATGTCGAGCAGCTCATCGGCTCAAAGGTTACCGTCGATGGCGTCATCACCGGGATTGATCGCGTCCGTGCAGACTGGATCGGCAAGGTCTAGCGGAGGACTCTATGCCGCTCGCTTCCGACCCCGCTTGATATCGACGACCGATCCGACATCGAGGAAGTCCGCCCAGTCCTGCATCATGCGCCGACGCGGTGCGAGGTACTCCGCTGCGTTGTAGGCGCCTCGAACCTCATTCTTCTCGGAATGTGCGAGCTGCAGTTCGACCCAGTCTTCGTGGTAACGACGGATCCAGACGGGCGGATTGCCGAACTCGATCAACTGCTCATTCGCCCATGTACTCGCAAGGCCGCGGAACCCGTGAACCGTCTGCCGGGTATGATAACCAAGGCGGTAAAGTGCATAGATCATCGTGTTTTCCGACAGGGGCTTGTCCGGATGATTGCCGGGAAACAGAAACTCCCCTTTTGCAGAACCAATCATTGTCCTGACGATCGTCGCCGCTTGAGCGGACAAAGGCACGAGGTGCTCACGGCCCATTTTCATTCGGCTTGCTGGAATGCGCCATAATGGCTCGGGACTATCGAGACCTTCAAATTCGGTCTTGGTCGCAAATCGAAGTTCTTTGGTTCTGACCCAGGTTAGCAAGGCAAACATGACGGCATCGCGTGTGATCAAGGAGCGCCGCTCGCCCTCCTCCCGATAGCCGCGCAGTTTGTCGAGGAATGTGGGCAGCTCGCCCAGCGGAAGGCGGCTCATGTGCTGAACCCGCGGACGCGGCTTCAAAGCGCCGCGAAGGTTTGCAGTCGGATCATGGCTGGCAAGCCCGCAGGCAATAGCAAACTGAAAGACCTGACCCACGCCCTGCTTCGCGCGCCGGCTGATGTCGAGCGCTCCTCGCTTCTCGATCTTGCGGATCATGGCCAGCACGTCCGGCGGCGTGATCTCGTGAATGGCCTTCTGACCGATTGCAGGAATGACATCCCGCTCCATGCGCGACCACACGCGCTCGGCGTGCGCTGGGTTCAATGCACTCTTGCGGTTATCATGCCAGCGCTTGGCCACCGCCTCGAAGCTCTTGTCTTCGTCGCCTTCGCCCTCACCCTTGGCCCTCATGGGGTCTTGTCCTTGGGCGAGCTGGGCCTTCGCGGCGAAGCGCTTCTCTCTTGCAGCCGAGATCCCCACGGCTGGATAGGCGCCGAAGGACAGCAGCTTCTCCTTGCCCGCAAAGCGGTACTTCATCCGCCATAGCTTCGCGCCGTTTGGCTGAACGAGCAGGAACAGCCCCTCGCTATCGGAGAGCTTGTAAGCCCGGTCGGTCGGCTTCGCATTTCGGGCCTGAGTCTCTGTGAGAGGCATTGGGGGTATCGCTCCTTTCCGGCACTCCGCGAAAATACCCCCAAAATACCCCCAAACCAAATCTGGCTGCATGGGGACGGCATCGGGCACATGCGGACGCGAATCACCCGCAACCCTCTGCTTTCTCTTGAATTTTTGGAAGAATGCGGAAGGCCTTGGAAGCTTCCGGACCCGAGGTTGGTAGCGGAGGAGGGACTCGAACCCCCGACACGCGGATTATGATTTCTGGTGTCAGTCTGAAATCATTACATTTTTCTGTAAACTGCTACTCTAACCCCGCTTTTTCTATCAATGACTTACCCTTGGCCTGTAAACCGAATTTTCGGTCAATACTTGCCATTTCTTGGGCTTCGTATTGGTCGCCGATCCGCCGCTTCGGGTCAAGATTTTTCCGCCGTACTCTGGTCGCGCTAGCAAGTGATCGGCGCAACTTCAGGTGCCGCCGCAGTGCCGGCAGTTCCCTCATTAAGCCCCCTTCCCTGAAGCAGCCCTATAGAACGATCGGTAAAGGAGGCTCACATGAGCACCACCCTTGCCCATAGGGGGCTGCCCGCTGGCGTAGGGCGCTTCGATCTGCTGCGCCTGTTCGAGCAGGTGGCACGACCGGGCTTTGGGCTGTCCTCCACCGCCGTGGCGCTTGTCCGCCACTATGTCCTCAAAACGATGGATGGCGATTACCTGTCAGGCCGCATCTGCGCGGTCTGGACGCAGGCTCGCCGCTTTGCCGAGCAGCTAGGACTGACCCCGCGCTCGATTAATTCGGCCGAGCGCGAGTTGGAGCAGGCAGGCTTCATTGTCCGCAACGCCGGCATCAATGGCGAGCGCGCTGGCGATCGGCAGGATGGGGTCGTTGTCTGGGCGGCGGGCATCAACCTGGCCCCGCTGGTCGAGCGCTTTGCCGAGATGCAGGCCAAGGCCGAGGCATTGGAATTGCAGGCCCGCGCCATCCAGCAATGCCGCGCCGAAATCCGCCAGTTGGGCCAACGCATCCGTGAGGCGGGTGACGAAGATCTGCGCGAGCGGGCCGAGACCATCCTGCCTGATGGCCGAACAGCGCGGATCACCAGCATCGACCGCCTGATTGCCATCCGCGAGGCCCTGTCCGCCATGCTCGCTGCTATCGAATCTGCGCCCGAACCAGAGCCCCGTGCACTGAAAACTTCCGACGCGCCGGAAGAAAACTGCGCACCCAATATACAGGACAAAAACTCATCACGAAGGCGTACCGCGCGGCTCAGCGATCCGCTGGAGCGCATCCGGCCCGCGACCGCGCTAGTGGTGGCCACCGAGAGCTATCGCGGCATCGTCGAGGCGCTGGGCGGGCCAACCTGGCCCAACCTCGTTGAAGCGTCTTGGCGCAGTTGCGGACGACTTGGCATCGCCCAGAGCACCTGGGGCCGGGCTTGCCAGCAGTTCGGGCGGGAACGGGCCGCGCTCAGCGTGCTGCTGATCGACCGGAATGCCGAATTGCCGCCGGGCCACCGCTATCGGGTTGGCTCTCCAGCCCGGTGTCTGGCGGGGATGGTGCGACGGGCAGGCTCGTCAGGGGTGAACCTTGCGGGGCTTTTCCGGGCAACGGAGCGCAATGTCCAAGAGGCCCCGCAACAAACTCCAGCGCCTGAGCAAGCGGTCGAGCCCCAGGCTGGGCCTCTGGCTCATCTGACTGCGAGGCTGATGGCCAGGATGGAGCGACGCGTCAGCCCAGATGGCTGAACATGTCCAGCATCACACGCTTCCAAAGGCTCACACTCTCACAAGCCCACACGTCCACATGTGAACGGGCAAGGAATTCACCATGACAATAATCGCCATCGTCAGCCAAAAGGGCGGATCGGGCAAAACCACCCTGTCGGTCAATCTAGCCGCAGCCGCCGAAGCCGCAAATGCCGTCGCACTCATCATCGACACGGACCCGCAGGCCACCGCAAGCCAATGGGGTGCTTGGCGGGCGGACAAGGCGCCAGAGGTGATTGACAGCGCACCGCCCCGTATTCAAGCCAAGGTTGACGCAGCCAAGGCGCAAGGCGCGACGTTCGTCGTTATCGACACGCCGCCCCATGCCGACAGTGCGGCCAGCATAGCAGTTGAGGTGGCCGACCTGGTGTTGATCCCTTGCCGACCCAGTGCCTTTGATCTCGCTGCGATTAAGACCACGGTCAGTCTTGTGCGTTTGTTTGATAAGCCTGCCTTTGTGGTTTTCACCGCAGGCCCACCACAAGCGCCGCGCATGTACGAGGAGGCGGCTGAACTGGTTCGGGGCTTCGGGATCGAGGCTTGCCCGCACATCCTGCCCGACCGCGCAGTCTATCGCCACGCCAGTGCCGCCGGGGCCTCGGTGATTGAGTTCGAGCCCGAGGGAAAGGCCGCCGCAGAGATAGCTGCGCTTCACATGTGGACCATCGCACAGGTCACAATGCCCAAAACCGAACATGAGGGAGTGTGAATGCATGAGCCGCTTTGCCAACCTGGCGGACAAACCCAAGGTAAGCCCCAAACCGCAACCCCAGCCTGCCGCGCCCGACAAGGAAGAGGCCGCCGCTGCAACAGTGTCGATCAGCACCCCGCCTCGATCGAGCAGTCGTGTGGGGCGCAAGGCCATCGCCGCCTACTTTTCGCAGGAAATGTCACTGGCGATGCACGTATGCGCCCGCAAGCACGGCCTTAGCTTGCAGGAACTAATGGCTGAGGCCTTCGATGATGTTCTCCGCAAATATGGGCAAAGCCCGATGGGGAAATGATCATCCTGGCGGACGATCTGAAACGGCGGCTAGCAGCATCTGGTTACATTGAGGTGCGCTGCATTCACCGCCTCCAAGATCAGTACCCCAGATCACTCGGGAACGTCCGGTCCGGTAATCCTCCGCAACCTGAGCAGGCTCCCCTCGCGAGAGACCGCGGCCGGTCTTCGCACGCCGCTCGGCAAAATGAGGGTAGCAATGAAGGGCATTCGTAATGCCGCAGCTGCGGCCTGAATCAGCTCCGGAGATGAGATGGCCCCTGGGCAACAATCGCGCTTCAAATTTCACGAAACATGACGTATCGCTGGTGGCGTCACAGCTTTGCGACGCGAGGGAATGGAAAGCAGAATAGATGTCAAACGCCAAGCAAATACTGGCGATGTTACGCAGTCGCGCGGAAGGTGATGACGCGCAATTCTATTCTATTGCCTTGCAAGTTGCTGCATCTGAAGCCCGTCAAGGCCACCGTGACACCGCGAATGAACTTCGTTCCGCAGTAGATGCCGCGCGCGGAGCGGGCGGGGTCAAGGCATCTGTTCCCGTATCTTTTGCTGCCCCACGCGGCGATCTCGAGGGACTGCTCGACTATCGCGATCCAGTAATTGATCTTCAGGACGTTATTCTGAGCGCGTCGGTGTCCGAGCGGCTCAATGGGATGCTCTTGCAGCAGCGCAAACGCGATTGGCTGCGCGAACATGGCAAGGTCCCGTCAAGAAGCCTGCTGTTCGTCGGCCCGCCGGGATCAGGCAAGACCATGACGGCCGAGGCGATCGCAGGTGAACTGAAGCTTCCCCTCTTCATCATTCGGCTTGAAACACTGATCACCCGTTACATGGGTGAAACCGCAGCAAAACTGCGTCTGGTTTTCGATGAGACCCGGCGTCGGCGCGGCGTCTATTTGTTCGATGAATTCGACGCTGTCGGCGGTCATCGCACCGCGACCAACGACGTCGCTGAAATGCGTCGCGTCCTCAACAGCTTCCTCCAGTTCATGGAAGAGAAGACCTCGACGGACAGCCCGATCATCGCAGCCACCAATCATCCGGAGTTGTTGGACCGGGCGCTCCTCCGCAGGTTCGACGACGTGCTCGAATTTGAGATGCCGACCGCAGCGCAGGTTCGCGCGGTGATCAAGGCCAACCTCAAACCACTCAAGTTCCAGCGCGCAGGATGGACCGCGATCGAGCAGGCGGCGCGCGGGCTTAGCCAGGCCGAAGTCGCCCGCGCTGCGGATGAAGTCGTCAAGACTGCGATCCTTGAGCAGAGGAAGCAGACGACCACCCAGGAGGTCGTCGCCAAGCTCACTGAGCGCCAGGCCATGCGAACGGCGTTTGCGGTGAAGCTCTGAGCCCTGTGAGCGAACACAACCTACCGCACATCGATATCACTCCGCTTGCCCAGCGACGTACCTTCAAGTCGCCGGGCAGCAACGCACGGCAGCGCGCGCTAAACAGAGTGCGTGAGGATCACGGTCTCCGCCTCATCGCGGAAATTGGCAATGCCTTTGCGGAAGCTGAGGCCGGACAGCGCGGCCTGCCCGAACAGCCAGCGGACCTTGAGCCTGCTGGCGGCGTTTTCATTGAGGTTGAACTCAATCGGGGCACAGGCGCTACCAACCTTGAACGGCAAAGAGAAGGCACACGGCAAGCGGCCGAAATCGTCGACGAAAACGGCGTACGCCGCATTGCCCTGTTTGTCCCGGATGACATGCGCGATGCCTTTTCCCAAGTCTTTGAGGACTACACAAACGGCGAACTGAGCGAAAAGGGATCGCCGCCCAAGAAGACCCGGGTCGAACCGATTGAGCACATTCGCGCGGCTCGCCTGCAAAGTTTCTGGCGCGATGCTCCCGAATCATTGCCGGAAGACCCCCAGGCGCAGATGTGGTGGGCGCTCTGGTGCTTCAATGATCGCATCGACAGAGTTCTGGGCAGCGCTGCGGTGTTGGGGCTGCATATCGGCAACCCCGACACCTTTCTGCGTTTTCCGGAGACGACGGTGATCCCGGCATACGGACGGCGCGCATCAATCGAGATGTTGCTGTTCGCAACCGCAGGCATTTCGGAGCTGCGTCGCGCGAGCGACAGCCCGCTGGTGTTCACCCGGGACCTGAAGGACGACGCTCCGGAATTTATCGATGATCTCGCAGAGCGTGTAACCTGGCCAGGCAATGACGCGCCGGCGGTCTGCCTGCTCGACACAGGGGTCACTCGGGCGCATCCCCTGATCGAACCCGCTCTGTCGCCAGAAGATCTGATGGCAATCGACACGGCCTGGGGCGGGGACGATCACGAACACGGCGCTGGCCATGGGACCGGCATGGCGGGTCTTGCCTTGCATGGGGATCTTGTCGGTCCGCTCGCGAGCAATCAGCCAATCGAGCTCACCCACCGTCTGGAATCAGTCAAGATTCTGCCCCCTCCCGGCGTGCCGGACAATGATCCCCATTCCTATGGACCGATCACCCAGAGCGCCATTCTGCTCGCGGAGATCAACAACCCGGATCGTGACCGTGTTTTCTGCATGGCGGTCACCAACGAGGGGCGCAGCGGATCGGACGCGACGGCGTGGAGCGCGGCCATCGACCAAGCGGCGGCCGGAGCGGAATCGGACGATGCTGAAAATCCGTCGACTCGGCGGCTGATACTGCTCTCTGCTGGCAATATTCCCGACAATTCCATTGCCGCCGAAATCGCAGATGCTGATGCTTTCCCGGCAGAAGACCCGTCCCAGGCGTGGAATGCCCTCACGATCGGCGGATATACGGACAAAACGGAGATCGGCGAGGCAGGCTACGACAGTTGGACCACGATGGCACCGGTCGGTGCCGCCAGTCCTTACAGCCGGACATCCTTCCTCTGGGACACCAGCCAATCTCCATTCAAACCCGAACTCGTCTTCGAGGCCGGGAACAGGGCGCTCAGCCCGTGCGGGGCAGAAGCGGTAGCGGGACTTGATTCCCTTTCCCTCCTTGCGGCCTCCCGCCTCGTCGCTCAGAAGCCGCTGGATGCATTCTGGGCGACAAGTGCCGCAACCGCTCAGGCGGCCCGGATGGCGGCTCAGCTGACTGCTGCCTACCCGCATTACTGGCCGGAAACGATCCGTGCGCTGATGGTGCATAGTGCCCGTTGGACTGGGCACATGGATCAACTCGTCGCGCAGTGCGCGACAAAGCGAGAAAAGGCCGACTGCCTAAGACGGTTCGGTTACGGTATCCCCGATCTGGGGCGTGCGATGGCGTCGGCCATCGATGATCTCGCCCTGGTCGCACAAAACACGATTCGTCCGTTCCGAATGGAAGGCGGAAGCGTGCGATTTAACGAGTCGCATATCTATCAGCTTCCCTGGCCCCAGGACGTGCTTGAAGCACTCGACAACACTCGGGTGAGATTAAAAGTTGCCCTCTCCTATTTCGTGGAACCCAACCCCAGCTTTGCCACCAATCTGGACCCGGCACGCTACCAGTCCTTCGGCCTACGTTTCGATCTCAAGCGCTCGCGTGAGACGATTGGGAACTTCAATCGCCGCAACAATGCCGAAGGATACGACAAAGACGCTCCGCGCGCGGTCAATGAAACGAACGACGGCTGGCTATTTGGCGAAAAGCAGATCTCCTCGGGTTCGCTGCATGTCGACGTCTGGGAAGGCCCTGCTGTCGAACTTGCCGCCCGCAATGCTCTATATGTCCATCCGATCTCAGGATGGTGGCGAGAGCGCAAATCGCTCGGAAGATATGACCAAGAGGCGCGCTACGCGCTTGTGATCAGCCTTGAGACGCCGGGCGTTGAAGTCGACCTTCACACGCCAATTTCCGCATTGGTTCCCGTGCTGGTCGAGGTCCCCATCGAGATCTGAATAGCGAGCAAAGCCATTGCCGAAGCCTTCGATCCGGGCCATTCAACACCTCTACGCAATGTCGGACAATGGCTGTGCCTTTTCCGGCTGCACTGCGCCCATCATCGAAGACGGCCCAGGGTTGGCCGGCATCAACATGGGCGAAATCTGCCATTATCGCGCCAGCAAAGCAGGTGGTGAACGCTATGATCCCGACCAAACCGATGCGGAGCGGCACGGCGACTAGAGTTCCAGGTCAATGCCGGTGTGCTGCTCGATCTTCTTCTTGATCAGCCCTTTAGCGAGGGCCTTCAAGAGGTCGAGACTGAAGCCGCCTGCTTGTTTGACCCCGACCTTTGTTTCACGCCAAATGGCGGGGTCGCGGATTGTGTCGAGGAAGTCATGGCCGGCCCAAGTAATCTGACCGATCTGCCAGACCGCGCCGGACAGCTTCGCCTGGATCGTGATTAGGCCAGCGTTATCTAGCAGGGTCAGGTGATATTCTAGCAGTTCCGCCTGTTCACGCGGCAGTCTGCTTTCGCTACTCTCGCCCAGTATTTCGGCGATCTCGGGGGTCAATAGATCAAACGAGCGTTGCCCGCCCTCAATTTTCAGGAGCAAATCCCGGATCAGGTCCATGTCACGTTTCATATTGTGGTTTATAATACAGACCCGCTGGAAAAGCAGCGATCAATTTGCATCTGCCGTGGGCTACGGGTTTGCTTTATTGCGCAGTGAAAGGTTTAACGTCGGCTCCTGACAATCGCTGCGGTTCGACGTGTCGCATGAAAATGTCGGTAATGTTTCAAGACCCGTATTCCGGCAGTAATGCGGCCAACGTGAATATATGGCTGGTTTCGATGACCTAGCTTGGGTCCCTGATCGTTGGCTTTTGGGGCGAAAGTGAGAGTGGGAGAAGGCTTTCGAGTTCCCTGAACCCGAAAGGATTTTCAATGCCTCACTGCCAGCTCGAGCCTGCGGCGTATGTGGGCCAGCTTGCCGAAGCTGCCCACAATTTAGCGTTGCATTTTGCTGAGGGCGAAAAGCTTACCCGCACGATGCTCAATTCGGCCATGGAGGCCGCAACCGGCTCCACCTCGGCCTCGGGTGTATGGTCCCAACGCGACAGCTTCCAGATGCTGGAAATGGTGGTGATCCAATCGCTTCGAGAGCAATCTGTCCCATCGACAGTCGCGCAGGCACTTTCTTGCCTGAACGATCTCGAAGCTCGCCTGCCAACCCAAACGGTCCGCAGCGAGGAGCAGGTTGAGCATCAGCACTTTTCGACTCCGCTGGGTTTGGCCTGGTTGGCGGCACATCTTGCCGACATCCAGCCTGACGAGACCGTGCTTGACCCCAGCGCCGGCACCGGAATGCTGGCGATCTGGGCCAGACGTGCTGCCAGCCTCCATCTCAACGAAATCGATCCGGTCCGTCAGGAGATCTTGCGTCACCTGTTCCCCACCGCGCAGGTAACCGGTTTTGATGCTGCGCGCATCGGTGCCCATGTGACGCAGCGCCCCAGCGCCGTGCTGATGAACCCGCCATTTGCGCGCAATGCCGCTGGCCTCGAAGATCCCACCACAGCCGCCCGCCACCTGGCGGCAGCTTTGGGTGTTCTGAAACCCGATGGCCGCCTCGTCGCCATCATGCCCGATAGCTTCCAGCCCCAAGGTCGCCGAGCGGAACTGTTCCAGCGTGCGCTGCAAGGTGCGAGTGTGGCATTCCATGCCCGACTTGAAGGGGCCTTTACCAAACAAGGCACCTCGATCCCCGTTCGCCTGCTGGTAATCGACAAGCGCGCTGGAGCCATCAACAGCACCGTCGTCAACCGATCGAACCTCACAGACCTGCTTCCGTTCCTGTCCAAGGTTCCGGCGCGACGCCGTGTCGCGACGGAATTGCCGCTTGTGGCCGTGCTTCCTGCTCAGCCTTCCAAATCCACCGGGCACCTGCTTGGTGGATTCCGTTCCGCCGCGCCAACATTCCAGCCAGCAAAGCGGAGCAACGACGCCAGCGGCGTCATTCCTCTGGCCTACTCCGTCCGCGACACCATCGCCGACGCCGAGCAGGCCATCGGCGTCTATGTCGCCTATCGGCCGCAGCGCCTGGTCTTTGACGATGCCGAAGATCACCCGACCCAACTGGTGGAATCCGCAGCTATGGCTTCGGTCGCGCTTCCAGCGCCCAGCTACGTCCCCCAGCTTCCCGCCAAGGTGATCCGTGACCGTGTGCTGAGCCGCGCACAGCTTGAAACGCTGGTCCATGCGCTCGATGCGACCTCATCCGATCTTGCTGGCCGCTATCGCGTGCCGGAACGCGGGCTCGAACTGGTGCCCGATGCTGAAGGCGCCAGCTACCGGCGCGGGTTCTTCCTTGGTGATGGCACTGGCGCTGGCAAAGGCCGCCAGCTTGCCTCGATCCTGATGGATCAGTGGCTGCGCGGGCACCGCCGCCATCTCTGGATCAGCGAAAGCAATGCCCTGATCGAGGACGCGCGCCGCGATTGGCAGGCGCTTGGCGGCATCGCGCTCGACATTCAGCCGCTCTCCAAGATCAAGCCGGAAGCGAAGATCCGACAGGCTGATGGCATCCTGTTTGCTTCCTATGCCACGCTGCGCAGCGGCACCGGCGAGAAGACCCGCCTCCAGCAATTGCTTGAATGGCTGACGCCGGATTTCGACGGCGTGATCCTGTTTGACGAGGCCCATGCTATGGGCGGTGTCGCCGGCGGTGAAGGCCGGTTCGGCGCAACCAAAGGCTCGCAGCAAGGCATCGTTGGTGTCGAATTGCAGAACCGCCTTCCGCGCGCCCGCGTGATCTATGCCTCGGCCACTGGCGCTTCGGACGTGAACAATCTGGCCTATGCCACACGGCTTGGGCTCTGGGGCGAAGGCACGGCCTTTCCGGATCGCACCTCCTTCATCGCCCGCATTCGCGAGGGCGGCATTGCGGCGATGGAACTGGTCGCCCGCGAATTGAAGGCGATGGGCGTCTATACAGCGCGCGCGCTGTCCTATGCCGGGGTCGAGTATGACATCCTCGAACATGCGCTGACCCCGCACCAGATCGCAGACTTCGACGCCTATGCCGATGCCTGGGCGATCATCCACCGCAACCTTGAGGCGGCGCTGGGCGCAACGGGCGTCACCGATCCACTGGAGGGCAAGACCCTCAACGGGCAGGCGCGGTCGGCGGCGCGCTCGCGCTTCGAAAGTTCGAAGCAACGCTTCTTCGGCCAGTTGCTGCTGTCGATGAAACTGCCCTCGCTGCTTCCCGCTATCGAGGATGCACTGGCCACCGGCCACAGTGTCGTCATCCAACTGGTCTCGACCGCCGAAGCCTTGCTCGACCGGCGCCTTGCCGATCTCTCGGCCGAGGACCGCGCCGAGATTCAGCTCGATCTTTCGCCCCGCGAGTATGTCTAATGTTGAGCTCAACATTAGACATATTCTTTGCAGTCGCAGTTTATGTCGAGTGTGGCGGCGGGAGGCGCAGGT
>NZ_JBMDKN010000014.1:0-39647 GCF_057809735.1 Novosphingobium sp. FG137 | reverse complement strand
AGACACCACACACCGCGCATGGTGTCTCGACTTCGCTCGACACGAACGGTCTGTTTGATTGAGTAATCCCTATGTCCGTGGCCCTGCGCCCACTCCTCCAAGCGACCATAGCCTACCGCGAAGCCGCCCGCGTCGCGCTCGCCCGACGCCTCGCCAATCGGACGGTCGACGCGGAACAACGCGCCGCGCATGGCTTCGCGTGGATCGCCACCAGCGTCGCCGCGATGGAAGCCGTCGCGGCTTGGGCCGAAACCGGCGGCGGAGCGAACCCGCTCGATGCTCTGGTAGCCGAGCTCGCCTTTGCCGAAACGCTTGGTCAGCTCACCGGCGCACTCCTTATGGGCCCCGCCGAAATGCTGCGCCCGGCCGACCTTGGCCTCACCGCCGAGGCTCGCACCCTTGCCGAAGCCGCCGCGCCCCTGCTCGATGCCGACCTCGCCGAAACCCGCGCCGCCCTCGCCGCCGCGCTGGCGGAGGGGCAGTGGCCCAGCGAAACGCTGCACGATGCCGAGCTCGATGAAATCCGCGCCCAGTTCCGCCGCTTCACCGATGCCGAAATCATCCCCCACGCGCACAAGTGGCACCTCGCAAACGCGCTGATCCCGGACGAAACGGTGCGCGCGATGGCCGATCTCGGCACTTTCGGCGTGTGCATCCCTGAAAGCTACGGCGGCCTCGGCCTCGGCAAGCTCGTCATGTGCCTCGTCAGCGAGGAATTGTCGCGCGGCTGGATAGGCGCGGGCTCGCTCGGCACGCGCTCCGAAATCGCGGGTGAGTTGATCATGCTTGGCGGCACCGAAGCGCAAAAGGCGGAATGGCTCCCCCGCATCGCCGCGGGCGAGACGCTCCCGGTCGCCGTCTTCACCGAACCCGACGTCGGCTCCGATCTCGGCGCGCTGACCACCCGCGCGAAGCAGGACGAAAACGGCGACTGGGTGATTCACGGCGCCAAGACGTGGATCACCCACGCCGCCCGCTCCGACCTGATGACACTTTTGGTGCGCACCCAGCCCGATACGCCGGGCTATGCAGGCCTTTCGATGCTCCTTGTCCCGAAGCCTCGGGGCACGGAAGACAATCCGTTCCCTGCCGAGGGAATGACCGGCAGCGAAATCGAAGTCCTCGGCTACCGCGGCATGCGCGAATACACCCTGCAGTTCGACGGCATGCGCGCCCCTGCCGATGCGCTCCTCGGCGGCAAGGAGGGCGCCGGCTTCAAGCAACTCATGCAGACCTTCGAGGGTGCCCGCATCCAGACCGCTGCGCGCGCCGTCGGCACCGCCCGCCGCGCGCTGGAACTCGGCCTCGCCTACGCACTCCAGCGCAAGCAGTTCGGGCAGGCGCTGATCCATTTCCCCCGCGTGGCCGACAAGCTCGCCGTCATTCTTGCCGAATACATCACCGCGCGCGAACTCTCCTACGCCGCCGCGCGCGCCAAGGATGCCGGCCGCCGCTGCGATATCGAGGCCGGCATGGCCAAGCTCCACGCCGCCCGCGCCGCCTGGACCGCCGCCGATGCAAGCCTGCAGATCCATGGCGGCAATGGCTATGCGCTGGAATACGAGATCAGCCGCGTACTATGCGATGCGCGCATCCTTTCGATTTTCGAAGGCGCTGCGGAAATCCAGGCGCAAGTCATCGCGCGCGGCCTCATGGCGGGGCGCGGCTAATGGGCGATTACACCGCATGGATCGGCCGAGAGGAAGTGCGCCGGGATGTCCTCACGCCCAGCCTTCTCACCCGCTGGTGCGCCACGCTAAACCGCGCCGAACCTTCGGACAAGACCGCACCCCAAGGCCTCCACTGGTGCCTCTGCACACCAGACGCGCCCACGGCCGCCCTCGGGCCAGACGGCCACCCCAAGCGCGATGAGAGCCCCGCCAGCCTCCTCCCCCCGCTCCCCCTCGAACGCCGCATGTGGGCGGCAGGCGCGGCGGAATTCCTCGCGCCCATTCCCGCGGGTGCCAGCATCGAACGCCGCACCCGCGTGCTTTCGCTCACCGAAAAGCAGGGCGGCACTGGCCCCCTCGTCTTCGCCGAACTCGCGCATGAAACCTTCGCCGGGGAAACGCTGGCCATCCGCGAAACGCAGACGCTGGTCTACCGCGATGCCCCGCCCCCCGGCAGCCCACCTGCTCCGCCACCGCCCGGCGAAGGCCGTTTCGATCCATCAGGATGGGATGCCACGCGCGAAGTGCTCCCCACCCCCGCGCTGCTGTTCCGCTACTCCGCGCTCACCTTCAACACGCACCGCATCCACTACGACCACCCCTACGCGACCGGCACCGAAGGCTATCGCGGCCTTGTCGTCCACGGCCCGCTGATCGCCACGTTTCTGCTCGATCTCGCGCGCCGCACGCTGGAATCGGAAGCGGCGCTCGCGAAGTTCAGCTTCCGCGCCGTCTCTCCCGCCGTGGCTGATGAGCCCTTGCACCTTGCGCTGAAGCATGAGGACGGCGCGCTCATCATGGCCGCCCACGCCGCCGATGGCCGGCAGGTCATGGCCGCCAAGGCAGCGCCCGCCGCATGAGCCGCGTTGCCCTGCTCGGCGCCACCGGCACGATCGGCAGGGCGACGGCGCAGGCGCTGGTCGATGCGGGGCATGATGTCGTCGCCATGGTCCGCCGTGAGCCCGGCGCGCCGCTCCCCGGCGTCACCTTGCGCCGCGCCGATCCCGCCGATCCGGTCAGTCTGATGCATGACGGTTTTGCCGGTGAGCATTTCGACGCTGTCGTCTCGTGCATGGCATCGCGCACCGGCGTCCCGCGCGATGCCTGGGCGATCGACCACAAGGCCCACAGCCACGCGCTCGCCTTGGCGGAGCGCTGCGGCGCGCGGCATTTCGTGCTGCTCTCGGCCATCTGCGTGCAAAAGCCGCTGCGCGCCTTCCAGCAGGCCAAGCTCGCGTTTGAGGCGCAGCTCATCGCCTCGGGCATGCGCTATTCGATCGTGCGTCCAACGGCCTTCTTCAAATCACTCTCCGGGCAGATCGAGCGCGTACGGAGCGGCAAGCCCTTCCTCCTCTTCGGGGACGGCACGCTCACCGCCTGCAAGCCCATCAGCAACCGCGATCTCGGCGCCTATATCGCCGGCTGCCTCACCGAACCGGACCGCTGGAACAAGGTGCTCCCCATCGGCGGCCCCGGCCCCGCGATCACCCCGCGCGAGCAGGGCGAGGCACTGTTTGCGTTGACCGGCCTTCCGCCGAAATACCGCTCGGTCCCGCCCGGCTTCCTCGGCGGCATCGCCGGAGCGCTGGGCCTTGCCGCGCGCCTGATCCCCCCGCTCGCCACCAAGGCAGAGCTCGCACGCATCGGCCACTATTACGCGACCGAATCCATGCTCGTCCTCGATCCTGCAACCGGCACTTACAGCGCCGCGCTGACGCCCGAGACGGGCTCCGACACGCTTTTCGATCACTACCGCGCCATCCTCTCGGGCGAAGCCGCGCCCGATGATCGCGGCGAGCATGCGGTGTTCTGATGGCCAAAGTTCCTAAACTGGGCCGCATCCTGCGCTGGGCCGCCGCGCTCTTGCTCTTGGCCATCGCCGCCCTCGCGCTGTGGCTCTATGCGCCGGACAAGCCGCGCGCCGCGCTGGAAACCGCCTACCCCGGCGAATACCGCACTGTCCTTGGCCTGCGGCTGCGCCTGCGCGATACCGGCCCGCGCGATGCGCCCGCGCTGATCCTGCTCCACGGCTTCGGCTCAAGCCTCGATACCTGGGAGCCCTGGGCCAAGGCGCTGTCCGCCAAGTACCGCTTGATCCGGCTTGATCTTCCCGGCTTCGGCCTGACCGGTCCCGATCCCACTGGGGACTATTCCGATGCGCGCACCCTCGCCATCCTTGCGGGACTGATGGACCAACTCGGCCTGCCCCGGGCCACCCTCATCGGCAATTCGCTCGGCGGCCGCTTCGCCTGGGAGTTTGCTGCCCGCTATCCGCAGCGCGTCGCAAAGCTCGTGCTGATCTCCCCCGATGGTTTTGCCAGCCCCGGCTTCGAATATGGCAAGGCACCCGAAGTGCCCTTCGTCATGAACCTGATGCCATGGGTGGGTCCGCGCTCGCTGATCCGCGCCAATCTTGCACCGGCGTGGGCGCGCCCCGATGCGCTGCCCGATGCCGTGCTCGAACGATACCGCGACATGCTCCTTGCTCCAGGTGTCCGCCGCGCGATTCTCGACCGCACCCGCCAGACCGTGATCACCGATCCTGCGGCGCGCCTGCGCAGTATCGCTGCTCCCACCCTGCTGCTCTGGGGTGAGCAGGACCACATGATCCCCGTGCAAAATGCGCAGGATTACTTGCGCCTTTTGCCCAATGCGCGGTTTGTCCGCCTGCCGGGCATGGGTCACGTCCCCTTCGAAGAAGCCCCCGCCGCCGCGCTTGCGCCGCTCGAACGCTTCCTCGGGCAATAGCTCGGCCGCGCGGCATGATACCTTTCACAACCGGAAAGGCCCCGGTCTGGCTGGCTCGTTGCATTCGAGCAACAGGCAACGGCTAAGGCGTAAACTGCAATCGCCTGTGCGCAAAACGCCCGGTTCCGGCTTGACGAAGTGAACGTTCCCAGTTAGGTGAACGTTCACAACAGCCTTGCATCTACAGGACTCAACCGGACAAAGCGCCGGAATTCAGGGGGAAGAATCGCAATGAAAGCATCGCGCAAGCCTGCCTATGCCCACCTCATGCTCGGGGCGTCGGCAGCCGCACTCGCTCTCACCGCGCAGCAAGCCGTAGCGCAGGAAGCGGCGCCCGCCGCCGCGCCGCAGGCCGCTGCCAGCGATGAACCGGCCGCGACGATCGTCGTCACCGGCATCCGCGCCTCGCTCAAGAGCTCGCTGAACATCAAGCGTTCGGGCATCGGCGTGATCGATGCGATCTCGGCGGAAGACATCGGCAAGTTCCCCGATACCAACCTTGCGGAATCGCTGCAGCGCATCACCGGTGTCTCGATCGACCGCTCCAATGGTGAAGGTCAGTTCGTCACGGTTCGCGGCTTCGGCCCCGATTACAACCTCGTCCTGCTCAACGGCCGCCAGATGCCTGCTTCCAGCCTTGGTGGCTCGAGCGGCGCACCGGCCTCGCGCAGCTTCGATTTCGCCAACCTCGCCTCGGAAGGCATTGCCGGCGTCGAAGTCTACAAGTCGGGCCGCGCCAGCCTCGCCACCGGCGGCATCGGCTCGGTGATCAACATCAAGACCCCGCGCCCGCTCGATCGCCCCGGCCTGCACGGCAGCATCGGCGCCAAGGCGCTCTACGATACCTCGGTGTTCGAGGGTCAGAAGGTGAAGCCGGAAGTTTCGGGCGTCATCAGCGATACCTTCGCCGACAACCGCATCGGCATCTCGATCAGCGGCTCGTATCAGGATCGCCGCGCGAGCCAGGCGCAGTTCAACGCCGGCTGGCGCGAAGGCTACCTCGGCAATGAAAACAACTGGGGCTCGCTCCCGGTCGATGCCAACGACTGGCGCGGCAACTATGCCCGCACCGAGAACCGCCCCGGCCCGAACACCGTCTATCAGGTGACGCAGAACGCTGGTTACGATTTCACCACGTTCCGCCGCCAGCGCATCAACGGGCAGGCTGTGGTCCAGGTCAAGCCGACCGACACGCTGGTCGCGACGGTTGATTACACCTTCTCGCAGAACACCATCGATGCGCGCACCAACAGCATCGGCGTGTGGTTCAACCATGATCAGACCAGCAGCAGCTGGACCGACGGCCCCGCCGCAGGCCCGAATTTCTACGCCGAAAACTTCGGCCCCGGCAAGGATCTCGCCATCACCGGCGCGGTTGCGGCCAACCGGTCGATCAACCGTTCGATCGGCGGCAACCTCAAGTGGGATGGCCCCGGCGGCCTGCGTCTCGAACTCGACGGTCATCACTCGACTGCCGAGAGCAAGCCCACCTCGCCCTATGGCTCGGGCATCGCGGTCGGCAGCGCGATTTTTGGCGTGAAGAGCCAGAAGGTCGATTTCACCTCCGACATGCCGGTCATCTCGGTCGAGATGTACCCGGGCGCAGAGATCAACGCAGCAAACATCCGCCCCGCCGGCAACGCTTTCCGCACCGCCTACATGCGTGACGAGATCAACGAGCTGGCCTTGCGCGGCGGCTACGATTTCGATGCCTCGTTCATCGACAGCCTCGATTTCGGCGTCACCTACACCGAAAACAAGGTGCGCTCGGCCTTTGGCGTGATCCAGAACGATACCTGGGGCGGCACGCTTTCGAAGGCCGATACGCCGGACGATCTCTACACGATCCGGGATCTGCCCGCGGATCTCAAGGGTATGAACGTCACCGGCAACGGCATCATCCCGAGCTACTTCAACGTTAACACCCCCGGCCTCATCAATCTGCTCAACGACAAGCTGGGCATCTGCGGCAACGCTCAGACTGCCGGCACCTGCCTGGCCAAGTTCGATACCGACCGTTCGATCCGCGAACGCACCGTCGCGCCCTATATCCAGACAACCCACTCGTTCGATCTGGGCGATGCGCCTTCGCACCTGCGGCTTGGACTGCGCTACGAAAAGACAAAGGTGGACTCGAGCGCACTTGTGCCTGTCCCGACCGGAACGGTCTGGAGCGGCGGCAACGAGACCGCGATTGTCTATGGTGCGGAGAGTTCGTTCGTCACGCTCAAGGGCAAGTACGAGAACTGGCTGCCCGCGATCGACTTCGACATGCAGCCGTTCAAGAACTTCAAGTTCCGTGCGTCGTACAGCCACACGATCACCCGTCCCGACTATGCCAGCATGCAGGGCGGCACCTCGCTTGCTTCGCCGATCCGCATCGGCGGCAGCACGGCCTCGAGCGGCAACCCGAACCTCCTGCCCTACAAGTCGAAGGGCGTGGATATCTCGGGTGAGTGGTACTACGGGCCGACGAGCTACATCTCGGTGGGCTTCTTCCACAAGGTGGTGAAGAACTACATCAGCCAGACGCAGGTCAATCAGCCCGCGTTCGGCCTGACCAACGCAGCAGCCGGCGCCCGTGCGCAGGAAGCTCGGGCCGCGCTGGGATCGGATGCCACCGCGCAGCAGATCATGAACTACATCGGCAACAAGTATCCGCAGACCGTTGCCGGGCGCGACGGCGAGGGTAATGTGACTGGTGTGAAGTCGCTGGCGGATGATCCGCTGGTGAATTTCATCACCACGCAGCCGACCAACAGCGATCAGAAGGCTCGCATCTGGGGTTGGGAATTCGCGGTCCAGCACAGCTTCTGGGATACCGGCTTCGGTGCCATCGTGAACTACACCGTGGTGCAGAGCGATACCAAGTTCGACAACACGAAGCGCTACACCGTGCCGCAGTTCGCGGTCACCGGCATCAGCAACAGTGCGAACGCGGTGCTCTACTACGACAAGAAGGGCCTCCAGGCCCGCGTCGCCTACAACTGGCGCGCCGGGTTCCTTTCGGGCTACGGCTTCGATCCCTACTACACCAACGCCTATGGCCAGTGGGACGTGAGCGCGAGCTACGAGATCAAGAAGGGCGTCACCGTCTTCGGCGAAGGGATCAACATCACCAACGCCGACCGCAAGGGCCACATGCGCAACGACCAAACCGTGTTCTTCGCGGCTCCCGGTTATGCGCGCTGGGCAGCGGGGGCACGCTTCACCTTCTGACCGGTTCACGCCTGAACGAAGGTCCTGCATTGACGAGAGCCGCACTGCCCCCAAAGCGGTGCGGCTCTTCGCTTTGGTAACACGCTCAAAACTGCGCTAAGGTCGCCTCGAAATGAGCACCCCGGTCGAGCATATCGTGATCGTCGGCGGCGGCACCGCCGGATGGCTTTCCGCATGCGTGCTCGGCGCGCGGCTGCGGGGCAAGCACATCACGCTGGTCGAAGCGCCGGATATCCCGACCATCGGCGTCGGCGAAGGTACCTGGCCGACGATGCGCGAGACGCTGGCGACGATCGGCATTCCCGAGGTGGAATTTCTCGTCGCATGCGACGCGACCTTCAAGCAGGGCTCGCGCTTCGATGGCTGGCGCGACGGCTCGGCTGATGACAGCTACCTCCATCCCTTCACCGCCCCGCCCGCAGCAGACATGCGCGATCTTGCCGCTGCATGGCAGACCGGTGGCCGGCAAGGCTCATTTGCTGCAGCTATTACCCCGCAGCATGCGGTCTGCGCAGCAAACCTCGCGCCCCGCCAGCGCGCCATGCCCGATTATGCCGGCGCCCTGAACTACGGCTATCACCTCGATGCCGGCAAATTCGCCGCACTGCTGATGCGGCACGCCACCCAGCGGCTCGGCGTCACGCGGATTGCTGCGCAGGTCACTGGCGTCAACCGTGCAGCAAATGGCGATATTGCCGCGCTCTTGCTCCAGGGCGGTGCCACGCTTGAGGGCGGCTTGTTTCTTGATTGCTCGGGCCAGGCTGCCATCCTCATCGCCGGTGAATGCGGCGCCGAATGGGTCGACCGCTCAAACGTCTCGTTCAATGACCGCGCGCTTGCGGTGCAGGTCCCGGTCGAACCCGGTAGCCCCATCGCTGCGCAGACCATCGGCACGGCGCATGAAGCAGGCTGGCTCTGGGATATCGGTCTGCCCACCCGGCGCGGCATTGGCTGTGTCTATGCCTCGCGCTTCATCAGCGACGACCGCGCGGCGGAAATCCTGCGGGGCTATATCGCGGCCAAGATCCCCGGTTCCGATCCCGCCAGCCTGACCCCGCGCAAGCTTGCCTTCAGGACCGGGCACCGCGACCGCTTCTGGATTGGCAATTGCCTTGCCGTCGGCCTCTCCGCCGGGTTCATCGAGCCGCTCGAAGCCTCGGCCATCGTGCTGATCGAGCTTTCGCTCAAGGCGCTGGCGGACAATTTCCCGCAAAGCCGCGCCAGCATGGACATCCACGCATCGCGCTTCAACGATCTGTTCCGCTACCGCTGGGACCGCGTGGTCGAATTCCTCAAGCTCCACTACGTGCCGAGCCAGCGCACGGAGCCCTACTGGCAGGCCCAGCGCGCGACTGAAACCATCCCGCCGCGCCTCGCCGAATGCCTTGCGCTGTGGCGCGAACAGGCACCCTCGGCATGGGATTTCCCCCGCATCGACGAGATGTTCCCCGCCGCCAGCCAACAATATGTGCTGCACGGCATGGGCATCCCTGTCCCGCTTGCGAGCACCACGCCCGCCGCCCCGGCGCGGCTTGCAGAAATCGCCGCCAAGGCGCGCGCGCTTGCCGCTGCGCTGCCCACCACGCGCGACTACCTCGACCTTCTCGCCGCAGGGTCTGCGGCTGCCAGGATACCCGCATGAGCCAGCACCAGATCCTCAATCCCGCCGATCACGGCCAACTTCGCATCCACACCGAGGCGGGGGCGGAATACGGCGACAACGTCATGGCCTCACTCGCCATGCCCGCCGAATTCCGCGAGGTTCAGGCGCACTATCCCATCGTCTTCCGCCGCGATGCCGAAACCGGCAAGCTCGCCGCACTCGCGCTGTTCGGTTTCGAGGCGGGTGAGAACCTCTACCTCGAAGGCAGCACGTGGGACGCGCGCTACCGGCCCATGGCCCACGCCGTGCAGCCCTTCCTGATCGGCCGCCCGCCTGAAGAAGGCGCGGCCCCTCAAGTCCACGTCGACATGGCAAACCCCCGCATCTCGGCCAGCGGTGAAGGCGTGCGCGTGTTCGACGATGCCGGCGCGCCGACACCCTGGCTCGAATCCGTGGCGACCATGCTCGGCGATCTCGACTACGGCTGGCACGAGGGCGACGACTTCTTCGCCGCGCTCGAAGCCTACCAGCTGGTCGAGCCCTTCACCCTCGAAGTCACGCTGGATAACGGTGCGGTCCAGTCGCTCGTCGGCTTCCAGACGATCCACGAAGAACGCCTCGCCGGGCTCGATGGCGAAGCCTTGCAGGCCCTGATGGCCCACGGCCATCTCGCGCGCATCTACATGGTGCTCGCCAGCCTTGCGCAGTTCGGCAACCTCGTCGCGCGGAAGAACCGCCGGATCGCGCTTGGCTGAAGCAGACGTCTCGATCTTCGCCGCAATGCCCGCGGTGGAAGAGCATGTGGCTGGCGATGCCGCTGCGCTCGATGCCCTGCTGCAAGGCGCACGGACGCCTTTCGTGGTCCGCGGCCTCGTCAGCCACTGGCCGCTGGTGCAAGCGGGGCTCGCCTCCGCCAAGGCTGCGCGCACCTATCTCCTCAAACGCGCCCGCCCCGTCCCCTTCACGGTCTCGCTGGGCGAACCCGGCAAGGACGGCCGCCTGTTCTACGGCGCGGACATGGAAATGAATTTCCGCGAAGCGCGCGGCAAGCTCGCCGATGTGTTCGCCGGGATGGACGCCAACGAGGGCCGCGCCGATGCCCCGGCGATCTATCTCGGATCGATCGATGTGCCGACGCACTTCACCACCGTCGCCGCCGAAAACCCCCTCGACCTCGGCAGCCGCGAACCCATTATCAGCCTGTGGATCGGCACGCCCACGCGGATCGCGGCACACAACGATTTTCCCGACAACCTCGCCTGCTGCGCCGCCGGTCGCCGCCGCTTCACGCTGTTCCCGCCCGAGCAGTTCGCCAATCTGCACCTCGGCCCCATCGACAACACGCCGGCAGGACGCGCGGTTTCGATGGTGGATTTCCACGCGCCGGACCTCGCCCTCCACCCCCGCTTCGCCGAAGCGCTGGGCCACGCACAAGTCGCCGTGCTGGAGCCGGGCGACGCGCTCTTCATCCCCTCGATGTGGTGGCACCATGTCGAAGGGCTCGCCCCGTTCAACATCCTGATGAACTACTGGTGGCGCGATACCCCGCGCTGGCTCGGCCAGCCGCAGGATGCGCTCAACCACGCGATCCTCTCGATCCGCGATCTGCCCGCCGAGGACAAGGCAATCTGGCGCGCGCTCTTCGATTACTACGTGTTCGAAAACGGCCCTGACGTCACCGACCATATCCCCGCAGGCGGGCGCGGCATTCTGGATCCGCTGGATCCTGCCGCCGCCGGCCGCCTCCGCGCATTTCTGCTAAGGACCCTCAGCAAATGACTCAAACGAGCCCCAAGCGCCGTATCGTCGTGGCCGGTGGCGGCACCGCCGGCTGGATGGCCGCCGCCGCGCTCGCGCGTACCCTCGGCGATGCGATCGAACTCACGCTGGTCGAATCCGAAGCGATCGGCACCATCGGCGTGGGCGAAAGCACGATCCCGCCGCTCGTCGCCTACAACCGCCTGCTCGGCATCGGTGAGGCCGATTTCATGCGCGCCACGCAGGCCACCTTCAAGCTCGGCATCAATTTCGAAAACTGGCGCGTGCCGGGTGAAAGCTATTTCCACTCCTTCGGGGTGACCGGCCGCGATCACTGGAGCGCGGGCTTTCAGCACTTCTGGATGCACGGCCTCACGAAGGGCCACGCAGCGAGCTACGACGACTATTGCATCGAGCTTCAGGCCGCGATGAAGTCCAAGTTCGCCCACCTGCCGGACAACCGGATCAACTACGCCTATCAGCTTGATTCCGGCCTCTACGCCATGTTCCTGCGCAAGCTGGCCGAGGCCGACGGATGCCGCCGCGTCGAAGGCAAGATCGCCGAAGTCGAACTCCATCCCGAAACCGGTGATATCGCCGCGCTGCGTCTTGAATCCGGCCAGCGGCTCGAAGGCGATCTCTTCCTCGATTGCACCGGCTTTCGCGCGCTCCTCATGGAAGGCGCGCTGCACGTGGGGTACGACGACTGGACCCACTGGCTACCCTGCGATTCCGCCATTGCGGTGCAGACGGCCAGCGTCCGCCCGCCAGTGCCCTACACCCGCGCCATCGCGCATGATGCGGGCTGGCAGTGGCGCATTCCGCTCCAGCACCGGCAGGGCAACGGCATTGTCTATTGCAGCCGCTACCTTTCAAAGGATGCCGCGATGGACCGCCTGTTCTCCACCGTCGAGGGGGAGCGGCTGACCCAGCCCAACGTGATCCGCTTCACCACCGGCGCGCGGCGCAAGCAGTGGCACCGCAATTGCGTGGCGGTCGGCCTTTCGGGCGGGTTCATGGAGCCGCTGGAATCGACCAGCATCCACCTCATCCAGCGCGCCATCCTGCGCATCGTCCGCATGCTTCCGGCGGGCGCGATCAGCCCGCGCGACGTGGCGGAATTTAACGATCAGCAGATGACTGACATGGAGCAGATCCGCGATTTCCTCATCCTCCACTACAAGGCGACCGACCGGCGCGACAGCCCGTTCTGGCGCCAGTGCGCGGCGATGGATATCCCCGACAGCCTCACCCACAAGATTGAGCTGTTCCGCGAAACCGGCCGCGTCTTCCGCAAAAACGAGGAGCTTTTCGTCGAAAACAGCTGGGTACAAGTGATGATGGGCCAGGGCATCATGCCGCAGAGCTACCACCCGGTCGCGACCAAGCTTTCGGACGCGGAACTGGCGCACCTGCTGGGCGGCCTGCGCGAAAGCGTTGCGAAAACGGTCGCGGGCCTACCCGATCACCACGCCTATGTGGCGCAGTATTGCGGCGCGCAGGAAGCGCGCGCCGCGTGATGCGGCGCCTGCTCGCGCTCGCGGCCATGGCGGTGCCACTGCCGGCCCATGCCGCGGCGGACGACTGGCAGCTTATCTGGTCGGACGAGTTCACGGGCCCGGCTATCGACAGCGCGAAGTGGAGCTTCGACGTCGACTGCTGGGGCGGCGGCAACAACGAGCGCCAGTGCTACACCGATCACAAGGACAACGCCCGTATCGTGGACGGGGCGCTCGTCATCACCGCGCTGCACGAACGCGTCAGCGGCCCGGCCCTTCCTGCCAGCCAGCGCACCAATCCGGCGAAGCCCGGCGACCTCGTCACACGCGACTACACCTCCGCCCGCCTCACCACGCGCGGCAAGGCCGCGTGGCGCTATGGCCGCATCGAAGTGCGCGCCAGCCTGCCGCAGGGACAGGGCACCTGGCCCGCAATCTGGATGCTGCCGGAAGCCAATACTTACGGCCCATGGGCCGCCTCGGGTGAGATCGACATTCTCGAGGCGGTGAACCTGGGCGTGCCCTGCAAGGCCTGCGATGGCGGCAAGGAGGACACGATCCTCGGCACGCTGCACTTCGGCAAGCCCTGGCCCGGCAACACCCACAAGGGTGACGAAGTCCACAAACCCGCCGTGCTCGAAGGCTTCCACACTTATGCGATCGCGTGGGAGCCGGACCGGATCACGTGGCAGATCGATGGCGAGACTTACGCCGTCCGCCAGCGCAGCGAATGGTTTACCTCCGGTTCAGCCACCCCGGGCGCGCCCTTCGATCAGCCCTTCCACCTCATTCTCAACCTCGCATTCGGCGGCGGCCTTGCGGAATCGCGTGGGATCAAGGGCGTGTCCAACAGCAATTTTCCCAAGCGCTTCTTGATCGATTGGGTGCGCGTCTGGCAAAGGCCTCCGCAGGCCGCCGGCATCACGCCAGCGGCACAGCAAAGGGACCAGTAACGCATGGCGCGGCGTCGTCAGGCGGTCACGATCAGGCACGTTGCGGCAGATGTCGGGGTTTCGCTCCAGACTGTCAGCCGCGTCATCAACAACGAGCCCAACGTCCGTCCCGAACTCAAGGAGCGTGTGCTCGAGGCGATCAATCGCCTCGGCTACGTACCCTCAATTGCGGCTCAGCGGATGAGCGGATCGCGCTCCTACCTGATCCTCGCGCTCAACGACCGCGATCGCACGATCGCCGATTGGCGCGCGCGGCAGGGGACCGACTGGGTCGACCAGATGCTTCTGGGCGGCATGCTCAAGTGCGCCGAACACGGCTACCGGATGATCGTCGAACTGGTCGATACGCATTCTGACCATGTGACGCGTGAACTCCTCGCCGCCATTGCCGCGCTCCAGCCCGATGGCATCATCCTCACCCCGCCACATTCGGACAACCCGCAAATCGTGCGCTGCCTCGATGAGCAGAAGATCCCCTTCGCGCGGATCGGCTCCAAGGCGCGCGATGCCGGCATGCCGATCCTGATGGACGATGAAGGCGCCGCCGCCACAGCAACGCGCCATCTGGTGGATCATGGCCACCGTCGCATCGGTTTCATCGCGGGCGCGGCGGAATACAACCTCAGCGGCTGGCGCGTCGATGGCTGGAAAGCGGCCATGACCGAGGCCGGCCTCCCCACCGATGGCCTGCTGCAGGCGGGCGATTTCACATATGCCTCGGGTGAGAGCGCGGCGCAGGCCTTGCTCGCGCTGCCCGAACCGCCGACCGCGATCATCGCCAGCAGCGACCAGATGGCGCTGGCCACGCTCGAAGTGGCGCGCCGGTCCGGGCTTGCCGTGCCCCGCGACCTCTCGATCATCAGCTTCGACAACACCCCGATGATGCAGTTCACCCAGCCCCAGCTCACCGCGATCGACCAGCCCATCGCGGCGACCGCCTCGAAGGCGGTCGAACTCATCATCGCCGCGCAGAAGGGCGATGTTCTGCCCGATGCGCTCACGGTGATCCCGGCCAGTCTGGTCGAGCGCGGCTCGGTCGCCAGCGCCCGGCAAACCGTGCGTGCCTGACACGCCGGGCGAGGGCCAGCAGCGCCGGTCCCTCTGGTTCCTTGTGCTCTATGCGCTCGCTTGGGCTGGCGGCTCGATTGCCTATGTCCCGTTCCTCACCATCCTGCTGCCGGTGCGTGTCGCGGCTCTCGTGCCGGGCGAACAGGCCATCGTCTGGCTTTCCGCCATCGCCTTCTGCGGCGCCATTTCAGCCAGTGTCGGCCATATCCTGTTCGGCTGGCTGAGCGACATCACGGGCTCGCGCCGCCTCTGGTCCGGGCTGGGGCTGGCGCTCTCCTGCGTGCTACTGCTCATCGTCCCATCGGCGCACAGCCTTCGCGCCATCGTGATCGTCGTGGTTCTCTGGCAGCTCGGGCTCAACATGATGCTCGCCCCGCTTGCGGCCTGGGGCGCAGACTGTGTGCCCGATGGCCAGAAGGGCTTGCTGGGCGGCCTCCTTGCCTTCGCACCCGGGCTCGGTGCGCTGACCGGAGCGCTGGTGACCATTCCCGGCCTCGCCTCGCCAGACGGCCGCCTCACCGTCGTCGCGGCGGTCGTGGCGGCGGCAGTGCTGCCCGCGCTCCTGCTGGGCGGCCGCACCGTGACCAGAGCCGCGCCAGCGGACGGCCCGCCGCCCGCACCCTCCGCACAGCGCTTCCGCAGGAGTGCGGCCCTGCGCATGTGGGCCGCGCGCCTCCTCGTGCAGGTGGCCGAAGCCGCGCTGTTCTCGTTCCTCTACCTCTGGTTGCGCTCGATCGATCCGACGGTTGAGGATCACCTCACCGCGCGGGTGTTCAGCATGGTCCTCGTGCTCTCGGCCCCGGCAGCGCTCCTGGCGGGCCGCTGGGCCGATCAGCGCCAGCAGCCGTTCCTGCCGCTTGTGGTGTGCACCCTTGTCGCGCCGCTCGGCCTTGTCGGCATGGCGCTGGCACAGAGCGTCTCGGCAGGGATTGTCAGCTACGCCGTGTTCGGATTCTCAACCTCGATCTTCCTCGCACTGCATTCCGCCCAGACCTTGCGCACTTTGCCCGACAGCAACCGGCGTGGACGCGATCTCGGCCTGTTCAATCTCACCAACACCATGCCTTCGCTGGTCATGCCCTGGTTCACGCTCGCACTGGTGCCGTGGTTCGGTTTTTCCGGGCTCTTTCTTCTGTTCGCCGCACTTGCCCTGCTGGCCGCACTGCTGCTCCGGGGCCTTTCATCCGGAACGGTTCGCGAAATCTGACAGGCCCGCTTGATTTTGATGCTTTCTCATGCGACGAACCCCGATGAGAACGTTCACAGAAAAACGGGAAGGGTGAGAATGATGGTTCGGCGCGCGCTTTTGGCAGCCATGTTGCTGGCGTCGGGAAGTGCCCTCGCAGCACCGAATTCGCCGGCACCCGGCGAAACCTCCAGCACCGCGCACCCCGCGCTCTGGCCCGCCGCGCACAGCCCGGCCGCAATCACCAGCCCCGCCACCGAGCGCCGCATTGCCCGCATGATCGCGGCGATGACGCTAGAGGAAAAGGTCGGGCAGATGATCCAGGCGGACATCAGCGCGATCACCCCTGAAGACCTTGCGAAGTACCCGCTCGGCTCGATCCTCGCCGGCGGCAATTCCGGCCCCTATGGCGATGAGCGCGCCGATGCGGCCAAATGGGAAAAGCTTGTCCGCGCCTTCCGCGTGGCCTCCGCAAAGTCCGGCGCAGGCATTCCGATGCTTTTCGGCATCGACGCCGTCCACGGCCATTCCAACCTCCCCGGCGCCACCATCTTTCCGCACAACATCGGCCTTGGCGCCGCGCACGATCCCGCGCTGATCCAGCGCATCGGCGAAGTGACTGCCATCGAAGTTGCCGCCAGCGGCATCGACTGGACCTTCGCCCCCACCCTGGCCGTCCCGCAGGATCTGCGCTGGGGCCGCAGCTATGAAGGCTACGGCGCAGATCCCGCGCTGGTCGCAAGCTATGCCAAGGCGATGACCGTGGGTCTGCAAGGCCCGCTCGTCGCCGGCAAGCCCATCGCCGCGAACCGCGTCGCCGCCACCGCCAAGCACTACCTTGCCGATGGCGGCACCGATGGTGGCAAGGATCAGGGCGACGCGCTGATTTCCGAACGCGAACTCGTCGCCCGCCACGCGCAGGGCTATCCCCCCGCGATCGATGCTGGTGCGCTCACCGTCATGGCCAGCTTTTCCAGCTGGAACGGCACCAAGAACCACGGCAACCAAAGCCTGCTGACCGATGTGCTCAAAGGCCGCATGGGCTTTAAGGGCCTCGTCGTCGGTGATTGGAACGGCCATGGGCAGATCCCCGGCTGCACCGTCACCGATTGCGCGCAAACCTTCACCGCCGGGCTCGATCTCGCCATGGCGCCCAACAGCTGGAAGGGCCTGTTCGAGGCTACCGTGCGCGAGGCGAAGGGCGGCACGATCCCGATGGCCCGCATCAACGATGCCGTCGCGCGCATTCTGCGCGTGAAGGCAAAGCTCGGCCTGCTCGGCGCGAAGCCCGTTGATCGCGGCAATCCGTCTGTGGTCGGCAGCGATGCGCACCTCGCCGTCGCGCGCGAAGCGGCGGCCAAGTCGCTCGTCCTCCTCAAGAACAATGGCGGCGTCCTTCCGCTGCGCCCCGGCGCCAAGGTGCTGATCACTGGCCCGGGCGCGGACTCCATGGCCATGCAGGCCGGCGGCTGGACGATCACCTGGCAGGGCACCGACACCACCGCCGCCGATTTCCCCAAGGGCCAGACCATCGGCCGCGCCATCGCTGCCGCAGTCAAGGATGCGGGGGGCAGCGCTGCCATTTCGACTGACGGCAGCTTCGCCGCTCGTCCCGATGTTGCCGTCGTCGTCTATGGCGAGCAGCCGTACGCAGAGTTCCAGGGCGACATGCCCAACATCGCCTTCCGCGCGCAGGCGGGCGAGAAGGACATGCTGGCCAAGCTGAAGGCGCAAGGGATCAAGGTCGTCTCGGTATTCCTCTCGGGCCGCCCGCTATTCACCGGGCCCGAACTCAACGCTTCGGACGCCTTCGTCGCCGCGTGGCTTCCGGGCACGCAGGGCCAGGGCGTGGCGGACGTGCTCGTCGCCCGCAAGGACGGCAAGCCGGTGCGCGGCTTCACCGGCAAGCTCTCCTTCCCCTGGCCCGCCGACGCAGTATCGCCGGTAAAGGCCCCGCTGTTCCCCGCAGGCTATGGCCTCGGCTATGCCAGCAAGGCCGTCCTTGGCCCGGTCAATGAAGACCCGCACGTCGATCTTGTCGCCTCGGCCAGCGAGGGCGTCTACTTCGCACTCGGCAAGGTCCCCTCGCCGTGGCACCTCAGCCTCGATCCCGGAATCGCCGCGCGCGCAGTCGATCTTGGCGCGCAGGAAGACGCGCAGGCCTTCAGCTGGAGTGAGGCAGGTGCCATCGGCATCGATGGCCCGCCGGTCGATCTCATGCGCCAGCTCGACGAGGAATTTGCGCTCAAGCTCGAAGGCCGCCTCGATGCCGCCGCCGGTCCCATTGCGGTGACCATGGCCGGCGCCACGCTCAAGATCACGCCGCCTGCCGGGCCGCTCACGGTCCGTATCCCGCTGCGCTGTTTCAAGGATGCGGGTGCGAACTTCAAGGCGGTCGGCACCCCGCTGCGCATCGCGGGCGAGAAGGGCCTCGTCCTCACCTTGCGTGGTGCCAGCATCGAAGGCGTCGGCCAGACGATCCCCTGCCCCGGCAAGTAAGCCCGGCTAGATCGGAATACCTTGTTCCTCGAAAAACGCGATCACCGGGGCCAGCGCGTCCCGGTGCTTTGTCCAGCGCGCCACTGAATCGGTATACATCGGCCGCCGCACTTGCGCCGCGCTCGGCGTGGAAACCGGCGCGGTGTTGCGGTGGAAATCGAGGCAGGCCGCATCCCAGTCCAGCCCGCAATGGGCCAGCAGCCGCCGCGTCTCGCCTTCCTGATCGACCACGAGATCCTCGTAGCGCAGCTCCAGAATGCGCCCCGGCAGCGCCGCGCGCCAGAACGCCATCAGCCGGTCAAACCGCGCATAGTACCGCGCGATATCCATCAGATCATAGCTGTAGTCGTAATAGCGCGAGGAAATCGCGAAGAGATTGCGGAAGTTCGCCAGCACCGTATCGAGCGGATGGCGGCGGAGGCACACGATCCGCGCTTCGGGCAGCGCCCGCGCGATGAACCCCGCGTACTGGAAGTTGCCCGGAAACTTGTCGACGAACCGCCCCTGCTCGCGCGCGCCCGCATGGCTGAGCGCCCGCGCCAGATAGTCGCGCCCGATCGCGCCGAGGTCTTCGTTTGCCGCCGCCTCGATCGTTTCGGGGTCTAGCACCATGCGGCTTGTCGTGCCCGCCGCCATCTTCACCGCCAGCGGCATCGCCTGCAGTTCGCCCGCACTGCGCACGGCGGGATGGGAGGAGAGGATACGGTCGACCAGTGTCGTGCCGGTGCGGGGCATGCCGATCACGAAGATCGGCGCGTCCTGCGGTGCCCCCCGCACCGGTGCCGCTGCCACACGCGGCCAGGTCCGCTCGATCGCATCGAAGTTGGCACTGTCCCGCGCGAAGGTATAAGGCAGGCGCGCCCTGTGCTCGGCATTGGCCTCGGCGAGCCGCGCAAACCCGGCTTGCTGCTCGCCGATATCCTCGAGCTCCTTCGCCAGCGCATAGCCCAGCAGCAGCCGCGCTTCGGGCGCCTGCGCGCGGGCCAGTGCTGCCGTCAGCCGCTCGACATGGTTACGCTCCGCGCTGTGCTTGCGCATCCCCGCCAGCATGTGATGGCCCCGCGCGTAGTCCGGATCGATCCCGATCAGCGCTTCGGCCTGCGCCTCCGCCCCATCGACATCACCGATGAAATTGAGTGCGGCAGCAAAGTTATAGCGGAACGCGGCGTTGTCTGGCGCGAGGCGTACCGCTTCGCGGAAATGCGGCACCGAAGCGGCATGTTCGCCCAGCCGGGCATAGACGCAGCCGATGGTATCGCGCCCCAGCGCGCTCTCCGGCAGCGCCCCTTCGGCTGCCGCCAGCGTCTGCGCAGCCGCGTGATCCTGCCGTAGCATCACCTGCAGCCGCGCCAGCTGCGCGCGGTAATCCCCGCGCGGATCGAGCTCCACCGCATGGGCGATATCGGCCATACCCGCGCTCACCCGCCCGGCTTCGGCCCTCGCCATACCCAGCAGAAACCGCCCTTCCGCATCATCCGGAAAAGCGGCAACAACGCTCCCTGCCAGTTGCTCTGCTGCTCCGAGATCGCCACGACCCAGCGCGCGGCGGACGGCGGCGATCCGGGCAGGTTCAGCTTTCACGCCCCGCGATCAACCGGCCGGGGACGACGTGTCCTTGCGCCGCTCGAGCATCGCGATCACCGGCTTGAACGGGAACACGAACTGCTCCCAGATCGTCAGCCGCCGCCGGTCGTCCTGCCCCACCAGAATGCCCTCGCCTTCCTTGTAGGTGCCGAACATGCGGTCGATCAGGATCAACGAATTGCCATAATTGCAGCGCGTGTTCTCATAGCCCACCGAGTGGTGGAAGCTGTGGTGGCGGATCGTCGTGAAGAAGTAGCTGTAGAACAGCGGCGGATTGCTCTTCACGTTGGCATGCGCATAAGTGGCCACGACATTGGTCACGGCGAAGGCGCAGAGATAGGCCGCCGGCGAAACATCCAGCAGTGCCACGATGCCGAGGCTGATGAGGAACAGCTCGATCGGATTGCCCACCGCGCCCTTCATCGCATTGAGCTGGGTGATATGGTGATGCGGCGCATGGGTCAGCCAGAATGGCTCCCAATTGTGCATCAGCCGGTGCATCCAGTATTGGCCAAATTCCCACAGGAAGACCACCAGCGCCACTTGCGCGAGGAACGGCATCTCGGTCACCCACGGCGTGGCGATGCCCCAGGATTCCTTGAGCGAACGCAGCGGCGCTTCGGAAAGAATAAAGGCCATGCGCCCGATCACGGTGTTGATCAGAACAAAGTAGAAAAGGTCGGTGAAGAACTCTTGGCGGTTGATGCGCCAGCCTTCGTGCCGCTCGAACAGGAGTTCAAGGCCGAGGACGAATGCCGTGACGACCGCGTTGACGACGAGCGATGTCCACGGGTTTGCGACCACGGACACAGGCGCGAAGTACCAGAATGCCACCACCGCAACCAATGTCGCAGGCGGAATGCAATCTACCGCCAGCTGCTTCAGGCCCGAACTCATGATCTCGCCACTCCTCGCCTGTTCCGGTTCGTTGTCCCGTCCTGCTGCCTTTCAACTTGCCGCAGGATTGCGCAATCGGGGGCGAGGATCAACCCCGCCCCCTGTTTGCGCGATATTCGCTTGAGGATCAGTACTTCACGCGGAACTCCAGCCCGAAGGTGCGCGGCGTGATCACCGTGTTGCGGAGATAACGCAGCACAACCCCGTCGTTCAGGCCGACGCGCGAACGGTCGTTGGAAACGGCAGTGATCGCGAACTTGTTGAAGATGTTGTTCGCGAACGCCCCGATCGTGAAGGTGTCGTTCTGCCAGGTGAGCGACGCGCGGTGCAGCACGAAGCCCGGCAGCTTGTCACCATAGGCACGATCCCAGCCAAGGCGCGTTACCACATCGCCGCGATAGGTTGCGGTCCAATCGCCGATCAGGTCGCCGCCCAGCAGCGGCATAGTGTAGCTTACACCAAGGCTGCCGCTGTTGCGGGTCGAGCCCGGCAGGCGGTCGCCCTTCAGCGCGTCCAGCTGAATAGGCCGGCTTGGATAGGTTGCCGCAGGGCTGTTCACCGCGATGATGGCGGGCACATCCTCGGTCAGCCTGGCGTTCGTGTACGAATAGGTTCCCTGGATCGAAAGACCGTCGATCGGCCGCAGCTGGAACGATGCATCGAACCCTTCCGACTTGGCCTTGCCGCCGTTCACCGTGATGCCGACAATGCCGTTGACCGTTGCGGAGGCGACCTGAATGCCGCTCCAGTCAATCGAGAACGCGTTGACGTTAAGGGTCAGCTTGCGGTTGAACAGTTCGGCGCGGATGCCGACTTCAAGGTTCTTGGTCGAGTCCGGACCGTATTGCAGCTCGTTCGGCAGGGCGCAGACGTTCTGGAACGGCGGTGGCTTCAGCGGGAGGACGCACGGCGCCACCGTGTTGGGGCCGCCGATGCGGTAGCCCTTGCTGTAGGTGGCATAGAGCATCAGACCGGGCGAGAACTTGTAGGAGGTGTTGAACTTCCACACCCCGCCGCTCTTCTCCGTCGTGCCGCCGGCCGGAGCCAGATCATAGGGGCTGATCGGATCGCCGAGGAGCGGCGTGACCGCGCGGCCCGAAACCCGCGACGTATAGCTGAAGTAACGCCCACCGGCCGTGACCTGCCACTCCGGCGTGATCTTGAAGGTGCCTTCTCCGAAAACGGCCTTCTCGGTCACCTTGGAGCGGTTGAACGAGGCGTATTCGATCTCGTCCGGGTTCGGCTGCGTGCCGAATTCAACCCACGGATGGCCCGGAACATGCTCGCGGTAGTCGGCCTGCAGCTTCTGTTCGTTGAAGAAGCCGCCGAGCACCCAGCTGAAAGGCCCGCCATGGGTCGAGACGAGGCGGATTTCCTGGTTGAACTGCTTGCGCGTGTTCTCGCTCTCGTTCCAGCTCGTGAACTGCGGGAACGTCTCGTAGTCATAGTCGAGATCGAGCAGCAGGTCGGTGTTGTCGCCGATCCGCTTGTTCTTCACCTGCGTGTAGGCGGTAGTCGCCACGACATCGAACACTTCGCCAACGTGTGCGTTGATTTCCATGCTGGCGAGATGCGCCTGGCGGTCGACGGGTTCGGCGTAGCGCGCCGCGCTCTCGTACTTGCCGGTGCCCAGCACGCCGTCGCTGTTATACTGCCCGCCATCGGTCTTGGTATGCTGGTAGGCGTAGGTGAAGTCGACCGAGAGATCGTCGGTCACCTGGAACAGCAGCTGGTTGCGGGTGGTGAAGGTCTTCTCGAAGTTGAGATCCTTGCGCCGGTAAAGGTTCGCATCGTACCCGGCCTGCGAGATCGAGGTCGGCGGAACGGTTGCAAAGCCATCAGGCTGCGGGTTCGAAACGCCCGGGGTCTTCACCAACAGCGGATAGTCGATGAACCCGGGGTCGGAGTAGTAACCGGTCGACGAACGGAAGGCGATGTGATCCTTCACGATCGGGATGTTGATCATGCCGTCAAGCTGGTAGCCGGCCTTCGAAGCCTCGTTCTTGCCATAGACGCGGCCATGCCATGCCGCCTCCCACTTGGTGGGATCAGGCCGGTTGGGAATGTTGCGGATCGCACCGGCCAGCGTGCCGAGCCCATAGAGCGTGCCTTGCGGCCCAAGCAGGATTTCGACGCGGTTGAGGTCGAGCATCTTGAAGTCGTAGTAGAGCGGAACTTCGCCGAGATAGACGCCCAAGGCGTTGTCATAGGTGGCGCCGGTCGTATCCGTGTCCGAGGCGTTGAGCCCGCGCAGCACGATGGTGCCGGCGCTGCCTGGGCCGGTGTCGGCAATCGTCACGCCGGGGGGTGAAGTCCGCGATGTCGCGCACGTCGTCGATGCGCTGGCGCGAAAGCTGCTCGGCGCTCACTGCCGCGATGTTGATCGGCACGTCCTGCAGCGAAGTCGCACGCCGCGTCGCTGTCACGACAATCGCGCTGTTGTCCTCGCTCGTCGCCGCGGCCTGCGGCGCATCGGCCGCCGCTTCGGGCGCCATCTGTGCAAAGGCGGGAAAGGCGGTGCTGCCCATGAGGATCGTCGCACCTAACAGGGCCTTCTTGGCCAGTGTCGTCTTGTAAGATTTCTTGGTCACTCGAGCCCCCGCGTTGCTTGCGTGAAAGCCTTCTCGAAGCGACATCCCCGTCCCTGTTTGCCTGCTTTTGCAGGAGCACGCCGACCCTTTGCAGGTCTGGCGTCGAATCATTCCCTCACTTCAATGGCAGCCAAGAAGGCGGCCGAACTCTTTTCCGCACCAGATGACCAAAAAGGCAATTCGACCTGAAGGACCCATCATCCAGAAATACTAAGAACCATCGATATTGCGCGCCTTCGGAACGATCTTCCGAAAACGCACAAACTACCTTCCGCACGAACGCCGCCGCGCAGAGTACTCATGCCAGACAATAAGGATGCCTAGCCTGAAATTTCGTTGTTGCTGCCGCAAAGCACTATCACCTTTGCGACATTTCAGTTACGCTATCGATATTACATAACAGGTCAAGCGTAATAATTCGGCGCCGACCCGGTATTATCCGGCCTTCGCTGCAGTGCGGAATTCCTTGATTTTTTGGTGTGCAAGTGCCGCATCCGTGCGCTCGGGCAGCACACCGGAGCTCAGGTGACGTTGCGCGAAATCAACACAATCACCCGGAATCCCTTGCCTGATTCGCGAACCACTGTGGATTTTCCCCAAAGTGGTATTACGTTTTTTCCGAAACGTAACATTTTGCCATGGACAAGCGGCATCTTTCTCGCAATGCTGCACTGCGAAAGGAGACAGAATCGTGTCAGCCACCTCCCCCGCCAGGCCTGCCCGGGCGTTAACCGGTTCGCTCCTTGCTGCGGCACTTGCCGCCACGCTCGCCCTTGGCGGCTGCTCGGGCGGCAGTGCTCCCACTGAAAAGAAGACAGAATTCAGCATCGGCTGGTCGATCTATGCCGGGTGGATGCCTTGGCCGTACGCGCAGCAGGCCGGCATCGTGAAGAAGTGGGAAGACAAGTACCACCTCAAGATCAAGATCGTGCAGGTCAACGACTACGTCGAATCGATCAACCAGTACACCGCCGGCAAGCTCGATGGTGTCACCCTCGCCAACATGGATGCGCTCACCATCCCCGCAGCCGGCGGCAAGGATACGACGGCCGTCATCCTGGGCGACTACTCCAACGGCAACGACGGTGTCCTGATCAAGGGCGCCACCGATCTCGGCGCGATCAAGGGCCGGTCGGTCAATCTCGTCGAACTCTCCGTCTCGCACTATCTGCTTGCCCGCGCGCTCGAAAAGGGCGGCATGGGCATGACCGATGTGAAGACGGTCAACACCGCCGATGCCGATATCGTCAGTGCCTTCGCCAGCGCGGATGTCACCGCCGCCGTCGCGTGGAACCCGCAGCTCTCGGTCATGCGCGCGCAGCCCGGCGTCACGCAGGTTTTCTCCTCGGCCGACATTCCGGGCGAGATTCTCGATCTTCTCGTCGTCGATACCGCCACACTCAAGGCCAACCCCGATCTCGGCAAGGCACTGGCGGGCATCTGGTACGATACCGTCCAGCTGATGATGAAGCAGGACGCCGAAGGAAAGGCCGCCCGCGCCGCGATGGCCAAGCTCGCCGGTGCCGCGCCCGAAACCTTCGACAGCCAGCTAAAGACCACCTTCCTCTACACCGATCCCAAGGCCGCCGTAGCCGCCGCCCAGTCCCCCGCGCTGGTCACCACGATGACCCGCGTGCGCGATTTCAGCTTCTCCAAGGGCCTGTTCAAGGGTGCCGCCTCGGCCGACGCGGTCGGCATCGCCTTCCCCGGCGGCAAGACGCTTGGCGACGCGGCGCATGTCACCCTGCGCTTCGACGACAGCTTCATGAAGCTCGCTGCAGACGGGAAGATCTGAGCGCATGCGCTGGATCAACTGGCACCTTACCAAGCGCGACCGCCTGATTGCGGGCGGTGCGCCGATCCTGCTGCTCGTGGTGTTCTATCTGATCACCGCGGTGCAGCGCCACGCCGTCAATCCGTCCGACAAGATCCTCCCCCTCCCCTCCGCGATGGCGAGCGCGATCACGGCGCTGCTCACCACGCCCGATCCGCTCTCCGGGAATCTAGTGTTCTGGGCCGATACACTCGCCAGCCTCCAGCGGCTCGGCCTCGGCCTCGGCATCGCGACGCTCTTCGCGCTCGTCCTCGGTCTCCTCATCGGCGCGCTGCCACCGGTGCGCGCGGCGCTCAGCCCGCTCGTCACCGGCATTGCCGTGATCCCGCCGATCGCACTGCTTCCCATCCTGTTCATTGCACTCGGTCTGGGTGAGACCTCCAAGGTCGTCCTCATCGCCATCGGCGTCGCGCCGGTCATGGTCCGCGATATTGCCGCGCATGTCGCCAGCCTGCCGCGCGAACAGATCATCAAGGCCGAGACGCTGGGTGCCAATTCGTGGCAGATCATCGCCCGCGTCGCCCTGCCGCAAGCCATGCCGCGCCTGCTGCAGGCGATCCGCCTCGCGCTCGGCCCGGCTTGGGTCTTCCTGATTTCCGCCGAAGCGGTCGCCTCCGATATCGGCCTTGGCTACCGCATCTTCCTCGTCCGCCGCTATCTCGCGATGGACGTGATCATCCCCTACGTCGCGTGGATCGCGCTGCTGGCGATCCTGATGGACGTGACGCTCGCCGCGATCAGCCGCCGTGCCTTCCCCTGGGCGCATGGAGACGGAAGATGAGCGCGCTCCTCTCGCTCAAGAACGTCTGGGTGGAATACGGCGACAAGGTCGTGCTCGAGAAGGTGAACCTCGAGGTCGCCGATGGTGCCTTCCTGTCGATCATTGGCCCCTCGGGCGCCGGCAAGTCCAGCCTCCTGCGCCTCATCCTCGGCCAGGAAGCGCCCACGCGCGGCAAGATCCTGCTCGATGGCGCGCCGCTTGAGGCCCAGTGCGGCCCCGATCGCGGGGTCGTGTTCCAGCGCTACTCGGTGTTCCCGCATATGACGGTGCTCGGAAACGTCACCTTCGGCCTCGAATGCCCCGCCGCGCCCTTCGCGGCGCGCCTGTTCGGCACCGCGCGCCGCAAGGCCGAAGCGCAGGCCACCGAGATGCTCGAAGCGGTTGGCCTGGCGGACAGCCTCCACCTCTACCCCGCGCAGATGTCGGGCGGCATGCAGCAGCGCCTCGCCATTGCGCAGGCGCTGATCAAGCGCCCGCGCATTCTCCTCCTCGATGAACCCTTCGGCGCGCTCGATCCCGGCATCCGGGCGGACATGCACGGTCTGATCACGCGCCTGTGGCGGGACTACGGCCTCACCATCGTGATGGTCACGCACGATATCAAGGAAGCCTTCACGCTCGGCACGCGCGTTCTCGCGCTCGACAAGCGCCGCCATGATCCCCACGCGCCGCATCGCTACGGCGCGACAGCGGTTTACGACCTGCCCTTGCGCGGTCCTCCGGTCCCGGCTGCCGAGCCCGAAACCCAGCCACAACCCGTCGCGGCCACGAATTGAGAGGAATGGCAATGACGATAGAAACCCCCGGCCTCGCCCGGCTGAGCATGAGCCTTCCGGCCGAACTGTTCCGCAAGCTCGACATGATGGTGACCGAGCGCCAGCTCCCCTCGCGCTCGCAGCTCATGGCCGAACTGATCCGCCACGCGCTCGCCGCGCACGAGGCCTTCACCCGGCCCGACGAGATGCTCGCCGGCACGATCACCCTCGTCTACCGGGGCGAGCGTGGTCGCGTCCGCCACCAGCTTGCACAGACGCAGGCGCACTACCTCAAGGAAGTGATCTCCTCGCAGCACGTCTTTCTCGAGGACGACCAGTCGCTCGAAGTGCTCCTCGTTCAGGGCCCCGCCGCCCGCCTCAAGGACCTGTCGGATGCGCTGCGCCGCGTGCGCGGGGTCCAGCAGCTCGAACTCGTCACCACCACTGCGCTCCTTCCGCAGCTTTATGAGCCGGAAGCCGATGCGCCGCAGGGAGCCGCAGCATGACTCAGGTTCTGGCAAACCCCAACGCAGCTCGGGATCACGCCCGCGCCCAGGGAGGCACCGTTGTCGAGGCGATGCCGATCCTCCCCCCCGCCGCGCCCGACCTCCCCGAAGGAGTCACACCCGAAGCGCTGCTCTGGGAGGAAACCCTCGCCCCCGGCGGCTATGCCACCCGCCGCCTGCCGCGCGGCAGCCGGTTGCGCCTTATCGACGTCAAAGGCGATGCCTGCGCGAGCTTGCAGATCTTCAACGCCGAAATGCCGACCGAGCGTTACAGCTTTGCCGACACGGTCAAGATCCAGTGGAACGCCTATCTCGGCGCGGGCAAACTCCTGCTCTCGGACATGGGCCGCGTGCTCATGAGCATCGCCGAAGATAGCACCGGCGGCACGCACGATACCTTCTCCGGCACCTCCAACGCCTACACCAACGCCGCCAAGTACGGTGACGGGCGCAACAGCGGCCAGTTCCCCAACGGGCGCGATCGCTTCCTCCTAGGTGCCGCCAAGCACGGCCTCCAGCGCCGCGATATCCACGCCGCCATCACCTTGTTCAAGGGCGCCCGCATTGCGGACGATGGCACGATCGAGCCACAGATTGGCCCGTTCGAGCCGGGCCGCGAGGTCGTCCTGCGGGCTGAAATGGACGTTATCGTAGTGATCGCCAACGTCCCCCATGTGCTCGATCCCCGGCCCGACTACACCGTCACACCCCTGCGCGCGACCGCGTGGCGCGGCCCGGTGGCCGCCGAGGACGATCCCATCCGCACCGCGACGCCGGAGGGCCTGCGCGCCTTCCTCAACGTCGAAGACTATTACCGCCGGTAAGGAGGCAGCCCCATGCAGAACCGCGATCCGCATCACGATGGCCTGCCCGATACCATCGTCCACGACGAAGTCGTCCCCGCCCGCGCACCCTGGATCCACCACATCAAGAAGGGCCAGACGCTGCGCATCGTCGACCTTGAAGGCAATCAGGCAGTCGATTTCCTGCTCTACAGCGAAGCTGACGACACCGAGCGCTACTCCGCGCAGGATACCGTCGCCGCGCAAGGCAACCTGTTCCTGCGCACCGGCACCGTGCTTCGCTCGAACGAAGGCCGCCCGATGATGACCATCGCGGCCACCACGGTCGAATACCACGACACCATCGGCGGCGCCTGCTCCTGCGAGAGCAACACGTTGCGTTATGGCCACCACACCAAGGCCCAGCACGCCTGTGTCGAGAACTTCCTCGAAGCCAACCTCACCGAAGGCCGCGGGAAGCGCGATATCGTCGCCAACATCAACTTTTTCATGAACGTGCCGGTGGAAGCGGACGGCGCGCTCGGCATCGTCGACGGCATTTCCGCGCCCGGCCTCACGGTCGATCTCAAGGCCGAGATGGACGTCATCGTCGTCGTCTCGAACTGCCCGCAGATCAACAACCCCTGCAACGGTTTCAATCCCACGCCCGTGCGCATGATCGTCGCCGCATGAATCGAGGCGCGCTGCCAGCCCCAGCTTTTCTGCCCCTTCCCCGTTCGGGGGAGGCTGGGTGGGGGTGCCCAGCGCCTGACGACCGCAACGCCGTGCCCCCTCCCCCAACCCCTCCCCACCGGGGAGGGGAGCAATGAGCGCGAACACACCGATGCCTTTTGACACCGTCCTCATTGCCAATCGGGGCGCCATCGCCACCCGGATCATCCGCACCTTGCGCCGCATGGGGCTGCGCTCGGTCGCGGTCTATTCGGAGGCCGATGCGGGCTCGCTCCACGTTTCCGAGGCTGACGAGGCCGTCTGCATCGGCGGCGCACGCCCGTCGGAAAGCTACCTCAACATCGAGGCGATCCTCGCCGCCGCCAAGCAGACCGGCGCGGGCGCGATCCACCCCGGCTACGGCTTCCTCGCCGAAAACACCGATTTTGCCGAAGCCTGCGCCGCCGCCGGTATCGAGTTCATCGGCCCGACGCCCGACAATATCCGCATGTTCGGCCTCAAGCACAGCGCCCGTGCGCTCGCCAAGGCCCACGGCGTGCCGCTCGCACCCGGCTCCGAACTGCTGACGAGCGAGAAGGAAGCGCTCGCCGCCGCCAACGAAATCGGCTTTCCCGTCATGCTCAAGGCGACCGCCGGTGGCGGCGGCATCGGCATGCGCGTCTGCGAAAGCCAGGCCGATGTGCGCGAAGGCTTCGCCACGGTCGCGCGGCTTGGCCAGAGCAATTTCGGCGATGCCGGGGTCTTCCTCGAACGGTATGTCCGCCGCGCCCGCCATGTCGAAGTGCAGATCTTCGGCGATGGCGAGGGCCGCGTCGTCGCGCTCGGCGAACGCGATTGCTCGCTCCAGCGGCGCAACCAGAAGGTGGTCGAGGAATCCCCCGCCCCGCTGCTTCCCGAGCATATCCGGCAGGATCTCTACACCGCCGCGATCCGCCTCGGCGAAGCCGCGCGCTACCGCAACGCCGGCACGGTCGAATTCCTCTACGACGCCGAGCGCGAGCAGTTCTACTTCCTCGAAATGAACACCCGCCTGCAGGTCGAGCATGGCGTCACCGAGATGGTCATGGGGATCGATCTCGTCGAATGGATGGTGCGCGGCGGCGCGGGCGATTTCAGCTTCCTTGAGGCAGCACCCACCACGCCGCAGGGCCACTCGGTACAGGTCCGCCTCTATGCCGAGGACCCGGCGCTGGATTATCGCCCCACCTCGGGCACGCTGACGGCGGTCCAGTTCCCCGGCGACATCCGCACCGAAACCTGGGTCATGGCCGGCAGCGAGGTCACCTCGTGGTACGATCCCATGCTTGCCAAGCTGATCGTCCATGCGCCCACGCGCGATCTCGCCGTCACTGCGATGCAGGCCGCGCTCGCCGAGACCCGCGTCGACGGGATCGAGACCAACCTGCGCTGGCTGCGCGATGTCGTGCGCACACCCGCCTTCACCAGCGGCGAGGTTTCCACCCGCGTCCTCGATACCATCGCCTATACCCCGCGCAGCGTCCGCGTCGTCAGCGGCGGCACTGCCACCACGGTGCAGGACTGGCCCGGCCGCCAGCGCCTCTGGGCGGTCGGCGTGCCGCCTTCGGGGCCGATGGACGACCAGTCCTTCCGCCTCGGCAACCGCCTGCTCGGCAATCCTGAAGGCACAGCCGGGCTAGAGCTCACGCATTCCGGCCCCACACTCGCCTTCACCGCGCCCGCACGCGTCGCATTGGCAGGCGCAGACTTTGGCGCAACGCTCGATGGCGTCCCTGTCCCGCGCGGACAGGTGATCCCCATCGCCGCCGGCCAGACGCTCGCACTCGGCCGTGCCCGTGGCGGCGGCATGCGCGGCTATCTGCTCTTTGCGGGCGGCCTCGATATCGCGCCCTACCTCGGCAGCCGCGCCACGTTCGAGCTCGGCCAGTTCGGCGGCCACGCAGCGCGCCGCCTAGTCGCGGGCGATGTGCTCCACCTCGGCGATGAACCTGCGCAGGCGCCGCTTGCCGCCACTGCGCTCCCGCCGCTCGGCAACGAATGGACCCTGCGCGTCCTCTACGGCCCACACGGCGCGCCCGATTTCTTCACGCCAGACGATATCGCGATGATCGTCGCCGCCGAATGGCAGGTGCACTACAATTCCAACCGCACCGGCGTCCGCCTGATCGGACCCAAGCCGCACTGGGCGCGCAAGGACGGCGGCGAGGCCGGCCTCCATCCCTCGAACATCCACGACAACCCCTACGCTATCGGCGCGGTCGATTTCACCGGCGACATGCCGATCATCCTCGGCCCCGATGGCCCTTCGCTCGGCGGTTTCGTCTGCCCCTTCGTGGTCATCGCGGCAGACCGCTGGAAGCTCGGCCAGCTCGTGCCCGGTGACCGGCTGCGCTTCGCCCCTGTCACCATCGCCGACGCCGCTGCCGCCGATGCAGATCAGCAGCGCCTGCTCACCCAAGGCACGCTCCCCGGCCCTGTGCCGGATCGCCCCGTCGCGCACCTCTCGCCGATCCTCGCTGAAACGCCCGAAGCGAATGGCCGCCCCCGGACGATCTACCGCCAGCAGGGCGACCGCAACATCCTCGTCGAATACGGCCAGATCGTCCTCGATATCGAGCTGCGCATCCGCGTCCACGCGCTGATGGTCGAACTCGAACGCCTCGCGCTCCCCGGCGTCATCGATATCGTCCCGGGCATCCGCTCGCTGCAGCTGCATTTCGACGGCGTGCAGCTGGATCAGGCCAGCGCGCTCGCCGCGCTGATCGAGGCTGAGGAACGGCTCGGCGATCTCGCCGATTTCACGATCCCGTCGCGAGTAGTCCACCTCCCCCTCTCGTGGCGCGATCCCGCCACGCTCGAGACGATCGAGAAGTACATCGCCGCCGTCCGCGACGACGCGCCCTGGTGCCCTGACAACATCGAATTCATCCGCCGCATCAATGGCCTGCCCGATGTGGCCGCGGTCGAGAACTTGATCTTCGAGGCCAACTACCTCGTCATGGGCCTCGGCGATGTTTACCTCGGCGCGCCCGTCGCCACGCCGGTCGATCCGCGCCACCGCCTCGTGACGACGAAATACAACCCCGCGCGCACCTGGACCCCGCCCAATGTCGTCGGCATCGGCGGCGCTTACATGTGCATCTACGGCATGGAAGGTCCCGGCGGCTACCAACTGTTCGGCCGCACCGTGCAGGTCTGGAACACTTACGCTAAAGCAAAAGGGGGGCAGACCGAAGCCTTTACCGAAGGCAAACCCTGGCTCCTGCGCTTCTTCGACCAGATCCGCTTCTATCCGGTCAGCGCCGAAGAACTGGTGGAATGGCGCCGCGATTTCCCCGCAGGCCGCCGCGCGCTGAAGATCGAGCCATCAGAATTCCGCCTCGCCGACTACCGCAAGTTCCTCGCCGACAACGCCGACGCCATCGCGGAATTCGAAGCCCGCCGCCAGTCCGCTTTCAATGCCGAACGTGCCGACTGGCAGGCGCGCGGCGAATTCGACCGCGTTACCGACCTCGCCGAAGCCGAAGCCCCCGCCGCTGGCGCCACGCAGGTGCCCGATGGCACCGACCTCGTCGAGGCCCCTTTCGGCGGCAGCGTGTGGAAGCTGCTCGTCGCCGCTGGCGATGCGGTCAAGGCTGGTGATACTATCGCGGTGATCGAGGCGATGAAGATGGAATGCCCGGTCGAAAGCCCCGGCACCGGCACCATCGAGGCGCTCTATATCAAGGAGAAGCAGTCCCTGCAGCCCGGCTCGCCCATGCTTGCTCTGAGGCGCACGGTATGACCGCCGCCCGGATCGCAGCAGCCGTCAACGCGCACGAAACTACCGCCGTTGCGCAGGCCGAAGCCGCGCTCGCCCGCATCGCGGCATACGACGCGATCCAGCCCCAGATCTGGATCAGCCGCGCCTCGGCTGAACAGGTCCTCGCCGCCGCCCGCGCCGTCGATGCCCGCATCGCGGCGGGCGAAACACTGCCCCTCGCTGGCGTGCCCTACGCCGCAAAGGACAACATCGACGTCGAAGGGTTCGAAACCACCGCAGCCTGTCCCGCCTTCGCCTACACGCCCGAAGCATCGGCCACTGTCACGCAGCGCCTCGCCGCCGCCGGCGCGATCTGCATGGGCAAGACCAACCTGGACCAGTTCGCCACCGGCCTTGTCGGAGTGCGCAGCCCCTATGGCATCCCGCGCAACGCGTTCAACCGCGCCTATGTCAGCGGCGGCTCCAGCTCCGGCTCGGCCATCGCGGTCGCCGCCGGGCTGGTGCCCATCGCGCTCGGCACCGATACCGCGGGCTCCGGCCGCGTGCCCGCCGCGTTCAACCACCTGATCGGCTTCAAGCCAACCAAAGGCCGCTGGCCCACGCGCGGCGTCGTCCCCGCCTGCCGCTCGGTCGATTGCGTCACCGTGTTCGCGCACGATACCGCAGATGCCGGTCTCGTTGATGCCGTCCTCGCCGCATTCGATCCCGCTGATCCTTGGTCCAAACCGCTGGCAAACCGCAGCCTCACGCCCCGCAGGATCGGCGTCCCGCTGCGGCGCCAGCGCCAATTCTTCGGCGATGCGGAAAGCGAATACCTCTACGACCGCGCCCTCGATCATCTCGCCACTCTCGCGCAGATCGTCGAGATCGACATAGCCCCGCTGCAGGAAGCCGCGCAGCTGCTCTACGGCGGCCCCTGGGTCGCAGAGCGCACTGCCGCGATGGCGCAGATCCTCACGGAAAACCCGGACGCAGTCGATCCCACCGTCCGCGCTGTGGTCGAGGCGGGGTGGAGCAAGACCGCCGTCGAAGCCTTCAACGGCGTCTACCGCCTCGCCGAACTGAAACGCCACGCCGACCTCATGTGGGGCGAACTCGATGCGCTGGCCTTCCCCACCACCGGCACCACCTACCGCGTCGCCGAGCTCGCCGCCGCGCCCATCGCGCTCAATAGCAACCTTGGCGCCTATACCAATTTCGTGAACCTGCTCGATATGGCCGCGCTCGCAGTTCCGGCGGGGACGCGCCACAACAGAACCGGCTTCGGGATCACGCTGATCGGCGCTGCGGACACCGACCGCGCGCTGCTCACCCTTGCCGATGCCTATCTGGCGCAAGCGAACCTCGCCCCGCCGCCCCCGCTCGATCTGGAGGGAACCATGCAGACCGTAAAACTGGCCGTCGTCGGCGCCCACCTCAAGGACATGCCGCTCCACTGGCAGCTCACCTCGCGCGAGGCGACTTTCGTGGAAGCGACCCACACCGCCCCCACCTACAAGCTTTACGCCATGGCCGACAGCGTCCCGCCCAAGCCCGCGCTGGTCCACAGCGCCGAAGGGGGCGCCGCCATCGCCGTCGAAGTCTATGAACTGGGCGTCGCGGAATTCGGCAGCTTCACCGTCGAGGTCCCCGCCCCGCTCGCCATCGGCACGGTCACCCTGGCAGACGGCACCAGCGTCAAAGGCTTCGTCGCCGAACCGCGCGCGCTGACCGGTGCGCAAGACATCACCCACCTCGGCGGCTGGCGCGCCTATATCGCGCAGAAGAACTGAAGGAGCATGCGCATGACCCCGCTCAAGGCCCTGCTCATCGCCGCCAGCGCGCTGGCCCCTGTTGCCGTCAACGCAGAGGCCCCCAAGCCCCACGTTCAGGTCGTCCCCGGCTTTGCGGATTTTCTCGCGATCGATGGCGACACCGTCTGGGCCACCAACAAGGGCCGCGTTGAGCAATGGTCCGCCAAGGGCAAGAAAGCGGAAAGCCCCATGGGCCGCCCCTGCGGCGGCATGAGCGTCGATTTCGGCTCTCTGTGGGTCGCAGATTGCCCCGAAGCCGCGGTCAAGCGCATCGACGTGAAGACCGGCAAGCTCCTCGCTACCGTCTCCTCCGGAATCGCCAACAACCTGGAAGGCGAGCTCAACACCGTAACTGGCGCGGGCGCGGTCTGGATCGGTTCCGATGCGAACGGCAAGATCGCGCGCATCGATCCCGCCACCAACAAGGTCGTCGCCACGATCGAAGTCTCCCCCGGCTCGTGGTATCTCAGCTTCGGCCTAGGCGCGCTCTGGGCAGTGAGCGCCAAGACGCAGCTCCTCAGCCGCATCGATCCTGCTACCAACACCGTCACCGGCACCGTTCCGCTCGGCAAGGCACCTGGCTTCCTCGTTGCGGGCGAAGGCGCGGTCTGGGTTCAGGAACAGGGGGACGGCACAGTCGCGAAGATCGATCCCGCCACGATGACTGTCACCACCCGCATCAAGGTGGGCGACAACCTCAAGTGGGGCGATATCGATACCGGCGACGGCAAAGTGTGGCTGCGCACCACCGACGATCAGGAATTCGTGGTCATCGACGCGGCTTCGAACGCAATCCTCAGCCGCCTCGGCAAGCCCGTCGGCAGCGGCGCGCTTCGCTGGACCCCCAAGGGCGTCTGGACCTCGGCGCACGATATCCACACCTTGACGTGGTGGCCCAAGGGCGCGGAACTGGCGAAACCGTAAGGCATTCAAGACCAACCACTCGTCATTGCGAGCGTAGCGAAGCAATCCAGAGCGGCAATGCACGGCGCTCTGGATTGCTTCGCTACGCTCGCAATGACGAAACGAGGGTAGAGCCCTCAAGCCGCCGCCTTGCGCCCCTTCACCCAGCTAATCACCGGGCTCACCGGATAGATCAGCGTCTCACCGATCCCCATATGGCGCCGGCCTTCCTGCCCCACTTCCACCGCCTCGCCCGCCTTGAACGTCCCGTGCAGCCGGTCAAACAGGATCAGCGCGCAGGCATAGTTGCAGCGGGTGTCTTCGTATTCCACCGAATGGTGCAGGCTGTGCGCCTCCACCGTGGTGAAAACCGCCGAATACCAGCGCGGCGGATTGAACCGCACATTGGCGTGGCTGAACGCCGCGATCGTTCCCAGCATATGCCCGGCGCACAGCAGCGCGGTCAGCGAGAAATCGAGGAAGACGGTCACGCTGAGGCCGATCAGAAACAGTTCGAAGGGATTGCCCACCGCGCCCTTCAGTGCATTCAGCTGGCGTACAAAGTGGTGCGGCGCATGGACCACCCACAATGGAAACCAGTTGTGCATTGCGCGGTGCAGCCAATAGTGGCCCCACTCGATCAACAGCATGATCAGCGCGACCTGCACGATCAGCGGCGCGTGCTCCAGCCAAGGCGTGTGGATGCCCAGCGCGTCCTTGACGCCGATCAGCGGCGCATCGGCCCAGTGCTTTCCAGCCCAGCGCACCACGGTGTAGAACATCACGAAGTAGAACAAGTCGGAGAAGAACTCCGCCCGCGTCAGCCGCCAGCCTGCGTGGCGTTCGTTGATCTGCTCCAGCCCCAGGATCATGAACTTGGTGCAGACCGCGGCGATGACGATGGTCCAGCCATTCGTCACCAGCTCCGGCGGTAGCAGCGACCAGAACGCGAAGATCGCCAGCAATGTCGCTGGCTGGTAATACTTGAAGATCACCGGCTTAATACCCGCCGCCATTGCGCGAACCCCCACGGCTGTTCTGTGCGTCAAAAGCTAACACCAAGTCCTGATATCAACAACTGCCCCATTCGTCATACCCGCAGAGGGATTGATGCTCGCTCCCACCGCGCCCCGGTTGCAATGGGATTTCGCTTGCATCCAATGCGCGTTTTTGATCAAAGCAATCATAAACAATCACCGCCTCGGGAGAAGAGCGTTGCACAAGGCCTCTATCCGCGCCCTCGGCGCGCTCCTGCTCGCTGGCAGCGCGCTCGCCCCAGTCCACGCCGAACAAGCGGCTGACCCGCTCGCCGATGGCTTCCGCGATCCCCCTTCCTCCGCCCGCCCGCGCGTCTGGTGGCACTGGATGAACGGCAACATCACCGAGGAAGGCATCCGCCTCGATCTCGAATGGATGAAGCGCATCGGCATCGGCGGCGCGCAGACCTTCGATGCGCAGCTCCAGACGCCGCAAGTCGTCGAAAAACGCCTCGTCTACATGACGCCGGAATGGAAGCACGCCTTCCGCACCGCCGCCGAAACCGCCGACAAGCTCGGCCTCGAACTCGCCATCGCCGCCTCACCCGGCTGGAGCGAAAGCGGCGGACCGTGGGTCAAGCCCGAAGACGGCATGAAGAAGCTCGTCTGGTCCGAAACCCGCATCCCCGGCGGCAAGCGCTTCAAGGGCAAGCTCGCCCTGCCGCCCAGCACCACCGGGCCGTTCCAGGATCTCGGCATGCAGCCCGAGATCGGCGTCGATCATCCCAAGACCGATCTGCCGCAGCTCTACCGCGATACCTATGTCCTCGCCGTCCCTGAAACAGCCGCCCCGCTCGCGCCGGTGTGGACAGCGTCCTCCGGCACCATCGACGGCGCAAGGCTTACGGATGGCAAGCAGGCCACCACCATCGAATTGTCGGCGGGCAACTCCGACGCCCCCGCATGGATCCGCGCTGATTTCACCGCGCCCCAGCTGGTCCGCTCGGCCACGCTCGCCTTGCCGCCAGTCTCGCTGTTCAGCGCCGCCAAGTTCGCGCCGGTCCTCGAGGCGAGCGAAGATGGCGCCGCGTTTCACGAGGTTACCCGCTTCCCCACCGGCACTTCGGCGCAGTACACGATCACATTCGCGCCAGTCACCGCAAAGGCGCTGCGCGTGCGCTTCCTCGCCGAACAGACCGGCTTCGGCCTGCCCACCCCGCCCGCGCCTGGCGTGGAGTTTCCCAGCTTCCCCGGTTTCATGAGTGGCACCGGCCCCCATGTCACAATCGCCGAACTCGGCTTCTCCACGACACCGCGCACCCACCGCTTCGAGGAAAAGGCCGGCTTCGCCACCACGCTCGATTACAACGCGATCCCCACGCCCGATGCGCCCGCCACGCCCGAGAACGCAGTTATCGATCTGACCGACCGCGTCGGGCCCGATGGCAGTCTCGATTGGACCCCGCCCAAAGGCCAGTGGCGTGTCCTGCGCCTCGGCTACTCGCTCACCGGCACCGAGAACCACCCCGCCCCGCCCGAGGCGACCGGGTTCGAGGTCGACAAGTTCGATGCGGACGCCGTCCGCCGCTATGTGAACACCTACCTCGATACCTATATCGCCGCCGCCGGGCCGGACATGATCGGCCAGCACGGCGTGCGCGCCCTGCTGAATGACAGTATCGAGGTCGGCGCGAGCAACTGGACGCCGCAAATCGTTGCCGAATTCAAGGCCCGGCGCGGCTATGATCCCGTTCCGTGGCTCCCTGCGCTCACCGGCGTGATCCTCGGCAGCCCGGCGCGCAGCGACGCGTTCCTGCACGATTATCGGCAGACGCTCGCCGATCTCATGGCGGATGCCCACTACAAGACCATCGCCGAAGAGGCCCACAAGCGCGGCCTGATCCACTACTCCGAAGCCCTGGAAGACAAGCGCCCCTCGCTTGGCGACGACATGGCCATGCGCCGCAACGCCGATATCCCCATGGCCGCGATGTGGTCCTACGATACCGAGCACGGCGCCCCGCAGCCAAGCTACGAAGGCGACATGCGCGGCGCGGCCTCGGTCGCGCACGTCTATGGGCAGAACCTCGTCGCCGCAGAATCGCTCACCGCCGCGCTCCAGCCCTGGGCCTTCGCCCCGCGCGACCTGAAGCCGATGATCGACATGGAATTCGCCCTCGGCGTCAATCGCCCGGTGATCCACACCTCGGTCCACCAGCCCCTGACGGACAAGGCCCCCGGCTTCTCGCTCTTCATTTTCGGCCAGTACTTCAACCGCCTTGAAACCTGGGGCGAGCAGGCGCGGCCCTGGACCGACTACATGGCGCGCAGCAGCTACATGCTCCAGCAGGGCCGCAACGTGGCGGATGTCGCGTACTTCTATGGCGAGGAAGCCCCGCTCACCGGCCTGTTCGCCAAGGCGGTGCCGGGCGATCTGCCCACCGCCAACGCCTTCGATTTCGTCAACCCAGACGTCTTGCTGAACCAGCTTGCGAACGATGGCGCAGACCTCGTCGCCAAAAGCGGCGCGCGCTACAAGGCGCTCTACCTTGGCGGCAGTTCGGCGCGGATGAGCCTCGCCGTGCTCCGGCGCATCGACACCCTTGTGCGCGGCGGTGCCACCCTGATCGGCGAAAAGCCCACTGGCTCACCTGCCCTGCAGGACGATCCCGCCGTCTTCGCACGCCTCGCCGATGCGCTGTGGAGCGGCGATACCGGCAAGGGTCGCGTCCTCGCCAGTCATGATCCGGACAGCGCGCTTGCCAAGCTCGGTATCGCGCCGGACCTGTCCTATACCAAGGCTGCGCCGGACACCGCACTCCGCTTCGTCCACCGCACCACCGGCGATGCCGAAATCTATTTCATCACCAACCGCAAGAACCGCGCCGAGCCGACAACGCTGAGCTTTGCGCAGACCGGCAAGGCCGCTGAATGGTGGGACGCTGCCACCGGCAAGGCGAGCCCGATCGGCTACGCCACCGAGAGCGGACGCACATCGATCCCACTGACGTTGAAACCCTGGCAATCGGGCTTCGTCGTGTTCCGCAAGGCTGGCCCCGCGAGCATCGACGTTCCGGCCCGGCCGCAAACACCGCTCGCCACGCTCACCGGACCCTGGGCGCTGACCTTCCAGCCCGGTCGCGGTGCCCCCGCCAGCCTGACCCTCCCCGCGCTCGCCGATTGGACGCAGAACGCCGATCCCGGCGTGCGCTACTTCTCCGGCACCGCCACCTATCGCCAATCGCTGAAAGTGCCCGCCGCCAAGCCCGGCCAGCGCCTGATCCTCGATCTCGGCGATGTGCGCGATCTCGCTGAAGTGCTGGTCAACGGCAAATCCGCCGGCATACTGTGGAACCCGCCCTACGAAGCCGACATCACCGGCCTTGCCCGCCCCGGCACCAACACCCTCGAAATCCGCGTCACCAACCTGTGGGTCAACCGCCTGATCGGCGATGCGCAGCCCGGTACCAAGCCGATCACCTTCACCACGCTGAAAACCTACCGCGCCGATGCGCCCTTGCGGCCTTCGGGCCTGATGGGGCCGGTTACGCTGAACGTGGAGAAGTAACCCCTCCCCCGTTCGTGTCGAGCGAAGTCGAGACACCT
>NZ_JBMDKN010000013.1:0-39830 GCF_057809735.1 Novosphingobium sp. FG137 | reverse complement strand
CCCCCCCCCCCCCCCCCCCCCCCCCCCCACGGAGGTGGGAGCGGAGTACTGATATCATGATCATCGACTGCCATGGCCATTACACCGTGCTGCCCAAGGCTCACGACGAATGGCGCGAGGCGCAGAAGGCGGCGTTCAAGGCGGGCGAAGCCGCGCCGCCATACCCCGACATTTCCGACGCCGAGATCCGTGAGACGATCGAGGCGAACCAGCTGCGCCTGATCAAGGAACGCGGCGCGGACATGACGATCTTTTCGCCGCGCGCCAGCGCAATGGCGCCGCATGTGGGCGATCAATCGGTCGCGGTGCCCTGGGCGCAGGCGTGCAACAACCTGATTGCGCGGGTTGTGGGGCTTTATCCGGAAACGTTTGCAGGCGTGTGCATGCTGCCGCAATCGCCCGAGGCGGACCTGACCAGCTCGATTGCAGAGCTGGAACGCTGCGTGACGCAGCTGGGCTTCATCGGCTGCAATCTCAATCCCGATCCCGGCGGCGGGCACTTCAAGCATCCGCCGCTGACCGATCCCTACTGGTTCCCACTCTACGAGAAGATGGTGGAACTGGATGTGCCGGCGATGATCCACGTTTCGGGATCGTGCAATCCGGCGATGCACGCGACGGGGGCCTATTACATTGCGGCCGATACCATCGCGTTCATGCAGCTGCTGGAAGGCGATCTGTTTGCCAAGTTCTCGACGCTGCGCTTCATCATCCCGCATGGCGGCGGCGCGGTGCCCTATCACTGGGGGCGCTACCGGGGCCTCGCGGACATGCTCAAAAAGCCGGACCTTTCCGGCCACCTGATGAACAACGTGTTCTTCGATACCTGCGTCTACCATCAGCCGGGCGTGAACCTGCTGGCCGAAGTGATCGAGACCAAGAACATCCTGTTCGGCAGCGAGATGGTGGGCGCGGTGCGCGGGATCGATCCGACGACGGGGCACTATTTCGATGACACCAAGCGCTATGTCGATGCGCTGCCGATCACGGACGAGGCGCGCCACGCGATTTTCGAGGGCAATGCCCGGCGCGTCTATCCGCGCCTCGATGCCAAGCTCAAGGAGATGGGCAAGTGACTGAAGCTGCCAAACCCGCTGCGGACATTCATGCCTATCTGGCGGAGCTGGAGGATATCCCCGGCACCCGCGTTTATACCGCCGCGCGGGCACGCAAGGGGTATCACATCAACCAGTTCGCGATGAGCCTGATGAAGGGCGACAACCGCGAGCGGTTCAAGGCGGACGAGCGCGCTTATCTGGATGAATGGCCGATTTCCGAAGAGGCCAAAGAGGCGCTCCTGAAGCGGGACTACAACACGCTGCTGGACCTTGGTGGGAACGTCTATTTCCTCTCGAAGCTGTTCTCGACCGATGGCCTCAGCTTTGCCGAGGCGGTGAGCACGATGACCGACATGACGTTCCCGGAGTATCGGGACATGATGCTGAAGGGCGGGCGTTCCCCCATCGGCAATCGCTCGATCAAGGGAGGCTACTGAGATGGCGCGTTTGACTGCCGGTGTCGGCTCCAGCCACGTGCCCTTGCTGGGCGTGGCGGTGGATCAGGGCAAGACGCGGGACGACTATTTCGGCCCGATCTTCGCCGGGTACGACTGGACCCGCGAATGGGAGAAGGCCGAGAAGCCCGATGTGGTGATCCTCGTCTACAACGACCACGCCAGCGCGTTCGACATGAAGATCGTGCCGACCTTCGCGATCGGCTGCGGTGAGCATTACAAATCGGCAGACGAGGGCTGGGGCCCGCGCAAGGTGCCCGATGTGGAAGGCCATGCTGATCTCGCCTGGCATATCGCGCAGAGCCTGATCCTCGATGATTTCGACATGACGATCATCAACGAGATGGACGTGGACCACGGGCTGACCGTGCCGCTTTCGATGATGTTTGGCACGCCGGAGAAATGGCCGTGCAAGGTTGTGCCGGTGGCGGTCAATGTCGTGACCTATCCGGTGCCTTCAGGCAATCGCTGCTGGGCGCTGGGTGAGGCAATTGCCCGCGCCGTGGCGAGCTTTCCCGAGGATCTCAACGTGCAGATCTGGGGCACGGGCGGGATGAGCCACCAGCTTCAGGGGCCGCGCGCCGGGCTGCTCAACCGCGAGTGGGACAACAAGTTCCTCGACATGCTGGAGAGCGACAGCGATGCGGCGCGGTGGATCCCGCATATCGAATACCTGCGCGAAACGGGCAGCGAAGGCATCGAGATGGTGATGTGGCTGATCATGCGCGGGGCGCTGGGGAAGAAGGTGAAGACCTTGCACCGCCACTACCACATTCCGTGCAGCAACACGGCCATCGGGCATATCGTGCTGGAGCCGGCTCCCGCATAAATGGGGACTGTCCCCTTTTTTGTATGTTAAAACAGAAGCTTGATTGCCATTTGGGCCTTTCCGAAAAATAGGGACTGTCCCCATTTTGTGAGGGTATGATGAGAATAGCACTCGCTGGTGCCGGCGCTTTTGGTGAGAAGCACCTTGATGGCCTTAAGAAGATCGAGGGCGTGGAAATCGTCTCGATCATCAGCCGGACCGCCGAACAGGCGGCGGCGGTGGCGGCCAAGTATGGCGCCAAGCATTCCTCTACCGAGCTGGACGATGCGCTGGCGCGCGATGACGTCGATGCGGTGATCCTGTGCACGCCGACGCAGATGCATGCCTCTCAGGCGATTGCCTGCATGGACGCGGGCAAGCACGTGCAAGTGGAGATTCCGCTGGCGGACAGCTGGGCGGACAGCGAGGCGGTGCTGGCCAAGGCGCAGGAAACCGGCCTGACCTGCATGGTCGGCCACACCCGGCGCTTCAATCCCTCGCACCAGTACGTGCATAACAAGATCACGGCGGGCGAATTCAACATCCAGCAAATGGATGTGCAGACCTACTTCTTCCGCCGCCGCAATATCAACGCCAAGGGCGAGGCGCGTTCCTGGACCGATCACCTGCTGTGGCACCACGCGGCGCACACGGTGGACCTGTTTGCCTATCAGGCGGGCAAGATCGTGAAGGCCAATGCGCTGCAGGGGCCGCTGCATCCCGAACTTGGCATCGCGATGGACATGTCGATCCAGCTGCTGAGCGAGACAGGCGCGATCTGCACATTGTCGCTCTCGTTCAACAACGACGGGCCGCTGGGCACGTTCTTCCGCTATATCGGCGATACCGGCACCTACATCGCGCGGTACGACGATCTGGTGAACGGCAAGGAAGAGCCGATCGATGTGAGCAAGGTCGACGTTTCGATGAACGGGATCGAGCTGCAGGACCGCGAGTTCATTGCCGCGATCCGCGAAGGGCGCGAGCCCAATTCGTCGGTGGGCAAGGTGCTCGATTGCTACCGCGTGCTGGGCGAGCTGGAGCAGCAGCTCAACGCATAAGAGGAGGCGCGGGTGGAGGCTTGGATCGCCTATTCGGGACGCACGTTTGCCCGCCCGCGCTACTATGCCAATGCGCATGAGCGCGATGAGGTGGAGATCGCGCCGGTCCTGATGCCGGTGCTGGATGGTCGCAGCGCCGGGACGGGGATCGACCGCGAGGGCTTCCAGCTCGTTTCGCACCGGAGCGCGGTGCGCGATTTCCGGGACCGCGAGGAAGTGGCGCGGGTCCATATGCGCGAGATCGAGGAACTGGTGCAGGCCGAGACCGGCGCGGACCATGTCCATGTCGGCGCGCCGGGGCTGCTGCGGTTCTCGGAGCGGTCTGGCCTCGCTGGCAGTCTCAACAATTCGATGCCGGCGCGCTTTGCGCATATCGACATTTCCGCTGTGACGGCGGCGCGGTTTGCGCAGGCGGGTGCGGGCGGGCGGCCCTTTGCCCGCTGCGCGCACTACAACGTATGGCGTGCGCTTTCGCCCGCGCCGCAGGACGTGCCGCTGGCGCTGTGCGATGCGCGCTCGATGGCAGCGGACGATCTGATCGCGGCGGATGCGGTGTTTGACGAGCCGGGCAAGCCGGAGTGGTCGTTCGAGGGGCTGGTGGTGGCGCACAATGCCGCGCACCGCTGGCATGCCTTCCTCGATCTGAACGCGGACGAGGCGATCCTGTTCAAGACCCACGACAGCGATCCGGCGCGGGCCATCCATGTGCCGCACGTGGCCTTCGATCTGCCCGGCTGCCCCGCCGACGCGCCGCCGCGAGTGAGCATCGAGATGCGTGCAACGGCGTGGTGGTGGCGCTGAGGCAACAGTTTGTGCGTGAAACATACATTTTAGACAGGCCGGAGATTGCTTCCGCCGTCAGAATTGTTATGACTCATACCTGATTGAACGAGTAGATCGTCAACAAAGGGAGGGTGACCATGGCCAGATTGTCGGCCGCGAGGCGCGTTGCGCGTCTTCTCGGCATTACCGCTGCAGTAGTCTCCGTGCCGGCCTTCGCGCAGCAGAAGGCTGCACCGCAGGCGGCAGAAGAGTCCGCTGCCAACAACGCTGCTTCGCAGGAAATCGTCGTTACCGCGCAGTTCCGCGCGCAGAAGCTGCAGGATACGCCGCTGGCGATCACGGCAGTCAACGCTGCCGTGCTGGAAGCGCGCGGGCAGACCGATATCTCGCAGATCGCCGCACAGGCGCCGAACGTGACGCTGCGTGCGCAGCCGCAGAGCGGCGGTATCGGCCTGATCGCGTTCATCCGCGGTATCGGCCAGACCGACTTCAACTATGCGCTCGAGCCGGGCGTCGGCATCTATGTCGACGACGTCTATATCCCGACGCTGTCGAGCTCGCTGCTCGACCTGATGGATCTGGAGCGCGTCGAAGTGCTGCGCGGTCCGCAGGGCACGCTGGCAGGCCGCAACTCGATCGGCGGCGCGATCAAGCTGTTCTCCAAGAAGCCCAACGGTGAAGGTGGCGGCTATCTGCAGGCGACGTATGGCGCCTACAACCGTATCGACGTGCGCGGCGTGGCGGATTTCAAGATCACCGACCACCTTTCCGCCCGGCTTTCCGGGGCGACCAAGAACACCGACGGCTATGTGAAGCTGCTCGATTACGGCCTTTCGCACCCCAATTCGAACGTGCCGGCCAACACCAATTCGGGCAACGGCATCGAGCGCGGCACGCTGGGCGGACGTTCGTTCTCCGCCGGGCGCCTTGCGCTGCGCTGGGAAGCCTCGCCCGATATCGAAGTGAACATTGCGGGCGATTACACCCGCGAGCGCAACGATGCCGGTGCGCAAGTGCTGCTCTATGGCGGCAGCCCGGCAACGACGCCCGAAGGTATCCCCTGGCTGAAGGGCAAGGACGGCAACGCTGTGCCGCTGAGCAATGCCTTCGTTCCCTACAGCACGCGCTTCCAGCAGAGCGGATCGGCCACCCCGGCGGGCTATGATCCGCGCTTCATCAACTACGCCAACTTCCTCGATGCGCGCACGCCGACGAGCCAGGCGCCGTTCAAGCCCTATTCCGCGAACAATGCCCAGAACTACGATGGTTGGGGCGTGACTGGAAACGTGACGGCGAAGCTGGCCGAGAACCTCAGTGCGGTGTGGATCTCCTCGTTCCGCCGCTACAAGATGAGCTTCGGCTTCGATCAGGACGGCTCGCCCGTGCCGGTCGCGCAGCTTGACAATATCCTGCGCCATCGTGCGTGGAGCCAGGAAGTGCGTCTCAACGGCAGCTTCATGGACAAGCGCATCGAGTACACGCTGGGCGGGTTCTACTTCGACCAGAACGGCACGTACAACGCGCGCGTCGACCTGAACTACGCGGGTATCGACTTCATCCACGGGCCGGACAGCACGCCTTCGACCTCGAAGGCGCTGTTCTTCAACGGGACGTTCCACATCACTGACGCGTGGGGCATCACGGGCGGCATCCGCCACACGTGGGACAAGAAGGACTACACCTACTTCCGTTCGAACCCGGACGGTACGGTGCCCGGGCCGCTGCCGTGCGAATTCTTCCTCGGCGCGCCCACGGCGGGCCCGACCGGTGTCGGCAATTCGCCCAACTGCCTCCTGATCGGCCTCTATAACGTCACCGGCCAGTTCAAGGGACAGCGCACCGATTGGCGCGTGGAGACGGACTACCGGTTCAGCCCGGAAGTCTTCGCCTATGCGTCGGTGGCGACGGGCTACAAGGGTGGCGGCGTGAATCCGCGCCCGTTCTTCGGGCCTTCGGCGGGTGATTGCAACGTGCTGCCGTTCGGCGCGCCGTGCAACCAGATCACCTCGTTCCAGCCGGAAACGTTGCGGACTTATGAAGCCGGCATCAAGACCGACCTGTTCGATCGCAAGCTGCGCTTCAACGCATCGGCCTTCTACAACAAGTACGACAACATCATCCTCACGCTGACGCGCTGCCACGGATTCTCGCCGTGCCTGATGCCCGCCAACGTCGGCAAGGCGAATGTCTGGGGTCTTGAGGCCGAAACCACGATCCGTCCGGTCGAGGGCTTCACGCTGGATGGTTCGCTCAGCTACCTGCACTTCAAGTACAAGGACACCGGCACAACCAATGTGCCGCTGACCAACGTCACGCCCTATACCCCGAAGTGGAACTGGAGCTTTGGCGCGCAGTATGACTACGCGCTCAAGGCCGGCATGATCAGCCTTCGTTTCGACGGCACGTACCAGTCGTCGATCTTCACCGAAGCCTTCAATGGCGCCGACAACCTCGTCGACGGCCGCTTCCTGGGCAACGCCAGGCTGACCTACACCAGCCCGGACAAGGCCTGGCAGGTTTCGGGCGAAGTGCAGAACGTGTTCAACAAGTACTATTACAACACGATCGAAGACGTGAAGAGCTCGCTGGGCGCGATCACGGCCAACCCCGGCCTGCCGCGCACCTGGGCGCTGACGGTCAAGCGCACGTTCTGATCCGCGCGCTTTCCTGAACAAGGCAAGGGGCCGCTCCGCTTCGGTGGGGCGGCCCTTTCCTTTTGCGGAATCGGTTGAAATCCTCTGCCTGTGCGCTACACCTATCGTAACAAATGATAGAATGGGATGGGGATCGATGGGCGCGTTTCCGCAGACAATGTACTTCGCCGGGCTCAATGAACCCGTAGGGCAGGAAGCCAGCCTGACCGGGCTGACGGTGGAAGGCACGCTGCCGCCCGAAGTGCGCGGCAGCTTTTACCGCGCGGTGCCGGATCCTGCGTTCCCGCCCAAGTTCGAGAATGACCACACGCTTTCGGGCGACGGGATGGTGAGCCGGCTTTCGTTCAATGCCGATGGCACGGCGGACTTCGCGATCCGCTTTGTCGAGACCGCGCGCTATCTGGCGGAGAAGGAGGCGGGGCATGCGCGCTTCGGCAAGTATCGCAACCCGTTTACCGATGATGCCGATGTAGCGGGTGTTGACCGCACGGTGGCGAACACCACGCCCGTTTGGCACGCGGGCCGCATGCTGATGGCGAAGGAGGATGGGCGGCCCTATCGCGTCGATCCCGTGACGCTCGAAACGCTGGGCTCGTATGACTTCGGCGGCGCGCTGAAATCGGAGACGATGACCGCGCATGTGCGGATCGATCCCGCGACGAAGGAGCTGTTCTTCTATGGCTATGAGGCCGATGGGCTGGCTTCGACGAAGGTTTCCTATTGCGTGGTGGGGCCGGACGGTACGCTGAAGAGCGAGCAGTGGTTCGATGCGCCCTACTGCGCGATGATGCACGACTTCACGATATCCGAAAACTACGCGCTGTTTCCGATCTATCCGACGACGGCTGACCTCGAGCGCCTCAAGGCTGGCGGGGAGCACTGGCATCATGAGCCGGAGCTGGATTCGTGGCTCGGCGTGATGCCGCGCTATGGCGATGTTTCGGAATTGCGCTGGTTCAAGGGGCCGAAGGGCGTCCATTCGTACCACATGATGAACGCGTGGGAGGACGAGACGGGGCTGCTCCACTTCGATGCCTGCCTCAATTCGACCAATGCCTTTGCCTTCATCCGCGAGCCTTCGGGCATCCACCTGCAGCCGTGGGAGGTGCAGGGCGCGCTGACGCGGTGGACAGTCGATCCCAAGGCGGAGGGCGGTGATGTGACGACGACCATCATCGGACCTCCGGGCGATTTCCCGGTGATCCCGGCGGCGAAGCAGGGGCGGCCTTATACGCACGGCTGGATGCTGACGATGAACCCCGAGCTTCAGGGGCCACCGCTGCTGGGTGGGCCGGTGGGGGCGATGTTCAACCTGCTGTTGCGGCTGGATATGCGGGCCAGCTCGCCGCAGGCGCAAAAACGCCCACCGCAGGCGCTGGCCTTGCCCCCGATGGCCGGGTTCAACGAGCCGGTGCATGTGCCCGCCGCCGATCCAGCGCATGAAGGCTGGCTGGTGACGATCGTGGACCAGCAGATCGGCGACAATGCATTCGTGCATCAGGCGTGGGTGATCGATGCGGGCAACATCGCGGCAGGGCCAGTGGCCAAGGTGACCATCCCGCTGCGCCTGCGCCCGCAAGTGCACGGCTGGTGGGTGCCCCAGGCCGAACTGGATGCTGCTGCATGAGCCGCATCGTCCTTACCGGCGCTTCGGGCAATTATGGCCGGGGGCTGACCGACCGGCTGATCGCGGCGGGGCGCGCGGCGGACCTGATCCTGATCACGCGTTCGCCCGCAAAGCTGGCGGACCGCGTGAGCCAGGGCTGCACCGTGCGCTATGGCGATTTCGACAAGCCCGAAACGCTGGCCGAGGCGGTGCAGGGCGCGGAAAAGATGCTGCTCATCTCCGGCACGCGGGTCGGCGCGCGGGTGGTGCAGCACAAGGCGGCGATCGATGCAGCGGCGGCGGCGGGCGTGAAGCACATTGCCTATACCAGCTTCATCGGCATCGATGATCCGGCAAACCCGGCCGAAGTGCGCCACGATCATATCGAGACCGAGCGGCTGATCCACGCCTCTGGCATGGCGTGGACCATGCTGCGCGATGCGCACTATGCCGATGCGATGATCCTGATGGCTGGCCCGCAAGTGATGCAGAGCGGCCAATGGGTGAGCAATGCTGGCGAGGGGCTGGAGGCGATGGTCTGGCGCGACGACTGCATCGCCGCTGCCGCAGCGGTGCTGCTGGGCGAGAGACATGAGGGCCAGGTCTACAATATCACCGGGCCGGAGCTTCAGACCTTCCGCGAAGTGGCGGCGATCATGGCGGAGGTGACGGGCCGCCCCGTGGCCTATGTTGCGACCACCGACGACGAGCAATACGCCATGTTCGATGCCATGGGCATTCCGCGCCGCCCGGTCGATGACCAGAGCGTGGCGGGCATCCCGTGGAACAGCGACGATATGGTGACCTTCGGGCAGGCCATCCGCGAGGGGTTCCTCGAAGTCTGCACCGATGATGTCGAGCGGCTGACCGGGCGCAAGGCGCGTTCGGTGCGGCAGATGATCGAGGACAACGCGGAGATGCTGCGCAGCGTGTGAGCATCTGCTAGTCTCTGGCTCCGAAAGGACGGGGCCGATGAAGCAGTCGACACGGTATGGGCTGGCGGGGCTGGGCGGTCTGGCGCTGCTGACGCTGGTGCAGTGGGCGCGGCAGGAGCATCTGCAGCACGGCGCAGTGCTGACCTACCTGATCGGCGTGGGGCCGAATTTCGCGGCGGCGATTGCGATCACTTTCGTGCTGCTGGGGGCGTGGGCAGAGCAGCGCCCCGGCGTGGATAGCCAGGGGGAGCGCCTGCGTTTCCGGGTGAGCGCGGCGATCAGCGGCGGAGGGCTGCTGGGCTGGGAAGCCGTGCAGATGCTCAGCCGCAATCTCGTGTTCGATTGGCAGGATGTGCTGGCGACTTTGGCCGGGATTGCGGTGTGTTTCGTGCTCTTCGCCGTGATTGCACCGCGCAGCAAAGCCTAGTGCCAGGTCGCCTTCATGGCGCGCACGACGTCGGCAGTCTGCTGGAGGATGTCGTCGATCTGTTCGGCGAGGAAGGTCTTGGGATCGCGATAGGCCATTGCGAGACCAGCGTAGCGGCGCGCGACGAGCGGGGCATCGGCAACGAGGGTGAGGCTGTGATGGCGCGGATCGCCCTTGATCCGGCGCAGCACCGCGCGCACCGCGTCCTCCGGGCCTTCGAGCACCTGGGCGAACTTCCCCTTGTGCAGCGTGAGCACGCTGGACACGCCGATCCGTGCATTGCGATCGCCGGAGAAGGCGCAGATTTCCCGGACTTGCCGCATCGCCGCCTCATGCGTGGCCACGGCGATGCTGGTGTAGGACAACTTCCACAGGCGCATGGGCGGACGGGTCCTGTCCTATCCACTCCGCACCCGTTGTGCGGCCATGGAATGCTAACTGAGGTTATGCATCTTCACCGAAATTGGAAGAGGTATGGACCCGACAAGACCCAAAAGTACCACAGAGTGTGGCTTGGATGCCGCTATCCGCTGTTCTGGAGATTGGCCGCATAGAGCGCGAGCATGCGGCTCCACGCCTTTTCGGCCTGCGGCTTGTCGTAGATCGGTGCATCGATGGTGCACCAGCCGTGCTGGGCGGGGTAGACCTCGACCTCGGCTGGGCGGCCGGCAGCCTTGGCAGCGGCGGCAAGCGCGGTCTTGTCACCGGGTGCGCTGGCGTCATCGTTCTGGGCGATGGCGAAGAGGAAGCCGGCCTTGGTCTTCGCAAGGAGGTTGATCGGGCTGTCCGGCCCTTCGCCGACCAGGCCTGCGCCGTGAAACGAGGCGGCGGCGCCGATGCGGCCCGGCACCGCGGCAGCGGTGCGCACGGTGTAGGGGCCGCCCATGCAATAGCCGCAGGTGCCGATGCGCTTGGCGGTATCGACTTCAGCTTGCGTGTCGAGCCACGCCGCGAAGGCCTTGGCGTCGCTCATCGTGCCGGCAGGGGTGATCCCGGCGATGAGCGGCTTGAGCTTGGCCTGCCCTTCCGGCGTGCGCCATGCGACGAGCGAATCGAGCACCGGGGCGACCGCGCCGCGGTAATAGTGATTGACTACCAGCACGGCGTAACCGGCGGAGGCGAGGCGGGCGGCCATGGTCTTGTAGGCCTCGCGCAAGCCGGCGATATCGGGCCACATGATCACGGCGGGGTGCTTGCCGGTCTCGGGCGCATAAAACCAGGCATCGACCTTGCCATCGGGCGTGGTGACGGTAACGGCGCGGCCTTTCACGCCTGCGGCCTCCTGCGCCATGCCGCAGCCCGGCAGGCTGGCGAGGACGGCGGCGCTGGCACCGGCGGCACTGAACTGGCGGCGGCTGAGCCAGAGGGCATTTTCGGCTTCGGTCAGTTCGTCACACATGGGATGGGCCTTTCGCTGGGGTGGCGCGCGTGGGGCAGACTATCGCGGCGGGCGGGCCATGCAAGCGCCTCTCAGGTCAGGTCACCAAGCCCGATCATCGTTCCGGCCTCCGCAGCGGTCATCGCGGCGCGGCGCAGGCGTTCGATCTCGAGCCGGGCGGGCGGAGCTTCCTCATCCGGCAGAGCGGCGAGGCTGGCCTCGTAGATCTCGCGGAAGTCCTCGGCGAATTCGGGGTGGGTGAGGATGAGGCCGTCTCCGCGCTCCATTCCGGCGAGGATCTTGGTGCCGACTTCATAGGGGGCCATGCCGGCTTCGAAAGCGGTGCCGAACTGTTCGAGTTCGCTGCGTTCGGGCCGCGCAAAGCCGCTTGTCCCGAATTCTGCGGGGCGCTTCAGCGCGGAATCCCACGCGTTGGTGCGGGTCAGCGCGGGGCAGCAGAGCGAGCAGCCGATGCCGTGGGGGGTGAGATTGTAGCGCAGCGATTCCGTCAGGCCGCGCACGGCAAACTTGCTGGCGGTGTAGATGCCCGCCTGCGGGCCGGGGAGGAAGGCCGCCATGCTGGCGACGTTGACGACATGGCGGCGGCCGGAGGCGGCCTTGAGCTTGGGCAGGAAGCTGACGACACCGTTCACCACGCCGCCGAAGTTGACGCCCATGATCCAGTCGTAATCGGCGTAGCTGGCCTCATCGGTGGGGCCGAACACGCTGACCCCGGCGTTGTTGACGAGGACGTGGACTGCGCCGAAATGGGCTTCCACTTGTGCGGCGGCTTCGGCAAAGGCGGCGCGGTCGGTCACGTCGAGCTTGATGAACAGCGGCTCCTCGCGGCCCCTGGCGGCGAACCATGCGGCGGTCTGGGCGCGGTGGTCCTCATTGCGATAGCTGAGGGCAAGGCGCAGACCCGCATCGCTGAAGGCCTGCGCGACGCCGAGGCCGATGCCGGTGACGCCGCCGGTGATGAAGGCGACTTGTCCTTCGAAACTCATGCGCTTTTGCTTTCCTTGAGGCGCTTGCCGGCCGTTTCGGGCAGGCCGAACAGCGCCACCACGGCGGCGATGACGACCATGATGAAGGGATACCAGAAGCCCGCCATCACGCTGCCGGTGGTGGCCACGATGGCCTGCACGATGAAGGGCATGAAGCCCGCGAAGATGCCGACGCCGAAGTTGTAGGACGTGGCGAGCGAGGAATAGCGCGTGCGGGCGGGGAACTGCTCGGTGAGCCACGCGCCCATCGGGCCATAGGTCAGAATGCCGGGCAGGCCGACCACGACCATGGCGATGACGATGATGAAGAGATTGCCGGCGGGCGGGGTGACCGGCTCCGTGGTGTAGCCGGCTGCCTTGAGCGCAGGCTGGAGCGCATCCAGCGATGCAGGCGTGCCGCCCACGGTGACGACGGGCGCCGACCCGGCAGGCGCATCCTGCTTGGTATAGGGCACGCCGGCGCGGGTCAGCGTATCGAGCACTTTGCCGCAGGCGCTGGCCTGGCCGTGCTGCGCGAAGGGATTGAATGTGCAGTCTGCGCCAGAGACGACGACGGGATGCTCCTTCGCGGCGCGGGCAAGGGCGGGATTGGCCTGATCGGCGATGAGCTGGAAGCCGGGGAACAGCACCACAAGCATCATGATATAGCCCGCCAGAACCACCGGCTTGCGCCCCACGAAATCGGAAAGCCAGCCCGCGAGGACGTTGGTGAATGCCAGGACCGCAAGAACGCCGATGAGCAGCGTGCGGGTGAGCACCGGGTCCATGTGAACCGAGACCTGCATGAAATTGAGCAACTGGATCATGCCCACGTAGCCGCAGATCGACTGGCCAACCGCGCCGCCGAACGTGGCCGCAAACAGGCGGCGCAGCTGCTTGGGCGTGGCATAGGCTTCGCGCAGCGGCGTGCGGGCAAGTTCGCCCGCTTTCTGCATGGCGCTGAAAACCGGGCTTTCGGAAAGCTTGAGGCGCATCCACACCGAGACGGCGAGGAGTACGAGGCTGGAAATGAAGGGAATGCGCCAGCCCCAGGCTATCCACGCTTCCTCGCCCACCAGTGTTTCGGTGGCGAGCACGACGAGGAGGCTGAGCGAGAAGCCTGCCGAGGCGCCGATCTGGATCCAGCCGGTATAGAACCCGCGCTTCCTGAGCGGCGCGTGTTCGGCGACGTAGATCACCGCGCCGCCATATTCGCCGCCGACCGCGAGGCCCTGCAGCGCCCGCAGCACCACCAGGAGGATCGGCGCGGCGATGCCCCACTGCGCATACGTGCCGAGGAGGCCGATCGCGGTGGTGGCAAGGCCCATCAGGGTGATGGTGACGAGGAAGGTGACCTTGCGGCCGAAGCGGTCTCCGAAAGTGCCGAAGATCGCCGCGCCGAAGGGGCGGGCGGCAAAGCCGATGCCGAAGGTGGCGAGCGCGAGGAGGAAGCCTGCGGCCGGGCTGGAGCCGGGGAAGAACAGCTTGCCGAACAGCGGCGCGAGCGTGCCGTAGATGTAGAAATCGTACCATTCGAAGGCTGTACCGGCAGCCGATGCCGCTATCACGGTGCGGATGTCGGCCACCGACGGCTCTCCCGCCGGCTCGCGTATCGAATCCATTCTTCTCTCCCCTTTGCCGCAGCATGGCCGCAGCAGAGGCGATTGCCAATCGTTTCGCGATTAGTTAGCCTTGCTTACAATTTCCCGCAAACGGGGAATCGATGGGAGCTGGGTAAATGTCTGATCTGGAAGCGCGTCTTGCCGCACTGGAAAACCGCGTGGGCGAGCTGGAGGACATCAACGCGATCCGCCGCCTGCAAATGGCCTATGGCTATTACATCGATTACAACCGCCCCGAGGAAGTGGCCGGCCTGTTCGCCGAGGACGGCGCGGTGGTGTTCCTTTCGGGCGAGTATCGCGGTCATGCGGGGGTGATGCGGCTTTACGGCACCTGGTTCCAGAACATGTTCACCGACGGCAAGCGCGGGCCGATCCACGGCTTCCTGCTCGACCATTTCCAGCTGCAGGACGTGATCACGATCGCGCCCGACCGGCAGACCGCCAAGGGCCGCTTCCGGGGCATCCTTGCAGGCGGCTGGCATGATGAAGTGGTGGCGAACAAGCCCGAGCACGTGCCGCAGCAGTTCTGGGAATCGGGCATCTACGAGAACGACTACGTGCGCGAAAACGGCGTGTGGAAGATCAAGCGGCTCAACTACCTGATGCAGTGGCAGGGGGACTACGAGACAGGCTGGGCGCATACCGTCTCGCACCTGCAGCCCGCCGTGGTGTGCTATCCCGAGAACCCGCTGGGCCCGGACGTGATCCTGCCAGAGGAGAACTACCGCCCGACCTGGCCGCACCGGCAGGAAGTGCCGATGAGCTTTGCCCATCCGGTGCTGGCGGAAGCGTTCCGACTGGAGATGTTTGAGGCGTTGAAGGACAAGTAGGGGGCGGCGCTGCTCGCCCGCTGCCTTCGTCACCCCGGTCGAGCCCGGGGTGACGGCGGGTTCTGGGACGCGGTGCGGCGTGCTGCGATGGCTGGAATTGGGTGGTTAGCTGCCGTTGCCCAAAGCTCGATTGAAGGACGTGCGAGCAGTGTCAGTGTCAAACGGGGCCGCGTTCAAATCAGGAAATGCCTGCGTGTTACGAGCCGCTTCGTTCAGGCGGGCGGCGGTAGTACCAATGCGCCAGCACGCAACGATTGTTTCGTCGTTCTGAGACGACATGTCTTGGCCTGCAAAGCCCGAATAGAAAGCCTTAAAAACTCGGTCCCGCGCAGCGAGATAGCCGATAGCTTGTTCGAGCCTTTCAACGATGCCATCGAGAAGTAGCGCGTCAGCTTTAGCGCCCATTCTATGCAGCCAAACCCCTACAAGCATCAGCGCGTCATCAACGCGCTTATCGCTGTTGGAGATTATCTCGACCGATGCGTCACCCCCTTCATCCCAAATTGTGACCCAATCACGATCTACATCAATTGAGTGTGGGCAACCGTCCGCGAGCCGAACAATTACCTCACCGCCAACCGGGACTTCAAATTGTTCGCATTGCGGTTCGACGAACACGGTCAGTGGTGCCTCACCCTTGTTGCGTATGGGTATCCGCATCGCGCCTTTCCATAGTCACCAAGACGAGCGTGCCACGCTAGCGGAATGTCGGCAATGGGGTCGTAAGCTGAATGGCAGCATTCGATCGCGCAGACGCCAGACGCCGCCGCGCACTGCCTAGCCCCTAACCCCCCGTCATCCGCGCCAGAATCGCTTGCGCGGCCGCGTGGAACACCGCGCGTTCCTTTGGCGTAAAATCCGCGAACAAGTGCCCGCCGACCTTCGCCATCGCCGGGATCGTCTGGCGGAACAGGTCCATGCCCGCCGCTGTCAGGCGCACCGGCTTGCGGCGGCGGTTGGAGGCGTCGGGGGCCAGTTCGACGAGGCCGCGTTCGTGCAAGGCGGCGATGGCGCGGCTTACGTTCATCGGGGGCAGGCCCATGATGTCGGACAGTTCGTGCCCGGCAAGTTCGCCCTCGCCGCCAAGGGCGAGGATGATCTTGAGGTCGTTGGGGCTCAGCCCCATCGGCTCGGCCACACCTTCGCGCATCGGGCGCGCGATGAAGGTGCCGAGCTTGAGCAGATCGACGAGGAGTGCGGCATCTTCGCCCAGATCGAGATCGGGACGGGCAGGGGTAGTATCCTGAGCGGGCATGGCAACCATGGCGCGCTTATCGCGTTGCCGGAGCGGGACGGCAAGAGGGGGCGCAAACCTACCTGCACGACCGGCGGCGCGCACAGCTTGCCCCCTGCAAAAAGACCTGTCTCCAACGCGGCGCAAGGGACTTGCAAAGGTCAAATTAGTATGCCTTACTAACAAACGGTAGAACGGCCTCGCAGAGGGCTTCACAAGGAGAGGGGATCACCCATGGCGAAGACACCCACGCTATCGTTGCGTCTATTTTCCGCTGGCAGCGCGCTTGCGCTCGCGTGCGGGCTGGCTGTTCCGGCAATGGCGCAGCAGGCGCCGCAGGCCCAGCCGCAGGACGCCGCGCAGTCGGCCGATGATAACGGCAGCATCAAGGAAATCGTCGTCACGGCGCAGTTCCGTTCGCAGAAGCTGCAGGATACGCCGCTTTCGATCACCGCGATCGATGCGAACCTGCTTGCCTCGCGCAACCAGACCGACCTTGCGCAGATCGCCGCGCAGGCGCCCAACGTGGTGCTCAATGCGCAGGGCGGTGCCTATGGCTCCTCGCTCGGCGCCTCGATCCGTGGCATCGGCCAGTTCGATTTCAACCCCGCCTATGAACCGGGCGTGGGCATGTACATCGACGATGTCTACTATGCGACGCTGACCGGCGGCATCTTCGATCTGCTCGACCTTGACCGGGTGGAAGTGCTGCGCGGGCCGCAGGGCACGCTTACGGGACGCAACTCGATCGGCGGCGCGATCAAGCTCTTTTCCAAGAAGCCGACCGACGAGAATACGGGCACGGTGGAAGCGGTCTATGGCAGCCGCCAGCGCGTCGACTTGCGTGGCAGCGCCAACTTCAAGCTGGCCGATGGGCTCTATGGCCGCATCTCGGGCGTCTACAAGCGGCAGGAAGGCTATGTAAGCCAGCTCGACTATGGCTGCGTCTATCCGAACAACGCGCAGGGCATCGGCGCACGGCCGAGCAGCGGGCAGGGCTGCCTGATCGACAAGCTGGGCGAGCGCAATTACGCGGGCATACGCGGCTCGCTGCGCTACAACCCGAACGACAGCATCGATTACATCGTTGCCGGCGACTACACTTATGAAAACCGCACCAATGCCGCCGAGGTCGTCACTTCGGTGAACCCGGCGCGGGTGAGCAGCACCTATCTGTGCGGCCGCTTCTGCACCTTCGCCAACTTCTACGGGCAGGGCAACACGCCGCCGCCGGGGCTTTCGATCCCCGGGCCGTGGGGCCAGGTGAAGGATGGGTACTATATGCCCAACCGCGTGAAGTTCACCGGCTGGGGTGTTTCGGGCAACGGCACGTTCAAGCTGGGTGACAACTTCAACATCCAGTCGATCACCGCCTACCGCGAATACCGCCAGAAGTGGGGCACCGACGACGACTTCACGCCGGACCTCAACGTGGTCGGGCAGGGGTACAACGACCTCAAGTTCTGGTTCTTCAGCCAGGAGCTGCGCTTCAACGGCAAGATCGGGGACAAGATCGACTTCACTCTGGGCGGGTTCTATTCCGACCAGCGCTCGACCTACTTCACCCGGCAGGACATCCGCTACATCGCGCCGGGGCTGAACTTCCAGTTCCTCGGCAACGATCCGGTGAATGCGGACAGCAAGGCGGTGTTCGGCACGGTGATCGCGCGGCCGATCGAGGGCCTGACGCTGACGGGCGGCCTGCGCTACACCGAGGAGCACAAGGACTATACCTTCGTGCGCCAGAACTATGATGGTTCGGTCTCGTACTTCCTCGGCGCACTCAATGGCGTGAAGGCGACGTTCGACGGCAACAAGGTCGACTGGCGCGTTTCGGCTGACTACCGCTTCAGCCCGCAGGTTCTGGCCTATGTGACGGTCGGCACCGGCTTCAAGGGCGGCGGCGTGACCGCGCGGCCGTTCGATGCTCCGCAGGCGCTGAACGGCAGCTTCGGGCCGGAAACCGTGACGGCCTACGAAGTGGGCCTCAAGACCGATCTGTTCGACCGCCGCCTGCGCGTGAACGTTTCCGCGTTCTACAACGATTACAAGGATGTGCAGCTGCCGCTGATCAGCTGCGCCTCGCTGGGATCGAACGCGCCGTGCGGTGCGCGCCAGAACGCGGGTGACGGCAAGATCAAGGGTGTCGAGCTTGAGGTTCAGGCCAATCCGATCGACGGTCTCTCGTTCGACGGCTCGGTCAGCTACCTTGACGGCGAGTGGTCGCGCATCGATCCGCGCGTGGGCAATGCCGTGCTGCTGAGCGATCCGATCGCGACGCCGAAGTGGAAGTGGGCGTTTGGCGTGCAGTACCGCGCCGAACTGGGTTCGGCCGGCTCGATCACGCCGCGCTTCGATCTCAGCTACTTTGGCCGCAACAACATCGGCCGGATCGCGGGCGGTGCGCCGATCGATTATGCGGCGGCCTACACGCTGGGCAACGCGCGCCTGACGTGGCGCAACAAGGGCGAGGATCTCTCGGTCTCGTTCGAAGTGCAGAACCTGTTCGACAAGTACTACACGCCCTACCGCTTTGCGGCGGTGCAGGCGTTCACCGGCACGATCTACAGCCAGGTCGGCCGTCCGCGCGAATGGGCGCTTACGGTTCAGAAGAAGTTCTGATCCACCCGGCATTCCCGATCATGAGGGGAAGGGGCGGCCAGCGATGGTCGCCCCTTTTTTCTTGGGTCGCTCTTGCCTCAATTGTAACAAATGGTAGATTCAACGTCGAATGCGCCGGAGCAGGCGCCGTGGGGAGAAAGTATCATGCTGCCAGCGGGCGTCGCCATCGCGCATCCCGACAAGCTCTATATCGGCGGCGCGTGGGTGCCCGCCCACAGCGGGCGGCTGATCGAGCTTATCTCGCCCGATACCGAACAGGTCGTGGCGCGCGTAGCCGAGGCGGATGAGGCCGATATGGACGCGGCGGTGAGCGCGGCGCGGGCGGCGTTCGACCATGGGCCCTGGCCGATAATGGCGCCGGCGGAGCGGATCGCAGCGTTCCGGCGCATGGTGGGCCACTTGCGCGCGCGGGTGGATGAACTGGCGCGGTGCTGGACGGCGCAGATGGGCGGACTGGCCAGCTTTGCCGGGCCGATGCATGCGGGTTCGGTTGCGGTGCTGGAAGGCATTGCCGCGATTGCGGAGGACTTCGCCTTTGTCGAGCAGCGGCCGAGCATGGGCGCGGCGGCGGGCTTCGTGGTGCATGAACCGGTGGGAGTGGTCGCTGCCATTGCGCCGTGGAACGGGCCGTTTGGGATCATGGCGAACAAGGTGGCCTATGCGCTGCTCGCAGGATGCCCGGTGATCATGAAGCCTTCGCCCGAAACGCCGCTGGAGGCCTATATCATTGCCGAGGCAGCGGAGGCGGCGGGGCTACCGGCGGGGGTGGTGAACCTCGTGACCGGGCACCGCGAAGCGAGCGATCACCTCGTCTGCAACCACGGCGTGGACAAGGTGACGTTCACCGGATCGACCGTGGCGGGGCAGCGCATCGCATCGGTCTGCGGAGAGCGGATCGCGCGCTGCACGCTGGAGCTGGGCGGCAAGTCCGCCGCGCTGGTGCGCGATGATTTCCCGATTCCGATCGCCGCGAAGATGCTGGCGGGCACGATCACGATGATGAGCGGGCAGGTCTGCGCGATGCTGAGCCGCGTGATCGTGCCGCGCGCGCGGCATGACGAGCTGGCCGAGGCGATCGCAGGCGAGATGCGGCAGGTGGTGATCGGGCATTCGGATGACCCGCGCACGCAGTTGGGGCCGCTGGCGATGAAGCGGCAGCGCGACCGGGTGGAGATGTATATCGAGGAAGGCCGCAAAGTGGCCGATCTGGTCTGCGGCGGGGCGCGGCCGGCGCACCTCAATCAGGGCTATTTCATCGAGCCGACACTGTTCGCCAATGTGCCCAATGATAGCCGGATTGCGCAGGAGGAGATCTTCGGCCCGGTGCTCAGCCTGATCCCGGCGGATGACGAGGACGACATGATCCGCATCGCCAATGATTCGCGCTTCGGGCTGAACGGTTCGGTGCTGACACATGATGTGGATGCGGCGTACCGGATCGGGCGGCGTGTGCGCACGGGCGGGTTTGGGCAGAATGGCCTCAGGATGGATTTCGGGCTGCCTTATGGCGGGTTCAAGCAGTCCGGCATTGGGCGCGAGGGCGGGCGCGAGGGGTTGATGCCCTATCTGGAGGTGAAGACGCTGCTGCTGGATGGGGTGCCGTCGAGCCTCTAGGCTTGTTTGGTTCCCCCCATTTTGGCGAAGCCCAAATGGGGGGTGTCAGCCCGCAGGGCTGACGGGGGGTATGGAAACCAGAACCCCTCCGACCCGCTTCGCGGGCCACCTCCCCATTTGCCCCTTTGACAAGCTCAGGGGAAAATGGGGAGGACCTTCAGCCCAGCTCCACGCAGCCGCCGTCCACGTAGAGATCGACGCCGTTGATGAAGCTTGCCTCTGCGCTGGCGAGGAAGAGGACGGCGCGGGCAACTTCCTCCGCCTCGCCCATGCGGCCCAGGGGGACGACGCCGCCGAGCATCGCGCGGGTGGCCTCGATCTCGGCTTCGCTGGCGCCGCGCTTGAAGATCTCGGTCTCGGTGGGGCCAGGGCTCACCATGTTGACGCGGATCTTGCGCGGGAGGAGTTCCTTGCCGACGGTGCGGGCCATGGCGCGCAGGCCGGCCTTGGCGGAGGCGTAGGCCACGTTCCCGGCGAGAGCGAGTTCGCTGCCGATCGAGCCGGTGATGACGATAGCGCCGCCATCGCGCAGCAGCGGCAGGGCGTTCTGGATCGCGAAGAAGGCGCCGCGCAAGTTGACATTGTGGATGCCGTCCCAGAATTCCTCGGTCACGTGCGGCATGGCGGCAAACCCGCCGACCCCGGCGTTGACGAAGAGCACGTCGATCCCGCCGAGCGCGTGCTCGATCTCAGAGAGCGCGGCTTTGGTCTGCACCACATCGCCCATGTCGCTGGCGATGCCGAGTGCGCCCAGTTCTTCGGCGGCGGCGGCAAGCGTCTCGCGATTGCGGCCGGTGATGGCGAGCTTGGCGCCTTCGGCCGCGAACATTTTCGCGGCGGCGAGCCCGATCCCGGCATTGCCGCCGAGGATCACGACGCATTTGTCGGTAAAGCGCATGGTGCCCCTCAGAACATCGTGTTGGTGTTGGCGGACGTCTCGGGCACGGGGCTGATCACGTCCCAGTGCTCCATGACCTTGCAGCCTTGCACGCGGAACATGTCAACGACTGCGAAGCCGCGCTTCTGTTCGGGCGTGCCGTCTTCCTGCCAGCCGTGGCTGTGCGCGGCGACGAGGTTGCCATCGGCGATCACGCGGTGAATTTTCGTGCGCTGGCCGGGGTTGCCCTCGACGAATTTCGTGAGGAACGCGATGGCCGCCTCGCGCCCGGTCTGCGCGTAGGGGTTGTGCTGGATATAGCCCGGATCGACCCACTTCTCGAACGAGGAGCGCACCTTCTTCTCGATGTAGAATTCGTGGAGGAACTGGGTGACGACCTGTTTGGGCGTGAGCTTGCAGGTTTTGGCCTGAGCGGCGGCGGGCGCGGCGAGGAGGGCGAGAGCGGCTAGGGCAGCGAGGCGCATCGGGGGCTCCTTGGTCAGAACATCGAGTTGGGATTGACGGGATTGGCGGGCACGTCCTGCAGCACGTCCCAGTGCTCGACGATCATGCCATTTTCGCAGCGGAAGATATCGACCACGGCAATGCCCGGATCGCCCGGCCAGCGCTCGACATGGGTGTGGACGATCACGTGGTCGCCTTCGGCAAAGCTGCGGTGGATGGTCTGCTTCGCATCGGGCGATTCGACTTTCACATGATCGAGAAAGGCTTTCAGCGCGTCCACTCCGGGCGGGGCGAGCATGGAGTGCTGGATGTAATCGGGCGAAATGTAGCGGTCCACCGCGGTGCTATCCATGGCGATGAGCACCTTGTGGTACATCTCGATCACCAGGTCGTGATTGGCCTGTTCCGTGGCGGTTCGCGCCATCGACTCTCTCCCCTTTTATTCTAACATTTGATACGGTATGCCGGAATTCGAAGGGCGGTAAAGCCCCCATGGGAGAGATTATGGACCGCGCCGGTCTTTACGCCGCACTCGATGCATTTCTCGCCGCGCTGAATGCGGGCGACCACTCCCGGCTGGATTGGGCGGCGGGCGCGTATCACAGCGAAAACAACGTGATGCTGGAGATCGGCGACGGGGTTTGGGGCACGATCCAGAAGCTGGGCGAGTATCAGCTGCGGTTTGCGGATACCCGCACAGGGCAGGTCGGCTATTTCGGCACGGTGATCGAGGCGATCGAGGAATCGGCCTTCACGCTGCGGCTGAAGATCGCCGAGGATGGGGCAATTGCCGAGTGCGAGATGCTGATCGTGCGGCAATCGGACAGCGGCATAAAGTTCGAGAACTGCCGCTATTGGGACAAGCCGATCCTCCACCGCGAAGTGGTGGCCCCGGTGCCGCGCGCGGAGATGGTGGCGCTTTCCGACGGCTACTTCGATACGCTCCAGCGCAACGACGGGACGATCCACACCAAGTTCCATCCCGATTGCAACCGGGTGGAAAACGGCGTGCAGACGACGCGAAATCCCGAGTTTGCCAAGATCGTGCCGGTTTCCGCGCTGGGCTGCGAAGAGCAGTTCCGCATGGGCAACTACCGCTATGACGACGATCTGCGCGCGCGGCGCTTTCCGCTGGTGGACGAGGAGCGCGGGCTGGTGCTGGCCTTTGGTTTTATCGACCATTCGGGCCGGATCGACGAGTATCAACTCACCGACGGGCGCACGGTGAAGAGCCCCGTGCGGCGGCCGCACAGCTTCTATATCTCCGAGCTGTTCAAGATCGATCACGGGATGATCGAGCAGATCGAGGCGAACTTCATCACGGTGCCCTATCGGATGCCGAGCCCGTGGGACGCGCTGTGATGGGGGCCGGTGTTGTGCGGGCATGCTTCGACAGGCTCAGCGTGAGCGGGGTTAGGGGTTTGCCGCATCGCTTGGCTGACGTGGTGCGGGCATGCTTCGACAGGCTCAGGATGAGCGGCGTTGGGGGTAATGCCTCAAAAAGAAGTCCGCTCACCCTGAGCTTGTCGAAGGGTGCTTGCGCAGCACTCGCCGCACTCGCCCTTGGCGCTGCACCGCCGATGGTCGGCGCGGGGAGCGAATGGACCAGCCCGGGCGGGGATGCGGGCAAGACGCACCATTCGGCGCTGACCGGGATCAACGCGCATAATGTCGGCAAGCTGGGCCTTGCCTGGCAGGCCGAGCTTGGCACCATGCGCGGCATGGAAGCGACGCCGGTCATGGTCGGCGGGGTGCTTTATAGCTCGGGCGTGGCGGGGCGGGCCTATGCCTGGGATGCCGCGACGGGCAAGCAGCTCTGGGCCTTCGAGCCCGAGATCGACATGCAGCTCAATCGCACGGCGTGCTGCGACATGGTCAACCGCGGCGTCGCGGTCGCGCGCGGCAAGGTCTACGTCGCGACGCTCGATGGCTGGCTCTATGCGCTGGATGCGAAGACTGGCGCCGTGGTGTGGAAGAGCGACTTCATCGAGAACCGCAAGAAGGGCGACAATTCGACTGGCGCGCCGGAGATTGCTGGCGATGTCGTTGTGATCGGCATGGCGGGCGCGGAATACGATGTGCGCGGCTATGTGACGGCGCTCGATCTGGAAACGGGCAAGCTGCGCTGGCGCTGGCACGTAGTGCCGCGCGATCCGGCGTTGGGACCGCAGGAAACGCCCGAACTTGAGAAGGCGCTGGCGACCTGGGATCCGAAGAGCCGCTGGGACATTGGCGGCGGCGGCGCACCGTGGGATGCCATCGCGTTCGATCCGGAGACGGGCTATCTGCTCGTGGGCACCGGCAATGGCGGGCCTTATGCGACTTCGAAGCGCAGCCCGGCGGGGGGTGATAACCTCTACCTTGGCAGCCTCGTCGCGCTTGATCCGAAGACCGGACGGATGGTCTGGCACTATCAGGAAACGCCGGGCGACAACTGGGACTTCACTTCGACCCAGCCGCTGATCCTCACGCACCTGAAGGTGGACGGCGCGGATCGGACGGTGATCCTCCATGCGCCCAAGAACGGCTTTCTTTATGTGATCGACCGGGGAACCGGGAAACTGCTCAAGGCCAATCCGATTGCGCGGATGAACTGGGCCAAGGGGATCGATCCCGCCACCGGGCGGCCGATCCTGACGCCCGAGGAGAGCGACTACACGGCGGGGCCGAAGATCGTGTTTCCGGCGACTCCGGGGGCGCGCAACTGGCATCCCGCTTCGTTCGATCCGGCGACTGGGCTGTATTATGCTGCGGTGCTCGATCTGGGGAACCTGATCTTCATGACGCCGGGGCAGAAGCCGCTGAAGGCGCGCGGGCTCAACAACGATGCAGCGCTGATCTTCACGACCGATGTGAAAGATGCGCTGGCGACGTTCCCCGCGCCGATGGCCGATGCGGTGCGTGCCTTGCCTGCCTATGCAGAAGCGCTGCGCGATCCCGGCAAGGCGCAGATCCGCGCGATCGAGCCTTTGACGGGCAAGACGGTGTGGGCGGCGGATACGGCAGGCTGGCAGGACCGCGCTGGGGTGCTGACGACCGCTTCGGGGCTGCTGATCCATGGCAATGTGGGGGGCACGCTGTTGGTCCGCGATGCGAAGACCGGCAAGGTGCTGAAGCGCATCGAGACGGGTACCCCCATCATGGCGGCACCGATGACCTATCAGGTGAACGGCGTGCAATACATCGCGGTCATGGCCGGGTGGGGCGGGGGTGGGTTTCCGTTCGTGCCGCGCTATGCCGCCGCTTATGATCGGGGCAATCTGAACCGGCTGCTGGTGTTCAAGCTGGGCGGGGGCAAGGTGAAGGAACCGCCGTTGCTGCCGCCGCTCGAGGTCGCGCCCGAGCCGCCGGTGCAGGCCGCGGGGGTGACGGCGGAGACGATTGCGCGCGGGCAGGGGCTGTTCTTCGGCAATTGCGCGATCTGCCATGCCAACCGGCACCGCTCGATCACGCCGGACTTGCGCCGGATGCAGCCGGGGACGCACGCAATGTTCCGTGCAATCGTGCTGGAAGGCGCACTCGTGCCGGGCGGGATGCCGCGCTGGGATGATGTGCTTTCCCCCGGTGATGCCGATTCGATCCATGCCTATCTGATCGACCAGCAGAAGCAGATGCGGGCCGATGAACTGGCGAAGGTGAAGGCGGGCAAGCCGCTGGATGGGCCGAGCCTGACGATCTTGAGCAATTATTGAGAACCCAATCCAAAACCGCTCATGCTGAGCTTGTCGAAGCATCCTGCGCGGCGGTTGCGCCAGCACCCTTCGTCAGGCTCAGGGTGAGCGGGGATGGGGTTTGTGGGGTTTAGAAGGAAACGTTGATCATGGACTTTTCGACACTCGACAACCCCAGGCTGGAGTTTGCCTTTGCCTGCACCTTGCGCTTCACCCGCGTGCAGGTGGTGCCCGATGTGCCCACGGGGGGCATGCGCAGCGCGGTTTATGTCGATGATGGCGAGTTCGAGGGGCCGCGGCTGAAGGGCCGTGCGGTGCCCAATTCGGGCGGCGATTATGCCTTCTTCCGGCCCGATGACACGGCGGTGTTCGATGCGCGCTATATGCTCGAAGTCGATGATGGCACGCTGATCTACATGCAGAACAAGGGGTTCCTGTGGGGGCGCGAGCCGGGGACGATGGAGCGGCTGCGGAACTGGGCCTTCGCTGGCGGTGCGCCGGTGCCGCATGCCGAATACTATCTGCGCGCGCAGCCGACTTTCGAGACGAGCAAGGGCCCGCACGACTGGCTGACGCGGCACGTGTTCATCGGCGTGGGCGAGCGGCGGCCGGATGGAAACCACGTGCGGTATTATGCGCTGACTTGACGCGGCGGCCTTCGCGCGGCAAAACACTAACAATTGGTAGAAAATACACATGGGAGAATTCCGCCGGTGAAGCTGCATCTGCCGCCCCGCGTCAGCCCCAAGACGTTCGATGCCATGCTCACCGCCTCTGCCGGGGTCGTAGGTAAGGACTGGGTCATGGCGAGCGACGCCGACCGTGACGCCTATTCCGATGTCTATGCGCCCGGCTCGTCCGAGGAATGGCCCGCAGGCGCGGCGATTGCGCCCGCCAGCGTAGAGGAAGTGCGCGCGATCGTGCGGCTGGCGAACGAGCACAAGACGCCGCTCTGGCCGGTCTCGCGCGGCAAGAACCTGGGCTATGGCACTGCTGCGCCGCGCCTGCCGGGTTCGATCGTGCTCGATCTGGGGCGCATGAACAAGGTGCTCGAGCTCGATAGCGCGCTGGCCTACTGCGTGATCGAGCCGGGGGTCGGCTTCTTTGATCTCTATGAGCATATTCAGCGCGAAAAGGCCCCGCTGTGGCTTTCGGTGCCGGGCAATGCCTGGGGCTCGGTGCTCGGAAATGCGCTGGAGCACGGCATCGGTTATACGTCTTATGGCCTCCACGCGCGCAATCTGTGCGGGATCGAGGCGGTGCTGCCGGACGGCGATCTGATGCGCACCGGCATGGGCGCGATGACGAACAACCCGGCCTTCCATCTCTTTCCGATGAGCTATGGCCCGACGTTTGATCTGGCCTTTTCGCAGTCCAATCTCGGCATCGTGACCAAGGCCGGTCTGTGGTTGCAGCCCGCGCCCGAGACATCGCTTGAACTGGTGTGGGATATCCCGGCGGTGGACGATATCGGTTGGGTGATCGATACGATTGCGCCGCTGAAGATTTCCGGGCTGATCGACCAGAACGTGTTCATCCCGAGCTGGCTTGGCAAGATGGTGCTGAAAGGCCAGCGCAAGGATTTCTGGGACAAGCCGGGTGCGATTCCGGAAGCGCGCGTGGAAGAACTGCTCAAGGAGCACAAGCTGGGCTATTGGCAGGTCGCGTTGCGGTTCTACGGTGATGAAGGCGTGGTCAAGGCCAAGGCTGCGGTGGTGAAGGCGGCGATGGAGCGCAACCTCAAGACCCCGCCTGCCGAGCATTGGTGGCATCCGGGCGACTATGTCCACGGGGTCGAAATCACGATGGGCATCCCGTCTGCCGTGCCCTTGCAGATGAGCGACTGGATCGGCGGGCGCGGGGCGCACATGGGCTTTTCGCCGGTGGTGCCTGCAACCGGCAAGCACGTGCTTGATCAGATGCATCGCAGCCGCAAGATCATCGCGGACTTCGACGTGGACTTCTACGCCAGCTTCACCATTGGCGGGCGCTTTGCCAACAACGTCAACATGCTGATGTATGACCGCGACAACGCCGAGGAAGTGGTGAAAATGCGCCGCCTGTTCGATGCGCTCATCACGGAGACGGCCAAGGCGGGCTATGCCGAATACCGCACCCACCTTGGCTGGATGGACCCTGTGATGGACACCTTCGATTTCAACGGCCATGCGCTGCGCCGCTTTGGCGAGAAGGTGAAAAACGCGCTCGATCCCAATGGAATCGTTGCACCCGGCAAGCAGGGCATCTGGCCCGCCGCCTATGCCGCCCAGCGCGCCAAGAATTCGGGAGGCAAGGCATGAAGCGCCTGATTCTGGCAGCCGGATTGCTCGCGTCCGCCGCTGCGGCCCTCCCTCCCGGTCCGCCTCCAGGGCCGCCACCGCCCTACCAGATGCGCGGCGAGGCACCAGCGGGTGATCGGCTGAAGCCGGGCGGGGACGGCAAGGTGCTGTTTCAGGTCCACTGCGGCTATTGCCACCTTGCCGGCGGGATGGGCACCAACCTCCTCACCAAGCAGCGCATGATGATGGGCGAGACGCCGGACAAGGGCCTGCTTGCCAACCGCACCGACCTGACGGCGGACTATGTGAAGAGTGTAGTGCGCATGGGCAAGGGCGCGATGCCGGCGCAGACCAAGGTAGACGTCACCGATGCCGAACTGGATGCGGTCTCGAAGTACCTCGGGAAGGCGGGCTGATGCGGACCACGCGGCGCGGGGTGCTGAAAGGCGGAGCGCTTGCTGGCGCGGTGGCGGCTGTTCCGGTGGCGGCGCAGGCGGCGACAGAAATGGCGGCGGTGATCGTTTACGACAGCCGTCTGGCTGAATCCGCAAGCTTTGCAGGCGGGCGGGGAATCGATCTTGCCGCGGTCTCTCTGCGGGACGCCCATGCAGCGCTGGCGGGTGCGATGCGTGTCGAGGGGCTGACGCGGTGGAGCGACTGGACCGCGCTGCGCGGGCTGCTGGAAGAGCAGGGCTTGCGGCGGACGGCCGAGACGCGCGCTTCGGCGCCGCTCTCCGGCCACGATGGCCTGCTGCGCTGGAGCATGGCCGCGCGCTGAGGGCTGTTTCCCCCAGTGAAATGTGATCGCTCCGGAGCACTTAGCGCGCGGGCGGACTAGCGCCTAAGCGGGTGCTGCGATCTGCCTCTGCGGGCAGGACTGCTTGAACCGTCACGCTAGCTGATTTAGTATGTAACACTAACAATCAGCTCCGCATGTCCGGAGTCGGGAGAGAGCTTGCTGCCATGGTGCTCAACGCATGACCGACGTGACGCTCTATCACTGGGAGCCCAACGCCAATTCGGGCAAGCCGATGCTGGCGCTGATGGAAAAGGGCGTGCCCTTTTCCAGCCACTACATCGATATGCTGCAGTTCGATCAGCACAAGCCGGAATACCTTGCGATCAATCCGCAGGGGACGATCCCGGCGATGACGCACCAGGGACCTTGGGGTTCGCGCGTGCTGACCGAAAGCACGGCGATCATGGAATATGTGAACGCCGCGTTCCCGGGGCCGGACCTGATGCCGGCGGACGCGCAGGACCGCTGGCGGGTGCGCTGGTGGATGAAGTTCATGGACCAGTGGCTTGGGCCCAGCTTCTCGATGATCGGCTGGAGCGTGTTCGTCGGCCCGCGCGTGCGGGAGCGTGATCCGGAGGAACTGGCCGCCGCGATTGAACGCATTCCGCTGCCCGAGCGGCGCAGGGCATGGAAGAAGGCAATCAATGGCGATTTCAGCGCGGAGGAAATGGCCGAAAGCCGCCGCCGCGTGGCGCTGGGCGTCGCCAAGCTCGAGGAGGAGCTAGGCAAGCGAGACTATGTGGGTTCGGATGCCTACAGCCTGGCCGATATCAACATCTTCAACTCGACCTATTCGCTGCCGCTTTCGCAGCCCGATCTCGCCAGCAAGGACAAGACGCCCAACATCATGCGCTGGCTGAAGCGCGTCTATGAGCGCGAGGCAGTGGGCAAGACGTGGGCCATGGGCAAGACCGACATGGCGGCGCGCTATAGCCTGATGATGGAAGGGATCATCTGATGGAGCCAGTGCTTTATCATGGCGAACCCAATGGTGCTTCGCTGACCGTGCTGGCGGCGCTGGCCGAAAGCGGGCTCGACATTCCCTGCCGCCCGATCGACCTTCTGAGCGGTGCGCGGCACGCCCTGCCGGAGATTGCCGAGCCGATCGCGCTCGATCTGGGGATCGAGGGCGAGGGGCCAGTGCTGGTGATCGGCGGCGAGGCGATGACTGAGTCGGTGTTCCTCGCGCAATTTCTCGATGAAAGGGCGGGGGGCTGCGGGCTCCAGCCTGATGACCCTTACGCGCATTGGGAAATGCTGATGTGGTGCCGGCAGATCACCGAGCGGCTTTCGCCGGCGGCGGCGCTGCTGGGCAATCTGGCGCATTCGCAAGCGGCGATTGCAGCCATTCCGGCGCGAGACTTCGTTCATATTGCTGCAGCCATCCATTCGGACGACTTGCGCGAACGCTGGTTGGGCCTGCGTGACGGTACAATCGACGCAGCTCAAGTGGCGGACAGCGAGGCCAAGGTCGATCAGGCCGTGCAGCGCTGCGAGGACAAGCTGGCCGATGGACGCGAGTTCCTGATGGGCGCGTTCTCGATTGCCGATCTGGTCACCTACAGCTGGCTGGCGGGCATGGAACTGGTCCGTCCCGAAGCCTTCTCCGAAACGCCACTTACCCGTGCCTGGCTGGCGCGCGTGGCGGTTCGGCCCTGTATTCTGGCAGCTTTGGCCATGGCCAACACGCCGGAACCGCTTAAAACTTGGGCGCCTGGCCCGGAAATCAACCGTTGGGGATGAAAGCACGATGCGTGCAATCGACTACTTTGACCGTGGCCATGACCGCGATCCTTCGCGCCTTGCGATTATCGATACCGAATCCGGCCTGAAACTGACCTTTGCCGAGACCAAGGCGCTTTCCGAGCGCATTGCCGCGGCACTCCAGAAAGGCGGGTTCGAGAATCAGGACCTGCTCGGGCTTTATGGCCCGAACGATGGCATGCTGCTGGTGGTGGTGCTGGCGATGTGGCGCGCCAACGGCAAGTGGATCCCGGTCAACACGCGCAACGCGATCGAGGCCAATGCGGCCTACATCAACTATGTGCGGCTGAAGTGGATGGTCTACCACTCGTCGAAGGCCGACGAGGTGCAGCAGCTCAAGGACCTGTGCCCGACGCTGCAGCACTTCGTGTGCCTCGATCAGCGCATGGGCGATGACCCCAGCCTCGAGGAGTTCATGGCCGGGGTGAGCGAGGCCGACTTCGTCGAGCCCGAAACCGATGCGTTCGGCAACCTGATGGACATGGTCGGCATCTTCCCCACCGGCGGCACGACCGGCCCCTCCAAGGGCGCGAACGTGACCAACCTCGGCTGGGGCACGATGATCGAGACGGCGGCGGACGGCATGGGCGGGCGCACCGACAATCCGGTCGCGCTGGTTTCCGCGCCGATCACGCATGCGGCGGGGCCGATTGCACTTTCGACGATGAGCCTTGGCGCGACGCAGGTGATCCTGCCGGGCTTTGATGCCGAAGACGTGCTGCGCACGATCGAGGAGTACAAGGTCACGCACATGTACCTGCCGCCGACGGCCATGTACCAGTGCCTCGCGAGCCCGGAGATCGGGAAGCACGATTATTCGTCGCTGAAGATCTTCATCCTCGTCGGATCGCCCTGCAGCCCGGAAAAGCTGCGGCAGGCGGTGGAAATCTTCGGCCCCTGCATGTGCCAAGCCTATGGCCAGGTGGAGTGCCCGATGATCGTGGCGTGGTTCCCGCCCGAGGACGTGGCGCGCTTTGCCAAGGAGGCGCCGGAAAAGCTCGCCTCGTGCGGTAAGCCGACCCGCTCGATCAAGGTCACGCTGATGGACGACGATGGCAATCACATGCCGCTGGGCGAGGCGGGCGAGATCTGCGTGCGCGGCGCGCTGGTGACGCATTCCTACTTCGAGAAGCCCGAAGAAACCGCCGAGATCCGCAAGTTCGGCTGGCACCATACGGGCGACGTCGGCAAGTTCGATGCGGACGGCTATCTCTATATTGTCGACCGCAAGAAGGACATGGTCGTCTCGGGGGGCTTCAACGTCTTCACCGCCGAAGTCGAGGCGGCGGTGACCGAACTGGCAGCTGTGCGCGAGGCCTGCGTGTTCGGCATCCCGCACGAGAAGTGGGGCGAGCAGGTCCATGCAGTGGTCGTCGCCGATGGGATCACCGGCGAGGAAATCATCGCCTATACCAAGCAGCGGCTGGGCGGCGTGAAGGCGCCCAAATCGATCGAGTTCATCGATGCCATTCCCCGCACCGCTGCGGGCAAGATGGACAAGAAGGCGCTGCGCAAAAAGTACTGGGGCGACGCGCAGCGTATGGTGAATTGACCGAGGGTCGTTTAAACAGCCGGTTAAAGTGATCCGGGGTCGCACCGGGCAGTCAGGAGAAGGTGACGGATATGCGCGTTTCGTTCGTTCGCAAGTTGGCCATGGCATCGGTTCTCGCACTTTCGGCGGGGGCGGTGGCGCAATCGGGTGCGATGGCCGGAGTGACCGACGCGATGCTGCTGAGCGTCCCGGCGGGCGAATGGCTGAGTTATGGCCGCGACTATGCCGAGCAGCGCTATTCGCCGCTCAAGCAGGTCAACGAGTACAACGTCGATCAACTGGGCCTTGCCTGGTTTGCCGACCTGGACACCGCGCGTGGGCAGGAAGCCACCCCGCTGATGCACGACGGTGTGCTCTATGTCTCGACCGCATGGTCGATGGTGAAGGCCTATGACGCGAAGACCGGCAAGCCGCTGTGGGCCTATGATCCCAAGGTGCCGCGCGAAACCCTGGTGCGCACCTGCTGCGATGCGGTGAACCGGGGTGTAGCGCTTTATGGCGACAAGCTGTTTGTCGCGGCGCTGGATGGCCGGCTGATCGCGCTCGATCAGAAGACGGGCAAGGTGATCTGGGAAAAGGTCACGGTGCCCAACCAGACCGACTACACGATCACCGGCGCGCCGCGCATCGTGAAGGGCCGCGTGCTGATTGGCGCGGCTGGCGCGGAATACAAGGCGCGCGGCTATATCGCGGCCTATGACCCGGAGACGGGCAAGGAAGTGTGGCGCTTCAACACCGTGCCGGGCAACCCCGCTAAAGGCTTCGGTGTCGAAGGCGTCAACAAGGCGGCGCATGAAGCGGCGGCCAAGACCTGGGGCAACAAGTGGTGGACCCTCGGCGGCGGCGGCACCGTGTGGGATTCGATCACCTACGATCCGGAAACCAACCTCGTCCTCTTCGGCACCGGCAATGCCGAGCCGTGGAATCCGGCTGCCAATGGGCGTGCGGGTGACAGCCTCTACACCTCATCAATCGTGGCGGTGAATGCCGATACGGGCCAGTATGCATGGCATTTCCAGGAGACGCCGGAAGACCGCTGGGACTTCGACTCGGATCAGCAGATCACGATTGCCGACGTGGTGATCGGCGGCGAGAAGCGCCACGTGGCCATGCATGCGCCCAAGAACGGGCACGTCTATGTGCTCGACGTGAAGACCGGCAAGTTCCTTTCGGCAACCCCCTGGGTTCCGGTGAACTGGGCAACGGCAGTCGATCCCGAGACCGGGCGCCCGACCATCAACCCCGATGCGCAGTATGAAAAGACCGGCAAGCCCTTCGTCAGCCTGCCCGGCGCGGTCGGCGCGCATTCGTGGCAGCCGCAGAGCTACAGCCCGAAGACCGGCTATCTCTACATCCCGACCAACCTTGCCGCATTCCCCTATATGGCGGCGGCGGGCTGGAAGCCGACCGATATCGGCTTCCAGACGGGTCTTGACGGTTATGCCGTGGCGATGCCGGCTGATGCCAAGGTGCAGGCGGGTGCGAAGGCGGCGACCACCGGGCAACTGGTGGCGTGGGATGTGGCGAATCGGAAGCCGGCGTGGAAGGTCGATCTCATCGGCCCCTCGAACGGCGGTGTGCTTTCGACCGCGGGTAACCTCGTGTTCCAGGGCACGGCTGCGGGCGAATTCGTGGCCTATACCGCGAACAAGGGCGAGAAGCTGTGGTCGTTCCCGGCGCAGACCGGGATCATCGCCGCGCCGATGACCTATGCGATCGATGGCGAGCAGTATGTCGCCATCCTCGCCGGCTGGGGCGGCGTATGGGATATTGCCACCGGCGTGCTGGCCAACAAGGCCGGCGCGGCACGCAACATCAGCCGCCTGCTGGTGTTCAAGCTCGGCGCCAAGGGCCAGCTGCCCGAAGCGCCCCCGATGAACCAGATGGTGCTCGATCCGCCGCCGTTCACCGGCACGCAGGCGCAGGCCACCAAGGGCGGCCAGCTCTATGGCCGCTACTGTTCGGTCTGCCACGGCGATGCGGCGGTTTCGGGCGGGCTCAACCCCGATCTGCGCCACTCGGCGATCATCAACTCCGCCGACGCGCTGAAGGCGGTGGTGATCGGCGGCCAGCTCCACGAACTGGGCATGGTTTCGTTCAAATCAGCGCTCAAGCCCGCTGACGCGGAGGCGATCCGCATGTATCTCATCAAGCGTGCCAACGAAGACAAGGCGCTGGCATCGCGCTGACAAAATGCTATAACCTAGAACAATCCATAGAGGACGGAGAGACCCATGACCAAACTCTACCCCAATCTGATCGACGGCGAGCTTGTAACCACTGCCACCGCGCTCGACGTGGTGAACCCGGCGAACGAGCAGGTGATCGGCCAGGTGCCGGCTTGCGGCGCCGAGGAGCTTGACCGCGCCGTGGCCGCTGCCCGCCGCGCCTTCAAGACCTGGTCCAAGACCCCGGTTGATGATCGCCGTGCGGTGATCCGCGCCATGGCCGCAGCCATCGACGCCAACTTCGACGAGCTGTTCCGCCTCCTCACCGCCGAACAGGGCAAGCCGCACCAGCAGGCCCAGTTCGAAATCGGCGGCTGCTCGGCGATGATGAACGCGCAGTCGACGCTGACGCTGGAAGAGACGATCAACGAGGACAGCGACGAACGCCTCAGCCGCACGCGCCGCGTGCCGGTCGGCGTGGTCGGCGGCATCGTGCCGTGGAACTTCCCGATCCTGATGGCCGTGCAGAAGATCGCGCCCGCGATTCTTTCGGGCTGCACCATCGTGCTCAAGCCCTCACCGTTTACTCCGCTGACCACGCTCCGTTTTGCCGAGCTGATCAAGGACATCGTGCCCGCGGGCGTCGTCAACATCATCACCGGCGAGGATGCCCTCGGCCCGATGATCACCGCGCACCCGGACATCGACAAGATCACCTTCACCGGCTCCACCGCGACCGGCAAGAAGATCATGGAAGGCGCCTCGAAGGACCTCAAGCGCATCACGCTCGAACTCGGCGGCAATGACGCCTCGATCGTGCTGCCTGACGCCGACGTTGCCAAGGTGGCCGAGCAGCTGTTCTGGTCGAGCTTCACCAACGCGGGCCAGATCTGCGTGGCGGCCAAGCGCATCTATATCCACGAAGACATCTACGACGAGATGAGCGCGGCGATTGCCGAGTACGCGAAGAACGTGACCGTGGGCGATGGTGCCAACCAGGGCACCGGCGTGGGTCCGATCCAGAACAAGAAGCAGTTCGACCGCGTGTGCGAGCTGATCGAGGACGCCAAGGCCAACGGCTACAAGTTCCTCGTCGGCGGCGATGTCGATCCTTCGGGCTCGGGCTACTACGTGCCGATCACCATTCTCGACAACCCGCCCGAAGACGCGCGGATCGTTGCCGAGGAGCAGTTCGGCCCGGTCATGCCGCTGATGAAGTTCTCGTCTGACGACGAAGTCATCGCGCGCGCCAACAACTCGGAATATGGCCTCGCCGGCGCGGTGTGGACCAAGGATACCGAGCGCGGCGTGAAGATTGCCGAGCAGCTCGAAACCGGCACGGTGTGGATCAACGAGTTCCTCCACCTCTCGCCCTTCGCACCATTCGGCGGTCACAAGCAGTCCGGCTTCGGCGCGGAATACGGCATCGAGGGCCTGAAGGAGTTCACCTACAGCCAGGTGATCACCGTCAAGAAGGACGCGCTCGTCTGAGCCATGTTTGAGTGAACAACAGCCCCGGCGACCGCGCGGTCGTCGGGGCTTTTTTCAAGGAATTGCCGGTGCCCATCGATATTACGAAGATCAAGGCCATCGACGTGCACGTGCATGCCGAGGTTTCGTGCCACGATCCGGAAGATCCGGTGATGGGCAAGTTCTTCGATGCGGCATCGGCCTATTTCAAGGCCCCGCGCGAACGGCCCAAGATGCCCGAGATCGTCGAGATCTACCGCGAGCAGCAGATCGCGTTCTGCATGTTCACGGTCGATGCGGAGTGCGGCATGGGCGCGAAGCGGGTCTCGAACTACGAAGTCGCCGAAATGGCGCTCAAGAACGACGATATCTGCATCGCGTTCGCCTCGATCGACCCGCACAAGGGCAAGTTCGGCGCGCGTGAGGCGCGCGATCTGATCGAGAACTACGGGGTCAAGGGCTTCAAGTTCCACGGCATCGTGCAGGATTGCCACCCGGCGGACCGTGTGGCCTATCCGATCTATGAAGTGATCGCCGAATACGGTTTGCCTGCCATCTTCCACACCGGCCATTCGGGCATGGGCACAGGCATGCGCGGCGGCGGCGGGATGCGGCTCAAGTATGGCCAGCCGATGCTGATCGACGATGTTGCGGTCGACTTTCCCGACATGAAGATCATCCTTGCGCACCCTTCGTGGCCATGGGTGGATGAAAGCCTTTCGATGGCGCTGCACAAGGACAACGTCTTTATCGACCTGTCCGGCTGGAGCCCCAAGTACTTCGCGCCGCAGATCATTCAGTATGCCAACACGCAGCTGAAGCATAAGATGCTGTTCGGGTCTGACTTCCCGCTGATCCACCCGCAGAAGTGGATCGATGCCGCGCTCAAGGTGGGCTTCCGGGATGAGGTGCTGCCCGGCATCATGAAGGACAACGCGCTGCGCGTGCTGGGGCTGGCCTGAGCCGGTATGGAGACAGATCCCGCCGATATCCGCGGCTGGCAAAGGTTGAGCGGCGATGTGACGACTTCGGGGCGGCTCGAGGACCATGATGTCGCCCGCCTTGCCGCACTGGGCGTGAAGCAGGTCGTCAATCTGGCGCTCGACAGCCATCCCGAGGCGCTGGCTGACGAGGCGGGCCGGTTTGGCGCCGAAGGTATCGCCTACACGCACATTCCGGTGCCGTTCGATGCGCCTGCCGAGGCCCATTTCGAGGCGTTCCGCGCGGCAATCGAGCAGGGGCCGAAGCCGGTACACGTGCATTGCATCATGAACTGGCGGGTCTCCGCGTTCTTCTACCGGCTGCACCGCGATTTTCAGGGGATGCCCGAGGCGGAGGCGCGCGCACTCATGGCGCAGCAATGGGTTCCTGATGCGGCGGACAAGCTGGGGTGGCAGGCCTGGGCGGAATTCATCGCACCGAAGGCGGACTGATGGATTTCGCCGGCCAGCATGTCGTGATCACCGGCGCTTCAACCGGGATCGGCCGGGCTGCGGTGGAGCGGCTGGTGCGCGGCGGAGCGCGGGTGACGGTGATTGCGCGGCGGGGCGAGTTGCTCGCCGATCTTTGCGCGGAGCTGGGCGCAGGTGCCGGCTGGGCAGCAGCGGACGTAGGCCAGCAGGACCAGCTGATTGCCGCGCTGGACAGTGCAGTCGCGCAGCATGGGCCTATCGATGGACTGTTCCTCAACGCAGGGACGGGCGGGACGTTCGCGCCGCTGGAACACTATTCGGACGATGCGTTTGATTCGCTGATGGCGGTCAACATGAAGTCCGCATTCTGGGCCGTGCGCCATGTGCTGCCGGCAATGAAGGCGCGCGGGCACGGCTCGATCCTGATCACCGGCAGCCTTGCTTCCGAGCGCGGGATGGCGATGAACGTGGGCTATGTGATGAGCAAACACGCGGTGCTGGGCCTTGCCCGCGCGGCGGCGCTGGAAGGGGCTGCCTATGGCGTGCGCGTCAATTGCCTCGTGCCCGGTTTCATCGATACCCCGCTGCTCGGAGGTGTGCCGCCCGAGCAGCTGACCTCGCTCGCCGCCAATGTGCCGCAGGGGCGGCTGGGCAGCGCAGCTGATGTCGCCGAAGTTGCCGCCTTCCTGCTTTCACGCGCTGCCGCGCATGTCACCGGCCAGAGCTGGGCGGTGGATGGCGGCGTGCTGGGCACTCTTGCCGTAAGGTAACTGTATGACGCTCAAGTACTACCACGCCGAACCGCTGGCCAATTCGCTCAAATCCATGGCCCCGCTCAAGGAGAAGGGGCTGGACTACGAGAGCGTGTATGTCGACCTGCACAAGTTCGAGCAGCACCAGCCGTGGTTCACCGCGATCAATCCCGAAGGCCAGGTGCCGGTGCTCGATCATGATGGCACGATCATCACCCACACCACGGTGATCAACGAGTATCTGGAAGATGTGTTTCCCGATGCGCAGCCCGCTGACGGCCCGCTGCGTCCGCGCGATGCGGTGGGGGCGGCGCGGATGCGCTATTGGAACAAGTTCGTCGACGAGCAGGTGATGAACTTCGTCTCGATGCACGGCTGGCACCGCATGGTGGGCGTGATTGCGCGCAATATCGAGAGCGGCGAGTTCGAGAAGCTGCTCGAGAGCATCCCGCTGCCCGATCAGCGCAAGAAGTGGGCGACGGCGCGTTCAGGCTTTTCCGAAGCCGATCTGGCGAACGCGACGGCCAAGATCGAATACGCGGTGGACAAGGTGGAGAAGCAGCTGGCGGAAACGCCGTGGCTGGCGGGCGCGACCTACACGCTGGCGGATATCAATTTCTATTCGCACTGCGGGATGATGGTGGAGCGGATGTTCCCCAAGATGGAGATCGCCAAGCGCGCGCCGCGTCTGGTGGAATGGCGCGACCGCGTGACGGCGCGGCCGGGCATGGCGGCGGCATTGAAGAGCGAGGACCGCACGGCACCGGGGCTGCGCACATGGTCGGGGCATGTGCGCTGATGGCGGGTTTCGTGCTGATACATGGTTCGTGGCATGGCGGCTGGTGCTTCGATCCGGTTGCGGAATTGCTGCGCGCGCGCGGGCATGCGGTTGTCGCGCCGACTTTGCCGGCGATGGGCGGGACGGCTGAGGAAATGGCCGCGATCACGCTGGGTGACTGGGGCTTCTTTGCTGCGCAGCATTGCCGCGAGCTGAAGGCGCAGCTTGGCGGCGCGCCGGTCGTGCTGGCAGGGCATAGCCGCGGCGGGTTGGTGGTGAGCACCGCAGCGGAGCGCGATCCGGGGGCGATGGACGCGCTGGTCTATATCTGCGCGATGATGCTGCCTTCGGGCGTATCGCGCGCCGAATTCAAGGCGCTGGAAGAGCCCAATCCCGATTTCGACGCGATCATCAGCAAGGTGCATGATGGCGCGGCGACGGTGGTCGATCCTGAGCGGGCCGGGCCGGTGTTTGCGCAGATCTCGCCGCCCGAGTTGGTGGCGGGCGTGCTGCCGCGCTTGCTGGCGGAGCCGCATGGGCCACGCGCGGAATTGCTGCAGCTTTCAGCCCAGCGCTGGGGTTCTTTGCCGCGCACCTATATCGAATGCACCGAGGACCGCACGATCCCGATCACCAGCCAGCGCCGGATGCAGGCCATGTCGCCCGGTGCGCGGGTGGTGACGCTCGATGCCGACCACAGCCCCTACCTCTCGCGCCCGGTGGAACTGGCCGATGCGCTGGAGGGGGCCATTCCGGCCTGATGGAGAGAAGCTGATGCGCGAAGTGAGGCTGAGCCCGCAGGGCGATTTCGATAATGCGGCGCGGGATTACAAGCATATCACCGCGCATCCGCTAACCGCCGCGATGGGGGCAGAAATCACCGGGGTGCGGCTGGGGCATGATCTGGCTCCGGAGGCCTTCGACGAGATCCGCGACGCGCTGTGGCGGCACAAGATGGTGTTTCTGCGCGATCAGCACCTCACGCATTCCGAGCACGAAGCGTTTTCGGCGCGGTTCGGGCCGTTTGCGGTCGATGCCTACACACAAGGGGTGGAGGGGCACCGCAATGTCCATCCGCTGATCAAGGAAGCGGACACCAAGACCAAGGCGCTGTTCGGCAGCGGCTGGCACACCGATTCGCCGTTTCTGGATGAGCCGCCTTCGGTGACGATCCTGCGGGCCATTCAGGTGCCGCCCTATGGGGGGGACACGACCTGGACCGATACGCAGCTGGCCTGGCGGATGCTGAGCCCCGCAATGCAGGCGATGCTGCGCCCTCTGAAGGTGCATATGTCGGCTGAGGCGAACGTGGCGACGCAGGAGCGGATCAGCGGCAAGCCGATGGCCTTTGCCAATGACGACCGGCGCAGCTCCGCGCTCAACGGCAATTTCCACCCACTGGTGCGCACGCATCCCTTCACCGGGCTGCCCTCGCTCTATGTGGACGAGGTTTATGCCGTGGGGATCGAGGGCATGACCGAGGCGGAAAGCCGCCCGATCCTCGACATGCTGACGCGGCATATCACGCAGGCCGGGTTCACCTGCCGCCTGCGCTGGGAACCCGGCATGATCGCGATGTGGGACAACCGCGCCGCGCTGCATCTGGCGCCTAATGATTATGACGGGTTCCGGCGCGAGATGTACCGCACGACGATGGCGGGGGAGCGGCCGGAGTAGGGTTGCGGGAGGAAGCGGGACCCCGGATCAAGTCCGGGGTGAAGGGGGTTTTGGTCTGGTCGCTCTGGATTCCCGCCTTCGCGGGAATGACGA
>NZ_JBMDKN010000012.1:0-89918 GCF_057809735.1 Novosphingobium sp. FG137 | reverse complement strand
CCCCCCCCCCCCCCCCCCCCCCCCCCCCCCCCCCCCCCCCCCCCCCCCCCCCCCGGGAGGGGTCTCAGAACCTCACCGCCCCTCAACCCTTCGTCATCCCCGCGCAGGCGGGGATCCAGAGCGGCTGCAGCACTTCCTCGCCCTAGATCCCCGCCTGCGCGGGGATGACGAAGGGTTGCGGAGTGACCAACGGGACGATGCCAAATCCGCAAGCGGCCCGCACATTGCCCCAAATCCTTGCGCCCCGCGCCCCCGCCCGCTAACCGGCAGCGCCATGAAGTACGTCAGCACCCGGGGCCAGGCGCCCTCGCTCGATTTCGAGGGCGTGACCCTCGCCGGCCTCGCCTCCGACGGTGGGCTCTACGTGCCCGAGCGCTGGCCGACCTTCACCCATGACGAGATCGCCGCGATGGCCGGGCTGCCCTATGCGGAGCTCGCCGCGAAGGTCATGCAGCCCTTCGTCGGCGACTGTATCGCGCCGGAGCGACTGCAGGAGCTGACGCGCGAGGCTTATGGCCGGTTTGCCCATGCCGCCGTCACGCCATTGGTGCAGCTTGATGAACGGCAGTGGCTGCTCGAGCTGTTCCACGGCCCGACTCTGGCGTTCAAGGACGTCGCGCTGCAGCTGCTTGGCCTGCTCTTCGAGGAGTTCCTAGGCCGCCGCGACGATCACCTGACCATCGTCGGCGCGACGTCCGGCGATACGGGCTCGGCGGCCATCGACGCGGTCGCGGGGCGCGCGAAAGTGGATATCTTCATGATCCACCCGCATGGCCGGGTTTCCGATGTGCAGCGGCGGCAGATGACCACGGTGCTCGCGCCCAATGTGCACAACATCGCCATCGACGGCAGCTTCGATGATGCGCAGGCGATGGTGAAGCGCATGTTCAACGACAATGCGATGACCAGCCGCTTCGGCATCGCGGCGGTCAATTCGATCAACTGGGCGCGGCTGATGGCGCAAGTGGTCTACTACTTCGCTGCCGCGCTGCAGCTTGGCGCGCCGCAGCGCAAGGCCGCCTTCAGCGTGCCGACCGGCAATTTCGGCGATGTGTTTGCAGGCTATGTCGCCGCGCAGATGGGCCTCCCCATCGAACGGCTGATCGTCGCCACCAACATCAACGATATCCTCCACCGCGCGTTGTCGAACGGCGACTATTCTGCTGGGACGGTGACGGCGACCTCGGCCCCTTCGATGGATATCCAGGTCTCCTCGAACTTCGAGCGGCTGCTTTACGATGCGGGCGGGCGCGACGGTGCAGCCTTGCTGGCGCAGATGAAGCAGTTCGAGACGACCAAGGCGATGCAGCTGACCAATTCGCAGCGGGAGGCGGCGGCCGGGCTGTTTACCAGCGCGCGCGCGGATCAGGTGGAAATGGCCAAGGCCATGCGCTGGGCGCACGAGGCTTGCGACGAAGTGCTCGATCCGCATACCGCAATCGGCCTGCATGCCGCGCGGGTGGCCGCCGGGCTTCCTGCCGATGTTCCGGTGGTGACGCTGGCGACGGCACATCCGGTCAAGTTCGGCGATGCGGTGGAGCGCGCAACCGGCGTGCGGCCATCGCTGCCCGGGCGGGTGGGCGATCTGTTCGAGCGCGAGGAGGCCTATACGCGCCTGCCGGGCGACTATGACACCGTCGCCGCGTGGATTGCCGAGCGCGCCACGCCCAAGGACGTTCTGGGAGCCGGCTGAGGTGGCCAACCTCGATCTTCAGGCAAAGCTCATGGTCGGGGCGGGCTGGGACCAGTTCGGCCTGATCGACAGCGGTGACGGGCGCAAGCTCGAACGCTACGGCCCCTATCGCTTCATTCGCCCGGAACCGCAGGCCTTGTGGGCACCGCGCGTGGCGGTGTGGGATGCGCATGGCGAATTCGTGCCGGGGTCCGACGAGGACGGCGGCGGGCGCTGGACGTATGCCAAGCCTGTGCCGCGCGAGGGCTGGCCGCTTGATTGGGCTGGGATCGGCTTTACCGCGCAGTGCACGCCGTTTCGCCACCTCGGCTTCTTTCCCGATATGGCGCCGGTGTGGGACTGGATGGGCGAGCAACTGGACGGCCGTCTGGATGCGTCCACGCTCAACATGTTCGGCTATACCGGCGTCGGCACCATGGCGCTCTCGCGCTTCGGGCCGGTCACGCATGTCGATGCCTCGAAGAAGGCGGTGGCGCAGGCGCGGGCCAATGCTGCGGTGGCGGGGCTGGAGGACCGGCCGGTGCGCTGGATTGTCGACGATGCGGCCAAGTTTGCCGCGCGCGAGGTGCGGCGGGGCAAGCGTTATGACGGGATCATCCTCGATCCGCCCAAGTTCGGGCGGGGGCCGGATGGCGAGGTCTGGCGGCTGGAGGAGAACCTGCCGACCCTGATCGCCGATTGTGCGCGGCTGCTGGATGCGGACAGCCGGTTCCTGTTCCTCACCGTCTATGCCGTGCGCATGTCCTCGCTCGCTATTGGCGGGCTGCTGGCAGAGGCGCTGGCGGGGCTGCCGGGCACAGTCGAGCACGGCGAACTGGCGCTCGCCGAGGAAGGTGAAAGCGGGCGCATCCTGCCCACCGCAATCTTCGCGCGCTGGTCCAATCCTGAAACATAAGAAAATCTGGGGCGGGCATCGCGACCACCGGCACTGGACAAGGGGGCGGCGGGGTGCCAGAGGCGCGGCCCGTGAACGACAGCCTCATCCTTGAAGTCGCCAACATCGAAAGCGATGTGCTCACCGGGATCTATTCCGAGGAGACCGGGCGGCCGCAGCCGCTGCGCATCTCGATTTCGGCCGCGCTCACCGCGCAGGACCGCTACACCCCCGATTGCCCGCTGACGGCGAGCAAGAACTACATGGACCTGAAGCACGCGGCGACCGAGGGCCTGCCGCAGGGTGTGCATTTCCAGCTGATCGAATCGGTGGCTGACCACATCTGCGAGACGCTGTTCCTGCAGGATAGCCGCGTGACGCGCGTCACGGTCAAGATCGTCAAGCTTGCGATCAGCGAGCGCGGCGAGGAGATCGGCATGACGCTGACCCGGCACCGGCGCGATTGATGGCGGCGCCGTCCGCCCGCCCGCTTGCGCTGGTCACCGGGGGATGGCGGCGCATCGGTGCAGCGATTGCCCGCACGCTGGCCGTGGCGGGCTGGGATCTGGCGCTTCACGCGCATAGCGCCGCGACTTTCGATCAGGGCTTTGCAGACGAACTCGCGCGGTTGGGCGCGGCTGTCCATCCCTTGGCGGCGGACCTTGCCGACGCCGAGGCCGTAACGCGGATGCCGGCTCAGGCCATGGCGCTGGCCGGGCGGGCACCGACGCTGCTGGTCAATTGCGCAGCGCTGTTTCGCGAGGATACGGTCGCCACGGTGACCGCCGGGATGCTCGAGGAGCATTTGGCGGTGAACCTTGCCGCGCCGGTGCTGCTCACCCGCGCGCTTGCCGACTTGGCTGTGGGCGATGCGGCGGTCGTCCATATCCTCGACCAGCGCGTGCTCAATCCGGTGCCCGATCAGCTGAGCTACACGCTATCCAAGCAGGCGCTGCATGCCGCGGTGCGCACGCTGGCGCGCAGTCTTGCGCCGCGCGTGCGGGTCAATGCCGTGGCGCCGGGGCTCACCCTGCCGACGCCGGACTACACCGAAGAGCAATGGCTGCGCCTCACCGCGCTGATGCCGCTCGAACGACTCGCCAGCCCGGGCGAGATTGCTGAGGCGGTGTTGTTCCTCGCGCAGGCGCGTGCCGTCACCGGACAGACTATTTTTGTTGATGGGGGCGCGCACCTTGAATCTTTTGCGCGAGACTTCGTATACCTTGAGACATGAGCACCACTGTCGCACCTCTGGTTGACCGCTTCGCGCGCCGCATCACCTATCTGCGGCTCTCGCTGACAGACCGCTGCGACTTGCGCTGTTCCTATTGCATGCCCGAACGCATGACCTTCCTGCCGCGCGCCGAGGTGCTGACGCTGGAAGAGCTGCACGAGGTGGCGCTGGCCTTCATCGCGCGCGGGGTGCGCAAGATCCGGCTGACCGGCGGCGAGCCGCTGGTGCGGCGCGACATGATGCAGCTGGTCCGCGCGCTCGGCCGCAAGATCGGCACCAACGAAGAGGGGGGAAGCCTCGACGAACTGACGCTGACCACCAACGGCACGCGGCTCGCCGAATTCGCCGATGATCTGGCGGCGGCGGGCGTGAAGCGCATCAACGTCTCGCTCGATACGCTGGACCGCACGAAGTTCGCCGAGCTGACCCGGCGCGACAGTCTGCCGCAAGTGCTGGAGGGCATTGCCGCAGCCAAGGCGGCGGGCATCCGGATCAAGCTCAATGCCGTGGCGCTCAAGGGCATCAACGAGCACGATCTGCCCGATCTCATCGCCTGGGCGCATGGTGAAGGCCATTCGGTCACGCTGATCGAGGTCATGCCGCTCGGTGAGGTCGAGGGCGACCGCTTCGATCACTATCTGCCTTTGGATGCGGTGCGCCGCGATCTCGAATCGCGCTGGACGCTGACGGGGAGTGATGCGCGCACCGGCGGGCCGGCACGCTATGTCGATATTGCCGAGACGGGCGGGCGGCTGGGCTTCATCACGCCGCTCACCGGGAATTTCTGCGAGGGCTGCAACCGCGTGCGCGTGACCGCGACCGGGCAGCTCTTCATGTGCCTCGGCGGCGAAGGCAAAGTGGACTTGCGCGCCGCGCTGCGGTCCGAGCATCCCGAAGCGGCGCTCAATGAAGCCTTTGCCCGCGCGATGGGCGAGAAACCCGAACGCCACGGCTTCGTGATCGATCGCCCCGGCGCGGCGCCCGCGCTGGCGCGCCACATGTCGATGACCGGCGGCTAGGATGTCGGCAAGACTGGTGTTCTTGGGCCGGCTGGAGGACATCGCCGGCATGGGCGAGCTTGCGGTGAACCCCGGTCCGCTCGAGCAAGTGCTCGCCGCGCTCGATCCCGCGCTCGCCATCGAATTGCTGGGCGAGCGGGTGCGTATGGCCTTGAACGGCGCGCTGCTCGGCGATGGCGGCGGCGTGATTTTGGCCGAAGGCGATGAGCTCGCCTTCCTGCCGCCCGTCAGCGGGGGCTGAGGTGGCCGACGTCCGCCTTTTGGGCGAAGGCTTCTCGCCGACGGACGCGCTTGCCGCATTTACCGCCTCGCACCCTGAGGCGGGCGGCATCGTCAGCTTCCTAGGTCAGGTCCGCTGTGAAGGCGGCCCCAATGCGGTCGAGGCGCTGGAGCTTAAGCACTACGCCGCGATGACGCTAGCCGGCATGGAGGCGCTCGCTGCCGCCACCCGCGCACGCTGGGCGCTCGATGGGCTGCTTGTCATCCACCGCTACGGGGTGATGCACCCCGGCGATCCGATCGTGCTGGTTGCCGCCGCTGCGCGCCATCGCCGCGATGCCTTTGCCGCCGCCGATTTCGCGATGGACCACCTCAAGAGTCAGAGCTGGTTCTGGAAACGCGAGAAAACCGCGCGCGGCTGGCGCTGGATCGAGCCCCGGCCCGACGACCACCGCGATCTGGCGCGCTGGTAGGAAACTAGCCGCCGAGCGCGCCGCCCAGCGTGGCAACCGCGCGGTCTTCCTCGGCGAGGAGCCCGGCGACTTCGCGGTGTGCGGGATCGACGATCTTCAGATCGGCATCAGGGCCGGTGGCCGCCTTTTCGGTCGCGGCGATCAGCAGCCGGTCGAGATCCGCGAGCGCAACCATGCCCTCGCCGCGCGCCGAGGTGAGGCTGGCGAGGGCGATGGCGGCGCTGCTCCAGGCCTCGGTGCCGGGGGCGGCGCCCTTGGCCGCTGCGATCAGGCGGCTGGCGGCGCCCTGCCGTTCGAGGAAGCGGCTGTGAGCGGCGCGGGCCGCATCGCGCAGCGCGGCGACGCGGGCGGGGAGATCGGCGCCGGCGGGAAGCTGGGTGGTCAGCGGCAGGCTTGCGGCGGGCTCCACCGGCTGCCCGGTGCCATAGGCGCGCTCCGCCGGGCGAATCGCCAGCGAGGGAAAGCGGGCGCGGTCCGCATTGCAGGCGCTGAGCGCGAGAAGGGCGAGGGCCGGCGCGGCAAGACGGATGGACAGGAATGCCATACCCGGGCCATAGAAGCTTTTGCCGGGGCGGGGAAGCAGGGCCTGCAGCGTGTCAGACGCGCAATTCGCCTCCCTGCAGCGTTGACATGGGGCCCTCGTTCGATTAACCGCGCCACTCTTTCCGGGCCTCCGCAATCGTGCGGAGATTCGGCCATGCCGGTTGATGGTGCGCATTTTGCGGGTCCATCGGGCGGCCAGACACTTGAAACGGATAGCAGGAACCATGTTCGCAATCGTGCGCACGGGCGGCAAGCAGTATCGGGTTGCCGCCGGAGACAAGATCGCGGTCGAAAAGCTGGCGGGTGAAGCCGGTGAAACGATCACGTTGACCGACGTCCTTCTCGCGGGGAACGAAGGCGTGCTCGCGGATGCCAAGGGCGTGACCGTTTCGGCCGAGATCATCGCGCAGGCGAAGTCCGAGAAAGTGGTCGTGTTCAAGAAGCGCCGCCGGCACAACTATCGCCGGAAGAACGGCCACCGCCAGCAGCTGACCCTGCTGCGTATCCTCAGCGTCGCCTGATCGCGACACCAGAGTCCAGCGACTCGCAAGATTCCGGAGTAAGCTCAGATGGCACATAAGAAAGCAGGCGGCTCTTCGCGCAACGGTCGCGATTCGGCAGGCCGCCGCCTCGGCGTCAAGAAGTTCGGCGATCAGCACGTGATCGGCGGCAACATCATTATCCGCCAGCGCGGCACGAAGGTGTACCCGGGCGCCAATGTCGGCATTGGCAAGGATCACACCCTCTTCGCGCTCGCCGAAGGCCGCGTACGTTTCCACTCGGGCAAGCTTGGTCGCAAGTACGTCTCGGTGGACATGATGGCCGAGGCCGCAGAATAACCGGATGGTCAGATCGGGCCATCCGCAACGGATGGCCCCCGCCGGCTCGGTAGAGCTGGCTTGACGAGGGAGAGGGGCCAACCCGTCTCCCTTTTTCTTTGTCTCCCTCACCCAAGCCACGATCTGGCGCATTAACCGCGCGAGACATGGCGACACGCAATACGCCTGTCATTTCCTTTGGTTAGCAGCCGAGGGAAATCGAGGGGCGGATGAGGAGACAAGGCATGTTCATTCGCAGTGAAAGACTGTTCCTGCGCCCCGCCTGGCCCGAAGACTGGGCCGAACTGCACGCCGCGATCGACGATGCGGCGGTTGTACACAATCTGGCCCGCGCGCCCTGGCCCTACCGGGCGGACGATGCGCGCTGGTTCGTGAGTCGGCAGCAGGACCCGCGCCATCCCGACTTTCTGGTGACCATGCCCAGCGCCGATGGCGCGCGGATCATCGGCTGCGCCGGGATCGCGCCGGGTGAGCAGGGCGCGGTCGAGCTCGGCTACTGGATCGCGCGCGACCAGTGGGGCCATGGCTACGCCACCGAAGCCGCCCGCGCGGTGCTCAGCATTGCGCGTGCACTGGGGCACGACCGGATCGAGGCGAGCCACTTCCTCGACAATCCAGCCTCGGGCCGGGTGCTGCGCAAGCTCGGCTTCGTGCCCACCGGCGAACACCGCCCCCGCCGCAGCGAAGGGCGCGGCTCGGTGGTGACGAGCGTGGTCTACCAGATCCACCTCGGCGAGGCCGGCAACGGTGACGGCGGCGGTGACGATCAGGAGTCGATGCGACGCGCGGCCTGACCCTGTGCTCCTTGCGCACCGCTCTTGCTCTGGGCGCGCCGGAGTTCTAGGCGTTGGAACTCCGGCGCGCGGGGGGAATTGCGCGCCGCAAGGGGGAAATCGGCCCACACAATGTCAGTTCGCAAGCGTCTCAGTCCCGAAGAAAGCCGTATTGCCGCCCTGGAAGCTGCGCGGGCCCTGTTGATCGAAACGGGACCGCAGGCGGTAACGCTGAAGGCCGTTGCGGGCCGCATCGGGCGCACCCATGCCAATCTGCTGCACCACTTCGGCTCGGCCTCGGGCCTCCAGAAGGAACTCGCGCGCCATCTCGCCGAGACGATCTGCGTGGGCATCCGCGAGGCGGTGATTGCCAGCCGTTCCGGCATCGGAAGCCCGCGCGATGTGGTCGAACTCACGTTCGACGCGTTCGACCGCGAGGGCGCAGGTGCGCTCGCCTCATGGATGCTGCTCACCGGCAACGAGGATGCGCTCGATCCGATCGTCGATGTGATCCACGATCTGGTGATCGAACTGAACGAGTTCGGCTCGGACACCATGCGCGGCACCACGCTGACGCTTGTGCTCATGGCGCTCGGGGACGCGCAGATGGGCGGGCCACTGAGCCAGGCGCTCGAACTGCCGCGCACCGCCGCGCGCGACTATGCCGCAACCATGCTCGAGAAGGCGATCGCAGAAAGCGGCCAGATCATGCAGGCGGGCTGAGGTCCATCCACCGGGGGGCGGCTTCAGGAACGATATCCTCCACGCGCCGGTGATCGACCGCGAGGCCGAGGTCTGGATAGGCAGTGCGCTGGCGGCCGGGATCTGACTGATCGAGCGGCACGACAACCAGCCGCCGGTTCACCTTCTGCCGCCAGTTCATCCGCGCGGTGTTTTCCTGACCCACGTAGCAGCCCTTGGTGAAGCTGACGCCGGCGAGGTCTGCGGCATTGGTTTCGAGCCAGAGCGTCTGCTCGCTGCCGAGTTCGGCGAGACCCTCGGTCACCCCCAGCGCGAGTCGGTGGGCAAGCCAGGCTGCGTCTGCGGCGGTATCGTCGGCGCTCATCGGAGCGATCCAGCGGTGGCCGAGTTCGGGCAGACGCGGATCGGTCGGTTCGCCATCGGCCTGCCAGTAGACGCCGAGCGTGGTATCCTCGGCAATCGCGATACGGCGGCGCAGGCGGTAGAGCGCGAGGCGCTTGGCGAGCGCAGGCGCTGCGGCAGCCTCGCAATCGAGCAGGAGGTCCGCTCCATCGCCCCAGACGATAAAGTCGAACAGCGCCTTGCCCTGCGGACTCAGCAGCCCGGCCCAGACGGGGAGGGGGCCCTTCACGTCATTGGTCACGAGGCCCTGAAGGAAGGCGGCAACGTCCTCGCTCTCGTCCAGCGGGGAAAGGCGCACCAAGGTGCGTGTTGTCAGTCTGGGTGCGCTCATAGGTGACAGATAGGCATGCTCCGGCTTAAGGGGAAGGGCATGACTGAACCTCGCTCGATCACGATCCGCCGCCCCGATGACTGGCATGTCCACTTGCGCGATGGCGCGCTGCTGGCGGGCGTTGCCCCGCATACTGCGCGCCAGTTCGCCCGCGCCATCGTGATGCCCAACCTTTCGCCGCCGATGACCGATGTGGCGGGGGTTGCGGCCTACCGCGACCGGATCATGGCCGCGCTGCCGGCGGGCACGGATTTTACCCCGCTGATGACCTTGTACCTCACCGATCACACCGATCCAGACGAAGTCGAGCGCGGGCATGCGGCGGGCGTGTTCGTGGCCGCCAAGCTTTATCCGGCGCATGCGACCACGGGTTCGGCGCATGGCGTGACCGATGTGGCGAACATCATGCCCGTGCTGGCGCGGATGGAAAAGATCGGCATGCCGCTGCTGATCCACGGCGAGGTGACCGATCACCATGTCGATATCTTCGACCGCGAGGCGGTGTTCATCGAGCGGACGCTGATCCCGCTGGTCAAGGCGCTGCCCGGGCTGCGCGTGGTCTTCGAGCATGTGACGACGAGCGAAGCGGTGCAGTTCGTCGAGAGCGCGGGCGCGAACCTCGCTGCGACGATCACCCCGCAGCACCTCCACATCAACCGCAACGCCATGCTGGTGGGCGGCATCCGCCCGCATGCCTATTGCCTGCCCGTTGCCAAGCGCGAGCATCACCGGCTGGCGCTGCGCAAGGCGGCAACCTCCGGCAGCCCGCAGTTCTTCCTCGGCACCGACAGCGCGCCGCATGCCAAGCACCTCAAGGAAGCGGCCTGCGGCTGCGCGGGGATATTCAACGCGCCCTACGCGCTCGAAAGCTACATCAAGGTGTTCGAGGAAGAAGGCGCGCTGGACAAGTTCGAGGGCTTTGCCAGCGAAAACGGACCGCGCTTTTACCGCCTGCCGCTGAACGAAGGCATGGTGACGCTGGAGCGTGCCCCGGTAACCGTCCCGGACGAGATCGATGTGGGCGAGACGATGGTCGTGCCCTTCCACGCCGGGGAAACGCTAGGCTGGCGCTTTCGTGTGTGAATTGAGCCGCGCCTGTTGGATCATGTCCCAGGTGAACAGGCCGAGCGCGATCCAGATCAGGATGAAGCACCCCGCGCGTGAGGTATCGAGCGGCTCGCCATAGAGGAAATGGCCGAGCAGGAAGCCGATGCTTGGCGTGATGAACTGCGCAAAGCCCATGGCCGAGAGCGTCAGCCGCCGCGCGGCATAGCCGAACAGCAGCAGCGGGATCGCGGTGAACAGGCCGCCGATCATCAGGAGGACGGCCATGTCCCAGCTCGCGGTCATGCTCGACCCGCCGCCGGCCCCGCTGCCAGTCCAGGCGTACCAGCCGACGACGACAAGCGCGGGGAGCAGGCTCACGCCTGTTTCGATCGTCACCGCTTCGACAGCGCCGGCAGGGACGATCTTGCGGACAAGGCCATAGAGCGCATAGCTCACCCCCAGCGCCAGGGAGACGGTGAGCATATCCAGCTCACCGAAGGCGAGGAGGCCGATGCCGGTGGCGGCGATCACCACTGCGGCCCATTGCACCCGGCTCAACCGCTCGTGCAGGAAAACCGTGCCGATGAGCACGTTGATCAGCGGCATGATGTAGTAGCCGAGGCTTGTCGCGAGAACGTGGCCGGTGACGACAGCAATGAAGAAGATCAGCGAATTGGTCGCGGTGAGTGCCGCGCTGGTGGCGAGCCTGAGCACCACCGTCCGGTTGCGCAGCGAGGCGAGGAGCGACGGACCTTGCCGTTGCAGCGCGATGATCGCGAGGCAGATGGGCATGCTGCACACGATCCGCCAAGCCAGCAGTTCGGGCGCGGGCACTTCGCCCAGCAGCTTGAAGTAGATCGGCATGACGCCCCAGAAGGTGTAGGTCGCAATCGCGGCGACAGCACCGTTGTGGCGGGAGGATGAGGCGGTCATGGCGCGCGCCATGGCAGGCCCGGCGCGCACGACCAAGCATCAAAATGGCATGGCCTGAACAGGCATTGGTGACGCGGAGTTAACCATGGCCGGTGCATGAGACGCGTGGATGCGCCTTCGTCACACCTTGCCCGCGATCCTCATCGCCGCGCTGGCCGCCTGTTCGGCCGACGCGCCGCGCACGCGCGGCGGCGAGGAAGGCCCCGCGCACGATCCGGTAATGACGGCGGCGATAGAGGGCCAGCTGATGGTCGATCCCGATCTTTCGCAGGCCAACAGCCGCAATCTGGCGATCATTCCGGCTGGCCCTGCCGATCCGGCACTGCCGCTGCCCGATCCCAAGAACTAGCGCACGGCGGCATAAATGGGCAGCTTACGCCCACTTGCGGACGTAAGCAGTCGCATCCATAGCAGGTTTGCGGAAGGAACAGGACGTGCGGAAGCGGCTGACCGAGCGATACAATGTCGACGCCATCCGGTTTACGCGAGAAGCGCCGCACAACGCGCTGTCTCGGGATTTGTTGGGAGCAGTCGATTCAATCCGTTCCGGTGGATCGGTTTTCCACATACTGCGCGATACTCCGGAGGACTCCGGGGACGAACTTTCGGTGCTGATCGACGGCGAAACCATCGTTCATTTCGAGCTACCTCGTTTGAGCTTTAAACGAACTCGCGTAGTGGGTGGACCGCCGGTTGATATTCAAATCGAGTCTCTTGAGGAGTTTCGCAAGCGGATCGGGCAAGGCCGATTCCGGCTGTTGTTGGATAGAGCCGTGGACGACGCCCATCTGCATAGAGCGTAGCGTCCGCTCCCCAGCAACCCCAGCCGTTCGCCCATCGCCGCAAGCGCACGCCCAGCCGGCAGCCCTCAGGTATCCCGCAGCCCCACGCCGATCGTCGCGCGCGGCTGCTCCATTTCGGCGGACGAGACCGGATAGGCGCACGAATCGGCCATGTAGTAGCCGCCCGGGCGGTTGTTGCCGGAAAGGCCGGTGCCCCCGAAAGGTGCGGCGGCGTTTTCGCCGATGGTCGGGCGGTTCCAGTTGACCACGCCGGCGCGGATGTTGGCCCAGAAGCGGTTGTAATCCTGCGGCGATCCGCCGACCAGCGAGGCGACGAGGCCGAAGCGCGTATTGTTCGCCTCGGCAATCGCTTCGTCGAAATCATCGACGCCGATGACCTGCAGCAGCGGGCCGAACAGCTCTACATCGGGCCGTTCGTCGATCTTGGTCACATCGATGATCGCGGGGCTGACGAAAGGCATATCCTCGCGCAGGCGGGCCATGTGCTTGATCGCGCGGCCGCCGTTGGAAAGGAGATAGACGAAGCTTTCGGTGAGGCCGTCGGCGGCGGCGTTATCGATCACCGGGCCCATGAAGGGCGTGGGCGTATCGAACGGTGCGCCCACGATCAGGCGTTCGGTGAGGCGGCGGACTTCGGTGACCACCGCGTCGTACATGGTCGATTTGACGATCAGCCGCCGCGCCGAGGAGCAGCGCTGACCCGCGCTGGTGAAGGCCGATTGCACCACGATCGCGGCGGCATCGACGATCTTGGGCGTGTCCCACACCACGATCGGATTGTTGCCGCCCAGTTCGAGCGCGACGACCTTGCCCGGATTGGACGCGAGCTTGCGATTGATCGAGACCCCGGCATGGGCGGAGCCGGTGAACAGCACGCCGTCCACCCCGTCGTGCATCGCCAGCGCCTGGCCTTGCTCTGGCCCGCCAAACAGCACCTGCACCACGGCGGCGGAGATGCCGGCGCGGTGGAAGCAGCGGGTGAGCATATCACCGGTGGCGGGGGCCTTCTCCGATGGTTTGAACACCACGACATTGCCGGCAATCAGCGCGGGGATGATCTGCGCGGCGGGAAGCAGCGCGGGCATGTTGTAGGGGCTGATCACCGCGACCACGCCATGCGGCTTGTGGCGCACGGCGGACGTGCCGTTCAGCGCGCCATCGAGCTTTCGCTGCGACGTGCGCTCGGCATAGGCACGCACCGAGACTTCGACCTTGTCTACCACGCCATCAACTTCGCCGCGCGCTTCCCACAGCGGCTTGCCGGTTTCGCGGGCGATCAGATCGGCGAGCTTGTCCGATTCCTTGCGCACTTCGTTGGCGAAGCGGCGCAGCAGTTCGATGCGGGTGGAAAGCGGCTGCGCGGCCCAGAGCGGCCAGGCACGGCGCGCGCGTGCGATCACGTCATCGACGTCGCCGATCCGGCCACGCCACAGTTCCGAACCGGTCGCGGGTTCGAACGAGACGAGTTCGCCGGTGGACACGGGTGCGCGGGGCCTTCCTCTGCCTTGCCTCTGGAGCGGCTTGGAGCCGCTTGCGTGTGCGGCCTATGGCATGGGAGTGGTAACCAAACAAGAAACCCCGCCGCGGGAAATCAGGGTTGCCCCTTGTGCCCGGCGGGAGCTGGCGCCGCGCCATGTGCCTCGCCCATGCGGCGCAAGGCGGCGATCTTGGCTTCGAGCAGGGACCAGTCGTCGCTTTCGGCTATCGGTGCCCAGATTGCCTCGACCTCGTCGATCAGCAGGGATTGCGGGGCGGGATCATCCCAATAGGGATGCGTGTCGGCGCCGGGTACGTAAGCGGCGAGGGCTTCGCCGAGCGCGCCACCGGCCTCTCCCCGCCCGCCCCGATGGCGGAAGAAGAAAGCATCCGGCCCTTCGCCGCTTTCGCTCATCGCCTGTTCGCACAGGCCAATCAGCGCGGTATCCTCCTCGATCCCGCGCGGCACCAGGCCGAGCCGCCAGCACCAGCGGCGGGCCATGGCGGCGCGGTAGTGATCTTCGAAGGTATTGAGCGCGGCAATCAGCGGCGGGGCTTCCTCCAGCGTGCGCAGCGCGACCGCGAGCTGCCCGCAGTTCCAGTGGATCGCCTGCACCTGCCGCCCGAAGGCATAGAGCCCGCTGCTGTCGAAATAGGCGGCGGTGAAGGCGGGGTCCCAGCGCGGCAGCCAGCGCCACGGGCCGTAGTCGAAGCTCTCACCCGTCACGTTCATGTTGTCGGTGTTGAGCACGCCGTGAACAAAGCCGGCGACGATGTAGCTCGCGGCCATATCGGCCATGCGTTCGACAACCTGATGCAGCAGGCGTGCAGCCGGGCTCGCGCCTTCCGGCCCGCTCGGTCCGGGGAAATTGCCGAGGCAATAGCCGACGAGCGCGGCCATGTTGTCCGCTTCGCCCAGCGCGGCCAGCCGCTGGAACGTGCCCATGCGGATGTGGCCGTGGCTAAGCCGCACCATCACCGCCGAGCGCGTGGGGGAGGGCTCGTCGCCCCGCCACAGCGCTTCGCCGGTCTCGATCACCGAGAAGGTGCGGCTGGTGTTGACGCCAAGCGCGCCGAGCATCTCGGTCGCGAGGATTTCGCGCATCGCGCCCTTCAGGGTGAGGCGGCCGTCGCCCTGCCGGCTCCACGGCGTCTGGCCGGAGCCCTTGGTGCCGAGGTCCATCAGGCGGCCCTGCCCATCGAGCATCTGCGCATAGAGGAAGCCGCGCCCGTCGCCGAGATCGGGATTGTACACCTGGAACTGGTGGCCGTGATACCGCAGCGCGAGCGGGTGGGGGAGGTTGCCCTCCAGCGGGGTGAAGCGGCCCATGTGGCTGATCCATTCCGCGTCGGTCAGCCCGGCAAGGCCAACTTCGGCCGCCGCGCGCTGGTTGCGGAAGCGCAGCCTGGTTTCGGGAAAGTCTGCCGGGGCGACGGGATCGCCGATCCATGCGGCGAGATCCAGAATGCGGGGAGCGGGGCGGTAGATCGCGTCTTGCGGGCTTGGCTGCATCGCGCGATAGTGGGGGTGAAGCGGGCGGCGTGCAAGCGCGCCCCTTTTGTTTATGTGCGGGGCTCAGGCAGTAGAGACAATGGCAGAGGCGCTGAAAGCCGGCGAAAAGCGCTGGGAAGATCGCAGCTGGTCAAGCAGCGACGGCCTCAGGCTGCATTTCCGCGATTATCCGGGCAGCACGGATCGCCCCCCTGTGCTGTGCCTGCCGGGGCTGACCCGCAATGCCCGCGATTTCGAGGCGCTGGCCGAGCGTCTGGCCGGGGAATGGCGCGTGATCTGCCCGGACATGCGCGGGCGCGGCGACAGCGATTATGCGCGCGATCCGATGACTTACACGCCGGTGCACTATGTCGCCGATGTCGAGGCGCTGCTGGCGGCGGAAGGGATCGAGCGCTTCGTTGCCATCGGCACATCGCTGGGCGGGCTGATGACGATGCTGCTCTCTGCCGCCAATCCGGGGCGCATCGCGGCGGCGGTGATCAACGACGTTGGCCCGGAGATCGAACCCGCCGGCCTTGCACGCATCCGCGAATATGTCGGGCAGGGGCGCAGCTACGAGACCTGGGTTCATGCCGCGCGGGCGCTGCAGGAAGCCAATCGTGACATCTATCCCGCGTGGGAACTGCCCGACTGGCTGCGCCTCGCCAAGCGCTGCATGGTGATCGGCACCGGCGGTCGCATCGTATTCGATTACGACATGAACATCTCCGAGGCGTTCGAAGCGGAGCAAGGGCCAGCCCCCGCGCCCGAGACGATGTGGGCGCTCTACGATGCGCTGGCGACGCGCCCGCTGCTGGTGCTGCGGGGCGCGCATTCGGATATTCTCTCCGCCGATGTTGCCGCGCGGATGGCTGCGCGGGCGCCTGCGGCCGAACTCGTTACCATCGCCGGCGTGGGCCATGCGCCGACGCTGGACGAGGACGAATCCATAGCTGCGATTGCGCGGCTGCTGGCGCGTGCAGGGTGATCGGCAAAGTGATCGGCAAAGTGATCGGCAGGGCATGAGCAAACCGGCGCCCGGCAAGCGGCTCCACTTTCTCCACCTGCATTCGACCTTCGACGCGGGGGGCAAGGAGCGGCGCAGCACCAGCCTGATCAACTGGTTCGGCAAGGCAGTCGATCACAGCATCGTCTCCGCCCAGCCAGGTGCGCTGGGTGCGCGGGCGCAGATCGATGCGGGGCTTCCGGTGCATTTCCCGTTCGGTTTTCCGCCGCTGCAAGGTCGCTTTGGTGTGCGCCGGTTGCAGACGCTGGCGCGCGCGATGCAGGGCTTCGACCTGATCCTCACCTACAACTGGGGCGCGATGGATGCGGCGATGGCGCATGCGATGTTTGCGCCGACGCTGGGCCTCGCCCCGCTGATCCACCACGAGGACGGGTTCAACGCCGACGAGGCGCAGAAGCTGAAGGCCACGCGCAACTGGTATCGCCGTGTGGCGCTGGCCCGTGCAAGCGCGCTGATCGTGCCTTCGCGCCAGCTGGAGCGCGTGGCGCTCGACGTGTGGCACCAGCCCGCCGCGCGGGTGCACCGCATCGGCAACGGCATACCGGTCAAGGACTACGACCCCGCCAAGGCAAAGCGCGTGCGCCCGGATGCCCTGCCCCGCGTGGTCAAGCGACCGGGGGAGAAATGGCTGGGGACGCTTGCCGGCCTGCGCCCGGTCAAGGCGCTGCCCCGGCTGGTGCGCGCCTTCCGTGCGCTGCCGGAGGAATGGCAGCTGGTGATCGTGGGCGAGGGGCCCGAGCGCGAGGCGATCATGGCCGAAGCGCTGCGGCTCGAGATCGGGCACCGCGTTCATCTGCCGGGCTTCGTGGCGAAACCGGCCGAAGCGACCGCATTGTTCGATCTTTTCGCGCTGTCTTCCGACAGCGAGCAGTTCCCGCTTTCGGTGGTCGAGGCGATGGCGGCAGGCCTTGCCGTGGCAAGCCCGGCGGTGGGCGATGTGGCGGATATCGTTTCGGCGCAGAATGCACCCTTCATCACTGCGCCGGGCGACGAGGCCGCGCTGGCGGCGGCACTGGCGCAGCTGGCTCAGGACGAGACGCTGCGCCGCCGGGTGGGCGCCGCCAACCAGCTGCGTGCGCATGAGCAGTTCGACGAGGGCGTGATGGCACGCCGGCACGCGGCCATTTATGCCGCCGCTCTGGGGCTGCCATCATTTCCGTAAAGCTGCCGGACAGTATCCCCATGTCAAAGAGCCCCATGGCAAACCGGCCATGTCAAAGCGGTTGAATTGGCAGGCCCCCCTGCTAAACAGCCGCATTCGTTAACCCAACGACCTGAAAGCGCAGTCTTGGCTCTCACTCCGAACACTCCATCTGCCCCCTCCCCCGCGAACAGCAAGGACGCTGCCGCACAGGAAACCTTCCTGCGTGAGGTCGATGATGCACTGCGCGAGGATCAGCTGTTCACTTTGCTGCGCACGCGCGGTCGGCCGATCATGGCGCTGGTCGTCGGCGGCCTCATCGGGCTCGGCGGCTGGTTGTGGTATACCGAGCATGCCGCAAGCGTGCGGGACAAGCAGAGCGAAGCTTTCGTGACCGCGCTCGACGCGCTGGAGGCCAGCCGCAACCAGACCGCAAAGCAGGGCATGGATCCGCTCGCCAAGACCGGCACCCCGGGTTACCGCGCGGCGGTGCAGATCACCGATGCCGGCATTGCCGAGCAGGCCGGCAAGGCCGATGACGCTGCCAAGATGTTTGCTGCAGTTTCCGCCGATGGCTCGCTGCCGGGCCCCTACCGCGATCTCGCCACGGTGCGCGAGGTGGCGACCAATTTCGACAAGCTGCCGCCGCAGACCGTGATCGACCGGCTGAAGCCGCTCGCGGTGCCGGGCAAGCCCTGGTTCGGCAGCGCCGGTGAACTCGTTGCGCTCGCCTACCTCAAGCAGAACAAGACCGAGGCGGCGGGCGCGCTGCTGGCCTCTATCGCCAAGGACAAGGCCGTGCCCGATACGCTGCGCCGGCGCACCCGGCAGCTTGCCGGGCAGCTCGGCGTGGACGCCGTGGACAATCCGGCCGCCGCCGCGAATGGCGGTCAGGGACAATAATGGATTTTCGTGATGGGATTTGAGGACATGACCGCAGCACGTCGCAGCCGACCTTTGGCGATCCGACGCTATGCCGTTTCCGCGGCAGTGGTGCTCGCGCTGGCGCTCAGCGGCTGCGGGATCACCAAGGGCAAGACCAAGTCGACGCCGACCGTGGGCGTGCGCATCCCGATCCTTTCGAAGATCGAGGCCGGCACCAAGGTCGATGAGGGCATGTCGGTGCTCGATGTGGTGCTGCCGGTTGCCGAACCCAATCCCGATTGGGCGCAGGCGGGCGGCACGGCGTCCAAGTCCTACGGCCACCTCGCGCTGGCGCAGCAGCCGCGCAAGCTGTGGGTTACCCGCATCGCCGGATCGAGCCCCAAGCAGCGCCTCGCGGCAGCGCCGGTGATTGGCGGCGGCAAGCTCTATGTGATGGACACCGAAGGCATGGTCCGCGCCTTCGATGCGGCCAGCGGGCACGAGGAGTGGAAGACGGAATTCCGCCTGCCATCATCAAACGCCTCGGTGTTCGGCGGCGGCGCGGCCTACAACGATGGCAAGGTCTTCATCACCACCGGGCTTGGCGAAGTGGCGGCGATCGAGGCGGCGAGCGGCAAGGTGCTGTGGCGCGTGAAGCCCGCAGGTCCGCTGCGCGGCAGCCCGACGATCGCGTTCGGCGGCGTCTATGTGATGACGCAGGACAACCAGATCGTCGCGCTCAACGTGGCGGACGGGACGCAGCTGTGGAGCGAATCCGGCTCGGTCGCGCAGACCGGCGTGTTCGGCGTGGCAGCGGCAGCGGCCGGGCAGGGCACGATCGTCGCGGGCTACAGCTCGGGCGAACTCGTCGCCTACCGCTACGAAAACGGGCGCCAACTGTGGTCCGACGCCCTTGCGCGCACCAGCATCGCGACTTCGGTTTCGACGCTGACCGACATCGACGCCGATCCGATCATCGAGAGCGGCCGCGTCTATGCGCTCGGCCAGGGCGGGCGCATGGCCGCCTACGAACTCGTGACCGGCCAGCGCGTGTGGGAACTCAACCTCGCCGGCATTTCAACGCCGGCGGTGGCGGGCGACTGGATCTTCACGCTGACCGACGAAGACAAGCTCCTGTGCATCGCCAAGGCGACCGGCAAGGTGCGCTGGATCGCGCAGATGAAGGCCTATCGCAGCGTCAAGAAGAAGAAGGGCCCGATCTTCTTCACCGGCCCTGTGCTTGCGGGCGACCGGCTGTGGATGGCCAACTCGGAAGGCGAATTGCTTGCCGCTTCGGTCACTGATGGGGCGGTCAAGCGCTACGCCAAGCTCGGCGCGCCAGTCACGCTGGCACCGGTTGTCGCGGGCGGGGTGCTCTACGTCCTTGATGACAGCGGGCACATCACCGCGTTCCGTTGATCGGCGGCATTCTCAGTTCTTGCCGGCGCATAAACGATTTTCTCATAGGTCCTCGTTAACACCGGGGCCATGAACGCTCCTGCATCCAGGCCTGCCAGCGATGTCTCGGCGGGAGTCGGCCTGTCCGGTCTGGTCGGCCTTGCGCTGTGGGTCCTGCTGTGTCGCAACTGGGCGGGCATTGCCGAGGCGCTGGCCCTGCCGGGGCCGCTTGAACCGCTCGCCGGGCCAAGTGCGGCACTGGCGGCGATGCTGTTCTCCGGCCTGCCGATGGTCGCTTGGTCGCTCATGGTGGACAAAGTGCACCTGCGCGCATCCACCGGCATCGACTGGGCCAATCCGCGCCCCTTGCGCGATGTGGTCGATATCTCGATCACCAAGGTGGCGGGCCTGTGGGCGACATGGTCGCTGCTGGGCTTCGTCTATTGCCTGTGCCGCTGGTACTGGCGCGGCCAGTATTTGTTCGCGATGGACGTGATCTCGGGCCTCGCCCCGCTGCTGTTCATCGGCACGATCCCCTATGTGCTCTGGCTCGACCGCGTGCTGGTCAATCCGCGCGATGCCTCATGGCATTTCGGCGCGATGCTGATCGGGCGCGAGACGTACGACAAGGCGGAAGTCGCCCATCATCTGCGCGCCTGGGCGGTGAAGGGCTTCTTCTGCGCCTTCATGTTTTCGATCATCCCCGGCGGCTTCGGCAACGTCGTGCAGATGAACTACGCTGCGGTGCTCGGCGATCCGCTTGCGCTGGGCAATGCGCTGATCGAGACGATGTTCCTGGTCGACGTGCAGATTGCCATGGTCGGCTATCTCCTCACGATGAAGCCGCTCGATGCGCAGATCCGCAGCGCCAACCCCTACCTCGGCGGCTGGGTCGCGGCGCTGATCTGCTATCCGCCGTTCATCCTGATGGGCGGCGGCGGCGTGCTCGATTATCGCACCAACGGCGCGGAATGGACCTTCTGGCTGCAGGGCATGCCCGCGCTCGAATGGATCTGGGTGGTGGCCATGGTGGTGCTGACGGGCATCTACGCCTGGGCCACGGTCGCTTTCGGCCTGCGCTTTTCCAACCTCACCTACCGCGGCGTGCTGACGAACGGGCCTTATGCCTTCACCCGGCACCCGGCCTATCTGTCGAAGAACGCGTTCTGGTGGATTTCGACGCTGCCATTCCTCACCACCACGCATTCGATGGTCGATGCGATCCGCAACACCGTGATCCTCGGCCTCGTCAGCGCAGTCTATTTCTGGCGCGCGAAGACGGAGGAAGCGCACCTGCTCGCCGAAGACGCCAAGTACCGCGAATACCATGCCTGGATGGCCGAACATGGTCTGGTCACGGGCAGGCTGAACCGCATCGGGCGGCTGTTGATGCGCGGGCGGCCTCGGGTGGAACCGCCACCGGTCGGCGCGGTGCATCCGGCGGAGTGAGCATGTGCTCTCTCCCCTCAAGGGGAGAGGGCTACTGCCTAGATCGCCACGCCCTCATCCGTCTCGTAAAGCCGGATCAAGCGGTCGTGGAAGCCAAGCCCGGCGCGCGCCGCAACCCATTCGGCCATGTGCGCCGACTTGGCATGCGCCATCAGCGCATCGCGGTCCGTCCAGCGCTCGGCCACATGGAACAGCGCCGGATCATCGATATCCTGCGCATAGCCATACTGGATGCAGCCCCGCTCGGCGCGCGTCGCCTCGGCCACCTTGCGCGCCAGCGGTAGCAGCGCCCCGATATGCTCTTCCGCCACCCGGAACGTGCCCATGACGACGATCATCGCGTTACAGGTCCTCGCCTTCGTCGGTGTCGTAGAGCTTGATATGCCGCTCCTTCATCGTCAGGCCCGAGAGCACCGCGATCCATTCGGCAACATGCGGGGTCTTGAGATGCGCGCCCAGCGCCTCGCGGCTCGTCCAGCGCTCGGTGATGTGGAAGATCTCGGGATCGGTGATGTCACGCGAATAGTCGTACTGCAGGCAGCCCTCTTCCGCTTGCGTCGCGGCGACGACCTTGCGCGCGGCTGGCAGGGCGGCTTCGATGGCGTCCGCATCAATGCGCAGCTTGCCCATCACGATGATCATTGTCTCTCTCCCGCTGATGTTCTGGTCCTAGAAGCTCTTCGCCTCGTAGATCGGATCGACCTTGCCGCCCCAGGCCCCATGGTAGAGCTCCAGCAGGCGCTCCGCCGGGGTCTTGCCCGTGCTCACGATCTCGTCGAGCGGGTGGAGATAGCCGGTCTCGTTGTCGCCCGCATCGTTGAGCTTGCCGCGTGCAGCCAGCCCGCCGCGCGCGATGGCGAGCACTTCCGCCGCGATATCGCGCAGCTTGCCGCCACCGGGCAGCGGAGCGTCGAGCCCCAGCTTGGGCACGCTGGCGCGCAGCTTTTCGCGCCCGTCCATGTCCCAGTCCTTGACGAGATCCCACGCCGCATCGAGCGCGGTCTGGTCATAGAGCAGGCCGACCCACAGCGCCGGAAGCGCGCAGATGCGGCTCCACGGCCCGCCATCGGCGCCGCGCATTTCGAGGAAGCTCTTGAGGCGCACTTCGGGAAACGCAGTGGAAAGGTGGTCGATCCAGTCCGAACGCGTCGGCTTCTCGCCGGGCAGCGCGGGCAGTTTGCCTTCAAGGAAGTCGCGGAACGACTGGCCGGCGGCATCGATGTAGCGCCCGTTCCGGAACACGAAGTACATCGGCACATCGAGCATGTAATCGACATAGCGCTCGTAACCGAAGCCCTCGTCGAACACGAACGAGAGCATGCCGGTGCGCGCCGGATCGGTGTCGGTCCAGATGTGGCTGCGATAGGAAAGGAACCCGTTGGGCTTGCCTTCGAGGAACGGCGAATTGGCGAACAGCGCGGTCGCCAGCGGCTGCAGCGCCAGCGAAACGCGGAACTTCTGCACCATGTCCGCCTCGCTCGAATAATCGAGGTTGGTCTGGATCGTGCAGGTGCGCAGCATCATGTCGAGGCCCATGGTGCCCACGCGCGGCATGTGCCGCAGCATGATGTCATAGCGGCCCTTGGGCATGATCGGTAGCTCTTCGCGCGTCTTGTCGGGCCAGAGCCCCACGCCGAGATAGGCAAGGCCGAGTTTGTCGCCGATGGTCTTGACCTGCGCGAGGTGGCGGCCGGTTTCGGCGCAAGTCTGGTGCAGGTTTTCGAGCGGCGCGCCGGAAAGCTCGAGCTGGCCCGCAGGCTCCAGGCTCACTGCGCCGTCCGGCCCGCCCATCGCGATCACGTTGGGGCCGGTGTCGCTGTCTTCCTCGATGGTCGTCCAGCCATAGTCCTGCAGCGCGAGCAGCAGATCGCGGATCCCGCCCGGCTCGCTGTAGGACGGCGCGGCGTGATCCTTCGTGCGATAGACGAACTTCTCGTGCTCGGTGCCGATCCGCCAGGCATCACGCGGCTTTTCGCCCTTGGCCATCGGTTCGACGAGCTGGTCGCGGCTCTCGATGATGGGATCGTTGCGATTCGAAACTTGTCTCGTGCTCATCCGCGTTTCGTTAGTGCGCCGCGAGGGCGCGCGCCAGCCGAAAACAGACATGCCAGCTGCGCGGGATCGGTTGCCCCCCTCCCCGGCGGGGAGGGGCTGGGGGAGGGGGCTCGGCCTCTCAGGCAAACGCGGATCACCCCCACCCAGCCTCCCCCGACCGGGGGAGGGGCTTCCTCGTATGGAGAAACCTATTCCTCCATCACCGGTGCCCGCCAATCCCCGCGCGTTCCCATCCACAGCGCGGTTCCACCGATCGCCGCAGTCTCGGCGCGCAGGATGCGCGGGCCAAGCGTGATCGCCACGGCAGCGGGGTGGGCGCGGATCGCAGCACGCTCGGTATCGTCGAAGCCGCCTTCGGGGCCGACGAGGAGCGCGGCAGGTCCGTCATGCCCGGCGAAAGCGGCGGCAGCCGGCACCCCGCCTTCCTCATCGGCAAAGAACAACCGCCGTCCCTCCGGCCAATCCCGCAGCAGAGCTTCCAGCTTCACCGGCTCCGCCAGCGCGGGCAGCGCCGTGCGCGCGCATTGCTCGGCTGCTTCGGTTACGATGGTTCGCGCCCGCTCCGGATTGAGCTTGTCCGCCACGCAGCGCCGCGTCAGCACCGGACGGATCGCGCCCACGCCCAGCTCGGTCGCCTTCTCCAGCACGAGATCGAACCGATCCTTCTTGATCAGCGCCGCGCAAAGCCAGAAATCAGGCACGGCCTCGCGCTCGCGCAGCCGGCGCACCGCGGTGAGCGTCACATCACGCTTGCCGGTGGCACTCACCTCGGCGAGCCACTCGCCAGTCTGATCGTCACACAGCACGACCGCGTCGCCCGCGGCCACCCGCATCACTTTGGCAAGGTAGTGGGCCTGCCCGCCATCGATGGGAACGGATGCGCCCTCGGCCAGCGGGCCGGGGACAAACAGGCGGGGCGCGGACTTCGGGGGCCATGCGGGGGTTGCAACCATGTCTCGGGCTCTAGCCGATTGCGGGCGCGGGGGCTATGCAGCGGACATGACCGCCGCACCGGAAATCGTCCCTGACACCCAGTATCGCGGCATGCTCACCGTGCTCCCGCCCACCTTGCGCGATCTGGCGCTGCTCGCGCGGTTCGATCGGCCGATCGGCTGGTGGCTCTTGTTCTGGCCTTGCGCCTGGGGGCTGTTCCTCGCGGGCGGTACGGGCCGCTGGGGCATGATCTTCTGGCTCCTCCTCGGCTCCATCGCCATGCGCGGGGCGGGCTGCGTCTACAACGATATCGTCGATGCCGATCTCGATGCCCGCGTGGCGCGGACGGCGGCGCGGCCGATTGCGAGCGGTGCGATTTCTAAGAAGACGGCGTGGATCTGGCTCTTTGCGCTCTGCGGTGTGGGGCTTGCCGTCCTGCTGCAACTGCGCTGGGAGGCGCAGCTTGTGGCGCTGGGAAGTCTGGGGCTGGTCGCCGCCTATCCCTTCATGAAGCGAATCACCGGCTGGCCGCAGGCGTGGCTCGGCCTCGTCTTCACCTGGGGCGCGCCGGTGGGGTGGATTGAGGTTACCGGTTTTGCCCCTTCTTCACCTTATGGCCTGGCGCCGCTGGGCGCGCTCTATGCCGGGTGCTGGGCCTGGTGCATGGCCTATGACACGATCTACGCGCTGCAGGACCGCGAGGACGATGCCATGGTCGGAATCGGCTCCTCGGCGCTTTCGTTCGGGCAGTATGTCCGCGCCGGGGTGATCGGGCTCTATGCCATGGCGATTGCCTGCTGGGCCGGCGCGGTGTGGCTGGTGCGGCCCGATCCGGTGGCGCTGCTGGCGCTGCTGCCGGTGGCGCTCCATTTCGCGTGGCAGGCGCTGACGCTCGATACCGCTAATGGAGACAGCGCGCTCGCGCGGTTCCGATCGAACCGATTCGCGGGCGCGCTGATGGCCGCGGCCTGCTTCGTCGTGGGGGCCGCCGGTCAGCTGTAGCTGACGATCTCCCACTCGATCCCGTCCCAATCGAAGACATAGAACCGGCGGCCCGGTTCGTAGTCCCCGTGGTTGAACGGTTCGAGTCCCTCTGCGATCACGACTTGTTCGGCTGCATCCAGATCATCAACCAGAAGGCCGATGTGGTTGAGTGGCTGGCCCTTGGAAAACGAGCCGGAAAGTGGCTCATCCCCTTGATAGAGAGCGATATAATCGGTCTCCGCCCCGAGGTGGATCGTCCATCCGCCCAGTGCTGAAGGCCCGCGCCAACGCTCGTGCCAGCCGCACAGGCGGGTGAGGAAAGCGGCGGTGCGATCGGGATCGCTGACGCGGATATTGACGTGTTCGAGGCGCGCGGCGGGGGTGGTCATCGCAAAACTCCTTAATAGACCTTCTTCGCGCCAAGCTTTATGCAACCTCAAGCTGACTTGAGGTCAAGGGATTTTTCCGGGGATTCGCGATGCTTGCCAAACCGGCCAAGGGCCGCAACGATCTGGTGCCCATAGGGGTTCTCGCGCAGCGCACCGGGCTCGCCGTCTCCGCCATCCGCTACTACGAGGATCGCGGCCTCATCGCCTCCATCCGCACCAGCGGAAATCAGCGCCGCTTCCTGCGCTCGGACATCCGCCGCCTTAGCTTCATCCTGATCGCGCAGCGGCTCGGCCTCGGCCTCGCCGAGATCGAGCGCGAGATGGCCTCGCTGCCGCACGGCCGCACGCCGACCGTGCTCGATTGGCAGCGTATCAGCCGCTCGCTGCGCAGCGAGATCGACGGGCGCATCCAGCTCCTCACCCGCACCCGCAACAAGCTCGATGAATGCATCGGCTGCGGATGCCTCAGCCTCGATCGCTGCGCGCTCTACAACAAGGAAGACCGCGCCGGAGCGGCAGGGCCGGGGCCACGGTTCGTGCTGGATTAAGGGGCAGGGGGAACCGCAGCTACAATCCGGCGGAACAAGTTGTCAGCCTCGACGAGAAAGCTCGGGGAATCTGGCTTTTCTGGAATGTCCTCCGATTTGCTCAGTTCAGCCAGAATGAGCGCTTCGATCCGTTTGGATCTCCGTGCCGGTGCCCGCTCACGGCTCTGCGCCTTGAGTGCGACCAAGTCGCTTATTTCGTCCGCAATCGCGGGCGGCAAATCCGTCAGGGCCATCAAATCTTGAAGGCGCATTGGCGGACGGCGCTCAGGAAATATGCGCAATGCCCGGATACTCAAAGCTGGACGCAGCGCATAGAAGTAGCGCTTGACCGGAAGCGTCTCGGTGGATGCAGGCCATCGCGCGACGTTGTTGTTGCCAAGGCTCGCATAATGCCTCGCGTAGCCGGCTGGGTTGAAATGCTTGTCGGCCAGCGCGGCCAGTTCAGCAACGTAAGGATCGTCTGCAATATAGCGGATCGGAGAATCAAGCCATTCCGCAACGACTGCATTGTGCTTCAAGAGCAGCCCGAGTGTCTTGCGAATATCCCAGCCGTTGACATCGTAGTCGTCGACTATTGGCCGCTCCACCACATCGCGTACCGGCCGAAGCGTTACATACATAGTCTTGCGGGGGCCGCAAATAGATGAAGCGGACATCATAATCGCTGTCAGGCGATGGAAACCCCCATGCGCGGGAGCCGGATTCCACAGCCATCAGACAGCGAATGCCTTCTTCCCGGATCAAGCTTGAAAGGCGGGCTTCGATTTCGCTTCGGGCGCTTGGTTCGATCATGTCCACATATTCGATGTCGTCCATGAAGAGGCCGATGGCAACTCCGGCTCGCTGCTACTGGGCACTCGCCAGCAAACTCTCCGCCCCGCCCAGATCGACACTCACCAGCCGCGAAATGCCGCGTTCCACCATCGTCACGCCGAACAGGCGGTGCATCCGGCTCATCGTCACGGCGTTGTGCGTCACGATGAGGTAGCGGGTGGTCGTTTCGGCGGCCATGGCATCGAGCAGATCGCAGAAGCGCTCGATATTTGCATCGTCGAGCGGGGCGTCGACTTCGTCGAGCACGCAGATCGGCGCGGGATTGGTCAGGAACAGGCCGAAGATCAGTGCGACGGCGGTGAGCGCCTGTTCGCCGCCTGACAGCAGGGTGAGCGATTGCAGGCGCTTGCCCGGCGGCTGGGCGAAGATCTCGAGCCCGGCTTCAAGCGGATCGTCGCTGTCCACGAGCGCGAGATGCGCCTCGCCGCCCCCGAACAGGCGCGCGAAGAGGCGGCGGAAGTGGGCGTCGACGGCTTCGAAGGCAGCGCGCAGGCGCTCGCGGCCCTCGCGGTTGAGTGCGCCGATCGAGCCGCGCAGGCGGTTGACCGCCTCGGTCAGTTCGGCCTGCTCGGTGATCACCGCGAGGTGCTGCGCTTCGGCTTCGGTCAGTTCGGTCGCGGCGACGAGGTTGACTGGCCCGAGCCGCTCGCGGTCTGCGAGCAGGCGATCATGGGCGGCCGATTCCTCGGGAGCCGCCGAGACGTCGCTGCCGGGAAACCCGATGCGTTCGGGCAGCAGCGGGGGCGGGCACTGGAAGCGTTCTCCCGCGATCCCCGCCATTTCCTGCCGCCGCTGGTCCTCGTTCTCGGCCTTGGCAGCGAGCGCGGCGCGGGCCTCGCGCGCGGTGGCCAGCGCTTCATTGGCGGCTGCGAGCGCCGTTTCGGCGGCGCGCGCTTCCGTCTCGCTGCGCGCGAGCGTGGTCTCGGCCTCGGCCAGCGCAGCGGCATAGCGCACGCGCAACCCCTCGGCTTCCTCCAGATCGCGCGCGAGGGCGGGCGGCTTGGCTGCGACGATGGCGCGCTCCTCGGCAAGGTCCTCCGCCTGCCCGGCCATGGCGGCGAGCCGCCGGGCCGCGTCCCCGGCGCGGGCCTGCCAGCCGCGGATATCGCCGCGCAAGGCGGCAAGCCGTTCCTTGCCGACCGCGAGCGCCTGTCCGTGCGCTGCGACCGACGCCATCGCCGATTGGTAGGCGGCGCGGGCATTGCCATTGCGCTGGCGCTCGGCTTCCACGGCGGCGCGGCCAGTGGCGGGATCGGGCAGGGCTGCGCGGCGGGCTTCGGCGTCCGCCAGTTCGGCTTCGGCAGACTGGCGCTGAGTGGCAAGTTCGGCGGCAGCGCGGTCGATTTCCGCGCGGCGGGCGGCGATGCGGGCGCGCGCCGCCTCGGCCTGATCGAGCGCTCGCAATGCGCTGCGCTCGGCATCGGCGGCGGCGGCGAGAGCGCGTTCGCTGGCGGCGAGTTCGGTCTGCACCCGGGCGAGTTCGGCCTGTGCACGTGCAAGTTCGGCTTGCGCCGCGCTGCTGGCGGCTTCGGCGGCTTCGGCGGCCGTGCGGTGTTCGGGGAGCGCGGTTTCCAGTTCGGCAAGGCGGTTCTCGGCGGCGAGGATGGCCGCTTCTGCGCCGCCCTCGCCGCGCGCGATGAAGCCGTCCCAGCGTCGCAAGTGGCCTTCGCGGGTGACTAGCCATTCGCCGGGGGCAAGCGCTTCACCGCCATCCGCATCTGCGACGCGCACGAGCGCGAGGCGGGCGGCGAGTTCGGGCGGGCACTTCGTCACGTGATGGAGCAGCGCATCGGCGCGCGGGGCGGGAGCATCGGCGCCGGTCCAGAAGCGGCCATCGCCAGCAGGTGCCGCGCCCAGCGGGGCAGCGGCATCGCGGCCCAGCACGGCGGCCAGCGCGCGCTCATAGCCGGGGGCGGCACGCGCGGCGCCAAGCGCGCTGGGGCCTTTGCCGGTGCGCGCTGCAGCAGCCTCGCGCGCGGCCTTGTCGCGGGCGAGCGCGGCGGATTCTCGTTCGAGCCCGACAAGATCGGCGCGTGCTGCGGCAAGCGCGGATGATGCGGCTTCGCGCGCGGCGGCGAGGCTTTCGCGGGCCGCATTCAGGCGCTCCCGTTCGCCGGTCAAGCGTTCGCGGCCCGCGCCGACTTCGGCAAGGGCAGCAGCAGCTTCAGCGCGCCGGGCTTCGGCGGCTGCCATGGCCTCGGCCGGATCAGGCTCGGCCTCCAGCGCGCGCCGGGTTGCGGCGAGCCTAGCATCCTCGCCATCAAGCCGAGCGAGGCGCTGGCGCGCTGCCGCAAGTGCTGCCTCTGCAACGCGCCACTCAGCCTCGATCCCGGCCTGCTCGGCGACCATGGCAGCGAGCGCAAGTTCAGCGGCGCGCGCGGCCTGCTCTGCCGCAGCTTCCGCGGACTTGAGCGCGGGGCCTTCGGCGCTCTGCGCGGCGAGCGTGGCTTCGGCAGCGGTGAGATCGGCTTCGAGGCGCTTCAGCGCTTCGGCAGCGTCGCGGGTCAGGCGGTCGGCCTCACCGCGCTCGTCCTCGATGCGACGGATCTGACGGTCGATATCGGCAAGGCGCTGGGCGGCTGCTTCGGCCTGCGCAGTGAGCGCGGCGATGCGCTGGCCTTGCGCTGCAGCGTCCTGCCGGCGGTCGAACAGCGCATCGCGCGCGGCGCTTTGGGTGGCGGCGGCGGCGTGCTGGGTCTCCTGCGCGGAGCGTGCATTGCCTTGCGCAGTGGTGACCGCTTCCTCGGCGCGGGCCGCAGCGGCGCGGGCGGCTTCGGCGGCGGCGGCGGCATCACGCCAGCGCGCGAAGATCAGCCGCGCTTCGGCGACCCGGATGCGTTCGGAAAGCTGCTTGTAGCGCTCGGCCGCGCGCGCCTGCCGCCGCAATGCTCCGACTTGCGCTTCCAGCGTGACGATCAGATCGTCGAGCCGGGCAAGGTTGGTCTCGGTCGCGCGCAGCTTCGTTTCGGCATCCTTGCGGCGAACGTGAAGCCCGGCAATCCCCGCCGCTTCCTCCAGCATCGCGCGGCGCTCTGCAGGGCGCGCGGCGATGACCGCAGCGATGCGCCCCTGGCTGACGAGCGCAGGGCTGTGCGCGCCGGTCGCGGCGTCGGCGAAGACCAGCGCGACATCCTTGGCGCGCACATCGCGCCCGTTGACGCGGTAGGCGCTGCCCGCGCCGCGCTCGATCCGGCGCACGACCTCAAGCTCGCCCCCGAACGGTCCGGACGGGTCCGTCTCGGCGGAAAGCATGACTTCGGCAAAATCGCGCGCGGGGCGGCTGGCGGTGCCGGCGAAGATCACGTCTTCCATGCCGCCGCCGCGCATGCTGCGGGCCGAGCCTTCGCCCATGACCCAGCGGATCGCTTCGAGCAGATTGGATTTGCCGCAGCCGTTGGGGCCGACAACGCCGGTCAGGCCGGGTTCGATGCGCAGTTCGGCGGGTTCGACAAAACTTTTGAAGCCCGACAGTTTCAGGCGCGTGAACTGCATGGGAACGCGGCTGGCCGCGCTTCCACTCTCAGCCATGCGATCCGCCCCCGTACCGCATGGCCCCGATCAGACCCTGCCGATCAACGCGCGCCGGCCTGCTTGAGGATCGGCTCGAGCGCATCCCAGGTCGCCACTTCCACATTGCGGCCGTTGACGATGAAGGTCGGCGTGCCGGTCACGTTGAACGTGTCGGTGGCCTTCTGCGTGTCGTTCGCCAGCTTGGTCGCAGAGTCCGCCTTGGCCAGGCACTGCGCGGCCTGATCCTTGGCAATGCCGCGCGCGGCAAAGAAATCGATCAGCCCGCCGCGCTCGCCGATGGCCTTGAAGATTTGGTCGGCCGGCAGATTGGCCGCCTGCAGCTGCGCGCCGATCGGCTGGAGCTGGTCGAAGATCGCCTTCTGGTTTGTGTAGACCTGCTCGGTCAGCGCGAAGAAGCTGTCCGGCGTGCCGCAGCGGGTCAGCATCGCCATCGTGGTATCGTAGGGATCGCGCACGAAGTTGCGGAATTCGAGGCTGACCGTACCCTTGGCGACGTACTCGTCGCGCAGGTGCGGGAAGCCCTTTTCCTCAAACTCGGCGCAGTGCGGGCAGGTGAGCGAGGCAAACTCGATAACCTTGATCGGTGCATTGGGATTGCCCATCACATAGCCGCCTTCGGGTGTCACCGCGACCACCTCGGTCCAGGCCTTGCCCGCTGGCGGCGACACGGCATTGAGCGGTGCACCCACCGGCGCGGCACCTGCTGCATCATCCTTTTTCCCGCAGGCAGCGAGGCCGAGCGCGAGCGGCAGCGCGATCAGCGCGAGGAGAAGGCGGCCGGGAGTGAACAGCTTGGTCTGCATGGGATGGGGGTTCGCTTCGCTCGTGAAAGACAACAAACGGCATTGTGCTAGCCGATTGACCGGCTGGATTGAAGGGCCGCGGGGCAGCGGCCCGGGGATTATCGCGGTATCAGCGCAGCCGCGCTTCGATCTGCGGCTTGAGCGCGGCCCACGAATAGGTCCCGCTCAGCGGCACGCCATCGAGCAGGAAGCTGGGCGTGCCGTTCACGAAGTCCTTTTCGCCGGCTTCCTTGGTGCGCTGGGCGAGGCGTTCGGCCAGCGCCTTGTCGGCAAGGCAGCGATCGATCTCGGGGCGGCCATAGCCGCGGGCCTCCATCAGCGAGTAGAACCCGAGGTCGCTGGCAATGGCGCGGGTGCGCGCGGCGAAATCGTTGTTCGACCAGCGCGCTTTCTGCCCGTCGGTCAGGCTCGCCAGCGGGGCCATCCATGTCATCTGGTGACGCAGGAAAGTGCTGTGGTTCGCGAAGAACTTGGAAGGGGGGCCGCAGTGGGTGAGCAGCGCGACGGTGAGGTCCACCGGATCGCGCACGAAGCTGCGCACCTCGATCGAGCCCTTGCCGCTGGAGATGAAGCCGATGCGCAGCTGGGCATCGGATTCCTGCTCGAAATGGGCGCAGTGCGGGCAAGTGTAGCTGATGTATTCGACCAGCTTCACCGCTGCGGCGGGATTGCCGAGCAGATGGCTGTCGAGCGGGGTGCGGGCGACGACGCTGTTCCAGTTGACCTTGGCCGCAGGCGGCGCAGGTTTGCTCGCGGCAGTCAGCAACGCCGCGCCGCAAAGCGCGGCAAGGAGGAGGCCCAGAGTCCTGAACAGCCGTGTCTTCATCATCTTGCGCATCGTCAGTCTTGCTTCCCGCCTAATCCGTTCCATTCGCCTCGCCCAGGCTGCGCGCCAGCGATTCCAGCACCGTGCGCAGTTCCGGGTCGCCGATATCGCGCAGGCTGTCGCCGAGTTCCACAGGAATCGGCTTGAGCGACGGCGGCGCGGCGCGGAGCGGACGCTGTCCATCAGTGGCGGCGGGCGGCTGAACGGCACCTTGCCGCAGCTTGATCCGCGCGACGGCGCGATAGCCGAAGAACTGGTTCACCCGGTCGATGATCTCGGGGATCACGTGCTGGACAAGCGGAGCATGTGCCGGTGTCACCACCAGCTGGAGGATGCCGTCCGCCTTTTCGCCGGGCGGAAAGCGGATCGATTCGGGCGCACAGTGGCGGGCGTGCGCGGGGCCGACGATCTCGCCCCAGCGCGAGACGACCGAGCTCTGCACAAAGCCGAAGCGGCGGAAGGCAGTGCGCCCGATCGTGGGCATGAGGTCTGCGATCGCGCGCGCCTCGCCGCCGCGTGGGCGCTCGTAAGTGCGCGGCGCTGCCGGTGATGCCGCCGCCTTCTTGGCGCTTTTGGGAGGAGTGGGTTGATCGCGTTCCATTGTCGCCGCTGCCATGCCATAGCCGCGCCATGCAGACCAGTGGCGAGAGCGTCGGGAACGGTGATGGGGACGCTGTCGCGGCGTCCCTGCTCGCATGGTACGATGTGAATGCGCGGCGCCTGCCGTGGCGGGTGCTGCCGAACGAGCCTGCACCGGATCCCTACCGGGTGTGGCTTTCGGAAGTCATGCTCCAGCAGACGACCGTCGCGGCGGTGCGGGCCTACTACGCGAAGTTCCTTGAACTCTGGCCCAGGGTCGAGGCGCTGGCGGCGGCCGAAGATGCCGATGTCATGGCTGCGTGGGCAGGGCTGGGCTACTATGCCCGCGCGCGCAATCTGCTGGCCTGCGCGCGCGAAGTGGCGCGGCGGGGCGGTTTTCCCCGCACGGAGGCGGGGCTGAGGGCGCTTCCCGGGCTCGGTGCCTATACCGCCGCCGCCGTGGCCGCGATTGCCTTCGGGGAGCGCGCCGTGGTGGTCGATGCCAATGTCGAGCGGGTGGTTTCACGCCTCTTCGCGATTGCCGAGCCGCTGCCCGGCGGGCGCACCGCGATCCGCGCCGCGACTGATACGATCACGCCGGACATGCGCGCGGGCGATTTTGCGCAGGCGATGATGGACCTCGGCTCCTCGATCTGCACCGTGCGCGCGCCCCGCTGCCTGCTCTGTCCGCTTTCCGGGCCTTGCGCCGCGCGCGCGGCTGGCACGGCGGAGGCCTATCCGGTCAAGGCGGCGAAGAAAGCCAAGCCGACGCGGACGGGCACCGCCTTCTGGATCGAGCGGGATGGCGCGGTGCTGCTGGTGCAGCGCGAAGGAAAGGGCATGCTGGGGGGGATGCGGGCCTTGCCGGACGACGGCTGGTCGGCCCGCACCGACGGCCATGGCACGCCGCCGATCGCCGGGGACTGGCGCACCGCCGGCATGATCCGCCATGGTTTCACGCATTTCGATCTCGAACTGCAATTGATGCTTTGCGGCAGCGCCGATTGCGCTAGTCTGCCGCCGGGAGAGTTCTGGCCGGTCGACGCTGTCGAAGCCGCAGGGCTGCCCACGGTTTTTGCCAAGGCCGCCCGCCTGGCGCTCGCAAACAGGTAGTTCATGCAAGATCAGACGCTTCTGCTTTCCCGCCGCTCCCTGCTGCGGTCTGCGGGCTGGCTCGGTGCGGGTCTCGCCGGATCGGCGCTCGTGCCGTCGCGGCTCTTCGCCCAGCCTTCGCCGGAAGAGATGTATCCGGCGGTCACCAACCTCGTATACGATTACGTGGCTTCGGGCCGCCTGCCCGGCGCGGTCGCGGCACTGGGCTGGGGCAACGGCGCGCCGATGCAGATCGCACGCGGCACGCTGGCCTTCGATTCGGCTGTGCCGGTCGATCTCGATAGCCTTTACCGCATCTATTCGATGACCAAGCCGGTCACCGGCATGGCGGCGATGATCCTGGTGGACGAGGGCAAGATCGATCTCGACCAGCCGATCAGCGATTTCCTGCCCCGGTTCGCCAGGATGCAGGTGCAGGTGACGCCGGACGGCTCGATCACCGATCTGAAGCCGGCGCAGACGGCCATAACGCTGCGCCACTTGCTGACGCACACCGCAGGCCTCGGCTATTCGATCATCCAGAAGGGGCCGCTCAAGGAGGCCTATGAAGCCGCCGGATTGGTGCCGGGACAGGCCTCGCGGCTCGCCATTCCGCCGTTCAGCGGGGTGAAGACGGTGCCCAGCCTGGCCCAGTTCGCCGACAAGCTGGCCGATATGCCGCTGGTTTACGAACCGGGGACGCGGTGGAGCTATTCGGTCGGGCTCGATCTGGTCGGGCGGATCATCGAGGTGGTTTCGGGGCAGGATTTCGACGCATTCCTTGCCGAGCGCATCTTTGGCCCCTGCGGCATGGCGAGCACCGGCTTCCGGGTCAGCGCCGCCATGGCCCCGCGCCTCACCAGCAACTACTTCGTCCACGACGGCAAGGCCGATCCGATCGATCCGGGCGCGACTTCGGTCTATCTCGATCCGCCCGCCTTTCCGTTCGGCGGCGCAGGCCTTGTCAGCAGCCCGCGCGATTATGACCGCTTCCTGATGATGCTGGCGGGTGGCGGCCAGATCGGCAGCGCGCGCGTCATGAGCGAGGCCGCAGTGCGCCTCGGCACGAGCAACCTTTTGCCCGCAAGCGTCGATCTTTCGGGGACGTGGGTCGCAGGCGCTGGCTTTGGCGCGGGCGGCCGGGTCGGCCTCGGTGCCGACGCGGGAACCTATGGCTGGTCGGGCGCGGCGGGCACGGTGGGCTTCGTCAACACCCGCGTCGGCCTGCGCGCGGGCCTGTTCGTGCAGTTCATGCCCTCCTCGGCGCTGCCGATTCCTGAGGAATTCCCCAAGTCGGTGCTCACCGATATCTCGGCCATGAAGAAGGCGGCGTGACAGGCATGCTCTATCGTCCCAATCCCCCGATTTCCTTCACCGGTGCGGTGCTCGACCGCGCCGACCACATCCGCGCCGATGCCGACAAGCTCGCCGAACTGATGAACTGGCGCGCGCGTCTGCTCCGGCTCGACGGGCTCGATCCGGTGATCGGCGATGATGGCACGCTGGTCTGGGGCACGCTGGCCGACGCGGGCGAGCAGGACGAACTCGTCTTCCTCGGCCTCGACGAAAGCGGCCGCGCCTGCTTCGCCCCCGTCGCGCCTGCCAACAAGGGCAACCCCGGCCCCGCCAACCCGCGCCTGTGGGGCGCGATGGCCTCGCTCCCCGCGGGCGATCTCGCGACCTATGGCGGCGCCCGCGCGCTGGTCGATTGGCATGCCCGCCACCGCTTCTGCGCGCGCTGCGGCTATACCACCAAGCTTGGCAAGGGCGGCTGGCAGCGCAAATGCACCAACATGGAGTGCAAGGCCGAGCATTTCCCGCGCGTCGATCCCGTCACGATCATGTCGGTCGAATGGGAAGGCCAGCTCCTCCTCGGCCGCCAGCCCCGCTTCCCGCCCCGGCGCTACTCCGCGCTCGCCGGCTTCGTCGAGCCGGGCGAATCGATCGAGGAAGCCGTGGCCCGCGAAGTGTTCGAGGAAGCCGGCGTGCGCGTGCGCGATGTGCAGTACGTCGCCTGCCAGCCCTGGCCGTTCCCGTCCTCGCTGATGATCGGCTGCCATGCCCATGCCGATGATCCCGCCATCACCATCGACAAGACCGAGCTCGACGACGCGCGCTGGTTCACGCGCGACGAGGTGGTCTATGCGATGGAAGCCCTGAAAACCGGCGCCGAAGACGGCGCCTTCATCGCCCCGCCGCCTTTCGCGGTGGCCCATCACCTCCTCAAATGGTGGATCGAGCAATGAGCAAACCGGCAAGCGTCACCGTCGATATCTGGTCCGATGTCATGTGCCCGTGGTGCGTGATCGGCCACAACCAGCTCGAAACCGCGCTGAAGGGCATGGAAGGCGAATTGGAGGCCACCATCCGCTTCCACCCCTTCGAGCTCAATCCTGACATGCCCGAACAGGGCGAGGAAAGCGCCGCCCACATCCAGCGCAAATACGGCCGCACCCCCGATCAGGCCGCCGAAGCTCGCGGCCGCATGTCACAAGCCGCCGAAGCCGCTGGCTATTCCTTCGCCTACACCGGCGAAGGCGATCCGCCCCCCGCGATGATGTGGAACACCCGCCTTGCGCACCGCCTCCTCGTCCACACCCTGCGCGAACACGGCGCCGAAATGCAGGTAAAGCTCAAGCGCGCCCTCTTCGACGCCCACTTCCAGCAGCGCCGCCGCATGAACGACCCCGCCGTGCTGACCGACATTGCCGCCTCCGTCGGCCTCTCCCGCACCGAAGCCGCCGCCGCCCTCACCGACCCCGAAATCGACGCCATCGTCGAAGCCGGCGAACAGCAAGCCTGGGACTGGAACATCAGCGGCGTCCCCGCGATGATCGTCAACGGCAAATACATGATCCCCGGCGCGCAGGACCCGGCGACTTACGCCAACATGCTGCGGCGGGTGGTGGCGAAGGAAGCGGCGCTGGCGGCTGCGGGGTAGGGGGAAGAAGAGGCCTCCGGCGGGCAAGGGCCATTGCCCTTGCATCCCGATCCTTCCTAATTAGTATCGTTATAGCGCTCGGTTGAGCGTCGTTGCTCGAGGCTAAGTAATCCCACCAAGTATATTAAGGGACTGCTTTGCTGGCCATCAGTGCATCCACCTCTGCGTCCGCCGCTTTGGCTACTTCACCAGGCGCCGGATCAATATAAGCTTGTGCGGCATCAGCCATAGCTTTTGTTATGGCTGATTCACGGGCTTCGTTCGGTATCTTGGCCCAAGCTTCAGCGCATTTTTGGTGTACGCCAAATGCTACCTGCCAGCCCAATTGGCGTGCAGGATAGGCCTTTACACATTCGTTGAACATCGCCTTTTGCAGGGCAGTCAATTTAACCGCCACCGGTTTCGACTCAGGCTCGGGGCTGCAGGCGACGATGGATAACAACGTCGCAGTTGCGATTAGTCTTTTCGACATTTGGATACTCTTCCTGAGCAGCCTATCGCCGGGTTACGCTGACGCCGAACCAAAGCTTCAAATGTCCCCACTCACCGCAACAATTCCCGCACCAGCGAGGGCCTCCGCGCAATCATCGCCAGCAGCACTTGCGCCGGGCCAGTAGGCCGGCGGCGGCCTTGTTCCCAGTTCAGCAGTGTCCCCTTGGCCACGCCGATGCTGCGCGCGAAGGCGCTTTGCGAAAGGCCGGTGCTGGCGCGGATCGCTGAAACATCGACTTCGGGCACCGCGACATGGTGAACCACGGCCCCTGTCTTCTCGCCGCGCGCAAAGGCCAACGCCTCGTTCAGTCCTTCCATCAGGCTCTCGTATGCTTCGCTCATGACGGGTCTCCTTCAAGGGTTCCGTAGGTTGCAAGCAGTTGCTTGCTAACCGCGACCGCTGCCGCTTGCTCGGCCTTGGTCAGGTTGTCTTTCTCGTTCTTGGCGAACACCGTCAGCAGGAACAGCGGCATCGTGGCGCCTCCGAACACGTAGAGCGTGCGATATCCGCCACTCTTGCCGCCACCCTCGCGGGCGATGCGGACTTTGCGAAGGCCGCCACCCAGTGGCACGCCCGCTTCCGGGTTGGCCGCCAGATAGCTGACAATCCCGGCACGCTCGTCCTCCGACATGATCGCTCTGGCGCGCTTCAGGAACGACTCAAGCTCGACGACCGTATGGAGGCTCTGCATTCCGCAGCATTTATACGCTAATGGCGTATGCGTCAATGGCGTATAATTCGCGTAGCGCTATTGCTGATATGGGGCCGGGGAGGACCGAGGAGCTAAATCACCCCCGCCCGATCCCACACCATCTCCCCCCGCCCGGTAAGCACCGTCTCGGTCGGCCCGAACAGGTCTAGCACCACCACCTCGTTCGCGCCCATCTTCAGCCATGGCGCGGGGACGAACACCCCCCGCTGCGGCCCGGCGGACCAGTAGCGCCCCAGATTGCGGCCGTTCACCCAGACGTAGCCCTTGCCCCAGCCGCGCAGGTCGAGGAAGGTGAAGCCTGCCTCGCTCGCGGTGAACGATCCGCGATAGAACGCAGGCCCCGTCTCCCCGCCGCGCCGGGCCGCAAACTGCAGCTTGGCCACATCCTCCAGCAGCACCGGGCGGTGTTCCCAGCCCTTCAGCGGCTCGCCGTCCACGCTCACCGGGCCGATCAGCCCCTTCTGGTCCTTGCCGAGGCCCATGCCGTAGTTGGCGTGGCCCATCGCATCGACCAGCACTTCGATCACCGCGCCCGCCGGTGCATCGATGGCAAAGCTCTTGTCCCCCCGGCGGCGGTCGAGCGTTGGGGCGGGCTTGCCATCGACGGTCACCAGCGCCAAATCGCGCACTTCGGTCAGGCTGAGCTGGCCCTTCACAGCCTGCGCCAGCCGGTGCCGATAGAGCATCATGCCCGCCGCCCGCCCGCAGCCTTCCAGCGTCTGCGGATCATGGGCCACCTGCGCCGCGCCCAGCAGCGGCGTCAGCGGTGCCACCTCGCCCAGCGCGAAGGGCGCCACGTTGAGCGCTTTCTCCGGCGCGGGCAGCTCGCGGAAGCTGTCTGCGGGCAGGTATTCCGCCAGCAACTTGCGCACCGCGGCATACTTCGCCGTCGGCCGCCCCGCCTCATCGAGCAGCGCGTCGTAATCGTAGCTCGAGATATCGGGCTCGTAGACATTCTTCTCCACATCGAGATTGGCGCCCGCCCAGGTCCCGAACGAGGTGCCGCCGTGGAACATGTAGAAGCTCACCGACATCTTGCGGTCGAGCATCCACTTGAGGTTGGCGACCACGTTCTCGGTGCTCGTCGTGGCATGCGTCTCGTGCCAGTGATTGAACCAGCCCGCCCAGAACTCCGAGCAGAACGCCGGCCCGGTAAAGCCCTTGTCCGCCCGCTCCTTGAACGCCTTTTCGGCCTCGCCCGCCGTGAACGTGCCGAAATTGATGCCCGATGGAATGCCGGGGATCGATCCCTTCTCCATCACCGAAGCGCCGTCGACCGTATAGAGCTGCCCGCCAAACCCGGCGGCGCGCGTTGCGTCCACCAGCGCCCGCAGATAGCGCTGGTCGCTGCCGAACGCGCCGTATTCGTTCTCGATCTGCGTCATGATGATCGGCCCGCCCCGGTCGATCTGGAGCGGCGCCAGTTCCTCGCCCAGCCGCTTCAGCCAGCGCGCGGTGGGCTTCATGAAGCGCGGATCGGCGGAGCGCACTGGCGCCCCGGCATCGGGCAGTAGCCACGCCGGAAGCCCGCCGCCGTCCCACTCCGCGCAGACATAGGGGCCGGGCCGCAGCAGCACGTGCAGCCCTTCCTCCTGCGCCATCCGCACCCACGCCGCGACATCGAGATTGTCCGCGAAATCGAACACGCCCGGCGTCTGCTCGTGGATGTTCCAGAACATGTAGGCGCTCAGCGTATTGAGCCCCAGCGCGCGCATTTTGCGCAGCCGGTCCCGCCACAGCCCGCGGGGAATGCGCGGATAGTGCATTTCGCCCGCAAGGATCTGCAGCGGCTTGCCGTCCAGCAGGAAGTCGTTGCCCTTCACCACGAAACGCGAACCGGCGGGCGCGGCAAGACCGGGCACCGCCAGTGAGGCAAGGCCCGCAGCACTGATGCTCATGGCGGTACGGCGATCGACGGTCATCAGGCAGGTCCTTTGGCGATGATGCGCAGGGGCATTGAGGCTAAAACCTGATTTATCAGACTTATTGCCGGTCATCAAACCGCGAAGCCCGGTTACCCTCGTCATCCCCGCGCAGGCGGGGAGCCAGAGCGCCCACAGCACTCCGCTCGCTATCATTACCCGCCCGCCCGATCCCGCCCGGCACCCCGTCCATAATAAATAACAGACGCGTCTGTTATTTATTAGCCACTGTCCTACAACAGCTACCTCGTGGTATGTTCTTTTAATGTTCCAAATATTCCGCGCAAATCTGCCGTTTTTGATCCTGCTGTCGGCTGCGCTGAAGGGGCTGACGGTTTTCGCTCTGGACTGTGTCAACCGTGTCAATTTGACCCGAAATCGCCGAACCCGACTCGGCGGCACGCAGACGTCAGGCCAACCCCAGCTTCGCCAGCTCGCCCGCAAGGCTCGGCGGCAGAATCTCGGCGCTTTCGCCGTCCGCCAGATCGGCGGGTGCTTCGGCCTCTTCCAGATAGCGCCAGCCCTGGTGCGCGCGCTTGGGCTTGGGGTGCACGTCGATCAGCGAGGTGGAGATCACGATTTCGGTGCGGCCATCAGCCGATTCCTCGAAGCCGAGAATTTCGCTGCGCGCGACAAGCTGGTGCTTGAGGATCCAGTAGACCGAACCGCCGATCATTTCCTCATGGCGCTTGGGCAGATAGCGCGTGGTGAGGCGCGCCTGATCGCGGCGGGTCTTGAACCAGCCATGCAGGTCCTCGAACGAGGAAGCCCCGAAGGCGACTTTGGTCATGCTGAGCGGCATGGAGGGTTTTCCGGTTGGATCATCCTGAAACCTCTAGGACCGTGCCCGGAGGGGAGTCGACCGGCCCGTTGGGGCGGCCTAGCTCGCCAGCCCGCTGAGGACGGCAAGCCCGAGGAACGAGAAGAAGCCCATCACATCGGTCGCCATCGTCACGAACACGGCGGAGGATACGGCGGGATCGACCTTGAGCCGGTCCAACGTGACGGGGACCATGATCCCGGCAAGCCCCGCGACGAGATTGTTGATCACCATCGCTGCGCCGATCACGCTGCCGAGCAAGGGGTTCTGGAACAACAGCGCGGTGCCGACGCCGATCAGCGCGCCCAGCGAGAGCCCGTTGGCGAGCGCGATGCGCAGTTCGCGAAAGATCATGCGCACGGTGTTGGAACTGGTGAGCTGGTTGGTGGCAATCGCGCGCACCACCACCGCCAGCGTCTGCGTTCCCGCATTGCCGCCCATGCCCGAGACGATTGGCATCAGCACCGCGAGCAGCGCCAGCTTGGCAATCGCGCCCTGGAACATGCCGACCACCGAAGAGGCGATGATTGCCGTGCCGAGGTTCACCACCAACCACGAAAGCCGCGTCCGCACGGTGAGGTGGATCGGCTCGTTGATGTCACCGTCGCCCGCACCGGAGAGGCGCAGGATATCCTCGCTTGCCTCTTCCTGGATGATGTGGACGACGTCGTCGACGGTGATCTGGCCAACCAGCCGCCCGCTTTCATCGACCACGGCGGCGGAAATCAGCGCGTATTTCTGGAAGCGCAGCGCGACCTCTTCCTGATCCATCGTCACCGGGATCAGCGTCTGGTCGCGCTTCATCACGTCGGTCAGCGCGATCGAGCGCGGGGTGCGCAGGATCCAGGAAAGCGCGCAGGTGCCGATCGGATGATGCTTGTGATCGACGATGAACACTTCCCAGAACTCGGTGGCGAGGTCCTGATCTTCGCGCATGTAGTCGATGAGATCGCCGACCGTCATGTGTTCGGGCACCGCGATCACGTCGCGGCTCATCATGCGGCCGGCGGAGTCTTCGGGGTAGGACAGCGCCGTCTCGATCGCGGCGCGGTCTTCCGGCTCCATCTCGGCGAGGACGGCCTGCTGGTCTTCCTCGTCGAGATCCTGGATCAGCGCGACCGCGTCGTCGGTCTCCATGTCGCCGGCGAGTTCGGCGACTTCATCGGGATCGAGCTCTTCGACGAGATCGTCGCGGACATAGTCGTTGAGCTCGGAGATCACCTCGCTGCCGAGCAGATCGTTGATCGCGCGGGCGAGATCGACGCGGTAGTCTGGCCCGATCAACTCGAACAGGTCGGCCACGTCGGCCGGGTGGAGCGGCTCGACGAGGTTGTAGACGGTCTCCTGATCGTCCGCATCGAGCGCTTCGGTCACGCGGCGGATGAAGCTGGGGCGGAGGGTATTATCCTCGTCGTCGAGGCTTTCCGAATTGCGCGCAGGCTCAGTGACCGCCGCCGTCTCCGTCATCACGGAGCCGCCATCCGCGAGAGCGGAGTCGTGCAGGTCTTCGTCGCGCGCCATGCTGGCAGGCGATACGCAAGGGGGAGGCAAAAGCAACCTCGATGGTATACTTTGGCGAACAAGGGATTATATGCCGGGACCAGACAGAAGGGATTTGGTGACCATGGCAGACGAAAAACTGGTTCTTACGCTCGATGGCGGTGATGTTGTGATCAATCTGCGCCCGGATCTGGCGCCCGGCCACGTCGAACGCATCAAGGAACTGGTGGGCGAAGGCTTCTACGACGGCGTGAAGTTCCACCGCGTGATTCCGGGCTTCATGGCGCAGGGCGGTTGCCCGCAGGGCACTGGCATGGGCGGATCGAGCAAGCCCGATCTCAAGGCCGAATTCAGCGATGCACCGCACGTGCGCGGCGTTTGCTCGATGGCCCGCACCAGCTATCCGCACTCGGCCAACAGCCAGTTCTTCATCTGCTTCGACGATGCCCGCTTCCTCGATAAGCAGTACACCGTGTGGGGCGAAGTCGAGAGCGGCATGGAACATGTCGACGCGCTGCCCAAGGGCGAGCCGCCGGCAAAGCCCGGCGCGATCCAGAAGGCGGCCATCGTCACGGCCTGAGGGCTCGCGATGAACCTGGAGCTCAGGCATCCCGCGCCGGCCGACCGCGCCGCGTGGGACCGCCTGTGGCAGGGCTACCAGCGCTTCTACAAAGTGGAGATCGCCGACGCAGTCAGCGACATAACCTGGGAGCGCCTGCACGATCCGGCCGAGCCGATGCACGCCGCGATTGCCTGGCAAGGCGCGCGTGCCATCGGGCTGGTCCACTGGATATTCCACCGCTCAACGTGGACTGCAGGGCCCTATTGCTACCTGCAGGACCTCTATGTCGAGCCCGACGTGCGCGGCGGCGGCGTGGGCCGCAAGCTCATCGCCCATGTCCGCAGCGAAGCGGAAGCCGCCGGAGCCTCGCGGCTTTACTGGCTGACGCACGAGACCAATACCGACGCGATGGTGCTCTACGACAAGGTCGCCGAACGTTCGGGCTTCGTGCAGTACCGGGTTGTGCTGTAGTAGGCAGAGGCGGCAGGGATCAGCATGACCGAATACACCCGCCTGCGCGCACTTGCCGATCCCGACCATCTTCCGGCGCTGAACCGGGACTATGTCCATGAACGGCCGGCGCTGGGGCTTGGCGATCTGGCGCATCCGCCGCGCATCCTGCTGCTCTATGGCAGCCTGCGCGAACGCTCGTTCTCGCGCCATGCGGTTGAGGAAGCCGCGCGGCTCCTGCAGTTTTTCGGCTGCGAGACGCGGATTTTCGACCCTTCCGACTTGCCGCTGCCCGATCAGGTGCCGGGCGACGATCATCCGGCGGTGCATGAACTGCGCGAGCATGCGCTGTGGTCCGAAGGGCAGGTCTGGTGCAGCCCGGAGCGGCACGGCCAGATCACCGGGATCATGAAGACGCAGATCGATCACCTGCCGCTCGCCTATCAGGGCCTCAGGCCGACACAGGGGCGCACGCTTGCGGTGATGCAGGTCAGCGCCGGGTCGCAATCGTTCAACAGCGTCAACAGCTTGCGCATTCTGGGCCGGTGGATGCGCATGTTCGTCATCCCCAACCAGTCAAGCGTGGCGAAGGCCTATATGGAATTCGACGCGCAGGGGCGGATGAAGCCTTCCGCCTACTACGAGCGCATCGTCGATGTGATGGAGGAGCTTGTCCGCTTCACCGTGCTGCTGCGCCCGCATGCCGATCGGCTGGTGGACCGCTATTCGGAGCGTGTCGAAGCTGCGCGAACAGGTTGAGAACCATACCTGACCTCAAGGCATTGCGCATGGCCGGCAGGCCCGCGCACTCGGGCAAGATCGCGCAACAGCAATTGGGGCGAGTGTCCTAGGGATTAGTCCTCAAGCGGGACAGTGCAACTTCCGCTGCAATGAGATCCTGGACGCCCAGACCCACAAGTTTGCCGACAGTAAATTCGCTATCGTCAATGCGGCCTTTCGCCCTGCCAAGATAGACCTCACCCAGTTCAACCACGCCATCGGCCGAGCCGCCATTGCGGACCGCATATGCGAGGTCACCATACTCAAGGTTCACGCGAAGGCTATCGACCACCACCTTCGCGCGGTGCAGCGTTTCCGGGTCGAGTTCGACTTTTGCGCCGCTATCTGCCCCGATCGCGGTGATGTGCTGGCCTGGGCGAAGCCATAGCCCCTCGATGATCGGCTGCGTGCTCATCGTCGTGGTCACAATGCAATCGCTCTCTTCAACGACCTGCCTGGGTGAAGCGGCGGCACGGACAGCCACGTGCGGGAGTTCTGAGGCAAGCTGCGCGACAAGCGCATCAGCCTTTGCCGGATCCCGCCCCCAAATCGCCAGATGCTCGAATGGTCGCTCGAGATAAAGGGCATGTGCTTGCAGTCTGGCCTGGATCCCTGTGCCAAGCACACCCGCCCGCAACACAGTCCTGGGCGCCAGAACGCGCGCAAGCAGCGCCCCAGCAGCGGCAGTGCGCAGGTCGGTCAGGAAACTGTCATCGCGCAGAATGGCAATGGGATCGGTCGTCAGCGCGTCGAGCACAAGCACCATGCCGGAGCCCGAAATGCCCTCTTGCTGAAGCTTGACGGCTGACCAGCCAGCGACCTTGACCACGCAGTAAGCGCTCCCAGCCAGACTTGCAGCCTTGATATGGAGTTCACTGCGAGCATCGGGATGCAGATGGGCAAGCGGGGCTTCAGCGCGGCCGTCGCTGTAGCCGGTAAAGGCCGCGATGAGCGGATCGACCAGATCCTTGAGCGCAACCACCGCTTCGATCTGCTCGCGGTTGTAGATCCTGATCATGGCAAAACCTCCAGTGTTCCCGTTCCCATGATGAACACGCCGCCACCGACGGAAACTGCGCTGATTGCCTGTGCCGCACCAGAAGTGCGCACGATGAGCTCGCTCGGTCGTCCCGCGAAGCGGCCTTGGTGCAGCGTCCAGGACACATCCGGCGTCAGTCGTCCGTGCTTTGTGAGGTATGCGCCGACTGCCCCTGCCGCGCTCCCCGTCGCGACGTCTTCAAGGATGCCGTCATTGTTCCAAGTGCGCCCTTCCGACGCCTCAACGTCCAACACATAGGCAAACTTTGCCCCCATCGATTCAAGCAATCCGGCAAAATCGTCGTGGACGATGCGGGCTTGAGCAAGGCCGCGCCGGAGCGGCACAATGACGTAGGGGAGCCCAAGCGAGACGATCTCGAGAGGTAGATCGTGGAGATCGCCGAGGCCCAGATTTAGCGCTTCCACAAGTTCAGCGTGTCGGGACTGATCGATCGAACCAAGGAACTCCGGCTTGCCCTGGGCCATTTCAGCCCACCATCCCGAGCCGCGGTGCTCGGTTGAAACCGTGACAGTCTTGCGATTCAGGATGAAGGTCCAGATCTCGCGCTCGCTTGCATTGGCGCTGTCTCGGTGGAGCACGGCGGCAGCGCCGAGCAGCGGGTGCCCTGCGAAATCGAGTTCCTCGATCAAATCGCAGATCCGCGCGCGCCAATGGCTGCGGGTTTCGGTCGGTTCGAGAAAAACGGTTTCAAAGTGACGCAATTCCTGCGTCACTGCTAGCCGCTGCCGCGCGTCAAGGCCGAGCCCGTCTTGAACAACGGCAAGGCTGTTGCCACGGTACGGCGCAGAAGCAAACACGTCGGCATGTGTGAAGTGTAACACCATCGGAGAATTCACAATCCGGATCGAAGCTGATCGGCGAAGCGCGCGATTGCGGCATCGTCGCGGCGGTAGAACGTCCACCCCTTCTTGCGTGTGGCGATAATCAGACCGGCATCTGCGAGCAGCGTCAGGTGCCGTGAGGCCGTCGCGGGCGCGATGTCGAGCTTCTCACGAAGATAGTCGGCACAAACGCCGTCGATGATCAAATCGCCGTCTACCTGCGGGGGAAAGTGTGCAACCGGGTCCTTCAGCAGCTCGAGTATGGTCAGCCGGACGGGACTGGCAACTGCCTTCACAACCGTGACGATCGAATCGATTTCGCTATTTCGCATATTTGCTAAATAGCGAATTAGAGGTGGCAGTCAACGCCTTCCGGGTTGGTTCAGATGGCCCTTGTCGGCGAGAATGTCAGATCAGGCTTTGCTGAGCCCGCGCGCTTCGCGGCTTATGGGGCCTACAAGCCCGCTTTGATCATCCAATCGTGGAACAGCCGCACCGGGCGTGATTGCAACGCGCGGGGGCGGCAGACGAACCAGTAGGAATAGGGGCTGTCGACCTCGATGTCATAGAGCCGGGCGACGCGCGGATCGTGGCTGCGCTTGTAATGGTCATCGTGCATGATCGCGATGCCAAGGCCCTGCGCGGCAGCTTCGAGGATCAGCTGGCCGGAATCGAAATGGTCGATCGCGGCAGGTTGCAGCGCTTCCAGATGAAGCGTGCGCTTCCATGCCTCGAAGCTCATCGGCAGGTCGTTGTGGACGAGGAAGGTCTGCTTGCCCAGCTTTGCAAGATCGGGCCGCGTGCCCAGTTCCGCCACGATCTCGGGCGTGGCGATGGCATAGACGCGGTTGTGATCGAGCCGCACCGAATGGAGCGAGCCGTCCGGCCCTTCGGACAGGATGATCGCGGCGTCGATTGTGTCGCCCAGCTTGGTTTCGGCAGCGGCCGAACTGTCGATATCGATGTGGAGCTGCGGGTGGAGCTTGCGCAGTTCACCCAGTCGCGGAAACAGGCGCTGGCTGCCGAACAGCGGCAGCACGCCGAGCCGGAGGCGCAGGACCTGGCCGGTATCGATCAGGCGGTCGATCCGGTCCGCCATTTCGTCGATCAGCGGCGCGACCGCATCATAGAGCTGCTGGCCTTCCTCGGTCAGCTTGAGCAACTGGTGCTTGCGTTCGAACACCGGCTTGCCGATGAACTCCTCAAGCGCGCCGAGCCGGCGCGAGAGCGCGGAGGGGCTGAGCGCGAGCTCTGCGGCCGCCGTCTTGGCCGAGCCCGCACGCACGACGCGGATGAACGCTTCGAGTGAGCGCAACGGAGGCAGGCGGCGGATCATCGAAAAGCTCAGTCGTCCTCAGGTGTTACCGGCAGGGGTGCATGGAGGCGCAGCCGGGTGAGCCTGCGCTCGTCCCCTGCCGTCACCTCGATCCGCCACCCGCTGTCATGTTCCAGCACGCGGCCGACCGGGGGGACTTCACCCGCCAGCACGACCGCGAGCCCGCCCAGAGTATCCACGTCCTCGTCCACCAGCGCAAGCCGGGGATCGATCCGCTCGCCCACATCGTCAAGCTCGGCACGCGCGTCCGCGTCCCAGGTCAGTTCGTCGATCTGGCAGAGCAGTTCCTTCGGCGCATCGTCGTGCTCATCCTCGATCTCGCCGACGATCTCCTCGACAAGGTCCTCGATGGTGATGATCCCGTCGGTGCCCGAATATTCGTCGATCACGATGGCAAGGTGGGTGCGGCTGGAGCGCATGTCGGCCAGCACGTCGAGCGCGCCGCGTGCCTGGGGCACGAACAGTGGCTGGCGCATGAGCCCGGTCCAGTCCTTGGGCGCGGCCTTGCCCGAGAGCGCCATGCCTGCGACGATCGGAAACAGGTCCTTCACGTGGAGCATGCCGACCACTTCATCGAGCGATGTGCCATAGACCGGCAGGCGGCTGTGGCCGTGCTCGGCAAAGGCGCTCACGACCTCCTCGAAGGTTGCGGCGGCGGGGATCGCCACGATCTCGCCACGCGGGATGGCGACATCGTCGGCGTCGTTCTCGCTGAAATGGAGCAGGTTCTTGAGCATCTGGCGCTCGAGCGGCAGGAGATCGCCGTCTGCACCGTTGCTGCCACCGGAATCGCCTTCGTGCTCCTCGATCGCTTCCTCGATCTGCGCGCGCAGCGATTGGTCGTGATCCGGTCCCCGGAAGAATGCCTTGAGCGCGCGCCACAACGCGCCGCTACTGTCTCCTTCGCCCGATCGGCTTTCGCCGCCGGACCCATTGCCCTCAGGCACGGCCCATCACTCCTTTGTCGCTAATGCGCCGCATATGGGTCGGCGAGGCCCATCAGCGCAAGCGCCTTTGTCTCCAGAGCCTCCATTTCCGCAGCGTCATCCTCGCCGGTCTCATGATCGTAGCCCGCCAGATGGAGCAGGCCGTGGACAATGAGGTGGGCTGCATGGGCCTCCACCGTGATGCCCTTGTCCGCCGCCTCACGCATGCAGACCCCGTGCGCGAGGATCAGATCACCCAGCATCCCCGGTGCACCCGGCGCCGCGGCTGCCGCCAGCACCTCCTCGCGCGACAGCATGGGGAACGACAGCACGTTGGTCGGCTTGTCCTTGGCCCGCCACTGCTTGTTGAGCGCGTGGACTTCCTCGTCATCGGCCATGACGAGGCTGACGAGAAGATGCTCGTGCGCGAGTTCCGGAGCAACAGCACCGGCGGCTTCCGCTGCGCGCGCGGCAAGGTCTTCCCAGTCGGTGGAACTCGGCCAGACGGGGTCGATATCGAGTTCGAGGGTGGGGGCAGCCATCGCAGTCAAGGGATGAGGGTCATCACGAGGCCGGACAGATCTTGCTCTCGAAGGGACGTCCCGCGCGCTGGGCCTTCTTCGCGTCGGACGCCTCGACCTCGCGGAACACGAACTCGAACAGCGCAACCGTGTTTTCGGCCGGGAGCGGGTCGAGGATCGTGAGGACCCTGTCCACCTTGCCGCAAACTTCAGGGGTCAGATCCTTGCCCATCGCCTTGAACAGGCCGACCTTGAGGAACACGCGAAGCTCTGCGGCCGACATGCCGGAGAGCTCCCCCTTGGTATCGAACCTTTCCACGATCGCGGGCACTGCGCTTTCGTCCCCCGGCAAGGCCTCGTAGCGCTTCAGGAGGTCAGGACCCTTGGTGGCAAGGTAGGAACTGTTGCCAAGAACGGGCACGCACTTGGTCGAGACGCCGTTGATCAGGATCGGCATGGCGAACCGCGCCGCGACACGCATTTCCGCACCGGTGATGCATTTCACCGGCGCCGCGAGCACGGGCTGGATTGTCATGGCCGCCAAGGCCAAGGTTGCTGCAAGCTTCTTTATCATGCCGGTTTTCCCCCTCGCCAGGCAGCGCTCAATCGCGGCCTTCGTAAGCCTCGACGATCCGGCCGACAATGGGATGGCGGACCACATCGGCAATATTGAAGCGCACCATGCCGATGCCGTCCACGCCGTCGAGCCGGCCCACAGCATCGTTCAGCCCGCTCGCCGCCGAGCCGCCGGGCAGGTCGGTCTGCTTGGGATCGCCGCAGATCACCATGCGGCTGTTCTGGCCGAAGCGGGTGAGGAACATCTTCATCTGCATCGGCGTGGTGTTCTGCGCTTCGTCGAGAATGACGAAGGCGTCGGCCAGCGTGCGCCCGCGCATGAAGGCGATCGGCGCGATCTCGATCTCGCCCGAGGCCAGCCGCCGCTCGACCTGTTCGGGCGGCATGCAATCGTAAAGCGCATCGTAAAGCGGGCGGAGATAGGGATCGACCTTCTCCTTCATGTCGCCGGGCAGGAAGCCGAGCCGCTCGCCTGCCTCCACCGCCGGGCGCGAGAGGATCAGGCGCTGCACGCTGCCGCTGATGAGCTGCGCGACCGCTTGTGCCACGGCGAGGTAGGTCTTGCCGGTGCCCGCTGGCCCGAGCGCGAAGATCACGTCATCGCGCACCAGCGCGCGCATGTATTCGATCTGGGTGGCTGAGCGCGGAACAATGGTCTTCTTGCGCGTGCGGATCATGATAGGCGGCGCGCCATCGGGGGCGCCGGAGATGATCCCTTCGAGCGTCGGTTCGTTCGACATCATGATCAGCGAATCGACCGCGCCCGCATCCACCTCATGCCCGGAAAGCAGGCGCTGATGCATGCCTTTGAGGACATCGCGGGCGCGTGCGACCGCATCGTCCGGCCCTTCGATCACTGCCTTGTTGCCCCGTGCGGAGATGTAGACCCCCATGCGGTTCTCGATCTGCACGAGATTCTGGTCGAACTGGCCGAACAGCGCACCGAGCACCGTCTGCTCCTCGAACGCGATCTCGATCCTGGCGCGTCGCTGGCTTTCGCTTCGTGCGGCTTCACCGCGCTGTGGATCATTGCGTAAGGCACCCTGCCAGTCGCTGCGGGCAGCCTCTTCATGCGAACGGGAGAACTTGCGGGCCATGCGCTCCTTTCAGGTTTGCTGATGCGAGATTAGGCACCGATGCGACAGGCGCAAGACACGCCGGGCCGAAATCGCATCATTTGCACCGCCTTGTGGCGGGCGGGGCCCTTCTTGCGACAAACTGCGACCAAAATGTCGCTCCCCTTAAGCCGCTGTTCCCGGCTGGTTCAGCCCGAGAAAGGCATTCTTCATCTGTGGTCGCAGGCAAGCGATCCCGTCTGAAGGAGAATCCGATGCGCAAGTTTCTGCTGGCAGCCGCGTTCCTCGCGCTGACCCCCGCTGTGGCGCCTGCCATGGCACAGGCCCATGCCGGTCCCGTGGCTGCTGATGCCCGCGCCCACGCCATCCACCGCGAAGTCGTACGCGATCGCCATGAAGTGCGTGAAGAACGCCGCGAGTTGCGCCACGACCGCCATGAACTGCGCCGCGATCAGCGCCGGCTCCACCGCGCGCGTGTCGCCCGCGCCCGGGCCTGGCATCGCCACCACCACTACCACGGCTAAGAGGTGAGGTACGCGCTGCCGTTTACGCGGCGGCGCGCGCCACCAGCTGGCCGGCCAGCGAATTGGGCCCGGCCTCGACGAGATCGACGTCCACGAGATCGCCCAGCGCCGCATCCCCGGTGAAGTGCACCGATTGCAGCCAGGGTGATTTGCCCAGCCACTGCCCGGCGTGGCGGCCCTTGCGTTCGACCAGCACCGAGCAGCGCTTGCCGACGCTCGCCGTGTTGAACGCAAGGCTGTCACGCTGGAGCGCGGCTTGCAGGCGCTGCAGGCGCTCGTCCATCACTTCGGGCGCGATCTGGCCGTCCATCGTGGCGGCGGGGGTGCCGGGGCGGGCGGAGAACTTGAAACTGAACGCCTGCGCATAGCGGGCGTCGGCGATGATCTGCAGCGTTTCGGCAAATTCCGCTTCGGTCTCGCCCGGGAAGCCGACGATGAAATCGCCGGAAAGCGCGATGTCCGGCCGCGCGGCACGCACGCGCTCCAGAATGCGCAAATAGCTCTCCGCAGTGTGGCTGCGGTTCATCGCCTTCAGCACGCGGTCGCTGCCAGATTGCACGGGCAGGTGGAGGAACGGCATCAACTTCGGATTGCTGCCATGCGCCTCGATCAGCGCATCGTCCATGTCCGCCGGGTGGCTGGTGGTGTAGCGGATGCGGCCAAGGTCCTCGATCCGCCCCAGTTCCTCGGCAAGCTCAGCAAGACCGACACGGCGGCCCTTGTCGTCCTCTCCCGCCCAGGCATTCACGTTCTGTCCCAGCAGCGTGATCTCACGTGCGCCGCCTTCAACCAGCGCGCGGGCCTCGCTGACGAGATCGGCATAAGGGCGCGAGAGTTCCGCGCCGCGCGTGTAGGGCACCACGCAGTAGGTGCAGAACTTGTCGCAGCCTTCCTGCACGGTGAGGAAGGCGCTGGCCCCGACCTTGCGGCGCTTGGGCAGTGCGGCGAACTTGGCCTCGGCGGGCATGTCGGTCTCGGTCGCGCGGCCACCGGCGGCAGCTTCGGCGACCATTGCGGGCAGGCGGTGATAGGCCTGCGGGCCGACGACGACACGCACCGACGGCGCGCGCGTCATGATTTCCTCGCCCTCCGCCTGCGCGACGCAGCCCGCGACCGCGATCAGCGGCACCGCGCCAGCCTCGCGCCCATCTTTCACGATCCGGCCGATATCGGAATAGACCTTCTCGGTCGCCTTCTCGCGGATGTGGCAGGTGTTGAGGACGACGAGATCGGCGGCTTCGCGTTCGTCTGCCGCCGTCATGCCTTCGGCGGTCAGCAGTTCGGCCATGCGCTCGCCGTCATAGACGTTCATCTGGCAGCCGAAGCTTTTCACATGGAAGGTGCGGGGGGGCTGATTGGCAGACATCTGGCGGCGCTTACGCGATTATGCCGCGTGATAGAAGGGGGCGCGCAGGGTCAGGCGCCCGGATCGACGAGCACCGCGCGCACTAGCCGCTCGATCCTCCTGACCATGACTTTGGGATCGCTCGCACGGTTCGCAATGCCGTTCGCGGCAGAAAACAGCAGCTGCGCAGTCTCGGCCGCCCATTCGCGTCCATGCCCGGCGCGCACGAGCGCTTCGGTCAGCCCGGTCAGGATCGCCGTGTCGAGCGCAGCGAAGCGCTGCGCGACATGGGCCGCCTTGGCCTGAAACAGCTCGCCGGCAAAGGTCGAGCGCTGCACACGTGCCTGCACGATGGCATGCTTTGCGACGAGGGCGGTGGCGAGCGGGGAGGGGAAGGGCGTATCTGCGGCCAGCGCAGCTTCGACCGCGTTTTCCATCATGTCTGCGATCCGCTCGGCCACAGCCGCGAAGACCGCCTCCTTGTCACGGAAATAGCCGTAGAGCGTAACTTTCGACATGCCGGCCGCTTCAGCGATTGCTTCGACCGACGTGGCGCGAAAACCCTGGGCCACGAACAGCGTTTCCGCTGCATCAAGCAGACGCTCGCGACGCGCGGCGCGGATGGGGCTGAGCTCGGCTTGCATATCTGAACGATAAGACATAAAAGCGTTCATATCGTAAGATTCGTACTCCTGCAAACAGGATTGCTGCCCGATGGTCCGGATACTCCTGCGCGTCGCTGCCGTGATCGGCTTGATCCTCGCGGTCTTCGTGCTGTGGTTCTATGCGACCTACGGCGGCACCGGGCAGCCATTCCCGCGCATCGGCGATCCCAAACCGCGCCTTCAGGCCGAACTGATCGCCACTCTGCCTGAACCGCCGGGCAACCTAGCCGTCTCCGCTAGCGGCCGCGTGTTCTTCACTTATCACGCCGAGGGGCGCCCCGCGATCAAGGTGCTTGAACTGGTGAACGGCAAGCCTGTTCCCTATCCAAACCTTGAAATGCAGCGCGGCGACCGGGACCGACCGTCCTACGGCGCGGTGTTCAATATCCGCATCGATGCCCGGAACCGCCTGTGGAGCATCGACCACGGCGAACACGGCGTGTTCGGCGCGCGGCTGGTGGCGGTCGATCTCAATACCAACACGCCGATCAAGCAGATCTGGTTGCCGCGTTCAGTGGCGGGTATCGGGTCCTATGTGCAGGACATGCAGATCGATGCCGCGGGCCGGATGATCTACCTCGCCGATATCGGCGTGTTCAGCGGCCATCCGGGGCTGATCGTGGTCGACAGCGAGACGGGCAAGGCACGGCGCCTGCTCGACAACCATCCGGCGATCATGCCCGGGCCTTATGCGGTGCGTGCGCAGGCGCGGCTGATGCAGCCGCTGGGCAACAGCCTGTTCTGGTTCCACCCCGCCTTCGATCCCATCGCGCTCGATCGGCAGGGCACCTGGCTCTATATCGGACCGATGGCGGGCAAGATGCTCTCGCGCGTGCGGGTGGCGGACCTCAACAACGTAAGCCTGTCGCCGGCCGAACTGGCCGCCCGTGTCGAGCCATATGCCGAGCGTCCGCAGGCCGATGGCCTGACGATCGACAACGAGGGGAACATCTACCTGACCGGTATCGAGGACGGGATCGTGTGGAAACTGGGTCCCGACCGCAAGCTGACCGCGCTGGCTGGCCATCCCAAGATGCGCTGGCCCGATGGCCTCAGCTTCGGGCCGAACAACATGGTCTACGTGGCAGACAGCGACATCCCCGATGTGATGATGCAATCGAAGGCCCATATGCGCGAAAAGGCACCCTACTACCTCTTCCGCTTCCCGGCAGACGGGACAGCACTTGCCGGGCAATAAGCAGTGCAAGATACCAAGACAAAAGCACTTTTATCCTGTTGTGCGCAACTGCAGCAACCGGAGCGGATGCGAATTGCAGCCTAGATGCAAGATCGCTCTTGTAATCCAAATTAAATCAGTAGAGATTTAACGGACCCCTCAAGGAGGTCCGCCATGCGCTCTTGCGTTGTTGTTAGCAGGGTTTCCACTTTCATCATGGGGGGCAGCCTGCTTGCCCTCGCCGCCTGCAGTGAAAAGGCGCCGGAGGCGTCCGGTAAAAGCTACAGCAAGCCCAAGGAAGCCGCCGCTGCCGTCGATATCGCGGAGGACGCGCCGCCTCCGGCCATGGCCCGCGCGGTCACCAGGAAGTCCGAATGGACCATTGGCGGGCTTGTCAGCGGCAAGACCGAGACGACCATGCTCGATCCCGTGGCGCCGCCGCCGGTGGTCATCGAACCGCCCGCGATGCCGACCAATCCGGTCCAGCCGCAATCGGGTCTGCTGACGGCAGGCGATGTCGATGATCTGCTCAATCCCGGACAATATGCCGCCTATGCCGGGCGCTTCCTCCAGGCGAGCGGGCAGTCGCTGCCGTTCTACGATACGCGCGGCCGGGTGGTGATCCGCGTGGTCGATGCACGCGGGCGGCCGGTGCCGTTTGCACAGACCGATGTCGGCCGCTCCGGCGCGCCGCTCCACCTCGTGACCGCTGCCGACGGGACTGCCTCGTTCTATCCGCGGGCCGACCGCATCCCCCAGAAGACCACCGTGGCCGTGACCGGGACCGCCGGCTCTGCGCGCAAGTCCGTCGCGCTTTCGGCAGGCCGGCTGGTCGAGATCGCGCTTCCCGGCCTGGCCGCTGCGCCGCGCGCCATGGACCTTGCGCTGGTGATCGACACCACCGGCAGCATGGGCGACGAGATGGAGTACATCCAGGCCGAGCTCGATACGATCGTCGCGCGGCTCAAGCGCAATGCCGGACAGATCGACTTGCGCATCGGCGTGGTGCTCTACCGCGATGAGGGCGATGACTATGTCGTCCAGTCGACACCGCTGACCGGGAACATCGGTTCGATCCGCACGCTGCTGGCCCGTCAGGATGCCGATGGCGGCGGCGATACGCCGGAGGCAATGGACCGGGCGGTGGCGGAGGCTGGCCGCCTGCAATGGCGCCCGGATGCCGCGAAGGCCGTGCTGCTCGTGACCGATGCGCCGCCGCACGAGGATGCGATCGGCGCCACGCTTGACGCGACGCAGCAGCTGCGCAGCCGCGGCGTGCAGATCGTTCCCGTTGCGGCGAGCGGGGTGGAGGACAGTGCCCAATATGTCCTGCGCTCGATGGCCGCGTTGACGCAGGGGCGGTACATCTTCCTGACCGATGACAGCGGCGTAGGTGATAGCCATGCCGAACCGGATGTGGCGTGCTATCTGGTTACCCGGCTCGATACGATGGTGGCGCGCGTGCTGGCAGGTATTGCCACGGGGAAGCGCGTCGAGCCGCGTCAGGGCGATGTCATTCGCGCGGTTGGTGGTTATGATCGTGGACGCTGCAGCATCGCGCAGCAACGCGGGCAGGATCAGCGGCGGCAGCAGGGCTGACCGCCGATCTGCACGGGATCAGTTGCGGGTGATGCAGTAAACCGATGCCGGTGGCACGTTTCGCCACACGCGCGCGGTGCGGTGCGCGGAGAGGCCCAGCCGGGCCATGATCTCTTCGCGTACCGGGCACTTCGGGCCATAGGTGAACTGGTAAAGCGCGGCATCCGGCGTGCAGAAGCCGAACGCGGTGGCGACGATGCTCTCCACCTCGCGGCTGGGAAAGTTGAGCAGCGGCAGGCCGCTCACCACTGCGGCCGGGCGGCGGCCCTGGAGCATGTCTTCCGTTACGCTGGCCGCCTTGTGGGCCAGCACGAGCGCCTGCGGAAAGGCCGTGCGCAGCCGTGCGGCGAGCAGATGGTCTGCCTCGACCAGGATCAGATTGCTCTCGGGAACACCGCGCGCGATGAGGGCGCGCGTGAACACGCCGGTGCCGGGGCCGAGTTCGAGCACGGGGCCGGCCGCCGGATCGATTTCGGCAGTGATGGCCGCCGCCAGCGCAGGACCACTGACGAAGCCGCCGAACCGCCGCGGATTGGCAACAAGGCGGCGCAGGCCAAGCAAAGCCTCAGGCGGGCCATTGGCCTCTCTGGCCGGGGTGCTGCGATGGCGGGCTTTCTGGAGATTGATCTTGCGGCGCACCGCGCTGGCCAGCTTGTGCACCACCTGGCGCGGACGGCGCGCCATGCCGGGCTTGAGCTTCAGCTTCACGCCGCGTTCTTTGCCGCTTCGTAGCGCACGGGCGCGACATCGAAAGCGAAGGGCCGGAGCGGTTCACCCAATGCGGCTTCCAGCGCGGGTTCGATGCGGCGGCGCGCTTCGGCGGCGATCGCCTTGCGCCCGGCCAGCCCCTGCGGATCGAACGGTTCGAGGAAGTGAACCTCGAGCCGGAACGAGCCACGACGTGAGAGAATGCGCTTGCCGTTGGAAACACCGTCTTCCGTGCCGATCCAGCCAATCCATTCGGCGACGCGGCCATAATCGAGCACCACTGGCTGCACCATCACGCCCGGCGGCGGCGGCTCCAGCACGCGCAGCATCGAGGTCTTGAAGGGGAGCAGCGATTTGCCATCGGTGCAGGTGCCTTCAGGGAACACGGTGATCGACCAGTTGTCGGCCAGCGCTTCCTTGAGGCGGTTGATCTGGTCCGCCACGCCCATGCGGTCCTCGCGGCTCACGAACACGGTGCGGTTGATCCGCGCGAGCCAGCCGACGATCGGCGCTTGCGACAATTCGGCCTTGGCGACGAAGGCCGTGCCGCTGGCCCCGCCAAGCGCAAGGATATCCACCCACGAAAGATGGTTCGAAATATAGAACACATCGCGCTTCAGCGGCACGCCGTGGACCCGCACACGCGCGCCGATGATGCGCGCCGCCAGAAACAGGAACAGCTTGGGAAACGGCGAGCCATAATGCACGACGCGGTAGAGGTAGTGCAGCGGCACGCAGAGCAGCATGGCCAGCACCAGCGCCACACCGCGCAGCACGATCCGCATCCAGCCCATCCAGGTGATGGCTGCGCCGCGTTCCGGGCCGACCTGGCGGCGGGCCTTACGCCTCGCGATCAGACTTGACACCATATAGCTCCATGCGGTGGTCGACGAGGCGGTAGCCAAGCCGTTCGGCAATCTGGCGCTGCAGCGCCTCAAGCTCCGGATCGACGAATTCGATGACCTTTCCGGTCTCGACATCGATCAGATGGTCGTGGTGCGCCTCGGGCGTCGCCTCATAACGGGCGCGGCCATCGCCGAAATCGTGGCGATCAAGGATCCCCGCCTCCTCGAAGAGGCGGACGGTGCGGTAGACCGTGGCGATGGAAATGCGCGGATCGCGCGCCGATGCGCGCTCATGCAGCTTCTCGACATCGGGATGGTCGTCGCTCTCCGACAGCACCTGCGCGATCACGCGGCGTTGTTCGGTGATCCTGAGACCCCGTTCCGCGCAAAGCGCTTCGATGTCGATTGCCTGGTGCAAGCTTGCGGCCCATCCGGTTAGATTGCGTGCAGCATAGTTTGCTGCGCCAATTCTTCAACCGGCGCGCTGTCGATTTGCGGGCAGTATCAGGCCCGGATCGGGGAAAAGTGAACACGGCGAGGCCACGCGCAAAAGAATGGAGGCCTCGCCGGTTCCGGGCCGGCCTTGGCCGGCATCAGGCAGCTCAGCCGGCAGCCTTGGCGCTGCGGCCACGCTTGGGCGCAGGCTTGCGGCCGAGGCCGATCTTCTTGGCCAATTCGCGGCGCTTTTCAGCATAAGCCGGAGCGACCATCGGGTAGTCTGCCGGCAGGTTCCAGCGGGCGCGATATTGATCCGGGGTCATGTTGTAGCGCGTCATCAGATGGCGCTTGAGCATCTTGAGCTTCTTGCCGTCTTCAAGGCAGACAATGTGATCGTTCTTCACCGAAGCGCGGATCGAAACCGCGGGTTCAGGAGCCGGTTCTGCTGCCGGTTGCGTGGGATTGAGGCCAGCCAGCGCGGCATAGACATTGCTGATCAGCATCGGCAGGTCGTTAACAGCGACGCTGTTGTTGCTGACGTGGGCTGAGACGATGTCTGATGTGAGCGTGATCAGCGTTTCCCGCATATCGTTTTCGATTTCACTCATTGTACCCGTACCTTTTGCGGTTGTTATCTTCTTTTTGCCCAGTCAAGGCTCAGTGAGTCCAGAGTAGACTTCACCGCATATACGCCTGCGCAACAGAGTTACAACCATTGCGGGTCAATCAGCTCATTTTTCCGCCAGAATTCTCCCAAACATAGGTCTATGCAGGTAATTTTGCTTAATTGTTCGCAATATACAGTTCCTGACTGAGCGCATCCAGCCGCTCGCCGCTGACTGTGCGGTAGTATCCGGGCCTTATGCCGACAGTCCGGAAGCCAAAGCCTGTGTATAACTTGCCGGCGGGATTGTTCCGCCGCATTTCGAGAAAAAGCCGCCGGATGCCCCGCAAACGCGCCCGTGCGATGACTTCGGTCAGAAGTGCAGCCCCCAGACCCTTGCCGCGATACTGGGGAAGTATGGCAAAGAGCAGCAGTTCTTCCTCGTCGAAGATCGACCGGGTAAGGGCAAACCCTGCCACGGGTTCTGCGAGGTTCGGATCGAATGATCCCTCTGCGCCAATCAGGCAGTAACCGGTGCCGGTAAGCAGAAGCGAGTCCGAAACCTGACGGCGGTTCCATGCCTCCCCGTACTCAGGCGCGAAGGCGCCGGTCATGACTTCCATGATCCGGTCGATATCATCGGCGCTGCCTGGCGTGTTGTAGTTCATGGCAAAGCTGCCTTCACGCGGCCGCCATCACGCAATCGGAAGCCGCGCATCGGGTGCGCGGCCATAGCGGGGCGTGGGATCGGGGCGCAGGGCATCGCGGCCGAGCAGCGCAAAGGCGCGTGCATCGGGCCAGAGCGGATAGGCGGCAGGCGTGCCGCCGCGCCGCGCGGCCAGCGCCTCGGCCTGGCTGCCGACCACGACCAGCGCCTGCGAGCGCTCCGTCGCCGCATCCGGTAGCAATGATGCCGGTTCGGCCAGCGCGGTGCCGTCTGCCGCGAAGGGCTGGAAGAACCACTCGCCGTGTCCGCCGCTCATCACCACGTCGATGGCGTTCCCGCCATGTGCGGCGCGGGCCATCGCACCGACGAGCGCGAGGCAGGCATAGCCTTCGAGCGGTACGCCCCACGCCAGCACCAGCGCGCGCGCGGCGGCAAGGCCCACGCGAATACCGGTGAAGCTGCCAGGACCGGCGTTGACGGCGATGCGGTCGGCACGGCCCTTGCCGGGCAAAGCGGCGATCATCGGCACAAGCTGTTCGGCATGGCCACGCCCGAGCATGGCGTGCGTGCCCGCCACCAGTTCTCCATTGTCGAACAAGGCCACCGAACAGGCTTCGGTGGCGCTGTCGATCACCAGCCGGCGCAAGTGCGTGCCGCCTCAGGCCAGCGTGTTGAAGGTGGCGAAATCAGGCCGGGGGCTGCGCGCGAAGATCGTGGCCGGATCGCCGTAGCCTAGCGTCGAAATGAAATTGGACTTCACGCGCGTGCCGGCGAAGAACGCCGCGTCCACCGCTGCATTGTTGAAGCCCGACATCGGCCCGGTATCAAGCCCTACCATGCGCGCGGCAATGATGAAGTAGGCGCCCTGCAGCGTCGAGTTGCGCATGGCGGAAACCTCGCGCAGCGCTTCGTTGCCCTCGAACCAGCTCTTTGCATCGGCATGGGGGAACAGCCAGGGCAGCTGCTCGTGGAAATCGATGTCCATGCCGATGATCACGCTGACAGGTGCCTTGCGGATCTTGTCAGGGTTCGTGCCCCCGGCGCAGGCGGCGAGCTTTTCCTTCGCCTCATCGCTCACGCACCAGACGAGCCGCGCGGGCATCTGGTTGGCCGAGGTCGGCCCCATCTTCATCAGGTCCCAGATCGCGTGCAGCTGCTCCTCGCTCACCGGCTTGTCGAGATAGCCATTGTAGGTGCGGGCGGTGCGGAACACCTGATCAAGCGCGGTGTCATCAAGCGGTAGGGACATCGGGGCAAACCTTCGGGGGATCGGGCCTTCGGGGGATCGGGATCAGGCGGCGCGCACTTCGCTGACTTCGGGCACGTAGTGCTTGAGCAACGATTCGATGCCGTGCTTGAGCGTGGCGGTGGACGAGGGGCAGCCCGAGCAGGCGCCCTGCATCTTGAGGTAGACCACGCCTTCGCGGAAGCCGCGATAGATGATGTCGCCGCCATCGTTCGCCACGGCCGGGCGCACGCGGGTTTCGATCAGGTCCTTGATCTGCTCGACGATCTCGGCGTCGGCCGGATCATCGCCGTAGTGCGTGTCATCCTCCGCCTCACCGGGAACCACGAAGTCCGCGCCGGCCGAGGTGAACAGCGGCGCCTGCGCCACGAAATGATCGAGCAGCAGGGCGAGCACCTGCGGCTTGAGCGGCGCCCATTCGGAGCCCGGCGCGATCGTCACCGCGATGAAGTCGCGCCCGTAAAGTACGCCCGTCACATCGCCCATCGAGAAGAGCGCTTCCGCCAGCGGAGATGCCGCTGCCGCCTCGGGCGAGGTGAACTCGCGCGTGCCGGTGGCCATGACGATCTCGCCCGGAAGAAACTTCAGCGTGGCGGGGTTCGGGGTGGTTTCGGTTTCAATGAACATGTCTCAGCATGTAGGCCCCCATCGATGGGGGTCAAGGGGCGAATGCGCCCGAAAATCAGGCCCCGAACATCAGGCCTTGGCCTCACCCATCGGTGTGCGGGGCGGTGTTCTGCGCTGGCAGGTGCAGGCAGGCTGGTTTAAGGGGCCGCGCATGAGCACCACGCACTGCGGCCTTCGCCGAATCGCCCTTACCCTTTCACTTATCGCCTGCGCCGCGATGCCGGTCTCGGCTCTGGCGCAGGCCGCCAAGCCCGCACCCGCGCCGGCTGCCGTGGCCGAGATCCTGCCGGTGCCGCTGAACCCGGTCGTCCCCGCAGCGCAGCGCGTGTGCAGCGCGAAGACCGCCTCGGGCCTCGGCACCCGCATGCTGCGCGATGCGGCTGGCGCAAAGCCCGGTGCGTCCGACTATGTGCTCGTCAACTACATCGGTTACCTTGCCGCCGATGGCACCGTGTTCGATCAGAACGTCAGCCAGGCCTTCCCCGCCGGCGGCGTGATCAAGGGCTTTTCCGAAGGCCTCCAGCTGATGAACAAGGGCAGCGTCTGGCGCTTCTGCATCCCGGCGGCGCTGGGTTATGGCGAAAAGGCTGCCGGGCCGATCCCGGCGAATGCCGATCTCGTCTTCCAGGTGGAGCTGGTCGATTTCAAGACCGAAGCCGAAATCGCGGCGATGCGTGCCGAAGCGCAGAAGCAGGCGGCCCAGCCGTCGCAGGGCGCGGATGCGGATGCACCGGCCCCGGCACCGGCTCCGGCAAAGCCGAAGAAGTGATCTGAACGCGGCAGGGGGTGAGGGACCAATTCACTGGTCCTTCATTTCTTGCCGCCCTATACAGCGGATATGGCTTTTCTGTCCCGGTTCGCCCCGCGTACGCCCCGCGCTCTCGCTCCCGTACTTTCCGCCGTTCTTGTCGGCCTGCTTGGAGCACCCTCACCGGTCCTTGCCAAAGCACCGGCCAAGCCGGCGGTAGTGGCCCCCAAGACGGCAAGCGGTTCAGGCCCCTGGCTCTATCGCGGCAGCGATGTGCCGCAGGACAAGGCGTGGATCTTCGGTGTCCTGCCCAATGGCCTGCGCTATGCCGTGCGCCGCAACGGCGTGCCGCCAGGCCAGGTTTCGGTGCGCATGCTGATCGATGCGGGCTCGCTTTATGAAACCGATCCGCAGCGCGGCTATGCGCACCTGATCGAGCACCTGACCTTCCGCGATTCGAAATACCTCAAGGCGGGTGAGGCGATCCCCGCCTGGCAGCGGCTCGGCGCCACCTTCGGCAGCGATACCAATGCCGAGACGAGCCCGACGCAGACCGTCTACAAGCTCGACATTCCCGACGTTTCCCCCGCCAAGCTCGACGAGACGTTCCGCCTTCTTTCCGGCATGATCACCGCGCCGATCTTCACCGATGTGGGCGTGAAGACCGAAGTGCCGATCGTGCTTGCCGAAATGCGCGAGCGCTCGGGCCCGCAGACGCGCATCCTCGATGGTACGCGCGCCATTTTCTTCGCAGGCCAGCCGCTCGGCAGCCGTTCGCCCATCGGGACCGAGGAAACGCTGAACGCGGCAACCCCGGCCAAGGTCAAGGCGTTCCACGATGCATGGTACCGGCCTGACAATGCGGTCATCGTTGTCGCCGGCGATGCCGATCCGGAGGCGCTGATCGCCCGCATCAAGCAGTGGTTCGGCACCTGGAAGGGCGCGAGCTTTGCCAAGGGCAAGCGCCCGCCGCTCCCTGATTTCGGTGCGCCAAAGCCGCCCGTCGGCGGTGATCCCGCAAATCCGGTGGGCGATGCCAAAGTCATGGTTGAGCCCGATCTGCCGCGCGTATTCAATTATGCCGTGCTGCGGCCGTGGCACAAAGTGCAGGATACGATCGTCTACAATCAGGGCCTGATGATCGATCGGCTGGGCATCGCGATCATCAATCGCCGGCTCGAAGGCCGGGCGCGCGCTGGGGGCAGCTTCCTCGCTGCCTCGGTCGAGCAGCAGCGCATCAGTCGTTCCGCCGACGCCACGCTGGTGACGGTGACCCCGCTGACCGACGACTGGAAGGCCGCGGTCAAAGATGTCCGCGCAGTTATCGCCGATGCGCTGGCAACGCCGCCGACCGAAGAGGAAATCGCCCGCGAGGTGGCCGAGTTCGACGTGGCCTTCAAGGTGCCGGTCGAAACGCAGGAGACGCTCGCCGGATCGAAGCTGGCGGACGACATCACCGATGCGGTCGACATTCGCGAGACGGTGGCCAATCCCGATACGGTCTACAGCATCTTCCGCTCGTCGATCCCGCTGTTTACCCCGGCAGCAGTGCTCGATCACACCCGCGCGTTGTTCAAGGGAACCGTGATCCGTCCCGTGCTGATCACTCCCAAGGCGACCGATGGCACCGAAGCGGACTTGCGCGCCGCGCTGCAGGCGCCGGTGGCGCCGTCTTCGGGCAGCCGCCTTGCCGCCAGTTCCTTGAGCTTCAAGGACCTGCCGCCGATCGGCCAGCCCGGCAAGCTCGCCAACGCAGAAGGCACCGGCCTGCTCGGGATCGAGCGGATCGAGCTTTCGAACGGCGTGAAGGCGCTGCTCTGGTCGAACGAGGCCGAACCGGGCCGGGTGATCGTGCGCGTCCACTTCGGCGGCGGCTATGCGGTGATCGATCCCAAGGATGCGGTCTACGCCTCGCTGGGCGAAACGGCGCTGATGGACAGTGGCTTCGGAACTGTCGGGCGCGAGGATCTCGACCGGCTGGCGACGGGCCGCAAGCTCAGCCTAGATTTCGATATCGACGATACGACCTTCAAGTTCTCGGCCGATACGCGGCCCGCAGACCTGGCCGACCAGCTCTACCTTTTCGCGGCCAAGCTGGCGATGCCGCGCTGGGAAGCCAATCCGGTGATCCGCGCGCAGGCCGCCGCGCGGCTGGCCTATGAATCGACCAATGCCTCAGCCTCCTCGGTGCTTGGACGTGATGTTGGCTGGCTGCTCAAGGATGGCGATCCGCGCTATGCCGTGCCTAATCCGGCGGAAATTGCGCGGGCGAACCCCGATGGGTTCCGCCGTGTCTGGTCGGCGCTCCTCAAGCAGGGGCCGATCGAGGTCGATATCTTCGGCGATTTCAACCGCGACGAGACCGTCGCCGCGCTCGAGCGCACGTTCGGTGCGCTGCCCGCGCGCGATCCGCTGCCCACGACCGGTTTTGCGCCCAAGGTGCCCGAACCGGTCGGCGATCCGCTCACGCTCAACCACCATGGCGACGCCAACACGGCGGCAGCGCTGGTCGCCTGGCCCACCGGCGGCGGCAACGCGGGCGTCCACGAATCGCGCCAGCTCGAACTCCTCGCGCAGGTCTTCAACAACCGTCTGTTCGATGCGATGCGCGAGAAGATCGGGGCAAGCTATGCGCCGCAGGTATCCTCCAACTGGCCGCTCGATCTGCCCTCGGGCGGCTACCTCGCGGCGATGAGCCAGCTGCGCCCCGGCGATCTCCCGGCTTTCTTCGGTGCGACCGACAAGATTGCCGCCGATCTGGCCGCTGCACCCGCAACGCCGGACGAGATCGCCCGCGTGACCGAGCCGATGAAGCAGCTCATCACCCGTGCCAGCACCGGCAACGGGTTCTACATGTACCAGCTCGAAGGCGGTGCGCTCGATCCGGACAAGTTCACCCAGATCCGCTCGATCCTCTCGGACTACAGCGCGATCACGCCGGAGCGACTGCAGACGCTGGCCAAGCGCTATCTGGTGCCGGGCAAGGCGTGGCGGCTCAGGGTCGTGCCGGGGAAATGACCCGGCGCATCGCCACGTGCCGGTGCGGCGGGCTGACCGCGACCTGCACGGGCGAACCGGTGCGCGTCTCGGTCTGCCACTGCCTTGAATGCCAGAAGCGCAGCGGCAGCGCGTTTGCAGTGCAGGCGCGCTGGCCGCTGGATCAGGTCGAGCTCAGCGGCGCATTCCACGAATGGGTGCGCGTGGGGGAAAGCGGCAAGCCCGCAACCTTCCGCTTCTGCCCGACCTGCGGCGCGACCGTGGCGTTCATTTCTGCCTCCATGCCCGATCTCACCGCCGTTCCCGTCGGCGCCTTTGCCGACCCGACATTCCCGCCGCCGCGCTTCTCGGTGTTCGAGACGCGGATGCACCCCTGGGTCAGCGTCTCGGGCGGGGATATGGAACACTGGGACTAGCGGACCTTGCCCCAAGGCTGCCTTGAACCGCGTGGCAGGCGCCGATAGGCTCAATGCCATGATCTTCAGGGAGTATTCTCATGCGGCGTCTCGCCCTTCTCGCGGCCTTGGCCTTGTCAGCCTCGGCACATCCGGCGCTGGCGCAAACCGTGGCTGAGCCGAGTGATCCCTATATCTGGCTCGAGGACGTCAGTTCTCCCCGCGCCATGGCCTGGGTCGAGGGGGAGAACGCGCGTTCACTGGCGGTGCTCAAGGCCGATCCGCATTTTGCCGGCTTCTATGCCGATGCGCTCAAGATTGCCGAGGCGACCGACCGGATCGCCATGCCGCGCCTGATCGGCGGGCAGATCGCCAATCTCTGGCAGGATGCCGCCCACGTCCACGGCTTGTGGCGCATGACCACGCAGACTGAGTACGAGAAGCCGGAGCCCAACTGGCAGACTTTGCTCGATCTCGATGCGCTTTCCGCAGCGGAGAAGGCCAACTGGGTCTGGGCGGGCGCAGACTGCGAACCCAGTTCCGAAAAGCGCTGCCTCGTCGCGCTCTCCGATGGCGGCGAGGATGCCAATACCCTGCGCGAGTTCGATCTCGCCAGCCGCAGCTTCGTTTCCGGCGGGTTCACGCTGCCCAAATCGAAGCAGTGGGTCAGCTGGGAAACGCCGGACAGCCTGATCGCCGCGCGCGATTGGGGTGCGGGCACGATGACCGCCAGCGGCTATCCCTTCGTGGTCAAGCGGGTCCTGCGCGGCGCACCACTGACAGCGGCGACCGAGGTGTTTCGCGGCAAGCCGGACGATGTGTTCGTCATTCCGGCGAGCTTCACGGACGGCGCTGGCCATACCGAAGTGGTCATCACGCGCGGGATCACCTTTTTCGAGGCGGAGTTTGTACGCGTCACGGCGCAGGGCACCACGCCCATTGCGGTGCCGCGCAAGAGCACGGTCAAGGGCCTGCTGCAGGGCCGCCTGATCTTTCAGGTCAACGAGGACTGGACGCCGAAGGGCGGCCAGCCGATCCCCGCCGGCGCTCTCGTCGCGGTCGATCCCGAAGGCAAGGCCGCGCCGGAACTGATCTTCGCGCCGGGCCCGCGCCAGTCGGTCGATGCGGACGAAGTCACGCTAACCCGCGACCACGTGCTCGCGGCGGTCTATGACAACGTGCGCGGGCGGGCGATGCGCTTCACCCGCAGCGCGGGCGGCTGGCAGCAGAGCGTGCTGCCCTTGCCCGACAACGCGGCGGTGAGCATGGTTTCCAGCGACCACGCCTCCAACACCGCCTATGTCTCGGTGCAGAGCTACCTCTTGCCCACAGCGCTCTGGAAGGTCGATGTTGCCAGCGGCAACGCGGTCCAGATCAAGCAGACTCCGGCGCGTTTCGCAGCCGATGGGCTGGTGACCGAACAGTTCGAGGCGACTTCGAAGGACGGGACGAAGGTCCCCTATTTCATCACTCACCGCGCCGATATGCCGCTGACCGGCGCGACGCCCACGCTGATGACGGCCTACGGCGGCTTTCAGGTCTCCTACACGCCCCACTATAGCGCGATCACCGGCAAGCTCTGGCTTGAGCGCGGCGGTGCCTTCGTGGTGGCAAACATCCGCGGCGGCGGCGAGTTCGGCCCGGCGTGGCACGAGGCGGGGCTCAAGACCAAGCGTCAGGTGATCTACGACGATTTCGCCGCGGTTGCCGAAGACCTCACGGCACGCAAGATCACCAGCGCGAAGAAGCTGGGCATCTATGGCGGCTCGAACGGCGGGCTGCTCATGGGCGTAGAACTTACCCAGCGGCCCGAGCTGTTCGGTGCGGTCAGCATCCAGATCCCGCTGCTCGACATGCTGCGCTATGAAAAGCTCTCCGCCGGGGCCTCGTGGGTCGGGGAATATGGCACCATGGCAAACCCGGACGAGAAGGCGTTCTGGCTGAAGACCTCGCCCTATTCGAACCTCAAGCGCGGCGCGCCCTACCCCGAGACGCTGATCTGGACGACGACCAAGGACGACCGCGTCGGCCCGGTGCAGGCGCGCAAGTTTGCCGCGCGGATGAAGGAGTATGGCCTGCCCTACCTCTACTACGAGACAACGGCGGGCGGGCATGGCGCCGGGGCCAATCTCAAGGAAAGCGCAATGACCACCGCGCTCGAGATGGTCTACTTCCAGCGCCGCCTGATGGACGCGAACCAGCGCGCCGCCGCCAAACCTTTGCATTTCCGCTACGGTACCGCTAAACGCGCGCGTCCTTGAGGAAAGCGAGTACCGTGGCAAGCAACTGGAATGCGAACAGCTGGCGAGGCGCAGAAGCAAAGCACCTGCCCACCTACCCCGATGCGGCGAAGCTCGCTGCGGTCGAGGAAACGCTGACCCGGTTTCCCCCGCTGGTCTTCGCGGGAGAGGCGCGCGCGCTGAAGGCTGATCTTGCGCAAGTCGCTGCCGGCAAGGGTTTTCTGCTCCAGGGCGGCGACTGCGCCGAAAGCTTTGCCGAGTTCCACCCGAACAACATCCGCGACACCTTCCGCGTGCTGCTGCAGATGGCGGTGGTGCTGACTTTCGCCGGCAAGCAGCCGGTGGTGAAGGTGGGCCGCATGGCCGGCCAGTTCGCCAAGCCGCGCTCCTCGCCGGTCGAAAGCATCGGCGGTGTCGAGCTGCCGAGCTATCTGGGCGATAACATCAACGGCATCGAGTTCACGCCCGAGAGCCGCATCCCCGATCCAGACCGCATGCTGCGCGCCTATTCGCAGGCCGCCGCCACCCTCAATCTGCTGCGTGCGTTCTCCACCGGCGGCTATGCCAATCTGCGGCAGGTCCACCAGTGGACGCTCGACCATATCGGCAAGAGCCCGTGGGCGTCCAAGTTCAGCGAAATGGCCGACAAGATTGGCGAAGCGCTCGATTTCATGGAGGCCTGCGGGGTCAACCCCAGCACCGTGCCGCAGCTGCAGGGCACCACGTTCTACACCAGCCACGAAGCGCTGCTCCTGCAATACGAGCAGGCGATGACGCGGCAGGATTCGCTCACCGGCCAGTGGTATGACACCAGTGCGCACATGTTGTGGATCGGTGATCGCACACGCTTCGAAGGCTCGGCGCATGTCGAGTTCCTGCGCGGCGTGGGCAATCCCATCGGCATGAAGTGCGGGCCGAGCCTGACGCCGGATGCGCTGCTGCGCATGCTCGATACGCTGAACCCGGGCCGCGAGCCGGGCCGCATGACGCTCATCAGCCGCTTCGGGCATGACAAGGTCGAGGCCGGGCTCCCCGCGCTTGTCCGCGCCGTGGCGCGCGAAGGGCACCCGGTGGTGTGGTCGTGCGATCCGATGCACGGCAACGTGATCAAGGCGGACAACGGCTACAAGACGCGCCCGTTCGATCGCATCCTCAGCGAAGTGAAGGGCTTCTTCGCCGTCCACCGCGCAGAGGGCACGCATGCCGGCGGTATCCACATCGAGATGACCGGGCAGGACGTCACCGAATGCACCGGCGGTGCGATCGCGATCACGCAGGAGGGGCTGGCGGATCGCTACCACACCCACTGCGATCCGCGCCTCAATGCGGCGCAGTCGATCGAGCTCGCGTTCCTGCTGGCCGATGCGCTCAACGCCGAACGCGCCGAACGCAAGGCCGAAGCGGCCTGACCGGTTATCGCTAAAGCGGCGGCAGCGGAGGCCTGAAATCCCCCTGCCGCCACGGCGCATTTGCCATTTCCTCGGCATCGGGCACGGCAAAGCGCACATAGCCGAAGAAGGTCGCGATGGTCCGCTGGGCCGCGTCGATGATCGCGCGCCGTCCATGCAGGAAGCGGGTGTTGTCGAGCACCAGCACGTCGCCGGCCTGCCAGCGCACTTCGGCGGTCAGCGCCTCGCCGGTTGCCTGGATTGCCTGTAGCCAGTCCTCCGGCACCGGGGTCAGATCATCAAGCAGCGGGAAGTTGCCGCGCCCGTTGTTGAACCGCGCGAAGAGCAGGAAATTCCCGAAAGCCGGGCCTTCGGCGAACATCGGGCGGTGCAGCGCAGGCCTTGAAAACTCGCGCGCGATGCGGCCATCGGGCATGCGGAAGAAGCGATAGGGCAGGGGGCGCGGCGGATTTGCCAGCTCGGCATCGCCGGGTGCTTCGGTGCCGAACCAGAAGCGTAGCAATGCGGGCCAGACGCCCATCACGTGCACGAGCCGTCGGCCTTCCAGCCCTGCGCGCACATGCGCCGGCAGCGCAGCGGCCAGCGCGATGCCGTCGCACAGCGTCGTCTCTCCCCCGGTGCCCGGCGGGCTGAGGCAGCCGAACAGCGCGGCATCGGGTTTCCACGGCTCCCGCGCGAGTTCCGGGTGGAGCGCGAAAGCATTCGTCCCGCCATCGACGCCCTGGATGGCCTGCGCCGCATCGAGCACCGCGCGGCCCGGCGTTTCGTTGATCACGGCAGTGGCGCAAAGGCTGCGAGCAAAGCGGCGGAAAGCATCGAGATCGGCCCCGAAGCCGCGCAGCAGCAGCGCACCATGCGCCTTGTAGACGGCCTCTACTTGCGCCGGATCAGTCGCGCCGAGCGTCTCCGAGCCGGTCGGCGTCAGCACCGCATAGGGGCGTCCGGGCGCGGGGGGATCGATCTGGGCCATGGCTCTTGCGGCCTAACCCACCCCCGGCCCCTCCCGCAAGCGGGAGGGGAGTGCGGCTCCAGACAATTCCCGCTATGCTCGCGCAATGCCGCTGACACCTGCCGTAATTGCCGCCTCGCCCGATCACTTTCTCCATTCCTTCGAAGGAGCGGACGCGGTGATCGTGCCGATGGACAGGGCGGCCTATGCACGCTCGATCTTTCTCGATGCGCGGATTTCTCCGGCGCGAGACGGCGCGGCACGCGTCGGCGCGGCAAAGCTGGCCGAGGCAGCGCCCCCACCGCGCACCACCGCGTGGATCTTTCATGTCGCACACTGCGGCTCCACCCTGCTGGCGCGCGCGCTGGAGGCGATCTCGCCCGGCCTCGTGCTGCGTGAACCGATGGCGCTGCGCCAGCTGGCCTTTGCGCCTGATGCGGCGCGGCTGGGGCTGGTGCTTGCCATGCTTTCCCGGCGTTATGGCGGGGACGAGCCGACGCTGATCAAGGCGAACGTCCCGGTCAATGCGCTGCTGCCAGCCATTGCCGCCGCCGATCCGGCTGCGCCCGCAGTCTTGCTCTACCTCGGCCTTGATGACTATGCGCTCGCGGTCCTGCGCAGTCCGCAGCATCGCGGCTGGGTGCGCGATATCGCGGCGCGGTTTGCCGGCGTGGCGCCAGGGGCGAACGATGCGGAGTGCCTCGCCGCGCTCTGGCTGTGGCAGATGCGCGCCTTTGCCGCCACGCTCGCCGCGCTGCCGCAGGCCTGCACGCTCGATGCCGAACGGTTCTATGCGGATCCCGCCTCGACGCTGGCGGCGCTGGCTCCCCGGCTTGGCAGGGAGGCAGAACCGGCGCGGATTGCCGAAGTGGCGGGCGGGGCGCGGTTCAGCACGTATTCTAAGCGGCCCGGGCTCGCGTTCAGCAATGCGGCGCGGCTTGAACGGCGCGCGACCTTGCTGCGCGAACTCGCGGGCGAACTGGCGCAAGTCCGCATGGCGGCCCAGCGCGCCGCGCCCGATCTGGCCGATCTTGAAGCACGTATGGGTGCCGCGGAGGTCTGACGAAACAAGTCGTCCTGCCAGTTTGGATCCCGTCCGGGCTTGAGCCTCCCGCGCACTCAGCCTAGCCTCCCGCTTCGATTCAGGTACGCGGGGGCGTCATGAAAAAGGTATTGGGTGACGGCAGGTTGAGGCTGCGTGCGGCACGCGCGCTGTTCGCCATAACGGCGGCACTCGCGCCTGTTGCGGCATTGGCTGCCGATCCCCCCGCTGCTGCCGCACCTGCTCCCACACCTTCAGCCGCGCCAGCCACCGCAATGGCTCCGGCTGGCCCATCGGAGAAGATTCCGACCGCGATCCTTTCGGCGCTTCCGTTCCTTTCCTCCCCGCGCCTTTCGCCGGATGGCAAGCGGATCGCGGCCTATGTCACGATGAAAGGGCAGAAGCTGCTGGGCTTCTTCACGCCCGAGACCGGTGAGACGAAGCTCCTCAATCCTGGTGCCTCGCTCGATTTCAACTGGTTCCGCTGGGCCGGCAATGGCCGGGTGCTGTTCAGCGTGGGCAAGACGGTCGACTGGGAAGGCGATGATGCCTGGCAGACGCGGCTGGTCGTCTACGATGTCGCGACAAGTGAACAGCGCTTTATCGGCGGCAAGACCGAAGGCCTGATCGGCGATGACGTGCTCTGGGTCGATCCCGAAGGCAAGTCGATCCTCCTCGCCTTCCAGCAGACCATTTACGACTACCCGAGCGTTTCCACGATCGATCTCGCCACGAACAAGGCAAAGCAGGTCGTGGCCCCGCGTGACGGGCTGTGGGACTGGTACGCCGATGACAAGGGCGTGGTGCGCGCGGGCTTCGTCTTCGGCGACAGTAGCTGGAAGATGATCTACCGCGCCAAGGACGGCGAGGGCTTCCGCACCGTGGTGCGCGCCGGCAACGATGACGACGAGGCCGGGTTCGATGCGTTCCGCATCTACCAGGGCAGCGACGATGGCTACCGGATCATGCTCAACGAGGCGACCGGCCGCTACGCGCTGTGGCGCTTCAATTTCGCCACCCGCAAGCGTGGTGAAATAGTGTTCGAGGCGCCGGGCGTCGATATCGACGATTTCGATACGCAGTACGATGGTGCCAATCTCTATGCCGCGTGGTTCACCGATGATCGCCCGCGCGCGCACTGGTTCGATGCCGAACTTGCCAAAGTGCAGGACGCTATCGACCAGGCCGTGACCGGCGCGGTGGGCGACCGCATGGCGACGATTGTCAGCTATTCGCGGGACCGCGCGCGCATGCTCGTGCATATCGGCGGGTCCAACGATCCGGGCCGCTATTATGTGTTCGATCAGGCCGCCGGGATCATGCAGCTCTTCGCGCAGGCCAACGAGAAGCTGAAGCCTTCGCAGCTCAGCCCGACGCGCTACACGTCCTACAAGACGCGCGACGGGCTCGCTGTTCCAGCCTACCTCACCCTGCCGAAAGGCCGCGAGGCGAAGAACCTTCCGCTGGTCATCCTGCCGCACGGTGGGCCTTATGATGTGCGCGATGATGGCACCTTCGATGTCGATGTGCAGTTCCTCGCCAACCGGGGGTATGCGGTGCTGCAGCCCGAATTTCGCGGCTCGGGCGGCTATGGCAAGGCGTTCTACGAAAAGGGCGAGGGCCAGTGGGGCCGCGCCATGCAGGACGATCTCGACGACGGGATGGACTGGCTGGCAAAGCAGGGCACGATCGATCCCAAGCGGGTGTGCATCGTCGGCAGTTCCTACGGCGGCTACGCAGCGCTGTGGGGTGCGGTGCGCAATCCGGAGCGCTATCGCTGCGCGGCCAGCTTTGCGGGGATTTCCGACCTCAAACGGCAGCTCAAGTACCAGATCACGTTCAAGATCTCGAAGCGGTACCGCAAGGATTGGCGCAAGACGGTGCAGGGTGACGAAACGTTCGACCTCACCACCGTCTCGCCGCTCTATGCGATCGACAAGCTCAAGGTGCCGCTGCTGATCGTGCACGGCGACGCGGACCAGCGCGTGCCCTACAAACAATCGAAGCTCTACGCGGATGCGCTGGCTAAGGCGGGCAAATCCTATGAGTTCGTCACGATGAAGGGGGAGGGCCACGGGTTCTCGAGCGATGCCAACCAGCAGCTCTGGCTCGATAAGCTCGAAGCCTTCCTCGCGAAGTACAACCCGGCGTCCTGAGCACTCGCCAAGTCGGTGCGGATGGGGCAGGATGCCGTGCATGATCCGCGTTCTTCTCGCCGCCGCAATCGGCCTCGTCGCCACCGCCCCTGCCGCCACACCTGTCCATGCCGAAACGCTCTATGTCCGGGCCGGGCACCTCGTTGATCCGGAAGCCGGTGCGGTGCTGGGCGCGCGGCTGCTGCGAGTGGAGGATGGCCGCGTGGCTGCGGTGCTGCCCGATGGCCCCGCACCGAACGGCGCGAAGGTGGTTGATTGGTCGGCGTTCACCGTCCTGCCGGGCCTCATAGATTGTCACGTCCACCTTGCCGATACCGGGCAGACCGCCAACGTGGCGGAACCGCTGCTCCATTCGCCGATGGAGATCGCCTATATCGGCGCGCGCAATGCCCGCACCACGCTGATGGCGGGCTTCACCACGGTGCACGATGTCGGGTCTTTCCGCGCCTTCGCCGATGTCGAACTGCGCGAAGCGATCAATCGCGGCGATGTGATCGGGCCGCGCATGCAGGCTGTCGGTGCCTATGTCACCGTGCCCGGCGGCGGCGGGGAAGTGACCGGCTTCTCGCCCGAGGTGCGCATTCCGGAGGATATGCGGGCCGGCGTAATCACCGATGCGGCGGACGCGCGGGCCAAGGTCAACTACCTCTTCCAGCACGGCGCTGACTCGATCAAGCTCATCGCCACCGGCGCGGTGCTGGCGAGCGGCACCGAGGCGGGCCAGCAGGAGCTGACCGAGGACGAGATGCGCGCAGCGGTCGAAGTTGCCGCCGCACGCAAGTCGTGGGTTACTGCCCATGCCCACGGCGCGGCCGGGATCAAGGCCGCGATCCGCGCCGGGGTGCGCGCGATCGAACACGCCAGCCTGATCGATGATGAAGGCATCGCGCTCGCCAAGGCCAAGGGTGTCTGGCTCGACATGGATATCTACAACGGCGACTACATCGCCGATGTCGGGCGCAAGGAGCACTGGCCAGAGAACTACCTGCGCAAGAACGACGAGACGACCGAGGCGCAGCGCCTGGCCTTCCGCAAGGCGGTGAAGGCTGGCGTGAAGCTCTCGTTCGGCACCGACGCCGGGGTCTATCCGCACGGCGAGAACGCGCGCCAGTTTGCCTATATGGTGCGCTACGGGATGACGCCGATGCAGGCGATCCAGTCTGCCACCACCAGCGCGGCGGAGCTGATGGGGTGGAGCAAGGACGTCGGCGCGCTTTCGGCCGGGCATTTTGCCGACATGATCGCGGTGCCGCGCGATCCCACCGCCGATATCACCGTGCTGGCCCGCGTCGCCCATGTGATGAAGGGCGGCGAGGTGGTGCGCTGAGCACTTTTGCTGGGGGCGCGCCCACTCGCTTTGCCGTATCCTCTGCTCCGATGAAGATGGAGGGGAAGCCAGATGCATGACGTGATCATCCGCGGCGGCAAGATCGTCGATGGCTCGGGCGGCGCGCCGTTCATCGGTGACCTTGCGTTCAAGGACGGTGTGATCACCGAAATCGGCGCAACGATCTCCGGCACGGCGGCGCGCGAGATCGATGCCGAGGGCCATATCGTCACGCCCGGCTGGGTGGACATCCACACGCACTATGATGGCCAGGTCAGCTGGGATGATGAGCTTGCGCCCTCCTCGCACAATGGCGTGACGACGGTGGTGATGGGCAACTGCGGCGTGGGCTTCGCACCGGTGCGCCCTGGGCAGGTGAAGGAACTGATCGAGCTCATGGAGGGGGTGGAGGACATCCCCGGCACCGCGCTCTACGAAGGGATCGAGTGGGGCCGCTGGGAGAGCTTCCCCGAATACATGGACTACATCGCCTCGCGCCAATACGCGATCGACGTGGGCGCGCAGATCGCGCATGGCGCAGTGCGCTACTACGCGATGGGTGAGCGCGGGCGGACCAACGAGGATGCGACGCCGGACGAAATCGAACGGATGGCCGATCTCGTCGAGGAAGCGGTGGCGGCGGGCGCAGTGGGCTTTTCCACTTCGCGCACCATCGGCCACCGCGCGCTGTGGGGCGAGCCGGTGCCGGGGACTTTCGCGCCGGAGGAAGAACTGCTCGCCATTGCCCGCCGCTTCAAGAAGCTCGGCAAGGGGGTGATCGAGGCGATCCCGGCGGGCACGGTCGGCAAGCTGGAAGCGCTCGGCGGGGAACGCAGTGAGCCGCTGGCGGAGCTTGAGCTGTTCCGCCTCATCTCGGAGGAAAGCGGGCGGCCGCTGACCTTCACGCTGGTGGAAATCCGCGAATATGCGCCCGACCTGTGGCGGCAGATGTTGGACCGCTGCCGCGAAGCCAACGAAGGCGGCGCGCATCTGTTTCCGCAGGTGCCCTCGCGGATCATCGGGTTCATCCACGGTCTCAGCAGCTATCACGCCTTCATGCGCCGGCCGACCTACCTCGAGAAGCTCGCGCATTTGCCGCTGGCCGAACGGGTGCAAGCGATGCGTGATCCGACCATCAAGGAGCAGATCCTTTCGGAGCGCGATGTGCCGCATGAGGCGCCGGGTTCGATGCAGAACGTCTACGGCCTGTTCCGCCGGGGCGCTGCGAGCCTCTATCCGCTGACCGAGCCGATCAATCTGGAGGCCGAAAAGTCCGCCTCGATCGGCGCGAGGGCGAAGGCCGAAGGGCGCGATGCGTTGGAGTATCTCTACGATGCGATGCTCGAGGACGAGGGCCGCAGCTTTCAGGCACTGACGCGGGACAACCAGCCCAAGAGCCTTGCGGTGCTGGAGGAAATGCTGCGCCATCCGGATACGGTGACCGGGCTCAGCGATGCGGGCGCGCATGTCACGCTGATCTGCGATGCGACGATGCCGACGACCCAGCTCAGCTACTGGACGCGAGACCGCAAGTGTGGCCCGGTGCTGCCGCTGGAATTCCTCGTCCACAAGCAGACCGCCCGCAATGCCGCGCTCTATGGCTTCAAGGATCGCGGGCTGCTGCAGCCGGGCAAGCGCGCGGACATCAACGTGATCGACTACGCGGGGTTGACCGTTTCCCCCCACGTGGCCCACCACGATCTGCCGGCGGGGGGCACGCGGCTGATGCAGCCGGTGAAGGGCTACCGCGCGACGTTCTGCAACGGCGTGATGATCCGCGAGAACGATGCCGATACCGGCGCGCGGCCGGGGCGGCTGGTGCGCAGCTAGGCAGTCTTGGCGCGGGACAAGTTGACACGGTTGACACTGTCCTGAGCAGAAACTTTCAACCCCGGGGCAGTGCTTCCGTTTTGCTGCTTCGGGGCAGGAATGGCTGATTCGCGGGGCATTCGGGGATCATGCCGCAAGGCGATGGCTGTAGGACAGCGCTTTATAAATAACAGACGCGTCTGTTATTTATAAAGCGCGCTATCGTGTGCTTATCAGCCTTGAAGCGGTTCGATATCCTGACACACGAAATCGGTATTTCTGTATTGGCCGTTGCCGGTGTAGGATTCGATCCTGAAAATCCCCTGCCGCAGATCGAACAGATATCGCCCCAGATCGCCTGCACCATACCGCAGGATGCGTCCGTCATTATCGAGCGCGAGATGGCCGTTCGGAAATAGTCTATGGGCCTGGCTGGTCGTTGGCCGCGCATAAGGGCCGAATCCGCCGGTATCCTGATCCTGATAATCGTAGACGGCGATCACTGTGGCATCGCTTCCCCGCTCAATGCGGAAGGTCATGTTGTGGCCGACATTGCAGACGCTTTTCCCGCAATTGGCATAGTCTTCCCCGCCGCTGTGGCATCCCCACCACAAGGTATCGGCCGAGGCAGGAGATGCACTCAGCGCAAGCGCGATCAGACTGCAGCAGGCGATTTTCATTCTGATAACCTCGACAAGAAACAACAGTTGGGCGAGTGTAATGGCCGTCTGCGCACGCTCGCAAGGGTTATGGATAACAATTGCATCCAAATTGGCTCGTTATACGTCTCGCCATTTTATGATTTTGATTTCTTTGTTTAGATATGTCTCGCAAGACAGAATCAGAATCTATTTGATGGCGGCATTGCCATTTGTACAATTGGCCAGAACTACCCTGCTCAAATCGCTTCTCTCAGGGGCGGCGGAGCATTCGTGGCATCTGTTCTCGCTGGGTGACAGACGCGGTGTGAATTGAATTCTCGGGGGTTATCTCCGGTGGCGGAGCGCACTTTCATATGTCCACTTAAGTCTATTATACTTAACATTTCCTTAAGTAATGATAGTAACTTTGGATTTGTCGTAGATCATCCGGCATGGAACTATATTGCAATTGACACCTGAAGGGATTTCATGATCATCAAGTGAGCAATTGAATTGGGAGGGGGTGTCATGTTTCCGCAAAGTTTCCCAAATGAATACTCCTGGCTCAAGGATGTCGGCGTGTTGCCGAGGGTTCTGCAGGAAGCCATTCCGCTATACGGCACTGCCGAAGTGATCGGGACCGGGAGCAGCAAGACTATTCTTTCATGGCGTGACACGCTGAATCAGAATGGGGTCAAGATTTCCGGCTATTCGGATGACGGCGTGCCCTGGTGCGGGCTTTTCGCCGCCTACGTTGCCTTCAAGGCTGGCAAGGCCGTGGTCGATGATCCGCTCTGGGCGCTCAACTGGGCCAAGTTCGGTGATCCGGTCGCGCGGCGCGGCAATGATGGCAAACTTTCCGGCGTGGATGGGCGCAAGCCGTCGCTGGGCGACGTGCTGGCCTACAAGCGGCCGGGCGGCGGGCATGTGAACTTCTACATCGGCGAGACGGCCACCCACTTTGTCGGGCTGGGCGGAAATCAGGGCGATCAGGTCAACATCAAGGCCATTCCGAAGGCGCAATGCGTTGCGGTGCGGCGGCCGCTGATGACCAGCCCGCCTGCATCGATGAAGCCGATCCAGCTTGCCAGATCCGGTGAGATCGCGGGCAACCTCGCCTGACAGGAACTGGAGCGGTTTGCTCGCGCAGCGGAGCGGGTCATGTCTGCCATTCCAGGCCGTAAACTCATGAACCGCGTAATCGAGGCGACCAAACGGCTTCCATCTCGGCCAAACCGGCCCTTGCAAAGGCAACCAGCCTTCGCGGCGGGCCGCTTCGGCCGATATGTTCGCCATTTGGGCGCCTCGAACGCGCCCTGATTGAGTTTGGACCCTAGGCTGGGATTGAGATTACGCGGGCTGCGGCGATCTGGCCCGAGATCCCGACAGCGAGGGCCATGACGGGTTTTGTGTGCTTTGCAGGCGCTGGCCGGGTGGATACTTGAAGTGCTGCGTTCGATTCCGCACAGCAAATATCGGTCGGGATGCGAGTTAACGATCCAATTGTAACCCAAAACTATTTGGGAGAATCTGCATTCATCGTGATAGGTATTAGTCCCGTAGCCGATTCGAAGCTCTGCATGCAGGAGGTTTTATGGCATTCTGGAGCGACTTGGGCAGCTTTAGCGGCGTAACCACCATGGATCTCGATCTGGATGGCGCGCTTGGCAACGCTCAGAATCGGCAAAGTGCTCACCGCGGGAAGCAACAGATGATTGCTGTGACGAACGGCAATCAGACAAGAATTTATACAAAGAACGAGGCGCCTGCTGGCGGGATTCGAAGTGAGGCGACGGTCTATTGGCTGCCATGGTCTGGTGAGCCCGGCAAAGGCGCGATCACCGAAGCAACCTGGGAAGCGATCGAGAAAAGTGAAGCGCAGTATATTCTCACTTCCAAGTTTACGGGCTGCCGCCTTGTTGTCGATGATATCGGGGTAAGCCACGTTGCTTACGGTGCAGGCAATGCCGTTCCTGCAGCCACCACTTCGGCTGATCGCGATCGCGCCGAGGGCGCTTCAAGGTTGGCAAGAGGACATCGTCGAACCATGTCCTTTTCGGCGGGGGCAGCGGTCGTTTATGATATAAATGGCTATGCGATTGCCATTGGATATCGGGATGCAAGTCATAGATGGAAATTTCGTGTCTATCGCGTTGATGGTCTTGGGGCAAAGAGATGGGACTTGTTCTGACAACCGATGAGAGTTGTCAGCAAAACCAAGCGCAATGATGACGTGTTGAAGTTTCAACTGCTGGCGAAGGCTGCAACCCGCTTGTCCTCGCGACTGTAAGGCGCACGCCTCCTTCTCGCATTCCGAGCCGGGCCGCGCGTACCTCAGCCCGCCTTGGCGCCCTTCACCAAGTGCACCGCGCCGACGATGACGCTGCCGAGCGCGAGCCCGATGAGGCCGCAGATGGCGACGTCTGCCAGCCAGGCGGCAGCGCCTTCGTGCAGGCCGACCCATTCGGCAGGGTGGGCGCCAGCGGAATGGACGATGATCTGGCCGCCGACCCAGAGCATGGCGGCCGTGCCGATGGTGGCGAGCGCGGTGAGGACCTTGGGCATGGCCTGCACCAGCGCGCGGCCCAGCGCGCGGGTTACCCCGTATCTGCGCTTGGCGAGATTGAGGCCGATATCGTCCATCTTCACGATCAGGCCCACGACCCCGTAGACCATGGCGGTGATCGCGATGGCCACGACCACCAGCGCAGCGGCGCGCAAGGGCAGTCCCTCGGCAGCGACTTCATTGAGCGCGATGACCATGATCTCGCCCGAAAGGATGAAATCGGTGCGGATCGCGCCCTTGACCATGGTTTCCTCATGGCCGGGCTCGACGAGTTCCTCGGCCTCGGCGGCGAGGTCTTCCTTGTGGGTGAGCGCGTGGATCACCTTTTCCGCGCCTTCGAAGCAAAGGAACGCGCCGCCCGCCATCAGGATGGGGGTGATCGCCCAGGGCAGCAGCACCGAGAGCGCGAGGATGACCGGGGTGATGATGGCCAGCTTGTTGAACAGCGATCCACGCGCGATGCGCCAGATGATCGGCAGTTCGCGGTCTGCGGTGAAGCCGGTGACATAGCGCGGGGTGACGGCGGTATCATCGACCACCACGCCGGCGGACTTGACCGCCGCTTTGCCCGCCGCCGCGCCGACATCATCGAGCGAGGCGGCGGCGATCTTTGCGATGGTGGCGATGTCGTCGAGAAGGGCTGCTAGTCCGCCGGGCATGGAATTTCCTGTTGGTGCTCGGCGGCAGGGTAGCGGGCGGGCGGGGGCAAGGGCAAGCGGTGGATGCTACCCCGCGCGCATGAAAGCGACGACCCGATCGCGCCATACGCGGTAGCCGGCCTGGCTGGGGTGCAAGCTGTCGTTGAACAGTTCGCGGCGCTGGGCGCCGGCTTCGTCCACGAAGCCGGGGTAGAGATCGAGGTAGCGCATGTTGGTGCCCTGCCGCGCCATGGCCGCCAGCGCCGCATTGACCGGCTGGACGAGATCGCGGTTCTTGGCCGGATCGTCGGTGGGGAGCAGCGATTGCACCACGATCTGGGCTGACGGTTTGCGCTCGCGGATCCGGGCCACAGTTGCGGTGACGCCGCGCACGATGCTCTCCACCGCAGGCTTTTCGGCATCGAACGAATTGTTGATCCCAAGCAGCAGGAACACCCGGTCGGGCTGCAGATCGGCGCGGTCGAGCCAGCCTTCACCGCCGGCGGACGCGGGCTGGAGGCGGTGGAGCACATGCTCGATCCGATCACCCGAGACGCCGAGATTGAGCGCGGTCCAGGCAGGGTTGGCACCGCCAAAGGTCTCATCCCACACCGCGCGCCCGCAGAACTTGCCGGGGAACCAGGGGTTGGCATCGAGATGCCAGAAATCGGTGATGGAATCGCCGACGAAGACGAGGCGGATGGGCCTCAGGCTTTCGGGCGCGGCGACTTGGCGGGCGATATCGGCGGCGCGGACCTGCCAGTAATCGACCCGTGCTGCGGGGGTTTCGGAGACGAAGCGCTGCGGGCCTTGCGCAAGGGCGCCGCCGGCAAGCGAGAGCGCAAGGCTGGCTGCGATGCCAGCGGTCAGGATGGAACGGCGGTTCATCGGGCGGCTCTCCGGTGGTTTTGCGCAGCCTAGCTTACTGCCCGGCCTGCGCAATGCGATAGCGGCGGCCTTGCCATCGGGCGTGGCAGCGGTTTCTATGGGGGCCATGATCGACACTCCGCGCCTCACACGGCGGTCCGCACTGGCGCTGGGCGCCGCTTCCGCTGCCATTCTGGCGGAGGCGCGGGCGGCGCCGGTGCCTGCGGGGCCGATCACGGCGCTGCCCGCACACCGGCTGGCGGCGATGATCGCGGGGCGGGAGGTGTCGTCCGCCGAAGTGACCGGGGCTTTTCTGGACCGGATCGAACGGCTCAATCCCGCGGTGAACGCCATTATAGGCATGCCGGAGCGCGCCGGGCTGATGGCGCAGGCAGCGGCGGCGGATGCGGCGGTGAAGGCGGGCGGGCCGCTCGGCGCGCTGCACGGGCTGCCGCATGCGGTGAAGGATCTGTCAGCTGTGGCGGGGCTGCCCTGGACCATGGGTTCGCCGATCTTCCGCGATCAGGTGGCGAAGGCCGATGGGCTGATGGTGGAGCGGCTGCGGCGGGCGGGCGTGGTCTTTATCGGCAAGACCAATTCGCCCGAGTTCGGGCTTGGCAGCCATACCTACAATCCGGTGTGGGGGACGACGCGAAATCCCTGGGACCTGACGCGGTCCGCAGGCGGGAGCACCGGGGGCGGGGCGGTGGCGCTGGCGCTCGATCTGGTCCCGCTGGCCGATGGCAGCGACTATGGCGGATCGCTCCGCAATCCGGCGGGGTGGAACAGCGTGTTCGGCTTGCGGCCAAGCCTTGGGCGCGTGCCGGGGGATGGGCCGGATGACTGGCTGACCTCGATGGGGGTGGCCGGGCCGATGGCGCGGTCAGTGGCCGATCTGGCGCTGCTGCTTTCGGTGCAGGCGGGATACGATGCGCGCAAGCCGATGATGCTGGAGGGCAGCGGCGAGGTCTTCCGCAGCGTGCAGGGCGAGGGGATGAAGGGCAAGCGCATCGGCTGGGCGGGCGATCTGGGCGGCGCGGTGCCCTATGAGCCGGGGGTGCTGGAGACTTGCCGCAAGGCGCTCGCGCGGTTCGAGGCGATGGGCGCGGTGGTGGAGGATGCCGTGCCCGATTTCCCGGTGGAGCAGGCGTGGCAGGCCTTCGTGAAATTGCGGCACTGGCAGCAGGGCGGCAATCTGCTGGCACTCTATCGCGATCCGGCGAAGCGCGCGCTGCTGAAGGAGGCGGCGGTGTGGGAAGTGGAGGGGGGCCTTGCGCTATCGGCCTTCGATGTGAACGCGTGGAGCACGGTGCGCAGCGGGTGGAGCCGGGCGGTGCACAAGCTGTTTCAGCGCCATGATTACTGGGTCATGCCGACTTCGCAGCTGTTCCCGTTTCCGGCGGACTGGGTTTACCCCAAGGCCATCGCCGGGCAGGAGATGCGGACCTATCACGAGTGGATGAAGGCGACCTGCCTCGTGACGCTTTCGGGCTGCCCGGTGGTGGCGGTGCCGGCGGGATTCGGCCCTCAGGGCTTGCCAATGGGCCTCCAGATCGTCGCGCCGGTGCATGAGGATGCGGCGTGTCTGGCGGCAGCGGCGGCGTGGGAGGCGGTAAGCGGCGACATCCTCTCGCGGAGGCCGCCGCTCGCCTGAGGGTGCCTAGATCCTCAGCTGACTGCCGAGTTCGACCACGCGGTTGGTGGGGAGCTTGAAGAAGTCCATCGCGCTTTCGGAAACCTTGAGCATCCACGCGAAGAGGCGTTCGCGCCACAGCGCCATGCCGGGGACTGCGCAGGATGCGATGAGCTTCTGGCGGCTGAGGAAATAGCTGGTGTGGAGCGGCTCGAAGGCAAGGTCGGTGCCGGTGCAGGCATCGGCAAGGTCGCGCGGGATGTCCGGATCTTCCATGAAGCCATAGTGGAGGATGGCCCGGTAGAAGCCGTGGCCTTCGGCATGGAATTCCGCGCGGCGGGCGGAATTGACCTGCGGCACGTCTTCCACCTGCACGGTGAGCAGCACGACGCGTTCGTGAAGCACCTGATTGTGCTTGAGGTTGTGGAGGAGAGCAGCGGGCAGCGCTTCGGGCGAGGCGGAGAGGAACACCGCGGTGCCGCGCACGCGGTGGACCGTGGTGGCGACCGACTGGATGAAGACGGCGAGGGGCAGGCTGTCCTCCAGCATGCTGGCGCGCATCAGGCGGCGGCCGGTCGACCAGGTGGTGAGCACGGTGAAGATGATCAGGCCGACGAGGAGCGGGAACCACGCGCCCTCGAACAGCTTGGCGAGGCCCGAGGCGAGCAGCACCGAATCGACCGCGACGAACGTGACAAAGCCCAGCACGCCCTGCCAGCGCGGGGTGTGCCAGATGCGGAAGACGACGACATATTGCATCAAGGTGGTGATCAGCATGGTGCCGACCACGGCGAGTCCATAGGCGGGCAGCATCGCGGCGGAGGCCTGGAAGCCGATGACGAGCACGGCGACCATGAACGCGAGCGCCCAGTTGATCGCGGGCACATAGATCTGGCCCTGCGCGTGCGAGGACGTGTGGAGGATGCGCAGACGCGGCAGGAAGCCGAGCTGGACGGCCTGCTGGGTGACCGAGAACGCGCCCGAGATGACCGCCTGGCTGGCGATGATCGTGGCGAGCGTGGCGATCACCAGCAGCGGGATGGTGAGCGAGGGCGGGACCATGTGGAAGAACGGATTGTCGATGAATTCGGGGTGCTGGATGAGCATCGCGGCCTGCCCCATGTAGTTGATCATGAGCGCCGGCACGCAGATCACGAGCCATGCCGTGGTGATCGGGATGCGGCCGAAATGGCCCATGTCCGCATAGAGCGCCTCGGTGCCGGTGATCGCGTAGACGATCGCGCCCAGCGAGAGGAACGAGAACAGGGGGTGGGCCTGAAAGTAGCTGACCATGTAGAGCGGATTGAGCGCAGTGAGCACGGCAGGGTGCTGGGCGATATGGTAGCCGCCCATCGCCGCGATCACCGCGAAGTAGATCAGCATAATGGGGCCGAACAGGCGGCCGACGTTCTCGGTACCGCGCCGCTGGATGGCAAAGAGGCCGGTGAGGATGGCCAGCGCGATCCACACGATCCACGGCTTGAACGCAGAACTGACGACGCCGAGACCCTCGACCGCGGAGATGACCGAGATGGCGGGCGTGAGCATGGCATCAGCGAAGAACAACGCGGTGGCGAACAGCGCGCCGGTGAGCAGCCAGCGCTTGGGCGCCTTTTCGCCCAGTTGGCGGTGGATCAGCGCATAGAGCGCAAGGCTGCCGCCTTCGCCCTTGTTGTCGCAGCGCATGACGATGAAGACATACTTGATCGTGACGACGAAGACGAAGAGCCAGAAGATCAGGCTGACGATTCCGTAAAGATCGGTGATCGATGTGGTCAGCCGGTAGCGCGGATCGAGCGTGGCCTGCAGCGCATAGAGCGGGCTGGTCCCGATATCGCCGAACACCACGCCGAGCGCACCGAGGGTGAGCGCGGCGCGGCTGGTGCCTCGGGGTGGATTTTCGGAGTCGGATGAGGCCATCTGGACGGCCGGTTCTGGCTGTGTCATGCCGCTGCAAATGCGCCCGAGGGGCATTAAGTTTCCATGTGGATTACTGGCGAGCAGCAAGACCGGGGCACGACTTTGCGGCAAGCAGCGCGTAGTATGGCGCAATGAGCCCGCTGGCCACCCAACTCGTTGCCGCGCCGCGCCCGGGTCCCCGCCTGTCCTTGCTGGGGCTGGGTGTGCTGCTCGCGATGTTCGTGCTTGTCACGGGCATCGGGCTTGCCATGGTGGCGTACTGGGGGCGGGCACCGGTAGTGCTGCTCTACCTTCCGCCGGTGCTTGCAGCGGCCGCCTTTGCCGGGCGCTGGCAGGCCCTGATGGCGGCGGTGGCGGCGACGCTGGCCTACAATTTCTTCTTCACTGCGCCGACCTACACCCTGCTGATCCACGATCCGGGCGATCTGCTGACGGTGGCCATGCTGCTGATGGTGGGGCTGGTGACTAGCCATCTGGTGACCTCGCTGCGGGTGCAGGGCGAGCTGGCGGCTTTCCACGCGAGCCGCAACGCCACGATTGCCGGGTTCGCGCGGCGGCTGCTTTCCTGCGCCGACGAGGCCGCGATTGCCGCAGTGACGGCGGGCGAACTGGCGCGGATCCTCGATTGCCATGTCTGTGTGGTGGCGGGGCGGCCAGAGGCGCGACTGCTGGCGGGAGCGGACCGGCTGACCGAAGCAGACCTCGCCGTGGCCGAGCAGGCCTTGGGTAGCGGCGCGCCGACCGGTCGGCACATTGCCGGTGGCAGCCTGACCGACTGGCAGTTCCATCCGGTCCGTGCGGCGGACGATACCTTGGCCGCAGCGGGCCTTGCGCGCAGCGATGGCATGCCGCCGGTGGAAGGGGAGGCGCTATCGCTGCTGGGGAACCTGCTCGATCAGGTGGCGCTGGCGCTGGAGCGAGCGCGATTGGAAAGCGTGGGGCGCGAGAATGTGGCGCTGCGCGAACGCGATGACTTGCGCTCGGCGCTGCTCGGTTCGATCGGGAGCGATATCCGGCCGCGCCTGCACGGGATCGCTGCCGGCCTGCGCAAGCTGCAGCGTGCGGGCGAGGCGGATAGCGAGGTGCTGCACGAGATTGCGGGAGAGACCGCACGGCTCACCGGCTTCATCGACAATCTGGCCGATCTCGATCTGGCGCAGAATCCGGACCCGGTGGTTGTTGGCGAGGTTGCCATCGATCTCTACCGGCGGACAGTGACGCTGGGCGGCGAGGTGGTGCATCTGACACCCAAGGAATTCGCGGTCCTGGCCGAGCTGGCGCGCAATGCCGGGCGTGTGCTGACGCACCGCTATCTGCTGCGCGCGGTGTGGGGGCCGGCACATGAAGACCATGTCGATTACCTGCGCGTCGCGGTCAGCGCGCTGCGCAGGAAGCTGGGCGATCAGGTGATCCTCAACGAGCCGGCGGTGGGCTATCGCCTTGCCGTTCAGTCCGCCCAGTAGAGCCGCATCGGGTTGTCGATGAGGAGTTTGCGCTGCAATTCCTCGGTCGGCGCGATGCGCGGGATCATGTCGACGAGGTGGCCGTCGTCCGGGATCTCGGTATCCATGTTGGGATGCGGCCAATCGGTGCCCCATAGGCAGCGGTCGGGATAGTCTGCCACGAGCGGGGCGACTGCATGTGCGAAGGCATCCCACGGATCGCCCGCGCCGCCTTCCTTGATGGCGTCCAAACGGTCCGGGCAGGTGGCCTTGAACCAGATATCCTCGCGGCTGTTCAGAAAGGCGCGGAAGGCCTTCATGTCTGCGCCAGCAGGCCCTTGGCGCACATCGGGGCGGCCCATGTGGTCGATGACCAGGGGGGCGCGGATCGCATCCATGAAGGGGCGCAGTTCCTCGAGGATATCGGCCTCGAAATAGATCACCACGTGCCAGCCTGCGGGCAGGCGCCGGGCGACTTCGAGGAACTTGTCCTTCGGAGCATCATCGACGAGGCGCTTGAGGAAATTGAAGCGGATGCCGCGAATGCCGCCTGCGTGGAGGGCGTGAAGCTCGACCTCCGAGATGGCGGGATCGACGACGGCGACGCCTCTTGCGCGGCCATTGGACTTCGCGATGGCATCGAGCGTGGCGGCGTTGTCCGTGCCGTGGCAGCTGGCCTGGACGATCACGTTCCTCTCGAATCCGAGGTGGTCGCGCAGGGCGAACAGCATGTCTGGCCCGGCGTCTTCGGGGAGGTACTTGGCCTTGGCGCTGAAGGGGAACTGGGCCATCGGACCGAACACGTGGCAATGCGCATCGACTGCGCCGGGGGGCGGGGTGTAGCGCGGCTTGCTCGGGCTTGCGTGCCAGCTGGTGATGCGGTTGGTCATTGTATTCCTTCCGTCGCGCTGTGGTCCTTCGACAGGCTCAGGACGAGCGGATGTTGTTCTGGTTTTGCTTCAACCCCGCTCATGCTGAGCTTGTCGAAGCATGCTTGCGCGACATCAGCCGTAAACAATTCCATCCATCAGTTTGCGCGCCGTGCGCAGGAGGGCGGCGGTGCGGACGGCACCGGTCTCATCGGTTTCGAGGACGCAGCTCATTTCGCCGGTGGGGTGCTCAACCGAGAGGAGCTTGCGCGCGCCATCGGAGATTTGCGCCACTTCGGCGGCGGGGGAGCCGGGGATAAGGCACGCCGTCGCCACGCTGACCGCGCCGAGGACGCCGATGGTGGCGTGGGCGCGGTGCGGGATGAAGCTGCGCACGGTGATCGCGCCGCCGTGCCGGGGCGGGGCGACGAGCATCATCTTGGGGACGGACTTGGCGGTGACGTCGCCGAGGTTCATCATGGGGCCGACGATGAGGCGGATGGCTTCGATTTTCGCCTTGAGGTCTGCGGCGTTGTCGAGCCAGTCGCGGTCTTCGTAGCCGGTGATCCCGACATCTTCCGCCTTCATCACGACGCAGGGCATGCCGTTGTCGATGAGGGTGACGGGCACGCCATTGATCACGTCGACCGCGTTGCCAGTCGGGAGGAGCGCGCCGCAGGAGGAACCGGCGGTATCGCGGAATTCGAGCGGGACCGGTGCGTGGCTGCCGGGGACGCCGTCGATTTTGGCGTCGCCGTTGTAGGTGACCTGCCCGCCGGGGGTGCAGACCGTGGCGACGGCGACTTGCCCGGTGTTTTCCATGTAGATCGCAACGCGGGTTTCATCGCCGGTGGCCGCTACGAGGCCGCGTTCGATGGCAAAGGGGCCGATCCCGGCGAGGATATTGCCGCAGTTTTGCGCATCGGTGACGATGGCTTTGTCGACGAAGACCTGCAGGAACAGGTAATCGACGTCGATGCCTTCGCGGGTGGATTTCGAGGCGACCGCAACCTTGCTGGTGAGCGGATCGGCGCCGCCCATGCCGTCGATCTGGACGGGGTCGGGGCTGCCCATCATTGCGAGGAGGAAGGCGTCGCGGGTCGCGGTGTCTTGCGGCAGGTCTTCCTTCAGGAAGTAGCCGCCCTTCGAAGTGCCGCCGCGCATCCACATGCAGCGTATGCCCTCAGACATACTTGAGGCCTTCCCTTTCAAGGCGTTCGCGCATCTTGTACATGTCTAGGCCGAGGATACCGGCAGCGAGCTTTTCGCGCTTTTCGCCCTCGTTGGCTTCGCGGGCCTGCGCGGCTTTGAGGACGGCTTCGGCATTGGCGCGGGGGACGATGCAGACGCCGTCGTCATCCGCCACGATGACATCGCCGGGGTTCACGAACTGGCTCGCACAGACGACGGGGACGTTGACGCTGCCGAGCGTGTTCTTGACCGTGCCCTGCGCATAGATCGCCTTGGACCAGACGGGGAAGTTCATTTCGGTGAGATCCCGCACATCGCGCACGCCCGCATCGATGACAAGGCCGCGGCAGCCGCGTGCGATGGCCGAGGTGGCGAGGAGATCGCCGAAGTAACCATCTTCGCAAGGGCTGGTGGGGGCGAGCAGCATGATATCGCCGGCCTGAAGCTGCTCGATGGCGACATGGACCATCCAGTTGTCACCCGGGGGCGAACTGATCGTGACGGCGCTGCCCGCGATGCGCGCGCCGCGATAGATGGGCCGCATGTAGCTGGCGAGGAGGCCGGTGCGGCCCTGCGCTTCGTGGACGGTGGCGACACCGCAGGCGGCGAGGCCGTCGATCACCGCCGGATCGGCGCGTTCGATGTGCTGGACGACGATACCGGACATGCGCTGGCTCCCGCTGAAATGGTTCGGGCTTCCTTCGGCCCGGTCCGCGCGCGGGGCCAATGCAATGTTTGGCGCGGGGCATAAGGAAATGCTAAGGGAGTGTGGTGACTGAACCAGCCTACAATATCCGGCACTATGCCGCCTTTGCCGCGACAGTCCGGCATGGCAGCGTGACGCGCGCGGCGCGGGCGGTGAACCTGACACAGCCGGCGCTCACGCAGGCCATCGCGCGGCTGGAGGCGGAGCTGGGCTGCGCGTTGTTCGAGCGCGGTTCGGGCGGGATGACGCCGACGGAGCCGGCGCGGCTGCTGGCGCCGCGCGCGGAAGCGGCGATTGCGCAGATCGGCTCGCCAAGGGTGACGGGGACGCAAGTGCGGGCATTTCTGGCCCTGGCGCGCAGCGGTTCCTATGCCGGGGCGGCGGAGGCGACGGGGCTTTCGGCGGCATCGCTGCACCGCGCGGTGGCCGATCTGGCCGTGGCGCTGGGGCAGCGGCTGGTGGACAAGCGCGGGCGATCCATCTTGCTGACCCCGCAAGGTGAGCGGCGTGCGCGCGGGTTCGGTCTGGCGATGGCGGAGCTGCGCAGTGGCCTCGCTGAAGTGGCGGCGTGGCAGGGCAAGGCGGCGGGGCGGATCGTGGTGGGGGCGATGCCGCTCAGCCGCGCGCGCTGGCTACCGGAGACGATCCTGCGGTATCATGCGGCGCATCCGGGGGTGGGAATCGCGGTGGTGGAAGGAAGCCACGCGGAGCTGGCGGGGCCGCTGCGCGATGGCGAGATCGATCTGATGCTGGGCGCGCTGCGCGAGGCGGGTTTGCTGGAGGATCTGCAGCAGGAGCCGGTGTTTGAAGATCGCCCCCAACTGGTGATGCGCGCGGGCCATCCCTTGGTGGGCGAGGCGCAGCCGATGGGGCAGAGGTTGGCCGACTTCCCGTGGGTGCTGCCCGCGCGCGATACGCCGCTGCGCCAGTACTGGGAGGCGATGATGCGCAGCGCCGTGGCCGAGCCGCCGCCCGTTGAGATCGAGTGCGGATCGGTGTTGACGGTGCGACAATTGCTGCTGGGATCGGATGCGTTGACGCTGCTGAGTCCCGCGCAGTTGGCGGTGGAACTGGAGGCGGGGGTGCTGGCGACTTTGCCGACGCCCGCGCCGGTGCTGCGCCGGATCGGAATCACCACGCGAGAGGATTGGCGGCCCACCGCGCCGCAGGCAGCCTTCGTCGATCTGCTGCGTGCAGTCGCAGGTGGAGGTTTCGCATAATCTTATAGGCTCGCCAAGAATTGCATTTGTTTGGCCCGCCCGCGCGCCGCAGGAGGGCGCGCATGGAGAGCGCAATCGCCCTGATCGGCTTTGGTGAGGCCGGATCGACCTTTGCCGAGGCAGCGGGCTGGGAAGCCGGGGCTGCGGCCTACGACGTGCTGCCTGCGCGCCGCGCGGCGATGGAGGCGGCGGGCGTGCTGGTCTGCGCCACTGCGGAATGCGCGCTGGGCGATGCCGATATGGTGCTCTCGCTCGTCACGGCGGATGCGGCGCTTTCTGCTGCCAAGGACTATGCCGCGCTGCTGAAGCCGGGCGCGCTGTGGTGCGACATGAATTCGGTGGCGCCCGATACCAAGCGCGCGGCGGCGCGCGCGGTGGAAGCGGCAGGCGGGCGCTATGTGGATGTGGCGGTGCTGGCCCCGGTGAACCCCGCGCGGATGAATGTGCCGCTGCTGGTGGCGGGCGCGGCGGCGGACGAGGCTGCCGAAGCTCTGCGCGCGGTGGGTTTTGCCCATGTGCGTGTGGTGGGCAGCGAAGTGGGCCGGGCCAGCGCGATCAAGATGATCCGTTCGGTGATGGTCAAGGGGATCGAGGCGCTGACGGCGGAGATGATGCTGGCGGCGGACGCGGCGGGTGTGACCGACGAAGTGCTTGCTTCGCTTGATGCGAGCGAAAAGGCGCAGGGCTGGGCTACGCGCGCGGCCTATAATCTGGAGCGTATGACGACGCATGGGGCGCGGCGTGCGGCCGAGATGGAAGAGAGCGCCAAGACGCTGATCGGGCTCGGCGTGGAGCCGGTGATGACCAGCGGCACCGTGCGCCGCCAGCGTGAGATGGCGGCATCCCATTCCCATTCATATCCCCTCCCGTTCGTGTCGAGCGAAGTCGAGACACCAGACGCCGCGC
>NZ_JBMDKN010000011.1:0-93584 GCF_057809735.1 Novosphingobium sp. FG137 | reverse complement strand
TGGGGGCTTAAACTCGTTTCGTCATTCCCGCGAAGGCGGGAATCCAGAGCGTACAACCGCTCGCTCAATCCCCGAAGAAATTGAGTTCCAGCAAAACGTTGTTGGGATCGCTCACGAAAATCTGCCTGAGGCCGATGGAGGCCACGGTGTTGAGCTGGAAGGGCGTGCCCAGCGCGCCGACGCGCTCCATCAGTTCCTCGTAGCCCGAGCAATTGAGCGCGACGTGGTGCACCGCGCCCGTCAGCGCGCCGGGTTCGACGGGGCGGTCGAAGGCGCGGGGGCAATCGACCGAGTTGATGTGGACGATCGCTTTGCCACCCGCGTCGTACATCCACTGCGCGTTGTCCGGCGTCAGCGGCGGGGGGGCGTTGCGGCGTTCGAGGTTCAGCAGCGCCTTGTAGAACTCGGCGGTTACATCGAGCTTGTCGGTGATCACGTTGACGTGATCGAGCCAGTTGACCTGCATTGCCTGCTCCCTCGTTCATCGACTTAGAGGATTACACGTTGATCAGTTTCCGTCGCCTCGTGCTCGACACGGGGCTTGGCTGAGGTTCCGGCGTTGCGCCAGAGAAAGAAAGCCAAGGCCCGGATCAAGTCCGGGCCGACGATACTATCTTGTGCCGTCCTACTCCAATGCTCTCTCCCCTGACGGAGAGAGAGCAAGCGGGAATTGATCAGCTGCGGAACACCACCGTCTTCGTGCCATTGAGCAGCGCGCGGTCTTCCAGATGGAGGCGCACCGCTTCGGCGAGCACGCGGCGTTCCACGTCGCGGCCCTTGCGGACGAGATCATCCGGCGTGTCGGCGTGGGTCACAGTCGTCACGTCCTGGTGGATGATCGGGCCTTCATCGAGGTCGGTCGTCACGTAGTGCCCCGTCGCGCCGATCATCTTCACGCCGCGCGCATGGGCCTGGTGATAGGGCTTGGCGCCCTTGAAGCTCGGCAGGAACGAGTGGTGGATGTTGATGCAGCGGCCGTTGAGGAACGAGGCCATGTCGTCCGAAAGGATCTGCATGTAGCGCGCCAGCACGACGAGCTCGGCGCCGGTTTCGTTCACGATCGCCTTAACCTGCGCTTCCTGCTGCGGCTTGGTGTCCTTCGTGATCGGCAGGTGGTGATAGGGCACATCGCCCAGCAGCGTGATGTTGAGCGCCTCCTTGGGGTGGTTGCCGATGATCGCGACGACATCCATCGGCAGTTCGCCGATGCGGGTACGGTAGAGCAGATCGCCGAGGCAGTGATCGAACTTGCTGACCATGAGCACGGTGCGGCGCTTCTTCGAGCTATCACGCATCGTCCATTGCATGCCGAACTGCTGCGCCACCGGCGCGAAGGCGCTGCGCAGCGTATCCTGATCGCCCGAGCCCGGATCGAGCACGACGCGCATGAAGAAGCGGCCGCTTTCGGTATCATCGAACTGCTGCGCCTCAAGGATGTTGGCGCCGGCCTCATAGAGGTTGCCGGTAACCCGGGCGACGATTCCGGGCTTGTCCTCGCACGAAAGCGTCAGGATCACTGGTGCAGTCATTCAATCTCTCCCTAGAGCCGCAGGCCCCATAGAGCGTGCGGGCGTTGGCTGCCAGCCGTGCATTCCCTTCTCATGGGGGCTGCACAATTTGGCATTGCGAATCTGCCCTGATATTGTATGTGTTGCATACAAATTTCAACCAGCCATTTTTTTCATCGGGAGAGATAACGTGGCAGCCAACCTCGAAGAGGTCCTCCAGGGCCAGTCCAACATCGTCGAAATGCTGCGCAACTCGCAGCTTGGTGCCTATGTCTACCCGGTGGTGGCGCCGGAGTTTTCCAACTGGCGCAGCGAGCAGTGGGCATGGCAGCACAGTGCGGTGCTGTTCGACCAGTCGCACCACATGGTGAACCTCTATATCCGCGGCAAGGATGCGGCGAAGCTGCTGTCGGACACGATGATCAACAGCTCGAAGGGCTGGTCGGTCAACAAGGCCAAGCAATATGTGCCGACGACGCCTTATGGCCACGTGATCGGCGATGGCATCATCTTCTGGGAAGAAGAAGAAAGCTTCACCTACGTCGGCCGCGCACCGGCTTCGAACTGGCTGCGCTATCACGGCGCGACGGGTGGCTACGATGTCGAGATCGAGCTGGATGACCGTTCGCCGATGCGCCCGATGGGCAAGCCCGTCACCCGCAAGGAATGGCGCTTCCAGATCCAGGGTCCGCAGGCGTGGAACGTGATCGAGAAGCTCCATGGCGGGCCGCTGGAGCAGCTCAAGTTCTTCAACATGAGCACCATGAACATTGCCGGCAAGACGGTGCGCACGCTTCGCCACGGCATGTCGGGCGCGCCGGGTCTCGAAATCTGGGGCCCTTATGCAGAACAGGAAGAAATCCGCGCCGCCATTCTGGAAGCGGGCAAGGAATTCGGCCTGATCGCTTGCGGCAGCCGCGCCTATCCTTCGAACACGCTGGAATCGGGCTGGATCCCCTCGCCGCTGCCGGCGATCTACACCGGCGAAAAGCTCAAGGGCTTCCGCGAGTGGCTGGGCGCCGACAGCTATGAGGCGACCGGCTCGATCGGCGGCTCGTTCGTGGGCGAGAGCATCGAGGATTACTACCTCAACCCATGGGAGCTGGGTTACGGCCCGTTCGTCAAGTTCGACCATGATTTCCACGGCCGCGAGGCGCTGGAGAAGCTGGACCCCGCCGCGCAGCGCAAGAAGGTGACGCTGGCGTGGAACCCCGAGGACATGGCGAAGATCACCGCTTCGCTGTTCAACCCGGATGGCGATCAGTACAAGTTCTTCGACGTGCCGCTGGCGAACTATGCCTCGTCGAACTACGACCGCGTGGTTGATGCGGGCGGCAGGACGGTCGGCGTTTCGATGTTCACCGGCTATTCCTACAACGAGAAGCAGGCGCTTTCGCTGGCGACGGTTGATCCGGAAATCCCGGTCGGCACCGAAGTGCGCGTGGTGTGGGGTGAGCCCGATGGCGGCACGCGCAAGACCACGGTCGAGCCGCACAAGCAGATCGAAGTACGCGCGATCGTCTCTTCGGTGCCCTACAGCCGCGTGGCGCGTGAAAACTACGCCGAAGGCTGGCGCACCGGGCGGTAATATCGGGCGGTAAACTCAGCAAGCGGGTTCTTGGCCCCCTCCCGGAGGGGAGGGGTTGGGGAAGGGGGTTCGACCTTTCCTGCAAGCGCCGCGCACCCCCACCCAACCTCCCCCGATCCTTCGACAGGCTCAGGAGGGAGGGGCAGGTTCGCGTGATTTGAGGAACGCAGCTTATGGCCGCAGCACTGATCCATCCCAACTGGGACAAGCCGCCGCTCGGCGTGACCGACGGCTTCAGCCTCGAAATGACCGCGAAGGACGAGGCTTCGCTGCGCGAGGCTGCGCCGCTGATCCCGATCGATACGCCGATTGCCGTGACCTTCCTGCCCGGCGAGGATGTCGCCGCGCGGGTCAAGGCGACGGTGGCGGTGCGCGAACTTGGCTTCGAGCCCATGCCGCATTTTTCGGCGCGGCGGATAACTTCGGAGGATGACTTCGAGGGCTATCTGAAGGCAGTGGTCGAGCAGGCGGGCGTTTCCCGCGCCTTCATCGTGGCGGGCGATCCGCCCGAGCCGGTGGGGCCCTATTTCGATACCTCCGCCCTGATTGCAACCGGCGCGTTCGAGCGCAGCGGGATCAAGGCCATTGGCATCGGTGGCCATCCCGAAGGGCATCCCAACATGACCGAGCAGCAATGCTGGGACGTGCTGCTGAAGAAGGCCAACGAGATCGAGGCGCGCGGGATGGCGCCGCTGATCGTGACGCAATTCGGCTTCGATCCGGACGCATTTCTCGCCTGGCTGCTCAAGCTGCGCGCACTGGGGATCGATGCGCCGGTGCGGATCGGCGTGCCGGGTCCGGCCGGAATCAAGCGCCTGCTGTCCTTCGCTGCGCGCTGCGGCGTGGGGGCTTCGACCTCGGTGCTGCGGAAGTACGGGATTTCGGTCACCAACCTTCTCGGCAGCGCCGGGCCGGACAAGCTGGTCGATGCCTTTGCGCGGGGGCTGGGGCCGCAGCATGGCCGCGTGCGGCTGCACTTCTATCCCTTCGGCGGCATGGTGAAAACGCTGGAATGGATCCACGGCTACAACGCGAAACACGGGATTTCGGCATGACGGACTATGTTCTCGTCCACGGCGCCTGGGGCGGAAGCTGGGGTTATGACCGGGTGGCGGGCGAACTGCGCGCTGCGGGGCACCGCGTGGTGCTGGTGCAGCTGACCGGGCTCGGCACGCGCAAGGGTGAGTTCCACCCCGGCATCACGCTGACGACGCATATCGATGACGTCTGCAATCAGATTGCCTCGGCTGGTCTGGACCGCTTCGTGCTGGTCGGCCATTCTTATGGCGGGATGATCGTGACAGGCGTGGCGACGCGGCTAGGCGGACGGATCTCGGCGCTGGTCTATCTCGATGCCTTCCTGCCGCAGGACGGCCAATCGCTGTGGGACCTGACCGGCGAGTGGGAGCACAACCACTATATCGGCAGCCAGAAGTTTACCCCTGGCGCAGTCGCGCCGCTGCCAGGCGCGGTGCACCCGCTGCTTTCACCGCATCCGCTGCTGACCTTGGTGGAAGCGGTGAAGTTCACCGGCGAGGAAGCCAAGGTCGGGCGGCGGATCTATGTCTTCGCCAATGCCTGGGAGCCGACGCCGTTCCGCAAGTTCGTGGCGCGGGTGAGCAGCGAAAAGGGCTGGGAATACCACGAGGCCAAGGCAGGCCACGACGTGATGGGCGATCAGCCGGAGCAGACGCTGCAGATCCTGTTGGGCTGCGCCTGAGGGCAGGCTAACCCTTTCCGTTCGTGTCGAGCCCCTCGACTTCGCTCGGGATAAACTTCCGGCCCGTGGGCCGGAAGTCGAGACACCTGACGCAGCGCTTGGTGTCTCGACTTCGCTCGACACGAACGGATGTGAGTAGCAGATCCGTGACCTAGAAGTCCGCCGCGCGTGATTTGGCGCGGGCCTGCGCAAACGCATCGCGGCGGAACTTCTCGAACGCCACGCGCTGGTCATGGCCGGGGTCTTTCGGGTAGTCCTGATATTCCGCGATGATCTCGTCGAAGATTTCGCGCATCTCTTCCTTGTGATCGGGATGGCTGAAGATGTGGAGGCGGTTCGCCTTCATCGCCTCGATCACGCGCGCGCCGATCACGTCGGGCTCCATGCCGAATTCGTGGATGCCCGCAAGGCGCTCGACGGCCTCGGAATTGACCGGCTTCATCGCGCCCTTGAGTTCGTCCGGGCGGATATCGTCGCTGGCGTAGATGTAGCTTTTGACGAGACCCGGGCAGAGCACCGAGACACCGATTTCATAGTGCAACAGCGAGTAGTGCAGCGATTCCGATAGGCCGCGCACCGCGAACTTGGTGGTGTTGTAGATGCCGGGCGTGCCTGCCGCCAGGAAGGCAGCCATCGAGGCGGTGTTGACCACGTGGCCGCCCTTTTGCTCGCCAGCCTTCACGCGTTCGACCATGCGGGGAACGAAGGTCATCACCCCGTTGATCACGCCGTGGAGGTTGACGCCGAGGAGCCAGTCCCAATCGTCGAACGAGCTTTCCTCGATCGGCTGGAACAGGTTGACCCCGGCGTTGTTGCACAGGATCGAGACGGGGCCGAACTTGGCTTCGACCTCGTCCGCCGCCGCCTTGAAGCCATCGCGGCTAGCGACATCGAGCTGGACGCCCATGACCTCGCGGTTGTCGAGGCTCTTCAGCGCCTGATCGATCGAATCCTGCCGGATATCGGCGATGGCGACCTTGCAGCCCTCATTCAAAAGTTGGCGGACGAGCCCGATGCCGACGCCGTTGGCGCCGCCGGTGACGAAGGCGGTGCGGCCTGCGAAGTCTTTCATGCGGCGTCTCCTGCACGCTTGGTTTTCAGCGCATCCTGCCGCGCGATTTCGGCGGTGATCGCCGGATTGCGGAACAGCATCGCGAAGGTCTGCTTGTATTCAGCATTTTCGGGAAGGTGCGTTTGCACGGCCGCCGTGGTTGCCTCTCCGCGCTCGCGCACGCCGGTGAGGAACTCGCTGTGGGTGAGGATGTAGAGTTCGTCGTTGAGGATGCCCTCGAGCACGCGCTGCCCGACTTCCTCCTTGGTCTGGTAGAGGTGCATGAAATTGCCGCCGGAGGCGCGGCGCTTGTCAGCTTCGGCATAGCCGGTTTCGGCCAGATCGGTGGGGCGGGTCTTGCCCGCGTCGGCGATGTTCGATTGGACCGCGCCCGGGCAGAACGCTGAGCAGATCACGCCGCGCGCTTCCAGTTCGGGGCGCATGCATTCCATCATCGCGGTGACGGCGGCCTTGCCGGCGGAATAGATCGTGGTGCCGCCAACGGGCACGAGCGCCGACATCGAGGCGGTGTTGACGATATGGCCGCCTTCACCGTGGGCCAGAATGCGCGGCAGGATTGTGACGATGCCATTGATCGAGCCGCCCAGATTGACGCCCATGACCCAGTCCCAATCGGCAAAGGTCGCAAGCTCGGTCGGGCCGACGACGGCGACACCGGCGTTGTTGCACAGGATGTGGATCTTGCCGAACTTCGCCTCGGCAGCATCGGCGCCGGCGGCAAAGGCGGCGCGATCGGTGACGTCGAGCTTCAGCGGCAGCACGCGTTCGCCGCCTGCGAGTTCGGCTTCCGCGGCGGCGAGATGGTCGTCGCGGATATCGGCGATCACCACGTTCATGCCGGCGCCGAGCAGCGCCTTGGCGATGCCGAGGCCGATGCCGCTGGCGCCGCCGGTGATGAAGGCTGTCTTGCCGGGGAGGTTCTGCATGATCGCTCTCCTGGAGGCCGGGGAGCCTTCCATGACTCCACCGATTGTTAGATTGCCTTTTCTATTCACCACGCCGAGATTGTATGCAAGACTAACAATTGTTCGAGACGAAAAAGGCTCCGGCGATTCAGTCACGCGGCCATCGGACGAGAGGAGTGACAATGGCAGGTCCGACGGTTTTGGCCGATCCGGTGGCGATCGAAGCCGCTGGCGCAGAGCGCGAATGGCCTTCCACTGGGGCGGCTTATTGGGCGCTGACGGTGATCGTGCTGGCGACCTTCATGACCTTCTTCGATGCGGTGACGTTCGGCATGCTGGCCGAGCGGATCAAGCACGATTTCGGCCTGACCGATTCGCAACTGGGCTTCCTCGCCGGTCCGGCGAGCATCATCTGCTATCTCTTCGTGGGCATCCCGCTCGCGCGGCTCGCCGATATCTATCCGCGCAAATATGTGCTGGCGGGCGGGGCTGCGGTGGTCGGCCTCATCATTTCGCTCGGCGGACTTGCGCAGAGCTTTACGCAGTTCGTGGGCAGCCGGGTGTTTCTGGCGGCGGGTGGATCGGCCCATGCGCCCTCGTCGTACTCGCTGCTCGCTGATGCCTTTCCGCCCAAGAAGCTGACGCGCGCCTTTGCGCTGCTGCAGTTCGGTTTCATCGGCGGGACGGTGCTGGGACCGCTCATCGGCGGGGCACTGGTGGTGATGAGCGCGGGCTGGGCGCCGACCACGTTGGGACCGCTGACGATCCGGGGCTGGCAGTGGATCCTGATCGTGATGGGGCTGCCGGGCCTGCTCGTGGGGCTGCTGTTCCTGACTGTGAAGGAACCTGCGCGGCTCGCCCCCGCGCCCGATGCGCCGCAAGTGCCGGTGGATGCCGGATTCGGGCGGCGCGTGCTGACTTTCATGGGCCTCGATGCGCTGCGCGCCATCAATGCCAAGCCGCGCGTCTACTATCCGCTGTTCGGCGCGCTGGCGCTGAGCGCGGTCGAGGTGTTCGGCCTGCAGTTCTGGCGCGTACCATTCATGGTGCGCACCTTCGGCTGGGACGAAGCGCAGATCGGCGCAGCGCTGAGCGTGACGGTGCTGGCGGGATCGCTGGCGGGCCTGCTGCTGGGCAGCGTGATGGTCGAATGGCTGGCGAAGCGGCACAAGGACGCGAACGTACGCGCCGCAGCGATCTGCTTTGCCGGTACGACCGTGAGCACGATTGCCGCGATCCTGATGCCGACGCCCTGGGCTTCAATGATCCTGTTCGGCATCTCGGGCATGTTCGGCATGGCGGGAGCGGTGCCGCAGAACGCCGCCGTCCAGCGTGTTGCGCCCAATGCCATGCGCGGGCAGGTGACCGCGATCTATCTGTTCATGTTCACTTTCTTCGGCGCGATGGGCAGCTTCGTGGTGGGCCGCGTGCAGGACGTGGTGATCGGCGATCCGCACCAGCTGTGGAAGGCGCTGCTGATCACCGCAGGCACGCTGCTGCCGCTCGCCACGCTGCTGATGGTACGCGCGATTCGGCCCTACCGTGAGGAAGTGGAGCGGCTGGAGCTCGCCGGGATCTGAACTGCGCCGTTGACAGCACACCGCCTCGCCGCGATTGTTAGGTATACAAACTAATTGGGAGACTCTGGATGTCCGAAGACCGTATCGCCGCGCTGGAAGGCAAGCTGGCCGAGCTGGAGCGCCGCCTCACCGTGCGCGAGGACGAGCTCGATATCCGCAAGCTGCAGCACCTCTACGGCTACCTGATCGACAAGTGCCTTTATCTGGAGACGGCGGACCTGTTCACCGATGACGGCGAGGTGCGCTTCTTCGGCGGGATCTGGAAGGGCAAGGAGGGCGTCAAGCGGCTCTATTGCGAGCGGTTCCAGAAGCGCTTCACTTATGGCAACAACGGGCCGATCGACGGTTTCCTGCTCGATCACCCGCAGCTGCAGGACATCATCCACGTGCAGCCCGATGGCGTGACAGCACTCGCCCGCGCGCGTTCGATGATGCAGGCGGGGCGGCACAAGGACTACGAAGGCGATGCCCCGCATCTCAAGGCGCGCCAGTGGTGGGAAGGCGGCATTTACGAGAACACCTACAAGAAGGTGGACGGGGTGTGGCGCATCCACATCCTCAACTACATGCCGCAATGGCACGCCGATTTCGAACATGGCTGGGCCAACACGCCGCACGAATATGTGCCGTTCCCCAAGGTGACTTATCCCACCGACCCGACCGGGCCGGACGCGCTGATCGAGGATCACTGGCTCTGGCCGACGCACAAGCTGGTGCCGTTCCACATGCCGCATCCGGTGACCGGCGAGGAAATCGTGGCGCAGCGCTGGCAGGGTGATATCGATCGGGAAAAGGCGCGGGGCTGATACCTCGAACCCAATAGTCCCGTTCGTGTTGAGCGAAGTCGAGACACCAGACGCAGCGCACTGTGTCTCGACTTCGCTCGACACGAACGGTTGGGGGGATTGATGCTCCCAAAGGAGAGGCTGCGTGACCACATACCCATCGCTTCACATGATCATCGCCGGGGAGCGCATCTCCGGCGGAGGGCGCCGCACCCATGCGGTGGTCAATCCGGCCACGGGCGAGACCATCGGCGAGCTGCCGCTGGCCGATGCCGCCGATCTCGACCGCGCGCTGGAAGCGGCGCAGCGCGGCTTCAAGCTGTGGCGCAAATCCACGCCGCAGCAGCGCGCGGCGGTGCTCAACGGCGCGGCGCGGCTGCTGCTGGAGCGGCAGGAAGACCTCGCGCGGATTGCCACGCTGGAGCAGGGCAAGACGCTGGCCGAATCGCGGATCGAAGTGCTGATGAACGTGGGGCTGTTCCAGTTCTACGCCGGGGAAGTGTTCCGCATCTATGGCCGCGCACTGGTTCGGCCGGAGGGCATGCGCTCGACCGTGACGCACGAGCCGGTCGGCCCGGTCGCGGCTTTTGCGCCGTGGAACTTCCCGCTCGGCAACCCGGGCCGCAAGCTGGGCGCACCGATTGCGGCGGGCTGTTCGGTGATCCTGAAAGCAGCGGAGGAAACCCCGGCTTCGGCGCTCGGCGTATTGCAGTGCCTGCTCGATGCGGGGCTGCCGCCCGAAGTGGCGCAGGCCGTGTTCGGCGTGCCCGATGAAGTGAGCCGGCACTTGTTGGGCTCACCCGTAATCCGCAAGCTGAGCTTCACCGGATCGACGGTGGTGGGCAAGCACCTCGCCAAGCTCGCCGCCGAGGACATGAAGCGCACGACGATGGAACTGGGCGGGCACGGCCCGGTGCTGGTCTTCGGCGATGCGGACATGGACCGCGTGCTCGATACCGTCGTCACCCAGAAGTACCGGAATGCCGGGCAGGTTTGCGTGAGCCCGACGCGCTTTATCGTCGAGGAAAGCGTCTACGACCGCTTCCGCGAGGCCTTTGCCGATCGGGCGAAGGCGATCACCGTGGGCAACGGGCTGGACGAGGCGACGCGGATGGGGCCGATGGCCAATCCTCGCAGGCCCGAGGCGATGGACCGGCTGATCGGCGATGCCGTGCAGCGCGGCGCGCGGCTGCATACCGGCGGCGAGCGGGTCGGCAATGCCGGGTTCTTCTATGCGCCTTCGGTGCTGTCAGACATTCCGCTGGATGCCTTGATCATGAACGAGGAGCCGTTCGGTCCCGTCGCGCTGATCAATGCCTATGCGGGCGAGGAGGCGATGATCGCCGAGGCGAACCGGCTGCCCTATGGCCTTGCGGCATTCGCCTGGACGCAGGACGGCAAGCGCCAGCAGCGGCTGGCGCGCGAGATCGAGGCGGGGATGGTGGGCATCAACACCAACATGATCGCCGGCGCGGATTCGCCCTTTGGCGGCGTGCGCTGGTCGGGTCACGGCGCGGAAGACGGGCCGGAAGGCGTGCTGGCGTGCATGGTGACCAAGGCCGTGCACGAGGGATAGGTTCGGGTGTGGTGCTTCGACAAGCTCAGCACGAGCGGTTTTTCTTTTTGTCGTGAGCACTACCCCCCGCTCATGCTGAGCTTGTCGAAGCATGTCGCGCAACAGACGCGAAAGAGGATGACATGACAGACGAACTCAAGACCGGCGGCGCCCAAGGCTACTTGCGCATCGCCACCGAGGAAGCCTTTGCCACGCAGGAACAGATCGACGTGTTCCTGCGCATGATCCGTGATGGCACGGCAGACAAAGGCATGGTCTCGCTCTGGGGCTTCTACGCCACCAGCCCTTCCGAACGGGCGATGCAGATCATGGAGCGGCTGCTCGATCTGGGCGAGCGGCGGATTGCCGACATGGACAGGGCGGGGATCGACAAGGCGATCCTCGCGCTGACTTCGCCGGGCGTGCAGCCGATGCTGGATGTGGACGAGGCCAAGGGCATTGCGACGCGGGCGAACGACCGGCTGGCTGAGGCCTGCGCGAAGTATCCCGACCGCTTCATCGGGCTGGGCACAGTTGCGCCGCAGGATCCGGAATGGTCGGCCGCGGAGATCCGGCGCGGGGCGAGTGAGCTGGGCTTCAAGGGCATCCAGATCAACAGCCACACGCAGGGCGAGTATCTCGACGATCCCAAGTTCGATCCGATCTTCCGCGCGCTCGTGGAGGTGGGACAGCCGCTTTATATCCATCCCGCCACATCGCCCGACAGCATGATCGGACCGATGCTGGAGGCTGGGCTCGACGGCGCGATCTTCGGCTTCGGGGTGGAGACGGGGATGCACCTGCTGCGCCTCATCACCATCGGTATCTTCGACAAGTATCCCGATCTGCAGATCATGGTCGGGCACATGGGCGAGGCGCTGCCCTATTGGCTCTACCGGCTGGACTATATGCACCAGGCAGGCGTGCGCTCGCAGCGGTACGAGCGGATGAAGCCGCTCAAGAAGACCATCGCCGAATACATGCGCTCCAACGTGCTGATCACCAATTCGGGCATGGCGTGGGAACCCGCGATCAAGTTCTGCCAGCAGGTGGTGGGCGAGGACCGGGTGATGTACGCGATGGACTATCCCTACCAGTATGTGGCCGACGAAGTCCGCGCGATGGACGCGATGGACATGAGCCCGGAAACAAAGAAGAAGTTCTTCCAGACCAACGCCGAGCGCTGGTTCAAGCTCTGAGCGCAGGAGACAGATATGTACGCGATTGCAGGTGCTTCGGGCCAGCTTGGGCAGCTCGTGCTGGCGGGGCTGATCGAGAAGGTCGGCGCGGACAAGGTGGTGGCGCTGGTGCGCACGCCGGCCAAGCTGGCGGAGGCGGCAGCCTCCGGCGTTTCGGTTCGGGCCTTCGACTATGATGCGGTGGACGCGGCGGCGCTGGCGGGCGTGGAGCGGTTGCTGCTGATCTCGGCCAACGAAGTGGGCAAGCGCGGGCCGCAGCATCAGGCGGTGATCGATGCGGCCAAGGCGGCAGGTGTGGGCCTGATTGCCTATACCTCGATCCTTCATGCGCCCACCTCGACCATCGGTCTTGCCGAGGAACATCGGGCGACCGAAGCGGCGCTGGCGGCGAGCGGGCTGCCATACATGCTGCTGCGCAACGGCTGGTACAACGAGAACTATACCGGCGCGCTCGGCCCCTCGATCGAGCACGGCGCGATCATCGGGGCGGCTGGTGCGGGGCGGATCTGCTCGGCCAGCCGTGCAGACTATGCGGCGGCGGCGGCAGTGGCTGCGCTGGTCGACGGTGCGGATGGTGACGTCTACGAACTGGCGGGCGACGAAGCCTTCACAATGGCGGACTTTGCCGCGCATGTTGCGCGGATCGCCGGGAAGCCGGTCGCCTATGTCGATATGAGCCAGGCGGACTATGCGGCCGCCCTTGAAGGTGTGGGCCTGCCCGGTTGGCTGGCCGCGATGCTCGCCAATTCGAGCTATGCCTCGAGCCAGGGAGCGTTGTTTGATGACAGCCACACGCTTTCGCGCCTGATCGGGCGGCCGACGACGCCGATCGCCGATACGATCGCGGCGGCCCTCGCTTGACCGCGCCCAGCCTGCCGACGGCTGTCGCCAAAGGCGGGCGCTATGCGCTCGTCCTGCTGGCGCTGACGCAGGCGATGAGCCTGCTCGACCGGCAGATCCTTGCGATCCTCGCGCCTGCGATCAAGAAGGACCTCGGCGTCGGCGATGCCGAGATGGGGCTGCTCTACGGCACGGTCTTCGCGCTGTTCTACGCGCTGTTTTCGCTGCCGGTGGGGCGGCTGGCCGATGGCTGGGTGCGCACGCGGCTGCTGGCGATCAGCCTGCTGTTCTGGTCTGCCGCCACCGGCCTTGCGGGGCTGACGACCAGCTTTGCCATGCTCGCACTCTCGCGGCTTGGCGTGGGGATCGGCGAAGCGGCGACCTCACCAGCGGGTACGTCGCTGCTCTATGATTATTGGCCGCGCCAGCAGCGCGGGTTCGTGATGGCGGTCATGGCTTCGGCGATTGCGCTGGGGCTGGGCGGGTCGCTGATTCTCGGGGGTCTTGCGGCGAACTGGTGGGATGTCGCGCATCCCGGGGCGGCGTTGCGCGGCTGGCAGTTTGCCTTCCTCGTCGCCGCCGCGCCCGGTTTCGTCCTCGCGGCGTTCCTGTGGACCTTGCGCGAGCCGGAGCGCGGAGTGATGGACGGCATCGCAACGCCGCCCGATCCGCGCCCGTTTGCTGCCAGCCTCGAAATGCTCGGTGCAGTGACGCCGGGCTTCCACCTCATCGTGATGCGCGCGCGCCGCGCCGCCCCGGCGATGATCGCGCGCAACCTCGTGCTGATGGGCGTGATCGCCGCGGTCATGGTCATGCTGATCGTCGCAAGTACCGCGATTTCGCCCCGGCCGCCGCTGGTGTTCGGCAGCATGGCCATCAATCCCCACGCGCTGCAGTGGGCGGTGATCGGCTTTGGTCTCGTCGTGATCGTCAACCTCGTACAGAGCGTGAGCCTCTCCGACCCGCAGGCCAGCCGGGTGATCCGCGGTTCGCCGACGGTGATGATGTGCATGGCCGTGGGCACGCTGCAATCGGTGCTGAACTACGGCATGATGGCGTTCAACCCCACCTTCCTGATCCGCACCTACCACCTCTCGCTGGGCGAGACGGCGCTGAAGTTCGGCCTGCTTTCGGCGGGCATGGGCATTGTCGGGCCGCTGCTGTGGGGGCCGCTGTCTGACTGGCTGCAAAAGCGCTGGCCGGGCTCGGGCCGCGCGGGCGTAGCGCTGTTCGCGATGACGGTTTCGCCGCTGATGTCGCTCTGGGTCTATACTTCGCCCGATGCGGAAACCTTCTTCTGGCGCTTCCTGCCCTACAGCTTCATCCTCACCGGCTGGATGCCGCCGCTCTATGCGATCATGTACGAGCAAGTCCTGCCCCGGATGCGCGGGCTGACCTCGAGCCTCTACCTGCTGGTGATGACGATCCTGGGGCTTGGCATCGGGCCTTATGTGGTGGGGCTGCTCTCCGATGCGACGGGCAACCTTCGTTTCGCCATGCTCAGCATCAACTGGGTGGCCGTGCCGATCGCGGTGCTGATGGTGCTGATCGCGCGGCGTGCAGAGCGTGACGAGCAGGGCCTGCTGGCTCGGGCGGCAGGGTAGGGGACTATGTTAATCCCGCAAAACATGCTACTACGTCAGTACGTTGTAACACATTGAGGTCTGCCATGACCGAAGCGACCTTTACCTTCCGCGTGGAAGAGCAACTCAAAAGTGCCTTTGCCCAAGCGGCCAAAGCGCAGGATCGCACGGGTGCCCAGCTCCTGCGAGATTTCATGCGCGAGTTTGTCCGCAACCAGCAGCAGATGGCGGAGCATGACGCATGGTTCCGCAGGGAAGTTCAGACAGGCATTGAGGCGGCGAATGCGGGCGATCTGATCGCGGCAGATGAAGTTGAGGCCGAAGCGGCGGTCTGGCGGAATACGGTGCGGCGCAAGTCTGCGTGAACTTGTTCTGGACCGGTGCCGCGCTGGCAGACCGGCGCGCCATTCGTGATTACATTGCGGAACGCAATCCAGCTGCGGCGCTTGCCTTGGATGAACTCATGTCGGCGCGTAGCAGTCAGCTATCTTCGCACCCAGCGATGGGGCGGCCCGGGCGCGTAGTGGGGACCCGCGAATTGGTGCTCCACCCCAACTACATCCTGATCTACGACGTGACAGCGGATAGCGTTCGCGTGTTGCGCATTCTTCACGCTGCGCGGCAATGGCCGCCGCGTGACGGCGCGTGAACCGCCCTACCGCCCCTTCTTCGCGGTCCCCGCGCTGAAATCGGGGTCCTTGTTCGCCACCCAATCGACGAACTTGCGCACCGCCGGGTTGGCGAGGAGCTGATCCACGTCCATCCCGGCGCGCTGCAGTTCGGAATTGGTGAAGTTGGTGATCAGCGTGTTCTGGCAGATTGCGTGCATCGGCACGGTCTCACGCCCGCCGCGGCTCTTGGGCACGGGGTGATGCCAGACCACGGTGGAGCCGCAGGGGCGGCCGCAGAGCCAGCACGGCGGCGGGGGCGCGGCCTCGGGTGCCTCGTCCTCGTCCTCTCGCCAACCGCCTTTGGAATGCTTGCGGGCCATGCGTGTGCCTTTGGTTCAGCAGCAGAATTGCGCCGCGGCTCTACTCCGGTTCGGCTTCGGCCGCCAGACGCTCCAGCCAGGCGCGGGCCTGTTTCGGCTCACCCACTGCCTGCGCGCGTACCGGTCCCCGTGCGGCGAGGAACTGCTGGTGCAGCGCGAAGGGTTCGTCCAGCATCAGCTGCTCGCGCAATTCGGCGATCTCATCGGCCAGCGCCTCCAGTTCGGCGACTGCCGGCGCAGCACGGGCGCGGTCGTGGCGGTCCTGGCGGTGGTCGAACAAGCCCCAGCTCCCCGCAGCGGTCACCTTGAGCGCGGTGATCAGTGCTTCGCGGTAGTCTGCCTCCAGCCCCTCGCGGCGGCGGTCGAGGCGTTCGAGGCGGTCGGCACGGGCCACGGCATTATCCTTTCGGGGCGCGGCAGGCAGCTTACAATACCCGCCATACCCACAGCTTTATCCCCAGGGGATAGCGCGCGCCGGAGCAGATGAAAATGGAGCGGTTCATCCAGTCGTAGGGGCCTTCGGGTGCGATGAATTCGGGCACGGTGCGGAAGTAGTAGGCGGACGGGTCCACCTCCTCGCCAGCCGCGAGCCGGGCCATGACCTCGGGCGGGCCATGGCGCAGGCCGCGATTGCGGATCTGGATCACCACACCGTCATCGGTTTCGAGCGCGTAGATCGCATCGGCCACCGTCACGCCGTCGTGGCGGGTGAGCTGCCAGTCTGCCGCGTTGCCGATCAGCCTGCCCTTGATGCGCGGCCCTTCGACGCGCCCGCCGCCCACGATGGGGATGATTCGCCGCGTGCCGTCATACGTCGCGCCAATGGCGACCGGCGGTTCGAGATCGCCGGCCGCTTCATAGACGAATTCGAGATCGGGCTTGATCATTTGGCTGCAGGCGTGCGCACGATGGCGTGGAAGTAGTCCAGCACTTCCGGGGTCAGCCACTCGGGCTCGACCGGCGGATTGTAGCTCAGCTTCACGATCACTGTGCGCGTCTGGGGGTGGACGTAGATGAACTGGCCCGCAAGGCCGACCGCGCTGTAGGCACCGGGTTCGTCGTCCACCTGCCAGGTCTGGAAGCCATAGCCCTTGAACTCGGCCTTCTTGGCATAGTCCGCAGTGAAGGGGATCATCGTGGTCATCTGGCCGACCCACCCGGCGGGGATCACCTGCCTGCCATTGACCTTGCCGCCATCAAGCATCATCTGCCCGATCCGGCCAAAATCGCGCAGCACCGCGTTGTAGCCCATGCCATTGAGCGCGCGGCCGTTGCCCGGTGGGCCATCGGCCATCCAGAACGCGCCTGCTTCGGCGCCCAGCGGACCCCAGAGGCGGCTGGTGGTGTAGGTCTCCAGCTTTTCGCCGGTCGCGCGCTCGAGAATCCAGCCCAGCACGGCGGTATCGAGCGTGGCATAGTTGAAGGTGCTGCCGGGCGCGGTCTTCTTGCCAATGGTCACGGCAGGATCGGCAAAGCGCATCTGGTTGCGCACGATCGCCTTCATGTGGATTGTCGCGGCAAGGCTCGGGTTCGCGCCGAAATCGTAGCGTTCTTCGTAGTCGACGCCCGAGCGCATCTGCAGGATCTGGCGGATCGTGGCATCCCCGTAGCCACCCGCCTTGAGCTCGGGCACGTAATCGCCCGCCTTGTCATCCAGCGAGCGGATCTTGTGTTCATCGAGCGCGATGCCGACGAGCAGCGCGGTGATGGTCTTGGCCATCGAGAATGAGATGAAGTGCGTCGCCGCGTCAGACTTGTTGCGGTAGTCCTCGAAAACGACCTTGCCGTCCTTCATCACCAGCAGGGCGTTGGTGAAAGTGCGATCGGCCCAGGCCGCATAGGGCATTGTCGCGCCACCCGACTGGTGCTGCGGCATGGCAAGCGGCGCGCCGGTGGCGAGCGGCGCAACCGGGCCGGAGCGCGGCACATCGCGGCTTTCGAAGACATTGTTCGTATCGCGGAAGGTGAAGCTGTTGATCGCCGGATTGAGCCACTGCTCGCGCATGGAGATGACGGCGGCGGAGGGGCCTGCCGGTGCCGTCTGCGCGGAAGCGGCCATAGGGGCCAAGGCAACACTTGCTGCCAGAACGGCATGCCACAGGCGGATCGACATCAGATTCTCCCTCTCCGGTTATTGTTATGCTAAATAGCAATAACCGGAGAGGGCGGGAAGGGGTTTCAGGCGGCGAGCCCGATTTCGTCCGAATTTGCCCAATTGCCATGCAGGCCGAAGCGCAGGCGGATGGGGATCTGCACCGTGGCGACGGGGCCTTTGGCAATGTCCAGCGCATCGAAGATCAGCAGGTCGCTGCGGTGTTCCTCCAGCCGGTTGCAGACCTGGAGGATCCAGCCGTCGCCTTCGGGCGCGTCCTTGCTGCGGGGGACGAAGCAGGGTTCCTGCAGGCTGCTGACCGCGCCGCACCACCAGTGCTGTTCCGCGCCGGTTTCGAGGTCCTTGTGGAACAGGCAGTTCATGATGAGCCCGCCGGCACTGCCGCCCTTGAGCTCGACCGGGCGGCGGACATCCATTTCGAGGAACCAGCCGTGGCGCGTTTTCTGTCCGGTAAAGCGGTCGTCGATGCGCGGGAATTCGCCCATCGAATCGGAGAGCTTGTTGATTTCGGCGAAATCCTCGCCGTTAGACGCCAGATCGACCACCCAGTCGGTGGGATAGCTCATCGCTTCCATCCCGCTGAACGGCGCGCCGTGTACGTCCGGGAAGAACGGGAACATGTTGTTCTTCGCCTCGCAGGTGACGAAGTGGACTTTCGTGCCGTCCTGCCAGGCGTTGAGCACGTGGCTGGCGAAGCAGTTGCCCCGCTTGAACCAGCGGATATCGGCCTGCGCCACCCCGTCGCGGCGGGGGATCACGCCGAGATAGACTGGCATCGTGGTGTCGAAGCCGAAATGCGGCTTGCCTTGCTCGAGCCGCTCCCAGCTGCCGATCGAGGGGACGATGTGGAGCACGAGGTAATCCTCGGTGATCCCGAAATCGTGCATCATGCAGTAGTAGGGCACCTTGAACCACACCTCGCGGATGAGATCGCCGGCGGGGCTGACTTCCATGTAGGTCACGTCATCGGTGCACAGGCCGCTGGCGGCGTAGCCGATGGCGACCATGTTGCCGGTCTTCGGATCGACCTTGGGATGCGCGGTGAAGGTCTGCCCGGTCATCTTCCCGCCGAACTTCTCATAGCCTTCGGTTTCCATCGTCGCCGGGTCCATGACGAGACCGGGGCTGTCTTCCTTGAGCGCCCAGAGCTTGCCGCCGAAGACGAAGGCGTTGGTGTTCGCCGTGCCGCGGATCTCGCCCTTCACGGCCTCATCATCCGTCAGCGGATTGCGGTAGGCGCCGAACAGGCCCTTGCCGGCCGCATTTTCCAGCTTCCACTTGTCGGTCTTGGCCCAGCGCTGGCAGAAATCGACCTGGCCATCATGGATGTGGAAGCGGGTGATCATGCCATCGCCGTTGAAAGCGATATCGTCCCCCAATCGCGGGGGAAATTGCGGGTCGGGCTGGACGCGGAAGAATGCGCCGTTTAGCTCTTTGGGGATCGTGCCTTCGTGCGCGAGGTCGGCGATGTCTGCCTCGATCCGCGAGGGTGTGTTGAACCCGGTGAAGCTCGGACTGTTGGGGAAATGGGCCACGGGGTCCTCCTCTCACGTTTTTGCTTGGGGTTCGATTGTAAGTGTTGCTAACGAATAGGCAAGGCGCAACTAACGGCGTTGATGGGGATGCGGCATTGATCAAGGACAAGTTTGCCGATGCGGTGACTGCACCGCCGCCACCTGAGGGCGAGGCCGATATCGGCGCGATCAAGGACATTCTGGGTTTCCACATCCGCCTCGCGCATGGGGCCTGCTTGCGCCACTTTACCGAGACGTTCACCGATCTCGATCTCACGCAGAAGCAGGTCTCGGTGCTGTGGCTGGTCGATGACCATCCGGGCATCGCGCAAACCGATCTCGCGCAACGCCTGCGGATGGACCGGGCGACGACCATGGCGATCATCAACCGCTTGCAGGCCAAGCACTTCCTGCGCCGCGACCGGTCTGACAAGGACGGCCGCAAGCAGGCGCTGTTTCTGGAGGAACCGGGCAAGGCCATGCTCGCCCGCGCCAAGCATGCGATCGGCGAGCACGAGGCCTGGGTGAAGAGCCGCTTCAGCGACAAGGAAGTGCGCCAGCTGATCGAACTGCTTTCGCGGATCCATGAGTGAAGGCGATTTCGGTCCTTGGATTTCCTCAACCCCGCTCACCCTGAGCCTGTCGAAGGGTGCTGGCGCAACGGTCGAGTATGATGCTTCGACAAGCTCAGCATGAGCGGTTTGGGGTTTGGAACAGATAAGGTCGAGGCAGCAGGATAAGGGCTGTCCACGGGGAGAATGACAATGAACACCGATCCGCGCGAGATCATTCGCCAGACGACGATGAGTTCCGCGCAATGGATCGCCGTCATGCTGATGATCGCGCTCAATGCGCTCGATGGGTTCGACGTGCTCTCCAGCGCGTTTGCCGCGCCGGGCATTGCCAAGGAATGGGGCATTGCGCGCGATGCGCTGGGCGTGGTGCTGGCGATGGAACTGGTCGGCATGGGCGTGGGCTCGATCCTGCTCGGCGGCGCGGCAGACAAGCTGGGCCGGCGGCCGACGATGCTGGGCTGCCTTGCGGTGATGGCCAGCGGCATGGCGCTGGCAACGACCGCGCAGAACCCGCAGATCCTCGGGCTATGGCGCTTCATCACGGGCCTTGGCATCGGCGGCATGCTGGCCGCGATCAACGCGGTGACGGCGGAACTTTCGAGCGCCAAGGGCCGCAGCCTTGCCATGTCGCTGATGGTGATCGGCTATCCGCTCGGCGCCACGATCGGCGGGACGATCGCGGCCATGCTGCTCAAGAGCGGCGATTGGCGCGTGGTGTTCGAATTCGGCGCGATTGCGACTGTGGTGTTCATTCCGCTGATCTGGTTGTTCGTGCCCGAAACCCCGGCCTACCTCCTTGCCCGCCGCCCGGCGGGTGCGCTGGAGCGGATCAATGCCTCGATGGCCAAGCTGCGCCTGCCCGGAATCGCGGCGCTGCCGCCGGTGGATGCGTGTGACAGCAAGGCGAGCGTGCTCGATATCCTCAAGCCCGGACTCATCGGCACCACGCTGGTCCTTACCGTGGGCTACTCGCTCCACGCGATCACCTTCTACTACATCCTCAAGTGGTCGCCCAAGATTGTCGCGGACTTCGGTTTTGCCGCGCCGCAGGCGGCGAGCGTGCTGGTCTGGGCCAATATCGGCGGGGCGACCGGGGGCGGACTGTTCGGCTTCCTCATGCACCGCTTCGGCATCAAGTGGCCGACCATCGTCATGCTGCTGCTGGGCGCGGCGGCGGTCGTGGTGTTCGGGCTGGGCGGGAGCGACACGACGCTGGTGGGCTGGCGTTTTGCGGTGTTCTGCACCGGCTTTGCCACCAATGCCGCAATTGTCGGCTTCTACAGCGCTTTCGCGCACGGTTTCCCCGCGCATGTGCGCGCCACCGGCACCGGCTTTGCCATCGGCGCAGGGCGCATTGGTGCGGCGGGATCGCCGATCCTGGCTGGCACGCTGTTCACCGCCGGCGGGCTCAGCCTGTTCACTGTCTCGGCGATCATGGCATGCGGTTCGGTCATGGCCGCAGCGCTAATGCTCATGCTCGCCCTTAGAGAGGCTGATTGAGCCGCGAACCTGATTGAACACTTGGCCCGGTTTGCCTATCGGCAGGGCTGCCAATTTCCCTGGGGGAGGATTACCCATGAAGACCCGCGCCGCTGTTGCGTTTGAAGCCAAGAAGCCGCTCGAAGTCGTCGAGCTCGATCTCGAAGGCCCCAAGGCGGGTGAAGTGCTGGTCGAGATCATGGCGACCGGCATCTGCCACACCGATGCCTACACGCTCGATGGGTTCGACAGCGAGGGCATCTTCCCGAGCGTGCTCGGCCATGAAGGCGCGGGCATCGTTCGGGAAGTGGGCGCTGGCGTTACCTCGGTGAAGCCCGGCGATCACGTGATCCCGCTCTACACGCCGGAATGCCGCCAGTGCAAAAGCTGCCTCTCGGGCAAGACCAACCTGTGCACCGCGATCCGCGCCACGCAGGGCAAGGGCCTGATGCCGGACGGCACCAGCCGCTTTTCCTACAAGGGCCAGACCGTGTTCCACTACATGGGCTGCTCCACCTTCTCGAACTTCACGGTCCTGCCGGAAATCGCGCTCGCCAAGATCCGTGAAGACGCGCCGTTCCAGTCGAGCTGCTACATCGGCTGCGGCGTCACCACGGGCGTTGGCGCTGTCATCAACACCGCCAAGGTGCAGGTGGGTGACAATGTCGTGGTCTTCGGTCTCGGCGGCATCGGCCTCAACGTGATCCAGGGCGCGCGGCTGGCCGGGGCGAACAAGATCGTCGGCGTCGATATCAACCCGGACCGCGAGGAATGGGGCCGCCGCTTCGGCATGACCGACTTCCTCAACACCAAGGGCATGAGCCGCGAGGACACCGTGGCGGCGATCGTCGCGCTGACTGACGGCGGCGCGGACTATACCTTCGACGCGACCGGCAACACCGAAGTGATGCGCACCGCGCTCGAAGCCTGCCACCGCGGCTGGGGCACGAGCATCATCATCGGCGTGGCTGAAGCGGGCAAGGAAATCAGCACGCGTCCGTTCCAGCTCGTCACGGGCCGCAACTGGCGCGGCACCGCGTTCGGCGGCGCCAAGGGCCGCACCGACGTGCCCAAGATCGTCGACATGTACATGCAGGGCAAGATCGAGATCGATCCGATGATCACCCACGTCATGGGTCTCGAGGAGATCAACACCGCGTTCGATCTGATGCACGCGGGCAAGTCGATCCGTTCGGTCGTCGTGTTCTAATTCAAGGAAATACCGATGTTTACCCATACCGTTCTCGGCACCAACGACATTGAAAAGTCGCGCGCCTTCTACACCGCCGTAATGGGCGCGCTCGGCCATCACGCCGTGCCGCTGCCGAATGGCACGCTGTTCCCGGCTCAGGGCGGCGCGCTGATGGTGCGAACGCCTGCAAACGGCGAGGCGCATACCTGGTCGAACGGCTTCACGCAGGGCTTCGTTGCCAAGACTTTCGCTGAAGTCGATGCCTTCCACGCAGCAGGCCTCGCCAATGGCGGCACCTGCGAAGGCGCTCCGGGCGTGCGTGAAAACGCGCCGGGCAAGCAGTATGGCGCTTACTTGCGCGATACGGACGGCAACAAGATCTGCGCCTTCGCGCCGAACCCGAACGCCTGATCGACTCGAGACGCCCCTGAGGCCGCCTGAGGGGCGGCCTCAGGCAAGCCGCAGCAGCATCGCCCCGCAGGCGATGATCGCCGCTGCCGCGATCCGCGCGGGGCCGACCCTCTCGCGCAGGATGAAGGCCGAAATCGCGGTCGCAAACAGGATCGAGGTTTCGCGCAGCGCCGCGACCATGGCGATAGGGGCCATGGTCATCGCCCACAGCGCGATGGAATAGGATACGATCGTGCCCAGCCCGCCGAACAGCCCGATGGGCCAGTTCCGGCGGATGTAGCCCACCGCCGCCGCGCCGCGCGCCCGCAGCGTCCAGACTGCCATGGCGATGCCGGTCAGCAGGGAAAGCCACAGCGTATAGGCCGTCGGCGTGCCGGAGAGCCGCGCGCCCGCACCATCGATCAGGGTGTAGGCCGCAATGATCCCCGAATTGGTGAGCGCGGCGGCGAGGCCTGCCGGCCGCAGCGAACCGCGCGCACCGGCCGTCATGGCAAGAATGCCGAGGCAGATCGTGCCGACGCCGATCCAGGCGAGCCCGGGCAGCGCCTCGCCCAGCCAGATCCCGCTGATCAGGGCCACCGCCAGCGGCGCGCAGCCACGCATCAGGGGATAGGCAAGGCTCATGTCCACCGTGCGGTAGACCCGCACGAGCAGCCCGAGATACCCCACCTGCAGCAACGCCGAGACTGCCAGATAGGGCCAGCTGGCCCGCGCCGGAACCGGGAGAAACGGCAGGGCAACCAGCGCGATCAGCGCCGCGCCGCCCATCACCAGCGTGGTGGAAAGCAGGGTGTCGCTGCTGCCCTTGAGAAACGCGTTCCAGCTCGCGTGCAGGGAAGCCGCGAACAGGATGAGCGCGAAGACCGGAAGATCGATCATGTGGCGGGGCCCCGTGCAGGGCCGATCACATCGCCGAGATGCCGCCGTCGAGCTTGAGTTCCGCGCCGGTCATGAAGCGGCTTTCGTCACTGGCCAGATAGAGCACGCCCCGCGCGATATCGATGGGTTCGCCCACGCGGCCGAGCGGGATCTGGCGGGCGAGCTTGCCCATGACCACGTCCTTCTCGATCCCCGCGTTCTTGCTGATGCCATCGAGGATCGGCGTATCGACGAAGGTCGGGTGCACCGAATTGCAGCGGATATCCCACCCGCGCTTGGCACAATAGAGCGCGACCGACTTGGTCAGCATCCACACCGCCGCCTTGCTGGCATTGTAGCCGGGCATGGTGTGCGAGGCGATCAGGCCCGCGATCGAGCTGATGTTGACGATCGAGCCGGGCTGGTTGTCCTTCAGCAGCGGCAGCGCCTTCTGGCAGCCGAGGAACACCGAATCGACGTTGATCGCAAAGCCGCGGTGCCATTCTTCCAGGGTGCAGGTCTCGATATCGCCGCGCACACCCACGCCCGCATTGTTGACGAGTACCGAAAGCCCGCCGAGCTTTTCCGCCGCCATGGCGATGGCCGCATCCCAGTCGTCGACGCTGGTCACGTCATGCCGCATGGCGAAGGCGGTTCCGGCACCCAGTTCGGCGTTGATCGCCTCCGCCTGTGCCGCAGCGCCTTCGCCGTTGATATCGGTCAGCAGCACGCGCGCGCCTTCGCGCGCCAGCAGCACCGCATGCGCCGCGCCAAGCCCTTGTGCCGCACCGGTCACCAATGCCAGCTTGCCCGAAACTCGACCCCCCGAAACCTTGGCCATCACCCGCAATCCTCTCGCTTATACTTTCAACCAGAGGGGGCTTAGCAGCATGAGCAGTCGGACGTCGATGCCATAACCGGCCGCTCGCTTCTCTTCGAGAAAGCGGGGCAGCTTTGCGCGCGGCACGTGGTGCACGGTGATCCCTTCGCCTTCCACGCCGCCGCCAGCGCCGACGCGTTCAAGGTCGTAGGCGCGGAACAGCGTGAAACTCTCGCTGACCATGCCGGGGCTTGAATAGTATTCCCCAAGGTCTTCGATGCGGCCCGCGCGGTAGCCGGTTTCTTCCTCCAGTTCGCGGATCGCGGCAGTGGCGGCTTCCTCGCCTTCGCCGCCTGCGTCATCGCCGATGAGCCCGGCGGGCAGCTCGATGCAGGGCTTGCCCAGCGGGATGCGGAACTGCTCGACGAGCACGACTTCGTCCTCGGGCGTGATCGCGAGGATCACCGCCGCCTTGATGCCCCGCGCGCGGCTGACATACTCCCAGCGCCCCCGCGTCTTGGCGGTGATGAATCGGCCCTGCCATTGCGTGATTTCGGGATCGTCGCGGTATTCGTCTTCAAGGCTCACAAGTTAGGTCCATTTCAAACGCCGTTCGTGTCGAGCGAAGTCGAGACACCGCGCACTGTGTCTCGACTTCGCTCGACACGAACGGGGGAGGGGCAGGGCTTTATACTTCGATCACCCGGTCCGGCAGTTCGTTCTCGTCATCCGCTGCGCGCGGCAGATGCTCGGCCAGCACCGCGCCGACCTTGCGAACCGCGGCAACCATGCCTTCACCCACCTTGCCCGCGCGAAGCGGCCCGAGCAGCGCGTGCATGGCATCACCCCAGACTTCGGGCGCGACTTTGCTGGCAATCGCCTCGTCGGCGATGATCTCGGCGCGGTGCTCGGCAAGCGAGAGGTAGATGAGGATGCCGGTGCGCCCGGTCGTCCGTCCCTCTGCGCCGATGCGGAAGCAGGTGAGCGCGCGGGCATGGACGCGTGCAGACTTGATCGGCGGCGGCGTCAGCAGCAGACGCAAGGGGCGCCAAGCCATAAGCAGCAGCATGCCGAGGAACTTGATCACGGCAACCGTCAGCGCGATGCCCAGCACTTGGCGCGGCGTCCATTCATGTGCCCAGAGGCCGAGCAGCCGCTCGATCAGGCTGAGATAGAAGGTGGGCGCGAGTTCCAGCGCAGCGAGCGCGAGGAACGCGACAAATATCGACCACGCCAGCGCGACATCGCGGTAACTGTCGGACTGCGGGGTGATGATCGTGACGATCTCTCCCGCGCTCGTGGCTTCCGCAGCCGCCACGGCTTCGGCGATGTCTTTGCGGTCTGTGTCGGTCAGCATGGCCTACCAGCTCCCCGAAGAGCCGCCGCCGCCGAAGCTGCCGCCGCCGCCCGAAAAGCCGCCGCCGCCGCCGCCCCAGCCGCCACCGCCGCCGCCCCAATCGGAGCCCCCGCCGCCCCAGCCGCCGGACGGGAAGATCATCACGCCCGGCGAACCATAGCGCCGCCCGCCGCCGCGCATCGCGCGCAGGAAGGGGAGGACGAAGAAAAAGAAGAAGATCAGCAGGAAGATGACCGTGCCAGCATCGAAGCGGGGCTCCTTGGCCTTCTTGGCTTGGGCCGAAGCATTGGCAGCAACCTTGCGCGCCTCATCCTCGGACAATTGCAGCTGGGCGATCAACTTGTCTGTCGCGGCTGCAATGCCGCCGGCATAGTCGCCTGTCTTGAACCGGGGCACGATCTCCGTGCGTCTGATCTCGCTGGCCAGGGCATCCGAGATCACGCCCTCGAGCCCGTAGCCGACCTCGATGCTGACCTTGCGTTCGTTCGGGGCGACGATCAGCAAAAGCCCGTCGTTGCGCTGCTTGTCGCCGATGCCCCAGGCGCGGCCGAGCCGGTAGCCGTAGTCCTCGATGTCGTAGCCTTGCAGATCCGGGATCGTGGCGATGACCATCTGCCGCTGTGACTGGGTTTCGAGTGCCGCCAGCTTGGCATCAAGCGCGGCGGCTTGCTCCGCCGAAAGCAGATGCGCTTCATCGACCACCCGGCCGGTGAGTTTGGGGAAGGTCTGTGCGGCAGCAGGCCCGGCAAGGAGGGCCAGCGCCGCGAGCAGGACAAGGAGGAGGCGCTTCATGGCGGGGCCTGCCGCGCCCCGGCTCAGTTCGCCGCCGCCTTGCTGGCCGGTGCCGCCGCGTTGTCGTTGGCGGCGGGGGCTGCAGCAGGGGCAGCCGGGCCGTCGAAGCTCACCGCAGGGGCCGTATCCGCGCCGGGCGTGGTTGCGGCGAACGGTACCATCGGCTTGGCACCGTAGACCACCTTGGCGGCGATGATCGCGGGGAAGGTGCGGATCGTGGTGTTATAGTCCTGCACCGCCCCGTTGTAGTCTCGCCGGGCGATCGCGATGCGGTTTTCGGTCCGCTCGATCTGGTCCTGCAGGGTCTTGAAGTTCTCGTTCGCCTTGATCTCCGGATAGGCTTCAACCGAAGCGAGCAGACGCCCTAGCCCTTGGCTCAACTGGCCCTGCGCAGCCTGATACTGCGCCATCTTGTCGGGATCGGTCACGTCGGCGGCAGAAATCTGGATCGAGGTCGCCTTTGCACGTGCCTCGGTCACCTTCACCAGTGTGCTCTGCTCGAAGTTGGCCGCGCCCTTCACCGTCGCGACCAGATTGGGAATCAGGTCGGCACGGCGCTGGTACTGGTTCTGCACGTCGGCCCACTTGGCCTTGGCGGCTTCCTCGGCGGTGGGAATCGCGTTGACCCCGCAGCCGGCGAGGCCTGCAGCCGCCATGGCGACGAACGCGAAACGGGAAAAGCGGGCAAGCAGCGAAGCGGCCATCGAAATGTGTTCCCTCAAGGATCCCGGCGCGGACGCGGCGGGTATGCTCGGCCTCGAATGTAGCGGGTCCCGATGGCGGTTCAAGGGCTGGACCGGATCGGAGTACCAGACCACTTGTTACAAAGGTTTGCGAGTGGCACGAAGCGGGCGGGTGAAAATGCCTGACAGGAGAACAACGGCATGGGCATGATGGGAGAATTCAAGGCGTTCGTAGCGCGCGGGAATGTGCTCGATCTCGCGGTTGGCGTGATCATCGGCGCGGCCTTCGGCAAGATCGTCACTTCGCTGACCGAGGATCTGATCATGCCGGTGATCGGCGTGGTGACCGGCGGGGTCAATTTCACCAACAAGTTTCTGGTGCTGGGCGCGATTCCCGATACGTACAAGGGGTCGCTCGAGGACTACGCTGCGCTCAAGGCTGCGGGTGTGCCGATGCTGGGCTACGGCGCGTTCGTCACCGCCGTGATCAGCTTCCTGCTGATGGCCTTCGTGATCTTCCAGATCGTACGTGCCGCCAACAAGATGATGCCGGCGGCGCCCGAAGCTCCCGCCGCGCCTGCCGGCCCGAGCGAGATCGATCTGCTGACCGAAATCCGCGACGCGCTGAAGAATGGCTGAGGATCGGACGGAAGAGGCGAGGTGCCCCTTCCATTCCCCGCGCGCCGTGCCTATATCGTGCTTGCCGGGTTCGCCCGGCTATGACGATAAACTGTACCGTACAATAGGCGCAGCGGACCCGGGGGCGGTACCCGGCGGCTCCACCATCACCACCGGCTGCAAGGTCCGGGCTCTGTTGTCGCAGAGGTGTTGATGGGGCCGAACTAGGATCGACGTGTGTTGAAAAGCGGTATTTTCGTCCGGGCTGAGTAACCCGTTAAAGGCTCAAAACCCACAAGTGCCAACGACAACGAAGCACTCGCTCTCGCGGCGTAATCTGACGGCTTAACGGCCTGATCTTACAAAGCTAAAGCGCGGTTGAACCCACCGGGCAACAGAAGGGAATTCAGCGGCTCGGGGAGGGCCGGGCAACAGAACCTCCCCACCTTCCTCACATTTCCGGATCGACCTTCACCGGCACGGGCACTGCCGCCTTGCCCTCGCGCTCATACTTCATCGCGTCCATGATCTTGGCGCCGGCCATGAACACCGCAAGGCAGCTGGCAAGGAACAGCAGCTTGCCGCCAAAGCCCGGATACTGCGCCAGATAGATCTGCCCTCGCTCCGCCGAACCCAGCGCCAGCGCGTAGATGATCGCGCTCGCCTCGAACCGGTTCTTGATCACGAACAGGCGGCTGATCTTGCGCAACAAAGAGGGCTTCTTGTGCATCACCAAACCTCTTCCGCAACCTTCGTGCCAGATCAGCAATCACGGGGCAGATGCGCATGGCATAGCCTATGCCTTGTAAAGCACGGCGACAGGCCATGGTAAAGGCGGGCTTAACCCCCGTGCGGTGAGGCGTGCCGTTTCAGGCCAGTGCGGAAAGATCGAGCGCATCGAGCAGCGCAGCGCGCGCGGCGACGACGCTGGCAGCCAGCGAGTCGCGCCCGAGATCGGCGGGGTCGATCTGCTCCGGCCAGGCTTTGGCAATCAGCTTTTCCAGCATGTCTGCACGCGCTTCGGTGAGGAGGAAGCGCGGATCGACGGTGGCAGGATCGGCGACAACCCGCAGTCGCAGGCAGGCAGGCCCCCCGCCGTTGGCCATCGATTGGCGTACATCGACCGGCAGCACGCGCCGGATCGGGCCGTTGGAGGCAAGCATGCCATCGAGCCAGGTCCGCACCGCCGGGTGCTCCCAGGCCTCCAGCGGGATGACGAGGCCCATTTCGCCGCCGGGAAGCGTGAGGAGCTGCGCGTTGAAGAGGTAGCTCGCGATGGCATCGGCAAGGCTGACGGCGCTGGCGGGCACGATCACGATTTCGGCTTCGGGCAGCGCGGCGCGGATCGCGGCATAAGTGCCATCGGGATCGGCAAAGGCCAGTTCGTGGGTGAACAGCACGCGCTCGTTGGCGACGGCGACCACATCATTGTGGAACGCGCCCGCCGCAATCGCCTCGCCGGACTGCTCGACGAAGAGGCAGCGCGCGGGATCGAGGCCGTGGAGCCGGGCGACGGCGCGGCTGGCCTGCTCGTGCTGGCGCGCGGGGAAGGTGCCGCCCCCGGAATCCTTGGTGTGCTTGCCGTAGACGAAGATTTCGAGGCCATGCGCGGCGTGGCTGGTGGCCATGCGCATATGGTTCGCCGCGCCTTCATCGCCGAAGCAGGCAGGGACGGCATCGTGGACTGTGAAGTGCGCGCTGTCCGCAAAGGCGAGGCGCAACTGGCGCACGGTGTCGGGCCATTCCTGCGAGCGGTGCGGCATGGTGACGAGGTTAGCCGCCGTCAGATGGCAGCGCCCGTCCGCCGTGTCCGGCGCGGGGGAGACGGTGGCCGCATTGGCGGTCCACATCGAACTGGCTGACCACGCGGCGGCGCGCAGACGGCGTTCGGTTTCGTCTGCGGGTTCGGTCAGGCCAAGCGCGCCGAGAAAGGCCTGGTTGGGGCGCGGCAGCGGGCAGAGCAGGCCCTGCACAAGGCCGAGAGCCATGTTGTGGCGCATCTTGCCGATGCCCTGCAATGCGGCGGCGCGGGGGTAGGAAACGTTGCCGCCATGCTTGGCCGAGGCAAGGTTGCCAAGGCTGAGGCCGGCGTAGTTGTGACTCGGCCCGACGAGGCCGTCGAAGTTGATCTCGACCAGAGTGCTCATTGCGGAATCCTTCAGCGCGCCACATGCCACACGGTATCGCCCAGGCCGACGCCCAGTGCCGCGGCGGCATCGGGATCGAGCGCGATGCCATCCCCGTCCGCCATGATCCGCGCGAAGCAGCAGCGGAAATCGGCAAGCCTGCCCGTGGCGACGAGCGCGCGGGCGGCGGTTTCATCGGCCTCGCGCACCTCTGTCACCGGCACCATCTTGGCCGAGGCGATCGAGTGCACCTTGTCCGTGCGCGCGGTCATCGTCGGGCCGCCGTCGAAGATGTCGAAATAGCCTTCGGAAGCGAAGCCTTCAGTTTCCAGCATGCGCATCGCGGCGCGGCCGCTGGGGTGCGGCAGACCGATCGCGGAGCGCGCGGTTTCGGGCAGCATGGCGATATAGACCGGATGCTTGGGCATCAGATCGGCGATGAACTGGTTGCCGTTGATCGCGTTGAAATAATCGGCTTCCTGAAAGTTCATCCCGAAGAAGCGGCCTGCGACGCCGTCCCAGAAGGGAGATCCGCCGCGTTCGTCGATCACGCCGCGCAGTTCGGCAAGGATGCGATCGGCAAAGCGCTTGCGGTGCATGGCGATGAACAGATAGCGGCTGCGCGCGAGCAGCATGCCGAGCCCGCCCGCGCGTTCGCCGGGGTGGAGGAACAGGCCGCCGACTTCGCTCGACCCTTCGAGGTCCGTTACAAGATTGAGCATTTCGGCGCGGAAAGTGCGCCCCAGTTCCTTGGAATGCTGGGTCAGCGTCGCCATGCGATAGGAATAGAACGGCCAGGTCTGCCCGACGCGGGTGAAGATCTGGCAGGTGCCGCGCACTTCGTGCGTGGCGAGGTCCTCGAGGATCAGAACGAACAGTTCATCCTTCTGGGTCTCCGGATCGCCTTCTATGGTGTTGGCAAAAGCAGCAGCGGCGCGCTCAAGCTTTGCTACCAGCGCGCGGCGATCGGGCGGCAGGTTGGTGAAGCCGCCGCCGGTGAGCTTGGCCATCTCGTACAGATGTTCGAGATCCGAGGCGCGGGCCGCGCGGATGACGTGGGTCACGCTTGTTATTCCCCTCCGGAAAGCCGGTGCAGCACGAGCGCCGACAGCGCGGCGCGCTCAGCCAGCGACGGCACGATCATGTATTCGTCAGGCGAGTGGATCGCCCCGCCGCGCACGCCCATGGTATCGACCACCGGCACGCCGAGTGCGGCAATGTTGTTGCCGTCGCACACGCCGCCGGAAGCTTGCCAGCGGATCGGCTGGCAAAGCGCCGCGCCGCAGCGGCGGACGAGATCGAACAGCTTTTCCGCATCCGGCGTAAGCGGCTTGGGCGGGCGGGTGATCCCGCCGTGGAGGTGAATGCTCACCTCATGCGCCAGCTCGACCTCGCGCAGCAATGGCTGGATCGTGGCGGAGAAGCGCGCGGCGTCTTCTTCGCTGCGGGGGCGGATGTTAAAACGCAGCACGGCATGGTCCGGCACGACATTGTTGGCCGAGCCGCCATCGATGCGGGCCGGGTTGACGGCAAGGCCGTCTCCCGAAAGCGCCTTCAAACCGAGCGCAAGATCAGCGGCGGCGACGAGCGCGTTGCGGCCATCCTGCGGGTTGCGGCCAGCGTGGGCGGAGCGACCGGTGACAATCGCGCTGTAATTGCCGCTGCCGCCGCGCGCGCCAGCCAGGGTGCCGTCTGGCAAGGCGGAGGGTTCGTAGGTCAGCGCTGCAGTCTTTTTGCGCGCGAGTTCGGCGATGAGCGGGGCGGAGGCGAGGCTGCCGGTTTCCTCGTCCGAATTGATGAGGACGTCATAGCCGACATAGGGCGCGACCCGGCTCGTCTCGAAGGCCTGGAGCGCGGCGAGGATGACGGCGATGCCGCCCTTCATGTCCGCCGTGCCGGGGCCGCCGAGGGTTTCGCCATCGAGCCATGTCAGCGTCTGGAACGGGTGGTCCGCCGGGTAGACCGTGTCCATGTGCCCAGTGAGCAGATAACGGCGCGGCGCATCGGGGCGAACGCTGAGCACCATGTGCGCGCCGTGCTCGATCTGGACCGCGCGGCCATCGGCGGCGATCGCCTCGACCGGGGCGGGCGGCACGAGGCGCACTTCACCGGGCAGCGCGGCAAAGGCATCAGCGAGCCGCGCGGCTTGGCGGCTTAGCCCTGCGGTATTACGGGTGCCGGTGTTGATCGCACACCACGCCTCGACCTGCTGCAGCATCGCAGGCGCGTCGATCCCCTCAATCAGGGCGGCTTCGGTGGGGGCAAGCTGGGCCATGCGGACGCTCTAGCCTGCCCGCGCGCCGGGGTGAACCCCTAGTGGTTTAGCGCAATCAATTCGGAAGCGGCGGTTCGAGTTCAGGTCAGAATGACAAAGTTGACACTGTCCTGGCGAGTAACTTGGCAGGGCAAGCGGCCCTGAAGCCCGACCAAACAGATTGCCAGAGGTGGTGCGACAATCGTCAAGGTTGCTCCACTTCCACCGAAATCCGGCATGCGCCAAAAATCTGGGATTCATCGGAGCTGCGGAAACTAAAGCCGATGTAGATCGCATAAGTCCCGCTCTTCACAAATATGCGCTGAACACCATGCTCAGTTAACCCGGTCGCAGTTCGGATCTTAATATCGATTTTATCAAGCCTGGATAGGGTGCTGCTTTCAAAAATATAGCGTCTCTTATTTTTCGTTTTCTTCGCAAATATGTAATCAAAGGCTCTATCTTCAGTGTCGTATTCTATATGAATAGCGTCACCTTCACGGTATTTATTCAGGTAAATGACGAGATGTTGTCCATCCTTCCGTTCTAGAATTTCACAGGACCGAACGGAGTTTTGATTACTCGCCAATAGGCCGGAAAAATCTTGGGACAGAGCCGACGCAACTGGCCCTGAACTAGAAAGAGCAGCGAGAGCGAAGAGGAGCACCATACATGGTCCATCTGTTCAGAATGAGGCGTGAATGTGGGGTGGTATGCCCTCGTCGAGCGGTTTGCCACCATTGTTGCGGACCGCATTCCTAAGCGCATCCCTCTCTGTCTGATTCATATCACTAACTCTGAAGTCCAGACCCATTCCCAAGAGATGCTTCGAGATCGGACGACCCTGCTTCAAATGCAGATCAACTACCGCCGCCATGCCAGCCAGAATCTGGCTTTTTGATTTCCCGCTAGCGATTCCACCACGATACAATCTCGCCAATTCAGCACCTTGAGCACCCCTATAAGTCCTGAAATCGCCATGCGAAAACTTGTAATAAATCCGTTCAGCCTGATCTATTGGCGTTCTCATGCCATCCGTGACAGTCAGTGTCTTACCGGTCGCAGCATGGTAATCCGCAGCGACAGCATCAATCTTGCGCCGGATCGCATCGGGAATCCTGACCGCGTCGCTCTTGGCTTTCCATTTCGGGGCGGTTGATCCGGTCTTGTCTGGCTTTCGCCCATAGACAACGATTTCGTGTGGATTCCCTTGTCCGCCCGGTCTGGTGGTAAACCGCCCGTTGGCCGGATCGTGATAAGGATTGAACTTTCGCTCGAAACTGAGCGCCATTTCGTTAGCGTCAAGCAAACGCCCTGTTCGTAGAAAATGCTCGAAGGTCAGCATTTCTGCGGCCTCGCGCAAAGTATCGTCGTTCGCGCGTATATTTGGACTCCTGACTGTCAGAGGGCGAACATAACAAGAACATGTAAAATTCGCAATTGATTCTGATGCCATTTTCGATGGTTTCCGGTCCGATAACCTTGATTGCCGGACGGACCGTTCCGCGCGAAATCCGCTTGCTATCAGAGGCAATGGGAATGAGACTTTCCGCCATGGGAAAGTTTCATCTGCGCAGTCCCTTGCTCGGCCTGCTCTGTGCTTGCGGCCTTGCCGCGTCCTCGCTTGAGGCGGGCCTGCCCGAGTTTTCGGCAGCCACGCATCCCGTCGCAGGCGATGAGTGGCACTATGTCGGCGGCGATCCGGCGGGAACGTGGTTCTCATCGCTCAGCGATATCAACGACAGCAATGCTGGGCAGCTCGGCTTTGCCTGGGCCTATGACATGGGGACCGAGCGCGGGCAGGAGGCTACGCCGCTCGTTATCGACGGGGTGATGTATACCTCTGGCGTCTGGGGCATCGTCTATGCGCTGAATGCGGCGACGGGCGAGGTGTTGTGGACATTCCATCCCGGCATCGATCCGGCCTCGGCGAGGAATGCCTGCTGCGACACGGTGAACCGGGGCGTGGCGGTGCGGGACGGGGTGGTGTTCGTTGCCAGCGAGGACGGGCGGCTGCATGCGCTCGATGCGAAGACCGGCGCGGAGAAATGGACCGCGGACACGATCATCGGCCGGGGCAAGAGCAGCTATACTTACGCCTCGACCGGGGCGGTACTGCTGACGAGCGATTCCGTCGTCATCGGCAATTCGGGTGCGGACCTCGGCGATGGATCGACGCGTGGCTATATCTCGGCGTGGGACATCAAGACCGGCGCGTTCAAGTGGCGGTTCTTCACGGTGCCGCCGCCGCCGGGCCAGCCCTTCGAGCATCCCGAGCTGGAAATGGCGGCAAAGTCTTGGGGGGCGGATCACGATGGCCGCTACCAGAACGGCGGCACGGTGTGGGACGGGCTTTCTTATGATGCCGAGACCGACCAGATCGTGTTCGGCACGGCCAATGCCTCGCCCTATTCGCGGGTGAAGTCTGCCGCCGAGCGGCGCGATGACCTGTTCAACGCCTCGATCGTGGCGGTGAATGCCAGGTCCGGGCGGATGACCTGGTTTTATCAGGAAACGCCGGGCGATGCCTGGGACTATGACGCGACGCAGAAGTTCACTTTCGCCAATCTGCCCTTTGGCGGCGAGACCCGCCGGGTGGTGATGCAGGCCTCGAAGAACGGCTTTTTCTACACATTGGACCTCAAGACCGGGAAGCTGCTGGCAGCCGACGCCTTTGCCTATGTGAACTGGGCCAAGGGCGTGGACCTTGCCACCGGGCGGCCCGAGTTTACCGAGGTGGCGGACTATTCGGCCAAACCCAAGAACGTCTATCCTTCGTGGGCCGGGGCGCACACGTGGAACCCGATGTCGTTCAGCCCGCAGACGGGCCTCGTCTATATCCCGACGCTTGATGTGCCCAACGTGATGGTCAACCTGCCCGCCAACAAGGGCAAGCTCGACCATCTGGAGGGCTTCTTCAACGCCAACGGGATCATTCCGGATGATACCTATGACGAGGCGACGCTGAGCCGCCTGTTCGGCCCGATCCCGAGCAAGGCGGAGCTGCAGAAGGAGCGCGGCAAGACCAGTCTGGTGCGTGAGGTGCTGAAAGCCTGGGACCCGGTGGCGCGCAAGGTGGTGTGGGAGCAGGTCACCTCCGACGGCAATCGCGGCTATGACGGCGGGGTGCTTTCGACTGCCGGCAATATCGTGGTGCAAGGGCGCGGGGATGGCACGCTGCGCGTCTACAACGCCAAGACCGGCGCGCAGCTGGCCTCGATCCAGACCGGATCGCATATCATGGCCGCGCCGATGACTTACCGGATCGGCGGCGTGCAGTATATCGCGGTGCAGGTGGGCTATGGCGGGGTGGGCATCAGCTATCCGCTCACCCCGGCGGACATTGCCTATCGCAACCGCAACACCAACCGCATTCTGGTGTTCAAGCTGGGCGGCGGGCCGGTGCCGCAGCCCGAGCCGCGGGCCGATCCGCTGACCTATCCTGCGCCGCCCGCAAGCCGGGCGACTGCGGCCAAGATCGCGCATGGCGAGGCCAAGTTTACCGAGTTCTGCTCACGCTGCCACATGTTCGGCCCCGGTATCACGCCCGACTTGTCGCGGCTGCCGCGCGACATCCACGGCATGTTCAACCAGATCGTGCTGGGCGGCGCGCTGGCAGGGAACGGCATGGCGCCGATGGGAGATATGGTGAGCAAGTATGATGTGGACGCGATCCATGCGTACCTGATCGATACGCAGAGGAAGGGGTACGAGGCGCAGCGGAAGAAGAAGTAGTTACCCCTCCGTCAGCCTTGCGGGCTGCCACCTCCCCATTTGTGCTGCGCAATAATGGGGAGGAGCTAGCGGGTAAGCGCGCGGGCAATCTCGACGAATTCGGCCACGCTCAGCGTTTCTGCGCGGCGCTGGGATTCGATGCCGAGCGTTTCGAGGGCTTCCAGCGCGCCGGGGAGGCCCTTGAGCGACTGGCGCAGCATCTTGCGGCGCTGGCCGAAGGCGGCTTCCGTCACGCGTTCGAGCATGCGGGCGGAGACGCCCTCCGGCATCGCGGCGGGCTCTACGTGGATGATCGCCGACATGACCTTGGGCGGCGGGGTGAAGGCGCTGCGGTGGACGCGCATGGCGATGCGGGGTTTGCTGCGCCATTGGGCAAGGACGGCGAGGCGGCCGTAGGCATCGCTGTCGGGCGCGGCGATGATCCGCTCGGCAACTTCCTGCTGGAACATGAGGGTGAGGCTGCGCCATTGCGGCGGCCAGTTTTCGCCGGAGAGCCAGCCGACGAAGAGCGCGGTGCCGACGTTGTAGGGCAGATTGGCGATGACATGCCAGGGCGCGTCGAACAGGGTCTCGGGCGCGATCTTCGTCGCATCGCCTTCGATCACGGTGAGCTGACCGGGAAAGGCCTCGGCCAGTTCGGCGAGCGCGGGGAGGCAGCGGCGGTCCATTTCGATCGCGGTGACATTGGCACCCCGGCGCAGCAGCGCGCGGGTGAGGCCGCCGGGGCCGGGGCCGACTTCGAGCACGTTCTGGCCCTTGAGATCGCCGGGCACCATGGCGATGCGGGCGAGGAGCTGTTCGTCGAACAGGAAGTTCTGGCCAAGCGCCTTGGTGGCGATGAGGCCGTGACGCTGGACGACTTCGCGCAAGGGTGGGAGGTTCACGCTTGGGGTGTCACTCATGGCTCCCCTCCCCGGCGGGGAGGGGCTGGGGGAGGGGGTACGGCGTGTCCGGCAAGCGCGGGGTACCCCCACCCGGCCTCCCCCGAGCGGGGGAGGGGAAGAAAGGATTGAGGCGGCATTTCGATCATCCGGCGGCGGCTCTGCGGGCGGCGCATTCTCCGGCCATGCGGATCGCGGCGATGGTGGCACCGGGGCGGGCGACATTCGTGCCGGCGATGGCGAAGGCGGTGCCGTGATCGGGCGAGGTGCGGATGATGGGCAGGCCGAGCGTGACGTTCACGCCCTCGTCGAAATCGAGCACCTTGATCGGGATAAGCGCCTGATCGTGGTACATGCAGATGGCAGCGTCGTAGGTGGCGCGGGCTTCGGCGTGGAACATGGTGTCGGCGGGCAGCGGCCCGCGCGCGTCGATCCCAGCGGCTTGCAGCGCAGCGATGGCGGGGGCGATCACGTCGCTATCCTCCGTGCCCATGCGGCCATCTTCGCCGGCGTGGGGATTGAGCGCGGCGACCGCGAGGCGGGGGTGGGCTACGCCGAAATCGCGGGTGAGCGCGGACGCCGCGATGGCGGAGCGGCTGCGGATGAGCTCCGCCGAGAGCAGGAACGGCACATCGCGCAGCGCGACGTGGACGGTGATGGGGACGACGCGCAAGTGCGGCCCGGCGAGCATCATCACCGCGTTTTCGGGGGTAATCCCGCAGGCTTCCGCCACGAATTCGGTCTGGCCCGGCTGGTTGAAGCCGATGCGCGCTAGGCGGCTCTTGGCGATGGGACCGGTGACGAGCGCGGCGGCGGCACCCTGCTTGACGAGGCTGGTGGCGACTTCGAGCGCGCGCAAGGCGAGCGCGGCGCCGGCATCGTCGGGCAGGCCGGGCGTGTAGGCGCACATACCGACATCGAGCACGGGGAGCGCGTGGGGGAAGACGGCGGCGGCTTCATCGGGCGCGGCGATGGCGACGACCGGGATGGCGAGGCCCCGGCTGCGGGCGGCGGCTTCGATGAGATCGCGATTGCCCACCGCGAAGAACGGCGGGAGCCCTTCTGCCTCGCGCTGGTCCCATGCGGCGGCAATCAGCTCTGGGCCGATACCGGCAGGATCGCCGAGGCTTATCGCCAGCGGCAGGAGCGGCGGTTGGGTGACGGTCATGCAGACGCCCTAGCAGAGCCGGGCGGTGAGCGAGAGGGTAATATGCCTCAGTTGTATTCGATCACCGCATCGCGGCGCAGGTCGCGCAGGTAGGTCTGCGCGCGCTTGTTCACGCGGTCGTCTTCCATCTGCGACTGGAGCTGTTCGAAGTTCGGCCCGCTTTCGACCTTGGGATCATCGCGGCCGCACAGCATGAGGACGCGCACGCCGTCTTCGATCGAACCGAAGGGCGGCGTGGTTTCGCCCACCGAGAGCTTGAGGATCGTGTCCTGCAGCGCGGTTGGGAGATCGCGCACCTTGATCTGATCGTTGGCGACGACAGTCGCGCCGAGCGAGACGGCAGCCGCATCGGCCCCGCCGCAACCCTTGATCTCCTTGACGACCTTGGCAAATTCGGCGGCCTTGGCGGCGCCATCTTTTTCCGTGGTACCCTTGGGGAAGGCGATCGAGATCTGCTTGAGGCTGAGCACCGCATCGCGCGGATCGGCGGTGAGGACCTGGCGCTTGTCGATCAGGTAGAGCAGCGAGTAGCCGGACGCGAGCTCGATCGGGCCGACGAGCTGGCCGGGCAGCATCTGCGCGGCGGGGGTGGCGAGTTCGGGCGGGAGCTGGGCAAGGCGGATCCAGCCGAGATCGCCGCCGACCGAGGCGCTGGACGACTGCGAATACTGGCGCGCATAGGCGACGAAGCTGCCGCCGCCCTTCAATTGTTCGAGGATCTTCTGCGCGTTGGCGAGGACCTGCGGTTTGGTTTCCTGCGTGGCGGCGAGGTAGATTTCGCCGATGCGGTATTCCTCGGTGCCCTTGGCGGCCTTGAGGCGATCCATCATTTCGCGCACTTCGCCGTCCGACACGTTGATGAAGGGCTGGACGTTGCGGCGCAGCAGGCGCTGCCACGCGAGTTCGCCCTTGATCTGTCGCTTGAGCGAGCCCGACGACGAGCCGATCGAGGCGAGGTACTTTTCGAGCGCAGCGGGATTTTGGCCGAAGTTCTGCTGGGCGACGCGGTTGAAGGTCTGGGTGACTTCCTCCTCGTCGATATCGACGTTGGCGGCCTTGGCTTCCTGGATCTGCAGCGTTTCGTCGATCAGGTTGCGCAGCACCTGAAGACGCAGCCGCTCCATCTCTTCCGGCGCAACCTTGCCGCCATTGGCGCTGACGATGAGCGCGAGGCGCTGGTCGACATCGGTGCCGGTAATGATCTCGCCGTTCACGATCGCGGTGGCGCGGCGCAGGTGCGGATCGGTCTTGCCGAAGATCACGGGATTGGCGGGCAGATTGAGCGCGCCGGTGCCGGAGGTGTCTTCCGCAGGATCGGGCAGGGTCTGCGCGTGGGCGAGCGTGCCGGAAATGGGAGCTGCGACAACCGCAAGGGCACCGAGGCTGAGTGCGGCGCGCGCCGAAACGGAAAGCAAACGAAACCCGGTCTTCATGGCAGTACGATATTCCTGTCTCTCGGCCCCATCCGGCTTGCGCGCCGAACGGTCCCCCCCAACGGTTACTGGGCCGCCACTCACTCGCATGGTTCGGCTGAACCCAAGGTGAGTGGCGCGGCGATAGCCCGATTGCAACGGCGATGGAAGCGAAACGGAGGAAAAATGGGAAGATCGCGGCTCAGCGTACACCCAGGCCCTTGAAGGCGATGTTGAACTGGATCGTGCTGCCGCGCGTCGCATCGCCATTGGTGATGTAGTCGCGCCGCCAGGTGAGCGCGAAATCGAGGCAATCGTCGGCATAGGCAAAGCCAAGGCGGTGGCGCAGCATCTGGAAGCCGTCCTTGGTCTTGGTCGGATCATCCACCTTGCTGGTGAGGTTGGCGACGGCCGAGCCGAACACCGACCAGCGCCGCGCGAAAGCGATGCGGCCGGAGAAACGCACTTCCTCACGGTCGCGCAGATCTTCGAAAGTCGCGGGAATATCGCGGTTGAGCCGGAGGTAGCCGACTTCGGCATACGTGCGGTGGTTGCCGATCGTCGCATCGAATTCGTTGCGGCGCAGCTTCAGGCTGTCCTTGTCGAGCCGGAAGCGGTGGGTGAACTGCACGATATCGCGGAACCTGAGATCGGTGCGGCCGACGATATCCGATGCGCGTGAGGACAGGCCGGTGCCATCGGGCAGCAGGGTCTTTTGCGTGGAGAGCCGGTAGCTCTGGCCCACGGTGGTGGCAACCCGCCAGCCGGGCCGGGTGAACTGCCAGTCCGCGCCATAAGTCACGCGCACGCCGTCCTCGATGCGGTCGTAGCCGGGGAAGCGATTGAGCGAGAAGAGGTTGGAATCCTCAAGCTCCACCGAGCGCGAATCCTCGTTGGGGATGGCAAGGTTGCGGATCTTGGGGATGGCGACGAACTGGACGCGCGGGGTGAACACTTGCGTGCCGCCGAGCGCCGAACCGATCAGCGGCCACTTGATATCGACCGCCGCAGTGGCAATGCCGCGCCCCTGCCAGCCGGGCAGGCCGCGGTAGAGCAGGTTGCTGGTCAGGTCGTTCTGCCGCGAGTGATAGACATCGCCGCGCGCGAGGGCGGTGAAGGTGATCTCCTGCCCCAGTCCGGTCAGCGTGCGCAGGTCCCACTGCGCCTTGGCGAAGGCGCGCTGCGTGTCCTGCCCGCCGGTCCGCGTGAGCGCGAGGCTGTTGAGCTGCAGTTCGAGCATGCCGCCGATCGCGGGCGGGACGATGCGGCGGCGGTATTCGATGGCGGGAAGCGCAATCGGCACGAGGCCCTGCCGGTCACCGCTGCGCAAAGTCTGCACGGCCCAGCCAGCGATGCTGAAATAGCTGTTTGCATCGATGCGTTCGAGATTGATGGTCGAGCGCAGGCGATCATCCCGGCTGATATCGTAGCGGCGCAGGAAGGTGCGGTCGCTGGCGTAGCGGCCATAGCCGGTGAGGCTCCAGTTTTCCGAAAGCTGGAAGCGCCCATTCGATTCGAAATAGCCGCGAAACACCTGTTCCTGCGGATTGGCACCGGTCAGGGAGCCACCGCCGATATTGATGCGCGCGCTGCGGGTGAGATAGGCGGAGGCCTGAAAGGCACCATGGTCCGTCAGCTGGCGATAGCGGCCGGAGATCATCGGCAGCGCCCCGGTGAAGATATAACCGGTGAGCGCGAGGTCCTTGTTGTTGGCAAGGCGCCAGTAATAGGTGTCGCTGATTTCGGCGCCGTTGGCCGCGCTGAAGCGGAAATCGGGGATCAGCAGGCCGCTTTCGGCGCGGAAGTCCGAAGTGTGGGCAAGGCCGGGCAGCGGCAGGATCGGCAGGCCGAACACGCGCAGCAGCGCGCCCTTGTAGTGTACGCGCTGGTCCTTGGCATCGTAAGTGACGGCGACGGCGGTCACTTCCCAGCTCGGCCGTTTGGCGCAGCCGTCCTCACCCTCGACCGCGCAGCCGGAGAAGGCGGCATCGCGCAAGACCATATCGCCATTGGCGGCGCGCGTGCCGCTGCGCGCGGCAAGCCGCCCGCCCTGGCGCAGGACAAGCAGCAGATCCTCGACCGCGCCGGCCTTGAGCTCGTCGGTCAGTTCGACCTTGTCGGTATAAAGCACGTTGCCGGCTTCATCGACGAAGCGGATGTTGCCGCTCGCCTCGATCACGCCGGTCTTGCGGTTCCACGTGACGACATCGGCGCGCACGGTCTGTTCGGCGCGGCGCAGGACGACATTGCCGGTTGCTGTCACGGTCTCGGCATCGCTGGCATACGTGACGCGATCGGACTGGAAGCGGACTTCGGCTGGTGGCTTGGCCGGCTGGCCTGCCTCTTGGGGCGGAGGCGGGACGTCTGCGGTTTGCGCGTGCGCAGGGGCGGTGCCTAGCGCCAGCACGCCCAGCACGGCCAAAGTGGGGCGAATGGCGGCGACGCAAGCTGGCCGCAAGCATCGGGACAAGGCTTGCGGCAAGGGCCGCGGGGGGGCTCGCATGGCCTTGCCTATCGCACCGGTGCCGCTTAACTGCAAACCCACAATTCACCTTGCGCCAAGCTGAGCCTTGGGGTGTGCCCTTTTTTCGGCAGGAGCCTTGAATGATTATCGAATTCGCCGCAGCAGATGCAGCCACTTCCGGTTCAGGCCTCCGCCTTGTTGCCCGCTTCGTGCCGCAGGGCGGGCTGCCCGCCGATGCCGACGTGCTGGTGCGCGGCGCTGCCGCCGCCGCGCGCTTTACCGGCAAGGCCGGGCAGTTGTTCGAAGCGCTGGTGCCGGCGGGCGATGGTGTGCAGCGGCTGGCCTTTGCCGGGATCGGCGAGCCGGGTGCGGCCGGACGGACCGCGACGCTGGAGCGCGCGGGCGGCGGGCTGACCGCCAAGTACCTGACTTCGGGCGAGACCGAGCTCGCCATCGACTTTGCCGGCAGCGGCCTCAGCGCTGAGGAAGCAGCCGCCGTGCTGCTCGCGGCGCGGCTGCGTGCGTGGCGCCATGACGTCTATCGCACCAAGCTGAGCGACGAGCAGAAGCCCTCGCTGGCGAAGATCGTTGTGTTGGGCGCGCCCGAAGGAACCGAGGCCGTCTGGGAAACCGAAGCCGCGATTGCCGAGGGCGTGGAGTTTACTCGCGAGCTGGTGACCGAGCCCGCCAACGTGATCTACCCCGCCAGCTTCGTGGAGCGCTGCAAGGCGCGGCTTGAGGGCACAGGCGTCGAGATCGTGGTGCTGGGCCTTGCCGAAATGACCGCGCTCGGCATGGGCGCCTTGCTCGGCGTGGCGCAGGGTTCGGTGCGCGAGCCCAAGATCATCGCCATGCGCTGGAAGGGCAAGGCGGGCGCGCGGCCGACGGCATTCGTGGGCAAGGGTGTGACGTTCGACACCGGCGGCATCTCGATCAAGCCGGCGGCAGGTATGGAAGACATGAAGTGGGACATGGGCGGCGCGGCGGCGGTGGTCGGCACGATGCTCGCGCTGGCGCGGCGCAAGGCGCAGGCGGACGTGATCGGCGTTTGCGGCCTGGTCGAGAACATGCCCGATGGCAATGCGCAGCGCCCGGGCGATGTCGTCACCACGATGTCGGGCCAGACGGTCGAGGTGATCAACACCGACGCTGAAGGCCGCCTCGTGCTATGCGATGCGGTGACCTGGGTGCAGAAGGAATACAGCCCTGCCACGATCATCGACCTTGCCACGCTGACCGGCGCGATCATCATTTCGCTGGGGCATGAGCATGCCGGCATGTTCGCCAACGACGATCTCCTGGCCGGGCAGCTCGATGCAGCGGGCAAGGCGAGCGGCGACAAGCTGTGGCGCATGCCCATCGGCCCTGCCTACGACAAGCTGATCGACAGCCCGATTGCCGACATCAAGAACGTAGGCCCGCGCTATGGCGGCTCGATCACGGCGGCGCAGTTCATCCAGCGCTTCGTCGACAAGGGCGTGGCCTGGGCGCACCTCGATATCGCGGGTACAGTGTGGGTCGACAAGCCCGGCGCGACGCATGACAAGGGCGCGACGGGCTTTGGCGTGCGGCTGCTCGATCGCTATGTGCGCGACGTGCTGGAAGCCTGATACGTGCCGAAGATGCGCCGCAAGGCGGACCTGCCGAGCAAGCTCTGCGCCGCCTGCGGCCTCCCCTTCACCTGGCGCAAGAAGTGGGAACGCGATTGGGACAACGTGAAGTTCTGTTCGGATCGCTGCCGCTCGGGGAAGGGGAAAGCAGCATGACTTGGTCGCGGCGCGGCGTGTTGGCAGGTGCGGGCGGCGCAGCAGCGCTGGCGATGGTACCGATGGGCGCGCGGGCGGCGGCCCCCGCCCGACTTGCCGATGCGGCGGTGCCGATCACCCCGGCCGAGCGCATGGCGCGCATCGCCAAAGTGCAGGGGCTGATGGCCGAGCAGAAGGTTGCCGCCCTGCTGGTGGAGAGCGGGAGCAGCCTGACTTACTTTACCGGCATTCGCTGGTCGCGATCGGAGCGGATCACGGCAGCGGTGATCCCGGCAAGTGGCCAGCCGATCGTGGTGACACCGTTCTTCGAGGCGCCTTCGGTGAAGGAAACCCTCGCGGTACCCGCCGATTTGCGCACATGGCATGAGGATGCCAGCCCCTTTGCGCTGATCGCCGATGCGCTGAAGGGGCGCGCTGGGCCTGTGGCAGTGGAGCAGACGACGCGGGCCTTCATCACCGAAGGGCTGGCGCGCGAGGGGCGGTTCGAAGTCGTTTCGGGCGCGGCGCTGGTCAATGCCTGCCGCCAGATCAAATCGCCCGCCGAACTGGCGCTGATGCAGATCGCCAATGCGGTGACGTTGGCCGCGCTGCGCGAGGCGCACGCTGTGATGCAGAAGGGCATGACGGCGCGCGACATCGGCGGTCTGGTGGGCGCGGCAACGACCCGAATGGGTGCAGAGAATGATTTCGCGCTGGTGCTGCTGAACGAGGCGAGCGCCTACCCGCATGGCTCCAAGACGCCGCAAGTGGTGCGCGAAGGCTCGGTCGTGCTGATGGACTGCGGGTGCGTGGTCGAGGATTATCAGTCCGACATTTCGCGCACGTTGGTTTTCGGTGAGCCGAGCGCGCGGCAACGCAAGGTGTGGGACACGATCCGGCGCGGGCAGGACATGGTATTTGGCGCGGCGAAGGTGGGCACGCCGGTCAGCGCGCTCGATGCGGCGGTGCGCCGGTTCTATGAGGGTGAGGGCTGGGGGCCGGGCTTCGCGCTGCCGGGCCTTTCACACCGCGCAGGGCACGGGATCGGTATGGACGGGCACGAAAGCCCCTACCTCGTCGGCAATGACAGCACGCCGCTGGCCCCCGGCATGTGCTTTTCGAATGAGCCGGGGCTCTATATTCCCGGCGAATTCGGGATGCGGCTGGAGGACTGCTGGGTGATGACCGAGCAGGGCCCGAAGAGCTTCACACCGCTTGCCCGTTCGCTCGACGATCCGATCTGACCATGCGGGTCGATTTCTACCAGCTTTCGCGCGATCCGGCGGAACTGGTGCTGCCCCGCCTTGCGCAGGGCACGCTGGGCGCGGGCGAGCGGTTGCTGGTGGTTTCGGAGGATGCGGGCCAGCTTGGCCGGATCAGCGAGGCACTGTGGACGCGCATTCCCGAAAGCTTCCTCGCCCACGGCATGGCGGGCGGAGAGCACGATGCGCGCCAGCCGATCCTGCTTTCGCACGAGCCGCTGCCCGCCAACGGCGCGCGCTATCTGGCGCTGGCGGACGGGGTTTGGCGCGACATGGCCGAGGGCTATGAAGGTGCTGCGCGCGTGTTCCTGCTGTTTCCGCCCGAGCGGATCGACGATGCACGCGCGACCTGGCGGATGCTTGGGACGCGTGAGGGGGCGGAGCGCAAATATTGGCGGCAGGAAGGCGGCAAGTGGCTGGAAGGGCCGCGCTGACGCCCATAACCTTGCAGCGCAGCAATTTCCCCGCTAGGGGCGCGGCCAGCCAAAAGCCTCCCATAAAACGCAAGGAACATCCCATGGCGGTTACCCGCACCTTTTCGATCATAAAGCCCGATGCCACGCGCCGCAACCTGACCGGCGCGGTCACCAAGATGCTCGAGGAAGCCGGCCTGCGCGTCGTCGCCTCGAAGCGCATCCACATGAGCCGCGAGCAGGCCGAGGGCTTTTACGCCGTCCACCGCGAGCGTCCGTTCTTCAACGATCTCGTTGAATTCATGATCTCGGGCCCGGTCGTGGTGCAGGTGCTGGAAGGCGAGAACGCCATGCAGCGCAACCGCGACATCATGGGCGCGACCAACCCGGCAAACGCCGAGCCGGGCACGATCCGCAAGGAGCTGGCCGAATCGATCGAAGCCAACACCGTCCACGGTTCGGATTCCGACGAGAACGCGGCGATCGAGATCGCCTACTTCTTCAAGCCCGAAGAAATCGTCGGCTGATCTGCTGCGCGCAGGTTGCTATAGCAGGGGCCGCCGGAGCGATCCGGCGGCCCTTTGCGTTTCGGGAGAAGTTATGTTTGGGATGGGGGACGGGTCGTGCCCGTTCGAGTTCAATTTCGATCCCGCCACGTTCAAGGTGGGCGACTATGTGAGCTACCGCGTGACGGGGAGCCTTGAGGGCATGCCGTTCGTGGGCACACTGCTCGAAGTGCATGACGACCACGTGGTCATCTCGCCCGGCGAGAGCGATCCCGATGCGCGCTATCGGGGGACGCGTGAGGATCGACCGGTGGTGGATATCAGCGAGATATGAACGAACCGCCGTTCCAGTAAATAGGGACTGTCCCTATTTTTCAGACGGCGACGGCCTGCCGCGCGTACCAGCGGTCCAGCATCCGGGCCATGGCCGCGATGGCGGCAAGGCCGAGGAGGATCGGCAGGTGGAAACCCGCGCCGCTTGCCAGCAGGGCTGCGGCGGTGAGGCATGCGGCGGAGCAGCCGAGGTCCCAACCGCCTTCGGTCGCCATCGAGAAGCGCAGCACGCAGGGGCTCTGCCGCGCCATCGCGTAGAGCGGGGCGAGCATGGCGGTGCTGGTCATCGGCACGACGAGCGCGCCGAGCGCGGTGGCCGCGACGGCGAGGAGCGGATGGCCAAGCGCGGTGCCCTTGGCGGCAAGCGCGAGTGCGGCAGCGCCATAGGCGATGACGAGCGAGTGGCGTGGGTGCCCGCTGTCGATCAGGCGGCCGACGAGCAGGCTGCCGGCGGCGGCGGCAAGTCCGGCGGCGGCCATCGCGGCGCCGAACTGGTCGAAATGCTCGCCCAGCGTAGCGAACAGCGCGAGGTTCCAGATCACCACCGAGCAGCCCGCGTGGAAGCCCTCACCCAGATAGAGGCGGCGTGCGTAGCTGGCGACGCCGGGTTCGAGCACGGCGGCAGGGTCGATCGTGGGATTGGGCGCGCCGAGGAGCGGCAGGGCGCTGGCGAGTTGCAGCACGGTGATCGCCGCGAAGGCAATTCCCGGCCCGCCATGCGCAAGGAGCAGACCGCCGAGCGCAGGGGCGGCGATGCCCACCAGCGCGCTGGTCGCCTGCTGCACGCTGATCTGCTGGCCGCCGCGCCCGGTGTCGGTCAGCACAGGGAGGAAGCCGTGCCATGCCGTCCAGTAGAGCACGCTGCCAAGGCCGCTGACGGCGAGGAAGAGCGCGAGGAGCGGGCCGACTTCGTGGACCAGCGGGAGCAGCGCGAAGCTGACCGCGCGGACGGCGATGCCGATCAGCAGCACGTTGCGCACGCCGAAGCGCACCGCCAGCGGCAGGACAAGGCCGCGCAAGGCAAGGCGCGAGAGGACGATCAGCGCGAAGCTGGCGAGGGCCGCCGGGAAGGAAAAGCCGCGGCTGACGAGGAAGCCGGCGATGAAGATGCCGCCGCCCGCTTCAACAAACGATTGCAGGGCGGAGTGGACATAGAGCCGATGCAGCGGGGAAAGCGGGGTTTTGGGCATTGGCGGCTCCGGCAGCCGGGGCAGGGCTGCGATCAGAATTCCATCATCGCCGCAAGCTTGCGCGGCGCCACAGCCAGCCAGGAGCGGCGCAGCCATTCGGCTATGTCGTCCCAGTCAACGTCGCCGAGGTCAAGACGAATACCTATCCACCCGTCGCCGAAATAGGCCGGGCGGAAGAAGCGATCGGGATCGCTTTCGATCAGCTGCTCCTGTTCGTCTACCCCGCTGATCTTGACGAGGAGGGCTGTCCTTCCGTCGGCGTGGTGGTGGCTGGGGACGTAGGCGAACTTCTTGCCCTTGATGATGCCGAAGCAGGCCATGCTGTGGCTCAGGCTTTCTTCGGCTTCAGGCAGTTGCATCGCGCGTTCGCGGACCTGCGCGGTGAGCCAGGCGGGGTCGGTCTCGCGCGTGACGAGCTGCGCGAGGCAGCGGGCGTAGAGTTGGTGTTCGGCGAAGAGGACGCGGGCGGCGAGGCTGTCTGGCGTATCGCCGGGAAGGATCGCGACCGGGATCTGGCCGAGGACCGGGCCTTCATCGAGATCGGCGGTGACAAGGTGGACGGTGCAGCCGGCATGGCTGTCCCCCGCCGCGATGGCGCGCTCGTGGGTGTGGAGGCCGGTGTACTTGGGGAGGAGCGAAGGGTGGATATTGACCATCCGCCCTTCCCAGCGCGCGACGAATTCGGGGGTGAGGATGCGCATGTAGCCGGCGAGCGCGATCCACTGTGCGCCAGCGCGGCGGACCGCTGCTTCCATCGCGGCATCGTGTTCGTCGCGGGGGACGCCTTTGTGGGGGAGGACGAAGGTGGGAACGCCCTCCGCTGCGGCGAGCTTGAGGCCGCCGGCCTCGGGGTTGTTGGAGAGCACCACGACGATCTCGAACGGGCACTCCGGAAGGCGGCTGGCATAGAGCAGCGCGGCCATGTTGGTGCCGCTGCCCGAGATGAAGACGGCGACTTTGGCGCGGGTGGTCATCAGGTCCTCTCCATTTTCACGAAGTGCAAATGGGGAGGTGGCAGCCCGCAGGGCTGACGGAGGGGTTCTTCCTTGCCGCCATTACCCCTCCGACCCGCCTGCGGCGGGCCACCTCCCCATTTGTGCCTGCGGCAAAAATGGGGAGGATCAGGTTAGCCGACATGCACCGCTTCCCACGGCGCGCGGGCGGACCATGCCTCGGCGCTGCCGAAGACCGTGCAGCCTTTTTCGCCCGCGACTATCGTGCCTATCGGGAAAGCGGTTTCGCCGGCGGCAGTGAGATCGGCGATCAGGCCTGCGGCTTCGTCCGCAGCGACGGCAAGCACCATGCCCACGCCGCAGTTGAAGGTGCGGGCCATTTCCTCGGGCTCGATCTGGCCCTGCGCCTGGAGGAAGGCCATGAGGCGCGGCTGTTCCCAGGCATCGGCATCGATGCGGGCGTGGAGGCCCTGGGGGAGGACGCGAGGCACGTTTTCGAGGAGGCCGCCGCCGGTGATGTGGGCCAGCGCATGGATGCGGCCAGCTTTACCGTCTTGGGCCCGGATGAAGGGCAGCAGGCTCTTCACATAGATGCGGGTGGGCTCGATCAGATGGTCGATCAGCAGGCGCTCGTTGTCGAACAGGGCGGGGCGGTCCAGCTTCCAGCCTTTGTCAGCAGCGAGGCGACGGACGAGCGAATAGCCGTTGGAGTGGACGCCCGAGGAGGCGAGGCCGATGAGGACATCGCCTTCCGCTACGCGATCACCCGTAAGCTGCTCGCCGCGCTCGACAGCGCCGACGCAGAAGCCGGCAAGGTCGTAGTCGCCGGGGCCGTACATGCCGGGCATTTCGGCGGTTTCGCCCCCGATCAGCGCGCAGCCCGCCATGCGGCAGCCTTCGGCAATGCCGGCGACGACGCGTTCGGCAACGCCGGTATCGAGCTTGCCGGTGGCGAAATAATCGAGGAAGAACAGCGGTTCCGCGCCCTGCACGATGAGATCGTTGACGCACATGGCAACGAGATCGATGCCGATCGCATCGTGCCGGTCATGATCGATCGCGAGCTTGACCTTGGTGCCGACGCCATCATTGCCCGCAACCAGCAGCGGGTCCTTGTAGCCCGCCGCCTTCAGGTCGAAGAACGCGCCGAAGCCGCCCAGTTCGGCATCGGCGCCGGGGCGCGCGGTGGCGCGGGCGAGGGGGCCGATTGCCTTCACGAGAGCGTTGCCGGCGGCGATGTCTACCCCCGCCTTGGCGTAGGAGTAGGACTGCGGAGTTTCGTCGGTGGAAGCCATGGGGCAGCCGCCTAGCGCTTTCCCGCTTGGATTTCCACTTGCCTTTGGGCAAAAGCGCGGCATTCGAGAAAAGATGCAGCGCAAGGCCTGCGTTCCCAGATGGAGTTCCCTTGGCCGCCCTGCGCTCGCCCTTCCTCAACCTGACGTTCCTGCCGGACCTGAGCCGCCGGGCGCGGCTTGCGTTGCTTGCGGGGCTCGGCCTGCTGCTCGCGGGCGGGGGCGCGGCGATCTATGCGCAGATCGAGGGCGACCGCGGCATCGCGCCGATTGCCAGCAATGGCGATTTCGAAGTGAGCGGGATCGAGGTCAACACCACCGGCAAGACGGCGGAAGAAGCCCGCGCCAATGGCTGGCGGCAGGCGCAACGGCTGGCGTGGGAGAAGCTGTGGAAGTCCAACGGGCTCGGCGGCGGTGCAGCCCCCGCGCTCGATGACGGCACGATCGACGGCATGGTTTCCGCCGTGGTGGTGGGGCAGGAACAGATCGGCCCGCACCGCTATATCGCGACGCTGGGGGTGATCTTCGACCGTACGCGGACGAGCGGCTACCTCGGCATGCAGGGCCAGATCGCGCATTCGGCGCCGCTGCTGGTGATCCCGGTGCTGATCGAAGGCGGCGTCACTTCGGTGTTCGAGACGCGCACACCCTGGCAGAAGGCCTGGGCCGAGTTCCGCACCGGGGCGAGCGCTATCGACTATGTGCGGCCCAATGGCGCAGGCGCGGATTCGCTTCTGCTGACAGCCGGGCAGATCAGCCGCCGCAGCCGCAACTGGTGGCGGCTGGTGCTAGATTCGGCTGGTGCTTCGGATGTGATCATGCCGATCGCCAAGCTGGAGCGGAGCTGGCCGGGTGGACCGGTGCACGGCACGTTCACCGCGCGCCATGGGCCAAACAACACGTTTATCGGCAGTTTCGAGCTGACAGCGCCGAGCGAGGACAAGCTTCCCGCGATGCTGGCGGAGGCGATTACGCGGCTGGACGGCCTCTATGCCGGCGCGCTGACGGCGGGGCAATTGGCGCCCGATCCATCGCTTTCGATGCGGCCCGATCTCGATCCAGCACTGGTGGCAAGCATCGTGGCCAAGCTCGGCCCCGCGCCTGCCGCGCCGACGGCGGTGGCAGGGCCTGACGCGGTGGCGACGGCTGCGGCCGTGCCGACCACGATTGTGACGGTGCAGTTCGTGACCCCCGATGCCGCGGCGGTCGATGCGGGCGTGAGCGCGGTGCGCCGGGTCGACGGGGTCAAGGACGCGGCGACCACCAGCCTTGCCATGGGCGGCACTTCGGTGATGCGCGTAACCTTTGCCGGCGATATCGATGCGCTTGCGGCCGCCTTGCGCGCGCAGGGCTGGCGCGTGACCCAAGGGGCGGCCGCGCTCAGCATCCGCAAGTAAGTATGAGCCAGATCGCGCTGCCCCTCGTCACGGCGACCACCGCCGAGACCGTGCTCACCGGCCCTTCGCTGGAGCCGGTGCTGGCGCTGCTGGCGGGCGCGGCCGACTGGCCCTATCGCGCCGCCGTGCTGGCAGGGCCGCCGCGTTCGGGCAAGAGCCTGCTGGCGCGCTGGTTTGCCGCGAGCGGGCTGGGCGATGCGCTCGATGATGCCGACGCCCTGCCGGAAGACGCGGTGTTTCACCGCTGGAACCGCGCGCAGGCCGATGGGCGGCCGCTGCTGATCGTTTCGAACAAGGCGCCGGGAACGTGGCAGGTTGCGCTGCCGGATCTCGCCTCGCGGCTGGGCTCGGCACTGATGATCGAGATCGGCGCGCCCGACGATGACTTGCTCCTCGCGCTGGTGGAGAGCCATGCGGCGCGGCGGGGGCTGGCTCTGGGCGAGGCGGTGCTGGCCTATCTCCTGCCCCGGCTGGAACGCAGCCATGCCGCCGCCGAGGCACTGGTCGAAACAATTGATCGCCTGTCCCTTGAGCGGAAGGCCGCAGTCACCATATCGCTGGCACGCGATGCCTTGGCAGAGCGGGTGCATGGTGTGCCCGAGGCTGAACGGCAACCTAGGCTTCTCTAGGCGCGCTTGCTTTAAATGCGCAAAAGGGGGAAAAGCGCGGCCATGTTCGAACGCCTCACCGCCTATCTGGACTCGATCCGCGCGCGCGATCCCGCGCCGCGCTCGCGCTGGGAAATCCTGCTTTATCCGGGGCTTCATGCCGTCGGCCTGCACCGCGTGGCGCATTGGCTGTTTGTGCGTGAGATGTTTTTCCTCGCGCGCTTCGTGAACCATCTGGCGCGCTTCTTCACGGGCATCGACATCCATCCGGGTGCGAAGATCGGGCGGCACTTGTTCATCGACCACGGCTTTACCGTGATCGGTGAGACCGCCGAGATCGGCGACAACGTGACGATCTACCAGTGCGTGACGCTGGGCGGGACCAATCCGGCCAATGGCGTGCCCGGCAAGCGCCATCCCACGCTGAGCGACAATGCGATCATCGGTTCGGGCGCGCAGATCCTGGGGCCGATCACCGTGGGTCCGCGCGCGCGCGTCGGTGCCAATGCGGTGGTGACCGAGGACGTGCCCGAGGGCGCGACCATGGTCGGCCTCAAGGCGCGGTCCACGCTGGTGCCGGTCGAGACCTGGCTCAAGGACTTCATCCCTTACGGCACTCCCTGCAAGGAGCCGTGCGAACCGACTGGCGGGAGCCGGGTGGACGAGCTCGAGGCGGAAGTAGCGCTGCTGAAAGCGCAGGTCGCCGCACTGCTTGAACGGCAGGATGAAAGCACTGATGCGCCCGCGCCCGTCGGCGGCGGCAACCGGCGCAGGAGCCGCAGCTGAGCGTGCAGGGCGGCGCCGATTCGGGCGGTCCTGGCCCTTCTGTGCTGCCATTCCCGCAAAGCCGTACCGAGCTGCAAGTCGGCTTTGAACGGCCTGAACTCATGCGGATTCTCGATCTCTATGGCCGTATGGTCGCTGCCGGGGAATGGCGCGATTATGCGATGAGCTTCGGCAAGGATGCGGCAAGCTTTGCCGCCTTCCGCCGCACGGCAGAACGGCCCACGGCGCGGATCGAGAAGCGCCCGGCACTGCGAGCCAAGCAGGGCATGTGGACGCTGTTTGGCGAGGCCGGGCAAGTGCTCAAGCGCGGGCATGAGCTGGCGGGGGTGCTATCGGTGCTCGAGCGCAAGCTGCTGAAGATCGTGGAAAATTGAGACGGTCGTTTCTGTCCCGCTCATTCCTGCTCACCCTGAGCTTGTCGAAGGGGACTGGTGCGGGCGACCGGGCATGATGCTTCGGCAAGCTCAGCATGAGCGGGTCGGGGAAGGGTGGCCACATAGCCCGACCTTCGTCATTGCGAGCGAAGCGAAGCAATCCAGAGCGTTTGTGCATGACGCTCTGGATTGCTTCGTCGCTATGCTCCTCGCAATGACCAAGGGTTTGGAGGAGAAGCGGTGCATCTGATGCGCGCGGCGGGGCTGGCGGGCGTGGTGGCGCTTGCTGCTTGCAACGCTTCGACCGCCGCTGAAAAGAGGGCCGACGAAGGCACTCCAGTGCTGCGGGCGGTCTACCGCGATGCGGATTCAAGGATGGTGCTGATGTTGCCCGAGAAAGGACGGCGCGCGGTTCTGCGCGGCGATTGTGCGGCGCCGTTGCTGATTGATGCGCGCACCGGGGCGGTGCGGGTGCTGGATGAGGCCGAAGTGCAGGCGCGGCTGCGCACGATGCAACTGGCCGGGGCAACGCGCGGCGCGTGCCCGGCAGGGTAGCTCAGTCGAACACGCCCGAGGTCCGCACGAGGGCCTTCTGGCTGCGCGTGATCTGCCGCACGACCTGAAACAGCATCACGGCGGAGACCAGCAGCAGCACCATGCCAAGTCCGCCGATGATCATGATGAGAAATGGCGAAGTGATAACCCGCACGCCCGGCAGGGAATCGAGGCTCAAGGTCATCAGGAAGACGGCCTGGAACAGGGCTCCACCAAGGAGGCATGACCACCAGCCCGTGATCGCGGTGACTTCCTGTTCGGCCTGGTACTGGTCCTCGCCCGCGCTCCGGTTCCACAGTTCGCGCATCGCACGCCTTGGCACGACGAAGTTGGCAAATGGTACCAACCAGCTGCTGGTCGCCCAGACAGGGCTGTAGCGCAGATCCGGAATGCCGAGATCGCGCAGGTTGGCATGTGCGCGCCAGACCCAGACCAGTCCGGCGAGAAGGACGAGCACGAGCGTCGGGGCGCTGAAGATGAGGGCGGCGACCAGCGCGGCACCGAGCCGCACCATGCCATCGAGGTTGTTCACCAGCGCGGCACCCGCTCCGAACGCGATCAGCGTGGCGCCGATGTAGAGCGCGAGTGCAGTCTGCAGCAGGAGCGCCCGCCAGCGCAGGGCGGCCATGAGACGATCGTGATCCGTCATGGCCGCCCCCGCGCCCGGTTGAGATCAGCGCTTCATCGCGGCCTGAAGCTCGACGAGGATCGCCTGGCTTTGCTGCGCGCCCGACTGGGGGACGAAATCGCCGGTACGGTCGGAGATCTGGTCCCAGTGTGCGGCGAAGTCTTCGACGGTCCGCGCGTTCAGCGGGAGCAGGACGGGCTTGTTCATCGTGACCCACGCCGAGTGATAGGCGCCTGCGCCTGCGCCGACGATGGCGTTGCTGGGGGCGTCGTCAGAAACGAGGAACAGCGCGGCGGGGACGACGTTTTCCGGGCCAAACAGCTTGAAGGCTTCCTCGGGGAAGATGTCCTCGGTCATGCGCGTGGCGGCGACGGGGGCCAGCGTGTTGACCTTGATGTTGTTCTTCGCACCCTCGAGGTAGAGCGTCTTGGTGAGGCCCGCGAGGCCGAGCTTGGCCGCGCCATAGTTGGCCTGGCCGAAGTTGCCGAACAGGCCGGTGGACGAGGCGGTCATCAGGATGCGGCCATAGTTCTGTTCGCGCATCAGGTCCCAGCAGGCCTTGGTGGCGAAGGCGGAACCGATGAGGTGGACCTTGACCACCATCTCGAAGTCAGCCGGGTCCATCTTGGTGAAGCTCTTGTCGCGCAGGATGCCAGCATTGTTGATGAGGATGTGGACACCGCCCCACTTTTCCTTCGCGCGGGCGACCATTTCGGCCATCTGCTCGAATTCCGTCACCGAACCGCCGTTGGACATGGCCTCGCCGCCGGCGGCCTGGATTTCCTCGACGACCTTCAGGGCAGCATCGGAATGGCCGGTGCCATCGCGCGCGCCGCCGAGATCGTTGACGACGACCTTCGCGCCGCGGCGGCCGAGTTCGAGCGCGTATTCACGGCCGATGCCGCCGCCAGCGCCGGTGACGATCGCGACCTTGTCCTTGAACGAAATGCTCATCGCAAAGCTCTCCCTAACGCCGCGCACCACGTTCTTTGGCAGGGCGATTAATGGCGAGGCGATGCCATGGAGCAGAGGCCATGGCAATATCAGCTTCAGCCGATCCGGTGCACCCAGCCGTGGGTGTCCGCAGCCTCGCCGCGCTGGATCGAGACGAGGCGCTGGCGCAGCTTCTGGGTGAGCTGGCCGGGGCCGCCGCTGCCGATCACGAAGCTTTCGGTGCTGCTGGTGACCTTGCCGACGGGCGTGACCACGGCGGCGGTGCCGCAGGCGAAGGTTTCGGTCAGCTTGCCCGAGGTCGCGTCAGCCTGCCACTGCGCGAGCGAATAGCGCTCTTCGCGCACGGTAAGGCCTTCCTCGCGGGCGAGCTTGATCAGACTTTCGCGCGTGATGCCGGGGAGGATCGTGCCGCCGAGCGGAGGCGTGACCAGCGAGCCATCGGCAAAGACGAAGAACAGGTTCATGCCGCCCAGTTCCTCGATCCACTGGCGCTCGACCGCATCGAGGAACAGCACCTGATCGTGCCCGCGCGCAAAAGCTTCGGCAGTGGGGACGAGGCTGGCGGCATAGTTGCCGCCGCACTTGGCAGCGCCCGTGCCGCCCGGCGCGGCGCGGCTGTAGTCGCTGACCCAGAGCGAGACGGCGGGGGCGCCCGACTTGAAGTAGTTGCCCGCAGGGCTGGCGATCACGAGGAAGCGGTACTGCTTCGAGGGGCGCACGCCGAGGAATGCCTCGCTCGCGAACATGAATGGGCGCAGGTAGAGCGAGCCGCCTTCGACGGTCGGGAACCAGTCCTTGTCCGCCTTGACCAGTTCCTCGACCGCACGGGTGAACAGGCCTTCGGGCAAGGTCGGCATGGCGAGCCGCTCGGCCGAGGCGTTGAAGCGCGCGGCGTTGGCCTCAGGGCGGAACAGGGCGATGCCGCCATCTGCGAGGCGATAGGCCTTCAGCCCTTCGAAGATTTCCTGCGCATAGTGGAGCACTGCGGCGGCGGGATCGAGCGGGATCGGGCCATAAGGGACCACTTCGGCGCTGTGCCAGCCCTTGCCCTCGTCATAGAGGACCGAGACCATGTGATCCGAGAACGCGGTGCCGAAGCCGGGGTTCGCGAGGATTTCGGCACGCACATCGGGAGCCATGGGGGCGGGATGGGGGACGTGCGTGAAGGTCATCGGGGCAGCGGAAGCGGGCGTCGCCATCAGGGCGGTCCTTTGGGATTGTTGCGCAAATGGCAAGTGATTTGCAACAAATGTGAAGGGCCGCTCCCGGCAATCGGAAGCGGCCCTTCGCATGGTCAGCGGCCGGAAGTGCCGCCCACGGTGCCTTTATCGCTTGAACAAACTAGCGATAATGCTCCGCGATGCGCAATGCCGACCCCTCTGCTGAACCATGAGACATCGGATCACCTCCTTTCGCGCTGTTGAGCCAAAGTGCCGCCTCTCCGATCTGGTTGACATCGGTGTGCGGCTCGACCGGAGGATTGCAGCCCTGTACCGGCCTTGTGGAGAATGTGATTCATCACGGGGCCAAGAACAAGACTTGCATTGAATTTTTTTGCGGTCAGAATTGGTCCTTCGCGCTGGTTTGGTGGATAAGTCCGCCAAGGCGCTTTTCCTTCAGCGGCAATCCTCGATCACGCGGCCAACCTCGGACCAGACGGGGAGCACGAGCGTCTGCGCGCCGCCCATTTCGAGCATGAAGCGGCCCCGGCTGAAGGCGATTGCATCGAGCAGGGGATCGCGCACCGCAAAGGTGATTTCGAAGGGAACAGCCGCGTTCTGGGCTGCGCTGGCGGTCGGTGTGGCGGTCAGGCGGCGCAAGGTGCTGCTGGTGGTGATCGTGGCAGGCACGGCGCCAGTGCCGAAGCCAGCGCGCTGCACGATGATGGCCGGGCGGGTTCGGTCGCAGCGGATCACCAGCAGCGGCGCTGCGCCGTGTTGCCCGAAGCGGACCGCGCTGCCGGTGTTATCGGCGCTGTAGATCCAGCTGCCGGGCGTTTGCGGCAGATCGCGCCAGTTGGCGGCGTCCGTGCGCGGAGCCTGGGGCTGCGGCGGCGCGGGGCGCGGCGGCGGGGCGGGCAGCTGCGGCTTTGGCGCGGGCGTAGCGGTGCCTCCGCGCGGTGCGGGGGCGGGCTGCGGCGGCAGGACCGTGCAGCCTCCGAGGGCAAGGACAGAAGCGATCTGCAGGGCCGCGAGGTTGATCTTCATGCCCCGGGTATGGAAGAGAGCGGCGGTGACCTCAAGAAGCTCTGCATCAACACCGGGCAAATCGCCATCCGGCAAGGCAAAGGTGCGCATCGACCAGTTGCTGGTGGAGCGCGGCCTGGCCGAGAGCCGCGCCCGCGCGCAGGCGCTGATTCTGGCGGGGCACGTCTATTCGGGCGAGACCAAGCTGGTGAAGGCTGGCCATGCGCTGGCTGCCGATGCGCCGATCGAGGTGCGCGGGCGCGATCATCCCTGGGTTTCGCGCGGGGGGATCAAACTGGCGCACGCGTTGGCGCATTTCGGGCTCGATCCGGCGGGGGTGACCGCGATGGACATCGGCAGTTCAACCGGCGGATTTACCGACGTGCTGCTGACGGGCGGCGCGGCGCATGTCTTCGCGGTCGATTCGGGCACGAACCAGCTGGCGTGGAAACTGCGGCAGGACCCGCGCGTGACCGTGCTCGAGCAGACCAGCGCGCGCATCCTGACCCCGGCTCAGATCGACCGGCCGGCAAGCTGGGTGGTGTGCGACGCGAGCTTCATATCCTTGCGCAAGGTGCTGGAAGTGCCGCTGGCGCTGGCGGCACGGCCGACGCGGGTGGTGGCGCTGATCAAGCCGCAGTTCGAAGTGGGGCGCGGCGAGGTGGGCAAGGGCGGCGTGGTGCGCGATCCCGCGCTGCATGCGCGCGTCTGCGACGAGGTTCGGGACTGGCTCGAAGGCGAGGGCTGGACCGTGCAGGGCATCACGACGAGCCCGATCACCGGGCCGGAAGGCAACGTGGAATTCCTGATTTCGGCGCTCCATCCGGGCGCGTAGAGCACCGACTGTCCCGCCTTGGGGCACCGCGTGCTTGCGGAGATTGCCTATATGCCGCAGCGCAGCCACTATCCACAGGCTGTTCTGGCAACGAATCGCTTTTTACCGGAGCGCTCCGGGGGGACACTTCGAGCACATGCGTTATCTTGCTTCACCTGCCCAGCTGCGTGCCAGCCTGCTGCGCTGGTCGCTGTTCACGGTGCCTTCGGTGCTCGGGCTCGGATTCCTCTCCAGCATTCTTGCCGACGCGGGGCCGGAAAATCCCTGGTTCGCGGCGCTGGCGAAGCCGGGGCTTTACCCGCCGCCGGCGACTTTCGGGATCGTCTGGTCGATGCTCTATGTGTTGATCGGGGTGGCGCTGGCGATGGTGGCGTCCGCACGCGGCGCGCCGGGCCGGGGCCTTGCCGTTGCCGTCTTCGCGCTGCAGCTCGTGCTCAATCTGGCGTGGAGCCCGGTGTTCTTTGGCATGCACCGCATGACCTTGGCGCTCGGCATCATCGGTGTGATGATCGTGCTGACTCTGCTGATGACCCTGCTGTTCTGGCGCGTGCGGCCAACCGCGGCGGCGCTGCTGCTGCCCTATCTTGCGTGGATATGCTTTGCGGCGGCGCTCAATTACCAGTTCCTCGCGCTCAACCCGCTGGCCGATGGCGCGGCGGGAACTGGCGCCGCGGTGCGCGTGCAGATCTGATAACGCCTGATATGATTTTGCCCGGGATCACGCCTTGCGCCGCGCGGCGTGAAGCGCCATCTGCGGGGAAGTGATTTCGTCCAGAAGGCCACAGCCATGCAGTCCGAGAACCCGATGATCGCCGATTTCGTCAAGCTGCTGAACAGCGCCGCTGGCACGCTTGCCGGCATGGGCCGCGAAGCAGGCGAAACTGCGCGCGAGAAGCTGCGGGAGACGTTCGGCGGGATGGACTTCGTCAGCCGCGAGGAATTCGAGGTGGTGAAGGACATGGCCACCGCCGCGCGCGAAGAAGCCGAGGCGCTGAAGGCGCGCGTTGAGGCGCTTGAGGCGAAGTTGGCGGGCTGAAGGCTTCCCGAGGAAGAGGTCTCTCGCAGAGACGCAGAGGAAAAGAAGGTCGCGAAGAGGTCGTGCAGCGCGGCGAAGCCGCTTTCACGATCGACGCCACCTTCTATTTTCCGGCTGTCGCCGGGGTTCCAGGCGGCATCTCTACGGTCTTCTTTTCCTTTGCGTCTCCGCGAGAAACGCCCTTCCTTAAAGCCCCGCCGCCTTGAGCGCGTGATCCAGATCCTCGATCACGTCGTCCGGATCTTCCAGCCCTACGTTGAGCCGCAGCATGCCCTCGGTCACACCCATGTCGGCACGGGTTTCGGGGCCGACGCCGTGGTGGGTGGTCGAGGCCGGGTGGCACATCAGCGAGCGCGAATCGCCGATGTTGTTGGAGATATCGACGAGCTTCAACGCATCGAGCAGGGCGTGCGCCTGCGGGCGCCCACCTGGCACTTCGAGGCTCATGATCGAGCCGCCCGCCTGCATCTGCTTCTGCGCCAGCGCATATTGTGGGTGGCTCGGCAGGAAGGGGTAGCGCACCGTCGGCAGGCGGCCTTCGATGAATTGCGCGACCTTCAGTGCGTTTTCGCTCTGGCGGCGGATGCGCAGGTCGAGCGTTTCGAGGCCCTTGAGCACGACCCAGGCATTGAACGGCGCGATGTTGGGCCCGGTGTTGCGCTGGAAGGGAAGGAGCTTGCCATCGATGAACTCCTTCGAGCCCGCGACCGCACCGGCGAGCACGCGGCCCTGTCCGTCCATCATCTTGGTGGCCGAATAGGCGACGACATCGGCGCCGAAATCGAGCGGGCGCTGGAGCGCGCTGGTGGCGAAGGCGTTGTCGACCACGGTGGTGATGCCGTGCTGGCGCGCCAGCGTGCAGACGAACTCCAGATCGACGAGGTCCATCGTCGGGTTCGCCGGGCTTTCGAAGAAGAAGACCTTGGTATTGGGGCGGATCGCGGCTTCCCACGCGGCGTTATCGCCCGCATCGATCGTGGTGCCACTGATGCCGAAGCGCGGCAGCAGGTTGTCGACCAGCCAGCGGCACGAGCCGAAAGCGGCCTTGGCGGCGACGATGTGGTCTCCGGCGGAGAGCTGGCAGAGCAGCGCGGTGGTCATCGCGGCCATGCCGCTAGCCTGCGCGCGGCAGGCTTCGGCGCCTTCGAGGAGGGCGATACGCTCTTCCAGCATCTGCACCGTGGGGTTCTGCAGGCGCGAATAGGTCATCCCGTCGTCCTCGCCCGCGAAGCGCGCGGCGACGGTGGCGGCATCATCGTAGGAATAGCCGGAGGTGAGGAAGAGGGCCTCGGACGTCTCGCCCATTTCCGAACGCCAGGTGCCTCCGCGCACGGCCTGCGTTGCGGGGCGCCAGTGGGCGGTGATCGAGCGGTCCTGTCCGGTGGTGCGTTTCATGGCGTATGCCCTTAGATTTGCGGGGGCGGCGGTGCAAGCCGGACCATTGCCCTTGGGGGGCGGAACGGAGTATGCGCGGCCGGCCCATGTCCTTGCTTTCCCGCATAACCGCGCCTTTTACTGGCCCGCGCCGCACGACAGGCGATCCGCTGGTTTGGTGCGTGGCGATCACGCTGGCCTTCCTCGTGCTGGTGCTGCACCGGCTGGGCACGCCTTCGAAGATCATGTTCGATGAGGTGCATTACCTGCCCGCCGCGCGGCGGCTGATCGACCTCACCAGCCGGCTCAATCCCGAGCATCCCCTGCTGGGCAAGGAATTCATCGCGCTGGGGATGCTGACGGCCGGCGACAATCCGTTCGGCTGGCGGCTTCCCAACGCGCTGCTGGGCACACTGGGGCTGTTTGCCGCGATGCGCACCATGTGGTGGGCGAGCCTTTCGCGAAGCGCGACGCTGCTGTTCGGCCTGCTGTTTTCGACCAATTTCCTGTGGTTCGTGCTGAGCCGGATCGCGATGCTCGACATGGCGATGGCGAGCATGTTGGCGCTGGGGTTCTGGCAGGCGGCGCTGGCGTGGCGGAAGGGCTCGCGGCTGCACCTGGCGCTGTGCGGGGTGTTCCTCGGCCTTTCGCTGGGGGGCAAGTGGAACGGCGCGCCGATCCTCGCGCTGCCGGGGCTGCTGTTCGCGTGGGACCGCTGGTGGGCGCTGGCGGGGCGGCGGCGCGCCTTCCTGATCGCGCGGGATGCGGGGCCGGTGCCGGGGGTTTCGCTGCTGGAGGCCGCGGCGTGGCTTGGGCTGGTGCCGCTGCTGGCCTATTTCGCGACGTTCGCGCCGGCATTCTTCTACAAGGTGCAGCCGCTGACGGTGCAGGGCCTGATCCCGTGGCAGAGCTACATGCTCAAGCTGCAGGACAGTGTGGTGAAGCCGCATCTCTATCAGAGCCGGTGGTGGCAATGGGTGTTCAACATCCGCCCGATCTGGTTCTTCTACGCACCGTGGGACGGGGCGCAGCGCGGGGTGCTGATGATCGGCAATCCCTTCACGATGCTGGCTGGCCTGCCTGCGCTGCTGCTGTGCCTGTGGGCCGGGGTGCGGCGCGGGGACCGGCTGCGCGGCGCGGTGGTGGTGCTCTATATCGCGAGCCTGATCTTCTGGGCGATCAACGGGAAGCCGGTGCAGTTCTATTACCACTACACGCTGGCCAGCGTGTTCCTGATGGCGGCGCTGGCGCTGGTGCTGGCCGGGTGGTGGGAGCAGGGGCGTCGCTTGCCGGGGGCGCTGACGGTGGTGCTTTCGGCGATGCTATTCGTGGGATTTTACCCGATCCTGTCCGCTGCGGCGCTGCCGGGGAAGCTTTCGTATCGGGATTATACGTGGCTCGATAGCTGGCGGTAGGGCGGCAGCCTCATAACGCGGCTAGGGTTGCTGTCAGTCAGTTCTTAGTATCTGAAACATGTAGGATTCTGGATCGTTCGCGCATCGCAAGTGCGTGCCACGATCACTGCGCACCCATTCCAGTTCCATCCACGTGATGCGCGGCGTCACTGTATCTGAGTCCGGATTGCGCAGGATGCCGAAGAGGCAGTTACCATTTTCTGCAAAAGCGCGCATCGCCACCATCGCCTTGCCGTAAGTAGCATTGCCACCAAGCGTTGCTACGTCGTCCGCTAGAACATGCGATGCATCCGCTATTTCGCCATGAGGCGGGAGATCCTGAGCGCCCTCATCCGGTACATGGAAGCCGGAAATGGCTTCTTGGGCCGGGAAGCTCTGTGGAAGGGGGCGGTCTGGATAAAGCCAGGGAAACGAGATCTTGATGCTGATCGGTGGCTCAGCAGCCTTCGGCGGCAGCAGCAGCCACAGATCAAGCGCAGCCATCGCGATCGCCGCTGCACAAAGCAGGATGCGTCTACGTAGGAAGTTAGCCCTGATGATCGCGAATGCCATAAGGCAGCAATGATATATATGGGGCTGTCATTGCGGAAGCGAGGCTATCGGAAAACACAGCCGTAGTGGAGAAACTTTCGATTCTCACCATTTGCCCCTGCGGGATAATGACGAGGATTTCAGATCAGTACTTGCCCCAGACGAACTTGCTGGAAAGGGCGAAGTTCCACACCGAGCCGACGACGATGCCGACGATGGCGGCCGGATAGGCGTGGAAGCCCATGCGCATCAGCGCGGCGGCCGCGCCGACGTTGGCGAGGAGGCCGACCGAGCACGTGAGCGCGAACTTGGCCCAGCCGCGCATCAGCGGAACGAAGCCGCGCAGGCGCTTGTCGGCGTACGTCAGCTCGTTGTTGAGCATGAAGTTGAAGGTCATCGCCACCACCGCCGCCGAGGTCTGCGCGATGATGAATTCGATCTGGTCCGACCAGTTGTGGTAGAGGATCTTCTGGCCGAACGCGCCGAGCACAGAGGCGAGGACCGCCATGTGCACGATCACGCCGAGGCCGCCGATCGTGCCGAACAGGGCAAAGCGGGTCGGGATGATGCGGCCCAGCCACTTGTCGTAGAGGCCGATCAGGAATTCGAAGACGACCGTGCGATCGAGCTTGCTTTCGCCTTCGGCGCGGGCGGCAAAGTTCAGGGGGAATTCCTTGACGCGCAGCGGCGCATCGACCGTGGCGAGAATATCGAGCAGAATCTTGAAGCCAACGCCCGAAAGCCGGTGCGCATCGGCGCGCAAGGTTTCGGCGCGGAGCATGAAGAAGCCGCTCATCGGATCGGAGAGCTGCACGCCCGTCACGCGGCGGGCGATGCGGTTGGCGAGGCCCGAGGCCTTGACGCGGTCGGGCCGGCCCCAGGCTTCGGTGCTGGCGCCCTCGGCAAAGCGCGAGGCATAGGCGACATCGTACTCACCGCCCTGAACCGCTTCGTACATGCCGGGCAGCAGCGCGGGATCGTGCTGGTGATCGGCATCCATCACCGCGACAATCGGCGCGGCGGTGGCGCACATGCCCTCGATCGCGGCCGAGGCAAGGCCGCGGCGGCCGATGCGCTCGATCACGCGGACACGCGGATCGTCGCGACCGATGCGGCGCGCTTCCTCGGCGGTGCCATCAGGGCTGTTGTCGTCGACGAAGATCGCTTCCCACGCGATGTCTCCCAATGCGGCGCTGAGCCGCTCGACCATGGGCGCGATGTTCTTGCGTTCGTTGAACGTGGGAAGGATGACAGCAAGTTGCAGCATGGAGCGCGCGCTTACAGCCTTGCGAGCACCGCGTCACCAATTTCCGTCGTTCCCGCGCTACCGCCCAGATCGCGGCCGAGAATGCCATCGGCCAGAGTGCGTGCGACGGCGGCCTCGATGCGGTCTGCCGCATCCGCCAGGCCGAGCGAGTGGCGCAGCAACATGGCGAGCGACAGGATCGTGGCGATGGGGTTGGCGAGGCCCTTGCCGGCGATATCGGGCGCGGAGCCGTGGATCGGTTCGTAGAGGCCGAACGTGCCGTGCGCCGTCTGCCGCGCGCCGAGCGAGGCCGAGGCGAGCAGGCCGATCGAGCCGACGCACATGCTGGCCTGATCCGAAAGAATGTCGCCGAACAGATTGCCGGTGACGACGACGTCAAACTGGCCGGGGCTCTTGACCAGCTGCATCGCGGCGTTGTCGACGTACATGTGTTCGAGCGTAACGTCCGGGTATTCCTTGGCGACTTCGATCACCACGTCGCGCCAGAGCTGCGAGGTTTCGAGGACGTTGGCCTTGTCGACCGAGCACAGCCGGCCGCCTCGCCCTTGCGCCGCGCGGAAGGCGACATGGGCGATGCGGCGCACTTCGCTTTCGCTGTAGGACATCATGTCCCAGCCTTCGCGTTCGCCGCTGGCGGTGGTGCGGAAGCCCTTCTCGCCGAAATAGACGTCGCCGTTGAGTTCGCGCACGATGAGGAGATCGATCGCACCGGCGACTTCGGGGCGCAGCGCGGAATGGCCTTCGAGGCCGGCGAAGACTTTGGCCGGGCGCAGGTTGGCGAACAAGGTCAAGGCCTTGCGCAGGCCGAGGATCGCCTGTTCTGGGCGCAGGTGGCGCTCCAGCGCATCGCAGGTGGGATCGCCGACCGCGCCGAACAGCACACCGTCAGACGCTTCGGCAAGGCTGAGGGTTTCAGGCGGAAGCGGATGGCCGGTGGCGTGATAGGCCGCGCCGCCAACGAGGGCCTCTTCGCGTTCGATGCCAAGATCCAGTGCATCGAGAACCCGCAGCGCCTCGCGCGTGACTTCGGGGCCGATGCCGTCGCCCGGCAGAACTGCAATCTTCATCTGAACCATCCCTGGAATATCACTGCGCGCCGCCATCGATCCGCTTGAATCGCTCGATCAGGATGGCGCGCGCCGCCATACCATCGCGGCGCGGATCGGCAAGCAGGTGCTTCGCGAGGGAAAGGCCCTGCCGATCGAGCCGGGAGAGCAGGCTTTCCCATGGTTCTTCGGTCGGCGGCGGCTGGGCATGGCCATAGCCGATCTCCTGCAGCAGCAGCGCTTCGTAGGCGGCGACGGCACGGGCCCAGCCGCGCGCCGAGGGAGCATGACAGATCGCATCGAGCACGGCTTCGAGCGCGCCGTGGATGCCGGGGAAGGGCTGGCCCTCGGGCAAGCTCTGCGCGGTGAGCGTGGTGACCCAGCCGATCCCCGCGCTCGCCAGCGGTTCACCGAGCCAGGGGCCGCGGCTGGTGACAAGCTCCAGCTTGGCCGAAGGGAGCTGGCTCATCGTGCGCGCATTGAGTTCGGCGGCGACGAGATTGCCGGGAATCAGCACGGGCCGCAGCGTCCGCCCGCGCGCGCCGGCAACGTATCCGGCGATCAGGCCGTGGTCCGCCGTCAGCAGGCGCACCACCGCACCATGCTCGCCGTGGGCACGCGAAGCGCAGATAATGGCGGGGGCCCGTATAAGCATGGTGATAACCCGTGTGGAGATTGCCACAAGTTGCAGCAAGCAGATCAATGGATGAATCCACCGTTGGAACCGTCGCCAATCTGGGTTAGCTTGTTCCCTATGAAACAGCTCTTCCAGCATGCTGCCGTGACGGAGGGAGTGACAGTGCGCGTCGCTGTCAATTTCCTGCCCGAACAGTCGCGCATCGATGCCGGCAAATGGTTCTGGGTCTATCATATCCGGATCGAAAACGGCTCAGACCAACCGATACGCCTGCTTACGCGGCACTGGCGCATCACCGATGGGCGGGGAATGATCAACTTCGTCGATGGGGATGGGGTGGTGGGCGAACAGCCGCTGCTCGCCCCCGGTGCGGCCCATGATTATGTTTCGGGCTGCCCGCTCGGCACGCCGCATGGCAGCATGGAAGGCCACTATACGATGGAGCGGGCCGATGGCTCGCTGGTGGACGTGGCGATCCCCTATTTCCCGCTTGCCGCTCCCGCGACCGCGAACTGATCAGTCAGCATGAAGCGGACCCATCTGCCGCTGAACGGCCTGCGCGTGCTCGACGCGGCGGCGCGGCACCTTTCCTTCACCCGCGCGGCGGACGAACTGGCGGTGACACCGGCGGCGGTCGGCCAGCAGATCCGCGCGCTGGAAGACCTGCTCGGCGTCGTGCTGTTTCGCCGCACCACCAAGGGGCTGGTGCTGACGGACGAGGCGGCGGCCGGGCTCGATGCGATCCGTGAAGGGTTCCTGCGCTTCGAGGAAGGCGTGCAGGCGATGCAGGCCGGGCAATCGAGCCACGTCTATACGGTGGCCTGCCCGCGCGATTTCTTTGCCGCGTGGCTCAGCCCGCGCCTCGCTGCATTCCGCCTCGCCAATCCGGGCTTGCGATTCGCCCTCGTCGGCAGCGATGGCGATCTCGATTTTACCGAGGCTAATCTGAACCTTGCGGTGCGATGGGCGGAAGGACCCGGCGATCTTGAAGGTATCGCACTGGGCGAACCGCTGATGCAGATCGTGGCGGCCCCGGGAACCGGGCCGGGCAGCGGAGAGGATGCGCCGTGGATTGCCTGGCCGGGCGATCCCGCGCCCGAGGGCCCCAATCCTGATGGCGCGGCGCGCGAGACGCAGTTTTCGGTTGGCGACGGAGGTACGGCGATCAGCGCGGCAGCCGCCGGGCTCGGCAAGGCGCGAGTGCCGCTCATGCTGGCCGAAAGTGCGATTGCGGCGGGCAGGGTCGTGCCGCTGGGCGAGCCGGTCTGCTGCCGCCGTTCCTACTGGCTGGTGGCCCCGCTGCCGCAGTGGCGGCAGAAGAAGGTCAAGGCGCTGGTTGCGGCGCTGACAGAGGGGCCGAGGTAAACCCCGTTTTGGAGCGAAATTCCTCCATTGCGGGTGTTAAAGTTCTCCAGTTCCATCGATAATTCGCCCTGGACCTTGAGAAGGCGTTAACTCTCACCGCCGTAAACCGCCGCGATGGCTAGTGGCAGTCCCTCATCCGGTGTGCATCAGCGCGCTCGGCGCAGGCTGCGCGGTTTTGTCCGCAGCCTGCGTTGCTATGGGCGCCACTGGCAGCAGCGACCGGGCGATGCGTTTACCGAAGCTTACGCGCTGAGCGTGTCCCACCGTGCGCCGCTGCTTTATCTGGTGGTGATCTTCAACACACTGCTCGTGGCGGCCTGCTTCCACGGCTCCGCGCCGCTGGGTCTGGTGTTGGCGGGGCCTGTCATGAGCATCGTTGCCGTGCAGCGCGCCTCGCACTGGCTGCCGAACAAGGTCGCGACCCGGCCGGTCGAGCAGCTGCGCGCCGATCTGCAGGGCATGCAGCGGCTGGGCGGCTGGGCGGCGCTGGTCTTCGTGGCATGGTCGCTTGGGCTCTATCCCTATGGTGATTCGGGCCAGCGTGAACTGCTCCATTTCGTCATTGCGGTAACGATGTTCTCCGCCGTGCTCGGCATGGCCAATTCGCCGCAGACGGCGCTGCGGCTCGGCATGGCCTTCACGCTGCCATGGAGCCTGTTCCTGCTGGCAACCGGCCATCCCAATGCCCCGGCGATCGCGCTGGCCCAGGTGTTCATTACCGCGATCCTGCTGGCGATGACCCAGATCCAGCACCGCGATTTCGTACGGCTGGAGCTTTCGCGCCAATTGCTGGTGCGGCGCGAGCGGCAGACCGCCGAGCTGGCGAGTGCGCACTACCGGCAGGCGACGGTTGATCACTTGACTGGCGGGCGCAACCGCCGCGCCATCCTCGCCTGCCTCGAGGAGCATCTTTCCGAGCCGCAAGATGCGATCCGGCCATGGCTGGCGCTGTTCGATCTCGATGGGTTCAAGCATGTGAACGATACCTTCGGCCACGCCGCCGGCGATCACGTCCTGCGCACAGTCAACCAGCGCATCGGCCTGATCGAATGCGTGACCGCGCATGGCCGGCTGGGCGGTGACGAATTCGCCATCCTGTTCGACGGTGCCTGCGATGCCGATGCGGTGACGGCGGCGGCGCGCGCGCTTTCCTTCGCGATCCGCGAGCCGATCTCGTTCAATGGTGCAACGCTGCGGCTTTATGGTTCGATCGGCCTCTACCGCGCCGACGGCGATACGGCCTCGACTTGCCTCGAACGCGCCGACGCGGCGCTCTACAAGGCAAAGGAGCTGGGCGACGGCGCCATCGTCGCGTTCGGGCCGGAAGACGAAGTGGCGCTCCATCGGCGCATTGCCGTGATGCGCCAGTTCAACGATTGCGCGCTCGGGGACCGGTTGCGGCTCCTGTATCAGCCGATCTTCGATTGCCGCGATGGCCGCGTGGTGGGCATGGAGGCGCTCGCGCGCTGGTCGCCCGACGGGATCGAGTGGCAGGCGCCGGGCGAATTCCTCGCGATTGCCGATGCGACGGGCCGCACGGGCGAGCTGACCCGGCTGGTGCTGGCGCGCACGCTTTCGGAATGCCGCCCCTGGGAAACCGGCCTCGAAGTCTCGATCAACCTCGCCGCGCGCGACGTGGTGCGCGAGGGGCTGGCCGAGACGATTGCGCAAATCGTTGCCGACGCGGGTGCAAACCCGTCGTCGGTGATGCTCGAGGTGACCGAGCGGGCGCTGCAGATCGATCCGAAGCGCGCGGCAGTGCAACTGGTGGCTTTGCGCGAGAAGGGCTTCCGCATCGCGCTCGATGATTTCGGCGCGGGCTGGTCGAGCCTGTCGCAATTGCGCGACCTGCCGCTCGACCGGATCAAGCTCGACCGTGCGCTGGTGGGGGCGCTTTCGAGCGATCCGGGCGCGCGGGCGGTGACAGGCATGATCGTGGCGCTGGCGTGGCAGCTGGGCATCGGCTGCTCGATCGAGGGCGTCGAAAGCGAGGCGCAGGCCAATGCCGCGCGGGCGCTCGGCATTCATCTGATGCAGGGCTATCACTTCGGCCGGCCAGAGCCTGCCGCGCAGGCACTGCGGCTTTATGCCGGGCTGCTCGGTCCCGCCTCAGCAGTGGGTATCGGGTAGCGGTACTTCTCGCAGCGTGCCGCGCGGGTTGATCCGGCGGAACAGGCGGCCCTGCTCGCTCCACAGCACCAGCACCAGCGCGGTGAGACCGCAGCCGAGGAAGGCTAGCGCGAGCGGGCGGGCGGTGCCATCGTAGGCAAGGCCGATCACCATGCCGAGACCGGAGCCGATGACCATGCGCAGGAACGCCTGAACCGAGCTGGCGGCACCCGCCATGTGGGCAAAGGGTTGCAGCGCGATCGAGCTGAAATTCGCGCCGATAAAGCCGACCATGCAGATGTTGAGCGCGATCACCGGCATGAACTCGATGAGTTCCTCATGCTCGCGGCTGGCCAGCCAGACCTGAAGCACGCTGAGTGCGATCGAGATCAGCACCGCCGCATGCGACACCCGCCGCGCGCCGAAGCGTTCGACGATGCGCGAGTTGAAGAAGCTGGCGAAGGCCATGCATAGCGCGGTTGCGCCGAAGATCAGCGGAAACCACGCGCCCGCGCCGAAGTGTTCACCGACCAGCTGCTGCGCGCAGTTCACATAGCCGAACAGCGCGCTGAGGATGAGACCCCCGCCGATGACATAGCCGAACGAGGCGCGATCCGAGGCGGCGGTGACCATGTTGGTTGCGATCGACGTGAGCTGGATCGGCTGTCGGTTGGCGGGATCGAGCGTTTCTTCGAGCCGAGTCCAGACCCAGAGGCCGACGATCAGCCCCATGACGGCGAGGAGCGCGAAGATCCAGCGCCAGCCTGCCACCAGCAGCACGGCAAGGCCGATGCTAGGGGCGACCATCGGAACCATCATGAAGATCACGGTGATCGTCGACATCTGCCGCGCCATGGCATCGCCGCCGTGGCGATCGCGGATGATCGCGCTGGGGAGGACCGAAAGCCCGGCGCTGCCGAGCGCTTGTGCGGCGCGGAGCACGAGCAGGGTGTTGAAATCGGTGACAAGCGCGCAGCCGATGGAAAGCGCGATGTAGAGGACCAGGCTGCCCAGCAGCACCGGACGCCGGCCATAGCGATCCGCCAGCGAGCCGGGGAGCAGCGCACCAAGCCCGCTGGCGATCAGGAACACGCCGACAATCAGCTGGCGCTGGTTGGGATCGCTGATCGAAAGTTCCTGCGCGATGCCGGCCAGCGCGGGCAGCATCGCGTCGATTGCCAGGGCCTGGAGCGCCATCGACATGGCCATCAGCACCACGAACTCGCGCGGGCCCATGCGGGCAGAGCCGGGCGGGCGGGTTGGTGCGGATGAGAACATGGTCATGCCGGGAGCCTATAGGCAGGTCGGGGAATTGTTCCCAGTGCTTTATGCTGCACTGCGAAAAGGGGTAGGGTGCCTCCCATGTCCGCGCTGCCGCCCACCGATCCGGATGACGAGGAGACCGCCACCGGTCTGCGCAAGGTGATCCATATCGATATGGACGCCTTTTTCGCGAGCGTGGAGCAGCGCGACAATCCGGCGCTTCGCGGCAAGCCGGTGGCGGTCGGCGGCTCGTCTGCGCGCGGGGTCGTGGCGGCAGCGAGCTATGAGGCGCGGGTCTTCGGCGTGCGATCGGCCATGCCATCGGTGCGGGCGGCGCGGCTCTGCCCAGACCTCATTTTCTGCCCACCGCGATTCGAAGTCTACAAGGCTGTCTCGCGGCAGATCCGCGCCATTTTCCTGCACTTCACGCCGCATGTTGAGCCTCTCTCGCTGGACGAAGCCTATCTCGACGTGACCGACGATCTGCGCGGGATCGGATCAGCGACGCGGATTGCCGAGCTGATCCGGGCGCGGATCCGCGCCGATACCGGGCTGACCGCGAGCGCGGGAGTTTCGTACAACAAGTTCCTCGCCAAGCTCGCCAGCGACCAGAACAAGCCCGATGGCCTGTGCGTGATCCGGCCGGGCGAGGGCGCGGCGTTTGTCGCCACGCTGCCGGTCAAGCGCTTCCACGGCGTGGGGCCGCGCGGCGCCGAGAAGATGACTGCGCTGGGCATCGAGTCTGGCGCCGATCTCGCGCGGCACGATCTCGCGTTCCTGCGCCAGCATTTCGGGAGCCAGGCCGATTATCTCTACCGCGCCGCGCGGGGGATCGACTTGCGCCGGGTGCGCGCGGACCGGCCGCGCAAATCGGTGGGCGGCGAGCGGACGTTCGAGCGCGATATCGGCAGCGGCCCCGCGCTGCGTGAAGCGCTGGAGCGGATCATCGGCATCGTGTGGGAGCGGATCGACCGCAGCGGTGCCAAGGGGCGGACGGTGACGCTCAAGCTCAAGGACACCGGGTTTCGCACGATCACCCGCGCCAGATCGCTGCCGGGGCCGGTGGCGGACGAGCAGACATTTGCCGAGGCGGCGCGCGCCTTGCTGGATGCATTGCTGCCATTGGACCAGCCGGTGCGGCTGATGGGGCTGACGCTGTCGGCGCTGGAAGGCGAGGGCAGCACGCCGGTTCCGGCGGGCGCAGACGAAGCCGGGCAAGGCAGCCTACCGTTCTGAGGCCTGCCTTTGCCGCCAGATGCCGAGTGCGGTGTGGACAATCGCGCCGGTGCTGGGCGGCAGGGCATCCAGCGCGAACCAGCCCGCTTCGGCAATTTCCCGCCCATCGGCACAGGGCGTGCCTTCACTGAGGCCCGAGATAAGCTCGATCCGGTTGATCCAGCCGCCGGGCATCCGGCGCAGATCGGTGCCGATCCACACGCCATCCGCCAGCCGGCAGCCCGCTTCCTCCAGCAGTTCGCGCGTGCCTGCAGCCACCGGATCTTCCCCGCGCGCGAGCCCGCCGCCGGGCAGCAGCCAGCGATCCTGCTGGTGGTAGCTGTGGCGCACCATGAGCAGCCGCCCGTTGCCATCGAAGGCAAGCACGCCGCACCCGCGCATTTCCCGCCGCATCAGGCCCCACAAGCGCAGGCGAATCGGCTGTCCGATCCGCAGTAGCGCCCGGTGCAGCGGGGGCGGCAGGCGGGAAAACACCGGAGTCGCCGCCCTGTCAGCCGAGGATCGAGCTGAGGAACCACACCCGCTGCTGGGCCTGATCGGTCCAATCATCGGCCATGCCTTCGGTGGCGTTGTCACCCGCCTCGGTCGCGGCGGCCTTGGCGGCGCGAATGCGCTCGACCAACGCCGCGTTGTCGTCGCGCAGCGCGGCGACCATCGCCATGGCATCGACGCCGCTTCGGTCGTCATCAGAAATGGCGGTGCGGCCTGCGATGGCGCCGATCGAAGTGAGCGTATTGCCGCCGTTCTTGCGCACGCGCTCTGCGATCACGTCGGTCAGCGCGAAGAGTTCGGTGGCCTGCGCATCGAACAGGAGGTGCAGATCGTGGAACTGCGGTCCCTTCACATGCCAGTGGTAGTTCTTGGTCTTGAGATAGAGCGCAAAGTAATCAGCGAGGAGGTCATTGAGCGTATCGATCAGGGCCTTGGAAGCGTTGTCGCCGGGCATCACGTTCGTCCTTTCGGTGCGAGTCTGCGTTGCGGTCCCTACTACACCCGTTCGGCCGGGATGTTTCACCCGGAATCCGGGTCAGGGTGATCGCGGTTTTCGATCAGTCCGCCGCCACGCGCGGGGCCATGCGCAGCACCGCCGCCCCCGCCAGCGCCGAAATGAGCGAGCCGCCCAGCACGCCGAGCTTGGCATCCTCGACCAATTGCGGCGCAGCGGTGAAGGCGAGCGCGCCGATGAACAGGCTCATCGTGAAGCCGATGCCGCAGAGCAGCGCCATGCCCCAGAGGTGCAGGAAAGATGCACCGGCGGGCCGGGCGGCGATGCCGAGCCGCTCGCAGCCAAGCACCGCGAGCATGACTCCGGCCTGCTTGCCCGCGATCAGGCCCAGCGCGATCCCCAGCGGGAGGGGCGCGAGCGGATCCCCTGCACCCAGCGCCACTCCGGCATTGGCAAGGCCGAACAGCGGGACGATCAGGAAGCCGCTCACGCCCACCAAGGCGTGCTCCAACCGCAGCAGCGGGCTGTCCCCATGGGAATCGAGCGCGACCGGGATGGTGAAGGCGGCCAGCACGCCCGCTACCGTCGCGTGGATGCCAGAGTGCAGCACCGCGAACCATAGCGCGCCCGCCAGAACCAGATAGGGCGGCAGCGCGCGCACACCGAATCGGTTCATCGCCACCATTGCCGCGAAAAGCGCGATTCCCAGCATCATCCAGCCCAGTTGAAGCGAGGCCGTGTAGAACACCGCGATAACCGCGATGGCACCGATATCATCGACCACGGCAACCGTGAGCAGGAAGAGCCGCACCGAGGGCGGGACGCGGCTGCCCAGCAAGGCCAGCACGCCGAGCGCGAAGGCGATGTCGGTTGCGGCGGGAATGGCCCAGCCATTGCGGAGGTCCGGTTGGCCGCCTGTCACGCCGATATAGACCAGGGCCGGAACCGCCATGCCGGCGAAGGCTGCGATCACGGGCAGGCGGCGGCGGGCGTTGTCAGCCAGCGCGCCCATCATGAATTCCCGTTTTATTTCAAGACCAACGACAAGGAAGAACACGGCCATCAAGCCATCGTTGATCCACCCGTGCAGGTTCTCGAGCCGGGCCACCGGGCTCCACCGCAGCGGATGGAGGAAGAGATCGTGCCACGCATGGGCGAGCGGCGAATTGGCCAGAACAAGCGCCACCGCAGCGCAGGCCATGAGCACCAGACCCGGTGCCGCCTCGCTCGCTGCCAGCTTGCTGCGAAGCCCGCCAGAACCAAGGTTTCTCGCCATTCTCGAACCAATCCTTAGGTCTGGTGTCGTTGCCACGTTAGGTATTCGGGCGTAATTTGAACCTAAGGGATAGTGCCTCTTTCGGCGCGAGGGCAAGATAATGACGCCGTTTTACACGGCATTGGAGTGGCTTGGCCGTGCCGAGCATGAACTTCTTCTCTTCGCTGCGATCTGGTTCGCGGTGGGCACTCTCGATGAACTCGGAATCGACCTCCTGTGGCTCTGGCTGCGGCTGACCGGCAGGGTCCATACCGGCAAGGCGCCGGTGGACTGCGACGCCCCTTTGCGCGGGGTTGCCGCGGTGCTGGTTCCGGCCTGGCACGAAGCGGCCGTGGTGGGCGCGATGCTGACGCACACGCTCAGGGTCTGGCCGCAGCAGGACCTGCGCATCTACGCCGGATGCTATCGCAACGATCCCGCGACGCTGATGGCGATGCTGGCGGCGGCGCGCGATCCGCGGCTGCGCATCGTGGTGCATGATTGCGCGGGGCCGACGACCAAGGCGGATTGCCTCAACCGGCTCTATGCCGCCCTGATCGAGGACGAAACGCGCGGCGGCTTCCGCGCGCGCAGCGTGATCCTGCACGATGCGGAGGACATGGTTCATCCCGCCGCCCTCGCGCTGCTCGATCGCGGGCTCGATGATGCCGACTTCGTGCAACTGCCGGTTCGGCCCGAGCCGCAAGCGGGATCGCGCTGGATCGCTGGCCACTATTGCGACGAGTTCGCCGAATCCCACGGCAAGGCCATGGTGGTGCGCGATTGGCTGGGCGTCGGCCTGCCTTCGGCGGGCGTAGGCTGCGCCTTCAGCCGCGCTTCGGTGGAAGCCATCGCGGCCCGGCGCGGGACGGAGGCGCCGTTCGCCGCCGAATGCCTGACCGAGGATTATGAGTGCGGCCTGCTTGTCGGGCAGATCGGCGGGGCGGCGAAGTTCGTGCGCATGCGCGATGGCGAAGGCCAACTGGTGGCTACGCGTGAGTTCTTCCCCGCTGGCCTTGGCTCTTCCGTGCGGCAGAAGACGCGGTGGATGCATGGCATTGCGTTCCAGGGCTGGGACCGGCTGGGCTGGGATGGGCGCCCGCTCGAGCTGTGGATGCGGCTGCGCGATCGCCGCGCGCCGCTGACCGCCATCGTGCTGGCAGCGGCCTATATGCTGCTGATCATTTCGCCTGTGTTGTTCATTGCCTCGCAGCTGGGGTTCTATCAGCCGCATCCAATCGATCCGCTGCTGGAGGTGCTGTTGATCGCCAACTTTGCCGGCCTTGCCTGGCGTTGCCTGCTGCGCGCGGTGTTCACGGCGCATGAATATTCGCTGGGCGAGGGGGTCATGGCCGTGCTGCGGATGCCATTGGCCAATGTGATCGCGATCATGGCCGGTCGGCGCGCCTTGGCGGCCTATCTCGTTTCGCTTCACAGCGGCCGGGTCAAGTGGGACCATACCGTTCACCTGAGCCATCCCGCGCTCGCCCCGGTTCGCTGAATTCGGCGCCGGGATGACGCCGCGCGGCAGCATGGTGGAACATGGGAGCAGGATTTCGCGCGGCCAGCCGGTCATTGCGCTTGCGCTGATCCTTGCGGTCTGGATTTCCATACGGATGACCTTCATCGCGCTGGAGGGTGAACTCGCGGCGGATAAACCGCAGCTCGCCCGCCTTGCGCCGCCGCTGCGCCCGCCCGCACTTGCGCCGCAGCCCGGCGCTCCGGCTGGACCGGGCCGACACAACGCCGGCCTTGCCGCGCTGGCCGTGCCTAACATGCCTCGTCGCACCGGTGCTGCCGGGGTGCGGCGCTATCCGCAAACGAGCGCTGCCGATTTCGGTCGGCCAGTGGAGAACTGGCACGCCGGGCTCTTGCCGCGCTCCGGGGCGGATATGGCCGCAGGTGAACTAGCCGCCGCCCATCAGGTGCAGGAGACGGGCGGGGAGGACCTCGGCAGGCCGCGCGTGGCCTATGTCGCCGGGCCGCGCCGCGAAGCCGACCAAACTCGGCGCGCGCAGGGGCAGCCGCGCATGCGTCGCTGGTCCGCTGATGGCTGGCTTCTGGTGCGCGCGGGCGATCAGCCGCCGGCGCTCGCAGCCGGGGCTGCGGCTTATGGTGGTAGCCAGGCCGGTGCCGTGGTGCGCTATGCCTTCGCGCCGGCGAGCGCGCTGCGGCCGCAAGCCTACGTCAGGGTGTCGGGCGCGCTCGGCAACCGGGTGCGCCAGAACGAAGCGGCGCTGGGCCTCATGGTCCGTCCGCTGCGGGGTCTGCCGGTTGCCGTGCTGGGGGAATGGCGGCTGCAGGAGCAGAGCGGCCAGACACGGACGCGTCCGGTCGTGATGGCCGTGACCGAACTGCCGCCGCTGCGCCTGCCTCTGGGGATCGAGGCCGAGGCCTATGTGCAGGGCGGCTGGGCCGGCGGGCGCGGTGCGACGCCGTTCTACGACCTTTCCGCAAGCTTGCAGCGCCGGGTGATGCGCCCGCTGCTCGGCGCGCAGCTGAGCGCGGGTGGCGGGGTCTGGAGCGGCGGCCAGCGCGGGGCGGCGCGGCTCGATCTGGGGCCGCGCATCGAGTTGCGGACCATGGTGGGCCCGCCATCGCGGCGGATCGGCGTGAGGGTCGGGGTGGACTGGCGCTTTCGCGTTGCCGGACGAGCCGAGCCGGGATCGGGACCGGCGCTGACGGTGGCGGCGGGATTCTGATCTGGAAAAACCGCCGCGCCAACGTTTCCAAGTGGCGGCGGAACGGCTAGCCTCTCCGTCAGGATGGATGTCTACCTCCCCATCGCGAATCTTTCGGTCAATGGCCTTGTCATCGTTGCGCTGGGTGCGCTGACGGGACTGCTTTCGGGCATGTTCGGCGTGGGCGGCGGTTTCCTGACAACGCCGCTCCTCATATTCTACGGCGTGCCGCCCACCGTGGCGGCGGCCTCCGCCGCGAGCCAGGTGACGGGCGCAAGCGTTTCCGGCGCGTTTGCCCATGCGCGGCGCGGCGGGATCGATTACCAGATGGGCGGCGTGCTGGTGGCAGGCGGCGTGATCGGCACGGGCCTTGGCGCGCTGCTGTTCCGCCTGCTGCAAGCGCTTGGCCAGATCGATACGGTGATCAACATTCTCTATGTGGTGATGCTCGGCGGGATCGGCTCCCTGATGGCGCACGAAAGCCTCGGCGCGCTGAGGGCCGAGCGCAGTGGCAAGCCGCTGCCTGCGCGCAAGCGGCGGCATCATCCGCTCGTCGCCAGCCTGCCGCTGCGCTGGCGGTTCTATCGCTCGGGGCTCTACATCTCGCCGCTGGCGCCGTTGCTGCTGGGCATATTCACAGGCATTCTCACGATGCTGATGGGCATCGGCGGCGGGTTCATCCTCGTTCCCGCAATGCTCTACATACTCGGCATGGGGGTGACGGTGGTGGTCGGCACCTCGCTGTTCCAGATCCTGTTCGTGACCATGGCGACCACGATGATGCACGCGCTGACGACGCGCGCGGTCGATATCGTGCTGGCGGTGATGCTGCTGATCGGTTCGGTGACGGGCGCGCAAGTCGGCGCACAGTTTGCGCAGAAGGCCAAGCCCGAGCATCTGCGCCTGATTCTTGCCATTATCGTGCTGGGCGTCGCGATCCGCATGGCGCTCGGGCTCGGCTACAGGCCGGACGAGATCTATACGGTGGTGACCCAATGACGGGGGTGACGCGGTGATTGCGCGCCTTGCCGCATTGCTGCTGGTGCTGGCCTTTTGCACGGGTGCGCGAAATCCCATCCTCGTGCCGGAGATCTCGCAGCACGAGATTCAGGTGCGCCAGGGCTTTACCGGGGCCGACCTGCTGCTGTTCGGTGCGATCCTGACCCCCGAAGGCGCGCGGGCGGCGGGGGATTACGAGATCGTCGTCCTGCTGGAAGGACCCGCCCGCTCGATCGTGGTGCGCGAGAAGCGCAAGGTTGCGGGCATCTGGGTCAATGCCGACAGCACCGAGTTCCGTTCCGCGCCGAGCTTCTATGCGCTTGCGTCCTCGCACCCGGTGGCATCGCTGGTCGATGGCAAGACGGCGGCGATCTATGAAATGGGCCTCAAATGGTTGCAGCTTTCGCCGGTGGGGGTGATCGATCCGGCCGAGCAGAAGCGGTTTTCCGAAGGCCTTGTCGATCTGATGCGGCGGCAAGGGCTCTATCAGGAGAACGAGGGCGCGGTGAAGATCAGCGGGCAGGTGCTTTACCAGGCGCGGATTTCGCTGCCATCCAGCGTGCAGACGGGGACCTATACCGCCGAAACCTTCGCAGTGCGCGACGGGCGGGTTGTTGCCTCGGCGATCTCGCGCGTGACGGTGCGCAAGGAAGGTTTCGAGCGGGTGGTTGCCTACAATGCCGAGCGAAACGGGTTCTTCTACGGCCTGTTTGCGGTGATCGTCTCGATCTCGATGGGCTGGATAGCCGGCCGACTGTTTGCGCTGGTCTAGGGTTCAAACTCAATCAGGGCGCGTTCGAGGTTTGAAGCAAAACGGCTCAGTGCAAGGAGGGAAGGCGCAGGGATATGTCGATATCTCAAGCCTTTCCGACGCAGCAATGGGCCGTTTTGGTCAAACCCCTCCGGGGCGCCCAAATGGCTTCCATCTCGGCTAAACCGGCCCTTGCAAAGGCAACCAGCCTTCGCGGCGGGCCGCTTCGGCCGATATGTTCGCCATTTGGGCGCCTCGAACGCGCCCTGATTGAGTTTGAACCCTAGGAACCGCCCGGGGGCGGCTGGCAGCAATCCTGCCCAGTTCAATATTTAGCCAGTTTTTAACCGTCCAAGGTTAGGTCTTGCTTACACGAAGCCTTCTCAGGCGGGGATCAGGTGGCAATGAGCGATATGAGCATCAACGGCCTTGAGGGCGCCGGCAGGGCAACGCCCGCCGACCTCGCGGCGAACGGTGCGCGTCCGGCAATCAGCAGCGACGCGCGGGGTGCGCCGCGCCCGGCCCCCGACAATGCTCGCCGCCCCATCGGCTATGTGCTCGATGTGTCGGGCGCGGGCAGCTCGATCGCGCTGGACCTGACGCGGCTGGAAGAATGCATGGCGGACGGCGATCCGTCGATCTCGCTCGCCGGGCAGGTGGGCAGCCAGCTCAAGGTCCGTGTGGGCACCGGATGGTTGCTGGCCAGCGTGCGCACGCAGCGGCAGGACATGACCGCCGGGAACGACGGCGTGATCATCGCAGCTGTCGATTTCCTCGGCGAAGGCGACGAGGAGCGGCTGACCGGCAAGATCTATGGCTTCCGCCGCGGTGTGACGCGCTATCCGGTGCCGGGCTCGCCGATCTATCCCGCGACCAGCACCGACCTTCGCCAGATTTACGCTTCGGACGGGCGCACCAACGTGACCATCGGCACGGTGTTCCCGACGCGCGACATCCGCGCTGGGCTCTATGTCGATGCGCTGCTGGGCAAGCATTTCGCGCTGCTGGGTTCGACCGGCACCGGCAAATCGACCAGCGCCGCGCTGATCCTGCACCGCATCTGCGAACTGGCCCCCGAAGGTCATATCGTGATGATCGACCCGCACGGCGAGTACATGCAGGCCTTCCGCAACCACGGCCAGCTGCTCGACGTCAACAACCTCAACATGCCGTACTGGCTGATGAACTTCGAAGAGTGCTGCGAGGTCTTCCTCACCTCGACAGGGACGGACCGCCAGATCGATTCGGACATTCTCGGCAAGTGCCTGTTGCAGGCGCGCCACCGCAATCGCCTGGCCGAACAGATCGGCAAGATCACGGTCGATTCGCCGATTCCCTATCTGCTCTCCGATCTCATCAACATTCTCAACAACGAGATGGGCAAGCTCGACAAGGGCCACAATTCGGTGCCCTATCAGCGGATCAAGACGAAGATCGAGGAACTGCGCGGCGATCCGCGGTATCAGTTCATGTTCTCCGGCATGCTGGTGGGCGATACCATGGCCGAGTTCATCAGCCGCGTGTTCCGCCTGCCCTCGCACGGCAAGCCGATCTCGATCATCGACGTTTCGGGCGTACCTTCGGAAGTCACCTCCACCGTGGTCGCAGTGCTTTCGCGCCTCGTGTTCGATTATGCGATCTGGTCGCGCGATGAGGAGACCCGGCCGATCCTGCTGGTCTGCGAGGAAGCGCACCGCTACGTGCCGGCCGAGAAGAACTCGGATGGCTCGTCCGTGGGCCGCATCCTTTCGCGCATCGCCAAGGAAGGCCGCAAATACGGCGTTTCGCTGGGCCTCATCACGCAGCGCCCTTCGGACCTTGCCGAAGGCGTGCTCAGCCAGTGCGGCACTATCATCGCGATGCGCCTCAACAACGAGCGCGACCAAGCCTTCGTGAAGGCGGCGATGCCCGAAGGCGCGCGCGGGTTCCTTGATTCGATCCCGGCGCTGCGCAACCGCGAGTGCATCATCTGCGGCGAAGGCGTTTCGATCCCGATCCGCGTGGCGTTCGACGAACTGCATAACGATCTGCGCCCGGCTTCGGCGGACCCCTCGTTCTCCGAACTGTGGGGCAAGACGGGCGGCGAGGAAATGGCCGTGGAGCGGACCGTGCAGCGTTGGCGCGCGCAGTCGCGCTGACGGTTTGGGAGGGCCTGCGGTTCTCCTCACCTCCTCCTTTCGTCATTCCCGCGAAGGCGGGAATCCAGCATCCAATCCGCCGCGTCTGCCGCTCTGGATTCCCGCCTTCGCGGGAATGACGAGGGTGGGATGTGGGGTGCAAGGGCTACAGCAGCCCTTGCCTGCCGACGTTTAGAGCGCCGGCGCCATGCGGCCTGAGCAATCGCCATCCGCCTGCGATTCCTCGCTGCATTCGGCCTCGTCGACCGCGCGGGCCTTCGCTCGCCAACCGGGGCGGCGGTAGGCGATGGTGGCCATGATCGTCGCGGCGGCCGAGCCGACCGGGAAGGATAGCCAGAGCGCATCGGGGCCCAGCGCAGGATAGGCGGCGAAATAGAAGCCGATGCGCACCGGGTACATTGCGATGGCGAGCACGATGATCGGGGCGATCACCACGCCGCCGGCGCGCATCGTGCCGAACAGGACAATCGTCATGCCGAACAAGACATAGCTCCAGCTGGCGAGGAACTGGATGTGGCGCGCGGCATCGACGGCAGGGCTGGTGGGGCCGAGGAACAGCGAGAGCACCGGGCGATCGAACCCGAGCAGCAGCAGGGTCATCGTGCCGGTAATGGTGACGTTGAGGATGAGGCCGGCACGGGTGATCTTGCCAAGGCGGCTGCCGAGCCCGGCGCCGATGGTCTGCGCGGCCATCGCGCTGAGCGCCGCGGAAATCGCCATCGCGGGCATCTGGAGATAGGTCCAGACCTGCAGCGAAGCGCCGTAGGCCGCGCTGGTCACCGCACCTTCGTGGTTGACGAGGCCGATCATGATGATGCCCGCAGCCGAAATCATCAGCATCTGCGCGCCCATCGGCAGACCCTTGACGAGGATGTAGCGCAGCTCCGCCGGGTGGGGGATGAGATAAGCGAGCTCCCGTCCGCGCAGGCGCAGCGGCAGATTGCGCGCGTAGACGAAGATGATGAGCCCGAGCGCGGCGATATAGGACGCGATGGCCGTGGCAAGCGCGGAACCGGCGATGCCGAGAGGCGGGATGGGGCCGAACCCGGCGATCAGCAGCGGGTTGAGCGCGATATCAAGCACGACCGAAACGATCATGAAACGCAGCGAGGTTTGCGCATCGCCGGCGCCGCGCAGGCCCATGCCGACGATCACTGTAATCGTGGAAGCGGGCATCGCGACGAAGATCAGGCGCAGGTAGGTAAGCGCATAGTCGAAAATCTCGGGCGGGGTGCGCATCGCATGGAGAAGATGCGGGGTGAGCACCCAGCCCAGCGGCGCGAGGACGAGGCTGAGGCCAAGACACAGGCCGATCGCGCTGCCGAAGGTGCGACGCGCGGCATCGACCTGCCCGGCGCCGAAGGCCTGCCCGACCTTGACCGTGGCGGCCATGCCAAAGCCGAACACGGCTGCAAAGACGAGGAACATCACGACGTTGGCGTTGGCGGTGGCGGCCAGCGCGGAATCGCCAAGCAGGCGGCCCACCCACACCGAATTGACCGAGCCATTGAGCGCCTGAAGGATGTTCGAGGCGAGTGTGGGCGCGGAGAAGATGAGGAGGGTCGAGAGGATCGGACCTTTGGTGAGGTCGCGGTGGCCTTGGCCGGGGCCTCGCCGGGGTCCGCTTTCCGTCATGCGCTCAGTCCTGCTTCTTGAGCGCGGCAAGCGCAGCGAAAGGCCCGATGGGGGTTTCACCGGCAAGGCCGTGTTCGGCGCGGAAGGCATCGGCGTTCGGGCCTTCGGCGAAGGGATCGATGGCGAGTGCGAGAGTCTGGGCCAGAGCCTCGCCCAGATCGAAGGCGGTGCCTTCATATTCGATCTCGTCGCACGCATCGGCGGTGAGTTCGATTTCCTCGTCCAGGACGATCTCGCCCACAGGGGGCACGAAGCGCAAGTGGACAGGCTCGTCGATATGGACGGGGAAGTCCTCGGCCGAGATACGGCAGGACTGGACGACATCGGCGACGAGGCGGCCGGTGGCGGTGACCCGCTCACCCTCACGCACCAACTGGACCTTGGCTTCCATGGCGGGGATTGCGGTGATGCCGAAGCGGCCCGCGAGGCGGCGGCGCGCGGCTTCATCGGGCACGAGGACGAGCGGCGCATCGGTGATCTGGCGCAGATCGACCGGGTAGCTGTACTCCGGCGCGGGCGCGCTCATCGCCCGATTTCCCCCGCCAGCACGCGGAACCCGGGGACGAGCGCGAGGCCGGCCGCAAAGGCGCGGGCGCGCTGCGCCACGACCAGCGGATCGATGCCAGAAGTGAGCGTGACATTGCGGCGCACGGCTTCGGCCATGGCATCCTCACCGCCGGAAAGCCCTGCGCGGTAGGCGCCAAGGCGCCCGCCAAGCGTGCCCATCAGCTTGCCGATATGCTTGCCGACGACGACATCGCCGACGCCCTGTTCGCGCAGCTGGCCGTCCATGTCTTCCACGAACAGCTCGGTGAGGCGGGCGGAAGGCGCGATCAGCGCTTCTTCGTGCTCCATACGCAGCATGACGAGGCTGAGCACCAGCGTGATCATGTCGAACCGGCCGGCCAGCGTATCGGCGACGCCGCAATCGCGGTACCACTCCTTTTCGCGCGCGATGGCGACGACGCGGTGCCAAAGCTCGCGCACTGTATCGCGATCGTCTTGCCGGGTGCCAAACAGACGGGCGAGGAGCGACATGGGCGGGATTTTCCTTCTTGGCTTGCGGCGCGGTTCAGGGCGGGGAAAGCGCCTGTCCGCCATTGCAGTAACGCGCCGTGCGCCGTAAGGCACGTGGCGATAGACGGCGATATAGGGTGCGCGGGCCAATTGGCAAACGCCCCGATGGGCACGGCGATGAGCCGGCGGCCCGGCCAATTCGGAGTGACGCATGCTGGTTAAGGGCTGGAACACGAAACTGCGGGCGGCATCAGCGCTTGGTGCGCTTGCGCTCATGGCCAGCGGCTGCGCCAGCATCAAGGATCACCGTGGCTACCTGATCGATCCGGCGCTGACGGGTTCGGTTCAGCCGGGGATCGACAACCGCACTTCGGTGGAGCGCTCGCTGGGTCAGCCGACCTTCAAGAGCGAGTTCGGCAAGCAGATCTGGTACTACGTATCGATCGATACCAAGCAGCGCCCGTTCAAGCGCCCGCAGGCCAAGACGCAGAACGTGCTGATGGTGAGCTTCGACGAGAAGGGCAATGTCGCGACCGTCGAGCGGCGCGGCATGGAGAAGGTCGTCGCGCTCAATCCCGATAGCCACAAGACCCCGACGCTGGGCCGCACGCGCAGCTTCTTCGAGGATCTGTTCGGCAATATCGGCTCGGTCGGCGCGATTCCCGGGCAGGCAGGCCAGGGCGGCGGGCCGACGGGTTCGGGGCCGAACGGGAGCTGACGGTTCGGCGTAACGCTTGAACCGCATTTTGTGCGCCCCATATCGGGCGCATGAACGACAGACATTCAGCCCACGGGCTCGCGGCGTGGCACGGCACCACGATCATCGGCGTCAAGAAGAATGGCCGCACCGTCATCGCCGGTGACGGGCAGGTTTCCATGGGCAACACCGTGATGAAGCCCAATGCGCGCAAGGTTCGGCGCATCGGGGAAGGCAAGGTTATCGCCGGTTTTGCCGGGGCGACCGCCGATGCTTTCACCCTGTTTGAGCGGCTGGAGCGCAAGCTGGAGCAGCATCGGGGGCAGCTGATGCGCGCGGCGGTGGAGCTTGCCAAGGACTGGCGCACCGACAAATATCTGCGCAACCTTGAAGCGCTGATGATCGTTGCCGATGCCGAGACGATGCTGATCCTGACCGGCAACGGCGATGTGCTGGAGCCCGAAGGCGGAATCGCAGCGATTGGCTCTGGCGGGAACTATGCTTTGGCGGCTGCCAAGGCGCTCGATCCCTATGAGGACGATGCCGAGAAGATCGCGCGGCGGGCCATGCAGGTGGCGGCGGAAGTCTGCGTTTTCACCAATGACCGCGTGACGGTCGAAGAGATCTGACGCGCCGCTGCCACTCCAACATACCCTCCCCCGGCCCCTCCCGCAGGCGGGAGGGGAGAGAGAATTGCCATGAACGAGACCCTGACACCCAAAGCCATTGTTGCCGCGCTTGATGCGCATATTGTCGGCCAGGCCGATGCCAAGCGTGCGGTGGCGGTGGCGCTGCGCAATCGCTGGCGGCGGCAGAAATTGCCGCCGGAACTGCGCGATGAAGTGACGCCGAAGAACATCCTGATGATCGGGCCGACGGGCTGCGGCAAGACCGAGATCAGCCGGCGGCTGGCGAAGCTGGCCGAGGCGCCGTTCGTGAAGGTGGAAGCGACCAAGTTCACCGAAGTCGGCTATGTCGGGCGCGATGTTGAGCAGATCGCGCGCGATCTTGTCGAGGAAGCGGTGCGGCTCGAGAAGGACCGGCGGCGCGAGGCAGTGCGCGAGGCGGCGAGCAAGGCGGCGATGGACCGGCTGCTGAAGGCACTGGTGGGCGACGGCGCGAGCGAGGCGACGCGCGAGAGCTTTCGCCAGCGGATCAGCGAAGGCGCCATGAATGACGTCGAGGTGGAGATCGAGGTAGAAGACCAGCCCGCAAAGGCCATGGAAATCCCGGGCATGCAGGGCGGTGTCGGCATGATCAACTTGTCCGAGATGATGGGCAAGGCCTTCGGGCAGAAGCCGCTCAAGCGGCGCAAGCTGCGGGTGGCGGATGCGTGGGACAAGCTGGTCGATGAAGAAGCCGAGAAGCGCATGGATCAGGACGACGTCGCCCGCGCGGCGCTGATCAATGCCGAAACCAATGGCATCGTATTCATCGACGAGATCGACAAGATCGCGGTTTCCGACGTGCGCGGCGGTTCGGTGAGCCGTGAGGGTGTGCAGCGCGATCTGCTGCCGCTGATCGAGGGCACGACCGTTGCCACGAAGTACGGGCCGATGAAGACCGACCACGTGCTGTTCATCGCCTCGGGCGCGTTTCATGTGGCGAAGCCCAGCGACATGCTGCCCGAACTGCAGGGGCGCCTGCCGATCCGGGTGGAGCTGACGGCTCTTACCGAGGATGACTTCGTGCATATCCTCTCCTCGACGCGGGCGAACCTTGTCGAGCAGTACCGCGCGTTGCTGGGCACGGAGGAGGTGACCGTGGACTTCACCCCCGATGCGATCCGCGCGGTGGCGCGCACGGCTGCGCAAGTGAACGAGAGCGTCGAGAACATCGGCGCGCGGCGGCTGCAGACGGTGATGGAAAAGCTGCTCGAGGAAGTGAGCTTCGAGGCCGAGGACCGGCGCGGCACGACGGTGACGATCGACGCGGCCTATGTGGCGGGCAAGCTGGCGGGGCTGGCGGGGAATACGGACCTATCGAAGTATATCCTCTAAAGCGGATATCGATCTTCACCCCAGATGCTGCTCACCCTGAGCTTGTCGAAGGGTGTTGGCGCGGCAGCCGCGCGAGATGCTTCGACAAGCTCAGCATGAGCGGGGTGGGATTGGGTCTCAAGCTTCATCCTGCGCGAGCAGGCGGCCGAGCAGCGGCGCGCCGAGCAGGATGCCGAGCCCGGCGCCGGTGCAGATCGCCGCGTTGAGCAACCAGAAGCCGGCGGGTCCCATGCTCTCGTAGAGCCCGCCCATCCAGCCGCTCAGGATGCTCCCGGCGGCGACGGCGAGCATGCAGACGCCGACCAGCGTGCCGCGCAAGGACTGCGGGGCGCGGGTGCCGTAGAGGCCGAGGATGACGGGCGCGTAGTACATCGCGCCGAAATTCGAGGTCACGTGGAAGAGCAGCGGCAGCGCGATGGGGGCGCGGCCTTGCGCATTGGCGAGGAGCGGCCCGGCAGCGAGCAGGCCGACGCTGAGGCCGAAGATCACGCTGCCAATGGCGAGTTTGGTGAGCACATCGGGCTCGCGTCCGCGCTTGGCCTGCATCGACCAGATCCACAGGACGAGCGGGATGAACAGGCCCGGAGCAAGCCCATCGAGCGACTGGAACCACGGGACGGGAACGGAGAAGCCGCCGACATTCAGGTCCACGCTGTCGCGTAGCCAGATGTTGTAGACGTTCCAGATCTGCGCCTGCGCCGTCCAGTATCCCACCACCAGCGGCCAGATGAGAAGGAGACCCACCACGCGGCGGCGTTCGCCGGGGGTGAGGGGTGGGCGCTCGCCCGAAGGCTGGCGGGCGCGCTGCTGCTCGGCGGGGAGCCAGCGGCTGCCGCCGAGGTAGACCACGAGGCCGATCAGCATGCCGAAGCCGGCGACGGCAAAACCGGCGTGCCAACCCCAGATCGCGGCGACGCTACCGCTGAGAATCGGTGCGGCCGCTGCGCCGAAATTGATGCCGAGGTAGTAGTACTGGAACGCGTTGACCTCGCGCGGGTCGCCATCGGCATAGAGTGACTTGATCTGCGCCGAGAGATTGCCGCGCAGCAGGCCTGCGCCGCACATCAGGAGGACCAGCGCGATGAGGAATGTGCGATCGAAGGCGAGCGCGAAGTGGCCCGCCGTCATCAGCGCTGCACCGCCGCCGACGGCAAGCTTGCGGCCGGTTACGCGGTCGCCGATCCAGCCGCCGAGCAAGGGCAAGCCGGTGACGCAGGCGTAGTAGTAGCCGAAGGTCTGGAGCGCGAGCGCCTGCGCGCCGAGCGGTCCGGAGGTGGCTTCGAGAAAGGCGCGGAAGGCCGGGAAGCCGATGACAGTGGCGACGCGGGCGGGATCGAGCAGCAAGTCGCCGGTCATGTAGAGCACGAGCATCGCGACCATGCCGTGGAACGAGATGCGGTCCCACAGTTCGGTGCCGGCGAGGACCCATAGGCCCTTGGGTTGGCCGAACAGGTCGCTGTTTTCGCTTGTACCGTTTGCCGTCATGCCGCCCATCGATGCCCTCCGCAGGGCAGAGCGTGCCCCAAGTGATGGGGAATGCAAGGATTGCCGGTGCGCGGGCGGGTTTATTGCCCTATGGTGCGGACATGTACACGACGCCTGAAGACCGCCCGATCTACCGCCTCCTCACCGGCAAGGACGACCGCGCCTTTTGCGAGCGCGTTTCCGAGGCGCTGATGCAGGGATGGCGGCTTTATGGATCGCCCACGATCACATGGGATGAGGAAGGCGGCTGCATGAAGGCCGCGCAGGCCGTGGTGTGGCATGAGGCTGACGTGGTGAAGTGAGGGGCGCTTGGCTGGCAGGTTGAGGAATCAGCTGCCCGGCTTGTAGACCGTGAGGCTTGCGGGATCGAACTCGGGCCTATCACCATTCGACTGGTAGTAGACGCCAATGCCGCCGAGCAGGCGCCAGTAGGTATCCGGCCAGGCAGAGCGGCTGTAGGGGCCGCAGGGTTGATCGAGCGCGGCACTTTGGCGCGATTCGGTGGCAGGTAGATCGAAGACGAACGCGTCGTAGGGGTAGCCGGGCGCAGGCGGCGTGCGCAGGGCGCAGCGCTGGGCCTGTTCGCGCGGCAGGCCGGCCATGACGAGGGCGTAGACTGCGAGATGCTCTGCAGCCGGTTGGCCCTCGACGATGGTGAGCGCCTTGCGGCCCATGAGTTCCGGATTGCGGGCGGTTTCCGCGTAGCGCAGCACGAGGGCGCCGCCCTGCTGCGGCGTCACCTCAAGCCGGGCGCTTGTCTCACCGCAGCGCAAGGCGGCATAGAGCAGCCAGCGTCCGCCGGTGAGCCGGGCTTCCTGCGCGGTTACGTCGCAGCCTTGCGGGGCAGTCCATTCGCTGCGCGGCAGACGGGCGAGTGCATCGGTTCGGCACAGGCCGGAGCCGGGGAGGAGGCCGCCGGTGGTGGCGCAAGGAACCGGTGCGGCGGGGACTGGGGCGGCGGGAACCGGGGCGGGCGGTTCGACCTGTGCGGCCAGGAGGAGTAGGGCGAGGGTGAGCATCGCCCCTCTGCCTTATTCCGCCGCTTCGCTGAGATCGCCCTGTTCGGCAGCCTGCCGGTTCCACATTTCGGCATAGAGCCCATCGCGGCGCAGGAGTTCGAGGTGGCCGCCGCTTTCGACGAGGCGGCCCTGATCGAGCACGAAGATGCGGTCCGAATCGGCGATGGTCGAAAGGCGGTGCGCGATCGAGATCGTGGTGCGCTGTTCGGCAAGCCCGCGCATGGTGGAGAGAATGTCCTGCTCGGTGCGGGTATCGAGCGCGCTGGTCGCTTCGTCGAAGAGGACGATGGGCGGGTTCTTCACCAGCGTCCGCGCGATGGCAACGCGCTGTTTTTCGCCGCCCGAAAGCTTGAGGCCGCGTTCGCCGACTTCGGTCTCGAACCCCTTGGGCAGGCGCTCGATCAGCGGCATGAGCGCGGCGGCGCGGGCGGCGGCTTCTACGTCCGAGAGGTCCGCGCCGTCACGCCCGTAGGCGATGTTGTAGCCGATGGTGTCGTTGAACAGCACCGAATCCTGCGGGACGATGCCGAGCACGGCGCGCAGGGATTTCTGGGTGACGAGGCGGATGTCCTGCCCGTCGATCAGGATGCGCCCGGCTTGCGGATCGTAGAAGCGGAACAGCAGGCGCGCGATGGTCGACTTGCCCGCGCCCGAGGGGCCGACCACGGCAACCTTGCTGCCGGCGGGGATCTCGAGCGTCAGATTGTGGAGGATCGTGCGGTCCGGATCGTAGCCGAAAGTGACGTTGTCGAACACGACCGCGGGCTGGCGGACGAGGAGTGCTGGGGCGCCGGGCGCGTCGGCGACTTCCTGCGGCTCGTCCATCAGCTTGAACATGGCGGCCATATCGATCAGGCCCTGCCGGATGGTGCGGTAGACCATGCCGAGCATGTCGAGCGGGCGGAACAGCTGGGTGAGGTAGGTGTTGACGAAGACGACGTCACCGACGGTGAGGTGGCCCTTGGCCCAGCCCCACACGGTATAGGCCATGGCGCCGGCCATGAGCAGGTTGACGATCAGCGCCTGCGCGATGTTGAGCAGGCCGAGCGAGTTCTCGCTCTTTACCGCGGCATCGGCATAGGCGCGGGTGGCCTGCGCGTAACGGGCTTCCTCGCGCGATTCGGCGGCGAAGTACTTCACCGTTTCATAGTTGAGCAGCGAATCGACCGCGCGGGCCATCGCCTGCCCGTCGAGCCGGTTCATGCTTTCACGCAGGGCATTGCGCCATTCGGTGATGGTGCGCGTGGTCCAGGCATAGAGCACGACGGCGAGAGCTGTCGCGGCAACCAGCGGCCAGCCGAAGCTGATGTAGAAGATGATCGCGACGGCAGCGAGCTCGATCACCGTGGGGGCGATGTTGAAGAGGAGGAAATAGAGCATCACGTCGATGCTCTTGGTGCCGCGCTCGATCACCTTGGTGACTTCGCCGGTGCGGCGGGCGAGGTGGAAACGCAGCGACAGCTTGTGGAGGCGGCTGAACACGTCCTCCGCCAGAGCGCGCGTGGCGTCTTGCCCGACGCGCTCGAACACGATGTTGCGCATGTTGTCGAAGGCGACGCCGGAGAAGCGGCCGAGCGCATAGGCGAGCACGAAGGCCAGCGCGACGGCATAGGCGCCGCCTGCCGTTCCCGGCGTCGTGCCCGGCAGGCTCATCGCATCGATCGCGCGCTTGTAGGCATAGGGCAGCGCAAGCGTGGTCGCCTTGGCAGCAAGGATGAGCAGCGTGGCGCCGATGATCCGCGCCCTCAGCGCCGGATTATCGCGGGGCCAGAGATAGGGCAGGAAGCGGCGAAGCGTTCCCCAGCCATCGTGGCGGGCATCGGCATTGTTGGTTGCGGTATCTGGCGGCATGGTTCCCAGATAGGGGCTTTGGCGGGTTTCGCCAGTGGGAATGGGGTGCCAAATCGCGATCCGGCTCATGCTGAGCTGGTCGAAGCATCAGGCACGACCGTCGCGCCAGCACCCTTCGACAGGGTCAGGGTGAGCGAGCTCAGTGATGGGCTCAGTATACCGGCGGACGCGCGCGCCTCAGAACCGGATCGGAATCTCGGCGTTGTCGGGCAGATCGAACAGGATCCGCTTGGTCGAGAAATCGATGGCGACGCGGCGGAACAGCTTCAATTGGTTCATGCCCATGAACATCGCCGGGCGCTTGACCAGCTCCAGTTTGTCGAAGGCGGGGGTGTCGGCGAAGACGAGCATCGAATTGCTCATCGTCATCGTGCCGAGCTTCACGGTCTTGGCCATTGCGAGATCGGCGATGATCGTCTGCCCCGTGACGGACTGGAGTTCGGTCGTCTCGCCCTTGTGGCGACGGGCCAGCGCCTTTTGCAGGGCGCGGTTGCCGATCGAGGTGTCGGAACCGGTATCGATCACGATATCGGTGCGCACGCCGTCGATCAGGGCGTTGGTCATGATCAGCTGGCCCGAGCGGCGGCGCGCCTGCACCACGATCTCGAACCCGCGGCTGCCGCCGAGCTGGATCGCATCGCCGATGGTCATGCGCTTTCTCGCGAAATCGAGGAGGACGCGCTGGTCCTGCAGGCTGTCGAGCCCGATGATTCCGTCGGCACCGATGTTGTAGCCATCGAGCAACGGGGCGGTTAGGCCGTAGAAGCTGCGGCGGCCGAGGTTGATCTCGTCGATCTCGACCAGATCGACGTTCTGGGTGCCGGCAATGCCGATGAGGAGGCCCTTGCCCGACATCGGCAGCTGGAGGCGGGTGGCGATATCGCGTGCGAGCACGGTGCGTTCGGCCCCGGTATCGACGAGAAAATCGAAGGGGCCTGCCTGCCCGCCATTGTGCCCGATGCGGACGGGGACGGTCATCCGGTCGTGCCGGTCGATGTCGGCCTTCACGATGTCGATGCCAGCGGGACCGGTCTCGACCGGAGGCAGCGGTGCTGGCGTGGCCAGCGCAAGCGCGCCGGCTGAAAGGATTGCGAGCAGACCCATGGCGTCCTTCTCCTGCGAAGGCACATACGCCTTTCCTGCGGCGCTGCCTATGGATTTCAGGGTGTTGCGGGCTGAGCGCGGCGGTGGCGCAGCGCGCCGAGAAGTTCGCCCAGCAGGCCGATGATCTCGGCAAACAGCGGGTGGCCGATAAGGCGGAGCGCGATGAACCAGAGCAGGGCGCCCGCGCCGGCGGTGACGAGCATCTGCAGCGCGCCGGCCTCTGCCGCCGGAGCCCAGAGCTGATAACCAACCAGCACCGGCGCGATCGCCGCAGTCGTGGCGAGGAGGCTGCGCAGGTAGATCACCGCCAGATCACGCCAGCGAAAGCCGAGCATCTCCTGCATGAACGGGGCGTAGATGACCATGAACACGAGGCCGTGGGCAAAGCGCGAAATGGCAACCCAGATAAGCCCGAACGGCGCCGCGAGCGCGAGGAGCAGCACCGACGCGGCGGTCTCGAGCACATTGCGGCGGATGAGGCTGCGCATCCGGTCCAAAAGCAGCGGGAGATCGCCGTTGAGCGGGAGGGCGACATAGCAGAGCTGCGAGAGCGCCACCCAGCCGAGCAGCGGCGCGGCGGCAAGCCAGCGCTCCCCATAGAGAAGGTGGATGATCGGCTCGGCCAGCACCGCAATGCCCGCCATCGCCGGCCAGGTCACACCGGTATAAGCTGCGACCACGCGCAGGTAGGGCGGGCCGAGCGGCTCCCCGCTATCGCGCACGCGGCGGAAGGCGGGATAGAACACACCGGTCACCGCGCCCGCGACAAGCAGGCGCAACTGCAGAGCGAGCCCGGATGCGCGGGCGAAGAGGCCGACGGCGGCGTTGTCGATCAGGCGGCCGATGACGAGTTCGGGCGCGCGGCCGGTGATCGAGTTGCACACGGCCTGCGCGCTGTTGGTGCCGCCGAGCCGGAACACGGGGGCCGCGCCTTCCACCCGCAGCGGCCAGGGTAGCATGAGGCCGGCTCGCCACTGGCTGACGATGAGCCGCGCAGCCTGCTGGGCAAAGGCGCCCCACGCCAGCGCGAGCGCGCCATAGCCGAAGAGCGCCAGCGTGATCGCCACGCCGGCATTGGCGGCGGAGGAGCCGACCTCAATCATGGTGTTGGACTTGTAGTCCATCCGCCGCTGGCAGGTCGCCTGCGGAACGATTGCGAGGGGCACAAGCAGATAAGAGCAGGCGATCACGAGCGCGACTGGGCGCATCGCGGGATCGTGATAGAAGTCGGCGATCGGCCCGGAGGCGAGGATCGCCAGCAGCGCGATGCCCCAGGCGAAGGCGACCGAGATGGTGAAGGCGGTGTGCAGCTTGTCCGCCGTGAGATCGCGCTCACCGTTGATGTAGCGAGTGACGCCGAAGTCCTGCAGGAAGGCGACCAGCGTGATCGCCGCGAAGGCGATCGAGAACAGGCCCAGTTCTGCCGGCGTGATGAACCAGCGCGCGAGCACGACGCTGGTGGCAAACTGGATCGCAAAGGAAGTGTATTGCGAGACCAGCGCCCAGGCAGCAGCCGTGCGAACGGACATGACAGGCGGCTGCTCGGCGAGCTTTGCAAGGAGGCGATCGGTGCGGGTCAAGCTCAACCTTCGGACTCTAGGAAGCTGGGATAGACCGCAGAGCCGGCTGCCCCACGACTGTGGGCGCGGCGGCGCCAGCGCAGCATGGGGCGCGCGAGCGCGGGGAAGAGCTGCCACAAAGTGAAGGACAAACGCCATGTCAGCCCGGCGACTTGCCCGCGCGCGTTGCGCAATGCCTCGAGCCCGCGCCGGGTATCGCCATCGACGATGCAATCTATAGCATGCTCGAAATCGAGCGCTGCGCGGCTGTCGAACAGCAGCCGGTCGAGCAGCGGGATCTCCGGCGCATCGGCGGGCAGCGCGGTACGGGCCTTTTCATAGCTGCGGATGTTGCCGAGCAGCATCCGCCCGGCATTGGCGGAGGCGCTGCCAGGGCGGACGCGGTATTCGCCGAGCACTGCGTCTATATAGCGGGCCGTGCCGCCGAGCATCATGAGGCGCACCCAGAGATCGAAATCTTCCGACTGCGCCATGCGCGTATCGAAGCCGCCGATCGCATCGAAATCAGCGCGGCGGAACGTGGTGCCGATATAGACGTTGAAGGAACGGTCGAGCACCTGGGCAAGCGTGCCGTGGGTCGGCTGGGGCTGCTCAACGCAGGTGCGCAACCGCGCGACGGCACCGAAGATGAGTGCATTGCAGGTGACGAGCCTGACGCCGGGATCGTCCTCCAGAATCGGAACAACCGAGGCGAGGTAGCCAGGGCGGAACAGATCATCGCCATCGAGCAGAGCAACCAGCGGCGCTGTGGAGGCCGCGATCGCCGTGTTGCGCGCGGTCGACACGCCCTGGTTCATCGTGGCGAGAAAGCGGATGCGCGGATCGGCAAGGAAGGGGGCGACGGCACCTGCCACGTCATCGGGCGCACCATCATCAATGACGATGCATTCCCACTCAGTGAACGATTGCCGCTGAAGGGAGGTCAGCGCCTCACCCAGCAGATGCGCGACACCATAGGCAGGCACGATCACGGACACGCGGGCTCCGGCACGCGCGCGCAGGGAGGGGGCGCCCTCCGTGCGCGGCATAGCCGCAGGCGGAGTCGCGTCGGTGGAATCGCTGGTCATGTCCGATCCGGACTAGACCCGAGGCGCTTAAGGTTTCGCTTACGAACGCGATTCGGATGCGATTCTTCGCACATCCGCGCAATTCAGGAGGACGATTCGGGGGGAGGTCGATCTCATACCTCTGCGCAACATTCGCAAAGTCTCGTGTTTTCGGGCGGTCTGCGACTTGTTGCAGAAAAAATGCAGAAAGCCGTTGACGGGTCGGAACCCCCTCCATATATGCCCGTTCACCGGCAGGGAGATGCGGTTTTGCTTCTTCTTCCACCGGTCGCCAACATAGACGGA